>CAVZPC010000013.1:0-410321 GCA_963777005.1 uncultured Acidobacteriaceae bacterium | reverse complement strand
CCCATTGACTGTTTGAGCGGGGGGTTTTAGGCGTCGCGAGGCAGTTCACGTAAAAGGGGTGTGCGCCAGCCAGCACCAGAGTGATCTCTTTCATCATCTTTATTTTCTGCCTAAGATTCGAGGATGAAACAAGGGAGGAATCGATGAAGGTTCTGGTGGTCGAAGCGGAAGATGCGGTATTGAAAGCGACTGGCATTATGCTCAACAAACTCGGTTATAAGGTTGGGCTGGCGCTAAACTGCAATGAAGGATTCCGCATTTACTGCGATAACGGACCCCATGACGTTGTTCTCATCGCTCTGAAATTCCTCCGCAGTTCTAACGCCGGCGGTGCCAAATTTATTGAAGCCCTGCGCCAGAAGAATCCCAAACAAAAGTTCGCGTTTATCACTGCATCGCCGGTTCTGAAAAAGCCGTTTTCTCTCCAGGAATTGGACGATTTCATGGGCGCGTTTCGGCGGCCTGCGAGTAGCCGCTTTGAATAGTCTCCCACGACTCCTCTGGTGAAATGGACCCGATGGCGCGGTTCTGAGGAGAGGGGCGGTGCGTCTAGACTATTTGAAGTGACCGACATCCCCTCAAAGAGGACTGACACTCGCCGTCGATTCCGAGCCACCTTACGCTGGGTGGCTCAACTGGTCCTCCTATCGATTGTTGGTAGCTGGCTCTTCTTGTATGTCGACTCCGTCTATCAGCGTCGGTGCGCCGAGTCGCTGTTTGCTGACTTGAGATCCCTCGACTTCTCAACCGCCGGCTTTGCTGAAGTTCGGGACATTATGATTCGCAACGGGGGCACGGCAATTCAGCGGAATTTGCAACCATGGTTCCCTGATGTCGGTGACCTGATGGTAGGCCCGGACGGGAGCGTGAGCTACGAAAGGCCGTGGTCCACGTGCAACCCACAGAATTGCACGTTTCTACTTCGGATCATGACTCGGCTACCACGGATTCCGTTACTAGACAGAAAGGCAAGATTTTTTTATACGACTCTTCCTTACATCGGGGTCCGTTCGTGGGTTGTTTATGCGCAGTTTGACGTACGAAACGGAAAGCTGGATAGAAGCCACACGGGCGTCGGGGAATATAGGATGGAACGTGTTGACTACAATGCGTATCGGCAACTGGTTCCCCGCGGATATGAGGTCGTGACTCGGAGAGACGCGGCGAGCTTTGAGTACGGCCCGTGCAGCAGTCAGGACTACCAGGTGTGGGTTAGTCACGGCGGCTTTAAGTTTCCCGAAAAAGCGCTCGCAACTTGCGTTGTGCAGTCCGCCGGGGCACCCGTGAAACGGGCATTTGATATTCACCTCCGCTGTCTCAACCGCCTTTTTCGCAGTTGCAGATTCGACGAACTCGCGCCGTCGGCATGGGCTGACTATTTAGCGAACGATGGCGCAGGCACTCGTGACCCGCACAAGTAAACTTGAGTAGAGACTCGTAAGAACCGGTTGCCTTGACGATGGTTGGCGAACGGTGGCTGGCGAAATATCTCAATTACACTCATTGACTCTTGCAGGGGTTGTAAAGACGCGGCCCGTCCTTTCAGCGTTCTTTCCGAAGGGATGGGGTCGCCGAACGCACTGCTGTCTCACGCGGGATCCACAACTCGGCTGTGACATCCAACCTTGCCCTCGATCAAAAATCAGCCCATCATGGTCGAGGGCTAACGAATTGAATTTACTCAACCCGATAACGAACTAGGATTGACCTAATGCCGTGGCAACCCACCATCCCGCCGTCCGGTTAACTCCTCTATCCTCAATATTTTAGGGGCAAGTCATTGTTGTTCAATATTTTGCCAGCCTCCATTCCGATCGGCAGTCAGGAACTCATTCAAAACAAGGATTTTGCTGGCGACCTCTGATCTTTTTCTTTTGATCCCGATCGAACCGGCGCCAGCCCCATAGCGCTGCCCTTAGAAATCCGATTTCATCTTTGCCGGCCGGAAAGGAATCCAGAAGGTGGCTTCGACAGCAACGGGAGAGCCATTTTTCATGGCAGGTTGAAATTGCCACTTGGCAATTGCGTCGCTGGCGAACTGGTCCAGGCGATCATCAATGCTGCGCAGCACGCGCACCGTACCTACCGTGCCATCGGCGAAGATCACGGCGTGAAGGATGACGGTGCCGGAAACATTTTGTTTCATTAGTTCCAGTGGGTAAGCCGGGTCGACCTTCCGCGTGGCCACCGGCGATGAGATGTCGGACGTCTCGCCAGAGGGATTGGCCGGTGTTGAATCGGCCTTCAGCGCCGCGAAGTGGATGATCCAGCTGCCTCCGCCCGAGTTCAAGTTCGGCATGTTGAGGCTGAGGGAATACACCTTGCGTCCGCCAAAAACGGCACGTTCAGCTTCAGAGATTTTGGGATCGCCGTCGGAGGCAGTGCGCGAAATTCGCGGTGGGCGCGCATTGGCAATCAGATTCGGATTGACCAGATTGCCGCTCGATCGAGTCGGCGAAGGCTCACCAGCTACGGCAGATGTGGCATTCGAAGTCTTGCCCACGTAAAGACCCGTGGGCAGCTTACCGGCGGTTGTATTGCCGGCTCCGTTTCCATTCTCCGCGCCGGTGTTGCCGGCTAAAGTCCCCGCCGCGCCAGATGCTCCGTGATGACCCTCCGGGGTCGCAGCGAAACTGCCGCGGCGATTGCCTGCCACAGGTGCAGGTGGCGCGCCCACAGCCGGACGCACGCTGAGCGCGATCATGCCGCCGCTGGAGCGCGATCCTCCAGCCACACCCACCGAGGGTGGCGGCGCGATGACTTGCGCAGACTGTCCCCGCAGAGCTGCCGAGCGTCCGGGCACCGTGTGCTGTTCGTCCACCGCGAGCTGCGGCGCCGGCGCGATCACGGTGCTGTGGCCGATATTCAGTTGTCCGGCGCGGAGCCGGGAAGCGGCCTCCAGCGCGGGCGGAGGTGCGATGACTGAAGCCTCGGGAGCTTGCAAAGTTTTTTGTGACTTGTTGTCTTGAAAAGTCGGCGGTGGGGCGATCACCGACCGCTCCATCTCCGGCGCAAGCCGTGAAATCTCCGATGCTGGCACCAGCGGAGCCGGCGCGATCGGCATCCGTGGCGTGTTCGACCACGCCACGGTGTTGGGCAAGGGCACGTCATGCAACAAGCGGATGTTGGGAGCCGTGACGATGGTCTGCGAACGGTTGTTGGCCTCCGGCGGCACGGAGATGATGGGCTGTGCAGACAATTCCGGATCAGCCTTCTGCGCATGTTCCGATGTGGGCTGGCGCGTGTCCAGCGGAGGCAGATACTCCGACGGCGTGTAGTAGATGACGTCGGCATGGGTGAACGTCGGTTGCAGCGGTGCATGGGGTTGGAGCGCCAGAAATCGCGCGCCTGCCCAGATCAAAATCAGCGCGAGAATGTGGTATCCGCCCGACTGGAAGAATCGACCCCACGGAAGACGTCGCTCGACGAAAACATCTGGCCAGAAATCTGCGGGGGCAGACTCCAGATCGAGGGAAGGCGACTTGCGCTCAAACAGGCCGAGGATATTCCCGACAAAAACGCGAGGCCAGGGTTCGGTGGTGATCAACAGGCGCAACTCTGGAGCCGGCGATTCCACCTCTTCCAGCACTGGTCCCGGCGTTGGGCACATCGTTCTATCTTAGATGAATCAGGGTTCGACGGGGGAAACTCGCTCGGAAATCGGAACAGTGGGAAGGGCACGGGGCCAGCATTCCGGGCCGGGGTAGTACGATGGATGCAAGTAGGAGATCTCTCAATGACCCATACTCGCGCCGTTTTCGCGGCCTTAGTTTTCTGCGCGATCGCAGCGGCCTCGTCGGCGGCGCAGGACGCCAAACCAGCCTCTCCGGAAAAGGCCCAAACAACTCCCGCGCAGCAAGCCTCAAAGGGCCACGAATATTCAGGCATGTACAGCTTTCTCAAGGACGGAGAGTTCGTTCAAATCACGGTGGAAGATGAAGGGCGGGTTACGGGATTTGTTTCCCGCTACGGCGAAGGAGAAAGCGACAAGGGCGCGTTTCTCGATCAATACTTCCGCAGCGCCAAGCTGGAGGGTACGTCGCTGATCTTTACCACCGAAACCGTGCACGCGGTGTGGTTCGAGTTCAAGGGCACCGTGGAACGCGGCGAAGGCAAGAATCCCGGAGACGAGGCCTATTACGTTTTAAAGGGAACGCTCACGGACAATACCAACGATGCGCAAAAGAAAATTACGGCTCATTCGCACGACGTCGTATTCAAGATGTTTCCAGCGGAAGCCTCGCCGGTGCCCTCCGCAAGAAACTAGTACCGAGTACCGGGCTCCGAGTACCGAGTAAAACCGTTGAGGAGTCGGATTATTTCAGAGGGCACGCAGGCGGCTGCTCTTAGCAGATGTTTTGATTAGGATAATCGGTACTCGCGACTCGGTACCGGCATTTGGCTACTGGCCGGCGCGAGCAGGTGAGATTAGGAGCCGCCCGGGAGATTTCTTTTTATTGCTGTCCGTTTTTTCCTGGGCGTAAACCAGATCCAGCCCGCCTTCTGCAGTGGGAGAGGCATCGGCCAAAGCCGCGGCCAGGGCGCGGAAGGAGCGGCTGACCTCCTGACTTTCCTGCAACACCACCGGAGTGCCGTGATCAATGGCGGGTGAGATGGCCTGATACGCGTTGGGAATCTTCCACAGCACCTTGCAACGAGTGGAATGTTCGACGTCTTCGTCGGTAAAGCCCGGAATTTTTTTGTGGCGATTGAGAACGATGCGCAGCCGGTTGCGGCCCGCTCCTTCCTCAAGGAAAGCGTGGATCCGGCCCGCACTCCACAGAGACACGACATCCGTTTGCGCGATCATCAGGACCGCATTCGAAAGATCAGAGAGCAAGCGCGTGGTGGAATCGAGGCGGCTCGACGCATCGACCACGACGTAGCGATAGTGATTCGCCAGCAGGTCAAAGAGGCGGGCCAATTCCGCTGGAGTGGGGACGGAAGGATAAGGCTGCTGTGGGCCGGCGAGAAGATGCAAGCCGTCTTTGGCAGTGGTCATGAGCCCCTCGAGCAGGGAAGCGTCGAGGCGATGCAGATTTTCCAAAGCGTCCGGCACTCCAAAGCTGGGGCGCAAATTGAGATGAAGTTGGGCATTACCGACGGGCGCAAAATCCACCAGAACCACATCCCCGTAAGCCTGTTGTAGCGCGACTGCGGTATTGACCGCAGCCGTGGTGGCGCCTGCACCGCCCTTGGCACTCAGAAATGTGAAGATGCGGGCCCGACCCGCGCCGCCGCGCGTGCGGGTGCGATTAGAACTGAAACGCGTTAGAGCTTCGAGAAGGGCCTCGGCGCCGGCGCTGTCGTCCAGGTATTCGCCCGCCCCAGCGCGCATGCTGGCCACTATCGTTGTGGGCTGCTTCATGCTGCCGTTCGCAAAAATTGCCAGCTGCAGGGTATTGGCTTGCAGAAGTTCGATCGCGCGGATGGCGGGTTGAGGGTTCTCCGCGGAGATATCTACGACCACGACCTCGACGCGTAAATCCTGAATCTGGCGGAGGACGGGGTCCGTCGGTCCGGTGGGAAAGCCGACGTTGCTAAATACGGCCCGCGCCAGACTGGTAGACTCCACCCTGCGCTGCAGCTCCGATAAGTGTTCGCGGTCTTCGGTCAGGAGCGCTACGGCGATCCCATGCATGGCGCGGTTCTCGCTGATTTCTCTTGGTGTCTGCATGTTAGAAAGAGAAAGTACTCTCCGCCAAGTGACCTAGGTAACCAGCCGAGAGTGTGTGTCCAAGACTGCGCAGAGATGGAAGGGCAGCGATCCGCAACGCAGAAGAAAATACGACAGGCGCACAGCTGGATTACTGACTCCCTAAACCCAATCCGCACTCGTGGCAGCTATTCTAAGCCAAGGGGGGAGGATTGAAAAGGACTGAAACGCTTGCAAAAGAACTAAAGTATTCCTGTCGTTGGGAGCG
Organism: uncultured Acidobacteriaceae bacterium; assembly: GCA_963777005.1. Classification (GTDB taxonomy): domain Bacteria; phylum Acidobacteriota; class Terriglobia; order Terriglobales; family Acidobacteriaceae; genus Sulfotelmatobacter. Next base: position 404,397 of record CAVZPC010000013.1, on the reverse strand, counting down.
GAATAGCTGTTTGGCTCCCTTTCTTCGCCTGAATCACGGCACCACCTCATGAGTCGCGTCCCTTGGACCGGGCGGGGCTGACGCGTCGCTCCGTTCTGGCTCAACCGGATTGTGGAGGGCTGAAATCCGCCGGAAGTCGGCCGAATTATCTTCCATTTCAGAAAGATATTCATAGTCTTTCAAGCAGACTGCCACACCGATCTTGGTCTCTGCCGATTTGATTTCGCCCAGTGCGGCTTTCCATTTCTTATCTGAGGGCTTCACGACGCGCAGAACTCGCCCCCTGCAGCGAACACGCATATTTTCGCCCAGCGTAATTTCACTGGGCATTCTTAATGTGAGTTGAACTTCCGCCCCTTCGCTCAACGCCATATCGGTGAACAGAAATGCTCCCCTGGAGCTGAGATCCTGGGTGAATCCCAGGCCTTCGGCGGAAGTTGCGACATCAAGCAGCGAGACGGGAAGGTTAAACGCGAAACGCTGTCCAATGCGGCGTTCAACACCAACCGGGGGATTCGTCATGGCCGTGTGCCTTCCTTAGGGAATCGCCGAGAAGAAAGCAAGTGCCACTGTAGCGCAGTCCGAACGCTCTGGGAAGTCAAAAAAAAGCGCGCCCTAGGATAATCGAACTAATCCAAATTGACATCGGGAAAAACCGCAACAAACTGCTGGCTCTGCTCGACCCAACAACCCGCAGCGGTATTCAAGTTATATTTGGTCTACAAGGGTGGTAATCGTCATCCAAAGAAAATAAACGTGCCTGAGTCAAAGAACCTAACCGAAACGATCCCTGCGGGAAGCGCGGGCGAGGCGGCGGCCGCGCGAGGCTCGCGGTGGCAAGTCGCTCTTCGCGCCCTGCGTCATCGCAATTTTCAGCTGTTCTTCAGTGGACAACTCATTTCGCTGATCGGCACGTGGATGCAGAGTGTCGCGCAGTCGTGGCTGGTCTATCGCTTGACGGGTTCAGCATTGCTGCTGGGATCGGTAGGATTCGCCAGCCAGATTCCGGTGTTCTTGTTCGCGCCGATAGGCGGAATCACGGCCGATCGCTCGAACCGGCGCCACGTCGTCATTGGAACTCAAGTGGCGTCGATGCTGCTTGCCTTTGTGCTGGCCGCGCTTACCCTGCTGCACCGGGTTCAGGTCTGGCAAATATTTGTGCTGGCCAGTCTGCTGGGCGTGGTGAATGCGTTCGACATTCCTGGGCGGCAATCGTTTCTTGTGGATATGGTCGGCAAGGACGACTTGATGAATGCCATCGCCCTGAACTCGTCCATGTTCAACGGCGCGCGCATCATCGGCCCGGCAATTGCGGGGATTTTAGTGGCCAAGATCGGCGAAGGCTGGTGCTTTTTTGCCAACGCTGTGAGCTACATCGCGGTCATCATCGGATTGCTGCTGATGAGGGTTCAAAGCCCCGCCAGGGCATCGATGGCGTCGCCGCTGGAACACATGATGGAAGGATTCCGATTTGTGAACCGCACTGCGCCGATTCGAGCACTCCTGATGCTGCTCGGTCTGGTGAGTCTGGTAGGGATGCCATATGTGGTGCTGATGCCGATTTTTGCCGACAAGATTTTGCACGGCGGGGCGCGCGGATTGGGCATCCTCATGGGCGCGACCGGAGTGGGAGCGTTGTTGGGAGCGCTCACTCTCGCGTTCCGCGAAGGGGTGAAGGGTCTGGGCCGTTGGGTCGCGCTGTGCTGCGCAGGCTTTGGATTAAGTCTTGTGGTGTTTTCGCTGTCGCACAGCTTCTGGATTTCTGTCATCCTGCTGTTGCCCGTGGGCTACGCGATGATGTTGCAGATGGCCTGTTCGAACACGCTGATTCAGGTAATGGTGCCAGACGCTCTGCGCGGGCGCGTGATGGCAGTGTATTCCATGATGTTTATGGGGATGGCTCCCATTGGTGCACTGTTTGGCGGTGCCTTGGCCGACCGGTTAGGTGCTCAGGTTACCGTGGCGATCGGCGGTACGGCGTCGGTCGCGGGCGCATGCTGGTTCTGGGTGCAACTCCCCAAGATTCGCGTGGAAGCGCGGCGCTTGATTGTAGCCCAGGCCATTGCTGGCGGCGAGCCCTCAGAGATGACCGCGCAGGCCGTCGAAGACTAAAGTCCATCCATTCAAAATTTTCATCTGCCGCATTCCTGCCGACGGGCTCTGCACTCCACGCGTATATTTCTTGAACAAACGCGGAGAATCGTGGTATATCCGCGTACTATCTCACGGCCTATTCGCGCCGCGCATCGGTCCAGCACTTCGATGGGTGAGTGAGCCACAGACAATCGTTCAACTGGGGGACAAGATGAGTTCATTTCAGAAGGTGATGACATCAGGTCTTTTCCTGGCGGTCTTCGCCGGAATGATGTTTGCGCAGGGTGGGGCCACGGGCGCCATCGGTGGCGTGGTGCAGGACGCAACCGGCGCCATCATCGCGAATGCTAAGGTCAGCATAACGAGCGAGGCCACTGGTGAGGTACTACGCCAGATAACGACCGATGCGTCGGGCTCATTCGTGGCTACGCTGTTGCCTGTGGGCATTTACACGGTGGAAGTGAAGGTGGCGGGTTTTCCTGACACTAAGTTTGCCGGCATCGTAGTGCGCATCACGGAAACGACGCGCATGACGGCGATCATGAAAGTGGGCGTGGTCTCGGCAGTGGTGGAAGTCCAATCCCAGGTGGAACAGGTGGATACTACGGACGCAACCACGGGTCAATCGCTGGGAGCCCAGACAATTACGGATCTCCCCTTGGCGACGCGAAACTTCCAGCAATTGCTGACACTCTCCGCAGGCGCTTCTTCTGACCTGAATGGCGCCGCGCAGCTTGGCCGCGGCCAGGTTTACATGCATGTGAACGGGGGCAGAGAAGACAATAACAATTACCTGATCGACGGTATTACCGTGGCGGACTATGCCTTCGGCGAATTGACTTATACACCGCTGCCCAGTCCGGATGCGATCCAGGAATTCAAAGTCAGCACCAGTCTTTACGACGCCACACAGGGGCGTAACGGAGGCGGCAATATTAATGCCTCCCTCAAGAGCGGCACGAATCACTTTCACGGAGATCTGTGGGAGTATTTCCGCAATACCGTGCTGGACGCGAATGATTATTTTCTGGGCAAGGTAGTGGTCAAGCAGAATATTTTTGGTGGCGATGTTGGCGGGCCAATCGGACCCGGAGCCAAGCTCGGCTTCTTCTATTTCAACCTTCAGGGCACACGCCAGCGCAGCGGCGATTCACCGGGAACGTTCATTAACAGTCCGAATGTCCCGGTACTGCCCACGTCACGCGATGAGGCGACGCTGCTCAACACTTTTTTCTGCGGTGCGAATTGTGGCGGAGTTACGGCCACCTCGATCGATCCGGTCGCGCTGGCTCTGCTTCAGGCAAAGGGAACCCAATTTGGCGCCGGCTCGGACGGCGCCGGCTATCTCTTCCCCACCGTACCCGGCACGCCGGGCTTCACCAACGGTCAACTGAATACTGGACCCCTGGTGCTGAGCGATCCAGGCAGGTTCTCGGACAATCAGTTCACCGCGAACTGGGATCGCGAATTTCGTGGCGGGAAAGACCGCTTATCCGAGCGTTTCTTCTGGTCTAATTCCGATACGTTCCAGCCGTTCGGGGCTGATTCGTACGGCATCCAGACCGGCGGACAGCCCGGTCCCAACAACCTGAACTTCCCCCTGGATATTCCTCTGCATAGCCGCTTCGGAAGCATTACGGAAACGCATGTGTTTGGCAACAATCTGATCAATGAATTCCGCTTCGGTGTCAACATCATCAGCGACAAGTTGAATAACCAGCCGCCCATCACCAATGCGGAGGTAGGCATCAACCTGCCGACTGCAGTGGGCGTAAATGGACAGGCCGGCGATCCCAACATTTACCGCTTCCAGTTCGACAGTTTCGCTTTTGGGGCTTACCCCACCCAATTGCAGTCGGCTCTTTCCGATAACTACACTTGGGTCGATACCGTGAGCTGGACCACGGTGCTCATCAACTTCGCTTTGGCGGCGAGATCGACCGCGTGGCCATGCGCCGCAGCTTGCCGATTGCCGACAATGGACTGATTTTCTTCGTCTCCGGCGCGCCCGGATTCGGCTACGGACTTCCAGAGTTTTCATGGCAGGCGCTCCGCTCCTGGGCGAAGGCGGCGGCGGCCTCGGCAACCACGATTACCGCATTCCCGGCTTCGCCTGGTTCGCGCAGGACGATTATCGCGTCAGCAAGACACTTACTCTCAATCTCGGTCTCCGCAACGAACTTCTCGGCGCGCCCTATGACACACTTTGCCACACCGGCAATACAGATCCCAGCCTTGCGAACACGACCGGGCAGCCCTACGTTTACCCCAAGTGCATCAGTAAATTCGGCCTTTCCGGTATTACGGGAACGCTAAATCAAGCCGGGCTCAACAACGAATACGCGACGGTCTGGGAGCCGCGCATTGGCTTTGCTTATGACGTGGCTGGACATCACACAACGTCGATTCGCGGCGGTTATGGTATTTATAGCGTCCGCGAAGACTTGGGCGCGGTGGATAATCTCGCCATCGTTCCTCCAACCTATCCGTTTCTCGTTGGTTTCGATCCCGGACCCGACAGCCTTGCGAACCTGTTCGCGCACAGCGCCGCATTCCCGAACGGTATTCCGCCACTCGGCGCCAATCCCACTCAGACGTACGTGCCCACCGCGGCGATTCTGCAGAGCGTGAATGCCCCCTGTACGCTGGGCAATGGCGCCACCGGCACGGGTACACAATGCGGTCCGAATTTCAGCGGTAACGTGAACGGCTTGATCCAACTCGCAGTGCCCTTGCATTGGGTGGCAGGTACTACGCAGCAATGGAATGTTACGATTCAGCGCGAACTCGGGCGGGACTGGTTCATGGAACTCGGCTACGTAGGCACTAAGGGTACTCGCCTGCGCTCGACATACGATCCCGATCAGGCCACGCTTGCCACGCCGCAGAATCCGGTTACCATTTCAGGACCCGGTTGTGCCAACCTCCAAGCTCAAGGTCTGTCGTGCACGATCGTGGATTCGACCGTGGAAAACGCCTCTTCTCGCGCACCTTATCTTGGCATCGCGCCGGGAGATTTCGAAGATTTCGCACCGAACTCCGATTCGCACTACAGTGCGCTGCAGGCGACGCTGGCCCACCACTTCGGCAAGGGCTTGTACTTCCAAAGCGCCTATACCTGGTCCAAATCGATTGACGACGTTTCTACCGCTTCGGTGGCATTCCTAACTCGCGTCAACAATCAAACGGATGCGGCAGCTTCGCGTGGCCTCTCCGACTTCGACCGTCGGCAGCGCTTCGTTACCAGCGCAGTTTACCAATTACCGTTCTTTGCCGGCGCCAGCGGTTTTACCAAGGGAGCTCTAGGCGGATGGGAAGCCAGCGGCGTCGTGATCCTGCAATCGGGAGCGCCATTCACGATCTACGATCCGGCGGGAGGCACGGCGTACGCCCTAGCCAGCACTCCGTCCTCGACCGCTACATTTACTCCCGGCTTCGGTTGTGCGAATGCCCCCAGTACGGGAAGCCCCGAGTCGCGGCTGGCCAACTGGGTGAATCCTCTGGCCTACACGCCCGATCCGCTTGCGACGCTCGCTAGCGGTGCCAGCAGCGATGCCACTGTCTACGGCAACACGCCGCGGAACTGCATCATCGGCCCGCCCCAGAAAAATGTGGATTTTACTCTCGGCAAGACCTTCAAGCTGGGTGAGAGGCAAGACCTGCGCTTCCGGACGGACTTCTTCAACTTGTTTAATCATCCGTCCTTCGCTATTCCTGCGGCGACGTCGGTGTCGCCGATTGTTGGCGGGACTGGTGGAGGATCGGCGCCGATCACCTCAACCGTAGGCACACCGCGCCTGATTCAGTTCTCGTTGAAGTATTCGTTCTAGTTTGAAGGGGGGTTGAGTTACTCGTAGGCTTGCGGCGGCAGACCGGTAATGCGGATTCCGCCGTGGCCTTTGTGGCGGATGTTCAAGCCGACGAGCAATGCGGTGATCTGCTCGAGGATACGCGCGTTCTCCAGTTTGCCACCATCGAGAGCTCGCACTCCAGGAATCTTGGCGGCGAGTGCGCGCGTGAGTTGAAGCGCGTTCGGATCGTCGCTGCACACGATTACGTCGCAGTCGAGCGGCTCGTCTCCGTTGAGCATATCTGCGGACAGATTGTGGAACGCCGCGGCCACGCTTACTCCCTTGGGCACAAGTTCCGCGGCTTGCTGGGCGGCTGATCCTTGCCAGACGCCGAGCGTGCGTGAAGCGCGTCCGCCCACCGACGCGGCAAGCGCGACGGTGGCATCGATCAGAATGCTGCCGGGGCGGATCGCCGGCTTGAGCTGTTTGAGCAGCGCGGCCTGGCCTTCAAACGGTACCGTGAGGACAAGAATCTCCGCAGCCGCGCAGGCGGCGCTATTCTCCATGCCGGAGACTCGTGCCTGGCTTCCAGCTTTCTGTTTGATTTTGTCGGCCGCTTCCTGCGCACGCTGAGCATCGCGCGATCCGATGAGGATGGTTTCTCCAACGCGCGCCCAGCGCAGAGAAAGACCCATGCCTGCAGGTCCCGTTCCGCCCAGGACGGCGATGGGTCGCGAGGCTTCACTCATGCAAATTCCGGCTCCAGCATTTCTTCCGCCGTGAACTCTTCCAAAGGCAGCTTGATGTTGATGCGCGTGTAGGTCGTGTTGCGTTCGGCCGGGATGCGTCCGGTCTCCAGAATGAGCGACTGGAAGTCTTCCGGGCTCGTGTATTGGCCGGCGGTGGCGCCGGCTTCGCGCGAAATATTTTCTTCCATCAGCGTGCCGCCATAATCGTTCGCTCCCGCATGCAGGCAGAGCTGCGAAAGGTGGCGGTTCAATTTCACCCACGAAACCTGGATATTGTTGATGGAGCCGGCCAGCAACAATCGTGCGAGCGCGTGAACCTTGAGATGCTCGGCCAGCGTAGGCCCGCTGCGAGCCAGGCCCTGATGAAACAGCAATGTGTTTTGGTGAACAAACCCTAGAGGAACGAACTCGGTAAAGCCGCCAGTTTCGCGCTGAATGTCGCGCAGCAAAAGCATCTGCCGCACCCAGTGTTCAGGAGTCTCCGTGTGCCCGTACATCATCGTCGAAGTGGATCGGATCCCGCTGCGATGGGCGGTGCGAATGACCTCGATCCACTGCGCGGTGGTGAGCTTGTTGGCGGAAAGAATATGGCGGATCTCATCATCGAGAATTTCGGCAGCGGTGCCGGGAAGCGTGCCTAGACCGTTATCCCGCAGCATTGAAAGATAGTCCACCAGCGGCATACCCGTGAGTTCGACGCCATAGGCGATTTCCATCGGCGAGAAGGCGTGGATGTGCATTCCCGGGATCGCGTTCTTCACCGCGCGCAGAATGTCGCGGTAGTAAAACGGAGGTAGTCCGTGCGGCAGTCCGCCCTGTATGCAAACTTCCGTGGCGCCGAGTTGCGAGGCCTCGATGGCTTTCTGCGCGACTTCTTCCGGGCTCAAGAAGTACGTGTCAGACTCGCGGGGGCCTCGGCTGAAGGCGCAGAACTTGCATCCCACGAAACAGATGTTGGTGAAGTTGATATTACGATTCACGATGTAGGTGACGATATTGCCGGAGAGTTCAGCCCGCAGCAGGTTGGCTGCCGCAAGCAAGCCGACCAGGTCGTCGCCTTCGGCGTGAGCCAACTCGTAGGCCTCGTCCACCGTGATGGCGTCACCGTTTTGAGTCTCGAGAATTTTCTCCAGCGCGGAGCGAATGCCCGGCGCGACTTGAGATGCGATGTCAGACCAATCGAGTGCGGGAAAGTTTTCCAGTTCCACGGGCGAAAGTCGGCGGGCCAAGGGTGCCTCCAAGTCTGCTGGTATTCCAACTTACTACCAGAAGCTCCCCTTTGGCGAGGGCCTAGCGGAATAAGTCGCTGGCCGCGGGCCGAAGCAAGGCGCTCGTAATTCCGTGGGCTGGTTCGTAGGTATATCCGCGAATAACACAGGCTGGAGTTCGTTTGAGCTTGCCGCAAACCAGCCCAGCGGCAGCCGCAAGTTCGTCGGCAACGGCTTCCAGGCTGGCGTGCAGTGTGTATCCATGCGGATCGCGGAGTCCCCGATCATCGCGGAGAGCCTTCATCCCGGCGATGCCGATGCAGAAATCGACGAGCCCTTCACGCCAGGGACGTCCGAATGAATCCGTGATTAAAACCGGAATGGAAAGTTTGGTGCGCTTCTTCAAGGCGAGATGAAGCTTGCGGGCGGAACGGTCGGGATCGGTTGGCAGGAGTACAGCGTGACGTCCGCCATCGACGTTGGAGACATCCACTCCGCTGTTGGCGCAGATGAATCCGTGATGCGTCTCCGTAATGAGCACGCCGTTCTTACGTCGAATGACGGTGCGGCTCCGGCGCAGAGCAAGCTCGATGACGCGCGCATCGAGTTTATATTTCTTGGCCCACGCAACGGATTCGGCAGACGGTGTGATCGTCACGAGGTCGACGATGCATCCCTCCGACTTGGAAACGATTTTATGTTTGACGACCAGGACGTCACCCGCCTCGAATACAATCCCCTTCCGTTTCAACGCTTGCAGTAATTCCTCCGCGAGCGAATCGCCAGCTCTGATCTCTTTAGCAAGAACAATCGGGATCAGACGGAGTTCGGCAGGGAGCGAGTTCGAGGTGCGTTTCTTGCCGCGCACACCAGCCGGTTTGCGAGCTGGACGACGAGCCCGGCTCACACACCCTCTGTACCGGTGGCCGGAAAACTGCGGTCCAGTCCCCAACGGCGAAGGAGTTCTTGCGTGCGGGTTTCACCGGGATGCGCGAGAAGTTGCTGCAAGTCCGCGGGATTGTCGACATCAACCGCGACGCCCGGCAGTTGCAGCACGATACAAGGTTTGCCTGTGGCCTTGGCTGCGGCCAGATGAGGCTTGAAGCTGTCGTTGCCGAAGCGCAGAGGGAATAGGTTCGCAGGTCGCCGAAAGGCTGCGTTGGTTCCACGTCCGTCGGCTGCGGGCGCGAGCACGGAGCCTTCGGCGGGAGCATGCGTCAAGATCTTTTCGATCTCGCTGGCCTGAATTAGCGGGATATCCGCGGGGATGACAAGCGTGCTGTCGACACCGCGCGATACACAAACCTGGGTGGCCACTTCGATGGCGCCGGTTTCTCCTGGATTCGAGAGGTCAGGAATAATTTCGAAATCGTACTGCCGCGCCAGTTCAAGGGCTAAGGGGTCGCTGGTCACCAGCGCGCAGGCTGGCCGGCCGGGCCAAGCGGCGAGTGCTTCCACCACATCATGCAGCATTGCCTGCGCCAGTGCGGTTCGCGCGGGCTGATCCAGCACGGCCGCAAGCCGCTGCTTGGCCGCCGACAGATTCTTTACTGGGATCAGGATCACGGCTGCTCGGAGCCAGCGCGGGCTGCTGCCTCGCCAGGAGCGGGTTTATCAGCAAGTAGTCCGCTTATCGTGTGGGAGAGGACGGCTCTCGCGAGTGCGATTTTGTCTTCAGCATTGCGCATTACGGATTGCGTGCACTGCACCCGCAGTCCGTTTCCGCGAAGAGCCTCCGCGGCACGGGCATCGCGGGTGTCGCAAATGAGGAGATCGAGGAAATCTTCGTAAGCCTTGGCGATGCCTGCGATCGAACAAGGCAGGCCTTGCGCGGTCATCAGAATGCCTGCCGGTCCGGCAACCGGCGCGTTACCCACGATCGGGCTGACGGCAGTGACTTTGCCGCGGGCGCGAACCAGTGCATCGCGAACTCCCGGCACGGCCAGAATCGGCCCGATGCTGGTGATGGGATTGCTGGGAGCGATGAGAACGGCGTCGGCGGAAGTAATAGCCTCGATGACTCCCGGCGCGGGCTCAGCGTCGGAGGCACCGGCAAAACGTACAGATTTCACGGGATCCTGATACCAGCGTTGCACGAAGTATTCTTCGAAACTCAGCTCGCCTGACGGTGTATCCACACGAGTCTCAACGCGTGAATCGCTCATCGGCAAAATGTGAGCCTTAACGCCAAGCTTATCGCAAATCGTCGTCGTGGCCTCGGAGAGCGTTTTACCCTCCGCCAATAATCGGGAGCGCAACAGGTGAACGGCGAGATCGCGATCGCCAGTGTGGAACCACGTGGGCTCGCCAAGTTGTCCCATGGCTTGCAGGCAAAGAAAAGTATCGCCCTTCACGCCCCAGCCGCGCTCGCGGCTCAGCAGGCCGGAGAGCACGTAAGTGATCGAATCAATATCGGGAGAGACATACAATCCCCACCACAGTAGGTCATCGCCGGTGTTAACGATCAACGTGATTTCTTCCGGCGGAATCACCTGGCGCAAACCGTCGACAAACTTGGCGCCTCCCGTGCCGCCGGTGAGTACACAAATCATGCGGCCCTCGTTTCTTTAGACAGGCCTTCCCGGTCGCACGCGGCTTCAAGTTTTTGCGCGAGCAATCCAGATTTTGGCAATCCAGGTCTCGACATGACGGTTGGCAGAAACTCGGGATACACCGGCAAGCGCTGGCGCAGCTGAAATCCCTTGCTCTCGGTGCGCAGGCGCAGTTGCTCCAGATGAGGCCAGGGCTTTTCGGGATTGATGTAGTCGGGCGTCAGCGGCGAAATTCCTCCCCAATCGTTGATGCCAGCGTCCAGCAACTCCTCATAATACGGCGCATTCAGGTTGGGAGGTGCTTGAATATTGACGTTGGGCATTAACAATCGGGTTACTGCCACGGTGCGCAGCATCTCGCCCTGGCTGGGCTCAGGCGCGTTAGCCATTGGGATGTTTGGCTTGGCACGGAAGTTCTGGACGATGACTTCCTGAATGTGGCCGTAGCGCTCATGCAGATCCCGGATCGCGAGCACCGTCTCGACGCGGTCTTCGGGAGTTTCACCGATGCCGATCAGCAGGCCCGTGGTGAAGGGAACTTGCTGCTTCCCGGCCTCTTCGATGGTCCGCAAACGTTTGGCAGGTGCTTTGTCGGGAGCGTTGTCGTGGGCTGCGCCGGGCGCGAGTAGCGCGCTGTTTGTGGTTTCAAGCATGAGGCCCATGCTGGGCGAGACGGCAGCCAGACGCGAGATCCATTCGGCGCTGAGCAAGCCGGGATTGGGGTGGGGCAGCAAACTCGTCTCCCGCAGCACGAGTTCGCACATGGCTTCAAGATAATGCAGCGTGGATTTATATCCCAAATGCCGCAGAGTTTCGCGCATCTCGGGGAAGATCAACTCTGGCTTGTCGCCCAGGCTGAAAAGAGCCTCGGTGCATCCCAGCTTTTCTCCGGCGCGGGCAACGGCGAGAACTTCCTCCGGGGTCATCGTATGCGCGCCGGGATCACTGGCATCGCGGCGGAAGGTGCAGTATCCGCAGTAGTCGCGACAGAGATTCGTGAGTGGCAGAAAAACTTTACGGGAATAGGTGATCACGCGGGGTTTGAAGTTTTCTTTGACGGCGCGGGCGGCGGCGAGCAACGCTGGAAGATCACCGTCACTGCAGCGGATCAGCCGCAGGGCGAGGTTGCGGGAGATGGGCTCGCCGGGGCGCAGGTTGTCCAAATCTGCCGCACACGATGAACCCTGCTCTGGAACAGCCGTCCTGATAGCGATCTGAGTGGCCATCCTGGATTCCGCAAGCCTGCCGATGCAGTGAATCATACAACAGTGGTCCGCGGCGAGCGGTCGGTGGGAGTCAATACAAACTTGCCCGTCCGCTGAACAGCGACCACTAGCTCCGGTAGGGCCAATGAGTGCTATGGGGATATTTCAGTAATGGTGAGGAGCTGGCGTTCCCGGCGCAACTTAGCGATGCGCTGAATCGCGCTGCTTCGCCTCCGCCTTGTCATCTTCGTCCATAGCAAAACGCATGAACCAGCGGGGGTACCCACCTTGGGTTAAAGCGCCGTCGTCGCGCCGACGCACGCGCAGAACAGAATAGACCGATGCGGCGAACACCACTACCAGCAGCAAAGCAGCCCAAGCCGTATCTATCCAATGGAGGCGGTCAGCAAGTGCTATGGACAATAGAAGAACGCCCCAGAAGGCTAGGCAGGCTAACCATCTTTTTGTCCGTGTCCGCACAGCGGCACTATATATCAACCCCACTGAGCCGCCAACCCGTGTACCTGAACCACTGCACGCAATCGCTACGCCCGGGCGATGCTTGGCGAGAACAGACGATTTCGCTCATCGCCCCCGCCGCGCCACTGCCGTGCTAATGTAGGCAGTCGCGCCATCAAAACTCCGGGTCCAGCATGAGCCTCAGTGCAATCGAGTTTCGCAGGGCGATGGGAGCCTTTGCCACGGGCGTGACCATCATCACCGTGGATCTCGATGGCGAGGTTCATGGCATGACAGCCAACGCGCTTGCGTCGGTGTCGCTGGCTCCGTTCTTGCTGCTGGTATGCGTGGATCACAGCGCGAGCACCCACGCCCATCTTCACGCCAAGAGGCGCTTCGGCGTCAACATCCTGGCGGAGCACCAGCGCGTGATTTCTGAATATTACGCGCGGCCAGAGCGTTCTCACGAGCAAGCCGAAAGGGAGGCTGGCGTGCGCTTCGATCGCACCGCGCATGGTACTCCCGTTTTACAAGGGGCGTTGGCCTATCTGGAATGCCGGCTCAAGTCGGCACAAGACGCCGGCGACCACACGATCTTCATTGCCGAAGTGGAGGACGTGGTGGTGCGCGAAGGCGAACCGCTGCTGTTTTTCCGCGGCGAGTACCATCACATCGGGGAAGAGGTGACGGACTGAGGGTTAAAAGGCCCGGCACCTCTTGAGGGGGACGCCGGGCCTGAGGGACTCGCAGACGTTTCGCTATATTTGTCTATGGACTGCCCGCAGGGCAAGGTCAGATGTCACAAGCGGCCTGTGTAAAACCGGGAGTCGCCACTTTTCCTCCGGCCAAACATCTAAATCCTGCAGGTAAGTTTCTACCGGTATATCGATTGGGGGCATACATTCATGGCAGAAAAGATTGCAAAGACCGACTCGGAGTGGAAGCAGAAGCTCACTCCGGAGCAATATCACGTGACCCGGGAGGCGGGCACTGAACCGGCCTTTACCGGCAAGTACTGGAAGACGAAGGACGCGGGAACCTATCACTGCGTCTGCTGCGGGGAGCCGTTGTTTGACTCCTCGACGAAGTTCGATTCCGGGACGGGCTGGCCCAGCTTCTTCAAGCCAGCCGGCGAGGGCAAGGTTGAGGAGCACAAAGACCGCAGTTACGGCATGGTGCGCACCGAGGCTCGCTGCGCCCGTTGTGGCGCACATCTGGGGCATGTTTTTGAAGACGGTCCCACACCCACCGGGCTGCGCTATTGCATGAACTCGGCAGCGCTCGACCTCAAGCCCAAGGACGCGAAGTAATCGGAGCCGCAGTCTGGCGGTCGCGGAAAACGTTCACAAAGGAAAAAGGGCACACGCTGGTGTGCCCCTTCCTATGCTCGCAGGTTCTGACGACTTTATGCTCCGGCGGTGGCAGTCAGAGCTTTTTGTGACTCGACGACCGCAGGTTTCGGTGCTTCCGCTGGTTTTGCTTGAGGTTGCACCGGGTTCTGCTGCTTTTGATCGCCGCTCTTTACCTGGATACCACCCTTAAGCACGGCGCCGTCCTCCACGCTGATCCGGATGGTGGAAACATTGCCGTTGACCACGCCTTCACTACGAATATCCACGCGGTCGCTGCATTCGATGTTGCCGATGACTTTGCCCATCACCACCACTTCGCGAGCAGTGATGTCGGCCTGCACGCTGCCGTTGCGGCCGATGGTGACGCGATTCTCGGTGAGCGTGATCTTGCCTTCGATCCGCCCGTCAATATAAAGAGCTTCCGCTCCGGTGATTTCGCCCTTGATGACAAGCGTCCGGCCAATGGTGGCTTGCTCGATGGGCGCGGTGGTGGTTTTGACCGGGTTGTAAGAGTTAGGGTTGGACGCGGGTGAGGTGGACCTCACGCCGTACGAGTTCTCTGAGGACTGGAGCATGCGACCTTCCTTTATCCCGCGCGGCGCGTCCCTGGAGGCGCCGATGCATACGGGCGGTCTGGGAATCTTGGGCCTTCGGCTGGTTCGTGTCCCTTTGGCCATCCTGACTATCGCACAGAGGTAAGTCATCCTCCGAGATTACGGAAGAGGGTGTACGACCGCGGCAGAGGGCTGGAAAGTGGCCTTAGTCGGATTCCTGCAGCGATTGGCTGAGCTCTTCCCATTCGCTGAGGAAGGCGCCGTGAGCGGCTTTTCGTCGGTCGAGTTCTTCGGACTGGCTCTGACTTTCTTCCGCGCTGACGAAATTTTGCAGCGCCGTTTCGCACTGCGCGATCGCAGCCTCAGCGCGGTTGATCTCCGCTTCCAGTTCGCGGATGCGATCTTCCATTTTCTTGCGCTTGATAGGATTAAGGCGCTTCGCCTTGGCGGCTGCGGGAGGAGCGTCGACCGGGGCATGATTGCCGTTTGCGGGCGCCTCCGGAGCGGGTTCGACGGCCTTCAGTTGCTGGCGGATGGTCTCATCTTGCTTCGCGCTCCCACCCTGTTTGCGCCAGAGATAATCTTCATAATTGCCGGGATAGACTTCAACCTTCCCCTCGCCTATTTCGAAAACTCGCGTGGCCAGTTTGTCGATAAAGTACCTGTCATGGGATACGAAGACGACGGTGCCGGAGTAATCCATAAGAGCATCCAGCAGGACATCTTTCGCGCGCAGATCGAGATGGTTGGTGGGTTCGTCGAGCAGGAGGAAATTCGCTGGATGCAACAGAAGACGCAGCAACGCATAGCGACCGCGTTCGCCGCCGGAGAGCACTCCGATCTTCTTGAAAACGTCGTCTTCGGAAAACAGAAAACAGCCCAGAAGGCTGCGCAGTTCGGTTTGCGTTGAGCGCGGAGACGCCGCGCCGAGATCGTCGATCATACGCGCGTCCGGATCGAGTTCCTTGTATTGATCCTGCGCGAAGTAATCGGCCTGCACATTATGGCCAAGGCGGAATTCGCCTTGTGTCGGCAGCTCTGTGCCTGCGAGTAACTTGATCAACGTCGACTTGCCCGCGCCGTTCACACCGACCAAGGCGATGCGGTCGCCCTTCTCGATCAGGAAATTCACATCGCGGAAAACTTCTTTCTCACCACTCTGCACCCCCGCGGAATTCTTCCCCGGGTAAATCTTGGCCACTCCCTCGAACTCAGCCACGATGCGGCCGCTGGGCTTGGGCTGCGGAAAAGAGAAGTGAATCGTCTTTTCTTCCGGCGGAACCTCGATGCGCTCGATTTTTTCCAGTTCTTTAATCCGGCTCTGCACCTGCTTCGCCTTGGTGGCCTGGTAGCGGAAGCGATTGATGAATACTTCCAGTTGCTCGATCCGGTCCCGCTGGTTGCGGTAAGCCGCTTGCAGTTGCTCATTGCGCTGCGTCTTCTGGGTGAGGAACTTGTCGTAGTTTCCGGTATAGAACCAGAAGCGCTTGTTCCATATCTCCGCAATCTTGTTGACCGTCACATCGAGAAAATAGCGGTCATGCGAAATCAGCACGAAGGCGTGCGGATAATCGTGCAGATATTCTTCCAGCCAATTGCGGGCTTCCAGGTCAAGATGGTTGGTGGGCTCATCCAGCAGCAGCAGGTTTGGTTTCTGCAGCAGCAGTTTGGCCAGCGCCAGGCGCATCTGCCAGCCGCCGGAAAACTCATCGGTTTGCCGCTCCCAGTCTTCTTTACGAAATCCCAGCCCCATCAGGACGCGTCCAACTTCCGCTTCGATCGAGTAGCCGTCGCGCGTGCGGAACTCGTGCTCAAGACTGTGATAGCGGTCGGCGACGTCGGCATACTCCGCACTCGTGTGATCCAGCTCGGAGATGCGGTGAGTTAACGTTTCTAACTCACGCTCCATCGCATGAAGTTCGGTGAAGACGGCCATGCATTCTGCAAAAACAGTGCGGCCGGAGAGCGAGAGCCCATCCTGCGGAAGATAGCCCGCGGTAGTGCCTTTGGCGACGATGAGCGAGCCGTAGTCGAGCGTGTCCAACCCGGCAAGGATCTTCATCAATGTTGATTTACCGGTGCCGTTGGCGCCCACCAGTCCGACGCGATCGCGCGGCGTGATGAGCCAGTCGGTGTTTTCAAAAAGAAGTTTGTGGCCGAAGCGTTTTCCGGCGCCAGAAAGCTGAATCATGGGCTGGATTCATCGTCTCACATTCGAGTGCGGAGTCGCGAGTGCCGAGTCGCGGCACTGGAATCACGAATGCGCGACAGCGCGGCCGTTGCGCGATCCGGGATACGCGCCCCACAATTCACTGTGGAACTGAATGCGCTCCAGCGCGCGATCGATCACCGCTTCCATTTCGCGCGCGTACTTCACTTCGCGCCCCTTGGCGAGCCGCCGTCGCGCTTCTTCCGGACTGAACCAGGTGGGATGACGCATGGGCTCATCGGGCCGGCGCAACTCGTGGATTTCCATCAGGAAGGCCTTGACCACAAATTCCTGCACGCCGCCCGGCTGCCAGAAAACACCCTTGGAATGGATATAAAGATGAAAGTGGCGCGGCTCGATAGTTCCCAGTGCGCCGGCCTCTTCCGCCGCTTCGCGCTCTGCGGCCTGGCTGTGCGAGAGGCGCGCCTCGGGCGATCCCTTGGGGAAGGTCCACTTGTTTCCGCCGTTGGTATTCACCAGGAGAAACTCCACAATCGCGTTCCGCCTGCGGAAGCAGACTGCGGCCACCTGCAACGGCAGCGATTTTGAAACGCGTGGCGAACCCATGGGGCGCCCTCCTGCCTTAATCGTAGATGCAGGAGGTTTCAGCAATGTTAACGTGCAACATAAATTGTGCACCTAGGGTGGTTACTGTAGTTACCAGAGTGGGACACCAATCTCTAAAGTCCGCGCCCATAGACTGGAATCGCGGCTCCAGTGACATCTTTACCGGCGTCTCCTGCCAGCCACAGGATCAAGCTGGCGACGGAGGCAGGCTGCACCCACTGGGAGACCTCTGCGCTCGGCATGTCTTCTCGGTTGGCCGGTGTGTCCATGGTCCCGGGGAGAATTACGTTCGCGGTAATGCCAGCGTCTTTATTTTCCAGTGCGACCGTCTTGATCAGCGATACCAGCGCCGCCTTCGAAGCGCTGTAGGCTCCAACTTTGGGACCGGGATCTTCGGCGGCTCGGCTGCCAATCGCGATGATGCGCCCTCCTCCAGCCTTGCGCATTGGTGGAATCACGGCGCGCAGGATGTGAAACGCGCTGTTCAAATTCGCATCAAACATCCGTTGCCATGTGGCGTCATCCATTTCTGCGATAGTCTGACCGCCGGCGAAGCCGCCGACCAAATGAGCGAGCACATCGATCTTCTTATAGCGCGCTATCACCGTGTCTACAGCTTTCTTCGCCGCATCCAGGCTGGTGAGCGAGGCGGGAAGCGCGATGAAATTCGGATGGTCGAAGTCAGATTGCCGGATGCTCGGGGACACCCCGACAACCGTGAAGCCCGCGCCGAGGAAGCCTTTCGTGACATGCGCGCCGAGGCCGCCATTGGCTCCGGTGATCAGTGCGATTTGTTCAGCCATCGAATTCAGACCTCGCAAGCTATTAATAGATGCTCGGTCGGACGATTCGGAGGCATAGCCTAAGCAAGTTTGCTCTGCAGCGTCTTCCGGTCCAATTCATTTTCCCACCGCGCCACGACGAGCGTGGCGACGCCGTTGCCGATCATGTTCACCAGCCCGCGGAACATGCTCATGAAGCGGTCGATGCCCAGGATGAGCGCCATCCCTGCCACCGGAATTGTGGGAATCACCGACAGAGTAGCGACCAGCGCAATGAAAGACGCTCCCTGCACGCCGCTCGCGCCTTTTGACGTGAGCGTGGCAACTGAGAAAATCGTGAGCTGTTCCAGAAGAGTTAAATGCGTATTGGTAGCCTGGGCTACGAACAGCGCCGCCAGCGTCATATAAAGACTGCTGCCGTCAGTGTTGAACGTATATCCGGTAGGAACCACCAGGCCCACCAGAGATCGCGAGCAGCCCAGCTTTTCTAGTTTCTCCATCAGCGTGGGGATCGCGGTTTCCGACGAACTGGTGGCCAGCACCAGCAGGATTTCTTCCTTTATATGCAGCAGAAACTTCACGATGTTGAATCCCGCGACCCGGCAAATCGCACCGAGCACGATAAGTACGAACAGAATTGAAGTTACGTAAAAGGTGGCAATCAACTTGACCAGCGGTCCCAGCGAGGCGAGTCCATACTTGCCGATGGTGAAGGCCATGGCGCCAAAAGCGCCGATCGGCGCGAAGATCATGAGAATGTTCACCACGCGAAACACGACGCGGGTCAGCGACTCCAACAGTGCCACAATCGGTTTCGCTCGCGGTCCCGCCGATGACAAGCCAAAGCCGAACAAAATCGAGACAAATACCACCTGCAGGATGTCACCCTTGGCAAACGCATCCGTCACCGTAGTGGGGATGATGTGCATCAGGAACTCGGTGACGCTCTGTGCCTTGGCCTGCCCGGCGTAATCGGCGACGGCTTTCGCATCGAGCGACGCTGCATTCACATTGAAACCGCTGCCGGGATGCACCACGTTGCCGACAACCAGCCCAACCACCAGCGCGATTGTAGAAACGATTTCAAAGTAGAGCAGCGCCTTGCCACCGACCCGTCCAACCTTTTTCAGGTCCTGCATGCCGGCGATCCCGGTGACCACCGTGCAGAAGATGAGCACGGTGATGATCATGGTGATCATGCGAATGAAGGCGTCGCCCAACGGCTTCATCGCGATCGCGCGGGCGGGACTCACATATCCCAGCACCACGGCGATGACCATGGCGATGAGAACCTGCACCCACAGAGATGAGTACAACGGCTTCCGCCGCGGCTCAGTGGACTCGGTGGGTGGCGTTTCGATTAGAGTAGACATGGGCTGGGTCGCGGACTCTTCTTTGACCAGGCTTGTTCGGCCAAGTTAGTTGGCCGGAGCCTCGAGCGTTTTTGCCAGCCACGGAATAATTACCTGCTTGAAGATCAGGGGGTCGGGCCACACTCCCACTTGCCGGCCCAGGTGTCCACCGCGGGGATTGATCCAGGCTTCTTTCGGCACATCGCCTTTGCTCAACAGCAGGTATTCATCGTCGATCGGCACCTGCGTATCGAGCACGCCAGCAAGAATGAGCATCGGCGCCATCGGCTTGCCCAGCAGGCCCTCATGCACCAGCGACAGCTTGGGCAGAAAGTCGCCCATTTCATCCAATGTGTGCACGCCTTCGAGAATGCTCATGAGCGCCGGCACTTGGTCGAACAAATATTCGCGATTGCCCAGCAGCGAATTCATCAGAAAATCTTTCTGGAAAAACTTGTCCACTGGCGGAGATTGCGCGCTGCAGCCGCGCAACCGGCCGCGCTCGACGATCGCCATCTTCGTCGCCCAATACGCACCCCAACTGACGCCATGCATGGCAATGCGGTTCTTGTCGATCTCTGGCCGTGACTGCGCGTAATCAATCACGCGGGACAGCATACGATCCGCCGTCTCACTCACCTTGATCGGATTCTGTCCGGTTCCCGGCCCATCGACCGCGAGATAGCCAATTCCAAATGGAAGGATCACGCCGAAGCTTTCCGTTAAATCTTCCTTGCGGCTGTCCAGACCGTTCACCGCAATTACCAGAGGCACTGGGCCTTTTGCATTCTTCGGCAGACGCAAGTAACCGATGATCTCTTTTCCTTCGAAAGGAATGCGCACGACCTCGAGCGGCGGATCCATGAAGCGCGCGTGCGCCAGAAATGCCTCGAGGGCTTTCTCATACGAACGTTGCTTGCCGGGAGATGCGGGAATCGGCCAACGCCCAAACGAATAAAGGCGCCATGCCCGGATGTAATCCGTGTTCGCTTTCGTGGGATCGGTTTTCTCCAGCGACTTCGCTTCGTTGAAATAGCGATCGGCTACATGCATGAATCCAGCGGCCCATTCGTCCTTGTCGGCAGTGTGGATGCTTTCGAAAGCCTCCTTCACATCGCCCGGATCGAGACCGATGAGCGGATACTGGCCAACTTCGGAGCGCCGAATAGCCTCGGCTCTGATTTCGTCGATCGTGCGTTCGCGACGTTCTTCTTTCTGAGCGGAAGCCCTGACTGAAATGAATGCGAGCAGCACAAACAAGAGAGATACGGAATAGAACTTACTTTCCATTTTCATGCCTCGGCTCTTTTCTTCTTGCTCGCGATCTGGCGAGCAGTCTTAGAAATAAGGCCGGACGGAACTACGTCCGGCCTTCTCCAACTCCTGACCTGACCACAATTAAAAGATGAACTTCAGTCCGAGCTGCACCGCGCGGCTGCCGCCTGAGCCGATAACCGGATTTGCCGCGGCGACGTCCGGTGTGGCGCATCCACAACCAAATGGGCGGGCCGAGGGATCGTTCAAACCGAAACCATTCTGACCGCCGTAAGGATTTGCAAAATTCGGATGGTTGAAAATGTTGAAGAACTCAGCCCGAAACTGGGCATGCAAACGCTCGCCGAAGTGCCAGTTCTTGGCGACCGAGAGATCGAAGTCCCTGAAGCCAGAGTCGGGGAACGTGTTCCGCGACATGTTGCCGAACTGGCCGAGCGGCGGCGGGATCATGATCGAGCCGCCCTGGGCATAACAGCCAAACAGGTTGAGCGAGGCGGTCGATGGGCCAGCTGTGCCCCCGTCCACTGCCAGAGCCTGGCTGGCGCACGTCGAATTGCTGGCTCCGGGAAAATACGGAATCGGATTCGGACCTGACTTGAAGTCGGAGGGCTTGCCATAAAAGCTCCAACGAATTGGCTCGTTGGCCGGCGGGCTGACGGGAAGCGGACCGACGCCCGCGGCATCGGTTCCGAGATCAATTGGCCCCCAGGGCTGCGAGCTTTGCAACGTAACGATAGAGTTGAGTTCCCAGCCTTCCATCATCTGTCCAAAGCCAGTTCGTCCAGGGATGGCGTAGGTGAGGGAGAGCGTGAAGCGTTGCCGCATGTCGAAGTCGCTGTTCGCGTATTCGCGCGCGACATTGTAAGAGTCCTGGGGCAGACCGGCGCCGTAGCCAAAGTCCCAGTTCGCGCCAACGTCATCGAGCGCATGAGCGAACGTATAGCCGGCCACCATGCTCAGGCCGTGATAATTTCGCGAGTTCAACGTGACTTGCAAACCGTCGTAGTTCGACCGGTAGACGTTTGCCATGTTGAAGATATTGCTCAGGTAGGGAAACTTTGTCGCGTATGGCTCCGCCGCTGCCTCGTTCCCCGAGTCGACGTTGCAATTGTTGTACGCTGGCGCGCTGGTGAGACAGGCGGTAAGGGAGCCAACGCCAGTACCAGCGGTCGTCCAGCCCGATCCTACCGGCGGCTGGTTAA
Organism: uncultured Acidobacteriaceae bacterium; assembly: GCA_963777005.1. Lineage (GTDB taxonomy): Bacteria > Acidobacteriota > Terriglobia > Terriglobales > Acidobacteriaceae > Sulfotelmatobacter. Next base: position 383,046 of record CAVZPC010000013.1, on the reverse strand, counting down.
TATCCCGAATGCCCGTCAGATTGGTTCCGTGATTGCCCACATAGGCGACTTCCAGAGAAAGATTCGGCGAGAAAGCGTGCTGCACATTCAATGTCCAGTTCCAGACGTAGGGAGTGGTGATGTTGCGGTTCACACTCATGATGGGACACGGACTGGCGAAGCAATTGATCGAAGCGCTGCCGTATAGAGGCGTTCCGCTATCCCATTGAGGAAGGATTGGTGGAACGGATACATTGCCCGCCGTGATCGTGCCGCCCGCGGTGTCGCCCGCTGCATCAATGACGCCCCCAGTGGGAACGTTGGAGAGACCAAAGGCGTTGTTGAAGGCGAGCAGCGCCTCCCAGTTTATGGTTTCGTACACCAACCCAACTCCGCCTCTCACCACCGTATCGCCTTTACCGGTTACGTCCCAGGCGAAGCCGAGGCGCGGAGCGAAGTTTGTGTGATCGGGGTTGTAGGGACCGCTGACGCCGTTCATACCTGCCTGAATCAGTCCGGTCGGCGAATTCGGATCGAAATTGCCTAGAAGGTTATGGGCCTCTTTGATTACCGAACTAAATTCATAACGCACTCCGGCGTTCAGTGTCAGATTCTTTGTCGCTCGCCAATCATCCTGCGCGAATAATCCGTAGGCCCAGTTGTGGATTTGCCGACGGGGATCACCCACTTGCACCGACGCTTTGAAAGGGTCTCCCGCGAAAAAGTCTTCCAATGCTGTGGAATTGGCAAGGGCCACGCCACCCAGGAAGGTAATGCTGCCGCGCGCGTTCCCAAAAGCGCCGCCATTCACCTCGTTGCGGTGGAGTTCGCCTCCAAACTTGAAGGAGTGTTTTCCTGCCCTGTAGGAAGCATGATCGATGAATTGTGTGATCGAGTCCGGTCCCTGGAACTTGGGCCACTTGAAGCCGCCCAAGCCCGGAACGAACGCTCCGGCGAAGCCAATGCGGGGCAGGCCTCCGGTGAACGGTCCACTTACCCCTGTGTTGATGCCATATGCCGACGCCGGAGTATTCAAATCGCCCGGGAGCGTAGGTTGGTAGAGGCGGTTATAGCCGACTCGCGCTTCATTCACCCAATTCGCGTTTGGAGTCCAAATCCAGTTTCCTCCTACGACCTGCGCGCGGGTGTGGATGTCGGACAGCCATTTCTGTTGCAACTCCGGAAAATCCTCCACCGTTCCGCTGTTATTGCCGAAGAAGTACATCCCGCTGATGCTGTTGTGTTGGTTGATGTTGTAATCCACTTTGCCAATCGCGTTGTCGACGTTTACATTGTTGGGAAAGCCCTGCACGACGTTGATCGACTGCGTGTTGTTGATAGGAAATCCTGTGCCGCTGCAAGATACGGCGCCAGTTGCCGAGACGGTGCAGCCCGAGATCAACTGGCTGGCGGCACTGATCGTGACATGGTTCGCCAGCAAATCGGCAATGGCATTCGGAATGCTATTCGCGCAATCGCCGGCGACGGAGTTGCAGGTGGGTATCGCAGGTGTGGGCAGCCCCACGGTTGTCGGTGTGGTGACGCTATAAGAGTTTCCCACATCGTAGCGCTGGCCTTCATAAGCTCCAAAGTAGAAAAGCTTGTCCTTGATTATCGCGCCGCCAAAACTCCCCCCAAACTGTTCCAACGTCCGGGACGTTTTCGCCGCCGGATCAGCGTTGAAATAATTGCGCGCGTCCAACACGCCATCACGGCCGAACGCGAAGGCGGAACCGTGAATCGAATTCGTTCCCGACTTCAACCCAACATTAATGACAGCGCCCGGCTTCCATCCGTACTCGGCCGGAGGATTTTCCTGGACGTTGAACTCCTGAATTGCATCGATCGGCAGAATGGTCGCGGAATCTCCCGCGATCCCCGCGCCATTGATGATGCCCTGACCGGAGAAAGGCTCGCTATTGAACAAGCCTTCGACGAAGTAAGCATTATCTTCGGCGCGCAATCCGTCGGTGCTCGTGGTGGAGAACCCACCGCCGGGGTAGCGCATTACGCCCGGGCGAAGTTGTAGCAGGTTCTCGTAGTTGCGGCCGTTTAAGGGCAGGTCATTGATTTCCTTGTTGCTCAGCGTTCCTCCGAGAGTGGCGGAGGTCGTGTTCACCAGGGGAATTTCTTCATTGACGATGACCGTCTCCGTGACTTGTCCAGGCTGCAGTGCGAAATCAGCGCGGACGTCAGTTGCGACCTCGATGACCACATTCGGCCGCTCGGTGGACTTGAACCCCTTGGCTTCCACGTGAATCTTGTAAGTGCCCGGTGCAAGGTCGGGGGCGGCGTAGGCGCCCGCATCGTCTGTGGTGAGCGTGCGAGAGGTGCCTCGCTCCACGCTGGTGACAACGACGGTCGCACCCGTAACCGCTGCGCCGCTCTGGTCGGAAATGCTGCCCAGGATTCGGCCGGTGGTGGACTGAGCTAAACCGGGCAAACTCAAAGCACAAATCGTGAGTACGACGAAGAGCATCCCGCTGGCTACACTGGCAACCTGACCCGCAGACATGGCGGTGCTTCGGAATTTCATCGAGGCCTCCGAATTCTGGTCCGACAGCCATACCATTGGCCGCCGAATGAAGTCAAGGAAATTCGCTTCGCAGATGCCTCGATTTGCCCCAGATGAGCCTCATTGATTAGGGTAAGCGCTGGGCGGTTGCTTCTACATTGTCTTGACGAAACCGGAATTAAAGAAAGACTTGCGAGTCGTTCCAGGGCGGTGCTACTCTGTATGGTCATACCACCATACCTAAGAACCGCTTATGATCGCGTCATCCTCCAAGACCCTAGAATCGCCGCCACAGCCGTTGGAGCTGCGGTATAGTAGCCGGACCATCGCCAGTTCCCCCAAACTGGTTCGTGCGGGAGAGAACCCTGTGTACAAAGTTGTTCGCACCTCTCGACTGTATGAACAGATCGTGCAGCAAATCGAAGAGTCGGTTCTGAATGGAACTCTGAAGCCGGGCGATCAGCTTCCTGCTGAACGCGAGTTGGCGCAGCGTCTTGGAGTCAGCCGTACCGCCGTGCGGGAGGCGGTCAAAACGCTGCGGGAAAAAGGTCTGGTGGAAGCCTACTCCGGCCGCGGAACATTTATCACCGACGGAACGTCGCAAGCCGCGCGCCAATCTTTCGATCTCATGGTGAAAATCGGGCAGCAGGAAGGCTCGCCGCATCTCGCGGAGCTCCGGCTGATTCTCGAGCCCGGCATTGCTGCACTGGCCGCGGTGCGAGCCAAGGAAGAAGACGTTGCAGCTATGCGCGAAGCGGTGGTCGTTATGGACCGCGCACAGAAAGATCCCGAAACCTACATCGAAGCGGATCTCGATTTTCATCTGGCGCTGGCCGAGGCGGTGGCGAATCCGCTTATTCTTTCTCTCATCGATTCCATCGTCGGATTGCTGCGCGAGCAGCGCATGAAAATTTTTAATGTGGAAGGCGGACCTCAGCGCGGACAGATTCATCACAAGCGAATTCTCGAGGCGGTCGAGCGGCGGGATCCCGAGATGGCTCGGGGCGCGATGCGCTCCCATCTCGAGCAGGTACGCGAAGATTCGAAAGCGCCCACCGGCATCCCGTCTTCTTCGTCACACAGAAAGCACGCGCCGGCGGGTTCCAAAATCACTTCGTAAGTAAATTGGGTCGGGAATCTTTCGATAGACTTCGGAGGTTCGGGGCGGATGGCGAAACTCGGATTCATCGGTCTGGGAGTAATGGGCAGCCAGATGGTCAACCGGCTGCTCAGCAAGGGGCACAGCGTGACCGGGTACAACCGCACGCGCGCCAAGGGGCAGTGGCTGGTTGAAAAAGGAATGAAATGGGCGGACTCGCCACGTGAGGTCGCCAGTTCTTCCGATTTTGTTTTCGCCATGGTGACGAACTCCGCCGCCATTCAGGCCGTCACCGAAGGCTCGGATGGCATTCTGGCAGGCCTAAGCGCGGGCAAGATCTTCATCGACATGAGCACCGTGGCTCCCAGCGTAAGCCGTGCGCTGGCCGCGAAAGTGCGCGAAAAGGGCGCGGACATGGTCGACTCGCCCGTCTCCGGCAGCGTGATCACGCTACAGGAAGGGAAGCTCTCGGTGATGGTCGGGGGACGCGGCGAAACGTTCGAAAAAGTGAAACCACTGCTGCTCGATATCGGACCCAAAGTGACGCATGTTGGTGACAACGGATTGGCTTTGTCCATGAAGATCGCGATCAACCTGAGTCTTGCGGTTCAGATGCTGGCATTTTCTGAAGGCGTGTTACTGGCCGAGAAAAGCGGTATCGCGCGCGAGACTGCTGTTGATGTCCTGACTCACAGCGCCGTGGCGTCGCCCATGATTCAGTACCGTGGTCCGTTTGTCCTGCAACAGCCGGAGGAGGCCTGGTTCGACGTCAACATGATGCAGAAAGATATGGTTCTCGCCATGGATTTGGGACGCCAACTCGATGTGCCTCTTCCCTCGACCGCGGTGAGCAATGAGATTCTGACCGCGGCGCGCGGCATGGGTTGGACGAAGTACGATTTCGCCTGCATGTTCGACGTGCTGGCCGCGATGTCGGGGGTGACGACACCCGTCACAAAGGGAGGTAAGAAAATATGACAATCGCTACCTCCAAGCCTGACGTTGGGCGCGAAAGGGTTACTGAAAAAGAAAAGTGGCTCCACGCCTACCGCCAAATGGTGAGCATTCGTTTGTTTGAGGAGCAAGTGAACGAGCTCTACACACGCGCGCTCATGCCGGGACTAGCGCACTTGTACAGCGGTGAAGAAGCTGTCGCGGTAGGAATTTGTGAGGTCCTGCGCATCGATGACTACATTACCAGCACGCACCGCGGCCACGGACATTGCCTGGCCAAAGGCGCGTCACCCGACCGCATGTTCGCCGAGCTGTTGGGAAAAGAAGCCGGCTATTGCCGAGGCAAGGGTGGATCGATGCACATCGCCGATCCCGCAACCGGCAACCTCGGCGCCAACGCCATCGTTGGCGGCAGCGTGGGTATCGCCACCGGTGCGGCCTTTGCGGCCAAGAATCTGGGCACGGATCGTGTAGCAGTCTGCTTCTTCGGAGAAGGCGCGCTCGGCCAGGGATCACTCTACGAAGTGATGAACCTGGCGCAGTTGTGGAAGCTGCCGGTCATCTACGTTTGCGAAAATAATCTATACAACGAATACACGCACTACACCGAAACCACCGCCGGCACGATCCTTGGCCGCGCCGCCGCTTTCGGTATTGAGACCGCGAGCGCGGACGGACAGGATGTGCGTGCTGTGAACGAAGTTGCTGAGCGCCTGATCAATCGTGCTCGCACTGGCGGCGGGCCCGCATTCCTGCAATGCGACACCTACCGTTATAGCGGGCATCACGTCGGCGATATCAATCGCGAATACTACCGCTCCAAACAGGAAGAACAGCAATGGAAGACGGAGCGCGATCCCATTCTCGTATTAGCCAAGTGGTTGATCGACCGTGGCTATGCAGACCCGGCATTTCTGGATGGAATTAGGAATGAAATTCGAGCCACGATGGAAGCGGCAGTAAAGTTTGCTATCGCCGCAGCGTATCCGAGCGTCGACGAAGTGGAGAAGCACGTCTATGCCTGATCGCGAAATTACATTTGCGCAGGCGGTGCGTGAGGCGCTGGCTGAGGAAATGCGCCGTGACTCGCGCGTCTGCATCATCGGCGAGGATGTTGCGGAGGCAGGTACGCCCTTCAAAGTTCTCTCCGGCCTGGTGGAAGAATTTGGTGCGAAGCGCGTAGTAGACACGCCGATCTCCGAAGCGGGCTTCACCGGAGTCGCCGTTGGTGCAGCGATGACGGGCCTGCGTCCCGTGGTCGACATTATGTTTGGCGACTTCATCACTTTGACCATGGATCAGATGGTCAACCAGGCAGCGAAAGCCCACTACATGTCGGGCGGCCACTGGAAAGTGCCGATGGTGATGCGCACGACGCTGGGAGCAACGCGGCGCTCAGCTGCGCAGCACTCACAGTCTCTGCACGCATGGTTCAGCCACGTGCCGGGATTGAAAGTGGTTTTGCCCTCGACGCCCTATGACGCGAAAGGCTTGCTGAAAGCGGCGATACGGGATGAGAATCCCGTAGTCTTCTTCGAAGATAAGATGATGTACAAGCTCAAGGGTCCGGTTTCGGAAGACGATTACACGATTCCTCTGGGCGTCGCCGATGTGAAGCGGGCCGGCGACGATATTACTCTGGTCGCGACCAGCAGTATGGTGCAAGTCGCGCTGGGCGCCGCGATCATGCTCGAGAAGGAAGGCATCAGCGCGGAAGTGGTCGATCCTCGCACGACCTGGCCGCTCGATGAAAAGACGTTGATCGACTCGGCGAAAAAAACCTCGCGCGTGATCGTACTCGATGAAGGCTACGGTCGATACGGAGTGACTGCGGAGCTTGCAGCCGTCATCGCTGAAGGCGCATTCTACGATCTGGACGCGCCCGTGAAACGAATGGGCGCAATGCACGTGCCGATCCCGTTTTCTCCGCCATTGGAAGATGTGACCGTGCCGACGGAACAGACGGTATTCGATGCAGCCAGGTCGATGTGCAAAGCATCCTGACGCTGTGCGATGGATTAGGGATCAAGCTAGGAGCTGTTAGCTTAGGAGCTGAATTATGGCACTCAAAACACATGGAACGATGGCAGTCGATTGGGAAAATCGAATCGATTTTGACCGCCTGCGCCGCGAGCGTCTGGCGAAGGCCAAGGCTCTGCTGGCGAAATCTGAGATGGGCGCGCTGCTCTGCTTCGACATGAACAATGTGCGCTACCTGACCGCGACGCACATCGGTACATGGGCGCAGGACAAGGCGAACCGCTTCACGCTGTTGCCGCGAAATGACGAACCCATCCTGTGGGACTTCGGCTCCGCGGCCAAGCATCATCAATTAAATTGTCCGTGGCTCGGCGAGCGCTCCCGCCCAGGAATTTCCATGTTGCGCGGCACCATGTCGCCGGAGCATGGACGCGCCGAAGACGTCGCCAAGAAAATTCGCATCGAACTCGAAATGCGCGGTCTGCACAAAGAGCCGGTCGGCATCGATATCATTGAACTTCCCGTGCTTTTTGCGCTGCAACGCGAAGGCATTAAAGTTGTCGATGGCCAGGAACTCATGTCCAACGCGCGCGTCATCAAGACACAGGATGAAATCTCGCTGCTCAACACTTCCGCGATGATGGTGGACGCAGCCTATGACGAACTCTATCGCGCCATGAAACCGGGAATGCGCGAGAACGAAGCGGTTGGATTGGTGAGCAAGGTTCTTTACGATCTCGGTTCGGAATACGTGGAAGCGGTGAATGCAATTTCCGGCGAGCGCTGCAATCCGCACCCGCATGTGTTTTCCGATCGCGTGCTGCGCCCGGGCGATCCCGTTTATTACGACATTCTGCATTCCTACATGGGATATCGCACCTGCTACTACCGCTGTTTCACCGTCGGCTACGGTTCGCACGCCATGGTGGATGCCTATAAGCGCTGCCGCGATTACCTGGATGCAGCCATCGAGCTGATTCGTCCCGGTCGCAATACCGCGGAAATCGCAGCCGTGTGGCCCAAGGCGCAGGATTTTGGTTTCCCCAATGAAGAGGCCGCCTTCGCCCTGCAATATGGACACGGCATAGGACTTGCGATTTGGGAGAAGCCCGTAATCTCGCGTCTGGTTTCTCTCGACCATCCGCAGACGCTTGAGCCCGGCATGGTGTTTGCTCTCGAAACGTTCTGGCCCTCGACCGACGGCTGGAGCGCCGCCCGCATTGAAGAAGAAATTGTCGTCACGGCGACGGGGCACGAGGTGATCACGCGCTTCCCGGCGGAAGAACTTCTGGTGGCGGGCGCGCATTATTTCACTGTGAATGGACCGCTGCCCACCACTCGCGAGACTGAAGCTCCGCCCAGCGCTCGCGTGTTGGACATGATTGAGGCCAGCGCGAAAACTGAGCGGGTAGGAGTTTCGGACTGAAGGCCGTCGTGCTAGCCTTCCCCAAATAAAAACACTATGGCCTTCAGCGTGGTAATGCCTGCTCTTGAGATGGCGCAGGAAACCGGTAAGCTCATCGCGTGGCGGAAGCAGGAAGGGGACCGCGTTACAAAGGGCGAACCGCTTCTCGAAATCGAAACCGATAAAGCTGTGATGGAGGTGGAAGCGCCTGCCGACGGCATCCTCACTGGAATTACCGGGCAGGTTGGAACCGATATTCAAGTCGGGAAGACGATCGCCTGGATCGTGGCTCCGGGCGAACAGCCTCCTGCGGAAAATGAATCCGCCAAGAGCCCGTCTACGGCGCGGGCCGGATCGCAACGTAAGACCGCAGCGCCGCCACTACCAACCGCTGCCAGCCCTTCCGAACATTCTGCGATGCCGAGCGCGAGAATTTCGCCGAAGGCGCGGCGTCTCGCGAAAGAACTTGGCGTGGATATCGCCTCCCTGCGCGGTACTGGCCCAGGCGGCGAAATTCTTGCTTCCGACGTTCAAGCCGCGGCCGCCCCAGTTGCTACTGACGCGGGGCCTGCCCAGAAATCGGTCGATCTCGAAGTTCCCAGCACCGTCGGGCGCTTGATGGCGGAACGCACCACGCAGAGCTGGACCACAGTTCCTCACTTTTTTGTTACGCGAGATATCGAGGCCAGCGCGCTCAACGAATATCGGGAGAAGCTTGTTGGCGAGATCGAGCGCTCGCACAATGTCCGCATCACGCATACAGACTTGTTAGTCGCGCTGGTCGCGCGCGTGTTACTCAAGCATCCGCGCCTGAATTCGAGTTGGACCGCGGAAGGAATGCGTCTCCACAACTTCGTGAACATGGGCGTGGCCATCGCAGTGAATGACGGCGTCGTCGCTGCGGTTATCCCGAACGCGCACAGTGCAACACTGGCGGAGATTGCCACGCAGCGCCGCGACGTCGCCGAGCGCGCACGGGCAGGGAAGCTGCGTCCCGCTGACATCACCGATGCAACCTTCACCGTCAGCAACCTTGGCATGTATCATGTAGACCAGTTCACCGCGATCATCACCCCACCCCAAGCCGCAATTCTTGCCGTGAGCCGTATCGCCGATCGCGTGGTTGCCGTAGAAGGCAAGCCTGCCGTTCGGCCGATGATCACGCTGACTCTCTCTTCCGATCATCGCGCCGCCGACGGCGCACGAGCCGCAATGTTTCTAAACGATCTGGCAGAAGCGGTACGCCAGCCCGAGAAATGTTTGCCGTAATCTCGTCGCGCACACCTTGGCTTAAGAGATGAATCCTGTCAGGCCAGATAGCACACATTTAACCTGACGTCTGTCGAGGATCCGCGTCTCTGCGTTACTGACCCTGCGGGTGTTCCCGATTCAGCCGGGCGGCCATTGCAAAGAGCAGGCCCGGCAATGCCAGCGCCACGCCCAGAAACCACACTCGATGCATTCCCGGATTAAGCAGGCAGTAAAGAAAAAACACAGAACCGAGCGCCGCAGCCGTAAGTCCGCCGAGTTTCTCCCAGCGCCACGCGAGCAGTAGTGCGAATGCGGCCCCAATCAACAGGGTCAGGAGCACAGCTTCTCGCGCTGTCGGCAAAACGAAGGGATGGGTGCTACCAGGAATTGATCCTTCGCCAATCAAGAACACAAAGAAAATCCCGGCGGTTAGAAGACCCAGGAATCGCGCGGACCAATGCAGAAAAGTACTGATTTTTCGGAGGCTCATAAACCCTCCGAATGCGATTGTAAGCCTGGTGATCCTTTAAAGGAATCGGCGGGAACGGATTTGCATCACATTATCTGGGGCCAAAACCTTGAAAGCCGCCGTCCTCAGAGCTGCTAAACTCCCTCTTCAGATTGAGGAGACTCCCAAGCCTAATCGTGCTGCCGGTCAGGTTCTCCTTCGCGTTCGTGCGTGCGGCTTGTGCCGTACTGATCTTCACATTGTCGAAGGCGAATTGCTGCCCCGGAAGCAATCACTTATCCCCGGCCACCAAATCGTAGGAGAGATCGTCGAGGGAGCTACGCCGGAGTTGCCGCTGGGTATGCGCGTCGGAGTTTCCTGGATTGGCGGAATCGATGGGAACTGCCCGTACTGCCGTCGAGGTCTTGAAAATCTTTGCGATTCGCCCGTCTTCACCGGATACACCGTCGATGGCGGCTATGCGGAATACGCGGCGGCGCGCGGCGACTTTGTTTTTGAGCTCCCACCAAAACTTGATGACCTGCACGCCGCGCCGCTGTTGTGCGCCGGCATTATCGGCTTTCGCAGCCTGCGCGTGGCTGGGGTTGAACCGGGCGATCGAGTTGGATTATTTGGTTTTGGCTCGTCCGCGCATCTGGCGATTGCCGTGCTCCGCTCATGGAACTGCGAAGTGTATGTCTCGACCCGCGGAGCATCGCACCGCCAGTTGGCGGAGTCTCTGGGCGCGAAGTGGGTCGGCTCTGAAACCGACAAGCCACCCGTGGAGCTCGACCGCGCAATCACATTTGCTCCCAGCGGCGACGTGGTGATCGCCGCGCTCGCCAGCCTACGTAAAGGTGGCGTGGTTGCGATCAACGCCATCCATCTCGACCGCATTCCTGAGTTCGATTATGACAGCCTTCTCTGGGGCGAACGGCAAATCCGAAGCGTGGCAAACATGACGCGATCCGACGCGCGCGACTTTCTCAAAATCGCCGCCGATATCCGACTGCAGCCTAAAGTCACTGTGTTTTCCCTGGAACAAGCCAACGAAGCGCTGGCTGCGGTGAAGGGCGACGCCGTCGACGGAGCGGCAGTCATTGTTCCCTAAGACTGCATAGATTGAGTCGTCTGATCTGGCGGATGGATCAGCCGCTGTGTTTACACCTCCGGGCGGAGGTTGGGACGAAGCGTGAGTGAGCCATCCTCATTCAGCTTCTGGTGACATGCCCAGCGCACCGGATAGCGCATACTTTTCACTTCGATCTCCGCTTTGAGCTTCAGTCCCTGCCATTTCGTTCCTCGCGGCAACACGAACTGCGCTTGCCGGATCTTCCCCGGCAGAGGATATCCGGCATCCAGGCAACCGCTTTTAAGTGGCTTCCCGTCCTCGCTCTCCACCGTCACGCGCAACACGCCCGGAACACCCGAAATGCCGTCATTGGCGAAGCCGGCGATCAGCCCCAAATAACCCCCATCTTCATAGCTCCAGATCATGGACGGCCTCACCGCATAGCCAATTCGACGATTGATCCGGTCGAACCAGGTTGGGGATGCCTGGTAGTAGCTCATCAGATTCTTGGCGCTGATCTGGTGGAAGTTCCAAAGCGACCAGTAATTCGCCCCCACGTCGATCACGTGAGCGATGATGTTGTCGGCCGACGATATTCCTTCCTGAACGGCGCGGGCATCAGGAGGTTTGCCAGGGAGCCCTTGTTCGAGCAGTGCTCCGATCCAAGGTGGGCGATTACTCAGGGCTTCAATCTGTTCGTTTTCGATGAAGATGGTGTCGCTGCGAATCCAGTTATTGCTGCGAACTGCGCGGTCCAGAACTTCCGAGTTTCCCACCCGGCTGTAGTCGGGTTGGGTGTTGGTCAGCAATGGAGTTTTCTTGAAGTGCTCTAACTGCACCTCCAGCATGTTGATCCAGGTGCGCTCGGCAGTCTGGTAGTCGGGGAAAGGATTATTGCCGAAAGGCCATGTGTGCCCCTCGCCCCAGAAGCCATACATAAAGGTGTCGATGAATTCGATGGAAGGACTCCCGTCAAACTCCGCCGCCAGCAGGCCAACCAACTCTTTGAATGCCTGCTGGAAAAAGGGGTCGTCGAACCGTGGCTGATAGCGCGCGTGCGGATTCTTCAGGTATCTTTGGGCAGCAGCCTGACTTTCTTTATTACTATCAGTAAGGACCAAGTCAACTTTCGGCACTTTTTCGAGAACGAAATCTGGCAGCGCGGGCTCGTGAGTGTAGTCCGGAGCGCTCATTTGAATCCGCAGGCCGATGCGCTTGTTGTTTTTCTTGGCTAACTCGAAAACCAGCTTCAGGTAATCGGGCATGTCGAGACGTCCGGGCCGCGGCTGAACTTCCCGCCAAGTCGGTCGTATGTATAGCTGCTGCCCCAGGGGGAATCGAACCAGATCTTCAATCGCCTGCGATACGTTGTCCGATTTGATTTCTTCCGTTCCCATATCAGCGGTGATATAGGTGATCAGCCCTTTGCCATAGTTCGGCACTACTTCTTCGGATGGAGTCGTCGTCATTACCACATCGTCGGTAGGAATGACGGCATCCGGCGGGTACTGTGAGAAAGGACCCTGATTGAGGCGGTCGGTCACGGTCGGCCCAGAACCAAAATCATATTTTCCCCAGTTGTGCGCGGGGACGATTCCTTGCGCTTTGCCGGTTCCGAGTTCAGCAGCTACGGCCAATGCAACACCGCTTTTGAGAAAGTCCCTGCGCTGCATCGAAATTCCTCCTCCTCGCTCCGTCACAAATTCGCCGCGCATCCGGCAAATTGGCTTCAATTGCGAGTTCTTACGAAGCGAAACGCTAGAACTGCAACTTCATAGCGAAATCAATCTGGGCTGCGGTCTCGCTGTGGACGCAATTGGGACGCACATCATTTGTCAGCTGGCTGATCAAAACGCCGGTTCGCGCGGAGCTCGGGGTTCGGCTCCAACTCCCCGCTTACTCGGATGGAAAAGCTCTGCTCATAGGGCGCGTCGTCTGGCCCGTCCACTGTGAGCCGCACTACGAAATCGGCCGCTCTTGTATAGCAATGAGAAACCTTGGGCCCTTCCGAGATTGTCCCATCGCCGAAGTCCCAGTGATAGCCGAGCGCCGGCACGCCGTCGGGGTCTACCTGAGCCGAGAAGGCTATCGTCTCCCCAGCTTTCGACTCAGTCGGGACTCGGGCTGTTATAGATGGAGTGGATTTGGGGAGAGCCGTATCCACCAACTTGATTACCATCGCCGATTGTGGCGGCTGATTCTCCAGCCGGATGGCGCCACTTTCGAGCGTGAACCCGGCATTTGAATTCATGACCCCAGTTGCCTCCATCGTGGAGCTGACCGGGAGGCCGAGGTCTTTAGGTTCAACGACTGCGAGCGTGGCTTGTCGGTCCAGTTGAAAACGGTCAAGATGCTTTGGCGAGGGCTTTGCCGGAGCAAGAAAATACTCGGTTGTCCATCCTCCGGCTCATAGCTCATCAGATCTACCGGCGTAGAAGCTCGCCCAGCTTTGGCCATGTTCAGCAAGTCTCGGTTTTCCACCAACGCGAGTCGATCGTTCTCACTGTTGAGCACCAGTAGGTCATCGCCGATTTCATACATGCCGCCGGCGACCGCAGAGAGTGCGATCGAAGTCTGTGCCGTCGTAGCGAATGTGAGGAACGCTCATCCCGGATGCTCCACCAGGTATGTATCGGTGACGTTGAAAGCGTCCGGATCATTGATGAAGAAGTTGCCGTTCATGTAGAACCGGGCGGCGATGCCGGGCGCGGCAGTCTTCGACCTCAGAAAGCTGTGCCCCGTGTCCGCGGAGACACGGCCCGTGTCCACGATCCCAACCGGATTGAGCATGGGGCTTCCGTCTTTGTCCAGGATCACATCGTTGCCGACGGTGTCGCGGATCACCTGCAAGCCGATACGCTGGGCTTCGAGTGCGGTGGTATTAGGCCGGTAGTAATAACCTTCAATTGCCGTCGTATCCATGAAGTCCATCTTGATGAAACGAACTCCCCATTCCCGAACCAACGTTTTGTAGGTCTGGCGCAAGTATTCCTGCGCGCCAGGATGTGTCGTATCCAGCGCATAAAGCGTGTCCACACCTTGCTCCCACAAGTCCTCCAGGGGAATCGGCTCGCCCTTGGCATTGTGGACCAGCCAATCTTTGTGATGTTCGTAAACCCAAGCCCGGCTGCTTACCTCGAATGGCGCCGTCCACAGGCCAACGGTGAGGCCATCTACCGAAATACGATGAGCGACAAACCGCATGCCGTCGGGAAATTGAGTCGCGTTGGTGGTAACGTACTCTCCCCGCGCATACTGATAGCCTTCATCGATCTGGAAGTACTTATAACCGAGTGATTTCAAATGCTGCGAGAGCCAATCAGCATTCGCCAGCGTCTCGCCTTCGTTGATCGCGGCATAATAAGCGGTCCAACTCCACCATCCCATTGGAATCTCACTCGAGACGCGTGGGCGATGCAGACTGTCGAATCGCGGAACCATAAGCGAGAAGTTGTCCCATGATAGTCCGGTCCGGCCGCGAACATGACTCGTTCAGAGCTCATCTCTTCGCCCGGATTGAGTGGAAGACTCAGTTCGATCCGGTCGCTTTTCAGAGACTTAACTTTCAGAGACTCCGCCTGACTGAATCCTTCTGAATCTCCGTGGTTCCTGTAGATTCGACAGTATAAGATGTGACCTTAGCTTCGTCGCCTTTGCCCTCGGTCTTGAGTCGCAGAAGAGTCAAGAAGCGGTCCGATGTAAGTGCGCCAAGAAATAAGCTCTGCCTGGTCTGCCGGTTATAGATAAGCTGGCTTCCGACACCGCGATGCATTCCGCCTGGAGCGTCCCCGAAATCGTAGATCACCAACTCTGGCCAATCTTCGCTGAAACTATCGGAGAGAATTCGCTCATCCGATGAGACGCCCACCCAAGTTAACGATCGAGTTCGCCCACGGCTTCAACACTGCGGATTGCCTGCACTGATGTCGCTTTGCGCGTTTCGAATTCCTGACCCGCACTTGAATGGCGCCGTATGGATTTTGGCTGTAGAGCTGCAGTACATAGATAAGGTCGGGACTGCCGCGCAGTCCGCTGCATGTGACCGTCAACTGTCGACCGGAACCGAGTGGTATCGCTGAAAGGCGACTCGGAAACCGAATGCGATGGATAGCTGCTGGAACGTAGCCACTGGTGATTGATCAGTGCTCCTGTCCTCGCCTGCAGCACAGGTTGACCACTAATGCGGTCCAAATTCATACGACCCATCCTGACGATTGACCGCCACGGACAGAGTTCCATTCGTCAGTTGCTGGGCGGAACACGGCATCGCGCCGAGCATCAAGACGGCGATCGTTGCTCCCATCATGCTGCGCTGCAAGACCGCAAGCACAAGCCGCGCGGTTTCGATCGCACGCTGTGCAATTTTTAGCTTTCGGACTGGAGATCGTGCCTCGCTCATGAGTCAACTCCACCTTCAAAGCACTTTGTTTCGAAGATAAGTTTGCTTGCGGACTGATGTCCGCGCTTGATCAAGTACCAAACACGTCTAGCCGCAGTGGTGAGAAGCGCCAATGGCGGTCCCTTTAGAAAGAGAATTTAAGAGCGAACTGTATCTGCCGCGGCGGCCGCGCAGCCGTCAAATCGCCAAACTGCGGTGTCCCGAGAATGGTCGCGTTATTTCCATTTTGCGGTCCACTCTGCGCGAACAGGAAATTGGTGTGGTTCGGGAGATTGAAAAACTCCGCGCGAAATTCTAGATCCGTTCTTTCTGAGGTGTGGAAGAACTTGAATACAGAGAAGTCCCATTCTTTGTATCCCGGTGCCTCGATGGTATTGCGGCCGACGTCACCGAACGAACCTAAAGGCGGATCGGTGAAGGCGCAGGTGTTGAACCAAGCGGACGGCGTGTGAATCCTGGCAGGAGCAACACAGGTAGGGTTGCCCGGCACAGTACCCGCCCTGGTTGGGTCACCGACTAGGTCGGGACGTTGCGAGACACCCCCGGCGCCGCCGTCGGCATTGGCGAAGTTGCCGTCCGCGTCCAGCACGGTGTACCAGTTGCCGCTGGAGATCGAGAGAATATTCGCAATCTGCCAGCCCCCGACCACCTGGTTCATAAACCCCGTCGTATCCCCCAAGAAGTGTTTGCCGTGGCCAATAGGCAGTTCGTAAATCGAATTCAGCACGAAACGGTTGCGCACGTCAAAATCGGAATTACCGTATTCGGCTTGCGGATCGCGGAAGTAACGGAAGTCGCTGTTGTTCTGCGTAGGACCAAGGTTTGCGTTGGAGGCGATATCCAGCGAGTGCGCGTAGGTGTAGGACGCCTGGAACTGCAGGCCTTTCGCGAAGCGCTTTTCCAAACTAGCCTGCAGCGAGTTGTAATTGGAATCGCCGGTGGAGCGGAACCAATCGATCCCGGTATCGAATACTGGCGAGCAGTCCTGCGGTGTGGCCAGGGAACAGGTTCCGGTGGCTCCGATCAAGTTCGCAAACACCGGCCGACGCGGCGCGGTTGCGTCGTTCGGATTGGGGTCGGGCGCTGCCTGGTTGCCGTTGAAGAACGTATACAACTTCGTGCCTTTGGAACCTGCATAGGTCAGCGTGAACACGCTGTCGGCTGGGAGTTCACGTTCAACGCTCAAGTGCCACTGCTGCATATAAGGTGTCCGCAGGTTCTTATCGACGGAGAAAAAGATCGGGGTGTTGGGATTCACCAACGAGTTGGCCGGGAAGCCGCCAGCTAGAGCGGGGATCCCAGTCACCCGGCAATCTCCCGCCGCAGTGTTGGCCGTGGGCGCGCCGCAAGGTGAAATAAAAGATTGGTTGGTGAAGAACGGAGGATTGAATCCGGGACTGGGATTCGAATATGGGCCATTCTCCTGCCCACCGTAGAAGATTCCATAGCCCATTCGCAACACGGTCTTGGGGGCAAACTGCCACGCCAGGCCGATCCGCGGCGCGAAATTGTTTAGGTCCGAGTTGATCAGCCCACGACTGCCTGTGGCGCTGATCTTTACGTATTGTGCGATGTAGGGCGTGAGCTGCGCCGTTTGTCCTTTCGGCACGAAGATCGTAGGATTAGTCGGGTCGCTGAGGTCAAAGTTTCCCTCGTCGTTGTGGCGATCCGCAACGGTCCCAAACAGTTCGTAGCGTAACCCCAGATTCAATATGACCGTCGGTGTGACCTTCCAATCATCCTGCGCGTAAAACGCAAAGGTATTCCGGAAATAGTCGACGTTGTGCAGGTTGTTGATGCTGCCGCCGCTGGTAAGTCCGGCCATGAAGGAGGCAAACCCGCCTCCGCCACTACCGATGTCCGCGGGATTATCGGTCAGCGTAGGGCTGAAGTTGAGCGTCCCGCGCGCTGCGGCGGGTTGGAAAATTGTGAACTCTTCTCGCCGGATCTCGGTGCCATATTTCCAGGTATGGCGCCCGTTTACCCAGGTGAGATTCTCGGAAAGAGTGTAGGAATTCTGGAGCTCGATCGAGGGCAGGAACGTGGGACTGCCCAAGGTGGAGACGTCACTGAATATCAGTTGTGGCAGGCCGCCAATGCCTGGCGAAAAAGGAACGCCAGGGAAGTCGATGTTGGGTTCTGCCGACACGTTGGTGTTTGCATTTAACTCCAGCCGATGGGCGTTCACCCGGTTGTAGCCCAGGCGGAATTCGTTGATCAATGTGGGTTTGAAGATGTGCGTCCAACTCGTGGCGAAACTCCGGTAGGCGAAATCCTCCTGCCCGCTGAAGAATCCACCTCCGTCGGCCAGCCCACCGAAGGTTCCAGGAATAAAGCTGGGCTGGTTTTCGAAGCTGAAGCGGAAAAATGTGTTGTCATTCTCATTAAACTTCTGGTCCACCCGAACGTCAAAGTTGTTGCGCGTTTCCTGGTGTACTGGGTTGCCGACAAAGTTGTTGCCGCTCGAGTTGATCGGCCCCGCAGCCGGATACAACGCTGCCAGCCGCAACGCTAAAGGATCCAGCGAGCCACCACCTGGCACGACAGGCGTAGCCGGGATGATGTTCAAAGGTTTTCCCGTTCCGTCGTACTGGAACGGTACGCCGCAATTTGTCTGCGCCAGCTTGGCATCGAAGATCTCGCCCGCATACGTCGGTGCTCCGTTGCAATCCTTGCCGGTCACGGTCGTATAGTCAATCAGGCTCGAAAAATCTCCCGTTCGCCACGCCGTCGGTGGCACGAACGCAACCTGAGTCTCCGCTTGGCGCACGCGGTATCCCTCGTAGTCCACGAAGAAGAACGTACGTCCCCGGCCGTCGTAGAAGTGGGGTAGTAACACCGGTCCGCCAAATGTTGCGCCAAACTGGTTCTGCTTGTACGGGGGGACGGGCCCGACCGGATCAAAATAGTTCCGCCCATCCAGAATGTTGTTGCGAAGAAACTCCCATGCCGAGCCGTGAAGCTGGTTCGTCCCTGACTTGATGACCGCGTTCACGATCGCACCATTGCCGCGCCCAAATTCCGCGCTGTAAGCGTTGGTCTGGACCTTGAATTCCTGCAGGGCTTCTACTGGAGGTTGAATTACGAAATTCGTTTCATTGAGCAGATCGGGCAGGTTCGAATTGTTGTCCACACCATCCAATAAGAAATTGTTCTGTAGCGATCGCGCTCCATTGGAGCTGAAGCCGTATCCCCCTTCATCGCGCGCGCCCGGTTCGCTGGGCGCCGTGCCCGTGCTGAGCAGCGCCAACTGTGCGAAGTTTCGTCCGTTTAAGGGCAGGTTGCTCACACGCTTCCGATCTACGACCTGTCCCAACTCCGAAGTTTCGGTCTCCAGCAGCGGAGCCGCTCCTGTGACCACCATTTGTTCTGATATCTGCCCTACTTCCAGGGACACGTTAATAGCGACGCGCCCTTGCACGTCCAAGTCCACAGCTTCTGATACCGCCTTCTTGAACCCTGTCTTCTCGACCGTGATCTTATAGCGTCCAATGTGCAGAGGACTCGCGACGTACTCTCCCTCGTCGTTGGTAGAGAGAGTCATTTGGACGCCGCGATCCACGTCCTCCACCGTGACCTTGGCGCCCTGAACCACCGCGCCGCTGGCGTCGCGTACCAATCCCACAATGGTACCGGCATCTTTTTGCGCCCATACCGGTGCGGCGAAGCCAATGGCTACCACAAGGAGAAACGTCACAAGAATTGGTCGGGTGCGTGAAGAAACGGTCATGGCAAGCCTCCCTAAGGTGCAGTCCAGAAAGCGCTGGACTCTTTGTTGCGAATTGCCAACGTATTGCGTAATTTTACGAATTATTACTTTTACTTACGTTTTGCGCCATTTGTCAACCGGAATATTCTTCTGCGGGCGGGAGAGAAGACCGGCTACGCTTTGGAGGGCAGCGCACCCCGCCCCAGGGTGTTCCACTGCTGACGCATAAAAGCGGAAAGCGCGTTGCTGTCGCGAAACGCCTCCGTGCCGCCTTCCTTCGTGGTCGAGTAGGCTCCGGTCAGGTTCGCGAACGCCAGGCAATCGTCAAGCTTTGTGCTACGCAAATGTTGGTGGATGAAGCCCGCATCGAAGCTGTCACCAGCCCCCACATCGTCTACAAACTTCCCGATGGGAGGCGCCATGCTCCACTGTTCCTCCCCACTCCGGCAGATCGCAGCCGCCGTACCCCGCTTCACTACCACCACCTTGGCGTAGCGAGACAACATGTTAATCGCTTGCGCGAGGTCGTCCGTGTGCGCGATTTTCTTCGCTTCACGATCGTTTGGGAAAAAAATGTCGACATGCTTGAGAACTTCCAGCAGGTCTCCTTCCCACTTATTCTCAGGGTCGTCATTGGTGTCGAGGGATGTAGACAGTCCCGCAGCCTTTGCCCGGCGGAACAAGTCGCCGATTCGCGGGCGCAGGGCACGATGCAGAAAATACGACGAGAGGTGCAGGTGCCGCGCGGAAAGAACATAATCGATGTCGATGTCTGAGTAACGCATCTCAAACATGGTGCCGGGAAAGGTAAGGATGTAGCGATGCTGCTGGTAAGGTAAAGCGACCGTAAGCCCTGTGGGTGTGCGGCCCGGGGTTTGCTGCACGCGGCTTACGTCAACCCCGGCTGCCGTTAACCTGTCCAGCGCCATCTTCCCCAGCGGGTCTCCGCCAGTTTTCGAGATGAACCCGACCTTGCTTCCAAGCATTGCCAGGTTATGGGCAAAAATTGCGGACGAACTCCCCAAGGTGAGCGCCAGACCGCTTGCCAGCAGCTCGCGGTCCAGTACCAGTTCCTTGGGCAGGCCATAGAGGATCAGATCGAGATTGATTTCACCCACCACACATACGTCCAGCTTCGGCATCTTCGCCTCCTCCATCCACTGCCCACTGCGGATCACCTCAGCTGTGAGTAGCTCCGCTACATGCTGCAACTGCTAGCAAACGTCTGCCACAGTCATGCCAGTCACTCTCGAACCATTCCACACGCAGTTGCATACGAGCGCAGCACGAGCTGAATGTGATAACGAATGATCGCCCCCGGCTGATTCTCGATTTGCTCCGCCCGGATTGCCTCATACTCTAGAGGCAGGTATTGACTGATCAGGGTTAACGGGACGGGTCGGGCCGTGAGGTTCTCGATTAGGCGTTCGATCTCCGCTTGGACCGATTTCTCATGCCAGTAATATCGGCAGCGATCGCTATAACTGTAAGCACGCGCGATGCGTAGTTGGCGCTCATCCCCCTGATAGTATGAGCGCCAGTAAGTTGGCTCGCGCCGCATTGCCTGATCAAGCGCTTCTCGCACCTGCGATAGCCTTTGGCTTTTTTCCGTGGCAACCAGTTCCTGTTCGATTGCGCTCAAGGCGAAGACAGCTTCGCGGAATGCGAAGGTCAACCATGGGCCCACTTTCAGTATGGCGAAGTGATCTTCGACCATTTGAGTCAGAGCGCCGGGAGACTGATAGTCGGTGGAATGCGCCTCATATATCAGCGAAGGGCTGGAGGGTAATCCTGCCGAGAGGGAACGGGCTTTTGCTCTGTCGTATCCAAATACGATGTCGTCGCCGAACTCCACGCCGGGCTGCACCACCACCGCGATTACTCTTTGCCAGGCCGCTGACAGGCCTCTCTCCTCAAAGGCATGTTTAAAGACCTGCAGGGTCTGATGAAGACTCTCGACCCTGGTCACGGCGGGAGGTGCGCCCAGAGCGGATTCGCCCCCTGGGACGGGAACTTCAGTTCCGATAACGTACAGAGGAAGTTCGCTGCCGGGTGGCAAGCATTTCACAGCCTCTTCAGCGGCTTGGCAAAGGACAACGGCCCGCTCTGCAACGATCTGCTCCGTGAGCACTTTCGGATCGTCGGCACATGCCATGCTTGCATCAAGATGGAGTTTCCGATAGCCGGCGAGCACACAAGCGCGGGCTAGCTCGCAAGCCTTGTTCAAAGCGCTGCTTGATGCTTCGGTCCTCCACGGATAGGGCCCCAGATGGTCGCCGCCCAGCAGTATTTGATCTTGGGGAAGACCCATACGGCGCGCTGCTGCGTGAACAAAATCAGCGAACTGACTCGGAGTCTGTCCGCTGTAACCACCCAGCTGATTGACTTGGCTGGAAGTGGACTCGATGTGCAGAAAGGAACCGTTTTCTATCGCCTGCTGTATAGCTGCGTCAATTACCCATAGATGTGCGGAACAAACGGCATACACGCCGCCTCCCCCCGAGAGGCGATTTTGAATCAATAACTCTTGCAAGCTGGCGCTTGCGTTGCGGCCGCGCTTCTGAGTCACAGGGTTCAATCCGGCCTCTCCCCAAGGCTCCTCGCAAAGTTGATCTAGCTTACATTGCGGATTGCGAATAGTAACGAATACTTTCAATATGTATTGACTACACTACGCAACGGCAGTGCTCCAGCCGGAACGCTCTCAGCGAACCCAGTGCACCGCCAACCAGCGCAAACTCCACACGTTTTAACGGGTCATTCCGTTCACGGCAGATGGTTCGTAATATCGAACACCAGCCCGGTATTGTTCAGGCTGAACGGCAAGACGTAGCTGTCATAGATCGGATCACCGGCAGCGTTCAACGCCCGAATCTGAAAGCTCAAGGCCTTTGTGCCACCAAGACCTCTCGTGTCGAAGCTCGCAGCCTGAACGCTGGGATCGAGAACATCGAAGGCGGCGTTGGCTGCGACCTCAGTCCAGTTCCAATCCGTGCCCGTACCTGCATACCGCCATAGGTGAGCCTTACCGCTTTCGGTCTCGAACATGTATTCCGCGCCTACAGCAATGCCACCGCCGTTGTACCCGGTTTTCGAATTCTGATCGGTGTCGAGAAATATCTGCCAGTTCGTCGCGCCCGCACCGTTCCAGCGGATCGAGGTGCGGCCGCGCTGACGTGCGCCCTGCGAATCGAAGGAGTCCGGCCAAGCGCTGGCAAACGGAGCCTGCACGGCCTGCAGTCGTACCGCCGCATTTTCTGCGGGCCAGTATTGCGGCGGGCTGGCATACGGGTTCCCTGTTTCTTGCGTCAGGTAAACCCAACCTGCATTGCGCTGCTTGGCCAGCTCCAACGCGGTCTGAACATCGTCTCTCCCCATTCCATAGACGATGTGCCAGAACCGGTCGGGCGGATACTTGTGCACCCAGGCAAAGTCCACGTAGTTGTCGCGATAGTTCGCCAGACCCTGATCCTCCCAGTTCATCAGAATATTCGTGATCCCCATCCAGCAATCGCTGGGACTGTAGGTTCCCGGATTGAGCACCGTGATCCGCGCGCCCGCCTTCTCGCGCACGTAGTTGGTTAGTGCCTCGTAGTACAAAAACTCGGTGGGAAAAAACGGATTGCGGGCGTTGCAATCGGTCGGCGCTTCGTCGAAGAAGATGCCATCGACCAGATAGTTGCGGTACACGGCATCGACCTTCCGCCGTACGATTTTCGGATCCCGGGCGCCGTATCCCGTGTATGTGTATCCGATGACGGAAATACCCCGCCTGCGGGTTTCGCGGATTGCGCGGTCTACATTCGGATAGTAGGTTTCGTCGTCCCCGTTGTCGAGGTTAACGATCATTATGCCGATCGCCGCTGCTCCCGGCGCTGCCCATTTCGTCCATTGCGGTGATCCGGGATCCTGATAGGAGGGTACGCCGAGCCGTGTCTGGCCTGCTGCCATCGCTGCCGTGAGCAGGATAGTAATAAGGACGAGCCGTTCGCTTCGCCCTACGCCGCACCGCACGGTTCTCATGGCTGAACCCCTGTGAGTCAGTAAATCGAAACACTCACAACCCGAACCTTAATCCGAATTACCAAGCACTCGTTTGTCGCACTTATGAAGATCGTCTACCGGCAGAGATATATTTCGTATGCTTGCGTTTAATAACGTTTCCTTTCACCCACACTTTTTTACGTTCGTTTCTGCTGTCTGTCAAGCGCAAATCCATGGCACCGCGACAACCTCAGACCGCCTGAATATCCGCGGAATCGCCGCTGGAAAATCCACTCTGGCAAGCACATCGGGGCGATTTCATTCGCGCTCCTTGCTGCGAATCATCCCTCGCAATCACCTTGACAATGCCGAGCAATAGAAAGTAAAACAAACTGTTCGTAATACATCACAACATCTTCGGTTCATGTGAAGATCATCCAACCAGCAGGTGGCAGCATGAAAAACCAAGCTGATCGGGGCATGAGATCCCGACCGGAGAAGGACCGAAGGTTCTTGAGAATTAGGAACGCGCGATTCTTCGCAAAAACGTGCTGTGTTTTGCTTGTCTTGGTATTGCCTGCGTGGAATTCGCGGCAAAGCAATTCGGCTCAAGAGTCCACTCCCGGCGCACTCGAAGTCGCAACCAATCTTCAGATCCAAAGCTCGGTCTTGCGAATCGAATTCGACCACAACCTGCGCAGTCGCGTGGTCGCGTTGACTGGTCGAAGCCCGCAGGCACTGAACTCGTTTTCCGCATCGGAGACTGTCACCACGAGCCGCATCTGGAGCGACTTTGCCCTGATCACGAGCCGCCGGGAGCATGTGGCGGATGCGTTTGGTGACGGCGAACGGTTATCCCTCGCCGGCAAATCAGGCGATTTACGCAAGGAAATTTCGGTCACGATATATAAAGATTTCCCCTCCATGGCGATTTTCGACGTCGCCTATAAGAACGAAGGAACTGCTTCTGTCACGATCCGCAGCTGGGCCAATCAGCAGTACTCACTTTCCGCCAAGCCGGCAGCTAGCGGTCCCACATTCTGGTCCTATCAAAGTGGATCCTATGAGAAGCGTCCGAATTGGGTGCTTCCGTTGCGCGTCGGATTCAAACAGGAAAATTATCTCGGTATGAATGCCAGCGACTACGGTGGAGGGACTCCGATTGTCGACGTATGGCGCAAAGACGTCGGCCTCGCTGTAGGCCACGTAGAGCCCGGGCCTCGCCTGATATCGCTACCTGTGTCCATGCCCGACGCACGCCACGCGCATGTTGCTGTCCGCTCTAATCGTGAGCGCAGGTTGGAACCGGGAGAGAGCTTCCATACTCTTCGCACCTTTGTGTCGGTGCATCAAGAGGACTACTTTCGCACCCTCACGGAATACCGCCGCCTCATGGTGCGGCAGGGATTTCAAATGGCTTCGGCGCCCGACAGCGCCTTTGGCCCGATCTGGTGCGCCTGGGGTTACGGTAGATCGGTGCAGCTCAAGCAGGTCTACGACACGCTTCCAACCGTAAAGAAAATGGGCTTCGCCTGGGTCACCCTGGACGACGGTTGGCAGAATAACTACGGCGATTGGGCGCTCGACCCCAAGAAGTTTCCCAACGGTGATGCCGACATGAAAGCCCTAGTGGATCGAATTCATGCCGAAGGTTTCAAGGCGCAACTGTGGTGGTCGCCGTTAAGCGCTGTCCCGGATTCAAAATTGCTGAAAGATCATCCTGACTTCCTCCTGCTGAATCGCGACGGATCAAAACGGAAAATCTCATGGTGGAACTCTTTTTACTTATGTCCATCCGACCGAGGGGTCGTGGAATATCACAAAGCGCTGGTTCGCAAGATCCTGGGAGAGTGGGGATTCGACGGCCTCAAGCTTGACGGCCAGCACATGAATGCTGTTCCTCCTTGTTACAACCCCGCGCATCACCACCAGCGTCCGGAAGATTCCGTTGAGGCGTTGCCGGATTTCTTTCGTGAGATTTACGAAACCGCCCGCAGCGTGAAGCCGGATGCTTTGGTAGAGTTTTGCCCATGCGGTACGGCTTATTCCTTTTTCACCATGCCGCATTTCAATATGTCGGTGGCGTCCGATCCGGAAAGTTCGTTTCAGGTTCGCTCCAAGGGCAAAACTTTGAAGGCGCTCATGGGGGATAACATCCCTTATTTTGGTGACCACGTCGAGTTGAGCGACGAGGCTATTGATTTCGCGTCGACCGTTGGCGTGGGCGGAGTCGTCGGGACGCAGTTCGTCCTCCCGAGTCTCGTCACTAAACACGGCAAGTCGGATCTCACCCCGCAGCGGCAGGAGATCTTTGAGAAGTGGCTGCATATTTACAACGACAAAATGCTGTCGCGCGGCGAGTATCTTGGAGACCTCTACGATATAGGCTTCGATCTTCCCGAGGCTCATGTAATCCGCAAAGGTCAGGAACTTTACTATGCGTTCTTTGCCCGCCACTGGAGCGGACCGATTGAACTTCGCGGTCTGCAAGATCGCTCTTATCACATTGTCGATTACGTGAACAACAAGGATTTGGGAAGCGTGCACGGCCCGAAGGCCACACTTTCTGCTCAATTCGACAAACATCTGCTGCTAGCAGCTAGCCCCGAATAACCTGGTCGCACATGGAGCCGAATCCTCGCAGACGCAAGCGACGCGCTGTCGGGTGTCTATTCACAAACTAGATCATGTCGATAAAAGCGCAGCGTCAGGAAGGCTGTTCCAGCCCATGAAGCTGCGATTTTGAGGGGCAGCTCCTTGATGTTTTCAGTCATCCGAATTGCGCGCTTCCTGAAGGCGCGCTTGGAATTTTGAGCGCACGGGCCGCTCGGCAAATGCGTCTTGAGTTTTGATCCTTATCCTCGCCGCGTGCTCTCGATTGCAGGCCTATCTTGTGAGGAATATCACACACATCCGTGAGCTATATCACTGACGCATTTCAGTTCATGTCGTATCATCCCGCCCACTGGTTGGGGTGCCTAAAGATAGTTTATTTCCTTGAGTTCGCTTCCTCTAAGTATCAAGTATGCTCGCGAGTTCTTTAGCGTCAATGTTCTAACGACAGATGAGCGAAGGAGAAGTGCCGAATGAAAGCTGGATATAGGATCGCGGCAACGGTATCAGCTTTGCTGATTTTCGCGGTTGGGTTGTTGAATTTGGCGAAGAGCGTAAACGCAGCTGCACAAGGCCAAATCACAGGTACGGTCAAACTGGACGGGCAAGCTCCCCATCAGAAACCCATCGACATGTCGAAGGATCCCAGCTGCGCACAAACCCACACGGGAGCGCCGGCCACGGCAGAGAGCGTGGTGGTTGGGCCAAATGGTGGACTGGCGAACGTGGTTGTATACATCTCGCAGGGACTATCTGGAAACGAGCCCATCGCATCCCAACCGGTAAAGATGGAACAAAAGGGCTGCCAATATTTCCCGCACGTGCTAGCCATGAATGTTGGCCAGCATTTGACCGTGCTTAACGACGACAAGACGGCGCACAACATCCATCCCGATCCCAAACCCGGCGGCGGCAATATCCCGTGGAACAAGTCACAGATGGAAGGCAGTCCAGCCCTCGATGTGACATGGTCCACTCCGGAGGTTGCCATTCCGGTCAAATGCAATATCCATCCCTGGATGCGGGCTTACATCGCGGTCGTGAAAGGGCCGTTCGGCGTTAGCAACAACTCAGGCTTGTTCAGTCTCGACAATGTTCCGCCTGGCACCTACACGCTGACGGCGTGGCATGAGACCTACGGAACGCAGACGCAAACTGTGACGGTTGCAGCCGGCAAACCGGCTACGGCGGAATTCAGTTTCAAAGCCAAGTAAGAACTTCGGAAGAGAGATCGATTGGACGGCTGCAAACCGACCGATTGTGGCCGTCCCACATGGAGCGGGGCTGGGGCGGTCATCTTCGTACAAACTGCTTGGGGATTGGGGAAATCGATGGCAGGGAAAATATTTGCGGTTATCGTCGTGCTCGTCACGATCGCTACTGCGTATTGCGTTATCGCACACGTGTGGTGGATGCCCGTGGATATTTCTGTCCACGGTCCGAAGATCGATAAGCAGTTAGAAGAAACGATGCTCGTCGCCGGCCTGCTTTTCATAGCTGGACAGGTCGTGCTGGCGGCATTTGCCTTTCTCTATGGCGGCGCGAGAGGCAAGCCGAAGCAAATTCCAGGCGGGGCGAAATATCTTGTAATTCTCGCGTTCGCAATTGTCGGGGCGGAGATTCTGGCGCTGTCGTTGGTCGGTTCCAAGGCGTGGGGCGCAGTGTACTTCGAGGCGCCTGATCCGAATTCGCTGCACGTGGACGTGCAGGCTGGCCAGTTTGCTTACTACTTCCGCTATCCCGGGCCAGATGGCACTTTCGGCACGCTGCATCCCGAATTGATAAACGAAGGAGGTCAGAATTTCTTCGGCCTCGACACCGATCATGATGCGGACGCGAAAGACGACATCGTGACCGCCGAAATCGCGATTCCGGTGAACCAGCCGATTCTACTCACGCTTCATTCCAAGGATGTGGGGCACTCCTTCGATGTGCGAGAGTTGCGTGTGCAACAGGATTTCGTTCCCGGGATGATCATTCCCATTCATTTCACCGCAACTCAGACGGGACGCTTCGAGATCGTGTGCACGCAACTGTGCGGACTTGGGCACTACAACATGAAGGCTTATTTATCGGTGCTGTCGCAGGCGGATTACGACGAATGGCTTAAGAAGCAAGCGGCCATGCAATAAGCAAGCACGTTCGCGATCGAGAATTCCTCCCGGGGTGAAAAATGGCAGAGACATCGGTGCATGCGGCCGCTCATCACGCGCCGCCTCAGGGTTTCATTCGTAAGTACGTCTTTAGCGTCGATCACAAAGTGATCGGGATCCAGTACACCACCTTGAGCCTGGTAGCGGCATTTGTGGGCATGGCGCTCTCTTGGGCGATGCGCATCCATCTTGCCTGGCCGGATTATCACATCCCGCTGCTCGGCTGGGTTTCTCCCAACGGAGCGCCCGGCGGCGTGATGACACCGGAGTACTATCTGTCTCTGATGACCATGCACGGCACGATCATGGCGTTCTTCGTGCTGACCGCCGCGCCCTTTGCCGGATTCGGAAATTTTATGTTGCCCATCCAGGTTGGCGCCGCTGACATGGCTTTCCCGCGGCTGAATATGGCGTCGTTCTGGGTTACCTTCACCGGCTTTCTCCTCGCATGCGCCACCTTCTTCATTCCCGACGGTCCGCCGCTCTCCGGCTGGACAGCTTATGCACCGCTGAGCGCGGTCGGCTCGGTTGCGGGTCCCGGTCAGGGGTGGGGGCAAAACCTGTGGGGGTTTTCCATCGCTTTTTTCTGCATCGCATCCCTCCTTGGATCCTTGAACTTCATCGTGACCACGCTCGACCTGCGCACCAAGGGATTGAAAATGTCGCGCCTGCCCTTGTCGACTTGGGGGTGGTTTATTGACGCGTGGGTCAGCCTGCTGGCGTTTGCTGTGCTTCTGCCGACTTGCTTGCTGCTGGTGCTTGATCGTCTCGGTGGAACCAGCTTTTTCATTCCGGGCGGGCTGGTATTCAATGATCAACTGCAGCCCCACTCCGGCGGGTCGCCGCTCTTGTTTCAGCATCTGTTCTGGTTCTTCGGGCATCCCGAGGTGTACATCATCATCCTTCCGGCCTTCGGAATTGTCTCGCACATCATGCCGACTTTCATTCGCAAGCCTCTGGTTGGCGGCTGGAAAGTGGTCACTTTTTCTGAGATCGCGGTCGGCACGCTTAGCTTCGTAGTGTGGGGACACCACATGTTCGTGAGCGGTATGAGCCCATACATGGCGATGGTGTTCTCGGTGCCGACACTTTTCATCACGATCCCCTCGATCATCGCGGTGCTGGTCTGGGTCTTCTCCCTATACGGCGCCAATATTCGATTCGATACCCCGCTGCTCTACAGTCTGGGTTTCATTTCGTTGTTTATCACCGGTGGGATTGGCGGGTTCTTTCTGGCGCAACCCTCCACTGATTCCTATCTGCACGCGACGAGTTTCGTGGTCGGCCACTTCCACTTCACCATGGGCCTCTCAGCTATCTTCGCGACATTTGCGGGCTTCTATTACTGGTTCCCGAAGATGTTCGGCCGGATGATGAATGAGAAACTGGGCAAGCTGCACTTCTGGCTGAGCTTCGTTGGGGTCTATTGCGTTTTCATTACCATGCAACTGACGGGCATGACTGGTGCGGTGCGGCGCTACTCCGCCTTGGTCGATGATTTCATGGTGCCGCTGATTCCGGCTTACCGCTTTATGACGGTGGCAGCTTTGTTGCTTGGTGCGGCGCAATTCATCTTTCTCTACAACGTGATCTGGAGCCGCTTCAAAGGCCCTAAGGCGCCGGATAATCCGTGGGACGCCACGACCCTGGAGTGGGATACGACCTCGCCCCCGCCGTTTGACAACTTCGGTGGACGGCAGCTCATCGTTCACCACGGACCGATGGAATATGACGGGGACGAAAGCCTGATGCAGACTTCTCCTAAGCCGTCGATAGCCGGAACTTAATTCGATTTGATTGTGCATTGGGTCGCCCCGTTCAAATCAAATTTTGAAGGAGGACGCGTGAACCATTCGGAACTGGCAGTCGTGGAAGCCCATGCCGCGGACGTCGAAACCTCGCGGCTCGAGCATGGAATTCTGATGGAGGCTTCTCCCTACGGTATTGACAAGAAAAAGCTGGGAATGTGGATGTTCATTGTCTCCGATGCCTGCACCTTTGCAGCTTTTCTATTTGCTTACGGCTATATGCGCATCGGAGCCCCGGTCTGGGGAACGCCGTTTGGGTCGTCGTCGATTGTGAACGGAGTCGTGATGACGGCCATTCTGCTTTCCAGCAGCTTGACGATGCTGGCCGCCGTGCGAGCCTCCCAATCAGGAGAAAAGTCTTCCGCTAAGAAGTGGCTGGGCGTAACGATGCTTCTAGGCACGATTTTTGCCGCGCTGCATCTTCGCGAGTGGTTCAAGCTGATCGGCGAGGGCTGGCGCCTGTTCTACAACCCGACCGGAGGTGCGCCGCAGTTTGGCGCTACATTCTTCAGCGTTACCGGCCTTCATTTGACCCACGTCGTCACCGGCGTGATCGCATTGGCGTTTGTGGCTCGCGGCTACAATCAGGGACGTTACGATCAAAGCCACGTTGAAACCGCAGGCCTTTACTGGCATTTTGTCGATCTCGTCTGGATGTTCGTTTTCCCACTCATGTATCTGATGAACGCCCACTGAGGCGAACGCAGGCGGAGGAAAAAATGTCGTCGAATCGCGAACTGACAATGAGTTCTTACGTGGGCATTGGGGTCGGCCTGATGATGATTGTCGGGCTGGAGGTGATCCTCACCTTCCAGCACATGGCTACGCGCACGCTGCTCTTCAGCTTGCTCACTTTGGCATCCTTGGAAGCATTCGTGGCAATCATGTACCTGATGCACGTGAAATATGAGCAGCCGATTTTGTTCTGGACGATTTTTCCGGCCACACTATTCGTATTGATCTTCCTTTGCTACTTCTTCCCGGACGCATTCCGCATGTTCAGCATGCGACTGAAGTAGGCGCGGCAAATCACAAACGAGGAGTTTGCAGTTCATGGCAACAACGATCCCCGAGCCACCGCAGACTAACATTGGGTTAGAAGATCATTCCGGAAACGGCGGGAGCAACTGGATTCCCCCTGAAGCGAGCACGCTTGCGCTGCGGGAGCATCCCTTCAATCCCGCTCAGACGGGCATATGGGTAGCGCTGGCCGCGATTACTATGTCGTTCGCCGCCCTCACCAGCGCTTTGGTGGTCCGCCAAGGCATAGGCGCAGGCTGGGGACACATCGCTCTGCCGCCGGTTCTCTTTCTCAACACCTTCGCGCTACTAGCTAGCAGCATCACGCTGGAGGTCGCCCGCCGCCGTCTGACATCCTATGCCCGCGCAGTTGGCACGCAGAAGGCAATACCGATGCTCTGGCTGGCGGTAACGCTTTTCCTCGGCCTGCTTTTCGTTGCAGGCCAATATGCAGCCTGGCTGCAACTCAAGTCGCAAGGGCTCTATCTTGCTACCAACACGAATAGTTCCTTCTTTTATCTGTTCACTGGTGTGCACGCCGCGCATGTTCTGGGTGGGTTGCTCGGATTGGTCTACATCATGAGCAAGCTGCATCGTTCCGTTCTGCGGCGAAGCACGTTCTCGGCCTGCGCGCAGTACTGGCATTTTATGGACGTCCTTTGGATCTATCTGCTCTTACTGCTCTGGACAAAGATATAGGGGGACATAAATGTTGCGAGAGTTAGCGAACAACCGAAGGTTCCTTCGTTTGGCCGTGATCGCGCTGGTGATGGTGGCCGCTCTAATGTTGGCTCCTCTGGCATTTTCGCAGGGCTGTGCGCTTTGTTACACCCAAGTGGCAAACTCCGGAGCCCGCATGATTCGCGCTATACAGCATGGCATCGTTATCCTGATCATCCCTCCTCTCTCCATGTGCATCGCCGCCATGATTCTTACTTTTCGCAGGCGGAATCAGTTTCATGAAGCCGGCAACGGCGCCGAGAACAAGTCTGACTGGTAAGAGCAAATTAAATCTACCCTAATGCGCCCCGAGATCTCTGCTCACTTCCGTTCGAAGCTTCGAGACTATTGCAGCCTCACCAAGCCGGAGGTGAACCTGCTGGTGCTCATGACCACGTCGGCGGGTTATTATGTGGCCGGCGGGCCTCTCCGAATTATCGGCTTGATTCATACCCTTATCGGCACGCTCCTGGTTGCGAGCGGAACAGCCACGCTAAACCAGTGGATGGAGCGATTTTGGGATGGTCAAATGCGCCGTACGTCCGGCCGTCCGCTACCATCGGGCAGGCTGCACTCGCGCGAAGCATTTCTGTTTGGAATTCTTCTAAGCATCTCCGGTGGCTTGTATCTTGCATGGAAGGTGAACTGGCCAGCTGCTGCGCTTGCAATCGCCACGCTGCTGTCTTATCTCCTTGTCTACACACCGCTGAAGCGCAAGACGCCATTGTGTACGCTGATCGGCGCTATTCCCGGTGCAATGCCTGTATTGATTGGGTCGGCCGGGGCCTCGAGCAGCATCGGTGAGCAGGCGTGGTTCCTGTTCGCCATTGTCTTCTTATGGCAGTTTCCGCATTTTCTGGCGATCGCATTGATGTACCGCGAAGATTACGCTCGTGCCGGCTATAAGATGCTCCCTGAATTCGATCGCGATTGCCGCTTCACTCGCGCGGAAATCTTGACGCTCACCCTGATCTTGATCTTCATCAGCATGCTTGTGCCGGGTGGCTCGGGGAGCGCACTTTACCTGTGCGGAGCACTCTTGGCCGGGTGCTTCTTCTTTTACTACGTGGTAAAACTGGCGAGATCGGCATCTCAAGTCTTAGCTAGCCATGTTCTGCACGCCTCCGTTCTCTATCTGCCAATCATTCTGGGGATGATTATTGCACTGAAGCGATGAACGCCGTCCTGAAGGGAGAACTGGACGGCAGGATCTTAAGGAATTTCGAGCAAAAGTACCCGCCGCGTGCGAAGGGGTTCCGGAGGGACGCGAACCCCAAAACGATAGAGCAAGCGGTATAGAAGAAGTCATTGGTCGGGGCGCGCGGATTTGAACCGCGGACCCCCTGCGCCCAAGGCAGGTGCGCTACCAGGCTGCGCTACGCCCCGACATGACTAGCAGAATTGATTCTAAAGCACTTTCCAGCTGTATGACCACTCCGTTTCATGACTTCCAGCCTCGACCGTGCCAAAACCGTGTTAACTCCGCTCACTGTACCCTGGACCGCCTGGATCCACGCACTCGGGCCTGAAGCGAGGTCGAACGCCGTGCGTTTCAGATATTAAGTTGATCATCGGCTGCACGGGCTTGATCGGTCGCTGAGAACATCAGTGTTTTGCCGTGAGCTCTCGAATGAGATTAACCTCTACCTGGCGGTAAGGCGTGCCATCGCCACGCAGCACCTCGTGAAACCAGACGGCTGGCTGGTCAAGGATGTAAGGGTGCCGCCAGGAGTCCCACGGATAGTAGGTCTGCGTTTTGCCGGCGACAAATCCCCAATTGATGGCACCCACTCGTTCCTGTTTCGCGACCGGCAGGATCGCGTCGAAGGTGCTACCCAAGGGACGGGCCATAAATTCCGTGCAAATGATCGGGCGATGGAACCTTCTCAACCATGCCACTTCGCTCTGGAAAGACTCCGGCCATTCGTAGTTATGGAATGTGATGACGTCGGACTCGCGCACCTGGATCCGCTCGACTTCTTCTAACGAGTTTTCGTCTTTCGAGGTGTCGACTTCATACACGCCGCTGGTCAACGGCTGCGTGGGATTCATTTCCCGTGTCCACTCGAATACCTGAGGCAAAAGCGCGGATATACGGGCAATCTTGTCCTCCATTTTCATTTCTGTATTGGGATAGCTGCCGGTGGCATCGCAACCGGGCTCGTTCCAAACGTCCCAGGCAACAATGCGATCATCTTTGGCGAAGGCTCCCACCACTCCCTGCACATAACTTTTCAGACGCGGAGACTGGGTGGGGTCGGCCAGTGCCTTTGCCCCGGGACTCTGTACCCACCCCGAGTTGTGCACGCCGGGAATGGGAGGATGCTGCAGCCCTAAATGTGGAAGTGGATCCCAGCAGGAATCGAAGAGAACCAAGACAGGCCGGATGTGATGCCTGGCAGCGATGCTCAGAAACTGGTCGATACGCTGGCGGAATCCAGCAGGATCCTGCTGCCAGAGCAGGTCATGCAGAAATACGCGCATGGTGTTCATGCCCAGTCCTTCAGCCCAGCCGAGTTCCTTGTCGATCTCCTGCGGGTCGAAAGTGTCCGCCTGCCACATCTCCAGCTCATTGATTGCAGACTTGGGGATGAAGTTGCTGCCCACCAGCCATGGCTGCCCGGCATACCAATCGTTGGCCTTCCGCTCGGTCCAGCGCGAAGTCTGCGAAGAAACGGTGCCACAAAATGTGGCGCCAAGCAGAAGAACGAGGAAAGAAAAGAAAGCGTAGCGTTTTTTCGGTCTCATACCAGGAAAGAAACGCGGGATCTCCGATGAATCAAAGAAGCCGATCAGTGAATACTCAGACTGGCGAGCGCGTCTTACAGCAGGGGCGACTCGATGCCAGACGGCGCCTTATCGACATCACATTTTCGAGGTGCGGCCGCAAATCAGTTGACCGGCGTCAGACTGGCTGTGTATGCCTGCTCGAGCAGATCCTGCGTTTGACCGTCGTAGTCAGCATCCAGCGACCAAATAAACGTACCCCCCAGATTCTGATACCAATCCGAGTACCAGACCCGATAGTACGTCGAGTATTCGTCATCATAGGTGCCGAAACCCGGCTTTCCGTCTGTCCTCAACATATACGGCACCTGCGCAATCGGGTCGTAGAATGTCTCCCAGCCCAGCTTGTTAATCCGCTGTTTGAAGAAGGTTCCGTAGTTCTCAGCGACGGCCGCCCAGTCGCAGTCTCCGTTCTTCGTCTCGCTTGCGTTTGAGCATTCCCCCCACAATTCGCTGACGGTTGTATAGTGGTAGCCGTAAAAAGGAGTGCCCATGTTGAGCTGTGATGGCTCGACGCCTTCCTGGAGAAAAATTGCAATAGCCTCGTTGGCGGCACCTCCCGGCTGACACTCCCATGGATCGGTATCGTTCCAATCCCAAATAATCTGCGAATTGAGTTGCCCATCCGATGTCCACGGCCCAGCGCAGTCGTACATCATGACGTTGAAGAAGTCGAGAAACTGGTCCACCTGCGGGACACCATACCCGTTGCCGCCGTTTCCCCAAGGCGGGACATCGGCAGAAATCAAGTAGTCCGGGGAAGGAAATGTCTCCCGCAAATCCTCCATCAGACTGTAGAAGGTGTTGGTCTCTGCGATCGTGGGATATTCCCAATCAATGTCCACGCCATCGTATCCGTGCTGGTTGACAAACACCGCGAGGTTGGCGACGAGGGCGGCCAGCGCATCTGGATTGTTATCAAAATCATTAAATGGGCCACAGACACCCAGAAGTACCTTGACGCCGTTCTTGTGTGCCTGACGGAGGAGATACGGCTCGATCAAGCCATCGGCAACATAGAGCGTGCCGTCGGAATAAAAGCCGACGCAGAAGTGAATAATATGCGTCAATTTGGAATAAGGAATCTGCCTCGAGGTGTAGGGCGGCGTCTGGTACTTACTCGAATAGCTGTAATCGCCGATAAGTCGCTTTGCCGGTTTGGGTATAGATGCTATTGAGGACTCCGGGGCCTGGCCGCTCGCACATAGGGTGCTGAAAGCCATTAGCAGCACTATCGCCAGCAGGATGCAGATCTTCGAATACTGAAACGGAATTTTCATATAAGTCCTTTCACTTCGCGCCGTAGTTGCACTTAATGGGAACATTTCGAGTCGCTCAAAAAAAAGCGCCGCTGTACCGAGTAAGCTCAGCGTTACTCCGTCACCGTAAAGCTCTTTACACTCGTGACCGTACCTCCCGCAGTGGTGATCGAGATTGTTCCCGTGGTGGCGCCGGTGGGAACGGTCACGGTCACCTTTTTGTCGGAGTTCACGGTGAACGCAGAGGCGTCCACGCCGTTGAAGCTAACCGCGGTGGTCTGCGTGAGGCTGACTCCTGTGATCTGCACCTGTGCTCCCACAGGGCCTTTGCCCGGTGTGAAGCTCTTAAGCTGCGGCGTTACGAAAAATGGCCCACTGCTAAGCGTTCCGCTTGGCGTGGTCACCGTCAGGGCGCCGGAGGTCGCATCGGATGGGACTTTGGTTGTAATCTCCGTCGCCGAGACGACGTTATAGGCCGAGGCTGTGCCATTGAAGCGTACTTTCTTGGTGCCCGTCAAATTGTTTCCCAGGATCGTCACAGCGGTGCCCACCTCGCCCATAAATGGACGGGGTTGCACGAACGGAGCGAGGTTCATCGATAGGGAGAAGACAGTGCCATAGCCAGTCCCACCTGCCCATGCTGTTCCGTAGAAAGTCCCGGTGGTGGCTTGCGTCAGCCCCGAGTTCGCATTGCAGCCGTCGGTGTAGTCGAAGCTGTGGAGCGTGGTCAGCGTGCTCCCGGAGGTGATTGCAAAGATGGTGCCACAGTCGTAATTGCTGGCGACCTGAGTTGTCCCGTAAAAGTTTCCATCGGTGCCTTGTGCCAGTCCCTCTGAGAAAGGGAAGGCGCCGTCAGTCCACTCGAAGCTGTGCAGTGTGGTCAGCGTGCCTGTGGGAGTGATTTCGAAGATCGTGCCATAGCCATCGGCTCCGCCTTCCCAAGTCGTTCCGTAAAAGTTCCCACCGCTGAGCACCAAGCTCGCGTTCGGGTCGGCCCCGTCGGTGTAGTCGAAGCTGTGCAGTGTGGTCAGCGTGCCCGTGGGTGTGATCTCGAAAACCGTGCCGTAGTTTTTGGCTCCGCCTTCGTCGGTTGTGCCATAAAAGTTTCCATCC
Source organism: uncultured Acidobacteriaceae bacterium (assembly GCA_963777005.1). Classification (GTDB taxonomy): domain Bacteria; phylum Acidobacteriota; class Terriglobia; order Terriglobales; family Acidobacteriaceae; genus Sulfotelmatobacter. The sequence goes on along the minus strand of CAVZPC010000013.1, from coordinate 346,778 downwards.
GTGGCTTGCACCAGGCTTGCATTCGGGAAGGCGCCATCCGTGGAGTTGAAGCTGTACAGCGTAGTCAGCTTACCGCCGGGCGTGATTTTGAAAAAAGTCCCATCGTCATTGGCCCCGCCGTCATAAGTTGTTCCGTAGAAGTTGCCGTCCGTACCTTGCGCCAGCCCTGCCCAGGGAGAAGCTCCGTCGGAGGAACTGAAGCTGTGCAGCGTAGTCACTATGCCCGCTGAGGTGATTTGGAAAACTGTGCCATGGCCGTTGGCTCCGCCGCCATAAGTCGTTCCATAGAAGTTTCCGTTGGAAGCCTGCACCAAGCCCGCATTCGGGAAGGCTCCGTCGGTCGAATCGAAACTGTGCAGTGTGGTAACTGTTCCCGAGGCGACTTCAAAAAACGTGCCGTAGCCATTGGCCCCGCCGACCCAGGTTGTCCCGTAGAGATTCCCGTCGGTAGCTTGCACCAGCGCGGCGTTCGGGTTGGAACCATCGGTGTAATTGAAGGTAAACAGATTTGTGAAGGTTTGCGCGGCTGAGCTAATTGTCATTGCTGCATATGTTGCAAGGATTATGCACGCCTTAGTGAGTAACCCGTATTTCTTCATGCCGCCATTTCCGTTCTCCCGTCCGTTGTGAAAACAAGTGGCTCGACTGCTGAGATGACAGGGCTGAGAGCGCGTGCGTAGAACTAGGTTTCGTGGCACAGATTGCGATTGTCGTCATCGCGAAACATAACATGTGGACGCGGTTTCGCAATCTGCCGTTATTCTTCGTCTGTCTTGGCCTGGGCTTCGGATTCCTTGAAGATTCCCACTAATCCGACAGCTGCTGAGCTCCAGACACGAATGGAACAATTCGGGACGGTGTCTTCGAGCCGCGTCCCAAACTCCGCACAAAACTATGCTCCGCGTGTCTTGTGAAGTCAAGGATAAATTCGCACAAATAGCCCAATTTTAACGATTCAATAAACGCTTGCTGCATTGCACGACGAAACATTTCGACCTGGACGGTGGCAATGAAGCGATCACGGTCAGCTACGCGGGCGACGCCAATCACTCCGCTTCACTGTGTCCAGCCGGCCCCTTCTTCGGACAGTGTCGTGCGACACGGGTTATTGCTGCTAGGCCGAAATCCTGACTACAGAATTCCGAATACGCAGTTCGGTCTGGAGAACGATTTTCTGGGGAGGCTTATTCGAGCCTTCGATGCGCGAAAGCAGCAGACGCGCCGCCGTACCACCTAGCCGATATCCGGGTTGGTAAACTGAGGTCAGCGCTGGATCGGAGAATTCTGTCCAATCGAGGGCGTCGAATCCAATGATGGAAACGTCGCGTGGACAGTTGAGTTTGAATTCGCGCACGGCTGCGAGCGCGCCGAGGGCGATCAAGTCGTTGGCCGCAAAAATTGCGGTCGGACAAGGGAGAAGTTGAAGCAATCGCTGCGCGGAGCTGTGGCCTCCGGCGCGGTCGAAGTGAGATTCCTGAATGTATTCAGGTTCGCACGGCACGTTGGCTTCGCGCATTGCTCGCAAGAAGCCGGCGAGCCGCTCAGCGGCGTTCACCAGATGGTGCGGACCGGCTGCCACCCCGAGGACACGGTGCCCCATTTGCAGAAGAAATCGACCTGCACAATAACCACCCTCTTCGTTGGCGACAGTAACGATATCTCCCTTCCATTTGGCTGGAGGACGATCAATGCACACGATGGGCGTCCCGGGCGAGTCCGGGGGCGCCGAAGCATTTTCGGACGGAATCAGAAGGATGCCGGCCGGGAGAAAAGATTTCAGCTCGTTGAGATAAGTAGCCTCCTTTCGTGGGTCGTTGTCGGCATTGCACAGGACGAGACGATAGGAATGTTTGTAGGCCACATCCTCCACCCCGCGTACGACGGCCGGAAAGAAGGGATTAGTAATGTCGGGAATGATCATTCCGATCATGTTGGTACGATTGAGGCGAAGTCCGCGAGAAAGCTGGTTGGGCTGATAGCCGAGGCTCGCGATGGCGCCCATCACGCGTTGGCGCAGCGGTTCGCGCACCGGGGCTGTTTCGTTGATCACATGAGACACCGTGCCTAGCGAGACATCGGCCTCTTTTGCGATCTGGTGCATCGTTACTCGCGGTGCACTGACTTTCGGTTTTTTGAATGCTTTCTTCATGCAAAGTCTTGCTGGGATGGCCGCCTCAGGCCGCCCCATTCTACTGAGTATTCCTTAACGAGTATCTGCAACGCACCGAATCCTATGATTGGCGAGGGGTTCAGTCTGGGTGCGGCGAAGAGGTGCTTTCCGGGGTCGGGCAGCTTGCAGGGCTTCACTCGCACCTCCGCCGACTCCGTAATATAAAAGCTTTCAACGGAGAAGTACAGCAGTAATCCCGGAGTTGGACTTGCCGCTTTTCCCGCGCCATGATGGACCCAATAATTTTTTGCTAATATCTCTTTACACGCGGCATCATCTTTGTTTATTGTTGATGGTTCTTAGTTTGAAAGCTTTCAAATCATAAGAAAACCAGCACCCAGCCGCGCCGCCGGGTGCGCACCGGAGGGACTACTTCGATGTTGCCTTCGCTCAAATCGCCTTTGTTCTACCTCGTAACGCTCATTCTCCTCACATTCCTGCTCCTTACTCCCGCTTCTGCTCAGTACAGCAGTGGCTTCGAAGCGACCGTCCTGGACCCTTCGGGCGCCTCAATCCAAGGTGCGACGCTGACCGTCACTAACCGGGACACGCAGGTCCAGCAGTCGGCAGTTTCCAACGTTCAGGGATATGTCCACCTGCGGAATCTGCCTTTGGGGACCTACCACGTTGAAATCAAGGCAACGGGCTTCCAAACTTGGGTCGAATCCGATGTCAAACTCGAAGGAGACCAGGTTCGCACCCTGTACCCGAAATTAACCATCGGCCACCAAGTCACAACCATGGTGGTGACTGCGGAGGCGGAGAGTGTAGACACGACCCGAGGAAACGTCGGCCGGACTCTAGAGAGCAAAACTGTGCAGGATTCCCCGCTGATTGGCGAGAATCTGTATGCCAGCGTGGCCACTCTCGCTCCCGGCTTGACCGGCCTGGGCGATGCTTCTGGATCGATCAGCGCGGCAGGCTCGATCGGCGTTACGCCCTTCGCTTCCGAAGCGGGCTTTCAGATCAACGCCGCTGGCCAGCGCCAGGAGGCGAACGAATTTCAGGTGGACGGAACGACCGTGAACGGCAACTCGCGCGACGGCGTCGTGAACATCACTCCGGAGCCGGACACGGTTGCCGAAATGAAAGTGACGGCATCATCGTTTTCCGCCGATAAGGGGGTTCAGAGCGGCGCGCTTATAGAAATTTTTACGAAGCCCGGTACCAATCAATTCCACGGCAGTCTGTCGGAGATGCACTTCGACAACGTCCTCTCGGCGCGCACCGAATTTGACGTCGATAACAACGGCAATCCAGTGCCAGTCCCCAAGACAATTCGCAATGACTTCGGCGGAACTTTTTCTGGTCCGCTCATCAAGAACAAGACCTTCTTTTTTGGATCTCTGTTCTGGATGAAGAGCGTTCTGGGCGGCGTGGATTATGACGATTATGTGGAAACCCAGGCTTTTGAAAACTACGTCTTTCAGAACCTTCCAAATTCGATGGCCGCGCGCTTTTTTAAGGCGGCGCCACCGGCAATATTCCCCAACCCAAACTCTTCGTCCGTGCTGACGGTGGGACAAGTCGAATCCGACTTTCCGAGCCTCTGGACTCCTCCTAACATTCCAGCCAATCTGCCGGCCGAAGGACCGGTAACAATCACATATTCGACGTTGAACAATGGTTTTCAGGGTCACTTGCGCCTCGACCACAATCTGCGCGGCGATACCGACAAGCTGTTCTACAGCATGTTCCGCAATACGACGCAGGGAGAGTTTTTCTACCCCAGGCCCAACTATTCCTACATCAATCCGAACGCAACCCTTTACAACAAGGTCGACTATCTGCACACCTTTTCTGGGAGCCTGGTCAACGACCTCGGCGTAGGCTATACCCGCTTGACAGGGAACCAGCCGGATAAAGAGCCGCTGTTGCCCAACGTCGGGATCAACGGCTTGGGCGGAGATGCCGGTTACTGGCAATGGGGACCATCCGGATGGGTGCAAAACAACTGGTTCATCCACGACGGGCTGATGTGGACGCATCGCTCGCACAGTTTCCACTTTGGGATCGATGTAGACCGTCTGCAGGATCTGGACAATTTCACCAACGGAGAAGACCGTCCGTTTTTTTGGTTCAGCAACCTCGCCGACTTTGCCGTCGATGCGCCGAATTCCCAGAGCGGCCCGGTGCTGAATGTGCAGAACAGCAGCGTGGCCACGAATCTGTATCAGCGCATCTTTATGATTTATGTCGCTCCGTATGTGCAGGATGACTGGAAAGTGAATCGCCAGCTGACTTTGAATCTCGGCGTCCGTATGGATGATTACGGTCACATGTCCACGGTTGAGAATGACCAACAGCCCATTGCGTTTTTCACCCCCGGAGCGGGATCGACCTTTGCCCAACAAATCATCAACGGTGGGATGAAGGTCCGTAGCAGCAATGGCATCGCTACCAACAATGAGCAATACCGCGTGCTTCCTCGCATCGGATTTGCCTGGGACGTATTTGGCAAAGGACATACCGCCATCCGCGGCGGTTATGCGCAATTCGCCGATAAGGTGGGCGAATACTCCTACGTCAACAACATGCGAACCAATCCTCCCAACTATGTGTCTCCCTCGATCAGCGCATACACTCCGGGGGTAACGCTGGCCAGCTTCTCCTATGGCATCAGCAGCACCACGGCTAACGGAGGAGCGCAGGGATTTGCGCCGCCGCCGGGAGTTTCGTTTCAAGTGACGCCGAACGGCGGCATTGTTGGCACACAGATTAGTGTGGGCGGGATTGATCCGAATCTGAAACCACCGCTGGTTCATAGCTGGGCACTCGGCGTTCAGCAGAGGATCTCCGGGTTCATGATCGAAGCTACCTACATGGGCACGGCCAGCCGCGACCTTTACATACAGACTGATGTCAACCGCTTTGCCGGCGACATGATCATCAACCAGGGGTATCAGACGCGACTCAATCCTACGTTTGGGGCAATCACGTACGGGCGGTCAGTCGGCCTGGCAAATTCGGATCTGGGGGCGTTTTCTATCTCGAAGCACTTCACCCATGGCTGGACCGGTCACGCCATCTACACGTACGGAAAATCTCTGGACTACACCAGCAGCAACGACAACGACAACGGGAATGGCGGCGCCGAAAACATTCTCGACGCGCAGCATCCCGACGCACAGTATGGACGGGCGAATTTCGACTCGCGGCAACGGTTCTCAGCAGATTTGGCTTGGGATCTTCCAGGCTTCCGAAACGGAATCGCGCATGCTATCACCAGTGGCTGGACGCTGGCGCCAATCATCATTCTGCAGTCCGGCCAGCCGTTTACGGTCAACAACGGGACCACCCCTTTTAGTCCGGTATGGAACAATGCCTCCTGCGCCACCACCCTGACCTCGAGTTGCCAAGTGGTCGGCAACACGGGTGGTGACTACAACGCCGATGGATTCCTGTACGACATACCGAACGCACCTGCGCCTGGCAGCGTCCATACCGGGAGCAGAAGCGACTTCCTGGCAAAGTTTGTAAACGGAAATCTCGTGAACACTGGCTTCGCCGTCGCTTCCGCCTTTCCAATACCAGCTCTAGGGCGGGAGGGTAACTTGGGCCGTAACGTCTACGATGGTCCGGGATTTGCCGTGGTGAATACGACGGTAGAGCGGACCTTCAAACTCCACATGCTCGGAGAAGCCGGGGTCTTTGAACTGCGCGGAGAATTTTTCAATCTGTTCAACCGCGTGAACTTGACGAACCCGACCAGCGATGTTGGACAGCCAGCAACTGTATTCGGGTTTTCTCAAGGCCAGAGCACGCCGCGGCAGATCCAGGTTGCGGCGCACATTCGGTTCTAGGCTTTGTGCCACTTAAGTACTGCAGAACCGAGTTTCCTCCTGTGCGCCCTGAGAGCTCCGAGCTTCGGTGGAACTTTAAGGGCGCCCACCGAGTGATTCATCGCACTCGTCCCCAAATTCGCAGCAGCATTCCACTCACCCGCATCTCACTCATATGAAGAAGTCCATCGTGGTAGTTGGAAGCATTAACATCGACTTAGTGGCGCGCGTGGAGAGGATTCCCGCTCGCGGAGAAACTATTCTCGGGCAAGAACTGCAAACATTGTGCGGAGGCAAAGGAGCGAATCAGGCGGTTGCGGCCGCGCGGCTGGGTGCGCCCACGACGATGATCGGGAAGGTCGGCAACGACGACTTCGGCAGATATTTGATCGAGAACTTGAGTCGTGTCGGCGTGGACTCGACCCATGTCGAAACCGTTCCGGGATCTTCCGGGACTGCGCTGATTTCGGCAACTCCGGACGGGGAAAACTCTATTATCGTGATCCCGGGGGCCAACTCCCACCTTCTTCCTGAAGATCTGGATCGGCACAAAGACGAACTCCGCAGCGCGTCCGTGATTCTGGCGCAGCTGGAATCGCCACTCGAAACCGTGGAGCACTTGGCGGCGCTGGCCGAGTCGTTCGGTGTGCCGCTGGTGCTCGACCCGGCACCGGCGCGGCCGCTCGGCGATGAGATTTTGCGGGCGGTGACTTGGTTTACTCCGAATGAGACCGAAACGTGCGCCTTCTTAAGAGAGTTAGGTGCGACGGAAATTAGCGCAAGTTCAGCGCCCGCGGTCGCAAAGGACATCCTGCAATTAGGCGTTCGCAACGTGATCTTGAAACTCGGTGCCAAAGGCGTATTCGTTGCCGGGCGAGACGTGGCGGCGCAGTACATTCCTGGTTTCTCGGTGGAGGCGGTAGACAGCACAGGCGCCGGCGACGCATTCAACGGGGCGTTCGCCTTCGCGGTCGCAATCGAGCGGAGGAACCCGCGGGAAGCGGCGGAGTATGCTTGCGCCGCGGCGGCGGTGTCGGTAACCAGGCAGGGAGCGCAGGCAGCCATGGCGGCGCGAGCTGAGGTAGAGGAATTTCTTCACCAGAACCCGAGCGTTCGGGTCGCGAGTAAATAGGTACGCAGCCGTACTTCCGAGTAAAGATCACTTCGCGTCGACCGCACATCGGAACCCGATCGTCGCCGAGCGGTCGATGCTCGGCGCCATCAACAGATACTTGCCGTGCTCCGATAGCTTATAGGCCTGCGGGAAATACCATCGCGAGCCTTGAGGCTGATAGTGGCTGCCGCCGCGCAGGATCTCTGCGCGCGTGTGGTCGTCGACAAATTCGTCCGTCCACTGCCAGACGTTGCCAAGGAGGTCCATTACGCCGAAGGGACTGGCTCCCTTCGGATGGGCATTCACATCGCTTGCTGGTTGCAGGTCGCGCTCACGGTCGGGAGTCGGCACAGCTTCGGCATTCCATTCGTTGCCCCATGGATAGGCGCGCCCATCGGTGCCTTGCGCCGCATATTGCCACTCCCATTCATGAGGCAAGCGTTTGCCGGCCCAGTGGGCATACGCGCGCGCATCTTCGAGCGACAGCCACGTGACCGGTTTGTTCGCCCATCCTCCCGGATAGGTTCCGCCGTTCCAGTCCTTCAGAAAATTGTGATCGTCGGCGGGGTGATAGTGAGTGGCATCGAGGAAGGCTTTGAACTGAGCATTGGTCACGGGATAGGTATCGATCCAGAAAGACTTGATGTGCAATTTGGTTTCGTGAAAACGGCGCGGCGAGGGCTCCCATGGATATTGGACGTCGGTTCCTTCGTCGTTCATTCCCTCGATTTCAATTCCGTTCACACGAAATATGAAGTCGGCCTCGGGCACGCGAATCATGCCTTTCGGCGCAGAGGCAGGAGACGCAGTGGTGGGAATTTCGACGATATGCTGCGGTAGGGTGGTCCACTCTTTAGAAAAGGCGCTCAAGGGTTTTTGGGCGAGCGTGCGCATCGTCTGCAGCAGCTCACTGAGCGTTTGATCGAGAGTGCTTGTCTCGAGGACTGCGCCGTAGCCCTCCGGCTCCAGATCAAAAGCAAGGACGGAAGTGTCATTCTCTTTGACCGGAGTCAGCTCGACTCCGTGCCAAAGATCAAAATAGCGCGCCCCCTCTTTGTAAGGCATGATTAGCTGGCGCCCGGAGACCGGATAGTGGTTGCGGTTGATCACGGTCCAGAGCGTTGATGGCGCGCCCGGCCAGCGGCTGGCGAAGACGCCGAATTGTTCCGTGAAGACGTTCGGTTGCCACTCGGGACTGACGAGCAGCGAATGGTAGGCGCGCTCAATGGCGGCAATACGGCGAAGCGCTTCGGCGTCGCGAGGCGTCATCTGGTTCCAGATACCCCAGATGTTTTCCCAACTTTCAAAACCCACACCGTTGAAAAATGCAGACTGGAGATCGTCGACATGGTCGTGGGCCCAGCGATTGCAAATGTGCACCATGTGGCGAGGTTCGAGCCATTTGTACGTGCTCACCGACGGGGCAAAATCATACTTCCAATAGCCCCAGGACATGTTGTTGTAAGCGAGCATTTCGTTCGAGCCGAACCAGAGTTCCGGTTCAAGCGCAAGTGGATGACCGGCCGCGTCCGATGCCGTGCGGAAAACGCGGGCCATTCCCTCGAGCGTGTCGCCGTTGATTCCATCGCCTCCGATCTCCGCGAGATAGCGCGTTGTGGCGGTCCAGTTCGGCGACTCTTCGTCATGCGTTCCTTGGTCCCACATCATCACCGGAAACAAAACGCGGACGCCCCGGCGATGAAACTCATCGACGACTTTCTTCATCTCCGGAATGCCGCCGGGCAGGTCGCGGAAGAGGTCGTATTGATTGCGCGAGTCGATGCCCAGATTCGGATAAGTGGGCCATAGCAAAACGCTATCAATGCCTCCGTAGCGGTGATCCAAGTCGGCGAGATAGCGGTCCACGGTGTATTGCTGGGTGAGAGGATCGTAGAAAAACCGGTCATGGATCATCATTTGCGGCTGCACGAAACTTGTCTGCGTCCAGGCGAGCTCCGGCCGTGCATATTGCGATCCGTCGTAGCCGATGCGAAGCAGGTGCTCTGCGCGCCAATGTTTAATGTCAGCGAGCCAGTTGGCAATCTCAGTCTTGGTGCAGGTCGCGGCACGGGTCGAGTCCCAGTCGGGAACCGCTTGACACGCTGGAGCGCCGATCTGTTCGCCGTGGGGAGCATTCGCCGCATCCTGACCGAAAGTAGTCGACTGCATTGCAAAGAACAGGAATAATGCCAGAAAAAATAGTGGAATGCGTTTCATAAGCCGTTCTCTTGGATAGAAATCAGATCCTTATTACTATTACTTGTTTGTGGAACCACCTTGCCCATTGCCGGGGCCTCCAACGGCATAAATTCGAGGAATGCGGTTCTCGACCCTTGGTAGCTCCGGAAATGGCGCGTGCGGTTCTTTCTGATACCAATAGGCGACCGAGTAGAAGTTGTCAGAGCGATGATTGGCGTGGCCGTGCTCGATGGTCGCTTTCAGGCTTTTCATGAATGGAATCGGCGAATCCAGGTGAAATCGGTAAACCGAAGAACGGCTGCCAGCCAGTTCAGCCCCTTTCACCGGCGCTCCGTAGAGGCCATAGGAAAAGGGATGGTCGCCGAAATCCCATGCGCCAAGAAAGTAGTCCTCGGAGCCGGTTCCGTTGATGGAGGGATACTTTTCGCCGTCTACAAAAAACATGTCGTCGCCTTCGCCCCACCACCCATCCTGATTTTGAAGAACGGACATGGTGACGCCCACGAAATGTCCCTGGCCTGCCGCTTCCAGCCATACGTAGTTGCCTTGGCCGTCGACATTCTTCTTTGTATTTACAGCGGGAGAGTCATTGGATTCCCAATCGTTGGTCCAGCCCTTTGCTGGCGCTGCCTGGCGATACTGGGCGTGGAAATAGAGAGTCTCGGAGGGTAGATCTTTGCTAAGGGCCTGATAGTCGATATTGAAATAGAGGGAGTCGGCGTTTTCACTTCCCTGGTTCGTGAGCGTGATTCGCGCACGTTTTCGAAACGGCATGGGGAAGAAACAGTTGAGCGCTTTGTCGGGCGCGACGGACAGAGGGACGGACTCGAATTGGAAATAGTCGCCCAGACCGAGGCCGAAGAAATCGCCGATTGGGGCTTCGACGCTGGGCGAGTTCTCGTCGTCCCAGAACATTCGCAGGACGAGCTTCTTTAAGTGATATTTTTCCGAGGACGCAATCGTAATCCAGATATGAGTGATGTTTCCTGGTCCCGGAGCGTCAAGCAGAGTGATTGTCTCCCCGGCAGAGAGCTTGACGAAATCTTCGTTGCCGCCGGTGCGGTCATAACTCGACGCCCGCTTTTGAACGTACGTGCGCGGAGTTGCGAGAGTGGAAAGCTGCGCGTCCGAGGGGCCATCGGATTGGGTACAGGCGAGAACGGATGCGAAGAAAATGCTGGCAACGACGGCCAACAACCTGGGAGGCAAATTGAGCAGCGCAAGACGGTCTCTATGCATTTGATACGCCTTACTGTCTGATCCGCGCGATGTAAACACCAAACGGGGCCAAGTTGATCTGATCGATCTTACTGGTCCTCGAAGTTTCCCCGCTCGTCAGCAAAGCAGCAGGTTTCGCTGACGGGAACCCTTGCGCCGACAGATCAAAACCAATCTGCTGCTTTGTGGCAGACATATTGAGAACCACCAGCACGGCCTCGTCTTTATAACGGCGCAAATAGGAAAGCACGCTGGCGTTGTCTTCGTCGAGCGGGATGTAGTCTCCATCCAGCAATGCCGGCTCGTGATGCCGCAACGCCAAAAGCTGCTTGTAAAACTGCAAGACTGAATTTGGGTCTTTCAATTCACTTGCAACGTTGTGAGTTTTGTAGCTGGTAGGGACGGGTAGCCACGGCGTGCCCTTGGTGAAGCCAGCGTTGGTCGAATCATTCCACTGCATCGGGGTACGCTCACCGTCGCGCCCCTTATCTTTCGGCCATCCCGCGATGCCGATGGGGTCCTTCACATCTTCCTTGCGAACGGGGTCGTTGTTTTCCATCCCCAATTCTTCGCCGTAGTACATGATCGGAGTGCCGCGCAGCGTCAGATACATTCCAGCCATGAGTTTAGCGATCTCGTCGTTGTGAACTCCGTCGCCGTAGCGATTGTAGGAGCGCGGCATGTCGTGATTGCCAATCACGTAGACCGGCCATCCCCCAGTCGATTCCACGTTGGCGATCTGTGTTCGGAATTCTTGCGGCGAGAGTTTGTTGACCTCGCAGAACATGAAATCCATCGGCATCTGGATTTCATCGTTGTGGCCGCCGTAGTACTCCTTGAGTTCCTCACGATTCGACGTGTAGGTTTCGCCAATTAACACTGCGTCGTATTCGTCGGCTACCTTGCGCAGTTTCTTAAGTTCGGTGTGGACTTCGGGCAACTTGTCGTTGTATTTGTTGTCCATGTTTGGATCGCCGAACTCATCCTTGCCGGGAAGTACCGGATTGTCGCGAAGCTCTGGATCCTCAAACAAAAGATCAACCGCATCGAGCCGGAATCCGGAGACGCCGCGTTTGTACCAGAAACGCGTCACGTCAAACATGGCCTTTTCGACCGCGGGATTGCGCCAGTTCAGATCGGGCTGGCCGACTGCAAAATAGTGGTAATAGTACTGTCCCGTCTTCGGATCGAATTGCCACGCGGAGCCGCCAAAGCCCGAGATCCAGTTGTTCGGCGGAACACCGGGAGCTTTGCCGTCGCGCCAGATGTACCAATCACGATGAGCGGACGTGCGCGAGGATGCGGAGTCTAGAAACCACTTGTGCTGCGGAGAGGTATGATTGATCACGAAGTCGAGAATGATCCGGATATTACGTTTTTTCGCGGCTTCCTCAAGATTGTCAAAGTCCTTCAGGGCTCCGTACATGGAATCGATATTCTCGTAATCCGAAACGTCGTACCCAAAGTCGACTTGCGGTGAGGGGAAGCACGGCGTGATCCAGATCGCATCGACGCCGAGATCTTTTAGATAATCCAGATGGGACTCGATGCCTTTGAGATCGCCAATGCCATCGTTGTTGCTGTCGGCAAAACTGCGTGGGTAGAGCTCGTAGAAAACCGCAGTCTTCCACCAGTCGTGGTCTGCAGGGGCAGGAGACTTCTGTTGGGCCAATGCAAGGCTGGCTGAGAAGAAGATTGCTGCCAACATTAGGACCAAGCGTCGAAGACCATCAAACATAATGAGAGGCTCACTTTCCTGCAAAGTGAAAAACGATTGCGGTTTGAGGATCGCTTCCGGCGGGACTCGTTGGAAGCTGCACGCGTACCCTCGCTGGATCACTGGTTCTGTCGAGTTGAGCGCCCTCCACGGAAGAAAGATGAGACGTATTCCAGGCTGATAGCTCATAGCTTTCTCCGGGCGAACCCGACAGCTGCACAGTCAGTGCGTCTCGTGATTGCGACCACGACTCGGAGAGCACGCGCAGGCCGCGACTTGCAGTACCCAAGCTCGGAAGGGTGGATACGTAACTCAGCCCGAAATCGTCGGTGACGTCGATCTCGATATCGCGCTCACCGCTCTGGATGGGGAGTTCCAATGTCACGTGCTGATCCGTTGGACTTGGATCCGCATGAAAAGGGAGAGGTCCTCCATTCAGTCTGGCTTGTTTGATCTTTGCTCGCAGGCTAACGGCCGGAGAGAATTCCATGGAGCATGGTTTCGTCCCACTCGAGTGGATTTGAAGCATCAACTTGTTCGACGTTCGCCGATATTTCAGGTCGAGTGTTCGATCGCCCACGTGCAGGTTGTCAATAGAAAACCAATCCCAATCGGCCGGTACGTGCGGAGCGAAGATCACACGGCAGCTCGTCGCATCTGTTCGTAATCCCATCAATCCAGTTAAAAGTGGACTTACTACCATCGCTGCCGACCACACCTGGTGCGGAGAGCCGGTTGCAAGCGTTTGATCATAGTCACCGGAGAGAACTTCTGTTACGTGGCCGAGCGATCCATCGAATGTCAGCAACGCGTTTGCTCTCAGATTCGAGTAAGCGGGCAACGGGCGGTGGTAGTTGTATTCTCCAACGGAAGCCCACCCGGTAAACAGCGGCCATACGGTTCCAAAGTGATAGCCGCCCGGATCGTACTTCGGGTTATGAGACGAAATAATGCGCATACCCCAATCTGTCTGGTGATCAGGGCGGGCGAGTTCCTGAATCATGGTCTGCGCATGATCGTCATCGAGAAGACGGAACCACAAGGGAACTGCAGCAAGAACACTGGCGATATCCATGCGCTTACCTGCGGAATCGAGACCGTAGGCGTAGATCTGCTTTTCTGGAGACCAGAATGTGTTGTTTAAAATCGGGCGCTCTTGATCGAAGGCCTGCTCCAATTCGCGCGCTGTATCTTCTTTTTGCACCAGGTGCGCGAGGTGTGAAAGCGCTCTCACCGCCTCAACTCCTAGAGACGCCTGATAAAGTTCGGTCTGAATCGGAAATAACGGGCCGCCTTCGATCCATCCATGACCTACGCCGGCATTCTGGGCCAGCCCCTTGGCATCGTACGTCGATTTCAGAAACGAATAGGCTCTCCACACGCCGTCCCATTTGTCACGAGCGAAGCTGATGTCTCCACTGCGGGTTACATAGTCGTTCACGGCAATGATGTACAGCGGCGTTGCGTCGGCGGACCCATACGGGTATTGCGTCTTGAACCAGTCCATGAGGGTCGCGCTCTGAGAAACCTCATGCGTTATCTTCCCGTCGGCTCGCTGGACCTTGCTCAGAAAATCGAGCGCAATGCGGGCGTGGAGAAAGTCGCCTTCGGCGGTTAACGCCAGCGACGTCCACTCTGCGTCGCGGCCGAAGAACCATGCATAACCGGGACGGTAGTCGTCGTGCGATGTGGCAAAACCAGCGGCGAGTCCTTCGCCAAGAAAGGGGTTGTTCACAACGCTTTGCAGCATACTCACTCGCGACCAGTCGTACGCGGTTTCGATCTGCGCGTCCGGAACGTGAATGCTCAATGTGTGCGCGAGATAATCTTTGTAATAGTTGGCTGACTCCTGCAGAAGGCTTGAGTAATCGGCGAAGAGGTGATGGTAAAGGCTGGGCAGGTCTTTGCGCCCGCTGAAGGAAGCGGCGATCACGATGAGCTTCGTATCCGATCCAGCGAGTGTCGGCTCGAGGGAAAAAGAATTTAGGTTCGATTCGAAATAATTGCCGGAATACTCTGCCGAGGTCCTGGTTGCATTCGGCGATCCCACCAGTGCTTCGAATTTCCCGGTAGTATCGCCGAAGGCAAAGGCGCACAGAGCTTTATCCCAGTCCGGATCAAGGTTTTCCAGGTGCGCCGGCCACTCGAGTTGAAAATCGCGGCGAAAGAGAGCTTCCACTTGAAGAGGCCGAACTGTCTGCACTTGCACTGCGATGATGGCACCCGGTTCGTGCACAGGAACAAACAGCGTCTCGCGAACCGAGTAGGAATCGCCCGTGTAAACGATGGTGGTGGACTCGGGGCGCACGATTAATGTTCGGGCCAATGCCTCGGCGGGGATTACTGTTCCCTCCACCTTAAACTGCAAGCGAAAGTCGCTCAGAATCTTCAGTGGATACACCCATGCTTCCAGCGTGCCTTGCTCGCGGCCGAGAAGTGCCGCGCGAGTGCCGAGGGCGGATACGAATTCCCACGGGCGCACTGCGCGGGAAAGTTCGAGGGGTTGTTCAGGCTGCACTGCGTACACCTCATGCGACGTGAAAAGAAAAGCGCACACCAGAGCTAGCGCCATCGTAGCTCGCAGTGTCTTCGAGCGGAAGGAATGAGAACGAATCATGGTATCAATCACTAATTACTAAGAGTTCGCTGATCCAGTTGGAGAAGGTTAAGCTTGCCCGATCACTTTCAAATTAAAACGTTTCAATAAACCAGCGATTATGGACATCCGCGACCCAAAATGCAAGGACGTCTGCTAAGCAATTAATAAAAGAGGAAGAGTTGATCAAGCCCTCGACCGATAGCGGGAAATACATAGTCAGCTCGCAGAGGCGTCAGATGTGGTCCGCTATTGGAGGAAGATGGCATCCGAATCACCGGTCTGGCGACCGTCCAAAAGCGACAGTTGCCCACGTAAAACCTTTCAATCAGATTGGAGTGTTCGCATAAAGGGCGCTTTTCTAGAGCACTACAGTCGACGCAAGTGCCGGGGCAGCGATGAGCTACGGCGCGTCAACAACTTTCCAGAATGAGACCCAGCAGACGGACGTCGTTGTTAGACTGTTACACAAGTGACGACAAGACCGGCCGAGCGAGAAAGGAGCCGTACCGTGCCGCATCAGAGCAAAGTGGATCGCAGGGAATTTCTTCGTCTCGCCGCAGCGAGTTCGGCGATGCTGATCGCTCCAAGTGCTGTTCTCGAGGCCGCCGAAGCAAACCCGGAAGTCCGCTCCTATGCTGCATTGCATGCGCTACCGCCGGGGGCGGTGAAGCCTGAAGGCTGGCTCCGCGTCTATCTCGAGCGCGAAGCATCGCAACTCGCCTCCAAGCTGCCGGAGGTTTCATTCCCTTTCAACAAGGCATACTGGGCAGGCGAGGAGACTGCTGAATCCTGGTGGCCGTGGGAACAAAAAGCATATTGGATCGACGGCGCGACCCGCCTGGCCTTAGTGCTCGACGATCAGCATCTGATGCAGCAGGCTCGAACCAGCATCGACTACACGCTGGCGCACGCCTCCGAGAATGGATATCTCGGGCCCAAGTACATTCAGGATCCCAAGGGTGACTTTCATCGCTGGCCGCACGCTCTATTCTTCCGCGCCTTGTCGGCTCTCTCTGATGCCCAGCTGACTCAAGGTCAATTCACGAGCGCGGACATTGTCGGCGCCATGCAGAAGCATTATGTGCTCGACAAAGCGGCCTATGGAGCGCCTCCCCGAAATGTAATCAACATCGAATCCATGTTGTGGTGTTACCAGCACACTGGCGACCCCCGTTTGCTTGAGATGGCCGAGACTGCCTGGAAGGAGTACATGAAGACGGCTGCCGATCCGGAGCAGGGCGATCTCTCCGAGCTGCGTGTCTACGCTGCCACTCCCATCCACTCGCACGGCGTTACCTATATTGAGGTGGCCAAACTGCCAGCCATTCTTTACTGCTATACGGGGAAGAACGAGTATCTGAGGTTCGCGCTCGCAGCACAACGCCGCATCTTTGACCATCACATGCTGATCGACGGCATCCCTTCAACGACAGAAGACTATCGGACGGTGACTTCGCTCGACTCGCACGAAACCTGCGACATCGCCGATCACGCGTGGTCCTGGGGCCATATTCTCATGGCCACGGGGGAGGCCGTGTGGGCAGATCGCGTGGAGCGCGCGTGTTTCAATGCCGCCATGGGCGCAATTCGTAAGGACTGGAAGGCGTTGCAGTATTTTTCGTGCCCCAATCAGTTTCTTGCCACGCTCGACTCCGACCACAATGTGATGGAACACGGCGGCTTTCTCATGGCCTTTCAGCCGAACCCCGGCAAACAAGGGGCCTGTTGCGGAGGCAACGTGCACCGCATCTTCTCCAACTATGTCATTCGCATGTGGATGAAGACGAACGACGGCGGCCTCGCTGCGTTGCTGTACGGCCCCTCGAAACTAACAACCACGGTGGGACCGGACAACCAGCAAGTCACGATTACGCAGACGACCCGCTATCCCTTCGAGGAACAAATTCACTTCAAGATCGATGCCAGCGGGACGGTGTCGTTTCCTCTATCTTTACGCATACCGGCGTGGTGCGAAACGCCGCATGTGGCCATCAACGGCGCTGTCATTCCGGCTTCGCGGCGCGCCAACGGACTTGTGGTCCTCGATCGAAAATTCGCTCCGGGCGACACCGTGACCTTAACTCTTCCCATGGGAGTGGGGATCACGCACTGGCCGCAGAGCGGCATCGGAATCGAGCGCGGCCCATTGGTGTATTCCTTGCCGATCAAGGAGAAATGGACGCCGCGCGTGGAACCGAAGTACACGACCGAGGACTACCCGAGTTGGGAAGCAACTCCAGAAAGCCCCTGGAATTATGCGATTGCCGTCGATCCTGCGCACTTGCTGCGAGAGGTCAAACTCAAGAAAAACTCGACGCCCACAAACCAAGCCGACAATCCCTGGGAATATCCTCCTATCGAGTTGGTTGTCCCGGTGAGAAAGATCGAAGACTGGGGACTTCAGCGCAACCCGGACAATTCGAAACAACTGTTTACGCCTCCATTGCCGGAGATGGGGGCCAGCAAAGTGAGCGCGACAGTTGGACACGCCTCGCTGGTTCCCTATGGATCGACTCACTTGCGGCTAACAATTTTTCCGGTGTCTGCGCCCTCGCGGGCTTGAGCGGGTTTTAATGCCTGCTGTCGGGTTATCGACTTAATATCGCCGTTCGATGCTGGTGCTGCCCTTTCTCGCAGCCGTAAGAGCAATCGAATTGTCCCCCTGCATCAGTTCAACGGGAACTGTCACAGTTCCGTCGGTTCTGACCAGAAGCTTTTTTCGTGACACTTCGCCCTTGCGCTTTGGCCCCCAGTTGTGCATAATGCCGTGTCATTGAAACGTTTTAATTCCGGCAATTAATTTGGAAGATCGGGGCTCAGCAACGGTTCTCGCTTCAGAGATTCACGAACATTAGTGGTTTATCCCGCTTTGCCCGGTCTATGGGGGGGCATAAATGAGTTCCTTTACGAATCTGTTCAGCCGCTTCTGTACGCGCCTACTGCAAGTCTTCCTTCTCTCCATGCCCTTCTTGTTGCCGGTCCTGGCGTTCGGCCAGAGCTACTTCGGCACGATCAGTGGCACGCTGACGGATTCCAGCGGAGCATTTGTATCCGGCGCTTCGGTCGCTCTCACTGACGAAAACAAGGGATACCGATTTACCACCAAATCGGACGACACCGGCCACTATCTTTTCGTTTCGATCCCGCCAGGGCTGTATTCCGTAACGGCCGAGATGGCAGGGTTCGAGAAGACGGTTCGCACGCACATCCGGCTGAACGTTACCGAAAACCCAACCGCAAATCTCGTTCTCAAAATTGCCGGCACGAACGTCACAGTTGAGGTGCACGCGCAGACGCAAACTATCGCCACCCAGGACGCGGTAACGGGAGAAGTGATTGACCGGCGCGCCATCAACGATCTGCCGCTGATTGACCGCGATGTGCTTACCCTTACCTACCTGGCGCCCGGCGTTACCGATCAAAGTGACGCCAACAGCATCAGCGACACGGGAACGAATTTTGTCTCCAACGGAAGCCGCGGGGCCAGTGCCGACATCTTGATGGACGGCTCCTCGATTACCAACTTTGAGCCCAATGGCGGCATTACTCAGACTACCTACGTTCCCTCACCGGAGGCAGTGGAAGAATTCAAGATACAGCAGTCGAACTTCAGCGCGGAATACGGCTTCTCGGGCGGGTCCATCATCAACATGGTCACGCGCTCGGGCACGAATAGCTTCCATGGAGAAGCGTACGACTTCATCCGCAATACCATCACAGATGCCAACAACTGGTTCAACGACAACCAAACGCCAATTATTCCTATTCCCCCGGTTCACCGGCATGATTTTGGCGGGACGTTGGGTGGGCCAATCGTTAAGAACAAGACCTTCTTCTTTTTTGATTGGGATGGAACACGCGCTAGTACCATGGCGACATATCAGGCGGGCGTGCCCAGTGCCGCCGAGCGCACCGGGAACTTCTCAGAGCTCTGCGGCGGCGACGGTCCCAATGGGCCAGCGCCGGGTGCTGCGTTCGTGAACGGCATTTGTAACAATCCCGCAGGCCAGCTCTACGATCCCTATTCCGGGGTATACAGCGGCACGGATGGCGGCCCGGTTCGTCTTACCCCCATCCCCAACAACCGGCTTGACCTGTACGCCAGCCCGGGTTGCAATCCCGCTAGCCTTCCTGCCGGCGCTTCCTGTCCTCCATCTCAGTTCGAACCAACCACGAGAGTGGCGGGTAATCTTATCGACCCAGTCGCGGCCAAGATGATGGCTCTATTCCCTCTGCCCACATCCGGCATGCCCAATGCCTCTCCGTACCTGAACTGGATCGCGTCGGGGGCATCTCAAAGCAACAACGAGCAATTCGACCTCAGGATTGACCATCGCTTCAACCAAAAAAATCTGTTGAGCGGCAAGTATTCGCAACAGTGGAGTACCTATACGCCCTACAACTGCTTCAAGACTTTCATTGACCCCTGTGGCAGCGGAACGAACACAGGCAACTCGCACCTCTTATCTCTGAACGATGTTCATACCTTCAGTCCCACGCTGCTCTTGACGGTCACTCTTGGCTTTACGCGGGGTACAGAATCCATCCTCGCGTACAATTCCAAGCTGAACCCCGATCCTCTCGGTACTCTGGGTTTTCCATCCTATCTGGAGGAAAACGGCTTCAATGGCGTTCCCGCAATCTCTTTTCTCGATTACGCGGCTTCGGGCTTCTTCCCCAACGCCGGGAACAATCCCTACGGCAATTACAGGCAGGGTCAGGATACCGGCCAGATTTCGGCGATCCTGACCAAGCTCCGGGGCTCCCACGAGCTGAAGTTTGGATTTGAAGGCCGTTTGCACCAGCAAAATTACATTCAGACCAACGCTCCGCTGGGCTATTTCTACTTCGATAACCGCGGCAGTTCGCTTTGCCCGTCGCCGGGGGTTACATCCACGTGCAACGATGGCAATACCCCCGGCGGCGATGACCTAGCCAGCTTCCTGATGGGCCAAATGGTCGGCAACGGGTCAAGCAGCTACGAAATACAGTTCCGGCCGGCAAGCGAAAACTACCAGTATGCGGTATTCGCTCAAGACAATTGGAAAACCACCACCAAATTGACGCTGAATCTGGGCCTGCGCTATGACGTCTCCCTGCCGCGAACCGAGCGCTATAACCGGATGAACTGGTGGAATCCGAATGTGACCAACCCGCTCAACGGCGGCAAGCTCTCATACGACGATCAGTTCAACGGCCCAACAACTCTCGCGCTGCTGGGCGGCGAGTTCTTCAACAGCCCCAGTGTGCGGTCGGACTGGCTTGTGGATTGGACCGACATTCAACCGCGTTTCGGATTTGCCTATCAGGTTACTCCGAAAACCGTAGTGCGTGGCGGCTACGGCATCTTTTACAGCCAAACTCGCTCGGGCGCCAATGGCCTGCTGAGCTACGGTTCTCAGGGCTTCAACCAATACACCAGCGTGATCAATACATATTTGAACCAGGGCGACTCGGTATGGCTGCATCTGAGCAATCCATTTCCCAACGGCTTGATTCAACCGCCAGGGGGCTCTCTCGGTCAGCTGAATGACGTGGGTTATGGGGCGGTTGGACCGCTCCGCACTCATGCTGCGGCGCTAACGCCTTATGAACAAAGCTGGACTTTGGGCATCGAGCGCCAAATTCCCTGGAACGTTATCTTTGGTGCGACGTACGTGGGAAAGAAAGGGACGCACCTGTACTTTGGTGGCGATAATAACCGGAACATTCTCGGGCCCCAGATGGAGACCAATCCCGCTTTGCTTGCGCAATACCTAACCCAGGTAAACAACCCGTTCTCCTCGCAAAATGGCGGCCCGATTTCCGATCCAAACAGCATTCTCTCCGGTCCAACGATCCAGGATTATCAACTGCACATGCCCTTTCCCGAGTTTCCCACGGGCGTCACCACCGACGAGCCACCCATCGCAAACTCAACCTATCACGCACTGCAAATCACGGCGAATAAGGCCTACAGTAATGGCCTGGAACTGGTGGCCAGCTTTACGTGGTCGAAGTCGATCGATGATTCCTCTATGTACGACGATAACGTGGCTTGGCTGGGGAACTACGGTCCCGAGTCGGGCTTCGCTCTGCAGGATCCCAACAACCCCAAGTCGGAAAGAGCGCTGTCGACGTTCGATGTGCCCGCCATGCTGAAATTCAGCTATAGTTACGATCTTCCCATCGGACGTGGCAAGGCCTTGTTGGGCAACATGCCGCGGCTTTTGGACGCCATCATCAGCGGATGGAAAACCAACGGCATCTGGGAGGCCCACTCTGGACGGCCGCTGCAATTCTTTGTATCCGGCGGCGGAGTGCCGCTGCCCACCTACGGCCCTCAGCGCCCCAATTTCATAGGCAAGCCAAGGCGTAACTACGGTCCCGAGAGCCTTTGGGTCAACAACTTCTTCGCCAATGCGAGCAACACTGCGCCCAACAGCGCGATACAGGCTCCCCCCAACTTCACGCTCGGTAATGCCCCGCGGACCACGGCAGACATCCGAACGCCGCTATTCTTCAACGCCGACCTCTCGATTGAAAAGCAGTTCCTACTATCGAAAGCGCATGAAGGAATACGCATGGAGCTGCGCCTGGAGGCCGAAAATGCATTCAACCATCCCGTCTTCGGCACACCCGACACGGGCATCGGTGACGGCAACTTCGGAGTGATTAGCTACCTGTCTCTCCCCGGTCCGCGCCAGTGCCAGTTGGCAGTCAAGATTCTGTTCTAAAGCATCATCGGTTCAGCGCAGCACGCACGTGACTCCCCTGTTTTTTCAGCGGTCCAAAACGATACGAGAGGTCTGGACGCAGACTATGACGGCCATACCCAGGATCTGCTCGATGCAACGTATACGGCGAGCCTTGGCTCCGCAAATTAAATGAGGTCTTTCATGAAGGCGGCTCCCGTCTCACGGAGATTGCGTGTCTTATCTCGACGCGCAGCCATAATCGTGCTGTTTGCGGCGATGAGCGTCAGCGGCCTGGTTGCACAGTCTGCGCAGCTCCCGCTTTCTCCTGGTCCCCCTTCGATCACGGTGAACTGGGCGAAGAAGACGCGCAATCGGACCACTCCAACCCTGCAGGCGGTGGTGAATCCGATGCTGCGGCGCGGTTCACCTATACACGATGCGTCTCTAGCGGCGCTGCACCGGCTGGGTTGCGACTTCGTCCGCTATGCCTTCTGGTTTCCTTATCCGCATATTTCGGTTGCAGAGCTAAAACCTCCTGATCAGAACCGAACTTACTGGGATTTTCAGTACATGGATCCTCTTGTCGAGGATTTTCTGGCGGCGAGCGAAGGACATTCCGCAGTCTGGAGCTTCAGCACGATTCCGGAATGGATGTTCACGACGCCACAGCCTGTTGCCTACCCCGCGGATCCCAATCAAGTGGTCTGGGATTATTCGCAAGGTAAGGAACTTCACGACCTGCAGGCACTCGGCGACTATTATGGCCGGCTTGCGAGTTGGTACGCGCGAGGCGGTTTTACCGACGAGTTAGGAAAGTTTCACAGCTCGGGGCATCACTATGACATGCGCTACTGGGAGGTCTTTAACGAGATCGACAGCGAACATGAGCCGACGCCACAGCAATACACAGAACGTTACGATGCCATTGTCGAAAGCGTGCGCAAGGTCGTGCCGGACATGAAGTTTGTCGGGCTTTCGTTGTCCTATCCTGAGGGCGGCGAGCGCATGTTTGAATATTTCCTGGACCCGAGCAATCACAAAGCCGGCATACCGCTCGATGCGATTTCGTTCCACGTGTATGCGGCTCCCGGTGCGGACCAGCCGCAAGATGCCTGGCCATTTACATTTTTCGGTCGCGCCAATGAATTTCTGGCGGCGACGAAGTACATCGTGCGCTTGCGGGATCGCCTGTCGCCCTCGACCAGGATCATGATCAACGAGGCCGGCTCAATTCTGCCGGACGATATGGTTCAAGGCGAACCGAATCACGTGGAGAAGCCAATTCCTGCCGCGTACTGGAATTTGAGCGGGGCTCTGTACGCTTACTTATATGTGGAGCTGGCAAACCTTGGAGTGGATGTTGTCGGCGAGTCACAGCTGGTGGGCTTTCCCAGTCAGTTTCCCAGCGTCACCATGATCGATTGGACGACCGGCAAACCCAATGCGCGCTACGCCGTTCTTGAGTTGCTTAAAAACAATTTCGGCCCAGGCGACGATTTGCCTGAAACCGAGGTCATGGACCACGGTATCAATGCCGACACAGACGCAATCACAGCTCAGGCGTTCATCACGGGCAATCAGAGGAAGCTGCTATTGATCAACCAGCGGAATCGCGAGATCGTGGTCGAACTGCCGAAAGAGTTTGCGGGCGCGGCAGTACAAACGATTGGCGGGACTTCGCCAGCTGTGATGAGTCAGGACTTAGGGGATTCGAAACTCCGGTTGTTGCCATTCGCCGTATCGGTCGTCACGATGAAGGACTAGTCGCGCTGCGCCGTCCAGCGGAACCTCTGCGCGATTGATCCGCGCGAAACTCCCCATCTTGTAAACTCCACCCCCTTCCGAATCAACCACCCTACCGTCCACAATCGACGGAACGCGCTATAATTTCCCCCTGTATATGGCGAGTCCGCGGTATGCGTTAGTCGCGTACGTAAAGAGTCCCGTAGGAGAGTTCGTGGAGAACCTCCGGCGGGAGCTGCATCCCGCATTGCCCCATCTGGCGGCTCACCTCACGATTCTTCCGCCGCGGCCTATCCAAGGAACCGAGAATGCGGCGCTGCAGATGCTGGCCCGAATTTGCGGCCAGATTGAGCCGTTTGAAGTGACTCTGGACGGCATGGAAAGCTTTGTTCCCACTACCCCTACAGTTTATGTTCGCGTGGCTCACGACGCGTCGCGCCTGCGAGAGTTGCACGACCAGCTAAACACTCAGACTCTAGCCTTTTCCGAAGAATGGCCCTACACGCCGCATTTGACGATCGTGAAAATGCCCACCGAACAGGAAGCAGAACAGGCGTTGGAGATTGCCCGTGAACGTTGGCGACAGTATTCGGGAACCCGGCGTATCCTGCTCGACCGGCTCACCTTTGTGCGCGAGGACGCGCAGAACTGCTGGGTCGATCTAGCCCCGGTCCCGCTCGGTGGCACGCTGGTTTCGCCCTAAGTCTGGTAGCGCAACCCATTGGCTCGGGTGGCCACCCATCAGAAAGGACTTGCTTATGCTGGAGATTCAGACCAAGCACCTGCAGCCCGGCATTGTTGTCCTGGAAATCACGGGAAGGATTACGATCGGAAGGGAATGTAAGCAACTGGAATGGGCCACCGAGAACCTGGTCCGCGAGAAACAGGGGAAGAAGGTTCTTCGACCTGACCGGTGTGACCCACATCGATAGCACCGGCGTGGGGATCATCGTGATGTCCGCCGGCCAGATGAAGGAAGCTGGAGGAGAGCTGCGGCTGGCAGGCCCCAATAAACACGTCGAACAGGTATTGAAACTCACCAGTATCGATAAACTTGTCAGCTGGACGCCAACTGTCAAAGAGGCGGCGGTAGCTTTTGGCGAGGCCTGACAAGATCCGCTGGGAAATCTTCAGCTGTAAGTGTCCGTCCGATCGACCCCGGAAAGCGCTGCGAGCCAGGCGTGATTTCCTCCATTAATTTCAGCCGTAACCAGCCCTGGTTACCGGGTATTACGTTACCCCCGTCTAGCCGGCATGGCCCCAGGTACATTTCCCTCCCGTGCGTTGCGCGGTGCGGAAGTGCACTGTAAACAATGAAGACAGGGAAGTGCGACATCCGCGCCAGCAGCCGCTTCGGGCGCGGGTTTCAGGAACGCCCCGGGGGGCGATGAATGCAGATTGGGGTCTACGGCTCGGGTTTTCTAGGAACGGTGATTTCGGCCTGTCTGGCAGATTTCGGCACTCCGGTTTCCTGCTGTCATCCCGACCGGTCCCGCATGGTCGAGATGGCCCAGGGCAACATCCCGTTCTTTGAAAAGAATCTGAAGGAAATCATCCGGCGAAATGTGCGCGCCGGGCGTCTGGCTTACTCCACCGATATCGAATCATTTGCGCGCAAGGCGCAAGTCATTTTTCTGGCGGAAGATGGCGCTGAGGCCCTGACCGATGTGGTGATGCGTATCGCGCGCCTGGCCCCGAAGCCTCCAATTTTGACGATCGTCACCCCAGTCGCGGTGGGCACGGCATCAGCTTTAGAGAAGAGCCTGAAAGATGCGGGTCTGCAGGGAACCATTGTTTCTCAGCCCATGTTTTTCACCGACGGTTGCGCCGTGGAGGATTTCAACTGGCCGGACCGCCTGATTCTGGGATCCACTTCGAACGAAGCGGTGCATATCCTGAAGCAAATTTTCCATCCGCTGGTGATGCGCGGCGTTCCGGTGATCGTCACCAATCAGGCCACTGCCGAACTGGTGCGGGAATCGGCGACTGCGTTCGTAGCCACCAAGATTTCTTTCATAAACGAGGTGGCAGCACTATGCGAGCGCGTGGGCGCGGACGCCGTGAACCTGGCGCTGGCACTGGGTCTCGATAAGAAAATTGCTCCCCGCTGCCTGCAGCCCGGCGCAGGTATGGGCGGCGTCTTCGCCGAGTCCGACATGGATTCACTAGCGCAGTTAGCTCTGGCCAATGGCGTTCCGCTGAAAGTGTTGAGCGCCGCTCGCGATGTCAACCATACCCTGGCCGATCGCCTGGTCGAAAAGATCGCCGCCACTTTGAATTCAGTTGAAAACAAAGATGTGGGAATTCTCGGTCTGGCCTTCAAGCCGAATACGAATTCCGTGGCCGGATCCTCTGCCATACGCTTGGCCGAAACCCTGGTCGCGAAGGGCGCGCGCGTGCGAGCTTACGATCCTGTCGCACTTTCCGACGCCAAGACCCGGTTGAATGGATCGGTGCGCTACTGCGAATCAGCCTACGCGGCTGCGGAAGGTATGGATGCGCTCGTCGTCGGCACCGGCTGGCCGGAATTCCGCGCCCTCGATTTTGACCGCATTAAGCACCTGCTCAAGAAGCCCATCATCGTGGATACGAAGAACCTGCTGGATTCTACCCGGCTGCGCGCCATGGGATTTGAATACGTCGGCGTGGGCAGGGGATGAGCTCTTCCGGCACGCAGTTCGAGAGCGCAACCTCGTATTCTCGTTTTTCTCTTCTCCTCGCTGGAATTCTCGATAGCTTTTCTTTTGCCCTCTTCTATTTGTCCTTCTCGTCTCTCACCCATATGCTCCACGCCATTTGGTATCGTCTCGTAACTGAAGACTGATCAGCTACCCAAAGGAAGGAAACCGATGCGTCGTACCGGGAACCTTTCTGACATCCGCCAACCGCAGTTGCTATAATCAGCAAGGTGGTGGGAATAGCTCAACTGGCAGAGCACCGGACTGTGGCTCCGACGGTTGCGGGTTCGATTCCCGTTTCCCACCCCAGAAATTCCCTCCCTTAGCACCAACTCGCGATAGAATGCGGAATTCAACTGCAAGCGGATGAAACGGATTTTCCATCCATTTCGAAGAGCTTCGGGACAACTGGGCCCGCTCGAGCAACGCATGCTGGAGGCGTTGTGGGCGCGAGGCAACGCCACCGTCCGTGAATTAGTCGAAGACCTTTGCCACGACCTCGCGTATACCACCGTGATGACTACGCTGGATCGCCTTTTCAAGAAGGGTCTTTTGAAGCGGACGGAGGAAGGGCGAGCATTCCGCTACGCTGCGCGATTTAGCCGCGAGGAGTTGCATCGCGAAGCTGCGGGCCATGCCTTCCAGCAATTACTGGATGTGAGTCCAGCGTCCTCCTTGCCATTGTCGTTTCTGGTGGAGATTCTGAGCGAACGGGATACACAATTACTCGACGATTTGGGGAAGCTGGTGGAACGCAAGCGCCGCGAGCTGGCGCAACGGCAAGCGGGTCGGAAGGAGAGAGAGTAATGTTCGCAGTGCGCGGCCTGGCTGTTTGTTTCTCGGTCTTCTTCATCCTGTATGGTGCCCTGTCTCTTGGCGTCTGCACTGTTTGGCGACGAGTGTGGACTTACGGCCAGCAGCGCTCTGCCAGACGCTGCGCCGATCTGCTGTTCGCTCTTCGCCTCGCGCCCTTTTTCGTGGCTCTTGCAGCGACACTTATCCTGGCGGTGCCCTCGTTCCTGTTGCTCGAACCTCGCGCGGTTGAAGAACCCGTAGGCATCGTGCCTCTCAGCTTGGGCCTCTTCGGAATTATTCTGATGCTCGCGGGAGTATGGAACGCCGTCGCCGCATTGGTCCGGTCCTCGAGAACCGTGGCGCGCTGGTCGAGCGAAGCGCGTGTGATTGATTACAGCCCCGCTGATTCGGGCAAGTCACTTTCTGTGCTGCGCACTCCGTCGCCAGCGCCTCCGCTGACCGTAGCGGGCATTCTGCGGCCTACGGTTTGGTTATCCGGCGCCGCAGAGTTTGTATTGACCGAGCGGGAACTGGACGGCGCGCTGCGCCATGAAGTTGCACACATTCGGCGGCGCGACAATCTGAAAAAGTTGCTGCTGTGCCTGATGCCCGTCCCCGGAATAGCGCAGCTTGAAAGGGCCTGGCGCGAAGCGACTGAAATGGCCGCCGACGATGCCGCAGTCTCAAACGCCTCCGAGGCTTTGGACCTGGCTGCGGCTGTAATCAAGCTCTCGCGGCTGGCTCCATTGGAACTGCCCGCCAAATTGACAACGGCTTTGGTCCACAGCCCGGCAGAGTCCGTGAACGCGCGCGTTGAGCGCTTAATTTCCTGGACGCAACTCCGGCAGAACGAGAAGAATGAATATTCGCTCGCCTACGCGCTGTGCGCAACCGCGGCGATGCTGGCCGCTATGGCCGTAACTTACAGCCAGCTTCTCGTACAGGTACACGTGGCCACCGAGTGGTTGGTGCGGTAGGGCGGGTGCGGGTGATCGGGTGATCGAAGTTCCCTAGCCCGTTGAAACTCCAATGAGTGCAATCGCCTGGTCTCGCCAACCATCCAACTCGCCTAGCGTTTGGAAATGAATTACCATCCCATCGATGCAAATCGAGGACTTCGCACGAGTTTACCAAGCGAAGAGCGACGAAGAATTAATCCAGTTGGCCGCTGCCCCGGAAGAGCTCACTTCCGGGGCACGCGTCGCGCTCCGAGGCGAACTGTCCAGACGCCGAATCAGCGTTGCCGAAGATTCGGGCGAAACCCAAAACAATCTGGGAGCGCAGGTTTCTGGCAAGGCCGCCACGGGAGGATTGCGGAAGGCTGAATGGCAAGGCGTGGGTGATTTTGTTACAGCGGTACTTCGGGCATATCACAGCCACTTCTGGTTGTACTTCGAAATCACAGCGCCAGCCGTGATTATCAGCACCATCGCCATCATCACTGCTCGCAATGAGGTTCGGGAGATCTCGCGTCACCTCCCGCGAGGCGTCGAGCTGCTCGCGCACCACACCGAGATTTTAGAGATTGGGCTCATCAATTATTCAGCATGGTTTGTTAGTTGGTTAGCCTTCTCTTTTGTTTTCGGGGCCATTTGTATAGCGTTGGAAGAAAGCGTGGCCGGATTTATTCCATCAGCATGGAATTCTTTCGTACACATTCGGGAACGGTTGAGTCCTTTCCTCCGTGTATCTTTGCTTCTCTTGGTTCTCGTAGTGGCAACGGAAGCCGTTTCGATAGTGTTGGGGACGGGCGTCTTTTGGATATTCCACCGACTGCAGGTACACCGCTCTGGCTTCTTGGTCTGGGCGGTTTCATATGTACTCACGGGTCTAGCGCTTCTCATAGCATCACGATTCTTTCTGGCAGTACCAGCAGTTATTCTGGATGATTTCAGCGTCGGGCGAGCGATGCTTCGCAGCGATGAACTAACTCAGGGAAAGTGGCTGGCGCTTGCGGCGCTTCTCGCGAAGTCTCTCGTCGGAGGATACGTCGCAGGGATGTGCCCTTTCTGGCTGGCATCTTTTGTTCGCGTCTCCGTGCAATTGCCGTCATGGTTTCCGTGGATTCTAACCATCGCGTCGATAATCGGCGTCACCGTGGTCGAGCCAACAATGTTTGTCGGCTTCGCTCTGCTGTATTTAAAGACATCGGCTCCAGATTCAGCTCCCAGTAGAGTACTGGCCAGTCGGTTGACGTAACATCCCCGTTTCACTCATCGACCCCGTGTGACACGGATTTGAGTGTGCATTCTCGAGCGACCTCTAGAACGTCACCCGCACGCCCAGCTGCGCGGCGAACGGAATCCCTACCGTGGTGCCGGGTCCGAAGAAATCTCCCAACGCGCCCTCGGGGATCTCGAGTTGCTTCAGGCTGGTGATGGGCGCGGTTTGGGAGCAAGCTGCATTGGCGCAGATGCTGGTCACGTTGGTGATGCCTTGCGCATTCGGCACCATCTGGGCCGCAGGAACCGGAAGCTGGACGACATTGACGGCGAAGTTCGCTCCCGGATTATTACGGTTGAAAAGATTGAAGAACTCGATGAACGGGTCGATCTGCCAGCGCTCCCTCACTTTGAAAGGACGCGTGACGC
Organism: uncultured Acidobacteriaceae bacterium; assembly: GCA_963777005.1. Classification (GTDB taxonomy): domain Bacteria; phylum Acidobacteriota; class Terriglobia; order Terriglobales; family Acidobacteriaceae; genus Sulfotelmatobacter. Next base: position 317,495 of record CAVZPC010000013.1, on the reverse strand, counting down.
GCAGGTCCGACTGGATGTAAGGTGTGCCACGGAATTCGTCGAGGCTGGTGTACGCTCCATTTACATAGATGCGGCCAGTGTTGTCCGCGTTTGTGATGGTGATGGGACGGGCGCTTTCAACCTGGTTGACTGTGCTTAGTTCGAAACCTCCAGGCACGTGGACCGTGCCCGCCAGCACGAAGCGGTGACGAACATCTTCGCCCGACGGGCCGTAATCGCCGGCTCCGAAAGCATTCAGCAGTGGCGGATTCGGAGGCTGTTGTTTGCAGACGCCATCCACATAGTCAAACAGCTCGCCCAGCAGGCATCCCCATGTCTGCGCCTTGGAGAGTTGGTAGTTCGCGACCAGATTGAACCGGCGCATATTGCCTTGCAGATGCAGCATCAGCCCGTTGTAGCTGGAGCGGTTATCCGACTCGAACACATTGACGTTCGGCACCACGGCCGACTGATCGGTGGCATAGTCTGGGTCCGCGGTAGAAATGAGTGGAGTGAATAGATTCGTGCCGCTGCTGTAGGGAAAGGCTCGGTATCCGTGATTTCCCTGCTCATGTACGTAGTCGGCGCTCATCAGCCAATGTTGGTTGAAGGCGTGCTGTACGCCGCCAGTCGTATGAATCGCATAGGGCGTCTTGTAAGGGGAACCGACCAGATTCCCCGTGGCTCCGCTGCCGCCAGCGAGACAGCCTGAGCCGGTGACCGCGTAAGTGCCTGGGCCACCACTGAGGCTGCAAGTTCCAGTGGTGTAGTTCGAGTCGTTAACGCCCTGGTACGCGGTTGCCCATCCGTTCTGTGCGAGATCGTCGTAGTAGATGCCGAAGCCGGCACGAATTACGGTCTTCCCGCTCTCGCCGGGAGAGTAAGCGAACCCAAGGCGAGGCGCAATCTGCCTGCGATAGTCGCCGGGTAAGCCGGGAACAATCGGAATCTGCAACGCCTGCAGCGTCACATACGCGGCGTTATCCGCTTCGCTTCGGCCGGAACCCTGGAATAGTCCCCAAGTCGTCTGATAGCGCAATCCGTAGTTGAACGTGAGCTGGCGTGAAACTCGCCAGGAGTCCTCGGCATAGAGTCCAAGACGCTGTACATTCTGCGAAAACGCGCCATCGCTCGCAGGGGTGTACGCGCAGGTTGAGCCGTCCGAAGCAGCGATGCCCAAACACTGTGGGGCGAAGCTTCCGAACACTCCCGGGTTTTGCACGTAATAGGTTGGGTTATTGACGTACTTGGCAAGAGTCTCGGCTGTGGAGGCAAACGCCCCACTCAGCACCGGTTCGTGAATGAAGTCGACTCCGAACTTGAGCGCATGGTCACGCACAACGTGGCTCAGGTCATAGCGGAATTGATATTTTTCCTGGTTGCGCAGATCAGGGAAAAGAGTAATCGGAGTAGCGAATTGGTTGTCGCCGAAAGTTTCGAACCCGGAAATGGTCAGCGCCGTGGAACTGAAAGGGAAGGCCAGCGCGAAGCCCAGGTTTGAGTTCCGAGTCTGCGTGAGATGCAACAAGCTGGCGTCGAGAACCAGATTGCCCAGCCAGGTTGGATTGAAGGTATAAGTGTTGCTGAGCGCCACGTTCCAGTAATTGTTATGCGTGGTCAGCCCAGTCGATGGCAGCGTCCCCTGTTCCACCAGGGCATTGTGCGTCAGGTAGCTGTCTTCCGATATGCGCAAGAACCAATTCGATTGCGACGATTGCGCCCAGTCAAAGCGCATCGAACCAAGGTAGTCGCGAAAGGGAATCGGAACAGTTGCGGGAACGGCGATCGAAGGAACGCCGGTGATCAATCCCTCTGACGCCAATTGTGCCAGCGCGTCAAATTGCGCAACGCTGGCCGGACTATAAGCAATGCTCGCGTTTTCATGCACACCTTCGAAGGATGTAAAGAACCAGACCTTGTTCTTCGCGAGGGGACCTCCGACCGTCCCGACATAGTTCTGTCGGGAGAACGGCTGCTTCGGATTTGGTGCCGGGTTCTCGATGGGAAAGCGCGCATTCAGCGCGGCCTGCCGGTCGTAGAACGCCCCGCTCCCATGCCATTCATTGCTCCCACGTTTGGTGGTAATTACAACCGATCCTGCGGTGGTCCAACCCGTGTCGGCGTCTTCGTTCGATGTGCGCATGGCAAATTCCTGAATGCCATCCGGCGAGAAATTTTGCAGGAAACCGCCAATCCAGTCGTCAGAGTTCTCCGCCCCATCGACCGATAACTCGTTGTTCAATCCGGAACTTCCACCGGTGGAGACTGCCGTAATGCGCGCCTTCGTGGGATCAGACGGCTCGACGGGTTCTGTTCCTGGCACAAGATAAGCAATATTGGCGAAACTCCGCGCCGGAAGCGGCAGAGTTTCCAGGTCCTGGCTGCCGACTACCCCTCCGCGCACCGCGCTGGATGTGTCAATCGCTTCGGTCGTGATCGAGGAAGAATCTCCTCGCACGTTGACAGTCTCCGAGGCACCCGCCGGTTTCATCGTAACGGTAAGATCCCGCACCGTGGTTACCGCAACCACCACCTCTGCCTGTGCCAGAGCGAAGCCCGCAGCACTCACGGTGATGTGGTAGTTGCCGGGGAGCAGGTCGTCAATTCGAAACTCGCCTCGATCTTCGCTTATGGCCTGGCGCTTCACGGATGAACCGGACAATTGCGCGACGATCTTGGCGGACACGACCCGGGCGCCACCGGCATCCTGCACCGTGCCGCGCAAGGATCCGCGCGGGTTCTGGGCATGGAGGCTGGCTGTCAGAAGAATGCCGAAGAGAGTTGGCGCCAACGCGCTCTGGTACAGATATTTCTTCATGTTCGCGGGACAGACCCGAGACTAGCCCGGGGCGCGAGATACTACCAGAGATCGTTGGGAAGCTCCGCCGCTGTACCAAGACTAATCCGAGCACCGATACGCCTTGCCGTCTCAGCAAAAACGGGAAACGTCTGCTGAATTTTCGATGCAAAGCATCGTGATTTTGCAGCCCAGCCATAGCACTTCCGGTGTTTCAATGGGCATAGATGATAAAGATTTAAGGAGGTTCCTCCCATGACTTCAGAATGTCCCACCCCACCAAATTCGCCTTACTCTGCAGAGGAGTTGAAGGCTCCTTCGTCTCGCTTGCTCGATGAGAAAATCTCTGACGATTCCGGTACCGAGGCGAAGGTCGATAGCGCATTCGCTCCCGCTGGATTGAAGAATCCATTCTGGAAGTAGTAACCGCTCGCTAGCGCAAGATCGGCAAGCAGAGGCATGGACGGAGAGCGAACGCCAGCGCGGACATTTCCTGCAGCGCTGGATGGAGTTGAGCGTCGCGGCAAGGCTCCAGCGTGATCACGAATGGCAGCGCTGCCTTGTCGAAGCCCGGCTTCTGCAGCACTGCATCAATGTTCAGTTGATGCGCTGAGAGGATCGCCGCCAATCCCGCAATAATTCCTGGTTGGTCTTTCACCACAAAGCGCAGATACCAGGGCGTCTCAAAGTCACAACTCACCTTCGGCGAGGCCAACTGCAGCGTACGGCGCGCACGCGGTCCCGCCGAAAGATTTTCCGCGACAACCTTCAGGTCCGAAACTACAGCAACGGCCGTAGGATTTCCCCCCGCGCCTGCGCCCAGAAAAGCTACATCGCCGCCGTATTCTCCCGAAGTCAAAACGAGATTCAGATTCCGCTGCACGCGTCCGAAGGGCGAAGATGCCGGAACCAGGCTTGGACCGACCTCGGCGAATAGCGTGCCTTCTTTCAGGTCGGCCCGGGAAATTTGCCGGATGGTGCAGCCGAGCTCCGCCGCATAATCGAAATCGATCGCGTCGATACCACGAATCGTGCGAGCGCGAATATCCTGCGGAGTAACCCGGACTTGCAGGCCAGCCAGTGCGAGGATGGAAAGTTTGGCGCGAGCGTCGCCGCCATCGAGATCTTCGCTGGCATCGGCTTCCGCATAGCCGCGTGCCTGAGCCTCTTCAAGTGCCTCACTGAAAGGGATGCGATCCGTCTCAATCCGGCTAAGGATGTAATTGCACGTCCCGTTCAGAATGCCCGCGACGCCGTGCAGTCGATCGCCGCTCAACCCGGTTCGCAGGGCCGGAAGCACCGGGACACCCCCGGCGACGGACGCTCCAAACTCAAGCTGGCAGCCATTCGCGCTCGCCAACTGCAGCAAGTCGGGACCATGCCGGGCGATGAGCTGCTTGTTCGCCGTCACCACCGACTTGCCGGCTTTCAAAGCGCTCCGTACCAGATCCTCGGCGGGATGGAGACCACCGATCAACTCAACAATAATGTCAGCGTCGGAGTTGATAATGTTGCCGATTTCTTCCGTCCAAACCACATCAGCGGGCACCCACGGCTGCTTCTTCCTCTCGATCTTCCGATTGCAGATGTGCGTCAGGCGCAGCGAGCCATCGCCGCGTTCACACAGAATCTTGGCGACGGCGCTGCCAACGGTTCCAAAGCCCACCAGAGCGACGCGTGGCGGGGACGCTCCCGCCTCGGAAATGGAAGTGCGCTCTGACGGCCTGTCTGATGGAGTTTTGTGCAAGGCTATTCTCAAAAGTAGAAGATCATGTTCATAATACGTGTGACTTGTGCTGGCACGAAGCAGAAAGCGGCAGCGCCGATTCCACGAGATGGAAACAGCTCCGCGTCAGGCGCAGCACCATGGCATCGCTCGCTCAGGCGGCTTGCCAGGCAGAATCAGCATCAAAGTTGGTAATATAATGCGATCCCGCCGCAAATAAGGCAATGCCTTCCTGCGAGGAATCACAAGCGGAACCTTTATTACTGGCGCCTTTCCATGCCGAGCGCTACGGTCCGCCACTACGCCCGGTTCGGGGAGGAGAATGGATGATTGGAAAGTTCGCGAGTGTGCTGCCGCTGTTGATTCTTACAATTCTGCTGGGAGGACAAGGATTCGCCCAGGCGACACCCTCCGGACAGTCTCCCACATCCGCAGCCCCCGCTCCGCAAGAACCCGCTGCCCAGCAACCCGCCGCCCAGCAACCCTCCAGCGATCAGGAACCCGCCGAGGAAGAATCCAGTTCGCGACGAAAGGCCAAGCCCCGCGACTACAAAAACTGGAGCTATAACGTCGGCCTCGGCGCCAATCTGGATAGCGGCACGACCCGCACCTTCGTCCGGGGGGGAGGCGGGGTGGCCACGGCTGGCGTAGCTCGCAATGCGAACAAGTACTTTGGCCTGCGGGCAGACTTTATCTTTGCGGATCTGCCGCTGCGCGATTCCACTCTGGTACTGGCGCAGGCCGGAAGCGCCTACAGTTATCTTTTCGCCCTTACGCTGGACCCCGTCATCAATATTCCCGTCACCAAGCTCTATGGCGGATATATCCTCTTCGGGCCAGGCTACTATCATCGCTTCGGCGCCTTGAGTTCTGACACCGCCGTTCCCGGTTCTGGATGTAATGCGTTCTACGAATGGTGGGTCGGCACCTGCCCAAACGTCAGCCTCCCGCTCAGTGGCGACTTCGTCAATTCCAGCCAGAATCACTTTGGATACAACATTGGCGGGGGAATTACACGCAAGATGCCTAGTGGCGTCGAACTCTACGCCGAGTACCGCCTCACGCATGGATCAGGAAACGGGACCACGACGGACGTACGTCCGATCACGATCGGGGTGCGCTGGTAGGAATCTTGGTTTAGCCTGCGAACTTCCGTGTCCTCGTGTGACTGATTTTATTTTCCCGACGCGTGATTATTCGGGATTCGTGCGGTAGCTCCAAAGATCGCTAGCATGCTGCTGCAACTGAATGAAGGATCCCGCCGTTACTGGCTGCGAGATGGTGGCATTGGAGTTTGCTTCCACGAGCGCTGCTTCGATGATGGGGTGTGCAGGCGCTAGCGAGCAGACCGGATCGGTCACCGTTGCGTCTCCGGTGAGCAACAGCGCCTGGCAGCGGCATCCACCAAAATCCTCCCCTCGCCGCTCGCAACTCCGGCACGGCTCCGGCATCCATTCTTCTCCTCGAAAGCGCTGAAATGACGACGACTCCTGCCAGATCGATTCCAGGCTCTTCTCCCGCACGTTTTCAAACTCAAGACCAGGAATCACCTCCGCGGCGTGGCAGGGAAGAACTTTACCGGATGGCTGGATGAGCATCAATCTACGTCCCCATCCGCCCATGCACGCCTTGGGAAAGCGCGCATAGTAATCGGGCACCACCGAATCGATACGGATTCGTCCCGCAAGTCGCTTCTCCGCAGCCGTCACGATTTCAACCGCTTTCTCAAGCTGTACCCGAGTAGGAATCAGCGCGGCACGGTTTTTCAACGCCCAACCGTAATACTGCGTGTGCGCGATCTCCATACGCTCCGGCGCGAGCTGCTCGATGAAAGCGATCATCTCTTCCAGGTGATCGATGTTTTGCCGGTGGATCACAAGATTCACCGTGAATGCAATTTTGTGCTGCCGGATCACGCGCGACAATTTAATCTTGTGCGCGTGCGCCTTGGCCCCTGCAATCCAATTCGCCGCCTCTTCTCGCGAGTCCTGAAAGCTGATCTGGATGTGATCGAGTCCGGCCTCAACTAGCGCCCGCAGCCGCGTTTCACCGAGCCCAACGCCAGACGTGATCAGGTTCGTGTAGAGCCCTGCAGCACGTGCCCCCGCAATAAGTTCCGTGAGATCCGCACGCGCGAGAGGTTCGCCGCCGGTGAAGTGAGCGTGCAGCATTCCCATTTTTCCAGCCTGCTGAAAAATATCAATCCACTCACGAGTGGATAGCTCAGAATTCACGGCGGTCAATTCCAGAGGATTTGAACAGTACACGCAGTGCAGCGGGCAGCGATGCGTAACTTCGGCGATGAGGGCCAGCGGATTGGGAATCATGTGTGATGCTGAATCATTCAATAATCGACAATCCGCTTGTGCCGCAGTTGCTCGAGAAATTGGCTGATGTCGGCGCGAATCTTCGCTGGATCGGCGACGCTGAACTGCGCTTGCAATTCCGCGATGATCTCGGCGAAGGTGCGCTGGCCATTGCAGCGCTCCAGTATTTGCAGGCCCGTGTCCCGCAGGCGAAGTGCGCCTTCGGGATACAGAATCACGCGCTCCCGTTCGGCTCCGGTCTTATTCTCCGCCCCCCAGCGGCAGCCGGTCGCCAGGCGCGGCTGGCTGGAATCCTCCGGAGGCGCCACGCTAGCTGCCCTCAATGCGGAATGCCCCGGGCGGCGGCCATCCCGGTTGCACGTAGGCAAAGTAAAGCGCATCGAGTTGCGCCCACAAAATGTCGCATTTGTCGCGCAGGGCCTGAAGCGCCGACTCCTGCTCGGCTCGCGTCTTCGCGTTGTCGTACACATAGTTCACGGCGAACTGCGAATCTTCCGGCGCCTGATACAGTCTGGCCTCGAAGTAATCCAGACCTCCTGCCAGCCACGGATAATGCTGCCGCAATTTGTCCACACGCAACGTGATTAGCTTGGGCGAAAACAATTCCGTCAGAGAAGAAGCCACCGCTTCCAACAGAGACCGGCTGCGGACGATATTCAGATATTCATTCACCGCAAAGCGTGTGGCAGGAAGAATGCCCTTGCCAGCGCGAACCTGCGCTGCATCGAGACCAGTCGCCTCGGCCAACTTTATCCAGCGCTTGATTCCCCCTTCGCTGGTAGCGTCACCATCGTGATCGACAACGCGTTTGCGCCAGGCTCGACGGAAGACGGGGTCCGGGCCTCGCGACAAGATAATCGAATCCTTGATCGGGATGATGCTCTGATAGTAGTAGCGGTTCAGCGCCCATGCCTGCAATTGTCCCCGGCTCAGCTTGCCTTCGTGCATCAACAAATGAAAAGGATGTTTGTGATGGTAGCGCTCCTCGCCCGTGGCCTGTAGTTGCGCGCGTAATTCCTCAAGCGAAAGCAAGGGGGCGGATTGCGATATGGTTTCGTTTTCTACAGGTTGAACTGCCATCCATCCTCCGCGATCTCCCACCCCGCGCCCCGCACTTGGCGATATTGAGGGCTCGCCTCATCCAGCATGGGATTCGTATTGTTAATGTGTAGAAATATTTTACGCGGGTGGCGCACTCCCGCCAACTTTACCAGCGTGCTTTCGACGGGTACGTGTCCCATCTGCAACGAGGTCTGTCCGCTGCCCTGCACGCGCATCAGTTCGTCGTCGCTCCAGAATGTTCCATCGAAAAGCAGCACGTCGCATTGATCCAGTTGTTCGAGCAGCGCATCATCAATTTGAGGAACGGCTGGCATATACGCCAAGCGGCCAGTATTGTTGCAGTCCGAGTCAAGAATGAAACCTAACGAGGCTTCGCCGGCCGCGAGTTGCTGCTGCCGCTCAGCCACCACGTACGCGGGATAGTGCGTGCTCAAAGACCACGCGCGGCAACGCAGACCGGAGTCCTCCCCTTGAGCCTTGCGCAGACAAAATTCTTTTCCAGCTTCAAAGTCAGTCCACTCCACTTGGTTTGGAATGCGCTGCAGCATGGCGAACATCGAGTTATCTTCGCGAAGAATGCGGCGAACCGAAGCCGTGACATGAACGCGCAGCGGCTGAAGTTCGCGCAACAAGAGCAGACCGAGTACGTGGTCCAGGTCCGCGTTCGCCAGCACTACGCCCGCGATCGGCGACTGGCGCACCCCGTCGCGCGGCTGCAACTCGGGCGTCGCTTCAATTTGCGCTCGCAAATCTGGAGAAGCGCCCAGCAAAAACCATGAATGACCATCCTGTGTAATCGCAACCTGCGTCTGGCTGCGTGGCTTGCCTTGGAAAGTGCCAGCCCGCACCGCGCGGCAGTTCGCACAGGCGCAATTCCATTGTGGAAACGCTCCCCCGGCCGCTGAACCGAGAATTTTTACTTCCATCTCTGCGAGTTTACAGCCTGGCAGCGCTGCGGGAAGTAATTGCGCGAGAACCTGCCGCCGATTCTTCCCTACGCTACAAAGCTGCCTTCGCCCTAGGGGATGCGGACCACAGAACTCGCAACTTTTCACGACCTGGCTGCAAAAAATATGAAGTTCTCTTCAATCCGCTATGGAGATTTTGTGCGCGCGTTCCCTTTATACTTGCGTTAACCAGGCTCCAGGGGCATACTGCACAAGACGCGCACGATGCGCGGCGCGCCCTCCTCCACCCTCCCCGCCTTTGTTATATCGTCGGCGTGCCTTCCGAGTGGGGATACTCTGTGTCGCTTTGAGAGCACACGGCGGAAGCATCGCGTCGTGTAACGCGAGAATGAGGCCGGGCCGAAACCGCAAAAAGAATCAGGATCATGAGACCAACACAGACTAGAGCAACCCCAATCGCTATGCGGCGTCCCCGCCGTTGTTCAGGAGAGACTGTAAGTCGACTCTTAAAGTCAGGTCCCACTGCATTCAGTGACGAAGTTATATTGGGGACTGTTTTTTTGTATACGGTCCACAGCATCAATTGCAACGCGACCAGTACCAGCCAGAAAAACGCAGAAATCCCGATCACAACCGCCAATCGATGGTGCTGGGGAGTCATTCCAGCGTAATCATCCAGAACTACAGCAGGAATAAAGCTGCTGGGAAATGTCATCCAGGAGAGCAGCGTTGATGAGCTGCGATACATCTTGACAAAGGCTCTTATTTTTTCTTCATCGGATTTCGAATCGACGAAGTAGCAAGTCCTCTTAACACTAAAAGGAATAAAAACCAACCGTCCGCTCTGATCCCTCCTGAAATGACATTCGACGCTCCCGTCCATCAGTCTGGAGAACAGAGAGCTCATGATTCTTATCCTTGCCCCACGGCCGCGGCACAGCGTTTCGGATCGAAATCCCAAAGCGTGACATCGGTCGATAAATTTTCGACTCCTACTTCGCCTGCCATTTCCGTCCCTGGCTTGCCGCACCACACGATGCGAAATTGAGCCTTTGTTCCTTCATACAACACGTCGACCACGTCTCCCGGCTTCAGCCGAGCGTCCACGCATTGCAGAGTCGCGCCTCGGCCGCTGATCGTGCGCAGGCTCGCCGGCTGCATGAACGGACGGGAATTGCTGTCCATGCCCCATATTTGTACGGGAAGGTCCACGAACACTCGCGACTGCTGGCGCCTGTCCATTGCAATCTCCTTGGCTCAAAGCGAGTTCAAGGGATGGTAGGCGGGGTTGGCGGGCAAACAAAGGTAACCGCAGTCACAGGCGAAGCTATGCCGAAAGTTTGATTACCTGTGGTGCGGCGCGACACTGTGGCCGCTTAGTCCAGGTCTCCGAGCGAGCAGGCGCCCGGCCCGCGAGGATCGCCGCAGGATCCGCAGCCACCCGTGGGAGCAGGGCCAGACGAGCCTTTTGCGGATACGGCGAAGACGCTCAGTTGCGGAGTCAGCTTCGAGCTTTGGCATTTTGGACATTTCGCTTTGTCACGGCCAAACACCAGGGTCTCAAACTCGTGCTGACATTGCTGGCAGACATATTCAAAAATCGGCATCTCGATCACTCCCGTGCAACGGATTTCTCCTATTAGAATCAAATTCGTGCGAACTTGGCAAACTGGAACGATGACTCTTGCCATTTCCATCCGCGGAAGTGCGAGGATGGCTTGATCGAGAAGCCACAAGTTTTTGGCCAGCGCACTTTTCGTCCGCACCGCTGGTTGCGCGGCGGACACGTCCAGACTCTCGCGGCATTTTTCCTCTCGCGCCACATCAATCTTCCGCCCGCCGAAAAACGTCTGATTGAAGTGGAACCTGGCATTCCCGTGCTCTGTCACTGTCACTGGCAGACGGACCGAAACGCTCTTACGCTGATCGTGGTGCATGGTTTGGAGGGATCGAGCGAATCGCAATACATGTTAGGAATCGCCCGCAGCGGGTTGGCCGCGGGCATGAACGTGGTGCGCATGAACCAGCGCAACTGCGGCGGTATGGACCATTGCGCGCCTACGCTTTACAACTCCGGCCGTTCCGCGGACGTGGCTGCGGTGGCCCGAAACTTGATCGACCGCGATCGAATTCCTGGCTTCGTCCTCATTGGCTTTTCCATGGGTGGCAACCTGGTCTTGAAACTCGCCGGGGAGTGGGGCAGCGACGGCCCCGCGGAATTTCGTGGAGTGGCAGCCGTTTGTCCGGCGATAAATTTGGCGGCCGGAGCCGACGCGCTGCATGAGCCCGCTAACCGGATTTACGAATACTATTTTCTACTGCAACTGTTCCGGCGCTTTCGCCGCAAGGTTCATCTGTTTCCTGCGACGTTCGATGCCTCGCGCCTCCGCGGAGTGAAGACTTTGAGAGAATTCGACGATCGCGTAACCGCCTTCTACTGCGACTTCACGGGAGCCGATGACTACTATGCACGAGCCGCCGCCGCCAACGTCATCGACCGCATCGTGCGTCCCACGTTGGTGATCCATGCGGCCAACGATCCGTTCGTCAGAATTCTGCCGGAAACTCGCCAGGCGCTCCTGGCCAATCGCAATATCACCTATGTCGAAACCGAGGATGGTGGCCACTGCGCGTTCGTCGGTGAGCGCGACGGCGATTCAAGCTACGATGGCCGCTGGGCGGAGCGTGAAGTCGTGGAGTTCGCCAGACAGTTTCAGTAGCCAGTTTCAGCCCGCGTGCCGGTGCTGCGCGAGCTGCTTCACTGCGCGGTTGCTGGGCGGCGGAACCAAGCCAGAACGTCCGCCCCTCGTCCCTTCACTCGAGTTCGCAGGAAAGCGAGGATAAGCATCGCAAGGAAAATAACCAGCAAGCCGAAAGACGCTGTTCTGATGGTCTGGCTGTGCTTGGGCAAAATCGATAAACGTCCATATACGAATTCAATGTGTACCCAGTAGACCAGCAGGGAAGCTTGACCTAACTGAATCAGAGGACTGAATCCCCACCCTCCCGCACCCCAACGGCACCAGCCATAACTCGCTGCCAGGATTACCAGCAGCATTCCCAAGCGAATCAGAAAAAAGTTCGGACTCGTGTGCCAAAAATCGTAGGCCGCGTATATCTGGCGAGGCTGTGCATCGAGCCAGCGAGCGGCTTCCACTAGTGCAACACCCGCGACAGCGGCCAAAGCAAAAATCATCGCCTCGCGCCTGCGCGCCCACTGGCTTTGCAATACGAATCCGGCAGCCAGTCCGGCGAAGGCGAATGCACTCCAGGGAAAGATCGGGAAGAGCCAGGCTTGCGGCGTGCCCAGATTGTGAACGCCGTTTATGTAAGACTCCAGCGGCCACGGCAGCCAATGCGGACGCCATGTCGTCCACATCAGAGGAGTGAGCAAGGAGATCATCAATGCCGTTGCCGCCGATGCGAAAACCAGCGTGAGCCTCACCTGCTCGCCGCGGGAAATGGAGAGCACCAGCCAGCAAAATAGTCCCATCAGCATCATCGAGAGGCCGATGGTGTTGAGGATATCCACGCGCAGCAGATCGCTGAGCGGTGCCCAGCCCCATGCAATCAGATATTCCTGCACTCGAAAGAGCAAGCCAAAGGCCAATATCTCCGCTCCACGGCGAATCGTGATGCGGGCAATCTGTGCGGGCGGCAGATTGTTCTTCCATAGCTTCTCCGTCACTAATGCAAACGAAATTCCCGCCAGAAACAAAAACAGCGGAGCCGGGAATGTTCCTCCCAGTTGCGAGTACATGAAGAACTTGCTCTGCCGCGCGCTCGCGCTCAGCCAGGAGTCGTAGCAATGGGTTTGGAACATCAGGACGCACGCCAATCCGCGCATCCAGTCGATGTATGCCAGCCGGAATGATTTCTTCGCCACCATGCTTCCTGCCCAGCTCAACGTGGCAGTATACGGCACGGCGAATGGAGTTGAATCGATGCCAGCGCCTTAGTGCACGACCTGAAGCGGAGTCGTGCGCGACCGAGCGCCCGGATCACTCCGTAGATTCAATCTGCACAAGGGGAGTGCGTGGACCAGAGGAGGGTGCCCCAGGTTGCCAGCGGCTCGGAGACCGCTCGCGACTGCGCAACCGGTTCACCGTTGACCCGATGCTCAGGGAAGCCTTTACCAGATGTCCAACCCGGAGGGGGCCGGCAATTTTTTCACCCTGGATCCAATGAAGCGCGCTGCTAATGCTGCATCCGCACTGGCTGCAATCCGGATTTCCCCCGAAAACGCAAGGTTCCACGCGGCTTTTCAGATCGGCAGAATAGTTCACCGACATTCTGGAAAACACGCAACTCTTCGGATTCGGCGGAGGACTTACAAAGGCGCGAGCCATGCCCTTGGGGATCAGCAGCTTCGGATACTTTACTCCTAACTGCGGCAATTCGCGCGCCACGCGTTCGCGGTCCTCCGCAGACAATCGCTCCGGACTTTCTTCGTCCATCTGCGGGCTGTAGAGGCTGATCCAGATGTGATCGACCTCGGGCCGAGCGTTCCAGAACGCGACGTATTCTTCGAGATAGCTCGAGCGCGCGAGCATCGGCCGCGTAATCACCCAGTGAACATTGATCTTCCGCCCCGCAATGTTTTTCAAAATGCGCTCATAAGTTGCTGGCTGGCGCCGGATGTCGTGATGCTCGGGCAGTCCGTCCACCGAAACCGCTACGCGCACGCGAGGAATCTCCATCCACTGCGCCGGAATCGGAATCACTCCGCTGGTCACGACCATGCTGAAGATTCCCATTGCGCTGAGCGCGGGAAGAATGCGATCCAATTCACGATGGCGCATCATGGGTTCCCCGCCCACCAGCGAAACATGCAGGGGCCGGTGCCGGCGCGCTAGATCCAGAACTCCGTCGACCAGCGCGTCTCCGCGAAAATCGCGAAGCTCACGCAACGTGACTCCGCTGCCCAGGTGGCTTTCGCCATAGGCGTAACATCCCGGACAACTCAAGGGACATTCGCGGGTGATTTCAATGGAAAGCAGCGGAACGCTGCCGCTCAAGACTCGCCATCCTGCACGCGCAAGATCGCGGGGAGTAAGACTGGGACGGGGCTCAACAGACTGCATTGTTCCTTAGATGCACGTTGGTTGCTTTTGGCTACGTCGTCCCGGTCGAGAAGAATTGTGGAGAAGTTGGGCGCTTAGGCCCAAAGCTTGATTAGTCAACAAATTATGGTAGATTTTTTCCAGGGGCGCGTAGCTCAATCGGATAGAGCACCGGATTTCTAATCCGGTGGTTGCAGGTTCGATTCCTGCCGCGCCTACCATAAAGCAGTGAGCAGTGGCCAGTGTTCAGTTGTCGGCCACGTACTGCACGCCACTATGCTTTGATTGCTGACCACCGGCCACTGCTCGCTGACCACTTCCTTTCCGGTGTTCGCATTCCGCAGTATTCACACAGGAGTCGGCCAGCATCAGGCGCTTCACCGGCTTGCCGCCGATGATGTGCGATTCGACGATCTCATCGACATCTGCCTCGGTGACGTATCCGTACCATACCCCCGCGGGATAGACGACAACATTGGGGCCGTGCTCGCACTGATCAAGGCAACCCGCCTGGTTGGCGCGCACTCTGCCTTTCAGGCCCCGCTCCGCGAGTTCCTGCTTGAATAATTTCTGCAGTTTTGCCTGGCCACTCGGATCGCAGCATCCTCGCGGACTTCCCGCGGGCCGCTGATTGCCACAGATGAAGATATGTTTTTCAAACTTGGGCATAAATCTCATCTTAACCCGAACGGCTCGGATTCAACTCCCCCTTCGCGTTCGCGTTGCTATCTGGCTCACGGGCGCGATAAGATACTTCGTACACATCTTCTCCGCTTTCATTCCAAGCTAGCCTCTGTAATATTTGCCGCGGCAAGGCGTGTGCGACCCGGGGTATTCATACGTGCGCGCGGCGCAGCGATGCGTTTGCGAATCCCTGTGACGGAGTTGGCAGTGAAACGAGGCAAGACCGCGGTAATTGTCGGCGCCCAGTGGGGCGACGAGGGCAAAGGAAAAATCGTCGACGTCTTATCGGAGAGCTTCTCCGTCGTCGCCCGCTATGCCGGCGGCCACAACGCCGGCCACACCGTCATCATTAACGGCAAGAAGTTTGTTCTGCAACTGGTGCCCTGCGGAGTACTGCGCACAGCGTGCCGTAGCGTCATCGGGAACGGCGTGGTTCTGGACCCCATGGCTTTTCTGAAGGAAGTGGGTGCGCTTCGCGAGGCGGGTGTCCGCGTCGACGGAAATCTTTTTGTCTCCAACCGCGCGCAAGTGATCATGCCCTACCATCGTATGATCGAATTGGCGGCGGAAAACGCCCCCGGCCGCGTTAAAATCGGCACCACCTCACGAGGAATCGGTCCGGCGTATGAAGACAAGATGGGCCGCCGCGGCCTGCGCGTGGCCGATCTGCTCGATCTGCAGCTTCTGAAGAAACACATCGAAAACGCGGTGCGTGAGAAGAATATGATCGCGCACACCCTGTTCAATTCCGAGCCACTCGACGCCGACAAAATGTACACGGAATACGCCGCAGCCGCCGAGAAAATCGCACCGTTCGTATGTGATACCGCGGTCCTGCTGAACCAGGCATTGGCTGCGGGTGAGTCCATCCTGTTCGAAGGCGCGCAGGGCACCATGCTCGATATCGACCATGGCACCTATCCGTTCGTTACTTCTTCCAGCGCGACTTCCGGTGGCGCTGCGACGGGCACGGGTGTTGCGCCGAATGCAATCGAGTCAGTCATCGGACTCACCAAAGCCTACTGCACGAGAGTCGGCGAAGGTCCGTTCCCCAGCGAGGAGAAAGGTGCTGCCGGCGAAGAGTTGCGCAAGCGGGGCAACGAATTCGGCGCGGTTACAGGGCGTCCGCGACGCACCGGCTGGCTCGATTTGCCGCTGTTACGCTACGCTGGCATGATTAACGGCATCTCCTGGTTGGTGGTGACGAAGCTCGATGTGCTGGATGAGCTTGCGGAGATTCCAGTCTGCGTGGGCTACATCGTCGATGGAAAAAAGACGATGGAGATTCCAGCACAAGCCAGCGGTTACGACAAGCTGGAATGCGTTTATCAGAAGCTGCCAGGCTGGCGGACATCCACCCAAGGTGTTACAAAGTTCGACCAGTTGCCCAAGGCGGCGCGCGACTACCTGGCCTTCGTAGAGAAGGCAACCGGAACAAAGGTCGGCCTGGTCTCTACCGGCCCGGACCGCGATCACACCATCTTCATGGACGAATTCGCGAATGAGTTGCAGACAACGTCATCCCGAAAAGTCTAGAATTAGCTACCCATTTGTAAGACACCAAGACTGAGCAAGGAGAGCACGATGGTGGTTTTGGCGGTAACGTGGATGGCGAAGGTTGGCCGTGAAGCCGAGGTCACTGCGTTGTTTACGAAGCTCACTGAGGAATCGCGCAAGGAGCCCGGCTGCGCAATGTATCAAGTCCACCGGCACAAGACGGAAGCGCGACGATTCTTCATCTACGAGCAGTACAAGGACGATGCCTCACTTGAGGCCCACCGGAACGCCCCACATTTCCTGCAGTACGCCCGCAAAGACCTGCCCAGAATCGCGGACCGGGTGGAAGGCCATCTCTTCGAGCCACTCGGGTAACATGTGGCGCGGGCGCCTTGCGGGTGCGATCACTTTACTTTGTCCGCCATCAGTTCGCCGCCCGAAGCGTAACTTTCCTTCGACACTTCATGGAACGCAACGATGATGCCTTCGCGCCGCGCTCCCGCTTCTTCAACCAGGGCATCGGTTATGCGCTTCGCAATCTTCCGCTTCTGCTCGGCGGTACGCCCTTGCAGCATCGTGATTTGGATCATTGGCATAAGGCAGTTCCCAGTTCTCAGTAACTGCGCTCAGCTCCAGGCTCTGTGATCTTTCGCTGAGAACTGGGAACTGAGAACTTCATTTCGCCAGCTCGTATCCCGCAAAGAAGAAACTCAGTTCAAAACGCGCCGTATCTTCTGCATCCGAGCCGTGAATCGCGTTGTGCTCGATGCTCGAAGCCCACTTCTTGCGGATCGTGCCTTCCTCCGCGTTGGCCGGGTTCGTGGCGCCCATCAGCTTGCGCAGATCGGCGATGGCATTTTCTTTTTCCAGCGCCAGCGCCACGATCGGTCCGCTCGACATGAAATCAGTGAGCGAACCATAGAATGGCCGGCTCGCGTGCACCGCGTAAAACTGCTCGGCCTGATGCTTGGAAATCTCGAGCATCTTCATGGCGAGAATGCGGAATCCATTTTTTTCGAATTGTTCAATAATATCGCCGACCGCGTTCTTGGCGACGGCGTCCGGTTTCACGATGGTGAGAGTCCGTTGCAGAGTCTTCATAGTTAATCGTTAGTCGTCAGTCCTTCGTAGTGGAATTCCTGTCATTGCTCGGTATTAGGTACGCGGTACTAGCTGCTAGACTTTTACTCCCAATGCCGCCACCAGCGTCTCTCCAATGTCCGCCGGAGACTTGGCGACGCGGATCCCGGCCGCTTCCATGGCCTTGATCTTCTCCGCCGCCGTTCCTTTACCGCCGGAGATGATCGCTCCGGCGTGACCCATGCGTCGTCCTGGGGGCGCAGTCTGCCCGGCGATGAAGCCAACCACCGGCTTCTTCATGTGGCTCTTCACAAAATCCGCAGCTCGCTCCTCGGCATCGCCGCCAATTTCCCCGATCATGACCACCGCTTCCGTTTCCGGATCTCGGTTGAACAGGTCGAGTGCGTCCAGGAAGTTGGTGCCGATAATTGGATCGCCCCCAATCCCAATGGCGGTCGACTGCCCAATACCACGCTGCGTCAGCTGGTGCACCGCCTCATAAGTCAGTGTCCCCGAGCGCGACACGATGCCGACCGGCCCTTCTTTGTGAATCGATCCCGGCATAATGCCGATCTTGCACTTGCCCGGCGAAATAATTCCGGGGCAATTCGGCCCGATCAGCCGCGAGCGCCGGTTCTGCAGGAACTCCCATGCCTTCACCATGTCGAGCGTAGGAATTCCTTCGGTGATGCAGACGATGAGTTCCAGCTCTGCGTCCGCCGCTTCCATGATGGCGTCCGCCGCAAACGGTGGAGGAACAAAAATCACCGTTGTGTCGGCACCCGTCTTCTCCACGGCCTCGAGCACGGTGTTGAAAATCGGCCAGCCTTCGTGCGTCGTGCCGCCCTTGCCCGGCGTCACTCCACCCACTACCTGCGTTCCGTAGGCCGCACAGGCCTTAGCGTGAAAAGTGCCTTCGCGTCCCGTCAGGCCCTGCACGATCAAGCGCGTATTCTTATTAACCAGGATTGCCATAAGTATGATTCCTCGTTGCTTCTACCATACGATTGTTATCCTGAGGTGGGCGTTTTTTGCCCACCGAAGGACCTGGTCGAGCCTCACGAAGCGTCGCGCTTTTGCGCGACGCGATAATCGGGCGTTTGGCTCGCTTCCCTAAACTCCCCGCGCCGCCGCCACTACTCTATCGGCTGCATCTTTCATGGTGTCGGTCACGACAAAATTCAATCCGGAACTCATCAGAATCTTCTTGCCTTCATCCACATTCGTACCTTCCAGCCGCAAAACCACCGGAAGTTTGATATTGGTTTTCTTGGCCGCTTCCACTACGCCCGTTGCCAGCGTATCCACGCGCAAGATGCCGCCAAAGATGTTGATCAGCACCGCTTTCACGTTCTTGTCGCTCAGCAAGATTTCGAACGCATGAGCCACCTGATCTGCGCTGGCGCCGCCGCCTACGTCGAGAAAGTTTGCCGGCATCCCGCCCGCGTACTTGATGATGTCCATCGTGGCCATGGCTAGGCCCGCGCCGTTCACCATGCAGCCCACGTTGCCGTCGAGCTTGATGTAGTTCAAGCTATATTTCGAAGCTTCAACTTCGAGCGGATCTTCCTCTGTGATGTCACGCAGTTCACGAATGTCGGGATGGCGGAACAGCGCATTGTCGTCAAACGTAAGTTTGGCGTCGAGTGCGAACAACCTTCCATCGGTCGTGGTGATAAATGGATTGATCTCGACCAGCGAAGCATCCGTGTCAAGAAACGCCTTATAAAGGTTGGAAAGAAACTGCACCGCGGGGTTAATCTGCTTGGCGTTGAGTCCCAACTTGAAAGCCATCTTGCGCGCCTGAAAGCCTTCCAGCCCCATGCCGGGGTCGATATGCTGCTTCAAAATTGCATCAGGATTCTCCGCCGCGACTTGCTCGATTTCCATTCCCCCGGCGGCCGACGCCATGAACACCGGTTTGCCTTCCGCGCGATCGACCAGAATTCCTAAATACAATTCCTTTTCGATCGGCAGAGTCTCTTCGATCAGCAAGCGCCGCACGATGCGGCCTTCCGGGCCGGTCTGGTGCGTGACTAACTTCATGCCCAGCATTTTTCCGGCGAGCTCTCCCGCCTCATCGGCAGACTTGGCGATCTTCACGCCTCCGCCCTTGCCGCGCCCGCCCGCGTGAATCTGAGCCTTGACCACCACTCCGGTCGCCCCGGCGCTGAATAATTCCTTGGCGGCGGAGTCAGCCTCTTCGCGCGAGGTCGCCATCGTCCCGCGGGGCACTGTCACGCCATACTTCTTAAGAATTGCTTTTGCCTGGTACTCATGGATTTTCATAATGACACTCGTCAACTAAGAATCGGAAGGAACCTGCTTGCGGCTTTCAACTGAGGGCAGCAAACCCTTAATTTTATAGAGAGGAGGCGATTAGGGCAAACGCTCGGCCGCTTCTTTTCAGCGTGCTGTTCATCTAAGCCTAAATCGGGAGTGAGGACTGACCGCGCAGAACCGCGCAGAAGGCGAGAGGAGCAATTCGTGAAACTGATTTCACTGAACGTTGGCAGGCCGCGTTTGACGGTTTACAAAGGCGCGACCATCAATACTGGCATCTACAAGAACCCTGTTACTGGCCGCGTAGCGCTACGCACCCTGAACCTCGATGGCGATCAGCAGGCCGATCTCAGCGTTCATGGTGGTCCTTACAAGGCAGTCTATGCTTATCCCTCGGAGCACTATGACTTTTGGCGGCGGGAACTGCCCGATATGGATTTGCCATGGGGCATCTTCGGCGAGAATTTTACAACGGAGGGTCTCACGGAAGAGCTTCATGTTGGCGACCGGCTTCGCATCGGCTCGTCCATTGTGATGGTCCGACAGCCGCGCATGCCTTGTTACAAGCTGGCGGCAAAGTTTCAACGCGACGACATGATTGAGCGATTCCTGCATAGTGGACGCAGTGGTCTCTATTTTTCCGTGGAGCAGGAAGGCGAAGTCGGAGAAGGGGATACGTTCGAACTGGTTTCGCAGGATGGCGAAGGAATTACGATTGCCGAAATGAACCGTCTTTTCTTTCGTGAAAAATACAATCGCAATCTGCTGCAAAAGGCGATTGCCACTACTGCTTTGCCCGAAGACTGGCGCGAATACTTCTTGCCCAGATTGAGCGAGTCCGGCGTTCAGGCCTCCCGTTAGACCAATCCCATCGCGGTCGCCAGTTATCCCTTACAATTCCGAGTGAGATGATCCTCGACGCTCTGCATCGTATCGCCAATCACGGCCAGTCCCTGGACCGGGCGGAATCGCGCGAAGTGATGGCGGAGGTCCTCGCAGGAAATTGCACCGACTCTCAGATTGCTGCCCTTCTCCTGGCTTTGCACATGAAAGGTGAAACTGTCGAAGAGATCGTCGGTTTCGCCGAAGCAATCCGCGCCGCTGCCAAGCCATTGCCATTCTCATTTGCCGACTCCGAAGAGAGTTCCGGGGCCGACGCCCTCTACGTGAGCGGTACAGGTCGTGATGCCTTGGTCGACACCTGCGGTACCGGAGGCGACGCGAGCGGCACTTTCAACATTTCAACCGCCGCCGCATTTGTAACTGCCGGGGCGGGTGTTCACGTCGCCAAGCACGGCAATCGCAGTCTCACCTCGAAGTGCGGTTCGGCCGATGTGATGGACGCCCTCGGAGTCAATATCCAGTTGTCACCCGAGCGTGCCGCTCAATGCCTGCGCGAAGTCGGAATCTGTTTCCTCTATGCACCCGACCTGCACTCCTCCATGAAGCAAGTGCAAAAGGTTCGGCGGGAGCTGCGCCTGCGGACCATGTTCAATCTTCTGGGCCCGCTCACCAATCCGGCGCATGCTTCAGGACAAGTCGTGGGCGTCTACGCGTTGGATATGGTCGAGAAGCTTGCCGAAGCGCTGAGTATGCTCGGCCTGCATCGCGCGCTCGTAGTGCACGGCCTCGATGGCCTTGATGAAATCACGATTACTGGCCCAACTCGCATTGCCGAGGCCCGTGATGGAATTGTTCGTACCTATGAAGTCGTTCCCGAAGAATTCGGCCTGAATCGTTCCAAGCTCGAGGACATCTCGGGCGGCGACGCCGCCGAAAACGCGATCATTGTTCGCGAGGTGCTGAGTGGGAAAAAATCCCCGCGCCGCGATGTCGTTCTGTTGAACTCAGCAGCCGCGCTGGTGGCCGCGCGCCGCGCCGATCACCTGGCGGCGGCACTCCCCCTGGCTGCGGAATCGATCGACTCCGGCGCGGCGGCGGCCAGACTTGCAGCCTTGGTAAGCTTCACCAGAGGAGAAGGGAAGTAAATCACCATGTCTTGCGTGCTGAGAGCGAGCGGTGCCAACTTTGACGTTGATGAATTCCTGAAAATTTCTTCCCTGGATGCTCTGACGGCATTCCATCGCGGAGCGGTGCAATTTCCCACTTCGAGCGTGACCCGTAGAAGTGATTATTTTGGAATGAACGTGCGCGTGAGCACCAGAGAATTTTCCGATCTCAATGGTTTGGTAGACGATGCGGTTGGATTTCTGCGAGAGAATGACCGCGAACTGCGGCGCCTGCGCGATTTCCCGGGCCTCGAACGCATGGATCTTGAATTTCCCGTGGAAGATCGGGATTTGGTCTTCCAGCGCGATGCTTTTCCTCATCAACTGCTATCGCTCCTGGGCGAACTGCGCATCGGTCTGATCGTATCGCGCTATCCGGCGCACTCCGCAGCAACCGATCAAATCCCTACCGAACAATAGAGACCTCTCTAGCGTAGATTTCTCGATTCCCATCTGACTATTTGTCCGAGTCGACAGGGTCGCCAGCCTCAATCTTGAACACATTGTTCGTGGTGTCGCTCTCCGGCACGCTGCCGTCGTTCACCACGATTTCCTCCGGCGCCTTCGCAGTCTCCACTCGAATCACTCCCTTACTATTGGCACGCACCTCAACCCGCTTTATGACCTCACCGCCGGCAAACTTTACCGCGATCGGAACCTCGCCCCCCGCTTGTCCCAGGTTGTCTATGGTGACGGTCAGCAGGTAAATATCATTCATGGACTTGCGCGAGAATGCCGACTCCACCTTAAAATCCGGCAGACCCCGGTCGCGGTAGACCCAATCGTCGAAAAACCATTCCAGATCTTTCTGGGTCTGCGCCTGGATCAATTTCTGCATGTAAGAAGGTTCTCTATCCTGCTCCGGACGGTACGATGCGAGAGCTTTCTTCAACGCCTGATCGCCAACCATGTCGCGCAGCATCCACCACACGCACATCGCTTTGCTGCGGTAAAGTTCCTCGTTAGTTGTGTTCACCAGCGACCGGTTCACCTCATCTTCGGATCGCGGCGCGGTCGTCGGTTTTCCTTTATCGTTCTCCGACGCGCTAAACGCGACTCGGTGTGTTGTCATGTAGTCCAGCGCAGCCTGGCGCCCGCTCTGATGCTCCACGTACAGCGCCTGCGCAAAGTGGGCAAGCCCCTCATTGATCCATGGCCGCGGCGAGGAGAACGCAGCGTGGGTGAGTTGGTGCGCTGCCGTCAATCCTGCTGCTTTGGAATCCGCATTCGCCAAAGGCATCAGCAGAAGAGAGCCACTCTCAAACGGAGCGGCATTCTGGTCGTCGAGATCAGCCGTTTGCGCTTTGTTCCGCGGCGATCCAAACCAGTCGGTGATGAGCGGAGTTACCTTCTCCGCCGCATCCGCGTACGCTGACGCCGCCACGTCGTGCCCGCGCAGGTAATGGACTGCGATGTCCGCACGGTTCGCCACCTCATAGTCCGCCATCACGAATGTTGGTGTAACCAATCCAAGAGCCCGGTACGAGCAATCTGCAACGAACTGGTGTTTTGCCTCAAGGGCCGAGAGGCATGTCGTGGCATTCACCAGCAGTTCGGGCTTTTCGTTTTCATCATCGCTCGGTACCGCAATCTGCACATGCATCGTTGAGGCTGCCTCTCGTGTCCTCCACCGTCCCACTGCCTCGAATTCGCTGTCGCCTTCGGAAAGACTCCCTGCCTCGGTTGCGATCGGATACCACGCCACGTTGCCCGCGCCTCGGACAGCGCTGAATTTCGTGCTGATCTGGTCCCAGTCCGCGCTGCCCGCGGCGGCTTCGGGCGCTCCAATCCGCGTGAGCCGCGTCGCGTCCAGCACGATGACTCCTTCGTAGCCGATCTCCAACTCAATCGTTGCCTTGGGCGCAACCGCCTCCGGCAAAGTTACAATCGCCTCGGAAAGCGCGCCCGTGTGATCGATATCGGATGTGTAGGGCTGCGCGACAAACTGCAGTGGTTTGCCCCCGGCGTTGATGGAACGCCAGTTCAGAGAGGACGAAATCTGCAGCACCGCGATCTTCTGCGGTGTTGCCGAATCATTCCGGAGAGTAATCTTGCCGCGAACTCCCAGCCGCTGTTGCTCCGGTTCTACGCGAACGTTCAAATCGTAGCTGGTGAAGGTAAAAGCCTCGCGGTCGAGAGAGAATGCGCTCGCCACCGACGCACAGAAAAAACAAAGACAGCACCAGCGCAGACAAAGCAACTTCATCTCGCACCCGAGGATGCTTCTTCTTTAGTGTTGCGGGCGCGCCTCTGCCGCACAATTTCGTACATCACCACCGCTCCCGCCACCGACACGTTCAGCGAAGGCACCTTGCCCAGCATCGGAATCGATACCAGAAAATCACATTTCTTCTTCACCAGATCGTGCAGTCCCTTGCCCTCCGCGCCCAGAACCAGTGCGCAATCCATGTTGTAGTCAAGCGCGTCGTAGGTCTGCTTGCCGCGCTCGTCGAGGCCGACCGTCCATATATTGCGCTCTTTCAACTCTTCTATGGTGCGCGCGATGTTCGTCACCTTCGCAATGGGCAAATACTCGCTGGCTCCGGCGGAAGCTTTCGTCACCGTCCCAGTGACCGGCGCTGCGCGGCGTTCCGGAATAATCACTCCGTCCGCTCCCGCAGCATCGGCCGTGCGCAACACGGCGCCCAAATTGTGTGGATCTTCCACGCCATCAAGTACGACGATCAGCGAATAGCGTCCTCGCTTTGCGCCCACCACATCGTCCAGATCGCTGTATTGTTTTGCCGAAGTGACGGCCACCACTCCCTGATGCGCAGCGTTGCCGGCCATGTGGTCGAGTTCGGTTCGGGTAAGAAAGCGCACCGGCACGCCCAGCTTGCGGCAATCCTCAATCATCCTCTGCAAACGGATGTCGTGCCGCTCCTTCGCCATGCCCACCCACTGGAACGCCCGTCCCCGAGCCTTCAGCGCCTCGCTGACCGCATTGATGCCGTAGATATAGTTCATGAAGTATTCAGTGTACCGAAAGCTGGGAGTTCAGACAGTGCCAACACTCTCCGGATGTCGATCGGGAAGGGCACGACTTCAGTCGTGTCACAAAATCCCGCAGCAGGAATTTGGGCTTTAGCCCCTGAGGATCGCACCGAGAGCGCGAAGAATGTCTTCTGGCTCCGGCCGCTCCGCGTAATCTTCGTTCGCCGAAGCATAAAGTACCGTTCCGTCGTGGTCGACCACATAGGTTGCGGGAATCGGCAACTCCCAAGTCTGGTCCCCATTCACGAATGGCAGGTTGACGAAGGCACGCAGATAGATCGCTTGCTGCTCCTCGGGAACGCGATAGGTCAAGCCGAACTGCCGCGCCACGTTATTTCCCGCATCGGAGAGCAAGGGGAAGCGCAGCTTGTGCTGGTCACGCATGAAAAACGATTGCTGTACGGTCTGCGGAGAAATAGCAACAAGCGTCGCGCTGGCCCGCTCGATCTCCGGCAGGACGAGGTTCATCGCCTCCATCTGACCGACGCAGAACGGGCACCAGCGCCCGCGTATAAAGCAAAGTACAAGCCGTCCCTTCGCGAGCAAGCCGGAGGAAGTGACGCTCTTGCCGTCGTGATCTTGAAGCTGGAATTCCGGAATCTTTGCGCCGACAGGCAAGACGTTCGCGGCTAACTGTTGTTGCTTTAGCTCGGCGGTCGCACGAGCATGAACCGCCTGCGTCTCCGCCGGAACGTATTTCGCAATTAGTTTCTTGCGTTCAGCAAAGATCTCGCGCAGCGGACGAATGTCGATGTCCGGACTCGATTCTTCGAGGGAGCGCCATTTCATAAGAGCAGTGGTCAGTGTTCGGTGATCAGTGATCAGAAAGTCAAAAAGCCAGCGCTGGCTACTGATCACTAGCCACTGACCACTACCTCTACATCCCCGGCAGCTTCATCCCCGCCATCCTCCGCGCGAAGCTGGGTTTCCCCATCTGCTTGAACATCTTCTTCATCTGCGCGTACTGGCGGAGCAAATTATTCACTTCCTGTACGCTGGTGCCGGAGCCGCGAGCGATGCGCTTGCGGCGGCTGCCGTTGATCACTTCATGATGATTGCGCTCGTGCGTGGTCATCGAATTGATGATCGCCTCGACCCGGTTGATCTGTTTTTCATCGACGTTGTCGGCGGCCTTCTGCAATCCGGAAAACGGCCCGATCGATGGCATCATGCCAATCAGGTTCTTAATCGATCCCATCTTCTTTACTTGCCGTAACTGATCGCGAAAATCTTCGAGCGAAAATCCGTCGCCGCTGAGCGCCTTGCTGGCCATCTCCGCGGCCTTCTTCTTGTCAATCTGCTGCTCGGCGCGCTCGATCAGCGACAAAATGTCGCCCATGCCCAGAATCCGCGACACGATGCGGTCCGGATGAAACGGCTCCAGCGCATCGTACTTCTCGCCCACGCCGATGAACTTGATCGGCTGCCCTGTCACCTGCCGTATGGAAAGCGCCGCGCCACCACGGGCATCGCCATCCATTTTCGTGAGCACCACGCCGGTCAGCGAAAGCTTTTTGTGAAACTCATCGGCGGAGCGCACTGCGTCCTGGCCAGTCATGGCATCGGCAACGAACAGAATCTCCGAAGGATTCAGCAGCTTCTTCAGCGACTGCATCTCGTTCATGAGATCGTCGTCGATATGCAGACGGCCTGCGGTATCGACAATGAGCACGTCGCATCCGGAAACGATAGCCTCGCGGCGCGCTTCCTTGACCAGCCGTTCGACCGTGGCCGTGTTCGCCTCGCCCACTTCGCCTTCGTAAATCTGCGCCTTGACGGCCTGGGCCACAATTTTCAACTGCTCGCGCGCCGCCGGACGATACACGTCCACCGAAACCAGCAGCGGACGATGCCCGCCCACCTTGAACCAATTCGCCAGCTTCCCAGAAGTGGTCGTCTTGCCGGAACCCTGCAGTCCGGCCATCAGCACCACAGTAGGCGGCTGCGATGCAAACTTCATACGCGCCGTGTCTTTGCCAAGCGTCTCGACCAGTTCGTCGCGCACGATCTTGATGACCTGCTCGCCCGGCGAAAGCGCGGTCAGCACTTCCTGCCCTACAGCCTTGGCCTGTATGCGGTCAATCAGTTCTTTGACCACTTTGAAGTTGACGTCGGCTTCAAGCAGCGCCAGCCGTATTTCGCGCAGCGCCTCCGCGATATTCTCTTCGCTCAGCCGGGCCTGGCCGCGCAGGGACTTAAACGCGCGCTGCAGTTTTTCCTGAAGATTCTCGAACATAAAGGAATGGTCTATTTTAGCAGTGAAGCATCGGACTAAGGCCGTTCGCTAAACTTTCGGCCTCACCATCTCAAATCTCTCCGTCGTCCTGGTGTACTGGATCCCACCCATGCGTCCGATGAGATCCAACGAATTTCGATCCAAGCGCCCGTCCTTCAAATGCGCGTCGTCAATGTGAATGGAAATAATCTGCCCGATCACCAGGCTGCTGCTGGTCGGCGCAGGAGAAAAATCGAGAATCTGATGCAGCCTGCACTCAAAGCTTACCGGAGACTCGGCAACTCTTGGCGGCCGCACGATCTTCGACGGCGCGGGAGTCACTTTTGCCAATTCGAATTCGTTCACCGACGCGTCGTATTCCCCGCTGGTCAAATTCATTGCCTCGCGAAGTTCGTACGTAACAATATTGACCACAAATTCCTGCGTCTCGCGAACGTTCCGCAAGGTGTCCTTTGCCTCGCCACGCCCCACTCCGGGCATCTTAGAAGTCCGCAGCCCGGGCGCAAAAGCCAGCAACGGAGGATCGACGCAGACCGCGTTGAAAAAGGAAAATGGCGCAAGGTTGCGCCGTCCGGAGGCGCTTATGGTCGACACCCACGCAATCGGACGCGGTGCCACGGAATTGAGTAGAATGCCGTAAATCTCACTGTGGGAAATGTCTGACGGGCTGACGATCATTCCATCGAGTATAACTTTTCACGCGCTCACTTCGTTACGGCGAACATTTCTTTCGCCGCGATCACCGTGTTGCAGTGAATTGTCACCGTATCTTCCACATTCTGCGCGTAGCCGCCAGCGTAGGTCACCATCACCGGGATGTTCCGGGCATGCGCTACGCGAAAGACAAGTTCGTCGCGTTTCTTCAATCCCTCAATCGTCAGAGAAAGGCCGCCCAGTTGATCCTCTTTATATGGATCGGCACCCGCGAGATAGCACAGCAAATCCGGCTCACATTGCCGCAGCCCGGAACTCAATGCGTTATCTAGCCATGCCAGGTAATCATCGTCTTCGATCCCGTCCGGCAAATCCACGTCGATCGAGGATGGAGGCTTCCACATCGGGTAGTTGTTGTGCTGGTGCAGCGAGATGGTGAAGACGTCGCCCGCATTCGGATTGCGCCGCCGAATTCCCTGCGTTGCCACCGGCGATCCTGAGGCCGAGGGCAGAGCCTCGCCCGGCG
This sequence comes from uncultured Acidobacteriaceae bacterium, assembly GCA_963777005.1. Taxonomy (GTDB): domain Bacteria; phylum Acidobacteriota; class Terriglobia; order Terriglobales; family Acidobacteriaceae; genus Sulfotelmatobacter. The sequence continues at coordinate 289,670 of CAVZPC010000013.1, read as the reverse complement.
CGCGCTTCCCGGCAAAAATCACAGCCGTGCCGTTTCCCTGGTGCACGTCGCAGTCGACCGTCATCGCCGTGCGAATCGCCCGATCACGCTGCAATCGCCGGATGGCGACGGCCACATCATGAATCATGCAAAATCCCTCGCCATGATCCGGAAAGGCGTGATGAAACCCACCACCAATGCTGACCGCAACTCGGTCAGTCAAGGCTTGCCTCGCCGCCAGCATCGACCCTCCCGCCGCCAGCCAGAACGCCTCCACCAGTTCCCGCGAGTAAGGAACCTCAAGCTCCAATTCCTCTCGCGAGCTGAGCGTGCCCGTCTCCAGCTTGTCCACATACTCCGGCGTGTGCACCAGCAGAATGTCCTCGTCGGTGGCTGGTTGTGGTTCCAGGAAGTCGCTCGCTTCCGCCACCCCGCTCGCCAGCAGCCGGTCGCGGATGCGCCGGTATTTCTCGGCAGGGAAAACATGTTCGCCGATGGGAAGGTAGTAACCGTCGCTGTAGATCAGCTTGAAGGGAAGCATTCCGCACTCAGCATTCAGTGCCGGCTTAGCGGCTGCTGAAGGACTTCATATAATACGCGGGAACGAAAAAATTCGCAGTGTGGTCGCTAACGCCTCTTCGGGGGATGAACCGTCGTAGCCAGCATCGACCTCCGCACCGGTACAATCGCGCCTTTGGCTGGATCAGCCGCGGCATTGGCGCGAGTGAGAACTTCCTGCTGGATATACTGCACAAATTCCTGGATCTGCCGCTGCATCTCCTCCATGCGCTCGCGCATTTGCAGGATGATCGCCATCCCGCTGATGTTCACCCCCAGGTCGCGGGCCAGAGAGAGGATGAATTCCAGCCGCTGCAAATCTTCGTCGGTGTAAAGGCGAGTATTGCCCTCGGTCCTGGACGGCTTCAGCAGACCCTCCCTCTCATAAAGCCGCAGGGTTTGCGGATGAATGCCATACATCTCAGCCACCGCGGAAATCATGTAGGCCCCTTTCGATTTCCGTTTGGTCATAGGTCTCCTCGGTCGATTCTAGAGTAGCTCAGATTTTCTTTCTAGTTCCGAACTGGTTTCGAATGGAGATTGCCGCCAAACCCGACTCCTTTACCGGCATCAAAGAGTCGGAGGTAATGATGAACGAAAATAATGCGATTAGCGTAATCGAAGACTTGATTGAAACCTGCAAGGATGGGCAGAAAGGCTATCAGAACGCGGCTTCCCACGCGAAACGGTCTGACTTGAAGACATTTTTCAATGAGCAGAGCCTGGAACGCTCGCGCTTTGCCGGCGAGCTCGAAGCCGAGCTGATCCGGCTGGGCAAACCTGACAAGAAAGTTTCCGGGTCGGTCTCAGCGTCCATGCATCGCGCCTGGATTGATACCAAGGTCAACCTGGGTGCCGGGGATAAGGCGATTCTGGAGTCAGTGGAGGCAGGCGAGGACAATGCCAAGGAAAGCTACCAAAAGGCACTGACGGCCGACCTGCCGGAAAATATCGCTCAGGTCGTTCGGCGCCAAGCCGCCGGCGTGCAGAAAGCTCACGACCAGGTAAAGAGCTTGCGCGACGCGGCAAAAGCCGCGGCATAGCTCGTCATACATAGCAAAACACAAAGAGGACCGGCAGCGCCGGTCCCCTCTTGTTTCTTCAACTTCGACTATATTAAGCGGCTGCCCGCGGTTTCTCGGTGCGCCCTAACCGGTGTCCATCCCTGAGGCTTCAGCAAATGATTAATGGCGTACGCCACAAAGCCCGCCGCAATCAGAATCATGCCGAACTCGAATGAACTCATGTTCCACACCTGCTCATGCTCGCTGCGGATAATGGAGAAGCCCAGCAACAGCATGGGCGGGATCCCGATCGCGATCGCCCCGAACAATCCGCCCGGAACGCGGAACGGCCGTGCCAGCTCCGGCTCGCGGAAGCGCAAGACGGCCAGAGCCATAAATTCCAAAAGCAGGCTCGCGCCATAAAGAAGGATGTCGAGCGTCACCAGCCGGGCAAAGCCCAACCCGAGGCACATCGCCCATCCCATCGCCAGCGCCAGAATCGCAACCCAGGGGGCACGCGATTTCGGATGCAGCTTGGCAAAAATGCCCGGCAGCATCCCATCCTGCGCCATCGCCAGCGGCAAGCGGGAATAGCTCATCACCAGCGCGTTAAACATACCAAACGCGCTGATCACTCCCCCGAGCACTACTCCAATGCGTAGCAGCGGTCCGCCCAGCAACCCGGCAATGTCGGCCCACGAGCCAGTTTCCCACGCCGTCGCTTTCAGCCCAGTCATCCACATCGCGGCGAACGGAAGCACGTAGCTCAAGGCCACAATCGCCACCGCAACCAGCATCGCGCGAGGGTAGGTCCGCTGCGGCTTCTCCACTTCCGTCGCGATGGTCGAAGCATTGTCCCAGCCCATGTAATTCCACATGCAGATGAGCAGCCCGCCCAGGATATCGACAGTCGAGGTGGTCGGCTTGGTCACGGCGTTCGCCAGCGCTCCCAGCTTGAACGGAGCAAGGATCACGATCGCCACAAACGGCGCTGACAGTGCGAAGAACAGCCACAACGACGTCAGCGAAACTACCTTTACCCCCGCGATATTCAGCACCGCGCACGCAACCACCACGGCCAGCGCAACCCACCACCCGCGATTATTCACCTGGAACCACGGGAACATGCGGGTCAGGTAAGCCACGAACAGCGTGGGATAAATCGCCATATCGAAAATCGACGCCACCAGCGAGAGCCACGCTTCCTGAAATCCCCAGAAATTTCCCATCGCCCGGCGTACCCAGGCGTAATAGCCGCCCTCATAGGGCAGCGCGCTCGAAAGCTCACCGATCATGAAGGCCGTCGGCAGGCTCCAGAGCAGCGGCGTGAGCAGCAGAATCAGGATCGCTCGTCCATACCCGGCGCCGTGCACGATGTCTTCCGTGCCGTAGGTTCCGCCCGACACCATGAAGAAGGTGGCGGCGACCAGGGGCCACAGCGTGAGGCGAACGAATTTTTTCCGGTTGGGGATGACGGCGAGAGGCTGGGGGGTCTCGGATTGTTGACGCGGGGCGCTAGCTGTTGCCAATTTCTATGTCTTCCTCCTCAAGCGACTCACTCTCAGCTACTCCGCAGCGGCTGGTCTGGCTCGAGCTTTCTGGTTTGGTTAGATTCCAGAAATCACGCTGGAGTTAGTTCGCAGTGTTAGAGATTACGGCATTTTTCCTACGATGCAAGAAAATTCTGATTTTTTTGAAAAGATTTGTGAAGAAGTCAGGTACGGAGGTAACGCCGGAAGATCTCCAACAAAGGGGACGCAGAGGAACACAGGGTACCGCTATTTTTCCCAGTTCTTTCCGTCGACCATACGCTTGATTCCATCCCGCAGGTGGCTGACATAGAAGTTAATCAGCAGGCCGACTCCTATTCCACTCAACCTCATGTACGAGAGAAGTTGCGCCTGATGCACCGGATGGATCGCCTTGACGCTCTTCACCTCGACGATGACGAGGTTTTCGACAACCAAGTCAATACGGTACCCCAGTTCGATCCTCTCACCGTCGAAAACCACCGGTAACCCGACCTGGCTGGCAACTTCAAGACCGCGTTTCCTCAGTTCGTGGGCGAGACAGCCTTGATACGCGCTTTCCAGCAATCCTGGCCCCAGCACAGAGTGAACGTGCATCGCAGAAGACACGATTGCACCGGAAACCTGGTTAACTCGAAGGGAGGGAAAAGGAGAAGTGGAAGCAGCCATCCCATCTGCATAACACACGAAGCAAGGCTTACCCTGTGATCCCCGTGTCCTCTGTGTTAAAGATTCTTGGGTTTGGTTCCGATTTGGCAGCCTACACTTTTTTCCAAAGTTCTTCCCGCGGATCTTCCGGGTTGAGCTTAGCCAGCTCCCGCAGCAGTTCTTTGGTGCGCTCGTCTCGCGGCATGGGCACGGTTACTGTGATCTCGACAATCTCGTCCCCGCGCACGCCGTCCTTCGTGGCCGAAGGCACGCCTTTCTCGCGCAGCCGCAACTTCTGTCCCGACTGCGTCCCCGGAGGAATCTTGAGCAGCGCCCGCCCGTCTATGGTCGGAACCTCAATCTTCGCTCCCAGCGCAGCCTCGGTCGCGCTTACCGGCACGGTCAGATAAATGTCATCCCCATCACGCCGGAACACCGGATGTTCCTCCGTGCGGATGATCACATAAAGGTCGCCAGCCGCGCCGCCATGCGCCCCGGCATTGCCCTTTCCCGCCACCCGTATGCGCTGCCCATCGCGCGTCCCCGCCTTGATCCTCACTTCCAGCGGCTCAGTCCGGCTCACCGTGCCTTCGCCGTGGCAGACAGGACAGGTGGAAATATTCTTCCCCGTCCCCTGGCAGCGCGGACACTGCACGTTGAACTTCATCCGGCCGCCCGTCTGCGTGATCTGGCCCGTTCCGTTACACTCCGGGCATTTTCCCGGCGCTTCGATGTAGCCCTGCCCGTGGCAATTCGCGCAAACGTCCTGGCGCGTGATGTTAAGCCGCATCACCCCGCCGCGGATCGCCGTCCAGAACGGCACATTGACCTGATATTCCAGGTCCGAGCCCGGCTCGGGGCCGGTCTCCGCTGGCGCCGTCCCATGTCCGCCGCCGAAGATTCCCGAGAAGATGTCCCGGAATCCTCCGCCTCCACCGCTTCGCCTGCCTCGCCCCGCGCTGTCCGCCAGATCGGAAAAGTCGAATCCTCCGAAATCAAAGGGAACGCCTTGCCCGCCAGCGTGTCCGGCGCCGCCAGAAAATCCACCTGGGGCGCCTCCAGAGAATCCGCTTGTTCCTCCGCCTCGCGCATAGGCCTCGGCCGTCGCCGGATCAATGTTGTCCGAATAGAATCCGACCTGGTCGTAGATTTTGCGCTTCTTGGGATCGCTGAGAACGTCGTTCGCCTCCGAGAGCGCCTTAAACTTCTCCTCGGCAGACTTGTCCCCAGGATTCACGTCAGGATGGTATTTCCGCGCCAGCTTGCGAAACGCCTTGCGAATCTCCTCCGCCGACGCGGACTTCTTTACGCCCAGAATCTCGTAATAGTCTTTCTTAGTAGTCGTCGCCATTAGAACAATCTGTCATCCAAATACTTCTGTCATCCTGAGCAAAGCTTCCGTTCGCGAAGCGGACGGAACGTGGTCGAAGGACCCCATGTTTGCCTGCAGCGGTACCGACTTATCAGGGAAATTTTCTCATCGACCTTTGATTGCTTCTCCCGCAAATGCCATCTCTGAACCCCATTTGTCTGCCAGATCTTCCCATCGTGGATTTTTCGACTCAATGAGAGCAATCTTCTTCGCCCGAACCCAACCTTTCAATTGCTTCTCGCGGCCGATGGCCTAATGCACATCGTCGAAGCTCTCGTAATATACCAGCCGGTCGCAATGATACTTGCTAGCAAACCCGTCCACTTCGCCTCGCTTGTGTTCCAAAGCTCGCCGATAGACGTTGTTCGTCATCCCAATATAAAGCGTGCCCGACCCGCTACAGACGATGTAAACGAAGTACTCGTGATCCTTCACGGCAGCTCCATAAACCTGTCATGTTGAGCGAAATTTCCCTCTTCACGACAGCCACCGACCCCTGTCATCTTGAGCGAAGTTTCCATTCGCGAAGCGAAAGGAAACGTAGTCGAAAGACCCCATCCTTCTTAGTCTCGGCACGAACCTAACAGGGAGTTCTCACCGAGCACCGAGAGGACTCCTATCCAGGTCTCTCGTAAACCCATGCTTGCAAGGGGTCCTTCGACTCCGCGACTGCTTCGCTTCGCGAAGCACCCACTCCGCTCAGGATGACAGCATAATCAATTCGGCATCCTGTGCTTCTCTTCTTGTAGCACGACCAGCGGCTCGGATTCCGCCGCATCCTCATACACCGGAATTCGCCACGCTCCCGTTGGCGTCGAAACAAAAACCCGCCACCGTCTTTCATCCTCAGCCAGACTCAAAAAATAAGTCTGGTCGTTCACCTGAAAGTCCATTTCACTCCCCTAAGATTCTTCCCCCGACCCGTTAAAATGTATGGCGCGAGCAAACCTGCCCGCGCCACACGGTTTCCAACTAAAAGCTGACCGCTGAGAGCCGACAGCTTATTTCTTGTCCTCGACGTCCACATACTCAGCATCGATCACGCCTTCATCTTTCTTGGCCTGACCGTTGCCGCTGTGGTCGCCGCCCGCCGCCGCACCCGGAGTCGGCCCACCCGCTGCCGGACCCTTCGCCTGCGCCGCCTTGTACATCTCCTCGGCCAGCTTGTGCGAAGCTTTGGTCAGCGTCTCGCGAGCCTTATCCATCTGCGCCTTGTCATTCGACTCCAGCGCCTTTTTGGCATCGGCCAGCGCATTTTCCACGTCGCCGCGGTCCGAGCCCGAGATCTTATCTCCCGAGTCTCGCAGCATCTTCTCGACGCTGTAAACCATGCTGTCGAGCTGGTTCTTCGCCTCGATCGACTCGCGCGCTGCCTTGTCCTCCGCCGCATGTGCGTCCGCTTCCTTGGCCATGCGCTCGACCTCTTCCTTCGACAGTCCCGAAGACGACGTGATCGTAATCTTCTGGTCCTTGCCCGTGGCCGTATCCTTCGCGGTCACGTTCAGGATGCCGTTGGCGTCGATGTCGAATGTCACCTCAATCTGCGGCACGCCGCGCGGAGCCGTCGGAATTCCGGTCAAGTGGAACTTGCCCAGAGTCCTGTTCTGCGCCGCCATGGGACGTTCGCCTTGCAGCACGTGCACCTCAACCGAGGTCTGATTGTCCGCCGCGGTCGAAAACGTCTCCGTCTTCTTTGTTGGAATCGTCGTGTTCCGCGGAATCATCGGCGTCGCCACCCCGCCCAGCGTCTCAATCGAGAGCGACAGCGGAGTCACGTCCAGCAGCAACAAATCTTTCACTTCGCCGCCCAGCACGCCGCCCTGAATCGCCGCGCCAATCGCGACTACCTCATCAGGATTCACTCCCTTGTGTCCTTCCTTGCCAAACAGCTCCTTCACCAGCGCCTGAATCCGCGGCATACGCGTCTGTCCGCCCACCAGCACGACTTCGTTGATCTTGCTGGCGTCCACGCCCGCATCCTTCAAACACTGCTTGCACGGTCCCACCGATCGCTGAATGATGTCTTCCACCATCCCTTCCAGCTTGGCTCGCGTCAGCTTCTTCACCAGATGCTTCGGCCCACCGGCATCCGCCGTGATGAACGGCAGATTGATTTCCGTCTCCATCGTGGTCGAAAGCTCAATCTTCGCCCGCTCGGCCGCGTCGCGCAGCCTCTGCAGCGCCATCTCGTTTCCTTTGCCGCGCAGGTCGAGCCCTTCATCTTTCTTGAATTCGTCAATCAACCAGTCAACAATTCGCTGATCCAGGTTGTCGCCGCCCAGGTGCGTGTCGCCATTGGTGGCCTTCACTTCAATCACGCCCTCGCCCACTTCCAGCACCGAGATGTCAAACGTTCCGCCGCCGAAGTCATACACGGCGATCATCTCGTCCTTCGTCTTGTCGAGACCGTAGGCCAGCGCCGCCGCCGTGGGCTCATTGATAATGCGCTTCACTTCCAGTCCGGCAATCTGCCCGGCATCTTTGGTGGCCTGCCGCTGCGCGTCGTTAAAATACGCGGGCACAGTGATGACCGCCTCGTTCACTTTCTCACCGAGGTAGTCTTCCGCCGCTTTCTTCAGCTTCTGCAAAATCAGCGCCGAAATCTGCGGAGGCGTGTACTCCTTGCCCTGCGCCAGCACCGCCACGTGGTCGCCCGACTGCACCACCTTATAGGGCACCATCTTGATCTCTTCCGTCACTTCGTTGTAGCGCCGCCCCATAAAGCGCTTGATCGAATAAACCGTGTTCTCCGGATTGGTGATCGCCTGCCGCTTCGCGACCTGCCCCACCAGCCGTTCCCCGGTCTTGGTAAAACCAACCACGGAAGGCGTGGTTCGCCCTCCTTCTTCATTAGGGATAACTTTAGGCTCGCCGCCCTCCATCACCGCCACGCAAGAATTGGTCGTCCCAAGGTCAATTCCAATAATCTTGGCCATAATCGTCTCCTGTTAACTTTCCTGATGCAAATAAGTGCTTTATAATCAATGCGCTTATGATTGCCAACAACCCCATGCTAAGACCTGAGTGGAATGCTGTCAAGGTTTAGATGCTGTGGAGGGTAGGGAAGTTGCGGCATATCTACGGATTAGAGATGCGGGAAAGAAACGAGAGGTGACAGGGCGGTCCAAATTTGCGTTTCCGTTGCGAGATTTGAGGGTGCCCCATTCTTAGCGCGTTCTCTGCGCTAGGGTGGAGCCTTTATTTCCCGACACGCTGTCATCCTGAGCGAGCGCCGCTTCGCGAATGCGAAGCAGCCGCGCAGTCGAAGGACCCCATACCTGCGCGCAGTGCCACGAACTCCAAGGGGAGTTTCCACCCCTGCTCCCGGCTCGGGGAAACTCCCTGCGACGGCGTCCCGCTCCACGGTCCGCTTTCGGCAGGCGGCGTCAGGCCCCTTTTTACCCCATGCGGCTAAATCACCCGAACCAAAATAGAACATCCATGCTATAATAACAATGTCTTGATTAGCTTTGAGAGATACGAATCCTCGAGCCTCAAGCCCAGCCTCCGTCCCACCGCTAACTCCTTATTTCATAATATTTTACCCGCAGGTGATTGGTTTCAAAGATTTTATCTGGCCAACCACAGATCGACTCGCCGCAAGCTCAACAAAGCAAGGATATTAGCTGAAAGGTATGATTTTGTTTCCGGGTACACTCTCGTCCAGGCTCTTCACTCCCACAAAACAAAACGCCCCAGACTCTTTCGAGTCGGGAGCGTAATGTCGATCAGCCCTCCCCCAAGTGCTGCTCAATCAGGAGATTAATCGGAAGCCGTGGATTGGTAAATGGCTACTCCGTGCCATTATCTCCAACGTCACGGTCCTTATGATTGTTTCTCCATTTCGAACGAGGTTGTCGTCCCGTGCAGCTTATCGGTGTAATCCACGTGGATCGACTTTCCGTCCTTCGATACCGTCATGCGGTTGATCCCGACCACCTTCCCGTCGCGCTTGTCGATCTCCTCAATCGTGTTCGCAGAAATCCGCTTCAGCGAAACCATGGTGTGCCCTGGATCTCCCTCAACCGAGTAGTCTTTGCCATCGAACTTCGCATCGTAGCTCTCGCCGTTCGGGTCTGCCATTTTCAGCCCATCCGCTGTGCTTTGATAGGTCACAGTCAGCCCGTTATTCGAGACGCTATCGACCTTCGAGGTCCGCCACGCTCCCGATAGCGCGTGCGAACCCGCGGCGCCCGGGCTTACTCGCGTGGATGTAACCTCTCCCGTCACCGGTTTGGCTTCCGTACTGTCTGTGAATTTGTCGTGCAGAGTTTTCCCATCGTCGGAGACGGTCGCCGTGTCGGTGTACATCACCTTCCCCTCTTTCTTCTCGATGATCTCAACCGAACTGGCATTTACGACTTTAACCGCGATGGTGTCGTAGTAAGGATGTCCGGTAACTTTCTGATCGTTGCCGTCGGCCTTTACCGCGATCTTCGGAACGCAGGTCAGGCACTCATACATGTTGTTGCTCAACGAATACTTGTCGGGCTTTGTCGGAAACTTCGCTGTGTCCAGTTTGGTCATCCAGGTTCCGTCGAAAGGGCTCTGGGCACAGAGGGTCGCAGACGCCAATAGCACCGCAGCTAACAGCAGTCTTTTCATAAGACACCTCTTCAGTGAGATTTTTGGCAGCCCAGCAGGAAGGTTCGGCCCCGATCATTTCTCGCCCGTGTGTTGGGCTGTCGGTTGGACGCGCCATTGTAGCACCGCGCTGTTCGCGGTGAGAAAATTCCGCGCTATCCCGCCGCGCGATGCCCCATGTTCGATCGATCCTTTGACGTCTACCTCACTCGATTTCCGCTCGCCACAGCGGCTCTCCGCCGAGCGAGTGATAAAAGCCCCAGCCCGCCAGTGCCACCACGCTGAGCAGTGCGAGAATGGAAGTTGTCATGTACCAGGCTGAGAAGTCGGAAGTGAACGGGACATTCAAGAGCATGTTGATGGTGAAGATTGCGCAGGCCAGGGGGATCAGTCCGAAGCGATAGACGATCAGCGCCGCGATGGCGTAGATCAGAATCCAGGCGGGCAACTCCACGGCCGCGTACGAGGAGGTGAGTCCCTGGAGCAACGCGAAGAGCGCAACGAACGCGATGACGGCCAGCCAATCTTTGCGCAGCAAGACTTTCAATCCCAGGAGGAGAAAAAAGAATTGCAAAGTCCCTAGAATGGAGGCCGGGATCTGCATCAGCCACGCGCCCAGCGCCTCGCGCCCACCCGCCAGATATTCGGTCTGCGCAATTCCTGGCGCCGCTCCCATGTGCATCATCGGGATAGAACGAATCTGAAAAATGAGAATCCAGACCACGCCCAACATCACGCCAAACAAAATATCGCGCCCTACGAGCGGATCGCGAAATTGCCCCGACATGAGCCGGCTCCACGAAATAATGGTCTGCGGCCAGCGCCGCCGTACCCACGGTTCCAGTGCCAGATACAGCATCCAGGTCAGTCCAGAGACGAATAATGCGGTGCTGACCGCGAGGATGAAGACGCCCAGGGTTTCGATCCTGGGAACCAGATGCCCGCGGCAGAGCCACAACAATATCTCGAGCGCAAACATTACCGACGCCAGGCGAAACGCACCCTCGCGATCGCCGCGCCCTTGCCGGTAATTTCGCCGCGCCAAGAGAACGGCTCCCAGCAAGAGCGACAGGAACAACACGATTTCCAGCACCTGCTGCACTTTTTTCCCCGTCGAATCTTCCGGACTCTTCATGCGATCCGGTTTGGTCCAGTCGCCGATCAGGGAAAAGAAAACCGGTTTGCCATGCCAGGAAGCCGCTTCCACCCGCAGCGGCCGCGTCGTTCCCGGCCATGTTCCCGTCCAGGCCACGCGCGTATCAGAGGAGGCCAGCGAGTTCCATGTCGGCTCCGCTTTCTGAAACTGGGCCGCATCCAGCCCCGCAGCAGCGAAGAGAATATTCCAGTCAAACGGGACGGACTGCGCGGCCGAACCGTCCTTTTGTGGAGGGATCGCCTGGAAGTAAGTCAGCCGCCCTTGTGGATCGAGTTCCAGGTTGATCATCCCCGAAAGCGTTGTCGGAGGATCGTCGCGCATCACAATCCCTGGGTTCAGCAGCTGATCCCGAAAGCCCTGCGCCATCATGTCATCGGGACTTTGCCGGTACCAGAACTGCAGCAGGGACGGCCGTGCCGCGAGCACAGCATCCCAGTCCGGATGGGGCTTGTCGTTCCTCTCGACATACTCCTGGAAGTCGCTGTCCTGGTAGAGGTCGGACGCACGATCCAATGGCCGCTCTGGATATCCCAGCCGTGCAACGATCTCTCTCGCCTTCTGCGTGAGCACCTCCGGCGTCAACTCCAGCCGCATCTTCCCGAGACCGCTGTAATGAATGCCGAGAAACGTGACCATGCCCAAAGCGATCAGCACCGAGGCAAAACAAGCAACCGCGATCCTTGGACGCAGTCCAGCCGTTTCCCCGGACGCCGCCACCATCTGCGGGGAAGGTGTCTCGCCCGCCGCCAACGCTGCCGCTAGCGGATCACCTCCCGGCAGGGCCGCCGCCACGCTGAGCACCGTCGCCGGCCGCGCCGATGGCTCGGTCTCGAGGCAACGGAGGATGACGCGCTCTATCACGGGATTCAGATCTTTCACTACCGACGAAGGCCGGCTCAGCACTTCTATCGTCCGCCGCCCGCACCTTCTCGCCGGATTTCGCGGAGAAAGCTCGCTTGCCAGTGAAGACTTCGTACAACACGAGCCCCAGGGAAAAAATGTCACTGCGAGTGCTGACTTCTTTTCCCGCCAACTGCTCGGGCGCCATGTAGGCCGGAGTTCCGCTGCGCACCTCGGCTCCCTGAATCTGATCGGCGACTCCGGCTAATCCGAAGTCGGTGATGACCACCTGGCCGCGGCCATCCAGCATGATATTCGCCGGCTTCAGATCGCGATGGAGAACGCCTTTGGTGTGCGCGGCGGCCAGTCCCGCGCAGAGCTGGCGCGCAATGTCGAGAGCTTTGTCTTCGGGCAGACGGCCGATGCGCCGCAAGCAGCGAAGCAAGGTCTTCTCCATCGACATATTCCATGGTGAAGAAAGTGTGACCCTCAACCTCGCCCACGTCGTAAACGCGGCAAACGTTGGGATGAGAAACCCGGCGCGCGATCCGCACTTCATTCTTGAAGCGCTCGAGTAGGCCTTGTTCACGCGCGGCTTCGTCAGGCAAGAACTTGAGAGCCACGGGCTGGCCCAGCGTGAGATCGTCGGCGCGATACACCTCGCCCATACCACCTCTTCCCAGCAATGCAATGATTCGGTAACGCCCAGCCAGTAATCGACCGGGGAGGAAGCGACCCTCGCTCTTGTATTCGGGGGAACTGGAAGGCCGCGACGAGGACACTGGCCGAGGCGGCAAAGGCGAGGTTGCCGTCGCAAAGTCGAGAGTGGCGAGATGGTCCGAGTTGCCGGCAGGCGCGCCGCAGGCCGAGCAGAATCGTCCGGTTGATGGAACATCAGTACCGCAGGATGAGCAGGCGGGCATGACTTTTCCGATACAGTCTACCGCGTCAGAACCAAACCGGTCGCGCAATTCAAGCGGTACCGCGGAAAACCGGGGGCCGCTCTGTATTACCATCCTAACGATGAGCTCGCGCCTCCGCCGTTGGATGGGTGATCCGTTGGTCTTGTTGTGTCTGGCAGCGGGCCTGCTGGCTTTCGTGGTGCAGTCCGGAGAACTTGGCACAGCCGACACCATGCACCGGTTACAGGCTGCGCACTGGCTCTGGACTTCCGAGCCGCAGGTTTTTCCCAACGACTATCCTGAGTTCGGCCTGCACGGCCGCGGCGGCCAGCTCTACGCCTGGTATGGAATCGGTCAGTCGTTGCTGATGCTGCCCGCTGATCTGGTGGCGACGTGGATCTCGCACTGGAGCATTTTTTCTGACTACGAAGACGATCCGCAGGTGCGCGCCATCGTGGTCAGTTATCTCACCGGCATTCTGGTGAACGTGCTCACGGCGCTGGTGGGCTTTCGACTGCTTCGCCAGTTGCGATTCAGTGTGAGCGAGTCCGTGCTGGGCTTGCTGGCGCTGATGTTCTGCACGACCCACCTGCACTACACGCAGAACATGGCAGAGAACAACTACATCATGCTGCTCACGCTGGCTGGATTTTCGTTTCAGTATGAGTGGCTGCGGACGGGAAGCCGGCGTGCGCTCTTGCTGGGCAGCGGCGCACTTGGACTGAACTTGCTCACGCGCCTCACCACCGGCTTGGATCTTATTTTGGGCGGCATTTTTCTATTGCTGGTGCTTTGGTTTGAGGGAGAGCGAGGACGCGAACTCTGGCAGCGGTTCGTCGCGTATTGCAAGGTCGCCGCTCCGGTGTATGGTTTTTTCTTGCTGATCGACCGGCTCTACCAGTTCTATCGGTTCGGATCGTTTACCAACACGTACGTGTCGCTGTTTGCCAAGGAACATCGGATGCAGGACCCCACCCTTCCGGCAAACTATCCGTGGACCTCGCCGTTTCACGAAGGCTTTTTTTGCGCACTGTTTAAGCCGGAGAAGTCGATTCTGCTTTTCGATCCTCTGCTGGTGTTAGCCATTGTGCTGCTGGTTTTGTTGTGGAGTCGTTTGTCGCCAGAAGTTCGCGCGTATGGTGTGACTTCGTTGTTACTTCTGCTGGTCTACATCAGCTTCTATGCGCGGTACACGTACTGGGCGGGAGATTTTGCCTGGGGCGATCGTTATGTTTCGACTGCGGCGGAGATGGCGGCGTTGCTTGCCGTGCCACTGTTGATGCGTTATCGAGAAAATCTGAGCCTGTGGATCTGGCGGGGCGGAATGATGTTGATCGGCGCCAGCCTGATGATTCAGGTTGCTTCGCTTGCCTTCTGGTTGCCGCTGGAGATTTACCAGATGGAGACGCTGGGGCATCCCACATTCGTGATCGCGCTGCGTTTCAAGAACATAGTGGCATTCGCGTTGGGCAAGATGGATGCCTGGGGGCTAGACACTGAAGCCATGCACTGGGACGCATGGGACTACGTTCACATCACGACGTGGAATTTCCTCCCATTCTTGTTGCGGAGAGTAGGAGCGGCCCCGAAGTGGGTGGTGGATGTGGCATTCGCAACATGGGGAGCGGGGATCGTGGCTTTGAGTTGGGTTTTAGTATCACTGCGAAGGACTATTCGGGAGGTGAAGTCTTAGTTGTGATTCGGTGAAATAAACGCAGGAGACGATGCTCGCGTACGGCGCGCCTATTCCACGGTGACTGACTTGGCCAAATTCCTGGGCTGATCCACGTCGCAGCCGCGACGCACGGCGATGTGATAGGCCAGCAACTGCAAGGGAACGATTTCTAGAATCGGCGACAGTTCTTCCGGCGCGGCGGGAACGTAGAGGACGTGATCGGCCGCTTCCTTGATCTCCTCGTCGCCGTCGGTGGCGAGCGCGATAACCACTCCAGAGCGTGCCTTCACTTCCTTCAAGTTCGACATTGTCTTCTCATAGCGCACCATCGAGTCGGCATCGCTGACGTCTCGAGTCGCGACGATGACCACGGGAAGATTCTCATCGATCAATGCGTTAGGGCCGTGTTTCATCTCGCCAGCCGGATATCCCTCGGCGTGGATGTAGGAGATTTCTTTCAGCTTCAACGCACCCTCGAGAGCGATGGGATAGTGGATGCCGCGGCCGAGGAAAAGAAAATCCTGGGCGCGCTGGAAACGCTTGGCGAGGTCTTCACAAGCTTCGTCGTGCGTGAGAATGTTTTCGAGCTTGCCGGGTATCAGTGTAAGTTCCTCGGCGGCAGTGCGGATTTGCTCGACGGTCATGGCGCCGCGCACTTGCGCAAGATACAGAGCGAACAGATAAAGCGCGGTGAGCTGGCAGGTGAAAGCCTTGGTGGAAGCGACGCCGATCTCGGGGCCGGCATGCGTGTAGATCGTTCCGGCGGCCTCACGAGTGATCATGGAGCCGACGACGTTGCAGATGGCGAGAGTATGCGAGCCTTTCGCTTTGGCCTCGCGCTGGGCGGCGATGGTATCGGCCGTCTCGCCCGATTGCGAAATCACCAGGGTAATCGTGTCGGGATCGACGATGGGATCGCGATAGCGCCATTCGCTGGCGTAATCGACCTCGACCGGGACGCGGGCAAAACTTTCGATCATGAATTTGCCCGCTTGCCCGGCGTGCCAACTGGTGCCGCAAGCCACAATGTTGATTTTTTTTGTGGCGCGGAATTCCGACTCACTGATTTGCATTTCGTCGAGGAAGATGTGGCCGGTGTCGAGGGAAACGCGCCCTAATGTAGTGTCGCGGACGGCGCGCGGCTGCTCGTAAATTTCCTTGAGCATGAAATGCTTGAAGCCGCCCTTTTCCGCCATGATCGGATCCCAGGTCACGTGCTGCACCTGGCGCTGGATCGGCCTTCCCTCGAAATCCGTGAGCTCCACACCCGCGGGCGTGACCACGGCGAGGTCGCCGTCGGCGAGAAAGAAAATGTCGCGCGTGTGATAGAGAATTGCGGGAACGTCGGAGGCGACAAAATACTCGTCGTTGCCCAGGCCCACCACCAAAGGAGGCCCATTGCGTGCGGCCACGATTTTATTGGGGTCGTCAACGGAGATAACGGCGAGAGCGAAGACACCGCTGAGTTCTTTCACCGTGCGGCGGACTGCATCTTCGAGAGTCGGACGGTGACCGTTGCCGCTTTTGAAAAGATGCTTCTCAATCAGATGAGCGATGACTTCAGTATCGGTTTCGGTCGAGAATGTGTGGCCCTCTTCGATCAGCTTTTTTTTCAGGCTGAGATAGTTCTCGACGATGCCATTGTGCACGACAACAATTTTGCCGGTGCAATCGCGATGGGGATGAGCATTCTCTTCGGTGGGGCGTCCGTGGGTAGCCCAGCGCGTGTGGCCGATGCCGTAGCTGCCATCGAGCGGCTTGAGCCGGATCGCTTCCTCTAGATTGCGCAGCTTGCCTTCGGCGCGGCGGATCTGAAGTTTGTCACCGTTGCCGGCAACGGCAATGCCAGCCGAGTCATAGCCGCGGTATTCCAGACGCCGCAGGCCCTCGACGATGATCGGGACCACTTGCTTCTTGCCGACATAACCAACAATGCCACACATGCGGAAGCTCCAGGAATTCAGTCTGCGAGGGAGCAGTGAAACTCTTCAATGACCGGGTTGGTGAGAACTTCTCGCGCGATGCGTTCGACCTCGGCTTGCGCTTCCTGGCGGTTCAGCCCGCCATCCAGCGTAAGCTCGAAATATTTTCCCTGGCGGACTTCTTCCAGACCTTTGTAGCCCATCTTCTTGAGCGCGCCCTGGATGGTTTTGCCTTGAGGATCGAGAACACTTTTCTTAAGCGAGACGT
The DNA here is from genome assembly GCA_963777005.1 of uncultured Acidobacteriaceae bacterium. Lineage (GTDB taxonomy): Bacteria > Acidobacteriota > Terriglobia > Terriglobales > Acidobacteriaceae > Sulfotelmatobacter. The sequence continues at coordinate 273,233 of CAVZPC010000013.1, read as the reverse complement.
AAACGTAGGCTTTCATGGGAACTGCAATTATACGTCAGGGGTCCAGAGGGCTATGACCTTGGCGGCTGGTAAGGCAAGGACTGTATGTTCCGGATCGGGAATTGGTTCATGACATCGAAGCACACAACGGTTCAGCCCAATGGTCTGCCGGACAGGCTGGTCTAATGGCTCAACCTTATGGATTGAGTTGTGCGATCTTTTGCTCCAGGTCGGTTTTGGCATGCTCCAGCATGCTGCGAAGGCGGGAGTCGCGGCAGCTTTCAAGTTGTTCGGAGACTCGGCGGAGCGAGAGCCGCAGGTTCTCTTTTTCGCGCAGACGTGCCGCCTCTTCGCCTGTCAGGCGCGGCTTTCCCGGCGTTACCGCGGTGGCAGCTTCTTCCTGTTGTGCCTCGATCGACTTGCTCTCCCAACCGCGAGCCATGCTCCCGATTATAGCCGTCGCCGATGTCTGCATTTCGGACAAGGCTTCGAAAGATGCAGGAGGGGCGGCCCGAACAAATCCCGTTTCCGTAATTCTGTTACGAAACGCGAAATCAATCGAGTCATGGATCACGAATGAGAAACTTCTGTTTATAATCGGACCAGAAGTTTTGCGGATGTAAGAGCGACTCTACACGAGGGGGCAGAGTCGCAGGAGAGTTTGTTTTCCTTAATGCGCCCCTTTGACACTCCGAAAATCAGGTTTGAGCTGCGACGGCATCGGCTGCCGTTTACGCCCGTAGAGAACGTGTCGTTTCTTCACCCGCCGTACAAGTCATTCCGGAAGCTTTCGCCGCAACAGAGAATCAGGATTATTCCTTTCGACCCTCTCCAGCTTCATCTGCCAAACCAAGGTTCCAAAGACTATCGGAGCAATGGAGTCGCGGGATGACGGCTCGCGGCACGAATACCAAAATAACTCACGAAGGTACACTCGCCATTCCTGAATCTCTAGCCGAATGGGAGCAGCTCCTGAATGATGAATCCGTCCCCTTCACGGCGGGCCTTTCTATTTTGGACACCGACTTTCGCTGTCTCGCGATCAACAAAAATCTCGCGGAGATGCACGGCATACCCGCGGAAGCACATTTAGGAAAGACGATTCGCGAAATTTTGGGGGATTTCGCGGAGTTGCTGGAACCTTATTACGAACGCGTGAAGGCAACCGGGCAAGCGGTGCTCAATCGGGAAATCAGTTCGATCCTGCCAACGAGATCCACACCCGGTCATTGGATCGGTCACTATGTTCCCATCAAGGACTCTGACTGTCGAGTCACAAGAATCGGCGTCATCGTGGTGGAGATTACCCAGCAAAAGACCCTCGAGGAGTCCTTCCGGACTGTCTCGGAGAATTTGAAAGAGCAGAAAAAACGTGGACAGGTAATGACGGAGGTCGGTCGGCTCCTGGAATCGAAATGGGACGTGCGGCAGGTCTTTCCGCAAGTTTCCGCTCGTTTGCGCCGGGTCTTGCGGCAGGAATACGCGGCGCTCTCTTTGCGCGACGAAAATAGCGGACAGTTGGTCCGGCAATCAATCGACTTTCCCTTCCGGAAAGGTGGGAGCCACGGCGCTGAAGTGATTGCGACGAAAGATCCCGTTGGAAAGGCCTGCCGCGAACGCACCCCCCTGATTTTCAGTAAGAAAGATATGCAGAATTTTAGGTCGGACGTTACAGAACATCTGCTGACCGAGGGCTTTCAGTCGCTATGTTGCGTCCCCTTGATCCGGCCGAAAGGTCCGGTGGGAGTTTTGGTGCTGGGCAGCACTCGCGTCGAAGCCTTCAAACCTGACGACCTAACCCTCCTGAACCAGATCGCGGCCCAGTTGGCCATCGCTTTGGAAAACGCTGCAACGGCGCGCGAAGTCGAACGACTCAAAATTCGCCTGGGTCAGGAGAAGAGGTACCTGGAAGGCGAGACCCAAACTGCAGTTCATTTTGCAGGAATCATCGGGGAGAGTCCGGCTTTGCAGAAAGTGTTGGAGCAAGTAGCCATTGTTGCGACCAGTGATGCCACCGTGCTGCTGCTGGGGGAAACGGGAACGGGTAAAGGCCTGATTGCGCGTGCTCTCCATCATGCCAGCAAACGCAAGGACAAGGCGTTTGTCTCTTTGAATTGTGCTGCCATTCCTACCGGACTGTTGGAGAGCGAATTGTTCGGCCACGAAAAGGGCGCATTTACCGGAGCGGTTCGACAGAAAGTCGGACGGCTGGAACTGGCGCACAAAGGTACTCTGTTTTTAGATGAGATTGGCGATATCCCGCTTGAGTTGCAGCCCAAGCTGCTCCGTGTTTTGCAGGACCATGAGTTCGAGAGGCTGGGAGGCACGGCGACGATCAAAGTGAATCTTCGCCTGATCGCGGCTACCAACAGGGATTTAACCAAAAGCGTGGCGGAACAGAGGTTTCGCAGCGACCTGTTCTATCGCCTGAATGTATTTCCAATTCATATTCCTCCTCTACGCGAGAGGCGCGAGGATATTCCCGTATTGGTCCGATACTTCGTTAGAAAATTTGCCGCCCGGATGGAACATACGATTGAGACGGTGCCCAACGAGACCATGGATGCTCTGATCGACTGGGATTGGCCGGGCAATGTACGAGAGCTGGAAAACTTTATCGAGCGCTCGGTCATCCTGACGGAGGGGACCGCCTTGCGAGTACCGTTGTCTGAACTGCAAGGAAGGGGTCACGGCTCCGTTGACAGTTCGCTTGAGACCGCTGAACGAGAGCACATTGTCCAGATTCTGCGGGAAGCCGGGGGAGTAATCTCGGGGCCGAAAGGAGCGGCTCGTCGCCTGGGGCTCAAGCGCACCACACTGCAGTCGAAGATTGAGCGGCTGAGAATTACGCGACGTGATTATTCCGGTTCTTCATCGGAGTAAATCGAGATTCAGGGAATGCCATTCGACGTGCCGATTGATCAGGGATTGCCGCCTGGTCGGCAGGGGAAGCGGAGGAAAAGCAGGACCTCATTGGCGAGGTTCGTGTTTTTTCTGCAGGTTAGAACCTTCTCATTAGGGTGCCATTCTGGAACCACAAGTGCTATGACATCGGTCTAATCGGGAAAGCTTAAAACAAAGTTGAAATGAAGGTTCCCGAAGGCGGACGGACAGCCGCGGCCCTGTCGATAGCGGAACTCGCATTGGGGCATGAACCATGTTAGTAGCAAGGAACTTTGGGCCGGACAATTTGGTTCGGTCATCGCCGAAGTGTGCCAGCCCCGCAGTCAAGCGGGAGCTAACTTCCCGTAACAGCGTGTCGCGTGGACAGCCGTTGAAACGCCAAGAAGATTGGGTGTCCTGTGTCATCCAACTTGAGAGCCGCCACCTCGGTTGGCGCTGACGTTGATCTAATTCTGAATCAGGCTGCTTCGGACGAGATCGATCCTCTGTATTTGTTTGCTTGCCAGGTGGAATGGGAACGAAGGGGAGATGCTGGCGCGGCTTGGGAAGTTATTTCCGGAGCTCGTAGTTCCAACCAGGACACTAGGGCTCATTCCCGGTCCCTGCTGGAGCGTTCGCAGCAACCACGGCCACACTTTCCGGAAAACGGCGACCCGGCGTACCAAGAGCACTCTGGTTTCTTGAAGGAGGCAGGCATGAGGACTCCCTACGGCTTCGACATTATCGAGAGTTGCATGGGGTGCAAGGCCGTCCAGGAAGACTGTTTCTGCCGCTTCTCGCCTGCGGTGCAGCGAGCGATGGATAGCATCAGCCACCACAGCGTGATGCCTTCCGCGGCGCTGCTTTTTGTGGAGGGGCAGACGCCGCGAGGTATGTACATCCTTTGCTCGGGCAAGGTAAAGCTTTCGACGACCTCGAAGGAAGGTAAGGTGCTTATCCTGAAGCAGGCCGAGGCGGGGGAAGCACTGGGACTGAGTGCCGTCATTTCCGGTACGAACTACGAAATGACCGCTGAGACCAGCACTCCTTGCCAATTGAATTTCATCGGCCGCCAGGAGTTGATGACGGTCATGCAGAACGAGAGCGAAGTAGCGGTGCACGCCGCCCAGTCGCTGAGCCGTGAATTCCAAGGCGCCTATCGCGACATACACGATCTGGTGCTGGCTCGTTCGTCTTCGGGAAAACTCGCCAAACTACTTTTGTCATGCGCTCCCGTAGGCACTCCGCAATCGGACGGGCAGCGGCTCCGTTCCGCCATGACCCATGAGGAGATGGCCCAAAGGATTGGTTCATCGCGAGAGACGGTGACGAGATTGCTAAGTCATCTGAAGAAAAAGAGGCTGATCCGGCTCGAAGGGGCAACACTCGTCATTCGAGACCGGACCGGGTTAGAAGCTTTAGTGGTCTAACCCTCCCCCCGAAGGCCGGCTGGAAACTCGGCCGGCCTTCCAAAATTTCATGCCCGACCGATCTGGCCCGTTCGAGGTCGTGCAGAAATGAGTGGATTTGTATACCGGCACGCTGATTGAGGATCTTCTTCGTTCGGTGGAAAGAGTAGAACAAGCTGTTGCGCTGAGGCTGGGTAGCCTGTCGACGCTTGCTGTCACAGCGGCGGCTAACACGCAAAGGTCCAGCAGGGGCGTTCGCGGGGCAGCGGCGAATTCAGAGACCGAAGAGCTCCCGCAACCGCTTGGTTTGAGCGCGGCTGACTGGAATCTCGCTTTGCTTCTTGTCGTCCATGCGCAACTGATACGAGCTCTTGAACCAGGGCACGACTTCGCGAATTCGATTGATGTTCACCAGATAGGAGCGGTGAGCGCGCCAGAACAATCCCTGATCCAGGCTGGCGAGTAGTTCTTCCAAAGTGCGGCAGTTGGAGTGTCCCTCCATGCCGGATGCGCCCGCCGTTACCACCGTGATCACGCCATCTTCAATCGAGGCGTAGCAGATTTCCTTCTGGTCCACCAGAAACATTCGCCCCACGGCCTTGAGAAGTATTTTCGAACTCTGAGTTTTTGGCGCTTGCAGCATCCGTACCAGGGTGTCGATTTTTTCTCCGGGCAGCTCCTGCGCTTCTTGTTGCGTGCGGGCCTTTGTAGCGACTGCGCCACGCGCTTCTTGTCGAAGGGCTTCAGCAGATAGTCGACGGCGTTCACCTCAAACGCCTTTACCGCGTACTGGTCGAAGGCAGTCGCGAAAACGATTTTGGGCAAGGGAATTTTCTTGTCGAGCAGTTTCTTGATGACGCCGAAGCCGTCGAGTCCCGGCATTTGGACGTCGAGAAAAACAAGATCAGGATTATGTTCCTTGATGAGGCTGATCGCCTCAAGGCCATTTTTCCCCTGGGCCACAACATTTACATCGCCAGCGCTCTTCAGTAGAAAGGCAAGTTCGTCGCGGGCGAGTTGCTCATCGTCCACGATTAATGCGGAAAGGGTCATTCCGTCTCCTGAGAGGTGAGCCGACTCTGATGAAAAGTATAGCCACCGCGTTTTGCGGGAGTCAACGCGGCAGTGGCTCAATCATTCGATTCAGGCAGTAATCGGGAGTATCCGAGCTTTAGTGGAGCGGCTGCATCATACCGCGTCTCGATCCAGTATTAGCAACGCTCGCGAAGAGACGAGAGTAAACCATCCTCTTACGCCACACTTTCCAGCGCCAGCGCCATGCCCATCCCGCCGCTGACGCAGAGCGTGGCCAGGCCGCGGCGGGCTTTTCGCTTGAGCATTTCGTGGAGCAGCGTGACCGTGATGCGCGTCCCGGTGCAGCCGATGGGATGGCCGAGCGCGATGGCGCCACCGTTGACGTTGAGTTTGTCGCGATCGAAATGCAACTCGCGATCGCAGGCCAGCACCTGCGCCGCGAAGGCTTCATTGAGTTCGACCAGATCGAAAGTCGCTGAGATTGAGGCCGTGTTTCTGTTCCAGCTTGCGGATAGCCGGCACCGGCCCGATCCCCATGAGCGCGGATCAACGCCCGCAGAGGTTGCGGCCGAGAATTCGCGCCAGCGGCTTTAGACTGTTCTGCTGGACGAATTTCTCGCTCGCCACCACCACCGCCGCCGCGCCATCGGTGATGCCGGAAGAATTTCCGGCGGTAATGGTCCCGGTCTTCGAAAACACCGGAGCCAGCTTGGCCATCTTCTCCAGCGTCGCGTCGAGAAACAAATGTTCATCGCGTGAGAAGACGGTTGTGCCCTTCTTGCCTTCGATCGTGACCGGAACAATTTCGGCGTCGAAGCGTCCCGCTGGATCGCGCCGCCGCAGCGCGCTGTCTGCGACACGAGCGCGAATTGATCCTGCTCTTCGCGCGAAATCTTGTACTGCCCGGCGAGAATCTCAGCCGTCTCGCCCATCACCATCTTCGCCACGGGACAGAAAAATCCGTCGCGATACATGCCGTCGACCAGTTCCTGATTGCCCAGACGATATCCCCAGCGCGCGCCCTCAAGATAATAAGGAAGCCGCGACATGGACTCCGTTCCGCCCTGCCAGCACGCACTCCATCGCCGGTAGCAATCTCCTGGTAAGCCAGCGCGATGGACTTCATGCCCGAGGCGCACGCCTTGTTCACCGTGTAGGCCGGCACTTCCTGCGGCATGCCGCTGCGTATGGAAATCTGCCGCGCCGGATTTGGCCCGCCGCCGGCCTGGCGCGCGTTGCCGAAGATCGTCTCTTCCACTTGCGCGGGTTCGATTCCGGCGCGCTCGATCGCAGCCATGGCGGCAACCACGCCCATGTCAGCCGCGGTCAGCGAAGCCAGCGATCCGCCGAATTTGCCGATCGGCGTGCGTACCGCGGAGAGAATGTAGACGGCCTGCAAATTGCTGCCTCCAAACCTTTAAGTCTAACAGGATGGAAAACGAATCAGGAACACAGGAGCGGGCGGTGTGCGCCTATTGCCATTCCTGCTAACCTCCGGCATAATAATGGTTTGGCTGGACCTCGCCGGACTCTTCCGGAACAAGGATACACATCTGTGTTAATGATTCGACTGTCGCGCATGGGTGCGCGCAAACAACCGTATTACCGCATTGTGGTGATTGAGAAGGCGCGCGCGCGCAATGGCCGGCCGGTGGAAGTGGTGGGGACGTACAATCCTCGCACCACTCCCACCAGCATCGAGTTCAAGCGCGACCGCGTGGAATACTGGGTTTCCAAGGGCGCACAAATGTCAGAGCGAGTCGGCAAGCTCTACTCCAAGCCCGTGGCGGCTCCCGCGGTTTCCGTGGCCTAAACACTCATCATGACTGAACCCACTGGAGATGTTCGCCTTCTCGTCGAGCGGATTGCGAAGTGGATCGTCGATGCTCCCGATGAAGTTTACGTAGACCATCTGGACGACGACGTAATCGAACTGGAAGTTGCCGAAGGTGACGTAGGCAAGATCATCGGCCGGCAAGGCCGCAATGTGCGTGCCCTGCGCACGCTGTTGAGCGCTGCCGGAGTGCGCACGCGAAAGCGGTACACGCTGGAAGTCATCGACTAAGAAGTCTTGACGAGCTGGTCACGACCAGCAATCCGAGGAAGCGGCGAAGAGCCAGCGCCGGGGCAGGGAACCGGGCCATTCGCGATCCTGAAACAAGTAGTGAGTTCATTACGCTGGCCCGCGTCGTGAAAACGCAGGGCCGCCGCGGTGAAGTTGCGAGCGAGATTTACAGCAATGTTCCGGATCGATTTGCCGCAGGTATGAAGTTGCTGGCGTTGCCGCGGGACGCGAAGCAGTCTCGGAGAGAACTGGAAGTGGAAGAGATCTGGCCGCATAAAGGCTGGCTGGTTTTTAAGTTTGCTGGTGTGGATTCAATCTCCGAGGCCGAAGCGCTGATCGGATGCGAATTGCAAGTGCCGCGCAGCCAACGTTCGCCGTTGGAAGCTGGTTGGAATTACGTAAGCGATTTGGTAGGTTGTGCGGTGCTTGACCAGGGCCGCGAGATTGGGCGCATTGAAGATGTCCAGTTTGGAGCCGGTGAAGCGCCGTTGTTAGTTGTTCGCGACGCCGCAAACCGGCTGGTGGAAGTTCCCTTCGCTGAGGCTTATCTCGACAGCGTAGATGTTGAGCGCAGGCAGGTGCGCATGAACTTGCCCGAAGGCCTGCTGGAAGTGAACGCTCCGCTTACGGCAGAAGAGAAGCAAGAGCAGGGAACGAGAAAAAAGCATTAACGGGGAACAGCGGCTAAAGATCTGTGCCATTGGTGGTGAAGGTTTTGATCTGCGATGAAGGCCGACATAGTTACGATTTTTCCGGACTTCTTTCGCGGGCCGCTGGATTATGGCATAACCAGCCGGGCGCAAGAGATGGGCCTGGCGAAAATTCAAGTCCACGATCTGCGGGAGTTTACCCACGATCGTCACCGCACCGTGGACGACCGCCCTTTCGGCGGCGGCGAAGGCATGGTGCTGAAGCCGGAACCGCTCTTTGAATGTTTGGAGTCGATGGACCTTGCGCCGCGAGAAGAGCGCGTTACAAGGAGCGCGAAACAATCAGTGGTATTGCTCTCGGCGCAGGGGCAAAAGTTCAGCCAGAAAATTGCTACGGAACTGGCGCTGCTGGATCGCATGGTTCTGATTTGCGGACGGTATGAAGGCGTGGATGAGCGGGTAGCAGATTTTCTCGCTGATCGGGAACTTTCCATCGGCGATTACGTTCTGAGTGGCGGCGAAATGGCCGCGGCCGTAATCGTGGAAGCCGTTACGCGGCTGCTGCCCGGAGCGGTGGGAAACGAAGCGTCAACCCAGCAGGAGTCATTTACCGTTGACGTGAAGGTGAAGAGTTCAGGTGGTGCGGACTCGACTTGCGGGTCCAATGGGTTGCTGGATTACCCGCACTACACGCGGCCCGCAGACTTTCGCGGGATTGCAGTACCTGAGACATTGATGTCTGGCAATCACGAAGAAATTCGGCGCTGGCGTCGTCAGCGGGCGCTGGAAAAAACCTTTCGCAATCGCCCCGACTTGCTGGAGGGCGCGTCATTGAGCGACGAAGACAAGAGGTATCTCGCAGGAATCAAGCGAGGCGAGATCGAAAAATAAAGAAAGAAATCGAGAGACCTGGAATTTCATCTTTACGATTCCAGAGTTCAGAAGGACTAAATTATGTCAAACCTCATCATTGAAAAACTACTGGCAAAAACACAACGCACCGACATTCCCGCGTTTCACCCGGGCGACACCGTCCGAGTTCACGTGAAGATCAAAGAAGGCGACAAAGAACGCTTGCAGGCCTTTGAAGGCGTAGTGATCAAGCGTGATAACGGACCACAGGCTAGCTTCACTGTGCGCAAGATCAGCTTCGGCCAGGGCGTGGAGCGCATTTTCCCCGTACACTCTAAGGTGATCGACAAAGTCGATCTGCTGCGCTCGTCCAAGGTTCGCCGCGCCAAGTTGTATTATCTGCGCGGTCTCAAGGGCAAAGCGGCGCGCCTGCGCGACGTCGAATAAGATTCGCGTGTCCTTTGCTGGCGCGATCGGCAAAGAACACGTCGCGAGTCTGACACCTCTATCCCGCAACCGCTGCCAAAGGCTCGGTGACAACTTCCAGGTCGGCAAAGTCCTGCCGGCGAATCTCCTTCACCTGCTTCAACACATAATCGAGCAGCGGACGATCACCCTGGCGAATCTCCTGAAATTCCACGCCCATCGCCCGGTTCTCGGCCGTGTATTTCACATTGCCTTTCAGCGCGACGCTCACGTCGTAGATATTCAAAGCCAGTCTCAGCCCGGTGCCAGGAACCAGCAGATCGCTCGCGCTCACCAGGCAGCCGTACTCCGAAATCTGCTCCACACGGCCTTCGACGCTGGATGATCCTGCACCAGATGGTCCGGCGATTCGCAGCAGGTCGGCTTCTCCTTCAACTTGGAATCGCGGACTCCGTCGCCGGTTCTGGTCGCCTCTTCTGAAAGTATTCATCACCGGCCGCTTTTTCGGGCCATCCGGAATGATCGGCAGATAGTGCTCCTGCATGAGACGCAACTCTTCTTCCCAAGGAATTCTGTTGCCTTCTACGCATTCCACGGTGAACTGGCCGCGCAGCGGGGAGTTCGGATCGGCAGCCCAGACGACCTGGCACACCGATTTATTGCGCCCCCGTTCGACGGTGATTAAATCTCCAACCTTTACCTCGCGAAAGCTGAGCAAGCGCGCGCCATGCGGATGGATGTCGTAGGTGCAAGCCATCTCCAATTCGCCGCGTTCGCCGTTCTGCATGTGCGTAAGCCGAACCGGCAGCGCCAAGTGGACTAACTTCTCGACAGGCGCGGCATCCTGTGGTGGCTGGTTTATCCGGTGGTTCACAACAGTCCTCGCGTGCGTGCGATCTGTTGCGAACATAGCAGTACATGTCCGACCGGACAATGTACTGCCGTAATCGAAGTAATGGTTACTATGCGGCATTACCAGACGGCGGGGTGGGAGCTGGCATCGATTCCGAAAGCACGGAATGAAAGCATGGGACAATTTGCGAAGTTTTCCTCAGTTACAGGCTTGCGGGAATCTCGGCTGGCAAGTAAAGATGTTGACAACACTTTTCCTCGATGCCGAACGCTGCGAAGATCGCCTCTGAATTCTCTCTTTCCCCCTCTGCGGCGAAATTGCGTCTCCTGAAAAGGCTGCGCTGCACGCTGCGTTACGAAAAAAAGGCGTGGGAGGCAGGGGCGGTAATGGTAGCGGGCGTGGATGAGGTCGGCCGCGGCTCGTTATTTGGACCGGTCGTAGCGGCGGCGGTGATTCTCGACCGCGGCTATCGCCTTCGCGGCCTGCGTGATTCCAAGCTGCTGCTGCCCGAGCGTCGTGAACTGCTGGCCCCGCGGATTCGCGAACATGCGGTTGCCTGGGCGATTGCGGCGGTCGATGCGGCGCGCATCGACCAGATCAATATCTATCAGGCGTCGCGTGTCGCGATGCGCGAAGCCGTGATGCGTCTTCGGCCGGCGGCCGATCACTTGCTCATCGATGCCGTGCGCTTGGATTGCGATCTGCCGCAAAAAGCGATCATCCACGGCGACGCGCTTTCTGTCTCTATTGCGGCAGCTTCCATTCTCGCCAAGGTCGAGCGCGACAACATGATGTGCGAGTGGGATGCAGTCTTCCCTGAGTACGGGCTGGCTTCGCACAAGGGCTACAGCACTCCGCAACATCTGGCTGCGCTGCTGGAGTACGGTCCAACGCCGCTGCACCGGCAGTCGTTCGCTCCCGTGTGGAACAATCCGGCTGAGCAGGAAGTTTTCGAGTTCATGCCGAGGGAAGAAGAGGTTGCGGTTGCAGGTGAGGAATCCGAACCGGAGACGGCTTGATCATTTTGCTTCGGCGGCCACAGCCGGTGAGAAGTTTGCGTTTAATTGATCCAGCAGCTTTGTGTTATTGACTAGCGCCTGCCGCAGAATCTCCGCTTGCTGTTGGGCGGCGGGCCAGTCTTGTTTCTCCACTGCTTCGGTTAGTCCGGGCAACTCCAGGTGCGCGTAGGTGAAGCGGGCGCCGTAGAGAATGTGTTTGAACCAGGGGCGTCCGGGGATGCCGTCGGGGTTGAGCCAGTTGCGTTCGACTTGCATAGTCCCGTGATTGATGGTCGCGGCAAGTTTGGGATCAATTGCGCCGGAACTCAGGGCGCGGGCTGCGGAGTCGTCCAGGCGCTTGCCGGCGGCCTCGAAGTTGTCGATGGCCTCAAGGATCGGCTTGAGGTCCAGTTGACTCACGTCGTTCCTCGCCGCCATGCCTTTTGATAATTCATTCATGAACTGGCGAATGTTGGCGGCGTAGCTGGCGAAATCGAAGGGAAGCAAGTCGGCGTTGGCGAGGCGCAGGGCGAGCACGCCCCACAGCTCCGTCATCAGCGTGTGATAGCGGTAGCCGGGATCGCCGAAGTGGTTCATCCAGAAAAAATCGTCGTAGGCGGAATGGTAGACGCCGTACGGACCCTCGAAGCCCAGGCCAAGAACCGGCATGCCCACGAAGTTCAGAAAGACAGTGTGGTCGGAGCCGCTGCCGATGCGGGTATCGGCCAGATTCGAATCGGTGACTTCTTCAGTTTGCTTGGCCTCGATGCGCTCACGCGCGGATGATTCCTTCCAAGTTTCGTACAAAGTCTTACCGGAAGGATCGTGCAACGTGTGAGTGGTTTCGAGCAGCATGGGAGCGAGCGACGCAACGGCCTGGCCATGAAAATTCGGCCCTGACGTGGCCTCGTCGACATTGATATAAGCGACACCTTTCTGGCGCAGTTCATCGGCGAACTGCTCGCCCCACTCGGTGGAACCGGTGAGACCGACCTCTTCTCCATCCCAACTGCAGACGACGATGGTGCGGCGCGGCCTCGTGCCAGACTTCGCCAACTTTCCCAGAGCACGCGTCAGTTCCATCATGGATGCGGTGCCGCTCGAGGGATCGACTCCGCCGAAGACCCAAGCGTCGCGATGATTGCCGAGGACGATCCATTCGTCGGGCAACTGCGCGCCACGAATGCGGCCTTCGACCACGTAATAAGGCTGAGTGGAGTTGTCCATCTCGATCTTCACGTGGACGCGAACACGCGTGCCGCCAAGGCGATACTTGAGGGGCAGTCCACCTTGCCAGTCTTCAGGTGCAAGCGGTCCGTCCATGTTGGCGAGCAACGGCTTGGCGTCGTGCCAGGAAAGCGGCAGCGCCATGATCTTCGGGATCGACACAGCTTGCTCAACAGGTATGCGCTTGGCGCCAGGAACGGAGGCCCATCCGGGAGTGAGCGGATCGCCCGGGACCATGAAGTCGTAAGTGATGGCTCCGCGTTGAATGTGATACTCGGGGCCCCAGGGACCGTTGGGAACGACTTTGCCTTTTTTGAATCCGTCCTCAGCGGGATCGCTGTAGATGAGAATGGCGGCCGCGCCTTCGCGCTCGGCGGTGAGCGCTTTGAATCCGCGATAGCTGTAGGGATTCGAGTAACGAACGAGGACGACTTTGCCTTTGACATCGATGCCTTGTTTGCGGAGAAGTTCGTAGTCTTCGGGATTGCCACTGTGCGCGTAGACGAGCGGGGCAGTGACTTCCCCGGATGCGGACATACCGCTCCACGCCGAACTGATGCCTTTGTTCTTCAGGTCGGGATCGCCGGGGACGGGCATCTCGCGCAGGACGGCACGATAATGCACGGGCGCGACCATCTCGAGCGAAGTGAATTTTGGATTAGAACCGTAGACATCGTAGCGGCGGATGACGACGTCTTCGAGGCCTTCCTGCCGCCACTCATCGGCGATGTAGCGAGCCAGTTCATTGTTGCGCGCGGAGCCGGCAACGTGTGGTTCAGCGGTGAAGATGTGATGCTGGCGGCGTTCTTCGTCCGGGGAGGGAATAGCCTTGAACTTGGTTTCGATGTCAGCTTCATGAGCCGCAGAGGACGGAGTGAAGCCGAGCATCGAGCTCTGAGCGTGGGCTAAGAGCGAAGAGCAAGGCGCGAGCGGCAGAAAAAGTAGGGCGCTCGCGGAACAAAGCATAAGCCGGCGGAAGCTCATGATCGGTATCTCCTCTGACATGACGCTTGCTCAGGACGACAAATCCGATTGATACTACTTTGCTTTGTAGATCTCCGTCAGCAAATCTGGTTTCGACTCGTCGCGCACCAAGTGCGGGTAACGCTCGCCTCCGTGGTAATCGAGCTTGTAAGTCTTGTAGTAGTCGGTATTCTCTACCAGAAGTTCTAAGGGTGCTGTGCTGCTTTTGCCGGCTTTCAGAGCCTCGCGCAGAATCTCAGGCGAGTATTGGCGGCCGTTGACCGCGATCAGCTTCATGCCTGGACCGATACCGGCCAGGGCTGCCGGCATACCCTCCGTCGTATCCGTAATGGTGCCGTCTTCGCGGAGTTCGAGGCCGATGGAAAATGCTCCGCCAACGACGTGGAAGTTGCTTTCGACGCCGCGCAGCATTTCAGATTGCGACTCGTCATAGACCAGCTTCCATCCGCTGCCTTCAATTCCGCCGAGCGGTGCGCCGGGACCGTGGTTGGTGAGACGCTCGGTCCAGAAGCCGCGCCAGTCGTAGGGTACAACCTGATTCAAAGTTTCGACGACATCATCGAAAGTGTAAGTCTTCACCATCGGGCCCGTGCTGGGAGCGCCGTGGAACAGCTTGCAGAAATCGTCCAACGTTTTTTTACCTTTACTCTGTTGACGAATGATGACGTCAGCCCATAGCCAGTTCAAGGTGTCTTCGTCGTAGAAATCCACACTGCGCCGCCAGGAGTGCCATGCCTGCGGAGCGAAATAAAGCTGAGGAGCGGCATCGGCGGTGTCCTGCAAGTTGCGCCAGGTACGGCCCGGCGTGTGGTCAAGCTGAGCGGCCGTCATTGCTAAGTCATCCCGGGATTGCTCGGCCGTGAGCAATCCACTGCGAGCGGTTAAAACAGTCCCCAGGTAATTTGTTAAACCTTCGTACACCCAAAGCAGATCGTCTTGCATGGGCTGTTCATAGTCGGGTGTGGTCAAATCTGCGGGACGGCGGTATTTCCCGTTCCACGAATGAACGTATTCGTGGGGAAGTAGGCTCGCTTCGGCCTTGCGCGCAGTTTCATCGACGAGGCCGCGCTCGTCGACGCGGCTGTCATCGGACTCATGGTGCTCCAGGCCGAAGTGAGCCACGTGATCGCTCAAGCTGAGAAGGAAGTGATAGTCACGATAGTGATGCGCGCCGAAAAGCTTGTTGGCTTGCTCGACCAGATTCTTGTAGTGGTCCCAAACTTCTTCCGAAGGCTCGAGCGCTGCGGCGCTATCGGCGGCAATGTCCATCTCGGTGAGAGGGTCGTCGGCTAGCTTGACGACCTTCAGATATTCGCCGGTGATGACGGGAGAATCGACCAGAGTGCCCAGGGAGGCGGGCTTAAACGCGATCTCCGTATTGTCGCCGCTGGTGGAGGCGATGGGCAGGGGTGTTCCGAACTTCCAGTTGGGGGGAAGCTTGAGAGTCGCGATGTAAGTGAGGTCATCGACCTTCCAGCCTTTGGGATAGAGCAGAACCTGGTTCCAGCTGATGACCGCCATTTTGTCGGTAGCGGAAGACCCGGCGGAGAAGCCGCCTTCAAACATTGCGGGAGATAGGAAATCGAGTTCAACCTGCACTTCGTTCTCGCCGGCGGGGACGTCGACGTGGATGGTGAAGCCGTCGAGCAGATCACGCCGCCATTTCAGGGTTTTTCCGCCGGCGGTGAATTTGAGTCCAGCCAGATCGACTACCGGCCCGTCGGGAGCGTGCTCGCCAGGAATCCATTTCGGATAATAGAGCGTAAGGTCTCCGGCGCTGGCGGGAATTTTCAGCTTGGCATGGAAGATCTTGCGTGGAGCCGAAGAGGCGTCGACGAAGATGGTTACGGTTGGAGGTGTGGCTGACCAGCTCTGGAGCGAGAAGAACAAGAAAAAGACAAGACAAACTACTCCCAAGATGCTTGAGAGTTTCATTTTTCCGGGCCCCCTGGGTGGATGAATCAAATTCTATTTAGCTGTACAGAATTGTAGATTCTAGCAGCCAGTGGGACGAACCGTACAGGGACGCACCAGCGCTGCTATCATTTCGACGATGTCACGACGGGGAAAGTTCATCACCTTCGAAGGGCTCGACGGGGTTGGCAAGAGCACGCAGATGCGCAAGCTGGCTTCAACTCTGCGCGCGGCCGGATATAAGGTGATCGAGACACGCGAGCCGGGAGGAACGCCGACCGGGGAGAAGATACGCCGTGTTTTGCTGGACTCGGCGACCGAGGGTCTCTCGCCGCTGGCAGAAATGGCTTTGATGTTCGCTTCGAGGGCGCAGCATATTGCGGAGGTGATTGAGCCGGCCTTGGATCATGGTCAGATTGTGTTGTGCGATCGCTTTACCGATTCCACGGAAGCTTACCAGGGCAGCGGGAGGAAGCTAGGGAGCGAGCCTGTGCTGGAGTTGCATCGCGTCCTTTGCGGAGATATGCAACCCGACTTGACGATCCTGCTCGACTCTGACCCAGCGATGAGTATCGGGCGTGCGCGGAGGCGCAACCGCCAGTCCGCCGACAGGGCTCACAAGAGTGCGAGCAAACACACTGACGAGAATCGCTTTGAGCAGCAGAGCCGCGGATTTTTCACCCGCGTGCACGAAGGCTATTTGGCGATTGCCGCACGCGAGCCACAGCGGGTTATCGCGGTGGACGCTCGCGGAACGCCAGCGCAGACACACCGCAAGATTATGGAGGCTGTTGGGCGAAAGCTTAAGTTGGGGGGCCGAAGCGCGTGAATCTACCACGGAGACACGCAGAGAACTCTTTCAAGAGTTCCGCTGAATGGCGTTCTCAGCGGCCCGTGGTAAATTTTGATTTACCCACAAATGCCATTCTCTGATTTTCACGGCAACGCCGAAACCGTTCATCGCCTGCGCGACATGTTGGCGCGGAAGCACTTTCCGCACGCTGTAATTCTTTCGGGCGCGCGGGGATCGGGCAAGTACACGCTGGCTCTCATGCTGGCGCAGGCTCTGAATTGCCTGACGCCGACTGAGACGGATGGTCTGCCTGATTTCTGTGGGCAATGCTCGAATTGTCGCCGCATCGCGCAGGCCGCCGATCTCGAAACGCGATTTGCGGAAGCCGTGGAAACCCGGGAAGGTCTGCGTGAGACGGATAAGAAAGAGACGCGCCTGTTCGTGCAGACTCATCCGGATGTGCTGGTCATCCCGCCAGACCCTCCACAGATGATGATCAAGGTGGATCAGGTGCGGCGGGTCATCGAAACCATTTACTACCGTCCGTCGGAGGCGCGGGAGCGCGTGTATATCTTTACTGACTCAGCCTTCATGAAAGAGGCGGCCAATTCGTTGCTCAAGGTTCTGGAAGAACCTCCGGAATTCGCCACGATCTTCCTGCTCTCGGAAAATCCGGGCGAACTGCTTCCGACCATTCGCTCGCGATCGATGATCTTCCCCCTCGCCGCCGTGCCAGTTGATGATGTGGAGGCATATTTGGCGAAAAATCGTCCGGAGTGGAAGCCGCCGCAGCGGGCTCTGGTCGCCAGACTTTCTGAGGGAGCGCTGGGCCGGGCGCGTAGCTTCGATTTGGAAGGTTACGTCGCCGCTAGGGCCGATGCGCTGAACATCCTCAACTCGGCGCTGTTAGGCGGCGAACATAGCGCACTGTTCAAAGTTACCGAGTCTTATCGTCCCGGCGCCGAGGGCCGGGAAAAGACGGAACAACTTCTGCGCACCTTGTATTCCTTGTTGCGCGATCTGATGTTCCTGGGTTCAGGTGCGCCCGAACTGCTTCACAACACCGACATTCAGAGCCAGCTTGCGAGGCTGGCGGAGTCCGCGGATTTCGAATGGATCACCATGGCATCGGAGCGGCTCGCGGATGTGGAACGCGGGATGCGCCGCAATCTGTTGCGGTCGTTATCGCTGGACGGGTTGGCGCTGGCTCTGGAGAGATCTGCATGAGGAATTTATAATTAATTTGTTTTCAATTGGTTACGGCGATTACTTCGGTGGTTCTACTCCCTTCGGATTCGTTGTGCGCTCATTCCTGCGCGCCTATAATTGACTTACTCTGGTTGAAGAATTCTCCGTCAGGTTCCGGGTAGTAAGCCGCGAGGGTGAAGTCTGTCTTCGCTAACGAGGTGGTAAAAACCCGGTAATGCGAAAGCGCCTGCAATTCGTCCTGATGGCCAGCACCATAGCCGCGACCTCTCTTTCTCTCACGTCACAAGTACGTGCCGCCGATGGTGACGGCTCCTCGGAAAAGATCACGGCAACCGACGAGCATGGCCGCACGATTTACGTAAACGATTCTGTCCCTGCGACTTCCGCCCACCATGTCGAAGCTTCAGAAGCACCGCGGCGAACCCTGATGTACTGGAGTTCGAAAGAAAATCGGTGGAAGCCGGTGCCTCCGGCGAATGCCGCGTCCATGCGGGCGGCGCGGTCGGCGGCGGCTGAAGTGAGCCAATACATCGGTCGAGAATCGAACCAATCGGCGAACGCCAAGATTGTTGCCGCCAATTTTCGCGGCAGCGTTACAGGGGCAGGGGACATCGACACCGCCATCGAGGAGGCTGCGGCGCGGCATAACGTCGATCCCAACCTGGTGCGCGCGGTGGTGAAGGTGGAATCAAACTTCAATCCCAATGCCGTATCGCGCAAGGGCGCCATGGGACTGATGCAGTTGATGCCCTCGACAGCGCGTCAATTGAAGGTGAAGAATCCATTTGACCCAGAACAGAATGTGGACGCCGGAGTGCGGCATTTGAAGCAACTTCTGGAAAGTTATGGCGGCGATATCAAACTGACCCTGGCCGCCTACAACGCAGGAGCAGGCGCGGTAGCTCGCAGTTCCGGCGTGCCCCGCTATGCGGAAACCCAGAACTACGTGCGCCGGATTACTAATCTCTACTATGGCGGGCCGGTTGAAGCCGGAGGCGTGACTCACGATCCCGTTCGAATTCAACGGGATGCGAGAGGCGTGCTCTATATCAGCAACACTGAGTAATATTGCGGCATCTGTTTACTTGTCTCTATCTCTCAGGCACCCAGATTGATTAACCCAGGTTGATTTAACAAACGGTTCCAGCAGCAGGAAGTGAAGGCACGGGCTGTTATCTTGAAGAGCTCATCGCGGGAGCGTGGTCTGTGGGGAGCGTTGCTGGTGCTGGCCTTATTGGCGGCGCTGCCGGCACACGCGCGGGCGCATCATTCAGACGCCTGGGCGCGCGAGCATTTCGCTACGGCCGAGCGGATGCGTGAGGCTTTGAATGGACGGCCTGCCGCGGAACGAACCCGCCATGACTACCAGCGTGTGGTGAATGCCTACCGTTCGATTTATCTGGGAGCACCCACTTCCAGCAAAGCCGATCCCAGCGTGGTTGCGGTCGCGGAAACGCTGGTGGAGATGGGCCGGCGCTTCGACGACAACAAAATCCTGAACGAGGCCATCGATCAATACAAGTTTCTGCGGCGGGAATATCCCGGCAGCAAATATCGCTTTGACGGCCTGTTCACGATCGGGGAGATTTACAAGGACGACCTGAATGATCCGGATGCGGCGCGCGCCACCTTCCAGGATTTTCTGCGCCACTATCCTCACAATCGCCTTGCCGATGGAGCCCGTCAGGCCATCCTCGAACTGAACCAGGAAGCGGAAGCCGCGAAGACGGCGGATACGCAAAAGCCGGCAGAAAAGGCGCGATCGCAGAAGGACGCCAAGAATAATCAGGATGGGTCGGTCGGAGAGAAGGATCACACAGAGAACGATCACGGCGTTCGCACTACTGCTGCGAAAAGTGAGCCGTCGGGGCCTCGCGCCGGTCGCCTGCCGCGAGTGACCGGCATCCGGCACTGGTCCACGCCTGACTACACTCGGGTTGCGATTGATGTTGAAAGCGAAGTGAAATTCTCTTCGCAGCGGATTACCAGTCCAGCGCGCATCTTCTTCGATCTGCGCGATACTAAGCTGGCTTCTACGCTGGTCGGCAAGACTTTCGATGTGGACGATGGGTTCCTGAAGAAAGTCCGGGTTGCACAGTTCGCGCCCGGTCGCACGCGGGTGGTGCTCGAAGTCGACAATCTTTCCGATTACGACGCTTTCCTGCTGCCCGATCCCTACCGTCTGATTGTCGATATTCACGGCAAGAAGGGGTGGACGAAAGAACGCAAAGAGGCGGTCGCATCGTCTTTGGCGCAGGCCGATACCCCGGTTCCGGCAGGGGCGAACCCTGAGCCTGATTCAGTTTCGTCGGAAGGGAAGGCTCCCGTTTCGCAGGCCGCTTCGGCTGAAACAGGTAAGGCCACGTCGATGGACGCTGACGAGAATCCTCAGGTTAGATCAGGGCCGGACGTTTCTGTGGAAGCTAAGAAGTTGCAGACCGCGGTAGTGAAGAGAGTTGTCGATGCCGATGCGGATGACGATGAGAATGCGAGCGTCACAGAATCCGCCACGTCGAAGCGAAATATACATGTAGCGACGAAAAAGGAAGTGACGTCGCGAACTACGGTCGCCAAAAAGCTGGCTAACCGTGATTTCGATGGCGACGGGGAAACTTCCGACTCCGGCGGCTCTGCGGGAGGCCGAGTCGACGTGCCGGAGACGCGGCACAAATCCAGTCCACACACGATTGCTTCGGGGAAATCTAGCAGTGCCTCCGATCTGGACGTTCGCGAGGCGAGGCCGACAGCGAGCGGCGACCGTTCGCTGATTCGCGCTTTAGGATTGAAAATCGGCAAGATCGTGATTGACCCCGGCCACGGTGGTCACGATACCGGCACCATTGGTCCCAATGGCCTCGAAGAGAAAGATTTGGTGCTTGAAGTAGGACGACGTTTGGGCAAACTGCTGGAAACGCGGCTGGGTGCCGAAGTGGTTTATACGCGCAAGGACGACACGTTTATCCCGCTCGAAACTCGCACGGCCATCGCCAACCAGGCGCGCGCCGATCTATTCGTCTCCATCCACGCCAACTCGAGCCACGATCCTGACGCCCGGGGTGTTGAGACCTACTACTTGAATTTCACCTCCTCGCCCGAAGCCCTGGAAGTGGCTGCGCGGGAGAATGCAGTTTCGGAGAAATCCATCTACGAGCTGCAAGACCTGGTGAAGAAGATCGCGCTAAAAGAGAAGATCGAGGAGTCGCGCGAGTTCGCCGGAGACGTGCAGCAGTCGCTGCACAGCGGCCTCGCCATGAAGAGCCCCGCCATCCGCGACCGGGGCGTGAAGAAGGCTCCTTTCATTGTGCTGATCGGCGCGAATATGCCGTCGATTCTTGCCGAAATTTCTTTTGTGAGCAACCCTACCGACGAACATCGGCTGGCCACCAGTGAATATCGCGAACGCATCGCCGAATCGCTCTACCGCGGCATCGCCAAGTATGTGAACGGGTTAAGCGGAGTGAAGGTCGCCAGCAAGATGGACAAAGGCGCGGGTCAGTAGTTACTCCAACATTCCAAACGGCTTGCGGTAGCGATGCATTGTGGTTGCCTGATCCCGACTTTCTCTCCTGAAACCTTTTCTCATCCTCTGTGGTCTAATTACAAAAGGGGCTCTATTGCGAGCGGTGTATTCATGCGTTTTTCCAAGTGCGTGGTGATATCGGCGATTGTAGTTTCTCTCGCCAGCGCGACGTTCGCAGCTACGTCCGGCACGAATTCAACCGCGCCGCCGATTCTGCCAAAGCAATTTGCCGGATGGCAGATCCAAGGCGCCGCGCAATCCAGCAAGGATGCGGCTGCGGCCGACCCCACCAACGCCGCTCTACTCAAAGAATACGGATTCAGCGACTTCGAGACTGCGACTTACAGGAGTGACGACGGCCGCACCTTGAAGATCCGCGCCGCAAGGTTCGCCGATGCCACAGGCGCCTTCGGCGCTTACAGTTTATATTTGCAGCCAGAAATGGCGCGGGAAGAAGTTGGGGACCAGGCTGCGTCCCTCGACCGGCGCGTGCTTTTTTATCGCGGCCACATCTTGGTGGACGCGGTGTTCAGCGAGGTATCGGTGATGTCGGCAGCTGGTTTGCGTGAACTGGCTGGAGTGCTGCCGCGCCCCAGTGGAAATGCCGGCAGCCTTCCCCCGATTCTTGCCTTCATGCCGCATCACGGCTATCAGACGAACACCGAGAAGTATGCAGAGGGACCGCTTGGTTTAGGAGCGATCGCGTCTCCTCTTCCGGCGGCGTTAGTAGATTTCGGGGCCAGCCCGGAGGTGGTGCTGGCGCAATACTCGACCTCAAGCGGCCCAGCCACGCTGATGCTGATCGAGTATCCAACTCCAGCTCTAGCCGCTGAACATTTGCGCCGCATCGACGCCGCAAATCACGCGGCGCAACCGCAGGCCGGAGTGGAGGCCGTGGAAAATATTGGCCCGTTTTTTGATAAGCGTACGGGACCGATCGTAGCGATCGCTGCCGGTCCGCTTTCGCAAAGTGAAGCGCAAACGCTTTTGGGTGCAGTGAACTATGAGGCCAGCGTCACGTGGAATGAGAACACCTATTTCGACAAGAAGAACAACATTGCGAACTTGCTGGTCAACATTATTCTTCTGTGCATCATTGTGGGTGCGATCTCTTTGGCGGCTGGAGTTGCGTTCGGCGGCGCCCGCGTTCTGTTGCGACGCTATTTCCCTGGTCCAGTCTTCGGGAGTGCTGACCAAACTGACTTCATCTCGCTTGACCTATCCGAGCCCGCTAGCCCATCATCTTCGCCGGGTCCTTCCTCCCCTGCAGAGCGCTCAAATAGGTCTTAAGTAGCTCAGTAATATCGGCTTAGAGGGTTCTATTCGGGATTTTGTCTCAAATTGGAGCAGCAACCCGAAGTATTGCTTTGTTATGCAAGTCATTGAAAAGAAAGACATTTATTTCCCAAAAATTGCTTGACACCTCCCTTTTTCGGCTCATAAGATTTCGTACAGAAAGTTTTGACGGAATCTAAGCCTCCGTTGGAACTATTCTCCCTTGAAAAGAAAAGGTCGCCCTGTTGCCGGGTGGCCTTTTCGTTTTGCAAACGGTTGTGGATGTCTACATTCCCTGAGTTCTCCCGCCCAGTCGCAACGGGAATACGAAGCGCTGGTGCTTCCCGAAGCGCATGATTCTTGCAGCGTTCCCGCAGCGATTTCACCTGTGATGGGGAATGACTCGACTACGCTTACAATCTTGACGAAGTTCTCTGGATGCTTGAGCGGCTGCCCGAACCAAGCCGCACGGTTGTGGCGGTCGCAGCATTTAGCGGACTGCGCGAATCAGAAATCCGTGGTCTTCGTTGGACTGATTACGACGGCAAGTTCTTCCACGTTCGAACATCTATCTGGCGCACTCATGAAGGCGAAACGAAGACGCGCAAGTCCAAGAATTCTGTTCCCGTCATCGAGCCGTTGCAAAAAATCCTGGCGGCTCACAAGCAGAAGAACGGAAGCAGTGAGTGGATCTTCGCTGGCGAGAAGATGGGGCGCCCGCTGCATCTTGACAACCTGTGCCGACGCGAGATGAAGCCTATCATCGGTGACCGCTGGCACGGCTGGCATGGGTTCCGCAGAGGGCTGGCAACAGTGCTCTACGGACTTGGCGTTCCGGCTGAGGTCGCGCAGACTATTCTCCGCCATGAAGATGTCAGCACGACTCAAGCGCACTATCTGATGTTAAAATCCAAAGCTGAAGGCAGCGCTGCGATGAAGAGGCTCTCGCGCATTGTTAGACAAAAGTTAGACAGGCAGAAGAGCCGACATCACTCAAAGCCGCATAAACACTGAATAAGCCGACGTAGCTCAGTTGGTAGAGCAGCCGATTCGTAATCGGCAGGTCAGCGGTTCAAGTCCGCTCGTCGGCTCCAGATTTCATGCTGGTTCCAAGAGTCGATGTGCTTGGAACCAGATTTTTTATCCCACAACTTTATCCCATGTTTCACTGACATGCCGATCCTGTGAAAAGGTCTTGCCTAGGGCGAAGCAGCATCTTTCAGAGCGGCATCAGCCTGTTTAGCAAGGTCACTGCAAAGTTTGCTCAAACCCACAGGGCACGCCGCCGTTGCCTTCCGTTTGACCAGCACGACATCATCAGTATTCAGAGTGGCGTCCACATGTCTTATGACGAAGCGTCGGAACTCAATGTCCTGCTTCCCAATTCCGTCGAGTCGAGGCAGTGTGCTCCAGTGGTCTGCCAGAATGCGTATGACGGACTCACTGTAGCCTTCTCCAATCGCACCATCGTTGCAGTTTCGATATGAACGGAAGGACTTGTACAGAGCATCCCAAGTCCGAAGTGAGTCCGCTTCATCCAAAGCACGTTTCCCTTCTGCGTCAGTACACGGATGCTGTTGCCCAAGCCCAAGCGTCGAGAACGTGAGAAATACGAGTATGAGCGTGGTATAGATTCGCAGATTGCTGGTCATCTTCGTTCACCTGTTTTAAGCCGATTCAGGCGTTCCCCATCCGCTGGACAGCCCGACTCTTCGCCAATCGGTCGAGTGCATCGGAGACGACTTCGGGAACGGATTGAATGTAACTCTCCTGCGTGACTGCGACATTCGAGTGACGCAATGCACGCTGGATCACTATGTCTTGAACACCGCTGCGATGGAGTTCGGTTGCGACTCCCCGGCGGAATCCGTGCCAGCCCTTCCATTCGAGCTTTGCTTTCTTCAGGAGTGGCAGGACAATGCGGAGGATGTTGCTCGGTTGCATCGGCGGCATCTTCGCGGCGTCAATGAGGTCGCCGTAATCCTTCCCGTCTCTGCGAACTCGTGACTCGGACGCAGGGAACATCCAGCAGTCAGCGACGATGCTCTTGTCCCGCTTCTGATGTGTTTTCCATTTGTTGAGCAGGACTCGGAGAGAATCGACGACGTGAACGGGAGCCTGTGACTTCTCCGTCTTCGGTGACGACAAAACCATTTCGCCTTTCAATCCGAATCCGAGCGAACGGTTGACGTGAATCTCGCTACCTGTCCAGTCGCTCCACTTCAACGCCAAGACTTCCGAGCGGCGAAGCCCTGTGTAATGGCAGATTGCAAAGATGACTGAGTAGGGTTCGGGAACAGCGGCGATGACTGCCTGTGCTTCCGCATCCGTGTAGCAGCCCATCACTTTTGTCGTCTTGTTCTTCGCAACGGCCTTCGCAGACTGAGCGGGATTCCGTCCATCAAAGACCTCTTGACGGATCGCTTCCTCGAAGACGAGATGGATGAACGCCTTGATTCGGGCAAGTGTCCCATGCCGCATCTCAGGATTCTCTTGGGCAACACTGCGGAGCAGACGGTCAACGTCACCAGTTCTCACGGAGACGAGTTTCTTTGCCCCAAGCCGGGGTTCGATGTGCTCGTTCCATACGCTGTGATAACCCCGCAGCGTGTTCGGTCGCACGCTGTCCGCGTGCTGCTTCAAGAACTCGGTCACAAATGCGGAGACGGTCATCTCTTCGTGTCCGGCACGACGTAGTTGACATGGCTCCTCAAGATTTCAACTGGCTCTCGGCTGGTCCAGTAATCGACATCAGCCGTCGAACCGGGGCCGCGTGTCGTTTCGTAGCGAGGAACTTCTGGTGCTTCTCCCTCCGAAGTATCAGGCCGCAACGCTTCAAGCAGAATCTCAACAAGCCATCCGTAATACGGAGCCAAGAACAAATCCTTCAAGTCTGCTGGCGGGTAAACTTTGACTTTCTCATTGAGATACCGCGAGACGATTTGGACTAGCTGAGGGAAGAGAACATGACTGGGCACGGTGCATTTCGGTTGAGCCAAGCAATCCCGAGTGAACGACTTCGCCAGATCGAAAACCAGTTCTTGGAGTCGCCGTCCCTGACGAAACTCTTTTAGGGAGACATCGCTGGCACGCCCCGGACCACTGAGCGACAGGCGTCCCATGTTATTGACGTTCAGGCCCTTCATTTCGACTTCAGGCGGAATGCGGTCAGGTTGCAGTTGTAGCGAAGGAACGCTCGTCCAATCGACCGTGATCTTGTTTCGGATCGCTTGCGTGTACCCTTCGACGCGAGGAAATCGGATTTCGTACTCCGCTCGATTCGGTAAGGCGTGGACATGGTAGCGTTTGATTCTCGGTGCTGACGCTCCAGCTTTGCTTGCCTTGAATGGGATGACCTCGAATGGAACGCCGAACACTTGAGCGATCTCTTCTGTGAACTTTCCGTCATCATTTAATTCGTAGCTGGCACGTCGCAGGCCACGACCTACGACCTGCTCACAGAGCAACTGGGACATGAATGGCGGAGTCCAACGATGTGTGTTACTGTGTTGCAGTCCCAGCCTTCTGTGAGCATTCCCGACGCTCACGATGCATCGGACATCACGGCCCGGAGGATAATGGTGTGGCCTCTCCAGCTTCTTTGCTAGTTCTTCAAATCCATCGGGGAGGATCGGCCGGCCTTGTCGGTCGCGGGGCCAATCCGTCTTTCCGACGGTGTCGAGGGTCAACCGCATCCATCGGGACTCGTCGCTCTTAGCCTCTCCTGTATCTGTTTCATGCACGACCTTGGAGTCAACGCGGATCGTGTTTATTTTCCCATCCCGATTGCGGAATCCCTCGATCTTTGCGGGCGGAATGCCGATGGGAGCCACGTCATTCGCGAACCAGTCGTAGAAGACTTTCGCAATCGTCGTGTTCTTGCAAACGAGAATGACCACTCGAATCAGAGATGCCGATGCGTCCTAAGTTTCCTAACAGGTGTGAAGAGGCTGACAAATTTCAAAAGGAAATGAAAAAGCTAGGTTGGCGTCGAGTCGCCGTCTTCGATGCTGCTCTGCAAGAACAAACGACTAGAGAGGCTAATCCTTCCGCTTCCACAGGGCATCGACTGCGAAGGTGACTGCATCTCGTGACGGTCGATTCCACAATTCGGGATGTGCCTCGACGACCTTGCAGACTTCACCGAACGCCTGTTCATAGTCGAGAGCAGGCATCTGGTAGACCTTCTGACCGTCGGGCGTCGTCTCGTCGGCTTTGAGGTCAATGATGGCTCCGGCGTAGGCGACGGCGAACGTCTTGGAATCTTTGTTGTCCGTGTGGCAGGCGTCGTGGACTCCGGCGAATGCGACACCTGCGTGAAACAACGTTGAAGTCAGCAAAAGTGCTGTCAAAATCGCTTTCATCTCTCACCCCTCAAATCGAATTGATGGTATCGACCAACTGCCGGGGGAGGAAGGGTACGGATGTACGAGGGAGTGGTTTTATCCTAGGATAATCGTATCCCGTCGGTGCTGTAACTCGTTGAATCGACGCTGCTATGTTCTGCTCGGTAATCCCCCCAAGTGCTTGAGAATGCTCGATACCACTGGCCTTCGTAATCGGCAGGTCAGCGGTTCAAGTCCGCTCGTCGGCTCCATTCGACACATAATGATCAACGCCAGAGGAGGGCCGGGTCTCCCTCACAGCGCTCAGGGCTCATGGTTGTGAGTAGGAGCGGTTTTGCGCAGCTCCCTCAAGCTCGCTGCTAGTCAATCATTCAGTGGCTGCTCTCTCTTCGAACGGCGATGAGCGAGACCTGCTCCAGCCCAGGGAAGTGATCTTCTTTGTCGGCTTCGCGTTCCGTGGGCGCAATTTGCTGGATGGTTGTTCGTGCCGGCGGCACAGGGCCAAAATACTGCGCGTACACGTCGTCAAAAGCCTTCAGGTCGGACAAATCGTCCAGGTAGACGTTTGTACTAACCACCTGATCGAGGTTCATGTCGGCTTCTTCCAGGTCATCGAGGAGATTACGCATGGTCTGCCGCAGTTGATGTTGTGTGGTGGTGGCATAGATGCCGCCGTGTGGACCAGGAATGAAGCCGTCTTTGGCGGAACAATATAAGGTGTCGCCAGCAAAAACGCAGGGACTGGCCGTGGGGCTCGGCGGCATGTTCTTAGGACGGATCGCTTTCCTTTGGCGAAGATCCCGAACGGCGACGCCTGTGTACTCAATCTGGGCTCCAGCGGGTAAACTCGACACCTCAATCGTGGCACGTGCTGGAGTATTGCCGAACTCAAAGCGCCGCGCGTAATGCTCATTCATCACGCGCGCCGGGATCTTCGAAGTCAGGTAAGGATTGACGAACACCATATTGCCAAGCTCGAGACCGGCCGCCTTTACGACTGCCTGCACACGGTCGAGGGCTAAATCCACTTGCGCTGCCGGGTCGCCCGGAACCTTGCCACTCACAGGATCGCTGCCAGACATACTGGATATGAAAAGCCGATCGTGAGTGAGAATGCCGGGCGAAGCTGAATCGCCTGGACTGTAGTTTGGCGGATAGACGGCCTGCCGGCCAGCCAGGCTGCGCACTGCGACCGCGCTAATCTGGATGGACCCCTCGGGAACACGAGCGACGCCAAGCACGGCTCGAGCTGGTGGAGTTTTCGGGAAGTACTCGGCGAAAACTCGATTCATTTCGCCGTACTTGCTGATGTCCTCAAGATAAACCTGGGTGTAAACAACGTGCTCCATGGTCAAACCGGCAGCTTCGATAACCGCTTTCATGCTATCGAGGGCCTGGCGGACCTGCGCGTCAAAAGTCGGAGGCAAACTGCCGTCCGGCCGACGAGGCCCCTGGCCCGAGATGTAGACGTAGTCCCCAGCGTCGATACCGGGCGAGTAGAAACGATTCGCGAGAGCGGAAGTCTCTGCGGGAACGATGGCCCGCACCTGTCCCTCTGCGGCGAGCGCTGGTGACAGCAAAAATAGAAGCAATAGCAGTCGCATTTGAACCTTCTGACGCCTTCTTCTCAACTAGGTTTCCCTTCGGGTGCCTAAGCGGCGGACTTTTTTCGCGCTGCTTGCAGCACCGCGCGCAATCTCTGTCCTACAACGATTTCCTCACCCGGCTTGATGGTCATTGAAATTAGTTCGATGTGGTCGGGTTCCTTTCGTTCTTTCCGATTCGGGTTACCCTCACGAACCGCCGTCACCAGGCTGGGATTGTCCGGTCCAAGCACCTCGATGACCGGATCGCCCGCACGCAGTTCCTGCACGCAATCGGTAATGCTGAATCGCCAGGCTTGCGTGTCCCAGGAGACCCTCAGGGTTGGATATCGATTCCCATCATCGGGGATGTAAATGTCTGTCTTCACGCCGGGCACTGTGTCTACCAACTTCCGGATGCGATCCACACGGCCGTTCCAATCGGCATAGAGCTTCTTCTCATCCAGATTCAGCCAGGTCTCAAGCGACGTGAGGCAACCAATCACCTCTTCTTTGCCAACTTTCATCGGACGGCAAATCGCGCCCTCTCGTGGATTGCAATTCATCAGGGCTGACTCAATGAGGTCTTTCCGTCCGAGAAGCAAGCCGCTGCACTGTGGCCCGCAGAGTCCCTTCCCTCCCGAGAAACAATAGAGATCAATGCCCATCTTGGCGTAGAGTTTGGCGTTATCGGCGGGTGGTATGCCTGCGGCGTCATCCAGCAGGAGAGGAACCTTGTGGGCTTTGGCAATCGCCACTTCTTGCTGTAGTTTTTCGCCGAGATCGGTGGTGTAGATCATCGCGGTGTTTTCGTTAATGGCGTTAGCGAGTTCCTCGGAAGAGTATGCGAGCACCAGTTTGGCGCCGACCAGCCGGATCGCGCTGTCGAAAGCGCTCCTGCCTCCCACCATGACCACTTCGTGCTTCAGGCCGGTCGTATCGGGGAGTTGCCAAATATATTTGTCGTCGCTGCCCGCTATGCAAGCGGCCGTTGCCGCGGCCATTGCGCCCGCTGAGCCTGAAGTGACGATGCCAGATTCGGCCCCCGTTAATTCTGCCAAGCGCCGGCCCACCGCACGCTGTAGATCGATCATGTTAACGAAATAATTGGACGCCTCCAGCTGCGCTTGACGAACCTCTGGAAATTCGAGCGATCCACTCAGATAGGTCCAGGTTCCGCGGCAATTGATAACCGTCTTAACGCCCAGCTGGGTGTATACATTCTGGCGAGGATCCTTTCCCATGGCCGTGGCAGCCTGCGCGTAGAGTTCGCGCACCGCAATCTGGCTAAGCAGCGGTGCAGCCGCCAATAATTTAATGAATGATCGCCGACCGGAATTCTGGATTCGCATTAGGATATCTCCTCAATACCATTACTTGAATCTCGTTCGTGACATTCGAACCAGCCAAACCGTGGCAATCTAATCTTCATCTTTAGGCAGCGAAATCTTTGATCGCACCGCCAGGATGAATGCCTTCGCGCCCTGTTTATTCTGGTTATAGAATCCCACCGTGCAGTTGGGGCGAAAGTAATAAGCGTCTCCAGCTTTGGCTGGATAACGCCCCGCAATGCCATCCACCCCACTTCCAGCTACCATTTCACCTTCCCCGTCGAGGACGAGATAGATTTCTTCCGCTGCTTCATGATGGTGGGGAAAGTTCGTGCCCCCCGGGGCAAAGCTCATCCAGAAAAAACTGACCACAACGTATGCTTGATCAATCGCGTCGCGCTTGCCCTTCCGCGGACCAACTAAGAGCTTGTACAGAACCGATGTGGGATGACCTTCAACGGTCTCCTCCTTAACGTCGTCCAGATTCACGATCTTGGGCTGCGGCGATGGCGCGCTGATTGAAATTTCTGCAGGCACCTTGAAACTCATAATCAAAACCTTCGCCGGTTGACCGGAGCTGTTCCCGATCGAATGTTTCACACCGGGAGGCAAGTAAGTAAAATCATTCGGACGCATCGCGTACGTCTGGTCTCCATAGCGCAGACTGCCGTTGCCTTCCAGAACGAAATAAATCTCTTCTTCACGATCGTAGACCGTGCTCCGGCAATTGCCGTGGGCATCGAGCGTGACTTCGGAAAAACGGACAACACTCTGCAGAGTTCGACTGTCCGCATCGCCTTCACCGAAGATTGCCTCGTAGTGACAAGTCGGGGATGAAAGATCGGCTCGCGTTTCGCTCAGACGTGGAACGTAACGATGTAACCAGGTGGGGTCGATTGTCCGGTCCTGGGCCAACAAATTGGGCGCGAGCAATAGCAATAACAGCAGATCTTTCAACTTTGTTTCCCAGGAGGGGCGTTCATACTTCTTTGCCCACTCGGTATACCACAGAATCTGCTTGACGCAAATCGAAATATTTCGTTTTATTGCATTTCGTTCCGTTTTGTCTCGCCCAGTTTCACGTTTTGAAAACTGAGGCATGCTAGGCTCAACTCCGCGGGTACAGGGAAAGGTGCGCTGATGACAATGCATTACCGACTAGCGAATCGCATGCTACGACCGGCCGTAGTTTTGTTCCTTGGTGCGAGCGGGCTGGGTGTGGCGCACGCGCAGACTCCGAGTTCAACCAATTCCCCGGCCACTACAGGGTGCCGCGTGGAAGCCGTAGATTACAAGGGGTGGAGTGCAGAGCAGCTTTCTAATCGATGGGTGCAGCTGATTGTGGTCCCGCAGAATGGCGGCCGATTGATGCAGGTGACTTTCGCGGGACATCCCTACTTGTTCGTCAATCCCAAACTTGCCGGGACCTATCGGCCGCCGACTGCGGGTCAGTGGTTCAACTACGGAGGAGACAAGTTGTGGCTTTTGCCCGAGGGGAACGACGACGAACAACACTGGGTGGGCGATTCTGATGTGTTGGATGATGGGCCTTTCACCTTTCGAAAGATTTCGGAAGGACAACAGTGCGAGGTCGAACTTACGGGTCCGGCCGATCCTCAGACCGGGATTCAGTTTCTGCGAAGCATTCGCTTGGATGCCGACTCTCCGCGTATCCGCTTTCATGCGACCATGAAAAACGTAACTGGGCATACTTTGGAATGGTCGATGCAATCGGTTTCGCAATACAACACCTCCGATCCGTCCTCTGCCTCCGGCTTCAACCATGATTTCTGGACCTTCACCCCTGCCAATCCATCCAGCAGTTATCTCAACCGCTATCACGTTCGCTTCGGGCCAGCGCAAAATTCCGCAGTATCAGTGAGAGACGATGGCTTCTTTGCCGTCCATTACGTGCACATGGCGGCTGAATTGTGGTTGGACTCCACTGAGGGCTGGCTGGCAGTAGTCGATGGTGGCAGCAAGTACGCCATGGTTGAGCGTTTTCAGTTCGACGAACACAAACCCTACCCAGGCAAGGCTTCTGTTATCTTCTGGACAAACGGCCCGGAAACGAGACTGAGCCAAGAAGGAATTCTTTCTCTGAACGACGACGAGGACGCAGCCCCTTACTACCTTGAAGCAGAGATTAACAGTCCGATGTGCCGTTTGCGACCTGGAGACTCTTGCAATCTGGATACGGAATGGTTTCCGACCAGAGCCGGAAACGAATTTCACGGAGCGAAGGACGCCGGCATCGTGATACGCCCGCTGCTAAGCGTTCGCCTGGACAAAGGGAAAATCAGGCTTTCCGGTTCTTTTGGAGTTTTCTGTGCGGGGCACCTCGTCGCTCACTTCTACGACGAACACGGTTCGAGTCTTGGAACCATGGCAATCGCGAATGTCACTCCCGCCGAACCGGTGCTGCTCGAAACGGAGGTTGCCCCCTTGGGAAAACCAACGCGGGTGTCCCTGCACGTGGAAGACGATCATGGCGTGGACTGGGGTTCGCTTCAAGAAGTACAAGTGAGTGGCGGCGACAAACGCTGATATGAAATCGCCCGCGAAAGGATTCATCCTGATATTGCTTGTGGTCATCTCCGCAGGAGTGCGTGTAGTTGGGCAGCCGCCGCCGCAATCTCCGGTCACTGTTGTGCCCGAGGTGAGCACGGAAGATCTTCTGGTGAAGCCTGTCGGGGCCAACTGGACCTCGTATAACGGCGACTACAGCGGGCGCCGCTACAGCAACCTGCGTGAAATCAACGTCACAAACGTTGCACATCTTCGCGCTGCATGGACCTTCCATCCGGGCAACTCCCAGAGTCTCGAGGTAACGCCCATCGTCGTCGATGGAGTGATGTACGTAACTTCGTCCAATGACGTATTCGCCCTGGATGCGCGAACTGGACGGACTGTCTGGCACTATCAAAGACCCGTGAGCTCAGGGTTGCTAGACGACGCCGCGGCTCACAAGAATCGGGGGGTAGCTCTGTGGCAGCATTTTGTTTACGTGGAAACCGACGATGCCCACTTGCTCTGCCTCGACGCTCGCTCCGGTGGTTTGCGATGGGATATTGAATACGCCGACAAAACCAAACACTACGGCGCGACCAGCGCCCCGCTCGTCGTGAAGGGCGCAGTGATTGTCGGTACCTCCGGTGGTGACTCTGGAGTACGAGGGTTCCTGGCTGCCTACGATGCTGCGACCGGAAAGCTGAAGTGGCGCCATTGGACGATCCCCGGGCCTGGCGAATTCGGCTCCTCAAGTTGGCCCGGCGACGCTTATCTGCATGGTGGGGGCACAACCTGGATGCCGGGTACGTATGATCCGGAACTCAACACCCTGTACTGGACGACGAGCAATCCTGCTCCTGATTTTGTGGGAGAATCCCGCCCCGGCGACGACCTTTATACGGATAGCGTTCTTGCGCTCAACCCCGATACGGGAGAGTTGAAATGGTACTTCCAGTTCACCCCTCACGATCTGTATGACTACGACTCCAATGAAACCCCAGTGCTGGCGGATGTAGAGCAGAACGGAACGATCCTTCATCTGCTCGTGCAAGCTAACAGGAATGGCTTTTTCTATGTTCTTGATCGCGTCAATGGCAAGTTCGTTCAAGCGACTCCTTTCGTGGAGAAATTGAATTGGGCCAAAGGCGTAGACGCGTCCGGCAGGCCCATTGTCTCCGGCCGAATTCCGACCGCGGACGGCGTTCAGATCTGTCCGGGCATCGATGGCGCCACGAATTGGTTTTCTCCTTCCTACAATCCCGATACCAAGTTGTTCTATGTGATGGCTCTCGAGAGTTGCAATCTGTATTTCGCAAACCCGAAACCGTTCGCGCCGGGACACACCTACTACGGGACAGGCACGAAGCTTCTGCCCGATGAGCACGCGCAAAAAATTCTGCTGGCCCTTTCGGTTGCGGACGGAAAACCAATCTGGCGTTATCCGCAAACGGGCCAGGGCAACTCATGGGGTGGCACATTAACCACCGCCGGTGGGTTGGTGTTTTTTGGAGACGACGGCGGATCCTTGGAAGCGGTGGATGCCGCGAGCGGTCGTGCTCTCTGGCACTTCAACACCGGTCAGCAAATGCGCGCTTCTCCGATGACCTACGCGGTGGATGGGGTTCAATACGTGACAATCGCAGCGGGGAGTGATGTTTTCAGCTTCGCTCTTCCACGCTGAGGGAAGGAAGCATGGCTACTGCTCCCACTCATCAACTTTCGTGTGAGCTCCGGACTCGCTGGCACCGGCCACACTCATGAGGTAGCTGACGATATCATCCAATTCGCCCGGCTCGAGCCTTGAGCTATAGTCGGACGGCATCAAGGGTTTCGAATCGTATTCCAGGCTTTCGATATCCGACTTCGACATGAAGTGAAATGCACCGTCCAAAGTTTCCAACTGCAGAGAGAAATTATCTTCATCGCGCACCCTGCCGACATATTTCTCGCCGCCATGAAGCGTTGCGGTCACCAATCGCACCCGCCCATTCTGGCCGGCGGCCGGCTTGGTGATGTCATCCCGAATCTGCTTGACCGAATGAACCCGCGCGTATGCGGAAAGATCGGAGGCGATAAAGCCACCTTCACCCGCAACCATGTGGCATCCTGAGCATCCCGCTTTGCCGAAGAAAATAGTTTTCCCTCGCTTTGGATCCCCAGGCAGGCTAGTGGTCTTCTCTCTGCCCTGAAGAGTGCGCAGGTAGCTCACCAACGTTTTGATCTGGGAATTGCTAAGGGAATGAAAGGCTGGCATCCCAGTTCCAGGGATCCCATTTTCAACGATCTGGAATATCTGCGCGTCAGAAAGCCGTTGAACGCTTTGCCGATCCGCGATGTTCGGGGCTCGCTCGCTGCCTTTCCCGTCTAGTCCGTGGCACTCGGCACAAGTCGAGGCGAAAGTCTGCTTGCCGCTGGCCAAGACTGACTTGACGTCTTTCCGCGAGAGCTTTTGCTGCCCGCCTTGCGACCAGACGGTGAGGCTGCTGGCGGCCAAGAATACCGCCAGCATGGAACGTGATTTTGAGCCAGGGACCATTGGCGAAGCACGGTTTAGAACAAGAACTTCAAAGCCAACTGCATGATGCGCGCGG
This sequence comes from uncultured Acidobacteriaceae bacterium, assembly GCA_963777005.1. GTDB lineage: Bacteria > Acidobacteriota > Terriglobia > Terriglobales > Acidobacteriaceae > Sulfotelmatobacter. Next base: position 238,799 of record CAVZPC010000013.1, on the reverse strand, counting down.
GTTGGGCTGAAGTCACGTATCCGAAGCCGCCCACGCCGGTGTTGTCGATATTTCCCGATGGATTATTGAACTGGGCATGATTAAAGACGTTGAATGCTTCCGCGCGGAACTGCGCCTGCACGCTTTCGGTGATCTTAGTGTCTTTGAGCAGGGCGAGATCAAAGTTATAGATACCCGGCCCAACGAAATACCGGCGCATAGCATTTCCCACTTGCCCAATCGGTTCGAAAGTGAAGTAATTCGGGTTGAAATAGGGCTGTCCCGAGCGCGGATTCTTGTTTATGAACAGTGGGCCGTTGCCGGGGTTGTAGCTGGGTATATCGATGGTGTCGGCGAATGTTCCGCTGAGTGAGTTGTCATCGGTTTCCATCAATTGAACGGGCTCGCCCTTAGCCAATATCATGATGCCGGATAGCGCCCACCCTTCGGTGAGTCTCTTCGGGGCTCCGCCAGTCAGCTTCTCAAACGGCATCTGGACCGTATAGCTCACAGTCAAATCTTGCGGAACGTCGAAAACGGACAGAGCGCGGTCTTGCCTGGGGTTAAGAGGGTTGGTTGCGTCAAATGACGTCGAGCCGTTGTCGATCGATTTTTCATAGGTGTAGGCAACCAGGAAATTGGCATATTTCTCGGTGTGCTTCAGGCTTACCTGCAGAGAGTTAAAGCTCGAGCTGACGGCTGTGGTCATGTAAGGGTTGCTGATGAAGTTATCAGTCGTCGGCGTGCTCAGTCCTGTGATCAGGCGGGTCGTGGCAAACGAAGTGACCCCGGGATATCCGGGAGCGGAGACGCCGGGAGCAAGTAGTATGGGCGAACCTGGCCCTGGGTCTTCGTTCCCGGGACCGCACGTTGGACTATTGGGAGCAAGATTCGCCGGATTGCTCAGGAACAGGCAGAGCGCTTGATTACTCGGATTTGATTCTTCGAACGTTAAGAGGTGCCGGCCTACGGATCCTACATAGCTGACGCCCAATACCGTAGACGACCCCAGCTGCCGCTGTAGGGACAACTCAAACTGCTGCACCTGCGGTATTTTGTCGTGAGGATTTAAGTAGTCAGATCCCGACAGAGGCGTGGCTTGCGCCCAATTGAAAGAGGTATCCGGATTGCTGGGCGAGGAGTTCACTGGTGGAAATGTAAAGGGAAATTTTTGTGTCTCGACGGTTCCGTTCGCGCGAGCAACAAATGGGGTCGCCAGCAGCGTTGACTCGGCGGAGTAATACAAACCATAAGGCGCGTCCCCGACCTCAACAAAACCAGTGGCGTCCTCAATGGCGCTGTAGAAGATGCCGTAGCCGGCACGAATACTGCTTTTACCCGGTCCGCCAAAAATTTTGCCGAGCAAACCTTCTGTGTTATTCGGCGAATACGCGAATCCGATTCTGGGAGCGAAGTTGTGGTACTGAATGGGCGCCAAAGTTCGCGGCACGCCCGGATCTTCAGGGACCACCAATCCTTGCGGCGCAGTGGGGAAGACTTTCGACTGCTCGCCGGGAATGACGGTTTCCAGTTTGTTCTGCGTGTCATACCAGGGCGTCATGATTTCGTAGCGCAGACCGTAATTGATGGTCAGGGTTGGCCGGGCGCGCCAGCTATCCTGCGCATAGACTCCGAAGTATTTGTCACGCGAGTCGAGAAGCTGCTGGCTGGCTTGGGTAAAACTTTGCGGAGCGCCAATCAGGTAGTCAGCGAAATCCACGCCGGTCTCTTGCCCGTTAAAGGTATACGCCCCGTTGGCATCGTCGTAGTTGCGCTCGTTGATCTGATCGTAATGAATGTCTGCGCCGAACTGAAGCGTGTGGGTGCCCACAATTTTGGTGAAATTATCGATAATCTGGTAGGTGTTGTTGTACTGCTTCAGAACATCCTGAGGAAGTCCGAATTCGTAGTTATTGAACATGAAGGAGGGAACTCCCTCCAGCGCTGGATTGATTGGAGCGATGCCTCCGTTGAAACTGGGGCCCGTGCCTGCAGGAGCCGTGAAGCCTAACGACGTCAGCGGAACGTTCGTGCCGCCGATTGGAATTCCTCCGAAGTAACGGTCCCGCAGATACACCAGACGAACATCGTTGATGGTGGAATTATTGATGGTCGAGGTCAGGCCGAGGTTGATCATCTCGGCGCGGCCCTGAACGCTACTCTGAAATCCCGGGACGGTGATGCCCTGGGCATAGGGAGTGTTCACGTTGAATTGGTCGAAGAAGTAGTATCCGAATAAAGTACCGAGGTTTGTGCGCGTATCCAGACGAATTCCGAATTTGTCGTCGCGTAAGTGCTGGTTATAGGCCGAGGTTGCGTAGAAAGGTTGCCCATCAAGAGTCCCCGTCGGCTGTGGAACGTATTGCAGCGTTTTCAGCGCGACTGGAGACCAGGCGGCCATTGGAATGACCCCGCCCGGGAATACGCAGGCGTTTGAGCCGGTGGACGCGCAGCCAGGCGCGTAGTATGGCTCGTTCTGCGCCACGGGGTACCCGAGCTCGCTCGATAGAATCCCGGCCCAATTAGGACCCTCCACTGTACCAACGGAGCCACTCGACGCGGCCTGGCTGAATAGGTCGTTTAGATTTCCGAGGCGATCCTGTGCGGACGGAACCGGATAATTTTGTGGTTGGCCCTTGATTTGTCTGTTTCCCTGGTAGTCACCAAAAAAGAACGCTCTGTCCTTCTTGATAGGACCGCCAAAAACTCCACCAAACTGATTTTGAATAAAATCCCCGCGCCCCACGAAGTATTGCGACGCGTCAAAGTCCGTATTGCGCAGAAATTCGAACACGTCTCCGTGAAATTGATTGGTTCCGGATTTGGTAACGACATTGACTTGGCCGCCGCTGAAGTTTCCATATTCGGCATCGAAATTGTTGGTGATGATGCGAAATTCGTAGATGGAGTCGAGATTCGGAAGAATCGCCGCACCGTTGTGGACGCCTTCTTGCGCGTCGGCTCCATTCACCATAAAACCATTCGAACCAAGCCGGCCCCCATTTACGGACTGAGTTCCGTTGGTTTGATCGCCGGATACCGCCGTCTCGTCCGCTCCTATTCCCTGGGTCGTGTCGTTGCAATTGCTTGATGTGCATTGATAAGGCGAAACGCCCGGCTGCAAAGCCAGCAGATCAATAAAATTGCGGCCATTCAGTGGCACAGATGTCATCTTGGTGCCCTCGATCACCTCGCCCATCTGCGTGCTCTGGGTCTCCACCAAGGCCGCTTCGGTGCTGACCTCCACCTTCTCGTTGATCGAACCGACGTCGAGACTCGCGTCGGCTCGAAGCGCCGAGTTTGCATCAATCACCAACCCGGTCTGCCGAAAGGTCTTGAAACCGGCATGTTTGATTTCCAGGTTATAGGTACCGACCGCCAGTGTCGGAAGATTGTAAAACCCCTTTGCATCGGTCGTTTGCGTTGTTTGAACCCCGGTCTGGATATCGGTTGCAACCACCGTTGCCCCGGAAATAACGGCGCCTGATTTGTCGCTGACCACTCCGGAAATACTGCCGGTAATGCTTGCAGAGCAGAGCCCTACCACGAAAAGCACAAACGCAAGCACAACAAGACCGCTATATCCATGCGCACGCATAAGGTATCCCCCAGAGCTTGTTTTGGTTCAAGCCGTTGTTGCTGTCTGCACTTTCATCCAGTGAAATCGCGTATCGGATATTGAAAGTAAAACCATTGCGCAATCACGGTTCTGGTGTCAACCATATTTTTTCGACGCGGAGGATTACAGGATTGAATCACCACGGACCGGAGTCGCGCGATACAGAAGGGACTATCTTCGCCAAGTGCGGTTGGCTCTCTGCAGCTAGCTTCAATTCATGGTTACGAATTAAGCCAAGGTTGGATTTCAGGACCTCGTTGGCATCACCAAGCGGATCTCATTTCGCTGGAGGTGCCGCCGGCCGCGGGAACGTAGCACTTCAGCGTGTAATCCATCACCATGCGGTCGGCGTTGAATCGCCAGCCCAGCGTGCGGATGGTTCGCTTCATGCGCTTGATCCAGCCGCGCGGCAGGCCGTCGCGATCGCGCTGGTAGTAAAGCGGAATCACTTCTTCGCGCAGAGCGCGGTACAAGTCCTCTCCGTCGCGCGTGTCGTGAACGTCCATGTTGGAATGCGTTCTGCCCGTACCGATGGCGAAACCATTCAGGCCGTCGTAGGCTTCCGCCCACCAGCCGTCGAGAACGGAAAGGTTCAGTCCGCCATTCAAAACCACTTTCTGGCCGCTGGTGCCGGATGCTTCCAGCGGACGCCGAGGATTGTTCAGCCACACGTCGACGCCCTGCACGAAGTGGCGTCCGACGTTGATGTCGTAGTCTTCGACGAAGACGAATTTATCGGCGAAGCGCGAGTTGCGCATCAATTCCGCGATCTGTTGCAGCACTCGCTTGCCCGGCTCGTCGTGGGGATGCGCCTTCCCCGCGAAAACGAATTGCACCGGGCGTTTGGGATCATTCACCATCGAGGCCAGATTCTCGATGTCCGCGCAGAATTAGATTCGCTCTTTTGTAGGTGGCGAAGCGGCGCGCAAAGCCAATCGTCAGCGCGTCCGGACTGAGTACTCTGCCAAGCCTCTGCAAAGACTCCCGGGATTCGCCGCGGCGCTCGGCTTGCTCCACTGCACGCCGGCGCACAAATTCGAGGAGCCGCGATTTCAAGCTGAGATGCGTCTCCCACAGTTCGCCATCATCCACGCTCTCAATTCCTTCCCAAATGCGAGCTTCGCTGCTGTGCTCGTGCCAGCCGGTCCCCAGATGGCGGTCATAGAGGCGAAACATTTGCGGCGCCAGCCAGGAAGGAACATGCACGCCATTGGTGATGTGCCCGATGGGCACTTCGTCTTCCGGCTTGCCCGGACAAAGCCCGGTCCACATTGCGCGAGAGACTTCGCCATGCAGCGCGGAAACGGCATTGGCGCGACGCGAAAGTCTCAAGCCGAGCACCGTCATGCAAAACGTCTCGGACTGGTTACCCGGATTCTCGCGACCCAGGCCCATCAGGCTTTCCTTGGAAAGACCGAGCCTTTCACGCAGAGGTCCGAGGTGTTCTTCGATCAGGTCCGCGTCGAAGCGGTCATGGCCGGCAGGCACCGGGGTATGCGTAGTGAAAACCACTTCCCGCGACACGCGGGGGACGGCGCTATCGAATGCGACTCCCTCCTCCTGCATTCGCGAGTGCGACCGCTTCCAGCACGGCGAATCCGCTGTGTCCTTCGTTCAGATGAAGAACACCCGGCGTGATGCCCATGGCTTTGAGGGCGCGGAAACCTCCGACGCCAAGCAACAATTCCTGCCGGATGCGGGTGCGCGCGTCTCCGCCATAGAGGCGCGAAGTCAGCTCGCGGTCCTCGGGCGCATTGCCCTTCCACATTCGAATCGAGCAGAAACAGATCGCAACGTCCAACCTTCAACTCGCCATACTTTGGCACGAATGGAACCGCTGCGAGTTTCGATTTGAACCATCACCGGGCGGCCATTCTTGCCGATCGCGGCTTCCATGGGTAATTGATTAATGTCAGTCTCGAGATATTCCTCCTGCTGCCATCCATCGCGATCCAAACGCTGGCGGAAATATCCTTGCCCGTAGAACAAGCCAATGCCGACCAGAGGGATGGCAAGGTCCGAAGCGCTCTTGATGTGATCTCCGGCAAGAACGCCGAGGCCGCCGGAATAAACCGGAAGGGATTCGTGAATCCCAAATTCCGCGGAAAAATATGCGACGGGACGAGGCCGCAAAACCCCGGCGTGCCTGGTTCCCCAGGTGCGGTCGGCGCGCAAATATTCCTGCATCCGGCGATAGGCGTAGTTGATGCGGCCATGGAGTACCAGTTCCGCTGCGCGACTTTCCAGCTTCGCCAGTGGAATCTCCGACAGCAGCGAAACGGGATTGTGGTTGAGCTCCCTCCAGCGCACGGGATCGATATCGCGAAAAATGCTCGCGGTATCGTGGTCCCAACTCCACCACAGATTGCGGGCCAGCGACCAAAGGCGCTCTTGCGCAGGAGCGATGAAACGGTCCAGTGTGCGGGCTTCGCTGACTACCGGCGCGACCTGGGCCGCCGCCTCGGTCAGCATCTGAATTTCAGTCGTCGCTGAAGACCCGGGGCTCGAGAGTTTGAACGACCAGAACCCCCTGCAAAACGCCGCGATCGATCAGCGGCACTCCGAGGAATGACTGGTAATCATCTTCGCCGGCTTCCCTGAAGTATTTAAAACGCGGATGCGTCTTCGCCTGCTCCACGGCCACCGGCCGCACCTGTTCCGCAACCAGTCCGGCCAGGCCTTCATGGATCGCCATCCGCAGGGTGCCGATGCACTCTGCCGTAGCCCGACGGTCGCGGCCAGCACCAGATTGGCTCGATCCGGTTCGAGCAGATAGGCCGAGCACACGTCGCGTTTCAAATCGTCTTGGCAATCAAGGCCACGACGTTCATCAGGGTTTCGGCGGGTTGTCCCTCTTCCGCCGCAAGGTTGGCAATTTCTTCCAGAGTAAGGACGTCCGGAGCGTCATGCGCGTGGCCGTTCGGATCTAATTCCTGAACTTCGTTACGATTTTCTTCCAATTCCAGGCTCTCTGGTTCCATTTTTAGATTCGAATCCTGCGGGTTGAATTTGTTGCGTCCTATTCGATGGATCGTCTAGTTAATTGTCATCCCGGCCAGCATGGAACCGTCTTCTGGCAGCTTCATTATCGCAGATGGATTCTTTGCAAGTTGCACCATAGATGGTCACAGCACATGCCTGGATGAAATCGCTGAGCGTCCACGCGCACTTCTACTCTTGGCTTTACTTTAGAGGGGCGCCCCCACGGCGTCCAATCGAAATTACCGATACAGAATATTAAGTCGGGTGAGAGCGATGCGCCACATTACTCCCGTACTCCCGAGCTTCCTACTTCTTACCGAAACTGATAGCCCGGCTTGAGTTCGCAGCGGTAGTTCTTGGATTGGTCGCGATCGACCACCATGTGACAGTCTGCCCAGCGCAGGAAAAGATCGGGCCCAAGGGGAAAAACGATCGCATCGCCGGATACCTCCGCTTCAATGCTGGGGCCTTCCGCAGACGCAGGTAAGCTGAAGTTCATGGCGCGGCCGAAAATTACTGGGTAAGTCTCGCGCACCATGTCGCTGGTCATGGGATGAACCACCTCAGCCTCGAGCAGGAACGTAACGGTGTCGGACCAATTGAGAACCGAGACGTTGAAGTGCCGATGATCCTGCGAAAAACTTTCCAGTTCGATTCTGGTGAAGGGGCATGGCCCGGCGATACAGGAAACGCGGGCGTTGCGAAACTCATTCCCCTCGCCCGCATCCAGAGAGAGCGAGCCGAGCGTAGCTTTCCACTTACCTCCAGGGGCGCATGGCGGGTTGCTGTTACACGGAATATTTCCCGTATTGACGATCTGAAACGTCTTTACGGCGCTGCCGATATTCACCTCGGTGGTAGCCTTTACGGAATATCTGATTCGCGTATTCGAAATTGGAGATCCCGCGGTTGTTTCGGCGATAGTGTCGTGGTGGAGGGGAGTCATGCGGACCACGTAGATTTTGTCTCCGATGAAATCATTCACGTCCAGCGGTTGGTAGTCTTCGTGGCGGAACTTGAGGAGTACAGCCTGACGCCTGCGAAGCCCTTTGGGAAGAGTCAGCGTAAAGAAGCCCGACGAATCAGATTTGGACGTGCCGCTTCCCAGTTCGTTGATAGCCATGATCTGGACATCGGCGAGCGGCAATTGCCGGTTGGGATCGCGGTCCTGGCGCAAGACTGCGCCTCGTAGCGTCACAGGCTGGCGGCGCTTCAGGTAGGCAATTGCCGAGACCGCAGCCAACAAGGCAATGCTCACGATTGTCCAAGTTGCGATAGTCTTGCCTCTAGTCATTGCCACACCATATGTTTAACATTCTAGGACGCATTTTCCGCATGGCAAGTTTGCCGGGCATCCGTGCGGAAAGGACGCCGACACGCCGACGTTGGCGTTACGTGAGTGTACGCGGAAGCATCTAAGTTTTCTTCATGCGCATGAAAGAAAAGAGCCTAACGACAAGCCGGCTTTCGCGGAGAGATCTTCTTTTTCAAATGGGTAGCTTGGGCCTGTGGAGAGTAATTGACCGCAGGAACGCTCTGTTTTTGCTGGCGGCGGCAGAGCAAAGGCCGAGCGCCGCGCCCGCTCAAAATCCCGGCGCTCTCTCGCCAGAGGACGATGCGTTTCTGGATGAACTGGAAAAGCTAAACTTCCAATTCTTCTGGGAGCAGGCGAGTCCGCTGACGGGGCTAGTCAGAGATCGTTCCAATGTCTTCAAGAACGATAATCCCGTGGTCGCCAGCATTGCGGCAACGGGATTCGGGCTGACCGCACTTTGCATCGCGGATAAACGCAATTTCATTCCGTCGGCGGATGCTCGAGACCGGGTCTTGGCCACGTTGCGATTCTTATGGAAAAAGATGCCAACGCATCGCGGGTTCTTCTACCACTTCGCTGACATCAATACCGGTGAGCGCGTGTGGGACTCCGAAGTATCCTCGGTCGACACATCCATTCTGTTATGCGGACTTCTCACTTGCCGGCGTCATTTCGAGGAACATTCGGAAATCAGTCTTCTGGCTTACGAGATATTTAATCGAGTCGATTGGAGTTGGCTCTCCGAGGACACCTCACTCTTGCCCCATGGATGGACGCCGGAATTCGGTTTTCTGCCCTATCGCTGGGATTACTACAGCGAGATGATGATGATCTACCTGCTAGGCCTGGGATCGCTTCCGCATCCTTTGCCGACCGACGCGTGGAACGCCTGGAAGCGCACCAGGTTTGAATATGACGGCATTCGCTACATCGGCTCGTTTGCGCCATTGTTTGTGCATCAATACTCCCAGGCCTGGTTCGATTTCCGCGAACAAGCGCGACCAGTATGCGGATTATTTTGTAAACTCAATTTTGGCCACGGATGCGCACCGGCGCTTCTGTTTAGAACTGGGTAAACAATTTCCGGATTATAGCGACGATCTATGGGGAATTTCGGCCTCGGACTCAGAGAAAGGGTACGTGATCTGGGGTGGGCCGCCGATGATGGGTCCGATTGATGGAACGGTCGTGCCGAGCGCGTCCGCCGGATCATTGCCATTTATGACGCAGCCTGTGCTGCGCGTGTTGAGGAATATAAAAGATCATTATGGACGCGCTTGGTCTCGGTACGGATTTGTCAATGCCTTCAACCCTTTGAAGAATTGGTATGACACTGACACGGTCGGGATAGACGTGGGCATCACGATGCTGATGGCGGAGAATGTCCGGACAGGGTTTGTGTGGAATACCTTCATGAAAAACCAGGAAGCGCAACGCGGCATGGAACGCGCGGGCTTTAAGAATTACCAACCGTGAAGGAGTGCCGATTGCGCAGAGCGCTTGCGACTTTCCTACTTGATTTCGATTACAGCCAGACCGTGACCGGGTAGCGTGACGGTAAGTTCACCGTTTTCCAGATGACCAGTCTCCGGGGCAGACAGCTCTGCGGCATGCTGAAGCTCCTTAATCTGCATCTGGGTCGGATAGCGGGGGCTGCCCATTCTTTCGTAGGCGGGGTTCACGTCGCCGTGTGCGTTGTCCACTCGTGAGATCAGAACATGCTTCGCGTTGGTGCCCTTAAGCCGTAATCTAAAGGTCTTCGCAGCGCCGGCTTGCCCCGGCGGAGAATAGTTCCACAGCGCCAGAACCAACGCGCTGTCTTTTCTGCGAGTGAGTAGAGCGGAATCGGAATCGAGTTGAATTCGTTCGTCGCCTAGCTCGTGCAGGAGTTTGAAGGCATTGAAAGCCGGCTTGGGAATGTTGTCTTCGGCAATCAACCCATAGCCGCCATAGAACGGCGTTTTCACTACGCCTTGTTCTTCAAAAACGTCGGAGAAACTCCAGTACGACATTGAGTCCACCAAACCGTCGCACTGACGGATGGTATCTGCAAGCCATGGTCCCATGTAGGTCGCGTCCGTGACGTCGGGCTCGTTCTTGTAACTGGCGTTGAACTCGCTCCAGATCAGCGGCAGCTTCGGCATTGTCGATGATTCGATCTGGTGATGCACCTTGTCCACAGCTCGGCAAACCATCCGGTCGCGAGGAATATTTTCTTGCGTGCCGAAGACGTCTTGCGCGGTATCGTTGGCGTAGACGTGAGTTGAAACATAATCCAACGGAATCTGCTTTTCGGCACAGTGGCGGATGAAGGCGTCGACCCAGGCTGCCTGCGCGGTTGCAGGTCCGCCCACTCGGAGTCGCGAACTTACTTTCTTAAGAGTGGTCGCGGTCTGGTCGTACAGCTCCCAATAGGCTTCCTGTTTGGGCTGCCCCGCCCAAAAATCAAGGTTGGGTTCATTCCAAACTTCAAAATACCATTGTGAAACTTCGTCGATGCCGTAGCGCTCCGCAAGGTGTCGAGCGAACGCTGCGACCAGGTCATCCCATCGGCTCCAGTCTTTCGGAGGAGCTACATTCGGGTGATACCAAAATGGGTGCAGCGTGTGGCTGGCTGCGAGCTCATTCGGCATGAAGCTGATCTCAACAAAGGGACGCACTCCGTTGGCCAGCAGCCCGTCGTAGATTTGATCGACGTACGAAAAGTTATAGACCGGGTCTCCCTGGCTATCTTCGCTATAGATGCCAACCTCGTCATCGAAAATAGCGTGAAAACGAATATAGGTGAAATCGGTGATCTGTTTGACCGCGCGGAGGTCGCTGCGGTAGCTATCGCGAAGGCTCAGAATGGCGCGTCCCGATCCGAACATTTGCTCCCAGAAGTGAGGGAAAGGATGCGAAGGCGCCTTGGCATCGACCACCAGAATATTTGTCTTCGCGGCAGGCTGCGCCTGGGCTGCGGCCTGTGAGGCAATGGACGCCAACGTGAAGATAACCGAGACAGCGAGAATGTGTGGACGCCGCATAGAACGATTGTTTTCGAACTACGGTTAGGCCGCCTTGGCTCGCGACTTCGGCGAATTCATGCGGCTAGCTGGTTTTTCCTGCAGCAGCAGCTCCGTAGCCTGTACGCGCGGATGGCTGTGAAACCATCGTTGCAGGATTCCATCGTCAAGAAAATTTGCAATGGAGAGCAAGCTCATGCCTTGGTGATGGGCCATCCAACAGCGAACCACCTCACATCCGTTGGGCTGGGAGCGGCGACTGGGACTGAAATCCAGCGACTCATAGAAACCGTAGGCGCCCAGCCATCCTTTGCGCTGCATATAGCGTAAATTGCGGAGCCCTTCCGCGAACGCGATATCGAGCGCGAGAAAAGTTGAATACGGGGAAACCACGGGTCCGTCATGCTCGGGTTTGAATATGGCCAACTGGGGCACACCGAAGGCAAAGTAATCGTAGTTCCCCGAAGCGTCCCTTTTGCTTGAGGCCGATTCGGAGATACCCCACGGCACACTCTTGCCGGCGGCATATGCACGTTGCACCTGCACCGCTGCCTCCGCTGCCCGCTCCAGGAGCGTGTTTGGATAGAGCCGCATCCACAGCGCCGGCATGAGATATTCGAACATCGTTCCAGTCCAAGAAAGCAGGCCTGCGATCCCATTTTCAAACAGCGGAGGCCGCCCAAGCTCGAACCAGCTTTCCTGTGGGATATCGTCTTTGGCGATGGCGACGAAATACGCGATGCGCGCTTCACTCGCCAGAAGGTCGTAACACGCGGGATGGATTTGCTTCTTTTCCATCTCGAAGGCCACCGATAGCAGCCCCCGATTCCGGTTGACGAGGAAGGCAAAATCCATTTCGTCCGCTAGGGTGCCCGACTGATCCGCAATTTTCTTCAAGTCTTCTATGAGCCGGACGACTCGGGATCGCGCCTCGGGTAGTAGTTCCAAGAGTTCTCGATAAAGTTCGCTTCGGTCCCCGAGTTTGGCTGAGTCAATCACCAACCGCAACTGCGTGGCAAGGCCATCAACAAATCTCGGCATCTGCTCGAGCAGGAGAGTTTCGCGCGACTGTTCTTGTGCTTCCGTAGCCAGATCCTGCATAACCGCGGCATACTCGGGCAGGAACCAGGGCGCGTAAAGTTGCACCGTCCGACTAATCTGCCGGATGCGTTCTTCCGCTTGCTCGTGGAACCAGATCGTGTCGGCGTTCTGCGAGGTTGTGGTGGAACGAATGTCTTTCAGATCAGCATCCGGGATATCGAGAACATATTGCAGCCAATCTGGCTTCCGGAGAGCCTTCTCGATCAAAGAGCACTTGCGGCGCGGGATCGCGCCGAGGCTGGACAAGAGTGAAAGATGGTCGAGGAGACCCTCCGACAATTCCTTCGGGAAGAGAGGTTGGTCGAGAAGGTCCAGGCATCCCTGCTGAAGAGTCCAAAGCGAAGCCAGCAGGTTGCCGCTGTCTACGCTGGAAACGATCGCTGGCGTAAGCGGAACCAACGAGCGCGTGTCGTACCAATTGAGCAGATGCCCCCGCTCTCGTGGCAATTGCAAAACTGTAGCCAGAGTGCGCAGCGTTTGTTGGGAAAATTCCGGTAGCGTGAGATAGCCGAATCTGCAGGCCACCTGGCGAGCATTGAGAAGCAAGCCAAGATTCGTCGGCGAAACGCGAGGGGCGACCTTGTTGTCCTTTTCCTGCACGTTGTCGGGAATCAACCAGTGATGCTCTTCGGTGCTGAACTCGGCGAAATACCGCCAGGTGCGGAGACCGGAGACGCGGAGCAGCCAGCGGTCGCGTTCCGAGGCTTCTTTGCGCGGAGCTCGAGGAGGTCGATTCATCCACAATGAAATCGGTCTACTACACGCCCACAGAAGAAGAATGGGGAGCGCAGCGAGGAGGGAGCTGGGGCGCACCAGCCAGAGCAATAAAAATGCGCCGAGCGCCACGGCCGGAGTCCAGGTGAGGTAAATGTCCAGCGTGCTGCGCTTGTCTCCAGCAAGTTCCGCTTCCGCCGCGGTTTCCCATTGCAAAAGCCGTTGCCGCGTGATCAACCGGCGGACCATGGTTCGTACCACGGCGTCCAGCGACAACAGCGCCTGGTGAGCGAGGAATGTCACCGTTAGGCAGTTCGCGATGCTGGCGTTCAAAAGAGAGTCCAAGGCTTCGTGGACGCCTGATCTTGTTTCGGACATGGCTGCATGTGCTAAATCGAATGCCAGTTGGCACAGTGCAGGCAGGAAAAGAATAGCAAGGGTCGCGACGGTCCAGGAGGCCGCGCCTCCAGGCAGGGCCGTCCATCCCAGCACGAACAGGAGGAAGATGGCAGGCTCAACCAGGCTGCGCCGCAGGTTATCGAGAATCTTCCACCGGGAGACGACGGATAGTGGATTCGGCACTCGATGACCCGACTCCTCAGGCACGAGCGGAAGCAGCCATCCCGCAATCTGCCAGTCGCCCCTCATCCAACGATGCTTTCGTCGATTGTGTGCGCTGTAATGCGAGGGATAGTCTTCAATAACTTCAATGTCGCTGACCAGCCCGGCCCGGGCGTAGGCCCCTTCTACAAGGTCGTGACTGAGCAGCGCGTTGCGCGGGAAGCGACGATCGAGCACGCGATGCAAAGTTTGAACTTCGTAGATCCCTTTGCCTACAAAAATTCCTTCGCCGTAAAGATCCTGATACACGTCGGAGGTGGCGTGAGTGTAGATATCGAATCCCGTCTGCCCCGAATAAATGGTTGCCAGCCTGGATTGCGCTGAACTCTGAACACTGACACCTACCCTGGGCTGCAAAATTCCGTAGCCTGCGACGACGATACCTTTCTCCGGGTCGATGATGGCTTGATTCAGCGGATGCGCCAGCGTGCCGACCATGCGACTGGCCGAGCCTCGCGGCAACTCAGTGTCGGAATCGAGCGTTATCACAAAACGAACGCTGGAGATTGCGGATAGGTTTCCAATCTTGACCGGAAAGCTATCAAATTTCCCGAGAAGCAGATTGTTCAGGTCCATCAATTTTCCGCGCTTGCGTTCCCACCCCATCCACAATCTTTCGCGCGGGTTATAAACCCGATGACGATGAAATAAGAAGAAGGAACCCATCCCCTGGCCGGCGTACTTCTGGTTCAGCCGGCGGATCAGATCGGAGGCTAAATCAATCAGGACGCTGTCTTCCCGTGGCTCCGCAGGAGAATCGGGCAGATCGGAGAGCAACGCGTAATGAATGTTTGGATCCTGGTTGCCCAGGTAGCGAACCTCCAGGTCATCCGCGAGTTTGCGAACCTGTTTTTCATTCAACAGCACCGTCGGAATCGCTACCAGGGTGACGCAATCACTCGGAATGCCTTCGGAGAAATCCAGCTTAGGCAGAGTCTGCGCCGGCAGCAGCAGCGTGGCCAGGTAGTTCATGATCTGGACGGCACTCTGCGAACTCGGCAACAGGACAGCCAATATGGCAAGCAAAATCAACCACAGGGAAGTGGTTGGCGGGGTCAATAGCACAACAACGCCCCACACAATTGCCAGAGTGAGTGCAGCGATGCCCGGCAGATAGAACTCATCCGGGTGCTCCCGCAGGAAAATACGAAGCCGCTGGACAACCGTAGGGTGGAAACCAACTCTCTCCCGAAGTAACCTGGTCCCCTCGGCCAACAGATAAAATCCCACATGCGACTCGCGCACACCTACGCGGGGATCCTCATTCCGACGGCTCTCCGCCTCGCGCGCGAGGTGCAGCACCTCGCTGGCAACCTTCGTCTCGGAACAATCACATCGTTCGGCAATCTTCACCAGTTGTTGGCGATAGAGCTCCCGTGTCTCGTAGTCCATCCGAGGATAAGCTCTTGCCGGATCTTCCCGCAGGATGCGATCAAACAGGATCAGGGGCTCGATGACTATCTTCCAGGAAGTCTGCTTAATCTCCTGAAGGCTGCGGAGCAGGTCGGGGATGCCGTTCGATTTCGTCGGACTTTCCAGCAATCGGCGGCTGCGTTCCGCAATGTGCTCTAACAGCACAACTTTCATTACCGGTACAAGCATCCACAGTTCGGCCATGTTCAGAACTGTGATCTCCTGAAAAGCCTGAATGTAGGAGGCGAAGCTCGCTGTGCTGAACTGGTAAGTGCTGGCGGTGAAATAGTCTTCGGCCAACGCGGCGATTCTTGGAACGATAGTGCCGTCAGGAGTGCGAACCTGGGGAAGTTTATGAGCGGCATGGAAGGTTCCACAGGTCTCTTGAAGTTCTCCTCTAAGCAAGAAGACATTTTCCTGCAAGCGCCGAAAATCGTCGGAAGCAATCGTTGTGGCGCGAGACTCCAGCGACATCAATAACGGCTGCAATGATCGGTAGAGCGTTTCGCAACGATCGCGGAGATGGCGTGAATCCTCCTGCCCCGGCATCCAGGCCAGATTTCGCGCAAGCTTCACGGCACTGGAAGACAATCTACTGGCGTCAGCTCCCATATCCGGTGATGGCGGCACCCCTTGAGTTTCCACTCTGTCGAGTTCCAAGTGACCGCTCTGTGGTGTCATACAGTCTATTTCCTAGCGATAGCTCGAAGCCTGCATCTCGAACATTTCGGCATATCGACCACCCATCCTTGCCAGCTGGTCGTGGGTTCCTTCCTCGGCGATCTTGCCATTTTCCAGAACTAAGATGCGGTCCGCGGAACGTACGGTGGAGAAGCGGTGCGAAATAAAAAGCGCCATCTTGCCTGCGGTGAGTTCGGAAAAGCGGTGAAATACTTCGAACTCGCTGCGCGCGTCGAGCGCGGCAGTAGGCTCGTCGAGAATTAGGAGCTGCGCATCACGCAAATAGGCCCGTGCCAGCGCGACCTTCTGCCACTCGCCACCGGAGAGATCGACTCCCTGTTCGAACCGGCGGCCCAATATCTGGTCGTAACCTCCTGAGAGCCGTCCAATCGTTTGATCTGCCATGCTCTTCTCGGCGGCGCTTTTCACAAGCGCCAGATTGTCGATCTCCTCGATGCGGCCAATGGCAATGTTTTCCCGGGCGGTCATTTCGTACCGCATGAAATCTTGAAAGATGACCCCGATTTCGCGATGCAGATCCTCAAGGTCATACTCGCGCAGGTCGACTCCGTCCAGCAGGATTTGACCTTCCGTAGGATCATACAGACGGGTAATCAATTTCACGATGGTCGTTTTGCCCTGGCCGTTTTCGCCAATCAGAGCGAGGCGTTCGTTGGTATGCAGTTGAAAATTAATGTGATCCAGTACCCGGCGGGGGTTTCCGGGGTAGCAGAAAGAAACATTTCTGAACTCGACTCCACGTAGGATTGGCCTGGGCGCCGGCAGAGCATTGGGTTTTGACTGGATTGTCGGCTTCATTTCGAAAAACGCCAACAAGTCTGTAAGGAACAGCGCCTGGTCGCCGATGCCGGCGAAGGTTGAGAAAATTTGCTCGATATTGCTGCTGGCCTGCTGAATCGCTCCAGCCAGAAAGGTCAGGGTGCCAATCGTGAGTGCGCCAGCCAGCGTACGCCAGATCACGAATACGTACGCTGAGTAGTAACCCGCCGTGCCTATCATTGATAACAATGCGCCCGCGATCAACTTGTGCCGAGACAATGTCACGTTCTCTTCATAAATATCATCAGAGATGCGGGTGAACCGCTCTCGCAGGAAATCCTTCAGCCCGAAGAGCTTCAGTTCCTTGGCCGCCTCTTTGCTTCCGCCTAGAATCCGCAGATAGTCCAATTGCCGGCGCATCGGCGTCTGACGAAAGTTCTTCGCGTATCCCAGGAAGGCAAAGTGGCTTTCGCCGAGGAACGCTGGAACCACACCGGCGATCAGCAAAAGCATCAGCCACGGAGAGAACAACATGATCGACACGGAGAGAGTAATCGTGGTGATTGCCTGCTGCACCAGCCGTCCGATCTGCTGGATCATGACCAGACGATCCGTCGCCTGCACCCGGGCCCGCTCCAGACGGTCGTAGAAGACCGGATCCTCATAAGCGATCAGATCCAGGCTGGCCGCGTGATTCATCACTCGGATGCTCACGTACCGCGTGTACTTGTCGCCCAGCAGTGAATCCGAGTAGTCGATCGTGCGGAGGAGAATACTGTTCAGGACCGCCAACGAAAATTCAGCCACCACCAGCCACCAGAATCCGGGCTTCACCGGTTGGTGAGCGTGGACAGCGTTATTGATACCATCAATAATCAGCTTCGTGATCCACAGAAGCCCAACTGGCATCAGGGAAGAGAACACGCGAGAAACGAGTCCAAAAACCACGACACCCGGGCCGGAATCCCATACAATCTTCAGTACGGCTGGCACGTTGCGGAGCGCCGAGATGCGTTCCTGCCATCCTGACCAGAAATTTTGCGGTTTCGTCATGCGTGGTGTTTGCCGTCTCCAGCTGATTCCATAACCGGACGGACGAAGCCCCGAAAAGATTGGCTAGGAGTATGACAGTCCAGCCCTTACGAATGCAACGGCTTCACAAAAGATGCCGAAATTGGGGGCAAGGTTTGTCGGGCTGCTGGAGCGGCGATTGATCTACAGGCCGCCGACTTTGGGGTAAGTGCATTCTACCAATACACGCTAAAAATTGGAGTAATTCGATGTCGCCAAAAATCAAGAATGTGTTTGCGATATTTCTTCTGCTGGTGGGCGTTGCTCACGCAGCTTTTGGGCAGAGCAAGGCCACTGCTAACGGGAATCGCACGAATGTAGGCTCCGTGACCCGCGGAGAGTACCTCGTGAACAGCGTGGCAGTTTGCAGCCAGTGTCACACGCCCCGGAATGGCGCGGGTGCGCTGGACCGCTCCAAATGGCTGGAAGGGGCTCCCTTGTGGCTAACGTCGGCAGAGCCAGTAGAAAATTGGCCGCTCCAGGCACCCCGGATTGCCGGAGCCCTGCCCGGAACCGATGCGGAAATGGTCAAGTTGCTGACCACCGGAATCTGGAAAACAGGAACCTACTTGCGCGCGCCGATGCCTCAATTTCGTATGAGCGCCGAGGACGCCGAAGCAGTGGTTGCGTATTTGAAATCGGTGACGCCGACTCCGAAGTGAAGAGTAGCTTGTGCTTTCAGAGGATCAATCCAGACTTCTTGGCAGAACGTAAGTATTCATCAACGTCGCGCAACGGAAGACTGAAATACCAGATCGGTGCCCAATCAGGCTAAGCGGCGACCGCTTGTAGCTGCAGACAACTCTGCAACGCTCTTAAGGCATACAGAGCATCGTCCAGAGCCTGATCTTCTTCGATCGTATCGTTGCCCGCTGAAAAGAGTTCTCGTGCTCGGGCTACAATCGCATGTTCGGCATCGGCGATTCGGGCGGGCACGCGATTCCTGTCAGTCTCGAACAGGGCAGCGGTGTAAAGCTCGCGCCAGCTTGCCGCTTTGGGGTGGAAGGAGGGGGATGGCACTTTCACGAAAAACACCTCACACTGCAGGGCGGAGACTCTGGAGGATCTACATCTAGACCCTACCTTAGCTCCCATTGCCAATTGAAGTCCATACGGGAAATCCTGTAGGGAAAGCTAGGGGCTACCGATGCTTGAACCTCCAACGAAATAAAGCGCCACCGGAAACTCCGTTAACGCATTTGAGATATCCAACCTGGACTGAGTACTGGTTTTACTCAGCTTCGGCGCCATTCCGGTAAGAGCGCTGCGGTAATTCTTGGAACACCCACAGGATGGCATCAGGATATGAGTATCTTTCCATATCTCGCTTCCGATTGGCGGGCTTTCCGCATCACCGAGCAATCCGGCTACAAGGCGCGGGACGACAACCAGCACGCTAGTTGCCTCGAACCTTCGGATGAACGCAATGACGTGATTGGATTTGGAGCCGTGAACAGTCAAGGGAAGATATTCGCCCTGCCGGAAGAGATCCGGGTGTTCCCTGCGCACGCGCAGAGTTTTCCAGGTCACATATAACTTCAGGCGACCGTCTTCTGGCCTTTCGAGCAATTCGCGTGCAGCCGAAATGCTGACGTCGCCAAAGCTGCTGATGCTTTCGAATACCTCCTGACGCCGAAGATAGTCCACAGGACGCCGGTTATCCGGATCCACCAGGCTGAAATCCCACAGATCATTGCCTTGATAAATGTCAGGAACGCCCGGGCAGGTCAGCTTGAGCAGCGTCTGTGAGAGGCTATTCCACAGGCCCAGGCGAGCCACTCGGCGCTGGAAAGGCAGAAAATCACTCAAAAACCGATTGTTGGAATTGGGATCCAGCAGTGCTGCGACGAACGACGAAACGGCAGCTTCGTACTCGGTGTTTCGATTGATCCAGCTGGTGTTCTGCTTGGCTTCGCGGATCGCTTTCAACATGTAGCTTTCGATTCGCTCCCGGAGACTTTTCCAATCGCTCGCGTCTTGGAAAGGTTCTGTCGGCCAGGCGCCAATCAATGTCTGGTAAAGAAGATATTCATCATTGGGCGAAGGAGCCGGCTTCTCATTGACTACGCTCCGGTGGCTACTGTTGAGCTGTCTCCATTCCCGTACCCGAAGTCTCCACAAACCCGACATCTCCGATAGCACATTAATTCGGGCGCGCACGTCTTCTGAGTGCTTCGAGTCGTGGGTGCTGGTGGCCAACATAGTATGTGGCCACTCGCGCAGGCGATCCTGGTTCGCAGCGTGAAACGCGTCCTGAGTGGTTCCGAAACAGCGAAGATCACCGCCCACGTCGTTCAGCGAAACCAGCCGGTTGTACCGGTAGAAGGCTGTGTCTTCCAGGCCCTTGGCCATTACTGGGCTTGTGAACTGCTGGAATTTCATGGCGAAATTGGTGACCGCTTTTCGATAAGCAGCGTCATGCCCGCCCGCGATGCGTGTCAGCAGGACCTCTCGGATGAAATCGAACACGCTGGTATCTGCGGCCGGGCTTCTCCTCTTGGCTTCCTCGACCGCCCGTTCGATGTAGTGCGCGTCGGACTCCGAGATTCCAGTGGGACTGACGTAGGTTCGATACACGGGGAAATTCGCCACTACTTCCGTGAGTGCGTCGCGCAAGCTGTTGAGTGTGAAATCACAGGTGTGGCGTTTGGAGAGTGCGATCCGCGCAATCTGATTGGCCAGCACGTTCAACTCGCTGACTAGAGCAACGCGAATGATAAGCTTTCGGCAGCGGTAGGCAAGATCGTCAAAGTTGACTTGCTCTTTCGTGAAGTTACGATAGATTCGCTCGAAGCGCGCGGAGGCTGCGGGATCGACGAACAGTCCATTCACCAGATTCGCAAAATCGTAGCCCGTCGTGCCTGAGACCGGCCATTTGCTGGGCAGACGCTCGGAGCCGGTAAGTATTTTCTCAATGACGACATAGCGTGCCTCGCCGTCGGTGTTCGCGGAATTCTTTGTTGCCTCGGCGATGCCGCGCCTCAAACGTTCAAAGTATTGTGCCGGGTCATACAATCCGTCGGGATGGTCAACGCGCAAGCCATCCACTTTGCCTTCCCTAACAAAACTTAGAATGAGCCGGTGAGTGGCCTGAAATACAGCCTCGTTTTCCATGCAGATACCTGCGAGATCGTTTGTATCGAAGAAGCGCCGGTAGTTGATGTCATCGGACGCGACCCTCCAGTTGGCCAAGCGAAACGTTTGCGCTTTGATGAGTTCGTGCAGTCCCTCGAAGCTCGCGGGATCGGCTGGACTTCCGTTGATCGTGTCGACGGCGTCTCTGATGCAGGCGGTAATCTCTGGAGCTCGCGCGCACAGTTCGGCCATACGGCGCTTATGGATCTCTTTGTCGCGCTTCCGCTCAGCTAGGAGTTCGCGGCTCACCTCGTGCCGTCCCGGTAAGTGGCTGAAGGCCGTAATCAGACTTTGAAACTCCAGCAGGTCAGGATTCTGCTCGCCCATCTGCGCAACCAGCGATTCCGTGCATTGCTGCAGGATTCGAGGGTATTCTCGCGGACCAATGGGGAAACGGTGATCCCGGTAGGCAACATAAAATTCGCCGCTCGCTTCGCGAAAAACAAGCTTTAATTCGCCACTCTCCAGGACGGCTCCATAGTGATCGTGCAGAACCGGAACGAGAACTTTTCCGTGCAACTCGTCTTTCAGCGGGCGCCAGTCAATGTCGAAAAAGTCAGCGTAGGTCGAGGATTCTCCGTTTTCCAGAACATCCAACCACCATTCGTTGTCGCTTCCCATCACGGCCATGTGATTCGGAACGATGTCGAGAACCAGCCCCATGCCATGTTCATGAAGCGTATTCACGAAGCGGTCGAACTCTTCCTGACTGCCTATCTCTGGATTCAACGAGTTGTGATCCACGATGTCGTACCCGTGCATACTGCCTGGCCGGGCCTTCAGGCAGGGAGAGATGTAGCAATGACTGATACCTAGTTGGGCGAGGTAGGGAACGATTGCCGTAGCCTGGGCGAACGTGAAGTCACGATTCAATTGGAGACGATAGGTCGCGCGCGGGATGGAGTGTGGCTTCATGGCCGAAGGAACCAGAAGACGGACCAAGCTGGCAGTGTTCCTTGTTTCGATTCATTCCCGTGGATTTCTTCGCTGGCATAGATAATGGGCGAATCTGGAAGAGAGATTTCAGAGAGGGAATCTACCCCAAGATTTGCGAGCAGAGTCAGTTTCGCGCCGGAGAAATTCCACTCCGCTGTGAGTTTGCTGCTCCGGGCGTCATAGTTTGCCTTGACGCCGCATGCACCGGAAAGAAGTGGAACAATGTGCTGACAACGCAGGGTCAACAGTTTCCGATACAAGTTTAGCCATTCCTGATGGACTGGTTCCGCAACAACGCCCCAATCAAGCCGCGACATCTCAAAAGTCCTGACTGCGTTCGGATCGGGGATTCGCTTCGCGAGTAGCCGAATCCCTGAACCTGCCGAAACGAGCGAACTCATTTCTTCGACCCGCGGTAACAGCGGCCGCCAGGTTCTCCTCGAAATCGCAGAAAAACAGAAATGGCGTTGGGGCTCCGAACTCTTCGCCCATGAACAGCAGCGGGGGCGAAGGGCCGAGCAGAAGGATCGCCGCCGCAGCACGAACCGCGCGGGGATCCGCAAGGGTGAGAATTCTCTCGCCGAACGCACGATTTCCGATCTGATCGTGATTTTGCAGGAACGAAACAAACGCTGTTGGAGGCAACCCCTTGGTAGGCTCACCACGCATTTCGCCATTCCGATAAAGTGAGGTTTCGCCCTGATATGCGAATCCCTCCACCAGGCAACGGCCTAATCGATCGAGAGGGCGGTCTGAATAGTCGGCATAATAGCCGTCCTTCTCGCCGGTGATGATCACATGCAAAGCGTGGTGGATATCGTCATTCCACTGTGCGTTGTAAGCGCGAGGCTGGCATCGACCCGTTCGTTGAAGATATCGGGACTGGTTGCGATCATTCTCCAGGACCAGATGAACATGTCGACGCGGCTCGATGGCGCTGCGAACCGTTTCGGCCAATTCCGTAAGAACGTCGGGAGTAGAGTCGTCGAGGATCGCGTTCACCGCGTCCAATCGCAGACCATCGAAATGGTACTCGGTCAACCAATACAAGGCGTTGTGAATGAAGAAATCCCGAACGGCCCGGCTTTCTGCGCCATCGAAGTTGATGGCATTGCCCCACGGCGTGTGATGACGATCCGTAAAAAATTGTGGAGCGTAAAGGCCGAGATAATTTCCCTCAGGACCAAAGTGGTTATAGACGACGTCCAGGAAAACCATCATGCCGCGGGCGTGAGCGGCCTGAACCAACGTTTTGAGATCTTCCGGGCGGCCATAGGTGCTATCGGGTGCGAACGGATAGACGCCGTCGTATCCCCAATTTCGAAGGCCGGGGAAGTCGGCCACTGGCATCAGTTCCACGGCTGTGACTCCGACGTCTGACAGATAATCGAAACGCTCGCAAACCGAAGCGAAAGTTCCAGCCGGAGTAAATGCGCCGACGTGTAGTTCGTAGATGATGGCC
This sequence comes from uncultured Acidobacteriaceae bacterium, assembly GCA_963777005.1. Classification (GTDB taxonomy): domain Bacteria; phylum Acidobacteriota; class Terriglobia; order Terriglobales; family Acidobacteriaceae; genus Sulfotelmatobacter. The sequence continues at coordinate 215,985 of CAVZPC010000013.1, read as the reverse complement.
CCCTCCCATCTGCGGCCAAGCCAGGCAGCATCCTGCCAATCGAAAGCATGCGGATTGATGACTTCGCTCGGACCGTGCACGTCCCGAGGTTGAAAGCGGGACGCTGGGTCCGGTATCTCCTGTCCATCGTCAATTTGGAATCGGTAAAGTGTCCCCGGCTTCGCCGCATCGGTTACAGCCTCAAACCAGCCGTGATCGCAAAGTTGAAGAGGCAGGCGTGTGGTTTTTCCATCTCTGTCGAGGCGCACTTTTACCTGATTCGCGGCAGGAGCCCACAAACGAAAGCGCACGCTTCCATCCGGCCGACATTCGGCGCCAAACGGCATGCTATGACTGCGCTTCATTCAAATCTTCTTTCAACTCTTCCTTCTTGCCATTTCCACGACGCTCCATCAGCACGACCATGGAGCGCGCCTGCAGGGGATACGTTGCGCCCGAATCATAGGTGTCGGCGGGACGCAAGCCGCCCTCGCGGGAGGTGTCCATCCACGCCATCCAGCGAGAGGTGGGACGGAACGCTGGCAAGATGAATGCCACGTCCTCGTGGTGAGGATTCAAAAGCACCAGGAAGTCAGTGTCGCTAACTTTACGCCCACGCTCATCAGTTTCTTCGAGTCCCTGGCCGGATAAAAACATTCCAAGGCTGTGCACAGAAGAATTTCTCCACTCCTCTTCCGTCATTTCGTTGCCGATCGGGCTCAACCATAGAACATCTTTCACATCCGCACCCTTGATGGGACGTCCCTGAAAGAAATGACGGCGCCGAAACACGGGATGCCTCTTGCGAAGGTTGATCATGCGCTGCACGAATGCCAGAAATTCGCGATCCTGTAGTGGCAAATTCCAGTTCAGCCAACTCAGTTCGTTGTCCTGGCAGTAGGCATTGTTATTCCCCATCTGCGTGTGCCCCATCTCATCTCCCGCCAACATCATGGGCACGCCCTGAGACAGCAACAATGTCGCCAATAGATTCCGCTTTTGCTTGGCGCGCAAAGCCAGAATGTCAGGATCGTCGGTAGGACCCTCGACTCCGCAATTCCAGCTCCGGTTATCGTTATTGCCGTCGCGATTGTCTTCGCCGTTCGCTTCGTTGTGCTTTTCGTTGTAGCTCACCAGATCCTGCAGCGGGAAGCCGTCGTGCGCGGTCACAAAGTTAACGCTGGCATAAGGACGGCGCCCACTGTGAGCATAGAGATCGCTCGAACCTGTGATGCGGTAAGCCAGATCACCAAAAACTCCTCCGTCGCCCTTCCAGAAAGATCGCACGGTATCGCGGTAACGATCGTTCCATTCCGCCCAACCCACGGGAAAGTTTCCGACCTGGTAGCCGCCTTCTCCCAGGTCCCAAGGTTCAGCAATCAGTTTCACCTGGGAGAGCACAGGATCCTGATGGATGATGTCGAGAAATGCACCGAGCCGATTGACTTCATGGAGCTCGCGCGCAAGCGTGGCGGCAAGGTCGAAGCGGAAGCCATCCACATGCATTTCCAGAACCCAGTAGCGCAGACTGTCCATGATTAGCTGCAGAACGCGCGGATGCTGCATGTTCAGCGTGTTTCCCGTGCCGGTGTAGTCCTTGTAATAGCGCGGATTCTCCGCCACCAGGCGGTAGTAAGCGCTGTTGTCGATGCCCTTCAGCGAAAGGGTCGGCCCCATATGATTTCCTTCCGCCGTGTGGTTGTAGACAACATCCAGAATGACTTCCAGCCCCGCTGAGTGCAGGGTCTTGACCATGGTTTTGAACTCTCGAACTGAGTTGGTTGCGAGGTAACGAGGCTCGAGTGCAAAAAAGCCGATGGAGTTATAGCCCCAATAGTTGCGCAGACCGCGCTCTACAAGCGAACGATCGTCTACGAAACTGTGGACGGGCATGAGTTCGATCGACGTTACTCCCAGCCGGGTCAAATACTCGATCACCGGCGCCGTTGACAGACCCGCGTATGTCCCACGCAAATGGGTTGGAATATCCGGATGACACTGGGTGAACCCTTTTACATGCATTTCATAAATCAGGGTTTTGTGCCAGGGAATATTCGGAGGCGCGTCGGCACCCCAGGTAAAAGCCGAGTCGATCACGCGATTTTTTGGCATTCCTGCGGCGTTGTCGCGCCGGTCAAACGACAAGTCCTCTTGCTTGTGTCCGACCCGATATCCAAAGTGTGCATCGTTCCACTGAATGGTTCCTTGGATTTGCTTGCCGTAAGGATCGAGAAGAAGTTTGTGGGGATTAAAGCGATGGCCTTGCTCCGGAGCGTAGGGACCGAAGGCACGATATCCATACAGTTGTCCGGGCCGTACTTCCGGCAGATAACCGTGCCAGACCATGTCTGTTTGCTCGGGCAAGGCGACGCGAACTGCTTCCCGTCTGCCCAAGGTGTCAAAGAGGCAGAGCTCGACCTTTTCCGCGTGCTCCGAGTAGAGCGCGAAGTTTACGCCCTCGCCGTCCCAGGTGGCGCCCAACGGGTACGGACGGCCGGGCCAGACGATGGGGTGGACAGGGTTCGCCATCTTAGTGCTGCCTCCACAAAGAATGAAGAGAGGGCCATTGTGAAGGGCGGAATGTGCCGGTGTCCAGCGCAAGTTGCATGGATGTTTATTCCTTGGAATGTGCGGATAAGAATCGTCGAACGCGCAGCACTGTTCGGATGAAACCCACTTGTTGATCCGGGAGCACCCGGGGTCAAGGTCGCCGAGACACGTTGGCCGCTCGTTGAATTGGCCGGGGACCAGTAATGGCTTTCCACTTCCCGGCGCAGAGCGGCTCAAATGACCGACACTTCGATGCTGCTAGCGCACCTAAGTTTGCTATGGCGTCCGCCGACAGATATGGCGGCGGCAGAGAGTAAAGTCTAACTTGTTCTCTCGTTCTGTACTGCCTTCGTCCTATTGGACGCGGGGATAAAGAAGAATTCTTGCTACGCCGCAGGAGAGAGCGTGGCTAATAGGCGTTGAGCGTCACCTCATCCAGCCAGACGTCATACGGTTGTTGCTCGTAGTTGCCATCCAATTGGAACGCGACATCGATTTCTTCCTGGTACCACTGGGGCTGCGCTGTGTAGTAAGTGTCAATTGTGTAGTTACTGTCGGCAACGCTCAAATCGATGTAGTGCACCTGATTGCCCACGCGCTCGAAGTTCCAAACCAGATGAATCCAGGTTTTCGATGGGAAGTGAATACATGGAACCGACGTGAGCCTCCACACTTCGTTAAGCGGATCCCAGATATTCCACTTTCCACTCTGGTTAAAGTCACATTGCGTTCCGAAAGTCCATCGCGTTCCGCCGAATGCCTGGTTAACGTCGAACTCCAGAGACTGCGGAGCGTTTCCATTGTCGACATAGAACCATAAGTCGTAAGTAAAATGGCTCACGCTATTCCCTCCACCCACCGGATACCAGTAAAGCTCATTGGAATACGGGTGAGGTCCTCCCATAGTGAACTCCGCGGAAGAGCCATCGAGGGAGGGGGAAGATTGTCCCTGGATCAATTGAGAGGTGGCCGTGCCTAGCCCCGCCGCGCAAGTGTAGCCGTTGAGCAAGGCCGCAGAACATGATTCCCACCCATGAAGATTCTGGATCCTGCTGACTCCGGGCAGTTGCGTCGCCACATTTACGTGAGTCGTTGCAGTCGCGATGTAGCCGGCTACATCTTCGGCAACCACTTCAATCGTGTGTTGGCCCGATGCCATCCAGATGAACTGGTTGATGTTCGGTGTGAAAGAGTAATACACGGCGAGACCGTCGACGTAAATCCGCATCCAGTAGATCTGATCGGGCGGCAAAGCCTGGGCTATCACGTTTGCCGGAGAGTTGACGGTGGCACCCTCTCCAGGAACCGAGATATTCAGTGGGAAACCGCAAAGAGCCGGTGGAGGAGGTTCAATCGCTGGCGGCAGCACAGAGGTATTCGCGGGAGGCGTCGGCGTGATGGGACAGTTGGCGACATTCGGAGGCAGACCCTGGCAGCCTCTCCAAAGTACGCCCAACCAAACAGCAACTCCAATCAGGAGAATCGACGCAGCCGTTCCTCTGAATCTCTTAAACTGACTTAAGCGAGCGGCAGCTCGCATCCCAACCTCCCGCGGTGCTTAGAGCTTCCAGATGGAAGCTTCTGTAGAAGAACAGCATCGGGGAGCGGCCCAAAACGCCATTACTACAAGTTTTAGATCGCTACGGCACTCGTTGACATCGGCCGAATGACGCCTACGGAACTTGCGCCATTCGTTAGAGTGAGAAAGAAGATGACGTTTGCGCGCATTAAGGTTGCCCGGTAACGGAGTGCGGTCCTTGCCGGCAGATCGATTCTTTCGGAATCGCATCGCGCCATCGTCACATTGAACGACTCACTTTGCCCTCACGCATGAGCCTTTCTGGTGCGGGCGGCCTTTGTAGCCGCTCGGCTGCGAGCGTTGCTCCCACGCTTTGCTGCCGCACGTTTGGCTTGGCGAGCGAGCGCTGTTGAACTCGCCGATTTGCGAGATTCACGCTGCAACGCGCCTTCGGTTGCGCGCGAGCGGGACCTGGATACCTTCTGGCTTCCGTATTCCCCAGCCTGTTGATCTTGAATCGCTTTCTTTCGCAATGCCTTCGGACCCCTGGGAGCGCCCAGCTTGATTCCGGCCCGTCGCGCTTTCGATAGTCCTATAGCAATGGCTTGTTGCGGCGACCGCGCTCCGTGTTTCCCTTCACGCACATGATGAATTTCTTCACGGACAAATTCTCCGGCCTGTGTAGAAGGAGATTTGCCCTGTCGGGCATCTTCGCGGGCTCGCTCGATCGTTTGTGGCTCAGGCATAAAGACTTTCCTCCCAAGAACAGTTTGAGAAATAGTGATAGCGCACCGAAAGGGGTTGCAAAATCAGACAATCACCTTAGCTCTGCACGAGAGATAGCGGAGGCTCCCCTCACGTCAGGTAGGGTTTTTCGGGTGGCCAGTGATTGAGTGAAACTCCGCAATCTCTTAGGGTAGAGGCCCTATTGCCGGCGAAATCTCAGACCGTCATAGTTTGAGAGCCTGCACGTGTTGCGATTCCGTTCGCCGCTTCCGATCCTGGATTCCTGCGTGGGCGACCCAGTTTTGGAGGTTTAGTGAATGCGCGCAGTCTTGGCCGCTCTTCGTGGCATCTCGTTTGGCGAGATCCAGCTTTGTGGAATCTTTCTTTTAATTCTGTCCAGTCTGACGTTCGTGGGATGCGGTGCCACTTCCAGCATGACGACTGCACCTACATCGCCCACCACGCCTACGACGCCCGCTCAGCCCTCCTATCCATCGACACCGCCGGTGCCGATCACGTGGTCGCCGAGCAGCAGTCTGTTGCCGGCGCCGACAGCGCAGGATCCCGGGACTTCGGACTGGGGAAGCGGGTCCAATGATTTTCCCCTCACAGTTTCGAATCCGATCGCCGGCGCGAGTGTGACCTCTCCAATTAACGTGGTGGCCTCAGCTACGCCGAAGAACCCAATCTTTTTCATGCGCGTCTATGTTGACGACGTATCCGTTTACTACACATCTTCGAATTCGATCAACACACAGATCTTCGCCTCGCCCGGCGCACATACCGTGGAGGTGATGGCAGAAGACTCCAGTGGATACGTTTCTGCTACTCCGATAAAAGTTACGGTTACATCCCAGTCGCAAACAACCATCAGCGGCATTCAAACCATGAAGGGGTGGCAATCGTGCTCCGCATTGTTCCCCCCTGGATCGCAACGTGCTGGTCAACTCTGTGCCGCTGGCAATAAAACTCCTCCCGTTTCGACTATGACGGAAGATGTGTCGTCGCCCTCGATGGACGGCAAGTCGGCGCAGTTCAGCATGAGCACACCCAGCGGCACTCCCAACCCATCGTATGGCTATTCCAACGAACTGTATTTCAATCCAATAGCGGGCGGGAGTGGTGTCAGCAATTTTACTTACGACCTGTATTTCTACATTGACAATCCCGATGCCCCGCAAGCCCTTGAGTTCGACGTCAATCAGGGTTACGACGACACCACAGACGGCGGCAGCCCGCAGCGTTGGACGTGGGGATCGGAATGCAACTTTAAGGGCGAGACGCCGCCGCAATGGGATATCTGGGATGATTCGGCCGGGATGTGGAAGCCGACCGGATTTCCCTGCAACACGTTTCCCGCGAAGACGTGGAACCACCTGACCTGGAACCTTGAGCGCGTAGGAACCCAGGTGCACTACGTGTCTCTAACCGTGAACGGTCAGACTTATAACGTCGATACGTACTACAACAATCAACCGGGCTGGACGTTGGAAGAGATCGATACCGCGTTTCAAATGGACTCAGACTCCAACGCGGATCCGTATAACGTATGGCTCGACGAAGTGAATTTGACTGCGTATTGACGATCAATCGTTGAATGTTCGACGGGCAGTTTGGATTTGGAGTTGCGAAACAGTTCTTCACCGTAATGCTGGTTTCTAACCATCCGCTCGCCGATGTTGTGCAACTAACCACGGACATACATCACGCCCGAGGGCAAAACAGGAGGGAACCAATGAGTAAGAATTCTTTGCAAGAGCTCTATATCGAGGAACTCAAGGATTTATTTAGTGCTGAAAACCAGCTGACGAAAGCGTTGCCAAAAATGGCGAAGGCAGCATCGTCGGACGAATTAAGACAAGGCTTCGAGGAGCATCTGGAGCAGACCAAGGGCCACGTCGATCGTCTGCAACAGATATTCGAAATGCTTGGAGAAAAAGGCACGGGGAAAAAGTGTTTGGGCATGGAAGGGTTGGTGAAAGAGGGGGCTGAGATCATGGGCGAGGACTTTGAGGACGCCACGATGGATGCTGCCCTCATCTCAGCCGCGCAACGCGTGGAACACTACGAAATCGCGGGCTATGGCGCGGTGATTGCCTACGCCGATCTCTTGGGCGAATCCGACCAGGCGTCCCTCTTGCGGGAAACCCTTAAGGAAGAAAAAGAGACTGACGAGAAGCTTACCGAATTGGCGAAAGAGATCAATGCCGAAGCGCAACGAGGAGACTCAGAGGTCGCGGAGGAACAGCCGAAGCGCAAATCCCGTAAGGCAGCTTAAACCACTCCAATGACCAAAGCGGGAGCCGATCATCGGCTCCCCCTTTTTGTGCCCTGCCGCTAGGCAGCTTTCCGCTTGGCGGATGCCTTGTCTCGCTCAATGCGCTTTGAAAGCAACGCCTTCGCCTTTTCCAGTTCCGCTTTGCGAGTAGCGCTCAAGCCCCGGCCTGCTCGATTGATGAAATAGGTGAGCATGCGCATGCCCGAAGCTGGTCCCTTCGGGGAAACCTTCTTCGACGCCAGGCTCCGCGCGATGGTGGAAGCCTTTTGCGTGAACAGACGAGCGGGTGGATGAGTCGAGTCCGTTTTAACTTTAGCCACCCAGCGTCGTGTCTTGGAATTCGCCATATCGACATCCTGAAGGAAATCAAAGGAACAGAATCTATAGATGCTCGGAATACGGAAATGGCGGCCCATCCATGCACTTCGCAGCCACAGGATTGTTATTGATTCCTCGCGCGCGTGGGAAATTAGCGATTAGAAATGGGGGCCTTTTTTTGAAACAAGCCTCTACTCGAGGCTTACATTCATCTCGCCGTGCTTGTCGAAATGAATCTGGAGCATTTGTTCCTTTCCACTGGCAAATTCCCCGGTAATGGTGGCGGAGTGATCAGCGGAACCCGGGTCAGAGGTGACTTGCACGCGTAGCCTGTGCTTTCCCGGGGGGATCTGCATGGCATGAAACTCGTGACCTTCCACATGGTGAAAGACAACCATATGTTTCTTGTCTGCGCCTTCCAGCCGATGGGTGTAACTCAGGGTTCCGTCGACCCAGATCGACAGATGCGCCTCCGCGAAATTGTGCTCCACTTCGATCTCCAGAGTCGCCTTGTCAACTGCCGAAGATGTCGTGGACCTCGCGACCCCGACGGGTTTCACCCTGGAAGATGCTTTTCCCGACGTCGGCCCGAACTTCTTTGCCACTGTTGTCTCAGCCGTCCCTGCAGATGAAACAGATGCAGCAGGGTTACCGGAGCTCAATTCTGGCGCAGCTGGCGGTAGTGTGTTCATCATTGCGGAATCGCGAGCCGTGGACAATGAAGCTGCGATTCGGCGATCCTCTCGATTCTGCGTGTGCATTGCGGTTGGCCACACGACGCCCATGCGAAGTGCGAAGAGCGCAAGTCCAGCCGCCAGCACCACAGCGGCAAAAGTCGGACTCCTCATCTTGTCAAGCAAGTTGTGGGCCGCGCTATTCCCATCGGTCTTTACGTGTATAGCCGAGCGTTGACCTTTGGGCGAAGATTTGGCCTTCTCTCGCGACGGCGGGGAGTTGCTGCCAACTTGTAAGTCAGGCTGCTTCGCTTTGCTCCACAACTCCCTGCCTTCCCGCAGATCCTGAACATCCAACGCCATTTCCATGCCCCGCTGGTAGCGTTGGGCTGGGTCCTTTGCCATGGCGCGCGCGATGATGTAATCGATCCCGGGCGGCAATTCAGTGTCGAGGACGGTTGCGGGAACAGGGTCGCGGTTAACCACCTTGAAGGACACGGTCATCGCGCTGTTGCCTTGAAACGGCCTGTAACCGGTCAACACCGTATAGAGGACTATCCCCAGTGAAAACAAATCCGAGCGCCCGTCCACCGGCTCGCCGCTTAATTGTTCGGGGGACATATAGGCGGGTGTTCCCAAGGCGCGTCCCCCCAGGGTGTGATTAGCAAGATTCAGTTTGGCCACTCCAAAGTCGGCGATCTTTGCGTGGCCGTCTTCCGTGAGCAGAATGTTTGAGGGCTTCAGATCACGGTGAACGACGCCTTGGCCATGCGCGCAATCTAGTGCCTCGGCGAGTTCCTGCGTCAATTGCAACGCTGCCTCGAGCGATAACTTGTGGTCCTCCTGCGAGAGCAGCTTCTCGAGCGACTGACCGCTCACGAATTCCATGACAATGTAGGGAGCGTGCGTCTCAGGCTCCTCCCCCACGTCGAAGATGGTTACAATCCCGGGGTGCGACAGTCGGCCCGCGGCCTCCGCTTCGCGAAAAAAACGTTCACGATATTCCACCTCTTCTTCGGGGGACTGGCTGGCCAATGAGAACGTCTTTACCGCAACAACACGATTGATCTTGGGGTCGCGGGCCTTGTAGACGATGCCCATGGCTCCCCGCCCCAGTTCAGCGAGGATCTCGTATCGCCCAAAACGTTCGCCTCTGCGACCGCTCTTCGGTGACATTTTCGGTTCCAGCTATCCTTGTGACTCGTCAGACAGGAGTGTGCCCTGATCTTTTCCACGGTTTTGCCGCGGAACATGATGCGGTAACCGCTGTCCTGAGCGGGAGGCAGCCGTCCTTAATTCTCCACTGGGGTGCACGATCGCGCCAAGTTACCGACGTGTTACAGGTTTTTCGAGGGGAAGGGACGGCAAAAGATCTTCGGGCCCGGATTTGCCGGGCCCGAAGGTTTTGCGGTTGTTGGACTTAAGGAAGAATCAGGCCATCCGGTCTAGCGACCTTAACTAGCCCTCACTGGTAAGTGAAGGTCAAGTCGTCCAGGTAGATGTTGTAGGACTGTTGTTTGTAATTGCCGTCCTGCTGATAGTTGATGGTCACGCCATACCATCCCGGATAAGAGGCAGGGTTGAAGGTCCAGTTCAGGTTGCTCGTCACTCCATTCAGCGTGATGGATTCATACAGCAGCTGGTTGCTGGAAGTTCGCTGCACTTTGAGCGTGAGATGGTTCCATGCATTGCTGTTCGGATAGCAGGGAATACCCGTAGGGGTCCAGCGCGCCGCGGCTGGGTTCCAGACATCCCACTCGTTCCCGCCCGCGATACGGCACTCGTGGCCCCAAACGAATCCTATATTGTCGAAGAACTGGTTGATGTCGAATTCCTCGGCCTGCGAAAGACTCAGGTTGTCTCCGTAGAAATACACGTCGTAGGTGAAGTCGTGGAGTGTAGGAACGAGTGTTTGGTTTGAATCTTCCATACCTTGGGAGGAATAGGGGCCGATCAGGTGATTATTAAAGAGAGCATCGGAGTAATCTGCGGACCCTCCCACGTTGAACTCCGCGGCATTTCCGCTCATTGAGGGAGAGTTGATTCCCTGGGCCATCCAGAAAGAAATCCCATCGCAGGGCGAAGGAGAACAGTCAACAAAGTTCGGAGGTCCCTGCCCATATTGGCCCCATCCGCCGCTGCGCTGAAGATTCGAGAACGACTTGCCTCCGCCATTCACGGTAATCGTGACTGGAGTGGTGGCCGCCCCCCCACACTTGTCCCATTCCTCGACCACTGCGTGATATGTCCCAGGGTTCAGTGCCAGGTTGTAGTTCATGCTCGCCCCGTTTACGGTGTACGCCAATTGGCCAGGAGCGGTATAGATTCCCATGGCACCCACTCCTTGGGGACAGGAACTGGTAGCAGTTGCCGTGAAATTTACCGGAGAGCCAACTGTAGCGTTGTTGGAAGGCGCTGAGACGTGTACGCCCGATTGATTGCTGACTGTGATGGTGATCGGAGTCGTTCCTGCCCCACCGCAGTTATCCCATTCTTCGACGACAGTGTTATAAGTGCCTGGACCAAGATTCAAACTTGTATTCAACGAAGAGCCATTCACCACGTAGGACAAGACGCCCGGCGCGGTGTAAATTCCCATCGACCCGACCCCTTTATCACAAGAAGTCGTAGCCGACGCCACATAAGGCACCGGTCCCTGTACGGTCGAATTATTGGCCGGCGTATTGACGGTAACTCCAGCGAACAGAGCGGGCACACACATTACACAGATTACGAACAGGCACACGATCGGCAACGCATTCTTCGGCATGCGAGAATCTCCCACGTAAGGTTTATATTTGGCTTGCGACTTTCCGAACTGCCGGTGTAACTGCCCTTACGCGCGAGCGGGCGCGTGGTGGACCGAGAGAAGTGGCGTAAACTATCTGGTTCGGCCGTTCATCTCCATTCCTGAAATTCAGCGAACGGGCAACTTCAGGAGCCGTAACCAGAATTTCACTGAAGATACCAGAAACACTGTATTCCCCCCAAGCGCAAATTGTGAGTTTCCCACTCGAAGGTACACATACTCCTGGAGTTGATCGGAACCAGGAACCACCATTATCTTGGAGCACTTATAATGGGATCACAGCGACCGCTAACACTGACTCCCATTGGACAAAGCCGAGATTAGGAAGCACTATGAGCGAGAAGCCCAGTACCACCCTGCCTGCAACCGTCGAAAAAATCATCAAGCCACCATTTCCCACCGAGCCTGAGAGAGCGCAAATCGCGGTCCATGGAGCCGATCATCTGTATCGAGAGCTCCGCATCGAAAATACTTTGACCGATGAAAATGGCGAGAAGGTCCGGCTCAAGCCGGGCGCCGAGGTCGAAGTCACGATTGCCGCGGACCCGGAAGCGACCGCGAAAGGCGATCCGAAAGAAGACACCAAAAGCGGTGAGTTTCCGCGAGAAAGACTTTTGACAGTTACAGGGTGCTTGATTCCCTCTGCTCCCGGCACGCCCGAAGCCACCCATTCAGTAGCTCGAGGAGTTCGTCCGGCGGTCTAAGCCAAATCTTTGCCGCGGTCGGCCGCCACTCCGGCCGCGCCAATACACTCAACCCTCGACCATTAATTGCCCGGAACGCATCTTCGTCTGTATTGTCGTCTCCCAAATAGGTGGCGGGCACTTTCGGATCCATCTCCTTGAGAATGGTGCGTACGGCTGTTCCTTTGTTCACATTCGGGCTGCGAATCTCAACCCCGCCGTCGAAATCCATCAGATCCGACCCGAAGCGCTTCGCGATCGCCGTCCAGCCCAGCAGCACGCGGTCTCGCACCGCTTGCGCTTCCGATTCAGGCAGACCACGCCAGTGCACCGCAATGCTTCCGGTCTTGAGTTCGGCCGCATCCAGCAGGTTCTCGGAGCGTAGCCAAGCTTCCGCTGCTGCCAAGGCATGAATTGTTGATTTGTCCAATTCACAAAGCTCGACGCTCCCATCCGCCTTCAGCCGCTGCAAGCCGTGAAGCCCCCAGACTTCCGGATGCGGCTTGATCGAAAGGAGTGGAACCGTCTCCGTGACATCCCTGCCAGAAATAATTACGACTCGCGTATTTCCAATGCTTAGGATCTCCTGCAGGATTGATACAACCCCAGGATAGGGAACAGCATTCTTGCGATCCCTCCGGAACGGTGCGAGGGTGCCGTCGAAGTCCAGCATGAGCAGTGATCGCGGCGCCCGCGCTACTAGCTTCAGGAAAGATTCAACCTGAGGCTTCGGCCTCGACTCCAACCCTGTGTCAGATTTGTTGCTGGAATGCATCACGCGGCCGCCACGCCTCCCCGAAACTTCCCTTGCGGTCGATCACTGCCGTCCAGCCTAAGTTCGCACAATTCCGTTACCAGGCTCCCCGCCCATCGGTAGATGTTGTGCTCTCGTATGATTTTCCGCATGCGATGCACTCGCATCTGCCTGTCCTCCGGTTCCATCTCCAGCGCGGCGCGGATGGCCTCGGCGGTCTGGTCGATGTCGTAAGGATTCACCAGCAAAGCGTCCCTGAGTTCGCGAGCGGCTCCCGTGAACTGACTCAAGATCAGAACGCCGCGTTCGTCGCGGCGCGCCGCTAGAAACTCCTTCGCCACCAGGTTCATTCCGTCGTGCAGCGAAGTCACCAGGCAGAGATCGGCAGCTCGATAATAGCCTTCGATTTCCTTGTGGCTATGGTGGCGCTTGAGAAACAAAATAGGCTTCCACTTGCCCGACTGAAATCTCCAGTTGATTCGTTCTGCCTCGGCTTCCAACTCCGCCATCAAATCGTGGTAGCGCTTGATGTGAGTACGGCTGGGCGCGCCAATTTGTATGAAAGTGAATTGGCCTTGATATTTGGGATATTTCTCGAGAAATCTCTCAATCGCCCGGAAACGCTCGTGAATTCCCTTGGTGTAGTCCACCCGGTCGACCCCGATTCCGACGAACGCCGCTTCCACGCCCAAGCTGTGCATCAAGGTCGAGCGTTCCAGATAATTGATTCCATACTGGTCGCTCTCCATGAATTCGTCGTCGGTCAAGTCGACGCTGATTGGGAATGGGCGGACGATGGTCCGGTGACTCTGACGCGAGACCGCGAAGTGTTCCCAGTCGACGCGCGATTCTACGACCCGGTCCACCGTCTGCAAGAAATTATTGCAGTGCGATTGAATGTGAAATCCGATTAAATCTGCTCCCAGCAATCCATCCACCAATTGCCGCTGCCACGGACAGATGCCAAAGGCTTCCGGGTTGGGCCACGGGATATGCCAGAAGATGGCCACGCGTGCGTCCGGCCGTTTTTCCTTGATGAGTCGCGGCAGCAATGCAAAGTGATAATCCTGCGCCAGTACGACCGGATTGCGTGTGTCGGCGATCTCCTCGAGAACCGCGGCAGCAAATTTTCGATTCACCTCTTGATAGAGACGCCAATCCGACTCGCGAAAGATCGGCCGCGTGTGGGCAATATGGCAGAGCGGCCACAATCCCTCGTTGGAAAATCCGTAGTAGTATCCCTCCTCTTCCTCTTTGCTCAACCAAACCCGGCGCAACGTGTAACGAGGCTCGCTTGGAGGCACGCGAATCCGATCGTTCGCGTCTACCACTTCCGTGTCCGCTTCTCCACTGCCGTGAGCGATCCACGTTCCGTCACAGGCGTTGAGCACGGGCTCCAGCGCTGTGACTAATCCGCTGGGTGGAACGACCGCTTCGATCTCTTTGCCATTTCTCTGATGGATGTAAGGTTCGCGATTCGATACCACAAACAGGCGACCGCCATTGAGGCGAGCCTGGATCTGCACTGCCAGCCGGTCTGCCGTCCACAACGATTCTCCGGCTTCGCGCAAGCGAGCCTCATTTTCTGCGGCTGACCGAGCCTGGCTGAGGCTTTCGGCCAGCGTTACCACTTCCCATGCCAGCGGCTTGAACAGATCCAGGTCCGGCATCTGTTGACGAGATGAAATTCTGCCCATGCGAAGAGCCCGCATCCACTGCGCGGCTCGCGCGATCGGCCCGGTAATGCTCCAACGCACGATCAACACCGTGATGAATACAATTAGGAAGACCTGCACGAGCATTCTCAGGAAAGCTTCGCGCCAGGTGCGGAGATTTTGTGCGTGGATGTAATCCACCTCATGCACCAGGGCCAGCCCGCCTATTACCTCGTCGTCGCGGTGCAACGGCAAGGCAAAGGTGTGCACCCGATATTTGTCCAGCCTGCCGAATGAGCTCTCCGTATGGTTTTCGGCTATGGCTTGGGTCACGTCTGCTGGAACTGCTCCCAGTATCGGCTGTAATTCGGAGGTGATCGCCACCAGTTTTCCTTGGCGATCGTAAATCGCAACTCCGAGCATGTGCTCGCGTCTGCCGAAGTGTTGCACAGTCCGCTGCAGGGCGCGCGAGGATTCCCAGGACTTCTCTACGTTGAGCGCAAAGCTCTCGCCAAGCTCTTCGGAACTTCGTTCCAGCTGATTCCGAAGCACGCGTTTCTCGCGCAATACCTCGTAGTAGGAGAAGGCCAGCGAAACAATCGTGATGCCGACAATTAGGGAGAGAATCAGTCGAACACTCAGCAGCCGCATATTAAGCCTCCTGCCCTGAACCCGAAAACTTTCTGCGCGGAACCCCGAAAGAGAAATCCCTATGGTCAGCGGGAAGGCGCCGAGACTGGTTGCGTGCTTCCGGTCGAGTCTCGTCGGCGGGCTGTGTTCGCATTCCCACTCATCGTAATTACTAAAGCGCCCTCTCCGTATACAGAGATGGCCGTAGGTCCCGGGAAAAAAGACTGGATCGAAAACTCCAAATGCCGTTGAAATCATTTCTTCTTGGGATCACGTGATTCCGCCCAAATGTGAAAGCCGTTGTTATTCGGCTGCGGCTGGACCTACAGTAAAAACCCTAGAGTCACGCTACAGCTTGTCGTGATACGAATCAATATCGGATAGGTACATCCCCCTGATTTGACTTCAAGAGACATGTTTCAGGCTGCATTGATCTTGCCGGCATCTTCGCCTGTGGATGGTCAGCAAGACGGTCATGGAGAGCACGCCGTATGAAGAGAAACAGTCGAGACGCCGCCACCGCTGTGGCCAATGGCGCATTCGAAGAAGGCGAGAACAATAAGCAGAACGGGAACTCCAACCCCGTCAATCAACCAGCCTTGGGCGATCTCAGCGTAATTCTGGCCGGCCTGCAGACCATGCGGGACGGAGATTTTTCGGTCCGTCTTCCAGGCTCGTGGACCGGACTTCCCGGAAAGATTGCGGATACTTTCAATTCCATCGTCGCCGCCAATCAACAGATGGCGCAGGAATTGAAACGCGTCGGACAAGTCGTAGGCAAAGAAGGAAGAACTCGTGAACGCACCCGCTTTCACGAATCCAGAGGAGCGTGGGGCGACATGGAGGTCTCGGTCAACACGCTCGTCGAGGACCTGCTTCGTCCGACAGCCGAGGTCACGCGAGCGATTGCCGCTGTGGCTCAGGGCAACTTAACTCAAACCGTGCGCCTGGATGTGGACGGCCGGCCACTGGAAGGCGAATTCCTGCGCTCTGCCAGCATCGTCAACACCATGATTCAGCAGCTCGGCGTTTTCACCGCCGAGGTAACGCGGGTTGCGCGCGAAGTTGGTACCGATGGAAAACTAGGCGGTCAGGCGCAGGTGCCCGGTGTCGCTGGCACGTGGAAAGATCTCACCGACTCCGTGAACTCGATGGCCAGCAACCTCACTGGTCAGGTTCGAAACATCGCGGAAGTCGCCACGGCTGTTGCCAGCGGCGACCTTTCCCGCAAAATTACGGTCGATGTGCGCGGCGAAATTCTGCAGCTTAAAGAAGCCATCAACACGATGGTGGATCAGCTCCGCTCGTTCGCTTCCGAAGTAACGCGCGTAGCACGCGAGGTAGGTACGGACGGCAAACTCGGTGGGCAGGCCGTTGTGGTGGGCGTTGCTGGTACGTGGAAAGATCTTACGGACTCCGTGAATGCCATGGCCGGTAACTTGACGGCGCAAGTGCGAAACATCGCCGAAGTGACTACCGCCGTGGCCCGCGGCGATTTGTCGCGCAAAATCACGGTTGATGTGAAAGGCGAAATTCTCGAACTTAAAGACACCATCAACACGATGGTCGATCAGCTCAACGCCTTTGCCGGAGAAGTAACTCGCGTCGCCCGCGAAGTGGGCACCGAAGGCAAACTCGGCGGACAGGCGCAGGTGCCCGGCGTGGGTGGCACGTGGAAGGATCTTACCGACAACGTCAACTTCATGGCCAGCAATCTCACCGGCCAGGTACGCAACATCGCCGAAGTGGCGACGGCGATAGCCAACGGTGATCTATCTCGCAAAATCACCGTTGATGTTCGCGGTGAAATTCTGCAACTCAAAGAAACTCTCAACACGATGGTCGATCAGCTCAACCGATTCGCGGGAGAAGTGACACGCGTGGCGCGTGAAGTCGGTACCGAAGGGCGACTCGGCGGACAAGCCAACGTACCCGGGGTTGCCGGCACGTGGAAAGATCTCACCGACTCCGTGAACTCGATGGGCGGAAACTTGACCGGCCAGGTGCGCAACATCGCTGAAGTCACCACGGCTGTGGCGCGCGGCGATCTGTCTCGCAAAATTACCGTCGACGTGAAAGGCGAGATTCTCGAACTGAAGAACACCATCAACACGATGGTCGACCAACTCAACGCCTTCGCCGGAGAAGTAACCCGCGTGGCGCGCGAAGTAGGTACGGAAGGCAAACTCGGCGGCCAGGCGCAAGTGCCGGGCGTCGCCGGTACGTGGAAAGATCTCACGGATAACGTCAACTTCATGGCCAGCAACCTCACCGGCCAGGTAAGAAATATTGCCGAAGTGGCAACAGCCGTGGCGCGTGGCGATTTGTCGCGCAAGATCACAGTTGACGTGAAGGGCGAAATTCTCGAACTCAAAGACACTTTGAACACGATGGTCGATCAGCTGCGATCATTTGCGTCGGAGGTGACCCGCGTGGCGCGTGAGGTCGGCACCGACGGAAAACTCGGCGGCCAGGCGCAGGTGCCCGGCGTTGGCGGCACGTGGAAGGACCTTACGGATTCCGTCAACTCGATGGCCAGCAACCTGACCGGCCAGGTGCGCAACATCGCGGAGGTGTCAACGGCGATCGCCAGCGGTGACCTCTCAAAGAAAATTACAGTAAACGTGAGTGGTGAGATTCTTCTACTCAAGGAAACCATCAACACGACGGTAGATCAACTTAACGCGTTCGCCGGCGAAGTGACTCGTGTGGCGCGCGAAGTCGGCACTGAAGGCCGCCTTGGCGGACAAGCGAATGTCCCGGGTGTGGCGGGTACCTGGAAGGATCTTACCGACTCGGTCAACTCAATGGCCGGCAATCTTACCGGCCAGGTGCGCAACATCGCCGAAGTGACGACCGCCGTGGCCCGCGGCGATTTATCGCGCAAGATCACGGTCGATGTGAAGGGCGAAATTCTCGAACTGAAGAACACCATCAACACGATGGTCGACCAACTCAACGCATTCGCGGGCGAAGTAACGCGCGTGGCACGTGAAGTCGGCACCGACGGAAAACTCGGCGGACAGGCGCAGGTGCCGGGCGTTGCCGGTACATGGAAAGATCTCACGGACAACGTCAACTTCATGGCCAGCAACCTCACTGGCCAGGTGCGAAACATTGCTGAAGTCGCAACGGCGATCGCGAATGGCGATCTTTCCAAGAAGATTACCGTCGACGTGCGCGGCGAAATCTTGCAGCTCAAAGAAACGCTGAACACGATGGTCGAGCAATTGCGCTCGTTCGCCGCTGAGGTAACCCGCGTGGCGCGCGAAGTCGGCAGCGAAGGCCGTCTCGGTGGCCAGGCGAACGTCTCCGGCGTGGCCGGTACGTGGAAAGATCTTACGGATTCCGTGAACGCCATGGCCGGCAACCTCACCGGTCAGGTCCGCAACATTGCCGAGGTCACGACCGCGGTCGCACGCGGCGATTTGTCGCGCAAGATCACGGTCGACGTGAAAGGTGAAATTCTCGAACTCAAGAACACCATCAACACGATGGTGGATCAGCTGAACGCGTTCGCTGCCGAAGTAACTCGCGTAGCGCGCGAAGTGGGTACGGAAGGCAAGCTGGGCGGGCAGGCGCAGGTGCCGGGCGTAGCCGGAACCTGGAAGGACCTTACGGACAACGTGAACGTGATGGCCGCCAACCTCACGGAGCAAGTGCGCGGCATCGTGAAAGTGGTAACTGCAGTCGCGAATGGCGAGCTCACTCAGAAGCTGACGGTGAACGCGAAGGGCGAAGTCGCAGCCCTCGCGGAAACCATCAACAACATGACGGACACGCTGGCCACGTTCGCGGATCAGGTCACAACCGTTGCTCGCGAAGTGGGCGTCGAAGGCCGGCTCGGCGGTCAGGCCAACGTGCCCGGTGCCGCCGGTACCTGGAAAGATCTCACCGGAAACGTCAACTTGCTGGCCGACAATTTAACCAACCAGGTGCGAGCCATTGCGGAGGTGGCGACGGCCGTCACCAAAGGCGATCTCACGCGTTCTATTCAGGTGGAAGCCAGCGGCGAAGTGGCGGAGTTGAAAGACAACATCAACACGATGATCGACAATCTCCGCCTCACCACCGATCGCAACACCGAGCAGGACTGGCTGAAAACAAATCTCGCTCGCTTCACGGGGATGTTGCAAGGCCAGCGTGATCTGGCAACTGTGGGACGAATGCTTCTCTCCGAACTGGCACCTCTGGTCAGCGCCCAGCAAGGCGTTATCTACCAGATGGGTGGCGAAGAATCGGCCGAAATGGTGCTTCTGTCGGCCTTCGCAGGGGACGGCGACGACGGGCACTTGCGGCGTTTGAAAATCGGCGAAGGGTTGATCGGCCAGTGCGCGGCGGAGAAACGTCGCATGCTCATCTCTGAATTGCCGCCGAATACCATTTCAATTCGCTCGGGTCTCTTCGAAGCAGTTCCACAAAATGTCATCGTCCTTCCTGTGCTGTTTGAAGATCGCGTTAAGGCAGTGATTGAACTGGCTTCGCTCAGCGCCTTTACAACTTCTCATCTGGCGTTTCTTGAGCAGTTGACGGCCAGCATCGGCATCGTGCTGAACAGCATTGAAGCCACCATGCAGACCGAAGGACTCCTCAAACAGTCGCAGCAGCTGGCCACCGAACTCCAGATGCAGCAGAAAGAACTACAGCAGACTAACGAGCAGCTCGCGCAGAAAGCACAACAGCTCGCTGAACAGAACGTTGAAGTCGAACGCAAGAACCAGGAAATCGAGCAAGCTCGTCGTGCTCTGGAAGATAAAGCCAAGGAACTGGCTCTTACTTCAAAATACAAATCGGAATTTCTGGCCAATATGTCCCACGAGTTGCGCACGCCTCTCAATAGCATTCTGGTTTTGGGACAGCAACTCAGCGACAATCCCGATGCGAACCTTACTCCGAAGCAAGTCGAATTTGCCCGTACGATTCATGGTGCGGGTACAGACTTGCTGAACCTGATCACGGACATCCTTGATCTTTCCAAGATCGAATCCGGAACGGTCTCGGTGGAGGCGGAGGAAGTATTCTTTGCCAGCATGCTGGACGCAGTGGGTCGTCCCTTCCGTCACGAAGCGGAGAACCGGCGTCTCACCTTCGAGATACAGACAGACCCGCATCTCGCGCGTAGCGTTGTCACCGATTCCAAGCGGTTGCAACAGGTGTTAAAGAACCTGCTCTCGAACGCCTTCAAGTTTACCGAAATAGGAGGCGTCCGGCTCACCGTATCTCCGGCACGAAGCGGCTGGAGCGAAGATCATCCGATCCTCGGGAAAGCCGCTTCGGTCGTGGCTTTTGAGGTGGCAGACACCGGCATCGGAATCCCCTTCGAAAAGCAGCGCATCATCTTCGAGGCCTTCCAGCAGGCAGATGCCGGCACCAGCCGCAAGTACGGTGGAACCGGTCTTGGTTTGGCGATCAGCCGTGAACTCGCGAGTTTGCTGGGCGGAGAAATTCAGTTGCGCAGCGCTCCCGGCCGCGGCAGCACATTCACTCTTTACCTGCCGCAAACTTACGTCGGACCTTCCACGTCAAACGCCGCTTCTGTGGAAGCTCGGGTTTCGTCGGCGATTTCGCCTGCGCAACTCGCCGTCGCCGGGATCACGGAACATGTGGTTGAAACTATCGAAGACGACCGGAACAATCTTCAGCCCGACGATGCTGTCTTGCTCATTGTTGAGGATGACACGCACTACGCACGGGTCTTGTGTGATCTCTCACGCGACAAAGGCTTCAAGGTTCTCGTAGCAACTCGCGGTACGGAGGCCCTCGCTCTCGCGCACGAGTACCATCCGACGGCCGTGTCCCTGGATGTTTTCCTTCCCGACATGCTGGGTTGGACGGTGCTCAATCACCTGAAGCAGGATCCGGCGACGCGCCATATTCCAGTGCAGATGCTTACCCTGGATGAAGACCGCCATCATGGTCTGGCTCGGGGAGCTTTTGCCTTCGTCACAAAACCGACGACGCCGGAAGGTCTGGAATCGGCATTGTCGCGTATCAAGGAATATGCGACTCCTCGACGAAAGCGACTGCTGGTAGTGGAGGACAATCCTGGAGAGCAGTTGAGTATCAAAACGCTCCTGGACTACGACGACATTGACGTAACGGTCGTGTCGACGGGTATGGATGCGATCGAGGCCGTCACTCAACAATCTTTCGATTGCGTTGTGCTTGATCTTCGTCTTCCCGACATATCGGGCTTCGCCGTCTTGGAGCGCTTCGGTGAAATTCCGTCCCTGGCAGATCTTCCGGTCGTGGTTTTCACGGGGAAAGAGCTTTCGCCGGAAGAAGATGCTCGCCTGCATGCTCTTGCACGGAGCGTGGTAGTAAAAGGCGTGGAGTCTCCCGAACGACTGCTGGATGAGACCGCGTTGTTCTTGCATCGAGTCGTCTCCGATCTTCCAGTCGAGAAACAAAGATTGCTCGACCGCTTGCATCGCTCCGACGACGCGTTGGTGGGCAAGAAAGTATTGGTCGTCGATGACGACGTGCGCAACATTTTTGCATTGAGTAGTGTTATTGAACGTCGTGGAATGACCGTGATTACTGCCGGAACCGGCAGGGAAGCGATCGCCAAGCTCGAATCGACGCCGGATATCGCCATCGTTCTGATGGACATCATGATGCCGGAGATGGATGGGTACGAGACCATGCAGGTGATCCGGCAGAATGCGTCGTTCCGGCGCCTGCCCATCATTGCACTGACCGCAAAAGCGATGAAGGGAGATCGGGAGAAGTGTCTCGAGGCCGGAGCCTCCGAGTATTTGGCGAAGCCTGTCAACACGGAGCAATTGCTCTCGTCGTTGCGCATGTGGCTTCACCGGTAGGATCGCAATACGGTAATCAGTCCTGATCGGCGCGGGGAGAATGAATGGGCCAAGACGAGAGAGTAAATATTCTCATGGTGGATGATCAGCCCGCCAAGCTGCTCAGCTATGAGGTGATGCTCGGTGGTCTCGGGGAAAACCTCATTAAAGCCAACTGCGCGAAAGAAGCGCTCGAGATTCTTCTCAAGACTGAAGTAGCCGTGGTGCTGATGGACGTGAGCATGCCGGAGCTTGATGGCTTTCAACTGGCAGCCATGATCCGGCAGCACCCGCGTTTTCAGCGAACCGCGATCATCTTTGTGTCTGCCGTTCATCTCACCGATCTTGACCAGCTCAAAGGATACGAACACGGTGCGGTCGATTACATTTCCGTTCCGGTGGTTCCGGAACTCCTGCGCGCGAAAGTCAGAGTGTTCGCCGATTTGCATCGCAAGACGCGTCAGCTCGAAACCTTGAATCGCGAGCTCGAGCAGCGCGTGCTCGAGCGCACGGAAGAGTTGGCTGGCAAAGCCGAATTGCTGCTGCAACTCAACGTGGAGCTGGTCGGCAAGAATCAGGAGCTTGACGCGATCGTCAGCACCGCCCCAGATATGATTTTCAGCAGCCAGGGAGATGGCTGTTACGAGTACGTCAGTGAGCGTTTTCATGACTACACAGGCAGTCCTGCGGTTCCTGGCCGCGGCGTCAATTGGTTGGAGTATGTGCATCCGGATGACGTCGAACGAGTCACTGCGGGCTGGGCGCAATCAATTCAGTCCGGGAGCAGCTATGAATCAGAGTACCGGTTACGCTCCAAAGATGGTGTCTATCGCTGGTTCCGGTCGCGCGCTGTGCCCATTCGAAATCCGCAGGGGAAAATCGCCAGATGGTATGGAACTTGTTCCGATATTCACGACAGTAAATTGCTGGAGCAATCTATTCGTGACAACGCGGCCGAACTCGAAAAGATGGTGGATGTTAGAACAACTGAATTACAGCGTCTCTCTGTTCGCCTCATGACGTTGCAGGATCAAGAGCGGAGGCGAATTGCCCGTGATTTGCACGACGGCCTGGGACAAGAGCTGGCGGTTGCGAAGATGGTGTTGGACAAGATCCTTCTGCAGAAATCGTCGCAGCCTGACGATGAATCGTGGGCGCAAGCCAGTAGCATTATTGATCGGGCTATTCAGCAAGTACGCACGATGTCTCACCTCTTACACCCGCCGTTGCTCGATGAGGTCGGCTTACTTTCGGCTTTATCGTGGTACGTAGACGGGCTTACGAAACGCAGCGGCATCGAAACGTCTCTGGATGTTCAGCCTTCTGATTTCCCGAGACTCTCTACTGAAGTGGAGACCGCCGTCTTCCGAATCGTTCAGGAAGCCTTGACCAATGTCTTCCGCCATTCCGAAGCACGCAAGGTGTGGATTACTCTAAGCCACACGAACGGAATGATAGAGGTCTCAGTGAAGGACGATGGCAGAGGAATTGGTAAAAAGATTGCCGAGATGCGCCCGGATAGCGTGGGCGTCGGCATCGGTGGCATGAAGCAGCGCGCCCGGGAATTGGGCGGGGAATTGCGATTGCGAAATGCTCCTCCGGGAACCGTGGTTGAGCTCACCATTCCTTGCCATTCCGTCTCGCGAGATTCGAGTCCGGTCCTCAATGTGTGCGCCTCAGACTGAAGGCTGATTGTTCTCCTACAGGAGGCTAATTCTTCGCATACACCGGGCCCGCATCACGGCTGGGCGGATCGGATATGGTACGAATGTAGGACACCAATGCTTGAATATCCCCCTTGCTGAGGGTATTGCCCCAGGCCGGCATGAGCGCAGACTTGTTGAGCGCGGGCCCGCCGTGGCTGATGATTGCGGTGAGATCCGCGTCTGTCAGTTTGTTAAGCGTATCGCCTTCAGTGAACGGGTGCGGCTTGATTTCGAGGTTGTCGAAGTTCGAGACACGCTCGACGGTCGACTCCGGATTGTGGCAGCGCTCACAATACTGATCGTTGAGCTGGCGGCCAAGAGTCTGCTGATAACCAAGAGCGATCTCTTCGATTTTCAGTGCGACCGTCTTGCCCGCTTTGTCCCTGGTCGATGCAGTGAGTTCGTAGCGGCCCGCCATACCGCCGAGAGTCACGTTGGTCGTGACTTGGCCGCTTGAGTCGGTAAGCCCATTCTTCGGATCGAAGTTCACTCCTGGTGCTCCACTGAATTCGACGAGGGCACCCGCGAGAGCATTGCCCTGCTCATCATTCACCTGCACAACCAGGGGCTGCGGCGTCGGCGAGCCTGTCTGCGCGACCTGTTTTCCTCCACTGGATTCGACGATGGCGGCTCCGTATGCGGTCGGCTTGGGCAGTGGTTCCGATGCGGTCTTGCGCGAACAGGACATCGCCAGCGTGGTCGTGAGCAAAGTGATGACGATCAGAGAGCGGCGAATCATTTCTTTGCAACCTCCAGTCTGCCTCCGCCTTTCTGCGAAATCAGGAACGCGGTCAGAGCTTGGGCATCTTCGTCGCTCATGGCGCGGTTCGGCTCGGCTGTACCCGGACGCAGAGCTTGCGGATTCTTCATCCACTGAAATATCCACGCGGCGGTCAGGCGCGACCCAACTTTTGTCAGCGTCGGGCCGATGTATCCCTTGTCAGTCTTGGTGTCGACGATATGGCAGCCCTGGCAGGCGTACTTGCCGTAGAAAAGTTGCTTGCCCAGCTCAACCTGGCCTTGCGGATAGCCGCTTAGCGGCATCGAGTCGCGATCGATTGTCGGACTCTGGTACACGGTGAGGATGTAGTCGGTGATTTCGTTCACCTCGCCGTCGGTGAGATTGAATCGTGGCATGCGTCGAATGAGGGACGGTCGCAGCGTGTTCGGATTCTTCAGGAAATCCACCAGCCACTGGCGCTGTACCGAACTCCCTTCCCATGTGAGGTCAGGCGCCATCTCGCCGCCGTGGCCGTTGATCCGATGGCAACTGAAGCACGCCAGGTCATTCATCAGCTTTCCCGCCTTGCCCGCCGGCTCGTAGTCGGATTCCGGCTTCGCCGCTACAGTGAGCGCAGGCGGCAACGTGAACGAGCGGTCGTTCAAGGCGAGTAAAGCGGTGGCAAGGGAATCGATCTGCGGTCCGGTGAACGTGTACTGCGGCATCTTCAAACCTTGACCAAAGGAGCGCGGCTGCTTGATCTTGGTCGCTATGTAATCTGGAAGCGTGTGCTGCATGCCCGGCAAGAAAATGAGTTGAGTGACGGGCTTGCTTCCGATACGGCTGAGTTCCGGCGCAAAGTTTTCCGGCTTCTTGATGCCCGCAATTTCATGACACGACGCGCAGCCGTAATCAGAAACCAGACGCTTGCCATGCGCGATCTGTTCTTGAGTTGCAGTTTCCAGGTGAACGTTGGCGAGCAGGTCGGAATCACTCTTCGCGATCAGAAATCCTGACAGAGTTGCCACTTGGGGATCGCTGAGGCGATAGTGCGGCATCGCGGTCTCTGAGTGGTAGGCACGCGGATTACGGAGCCATGCTTGCAGCCACTCCGGTTTCACTTTGCTTCCGACTCGCGTCAACTCGGGTCCTACGTCTCCGCCCACCAGATTGCCGGCGGCATTTTGCACCGCGTGGCAAGAGGAGCAGAAAGATTCTCCGTATAAGCTGGCGCCAGCCGCGGGATCTGATGCTGCCTTTGCCGAAAGCGTAACCGCGTCACCTGGCAAGGAAGTGCTGTTGGCCATCAAGAAGTCCGACATATCGCGCGCGTCGTCATCGCTCAACTTGAAGTTCGGCATGGTTGCAGTGGCGGCGTAAGCTTGTGGATCTTTCAGCCATGCGTAAATCCACTCGCGCGAGGTCTTGTCGGCGATGTGCGAGAGCGAAGGTGGATTGTCCGTCGCCTTCAGTATTTTTCCATCCGGCAACTTCACCGTGTGGCAATGCACGCATCCGTAGCTGGAAAGCAGATGGCGGCCTTGATTCAATTGTGGCGCACCGGGAACTGGCCCGCGATGGCACTCGCCGCATGATGACTCGATATATTTTGCCGGCAGAATCGGTTGTTCCCACGCCAGCGTGCTGCTGTGCGCCTCCGCTACAGTAGTTGCGACGCCCTGGCCGCGATGGCAAACCGTGCATCCGAATTGATCGATCTGATGTGGGATTGCGGGATGCTTGCGAAATGGCTGCACACTCACGTCACTGAGACTGGCCTCCTTCAAGCCGACGTGGCAGCTTGTGCAGCGGTCGACCACGCCGAGTTCGGGCAGCCAGATCTGTTGAATTCCTCCCTGAAAATGGCGCTGCAGCGTGACCGCATCGCTGCGATTGCGAATCATCTTCAGGTACCCGTGCTGGTAGTGACGCCATTCGCTGAAATGGTTTTTCGCGGGGGCGATGGCCAGCGAAATCAAGAACACGAAACTAACCACGCCAAAAGCGCGAACGCTATCTCCGAACAATTTGTTCCACAGCGATTTCAATGTTGTTTTCATGAGCGCACTAAGACCCTTGCCACGGCCACACCCACGACCAACCCGGCCCGCGGAAAAATGTGCCGATGGCGGTCAGCACTACCAGTTCGAACAGGAACCACGTCATCACCCAATAGGACAGCGGTTTCGCCGCCAGATAGCGACGGAATGCCGACGACGATTGGGGAGAACTCTGCGCCGCCAGGAGCATCACTGCGGCCATAATCAATGTTGGGATAAGGGCGGCGTATACCTTGAAAAACAATAGAAATAATGAGAGGAGAGTCGCGACTACATAGAAGATTCGGAGTCGCCGCTGGCGATCTTTAAGAAAGAGTCCCTCGGCTTCGATATTGACTTTGAAATACGGAATGACAATAAGAGCCATTACCACCAGTCCCGGAACCAGCACTCCTGCGACCATTGGCGGAAAATAATGCAGCATCTCCTGCAACCCGAGAAAATACCAGGGAGCTTTGGCCGGATTCGGAGTGTGGGAGGGATCGGCTAGTCCTTCCAGTGGCGCATCGAAAATCAGCGCGATCCATACCAGGGCTATGGCGAGCACTTGAATCGCGACGGCGGAACGGAACAGAACTTCGGGAAAAGTCTGAACCAGGTTTTCACTCTCGACCTTAACTTGTGCCGAGGTACGCCGAGTAATGAAGACGATGCGGCGCGGGGACTTCTTGGCATTGGAATCGACGCCCGCGATGAAGTCTTTGGAGTCAGCCATGATTATTGCGTCTCCTTCGCAGTGACGATAGGGGAAGAGTTTGCTCGCAAGGTCGCTGGTTCGCTGGCGTGCGAGTAAAGACCGCCGTCCTTGCGGATGCGCCAGAAGTGTATGGCGACGAAGAACATTGCCGTCAGCGGCAGAATCATGCAATGCAGCACGTAGAAGCGCAGCAGCGCGTTGGCGTTCACAGCATTTCCGCCGAGTAGCAGGAAGTGGATCTTATTGCCCATGACCGGAACCGCAGATGCGATGTTCGATCCCACGGTAATAGCCCAGTAAGCCAGCTGATCCCAAGGCAGCAGGTAGCCCGTATAACTAAGGAGCAGTGTGATCAGGAGCAGGATCACGCCAATGACCCAGTTGAACTCGCGCGGGGTCCGGTAAGCGCCGCGATAGAAAACCTTGAACATGTGCGCGAAGACCAGAAAAACCATCGCGTGCGCCGACCAGCGATGCAGGCTGCGCAAAAACATTCCGGATGAAATCACGAATTGCAGGTCTTTGGTGTCGGCGTAAGCCTGCGGCGCGGAGGGGTGGTAGTAGAGCATGAGAGGGATGCCGGTCCCCACCAGAATTAGAAACGTTCCCAGCGTCAGCGTGCCCAAATACCAGGTCGCACTGAAGCTGAGCATGCGCGTGCGTACCTTGGTGGAGAACAAGTGCAGAAAGACGTTCTGCTGAATGGCCAGCGCGCGCTTTAACGTGCTCGAACCGGTGCCGCTGCGGAAAATAGAACGCCACACCCGCGTGCCGCGTAATTCGTCGAAATGTTGGTCGAGTGTTTTCGCCATGGCTTAGATCCTCACGAAGGAATCGCGCTGCATTGGAGGAACGTCGGTGGAGCGGTCTACCAGCAAATCTCCGTCGTCGTTCAGCCACACTCGCTTCCACGGGAGAGGCTTGGGCGCGGGTCCTTCGATCTTGTCGCCCGGCTTCAAGTTGGCGCGTTCCCACACCGCGAATTTGCTGCCGTGGCAGGGGCAGGCGATCATGTTCAAATCCGGCTTCCAGGCCGTAAGGCAGCCCAGATGCGTGCACACTGCGCTCAGAGAGAAAAAGCCTTCCTGCGAGTGAATGATGTAAATCCCCGAGTTCACATCGAGAGTGACGGAATCGAGCGGATAGCGGTCCGGTTTGCCGGCATTCACCACCGGCGATGGCTCGTAAAGCACATTGGGATCGAGAAACTGATAGGCGAAGGCAGCCGTGCCTGCGGCTGCAATGCCCAGCGAGCCCAAACCTAATTTCGTGAAAAACTGCCGGCGGTTCACGTTCTCGTCAGCGTTTGCGTTCTTGATTTCGTCTGGCATGTTCGTTTCTCACTTCGACTGCAAGCCTGCTCCAATCGCCGCGATCGAGATCAATCCGGTCGGTTCGGCGGGAATAAGGTTGTAAGACTCCATCGTGATGGTGCCCACGGGACAGCGCATGGCGCAGAGTCCGCACCGAATGCAGCGCGTCTCATCTTTCAACATGGCAGCGCCGGTAATGACGCCGAGTTCATCGGCGGCCACTTCATCGAGTTCCACTCCAAAGCATTCCTGGTTATCACGGATGTACTCTACCGTTTGCGGTTCGAAGTCGATACGATCGAGCGAAACCAGTTCCAAACATTTTTCCGGGCAAACGTCCACGCAACCGCCGCAGAGAATGCACATGCTGCCGTCTTCTGGTGAGCCCTCAAAAATCGTGTTGGTCCAGCAGTGCAGGCAGCGTTGCGCTTCCGCGATTGCTTCCGGGGTGTCATAGCCAACTTCCACTTCAGTCACGCCTGTGCGGCGTTCAAGCGGAAGCATGGGCACGGGCTGGCGATTGATGTCCAGATAGTCCAGCGGCATGCTGTGCCGCTTCAATACTTCGACCTCGATGATGGGCTCGGGGTGTTTATTCTTGCGAAGGTATTCGTCGATTCCAACCGCGGCTCGTTTCCCATCTCCCACGCTGTCGATAATCAGACGCGGACCGAATACGCAGTCGCCGCCGCCGAAGATGCCGGCAGCCGAAGTCATCAATGTTTGTGGATTGACGGCAATTAGTCCGCGCGGCGATAGCTCCACTTTGTCTTCCGGCGTGAGAAAGTCGAGGCGTGGGGCTTGCCCGATCGCCATAATGACGGTGTCGCACTCGATCAGGCTTTCACTGCCCTCAAAGAACGCGGGATTAAATCGCTTGTTTTGATCGAAAACCCACTTGGTCTTCAGCGTCTCCAGCGCAACCACTTTTCCATCCTTGCCCACCATCCGCTTGGGACCAAGGCCCGGGTGCATGCGTATGCCTTCCTCTTCGGCCTCCTCGATTTCTTCGAGGGCGGCGGGCATTTGGTCGCGCGGCTCCAGGCAGACCAGATTCACTTCGCGCGCGCCCATACGTAGAGCGGAAAGAGAAATATCGACCATCTCCCGTGTCGCAACGGCAGTCATGTTTTCCGCGGATGGCTCGGCATCTTCCACGCCCCCCGCATGCTGTCGCACCACTTCGCGCGCTGCGGATCGAGCCACATCCATAGCCACATTTCCCCCGCCGATCACGATTACTTTCTTGCCGATGGTGAATTTGTAGCCGAGGTTTACGTTGAGCAGAAAGTCGATCCCTTTATGCACGCCATCGAGATCGACTCCGGGAATGCTGAGATCGCGGCTGCGATGCGCGCCTACAGCGATGAGGACAGCGTCGAAACCTTGCCGGCGAAGATCGGAAACGGTGAAGTCGCGACCGGCCGCATGATTCAGTTTGAGCGTGATGTCGCCAGTCTCCAGAATCTCCCGCACTTGCGCTTCGACTACGTCGCGTGGAAGGCGATACTCTGGGATTCCGAGATACAGCATCCCCCCCGCCACCGGCGCGGCTTCGAAAATCGTAACCGCGTATCCCATGAGCGCCAGATCATGTGCGGCCGAAAGCCCAACCGGACCGCCTCCGACGACCGCCACTTTGAAAGGAAGTTTCTTCTGCCCACGCCCTTCGTTGATTTGAATGGGATGTTTCGATTCTGGTCCGAACTGTTCGGTGAGAAAGCGCTTCAGAGCTCGAATGGAGATTGGCCGGTCGATCTCGCCGCGGCGGCAAGCGGTTTCGCAAGGATGTGCGCACACTCTTCCGCAGATGCTGGCCAGCGGATTCGGATCGCGAGCGGTGCGATAGGCTTCTTCGAAGCGGCTCTCAGCAATCAGGCCGACGTAGCGGCCGGCGTTAGTATGCGCCGGACAGGCCATCATGCAAGGGAAATTCGTATTCAGCCAATCGCTGTCGACTTTCTTGTTTTTGTATCGCTTCAACATGAAGGCGTTTGTGTTTCGCGAGCGGTCAAACGTTCACCAGGTTGCTCCTTCGCGGACTTGCTGAAGGAGATGAGAATACGGGAGCGGCACGAACCTAAGCCGCTCCCGGTTCTTCACTACTCCTTACTTACTCAGGGTGAAATCCACTTTCCCGCTGCCGGCAACAGTCACCGGTTTCGACTGGTTCTTGGCGCCTTCATGCCACACCGTCACGGTATAGCTGCCGTCTGGAACATCTTTGATCTTGTAGTTGCCGCTATCGTCAGTTTGGGCGAAGTAGGGAGTTGGGCTGACGATGATGTATCCCTCCATTTCCGGGTGTACATTGCAGAACAGCGGCACCACGCCCGGCTTATCGAAAGTAAAGGGACGCTTTTCGCCTTTGGGCCAGGTTCCGAGATTGTGTCCTGCTTTCTTGTCGCCGGCGACCGATGGCCAGAAGACGTTGTGCTGCACGTTGTCGCTGTTTAGGAACTCAACCGTTGTCCCCTGCTGTACGGCGATGATGTGCGGAACAAAGAGCAGTCCCTTCTGATCCACGACCGGGCGTTCTTTGGGAGCGGGAAACGTTTTGCCCGCGATGGCATCGACGTAAACCACGGACTGGCCCTTCATTCCAGTAACCTTGCCCTCGATGTCGCCTGCCCAAACCGCCGTGCACATCCCGGCTATCAGCAAAGTCAATACAAATGCCTTGTACTTCATTGCGTTGTTCTCCTTTGAATATGCAAATCAATCGTCGAGAACGCGTCAGAAAATGAATTTCGCGTCCAGATAGATTGTGTTGTTCGAGCTCGCATTGCGACCCGAGCCATCGTAGTTTGTTGAACCGCCATTGAAGCGTGTGTAGCCGGTGTATTGCGCCGCGAGCTGCAGATTCTGCCACGGCCAAAACGAGATATTCCCGATATAACCAGCGCCTCTCGGGTCTCCATTGGCGCTGCCGCTCACCGCGCCTGGCGGATACAACCCCGGATCGACCGTGCCGCCTGTATCGAACCAACCGAATGTGCCGGTGTAACGGTTGCCGAAGTGATATTCGGCGTTCGCCTGAAGAGTGTTCAGATGATGCGAGCCGAAGCTTGTCACGCCTTGGGCCACGCTGGCTAACAAATTGGCGCTTTCGTGGATATACGTGCCCCGGAATGAGAGCACATCCTTTCGGAATAGTGTGCGGTCGATCTGAGTGTCCAAGGCCCAATCCGTGTAGTCATCCTCCGGGCCGGTGATCCCGTTGGCGCCCACGATCTGGTTGGGTGTGGACCGCATGTGCATTCCATAAGTGCCGATCTCGTACTGCGTTTTCGCAGTCAGTTCCTGCCACGCGACCCGCCAGTACGGTGCAACCCCGTGAATGTTGTAGGAAAAGGTAGTTCCCGGATTCGGCTGAGAGCCGCCCACGTGTTCCGAGCGATAAACTGACAGGTCCGCATACAGATGGTTGTCCCACATCGCATAGCCACCTAGCCCTGCGACGTCCTGCGCAAGGAGCCCATTAATGATCGGACTGGCTGTTGGCGTGGGCGCAACGTCGCTTGCGATCCAGGGAAAACCCCATGCTGGCGTACTGTTCCAAAGATCGTCCAGGGTCGGATTGTTATTAAGGTCCAGGCCATAAACCAGTTCCTTTCCGCCCAGCTTGTGTTTATTGTTTGCATAGCGGATGTCGGTGTTATCCATGCTGAAATGGTCGGCCTGGGTGTCATACGTCACCTGTAGAAAGCTGCCGACATTACTGGTCCACGCACCGGAAAGGAAGAGCGATATATCTTGAGGAAATTCAAAGTTGCCATTCTGAGTCGCAGGTACCGGTGACTTGGTCGATGTGAATGAGGCCTCAAGCATTACCGAGAGAGGCAGCGAAGCCAGAAGATCAAGGGCGGCGCGCGATTTGCCTCCCTCGGTCTTGATGACTTTGGTGTCGTCCCCCCTATCCACATAGCCGAGCAGTTTGAACCTTCGTCCGGCGGGGTTCAGTTCCGGAGGAGTGTAGTGGCAGCCGCTGCACGCCAAACCGGTCTGCCGCGCATAGCTGGGAACGGCTGACACGGTAGGCGGATTCACGGCGGAAGAGAAAAGCAAAATGATGATTGGAACTGCCACGAGCAGAGAAATCGCCACTCTCGTCATCTGAAATCTCATTTTGTCTCCGAAAACTACTGACTGTCGTTGAGCGATGTCGTAGTTTCCGGTCAACGCATACATTTGGCCGTGATGACAGACACTCTGCTTGGTGATCAACATCACAAGGGACTAAAGCGTCTTCGAGAGGCGATCATCTGGGAACTTCTTCCGATCGGTGAATGCAGTCGTATGCGCCAATCTGTGATCGAAGGGAATTTACGGTTACAAACCTGCAAGAGAGACGCGATCGCAACACCCGGGCCCAGGATGTCGCAACCTCACGCGAGACCCTAGGAGAAGCCAACAAGGCGGCTTGAGGGAAAGAAGCTTCTAGCCGCGTAGCCATGGGCCTTCACCAAGAAGGCACCCGTTCATTTTGGGCGGACTGAGACCGGGCTGGTCAATAGGGATTACCCCGTACTTCACCCCTTGATCGACACCATCCCAGCTGTATACCGCGGAGATTACTACCCCGCCAATCGGGACAGTGGAGGCTTCACTTTACAGCGTCAACCGGATGGAAGACGAGCGTTGGCAAAGTTAGGGTTATGGCGTACGAAAATCAAAAACAGTTGCTCGCTTCGAGCACGGAAGAGGTCCGCTTATGACAGGAAAGAGTTTGAAACTTCTCAGATGTCTTTTGGTGCTCGGCGCCAGCTTTCTACTAATCGCCGGAATGGCGTGGGCTCAGGATGACGACAAGAACGAGACGAGCATCCAAAAACGAATCGATAACGCCGCCAACGTTCTCAACGAAATTATGTCGACTCCCGACAAAGCGATTCCTGACAAAGTGATGCACGACGCGAAATGCATCGCCGTGATTCCTTCGATGGTGAAAATTGCAGTTGGTTTCGGAGGAAACCACGGCAAGGGCGTCGCCGTCTGCCGCCTGGAAAACGGTCGCTGGAGCGGACCTGCGCCGATCACAATCACCGGCGGAAGCTGGGGTCTACAGCTGGGCGGACAGGCGGTCGACCTGGTGCTGGTTGTCACAAACCAACAGGGTATGGAGCATTTGCTCTCAAGCAAGTTCAAAATTGGCGCCGATGCCTCGGCGGCAGCGGGTCCTGTAGGACGTGA
The DNA here is from genome assembly GCA_963777005.1 of uncultured Acidobacteriaceae bacterium. Taxonomy (GTDB): domain Bacteria; phylum Acidobacteriota; class Terriglobia; order Terriglobales; family Acidobacteriaceae; genus Sulfotelmatobacter. The sequence goes on along the minus strand of CAVZPC010000013.1, from coordinate 182,920 downwards.
TACTGGCGCCGACACGGACTGGAAGATGAAAGCTGAAATTTTGACCTACTCCCGTGCTCGAGGCCTTTTTGCCGGCGTGGACCTCAACGGCTCCGCAGTCACGCAGGACAAAGACGAGACGCATTTGCTTTACGGAAAGTTTGTACCGTTCGAAGCCATCTTGACCGGCAAAGTTCGTCCGCCGGCGGGGAGCGGGGCGTTCGAAGCTACGGTAAGGAAATATGCAGGCCAGGCGGAGGATCACGGCGAGTAGGAAGAACGCGCGACGTGGTCTGGGAGATCAACCAGTAAGTGAAGACAGAATAATTTCGATCGGAGGGTGAAAATGTCAACGATTCTCTTGGTTGTGCTGGTGCTGCTTTTGATCGGTGCGCTGCCCGCCTGGCCTTACAGTCGGGGCTGGGGCTACTATCCGAGCGGGGGGCTGGGACTGGTCGTCGTAGTCTTGCTCGTGCTGCTTCTGGCTGGCCGTTTGTGAGAAAGTCCGGAGAGCACCCGGCATAGATATCCATACACGGGTCAACTGTCGTTTCAAAGAGGAGGACAGGCACCGCTTGTTCTCCTCATTTTTTTTCCCAAGCTCTGGCTGCGGCATCATTCTTCCCTCCCAATAAATACAAGCTTCACAGTATGGGCAAGGATCATGACTTCGAATTAGTCTTTATTTCTACTCGACAGACGCCCCCATCGAGCGGATGCCGATTCTCTCTAACCGGAGAACCGGCATCCGCTCCCTCCTAAGAAAGTCAACTGCCTGGCAGTTACAGGAACTGGCATCGTCGAATACATGGCGCACGGGATTCGTGCCGGCGCGCCGCGCGTCTATATTTCCAATTCGTAATCACATCTTGAGGAGGTAACATGCTCTACTGGACATTGGTATTCCTGGTGATCGCCGTCATTGCGGGAATCTTGGGCTTCACGGGCGTGGCGGTTGCAGCTGCTGGCGTGGCTAAACTGCTGTTTTTTGTTTTTCTGGTGCTCTTCGTTCTTTCGCTCGTCACTCACCTCTCGCGGCGGGGCAGCGGGGTTTAACGGTCGACTGTTTTCGTAGCGGGAAGAATCTTCCGGGAGCACGGGTGTTTCCGTGCATCCCCGACCCCGGGCGCAAGTTCAACTGGATTCCTGCTTCCAGCGCGAGGCTTGCTGAACCAGCGCGCCATAACATTCGCAGGCAGCTTCTTCCAGCCCTTTTCGACTCACGATGTTCAACAGACCGCGCGTGTACTTGATCAGGCCGGCCTTTTGCAGGATGGAAGCAGCCACCGTCACGCTGGATCGCCGCGTGCCCAGCATGTGCGCGAGGAATTCCTGAGTCAGCGGTACCACATCCGACCCTATCCGGTCCTGGCTCATCAGTAGCCATCGCGCCAACCGTTCGTCCACTTCGTGCAGCCGGTTGCACGCTGCCACCTGAGAGGACTGGGCGGCCAAATCCTGGGAATATCGATGCAACCGCGTCTCCAAGACACGACACTTCCGCAAAAGTTCAGTGAGTGCGCCTGCGTTCAACCGGAATGCCGCGCCTTCAATCTGAACAATCACCCGCGATGCGCTGCTGGCAAAGCCCACGATCAAGGGCAAACCCACAAATCCTTCTTTGCCGGTCAGTCCGACCTCCACGCTTTTCCCGTCCGCCATCACGTTCAGCACGGAAGCCAAGCCGCTGTTCATAAAGTAGGCATGACGAATCTGAGCCCCGGCTTCGTTGAGAACATCGTGCGTTCTCAGCGGAATGAACACTAACTGGGAGTAAATCGCCTGGCGCTCTTTCTCGGGAAGGTTGAGAAGAAGCTCATTCTCGAGTCTGTTTCCGTCCACTTCCACGCCGTCGGACCTGAGACGCGCGCTGCGCGTGGTTTTGATCAAGGTCTGCTCCTGCGAACGGCAACACGCTGCCGGCTTCGCCCGTGCCAGGGTTTTCCCCACGAACGCGAATGCTGGAACACTCTCAAACTCTGCATTTTCATGTTCATGGAGCAGTAACGAGGAACCGGAGATACTAGGGAATTCCAGACGACCTGTCTGTCCGATGGACTCCACAAATGTGTGCGTTATGGAACATACAGGTGGCCCCGAAAGGTATACGCTTAACCTGTCTCTTCTAGCACCTGCCGCCGAGGCCTATTCGGCTTAACGGTTCCTGCGAAATCAGACGGCGTTTTTTTCGCTGTGTGATGAAAGGAACTGGTCATGGCCGTCCCATCAGTTCGAGGAGCCCCCGTCCGACTTAATAAACGAGACAACGACCGGAGCGAAGTTGGCAATATCATCCTGCGCGGGCTCCCGCCCGCAGAATGGGCGCAACTCTTTCCCTCCCTCGAGTTTGTCCGACTGAGACTTCACCAGGTTCTGCACGAGGTCGGCGAGGCCATCAAGTCAGGATATTTTCTGAATGAAGGAATGAGTTCGGTGCTCACGGTTCAGCCAGATGGTGAAAGCGTCGAGGTGGGTCTTATCGGCAAGGAGGGCTTCGTTGGTCTCCCGGTAATTTTTGGTTTTAAGACTAGCGCGTTAAGAATTATTACCCAGGGTGACGGCACGGCTTACCGCGCGGATGTCGGAATCCTGCGCAATCTCCTCCCGCATTGCCCCACGCTCGAGCGCCAGTTGCAACGCTATTCAATGATCCTGGGTATTCAATCAACCCAGCTGGCTGCTTGTAACCGTCTGCATGACGTTGAAGAACGATTGGCGAGGTGGTTGCTAATGAGTCACGATCGAATTGGCGGCAAGACTCTTCCATTGACTCAGGAATTTCTGGCACAAATGCTCGGAACGCGGCGCTCCACCGTCAGCGTAGCTGCAGGGATTTTGCAGAAAGCCGGAATGATTTCCTACACGCGCGGAAACGTGACCATCCTGAACAAATCCAAACTGGAAGATGCTGCTTGCGACTGCTACGAAATTATTTGCCAGCAAAAAAACCGATGGCAGGCTGAAATCGTCTAAGCTCTCCGCCGTTTTTCGTTCGAGGAAAACTCAACCCACGCCCGCCCCTCGTTTATGAAGCAACACACCGGATTCGGTGAGAATCAAAGCTCCGAACGCAATTCATTGCCAGAACGAATCATGAAGCTTGCGTTTTCCCGGTTTCTCCTTCGCAGCATGTAGAACTCACTTCGCGCAATCAGGTAATCCAAGTAGAAGAGCTTTTGTTATTGCTTACACGCGCGAGAATCCGCGTAATCCGCTCCAGTTGTGCGCCGCCTCCTGTAAACCGCTGTCTGGCTCCTGGCATCTATACGGTGGTCGGAAATCCCAAGCGCCACTTCGATTTCACGACAATTATAAGGAGCGTCAATGTCGAACCAGGAAGGTCCACGCAACTCCGCGCACGCTCTATCGACTCTGTCTTCATTTCCAGGGCTTAAGACTTCCTACTCTGGCCGCGAGCCCTACGCCGTTCGTGAACGTGTCATTCCAGTTGTGAAAATAAATCCTCGAATGCGACAACAACAGCCGCTTGGCCCCGACGCGATCTGGGGACATTACAACAACTACCGGTCGAACGGTCTCGCAGGATCCGCGGTGGTGCACGGTGTCTTGTTGGCATTGATCTTGGGTGGTTCTTTGCTCGGTCACAAAGTCGTGCCGAAGGTTGAGCAACATGAAACCGTGACCTTGATCGCCCCCTCTCCAGACTCCTATGCTCTTCCAGTTGCCAAGAAAGTCGTGAGCGGCGGCGGAGGCGGCGGGGATCACGACGCATTGCCGGCACCCAAGGGACGTTTGCCCAAGCTTGCGATGCAGCAAATTACTCCGCCCAGTATTGTGTTGCGCAACCAGCATCCTAAGCTCGCCGTCACGCCTGCAGTCGTGGTTCCTCCACAGGTTCGGGTCGCAGAGAACCACATGCCAAACTTGGGCATACCTTCGGCTGCACCGCTCCCCTCCGCTCCTCCGTCGAACGGAACAGGTTCGGGTGCCGGCATTGGCTCAGGCTCGGGTGGTGGCGTGGGCGTAGGTCACGGCGCAGGCGTGGGAGCCGGCAGTGGTGGCGGAATCGGCGGTGGAGTGTTCAAAGTTGGCGGCGGCATATCCGCGCCAGAACCCGTGAGCACTCCGGATCCTGAATATACCGAGCAGGCTCGTCTCGCCAAGACGCAAGGAACATGCATCCTCTGGCTTATCGTCGATGACCAGGGACATCCACGTGACATACGAGTAGTCCGCGGTCTGGGCTTCGGTCTCGACGCCAAGGCCGTAGAAGCAGTAAGACAGTGGCGCTTCCAGCCGGCAATGAAAGATGGCAGGCCGGTGAATGTACAGATCAGCGTAGAAGTGGGCTTCCGGCTCTATTAGTCCAAGCTCATCCTTTGAGTTGTGATTCCGCGGCAAGCTCACATCGGAGCTTGCCGCAAATTTTTTTGCCCCAACTCAGGGAGCGCAACCCTCGTCCCAAAGAAAAGTTCCGCTAACTTGCACAAACTATTCCTTTTCCCGGTACAGCAAATCTGACCTTCAATTACAGGAGCACCCTGATGGGACCTGCGGCCGCCCTCCGCTACTCTCGTTTTCGACGCTGAATATTCCCGTAGTTCTGGAACACGCAGCGCAGTCGATCGTAAGGAGACTACAGTGGCCACTTGCGCGATTTCCGCAACCGCAACCGATCTGATCCCCACGAGAACTGAACCCAAAGACAAAGACAATTCTGAACGCAGCCTGGTTCGACGCGCCCAGCTCGGTGATCAGGAGGCTTTCGCCACGCTCTTCCAGTTGCATAAGAAACGTGTCTACTCCGTATGTCTGCAGATGACGAAGGATGTAGCCGATGCGGAAGACTTGACGCAGGAAGCTTTTCTGCAGGTATTTCGCAATCTCAATTCGTTCCGCGGAGACTCGGCTTTTTCCACTTGGCTTTACCGGATTGCGGTTAATACCGTACTGATGAAGTTGCGTCGGCGCAAGTCGCCTCCTCTTCTATCACTGGATGAGCCTGTCTCGAGCGAGTCGCCTTCTCTCAAGCGAGATGTGGGAACGGCGGACCTCAATCTTTCCGGAGCAATCGACCGGATTGCGTTGCGTCGCGCGATCGAGGAACTCCCGGAAGGATGCCGGCAGATTTTTGATCTGCACGAAGTGCAAGGTCTTCAGCATCATGAAATTGCCCGGCAGCTGGAGTGCTCGATCGGCAACTCAAAGTCCCAACTGCACAAAGCCAAAATGAAAATGCGCGATCTGCTGTTTCCGCGTGGGCACGCACGGCCGGCAAGAGCCGTTAAGTCTCTGGCAAAGAGTTCGTTGTGAACTTAACTCGCACCAGCAATGTTCCTTCACCATCAACACCGGCAGCTGTAAGAACAGCAACGACCGCAAGGGGATGAAGTCTGTGGGGCTAGGAGCTGTTGTAGCCATTGGCGCTGGAAATCACGGGTTGAGTCAGAGCCACGCCCCATCTCTTAAGGTGTCAGACGGTCTTGAGGGATTCCTGCTGGCAGAGCCGCTCGAATGCGTCGAGGTGGCTGGCCGTCCGGTCATCGAGCGCTCACTTGAGCGCTTCGCAGCCGTGAACCTTGAAGCGATTTCCGTCCTGGTGGAATCTGAGGCATTCATCCCGCCGTTTCGCAAGGATTACAAAAACGTTGAGTTTCGGGTAGCGAGCGATCTGAACACGGCGATTCGCCAGGAGCTCTCAGACTATTCGGAACAAGGCATCGAACACGCATTCGTCAATTGGGCGAGCGTTTATGTTGAAACCGATCTGCTCGACCTCTTTTCCTTCCACCGAGCCGCACGCCAGGCGACGACGCCGACATTTGACCGGGAAGGACCGCTGGCTCTCTGGGTAGTCGACTGCGCGAAGGCGCAACAACCGATCGAGAAACTGTTTCGCGCCGCCGGAGAGAACGGCCCTTCAGAATATTTCATCCGCGAGTACGTGAATCGTCTTGATCATCCTCGAGACTTGCGGCAGTTCGCTTCCGACATGCTCCGCGGCCGCTGCCGGACTGGCCCATATGGCCGCGAGGTGAGGCCCGGTGTTTGGCTCGATGAGGGCGCTGAGATCCACCGCCGCGCCCGCATTGTGGCCCCCGCGTACGTAGGGTGCGATTCGAAAGTCCGGGCTGATGCCTTGATTACTCGCTTCAGCAACATCGAGAGAGACTGCTGCATCGATTGCGGAACGGTGGTTGAAGACAGTTCCGTACTGGCGAATACAAACGTTGGAATTTGGCTTGACCTGTGCCATGCAGTCGTGAGTGAAAACATGCTGTTGAACCTGGAGCGCGAGGTCTTGATCGAGATCCTGGATTCAAGAGTCTTGCGGGCAACCGGCGCCAGCCGCAAGTTCGTCTCGAAGGCAAGCGAGCCGCGTGAAGCTCCAGAAAGAAGTTCTGATTTGCAAGAACCACGCCAACTGCCGGGTAACTGGCAGTTGGATAACAACAACCTTATTCAGGAGTAAATGTATGCAAACCCGGGGTCCCGTAATCGTGATGGAGCTGCCAGAAAAACTGAATCACGCGGAAGTAGAGTCTTTTCTGAACGAACTGCAGCCGCTGTTGGAGGATGATCGTCCCTTTATTGTTTTGGATTGCTCGCAGATCCAATACATGGATAGCGCGGGAGTCGAGATGCTGCTGCATTGTCTGGAAGAGGCCATGAAGCGCGACGGAGACCTCAAGCTGGCTGCGGTATCGCCAGCCTCGGCGGTGATCCTGGAGTTGATGCGGGTCGATCGTCTATTCGAAGTTTTCGAAACTGCCGATCAGGCGGTGCGCAGCTTCCAGGTATTTGCGCCGGAAACAGCCGCGGAAGGCCAGCCTTGGTATGCGAGCCCGCAGGGTCTTGCTGACCTTAAGGCCGCGAGCTGAATCGTTCGTGCGGTGTCGGAGGTGCCCATGACAGCAAAAAAAAGGATGGTCGTGCGGATAGCGGGGACAGCAGTATTGCTCTTCGCAATCCCGTCGTTCGTGTCGCTTGCGGCCGCGCAACAAGGCGGTAGCTTGGCCGAGCCTCCTCGCGTAAAAGCGAATGTCGCTGATCCCATGAATCTTCCTGACAGCCCAGGAGTCATACTTGCCAAGCTGCAACCACAGAACCCGTTGCCCAGCGACTCCGCACAACAATCGAGCTCGCCAGCTTCCGCTCAGCCGCAAGGCCAACAAGCGCAGACTCAGCAGCGAGCTCCGCAAAATCCAGTGGGCACAGCTGTGGCCGAGCCCACACATGCGGCAGGGATCGCCGCATCGCAACCCGCAGGCGTGGCGATCGCGCCTGCAAAGCAGCACCGAGTTCGAACCATCGTTATACGGGTTGGAGCAATTATCGGCGCGGGCGTCGCGGTGGGAACGATCGTGGCTCTAACCGCCGCCACTCCCAGCAAACCTCCAGGTGCTCATTAGGGCTACCGAAATCGCGAACGGCACGCTAGCCTCGCGTCAGCAGAGCAAACATCCTGTAATGATCGTAAGCTTCTCAGGAATCGACGGTGCTGGCAAAAGCACGCAGATTGCCGAGCTAGAAGCCTGGCTTCGCCAAATCGGACTCCGTGCTCAACTGCTTACCTTCTGGGACGATGTCGTCGTTCTCTCCAGGTTCCGCGAGTTCGCGAGTCACAAAGCATTCCGAGGAGATCGCGGCGTAGGCAGTCCGCAGAATCCCTTGCATCGGCGAGACAAAAATGTCACTGCCTGGTCAGTGACTCTAATGCGTCTTGCCCTCTACTTTGCAGACGCCCTCCACCTTCGCTGGAAGGTTCGCGAGGCGAGAAGAACTGATGCCGAGGTCATGATCTTTGATCGTTACATCTACGACGAGCTCGCCAATCTACCCCTCCATCGGTGGTCAGCGACTCTTTTCACGCGGCTAATACTCAAACTTGCTCCGAAGCCCCATATTGCTTACGTGATCGACGCCGACCCGGTCGCGGCACAAGCCCGGAAACCCGAATATCCCCTTGAGTTTGTTCGCCGCAACCGCGACGCGTATATCACCCTCGCTCATCTCTCTGGCGCGATCACCGTACTCGGGCCCGATTCCATCCCAGCCACGACAATGCGAATCCGGAACGAGATGCTGCAAGCTGTTGCGCTCAAAGCTCTTGCCCGTGATGCCCGACATTTGTCCGACTCCGCTCCCAACCGAACCAACATCTCTCCGGGTGAACTCATCGAACCTTGATCGACCGTCTCGACCGGCAACCGTGATCGAGGAGCGTTGATCGGCGTGAGGCCCGCGATTCATGAAGATTTGCCTGGTAACAACATTTCCACCCAGTCAGGGTGGCCTCAGTGAATACGGCCTTCACATTGCTCAGGAGTTGCATCGCAATCCCTTCATCCGCCTCACCGTTTTGGCTGACAAGCTTTCCCTGCCGGAACCTGAGTTGGAAGGTTACTCGGTTCAACGATGCTGGTCGTTCGACGACCCGGCAAGCTCGATTCACATTTTGAATGCGATCCGCAAACTCAAACCGGACGTGGTTTGGTTTAATCTCCTCTTCAGCACCTTCGGCCGCAATCCACTGATTGCTTTTGCCGGGCTTCTCACCCCGGTTCTTTCCCGTCTCACCGGTTGCTATACCCATGTCACGCTGCATCACCTGATGGACACCGTGGATCTCAAAGATGCTGGTGTTCGCTACGCGCGCACCTACCGTTTGGCGGGAGCTTTCGCTACCAAGATGCTGCTTCTTTCCAACTCCGTTTCGGTGCTCATGCCGGGGTATCGCAAAATCCTGCATGAAAAATATGGTCGCGACAACGTTCACCTGCGCTCGCATGGCATTCTCTCCAGAGAACCTCAATATCCAGATCTTGCCCGGCGCGGCAATCCGGAGCACCGCATCCTGGCCTTCGGGAAGTGGGGAACGTACAAACGCCTGGAGTTGATGATCGAAGCCTTTCGTTATGTTTCTGAGGCTCTGCCCAATGCCAGGTTGGTGATCGGCGGGGGAAACCATCCCCAAGCCGCCGGTTACGTGGAGTCGGTGAAGAAACAATATTCGGGAAATTCGAGAATCGAATTCACCGGCTACGTTCATGAAGATCGCTTGCCCGATCTCTTCCAGAGTTCTTCAGTCGCCGTGATGCCCTACTCATCGTCAACAGGTTGCAGCGGAGTTGCGCATTTGGCTTGCGCTTACGGCGTTCCCATCGTGTGCGCCGATCTTGAGGATTTTCGCCAGATGTCCGACGGGGAAGGGATGGCCATTGAGTTTTACAAGCCCGGCGACGCCAAGGATCTGGCCGCCTGTCTCGTTCGCTTCCTTACCGATCCGGCCAAGCAGCGCGCCATGGCCGAGCAGAATTTTTCCGCAGCCCTTCGCATGACGATGCCGAATATCGTTCTCAAATATCTGCGCCATTTCGAACTGGAGCAGAGAACGCTCGCCTTGCGTCACATCACCAGATTTCGCAAGCTACCCAGCTGGGTTCCGTCAAAGTCGCTTTTGCTGCGGCTGATGACCAGGAATTCACTGGGATGGGTTCATCGCTCCGCTCTTCACCGGACCTCGCCGCGTCCCAGAGGAAATGAACGTCTACTGAACGATGACGTTGACCGTCGTGGAAAGCTTGATGGTGTTCGAACTCCCATTAATGATCACGGAGTAGTTGGTCGGATTGACGGCAGGTTTGGTGGGAGCGGCGACGGTTTCGGTGCCTCCGGTATTCCCTCCGCAAGCAACTCCAACCATTCCGAGGCTGATGACGGTGCACAAGGCCAGTATTTGCACTCCGCGCTTCCTGGATCCCTTGCCAAACAGGCCGAAACCGAGCAGCCCGAAGGGCAGCAGCCAGGTGGCATAAATGGGGGGGCCATTCCCGCGTTTCTGCCCATTCATTCCCGCGACGGCAATAGCGGAAATGGTAAGAACGGAGGTAGCGGTGCCGGCTCCCGGAGTAATGGTTGTGGGGGAGAAGGAGCAGCTCAAGCTGGACGGAAGCCCGCTGCAGGTGAGCGAGATGGGGCTGCTGAAAGTTCCGGATTGCGTCGTAGCGGCGACGGTGAAAGTTCCTGACTTGCCCGAAGGAATGTTGATGGTCGCGGGCGACGCGCTGAGTGACACCGTTGTCGGTATTGGTGCAGGTGGGCTCGTGCTGGCGCAGCTCGGGCTATACGCCGCAGCTCCGCTAATCTGGTTCGCCAAGGTTGGCTTGCCTACGGCTTGCACGAGCATTTGATAGCTGCCGCTCGGAACTGGAAATCCGCAAAGATTCAGCGAGTGAATTCCGTTGGCAACGTCTGTAAGCGGCATCAGGTTCTGCCCATCGGTGCTGATGTACACGGTGTAATGATCCACCGTATTTTCGTTTCCGTCGACAACCCACTGTAAGGTATTCGCAGCGACTGAAGCCGACAGGCTCAGGCAGTTATCGATTCCCGACTCGATCTCGGTCGCTTCTTCGTAATCATTCCACGTCACCAGCTGAAGATAAGGAAGCTGTTTCCCTGCGCTATACATGCTGTTGAGCTCGGAAAATGTCTGCAGCCAGGTCTGCCCACATTGTTGTCCCATGATGCGATTCGATCCCCAGGAGGCGAGCGTGTCATTGAAGCCTTTGTACGTCGCTCCCACGGTTTGCTCGTTCGGGTAAGCGATCCCAGCATTGTAGAAACTTGTGAGATAGCTGATGCCGTAGTCGGTGGTCGTAGGCATCACCCATGAGTAACTGCCATCGGTAAGAGGCGCAGTAAATCCGTTGTTGTTTTGGAAAATGTACACGGGATGCGAGCTGAGTGCCGCGTTGGCTGCATTCCAATCAACCGAAGGATAGGAAAGACTCACGTTGAAATTTGTAACCACCGGTTGTCCCTGGATCGTCATGTAAGCCGGCGAAGAAAAATACGTCTTCTCGATATATTGCAGATCGTTGACCAAGGCCTGCTGTGGCGAACAACCTTGACAGGAGTACCATTCGATCGCTCCCTGGTCGATCATGATGGCGAAAGTAAATCCAGGATGGTTCTCCGTCGCCGCCATCACCAGTTGCGTTGCCTGGTCGATCGAATTGCCGGGACCATACCAATCAATGATCACACCATCGATGCCGCGGCTGACCATGTCGTCGATCTGACTCTGCACTTGTGCCGCGTTCGTCTCACTGTAGCCGATGTTCATGTGGTTCGACTGCCCGAACCAGAGAACCATGTGCGCATAAACCTTGGTTGTGGCGCCCGAATAAAGCAGAGTGTGAATGTCAACCTTGCTTATGTTTCCGGCGCCTCGATTGTCATTCGATTGCGTAGTAAAACTGTTAGCCGCGCTGGTGTTGTTTGCAGTCTGCGCGGCGAGAGTGGTGGTTGGCACTACATAGGAATTGCTGGCCGAACTTAGGGTCGACGCAGCGATGAGTGTGACGGCAACTGCAAACTGTGCGAGACGCATCGGTCCTCAGGGGGGCGGAGGGTAGAGCCGAGGATCTTGCTTCGGATCTGGGACCAGACCATGGAAGGCACGCCCGCCTGTAAATTTCCACGGGACTGGCTCTTATCTATTGGTCTTTCTGGGAACTGGGTGCAGCTTACGAGAGCCGAGCAACGAGCAACAGATAACCTCGGTTGGTGGCCTGGCGGTCGGAGTCTCAGTTGCCCAGTTCGACCGGGTTGACGCGTTGCATGTACTCGATCAGTGTCTTTTCCTCGGTGATGCCGCTCAGATCCAGTTGTAGCTGGCGGTTCGCTGATGCGGTCACTCTCAAAGCCGCTGCCAGCATCGCCCGCTCGGCCTGTGGATGTCTGTGGGGTGTGACCGGAGATGTCGTGACGGATATCACTGAACGACAACTGAAAGTTCGGAAAATTTAGGTCCCGCGAAGGCAAGAGTGCAGCGATCGGTAGAGTAATCGACTGGACTTTCGGCGCTTTCAACACGCTCGGGGACGGCCCATAGTCGTTCAACTGGACCGGAAATGCTGCTTTATCAGGGGCTTAAGTCAGATCTTTTGACGGATGTCAGACCAACATCTTCCTCGTTCAACTCATCCTAAACAGGTCATAAATCTCCGCTTTTCAGAGGATTCTTCATGCACGATTCGGGCCGCAAGCTTTCCGTTGCTTGTCTAACGGCTCTATCCCTTACGTTGTGCGGTTGCCGGGGACTGGGAACCACCGCGACTACGACGCTTGGAAATATCCAGTCCATTCAACACGTGGTTTTCATGTTGCAGGAGAATCGCAGCTTCGACACATACTTCGGAATGCTCAATCCCTACCGCCAGTCGAATGGCTGGGATGTCAGCGAGGATGGCAACACCTACACCGTCGATGGGATTGACGACAAGTTATCTGAGTTCGCTAATCCGGATGATGAAGGACAGTCGTTCAATCTCTTCAAGTTCAAGAGCGCTTGCGTCGACGATATGAGCTCCGCCTGGCTGGAAAGCTACGGCGACGTGAATCGCTACGACTTCAGCACGAGCCGTTCTATCCTGATGGATGGTTTCGTGCACACGGCCGAGGGCTATGCCAAGTCCGGGGCGGGCGACGGCGAGTTCACCGACTTAGTCGGCCAGCGTGCCATGGGTTATTACGATCAGGATTTGCTTAACTACTACTACTACATGGCCTCGCAGTTTGCGGTCTCGGATCGTTGGTTCTCGCCCGTTTCCAGCAAGAGCACCCCTAACCGCATCGCGACCATGACCGGAGGAACCACGCAGGGGCTGGTGAACGATCCTTTCGTCGACGACGGGGTTACCAGCCAACTGAACATCGAAACCATTTTTCAGGAGTTGGATCAGAACGGCGTCTCGTGGAAAATCTACTATTCGATTACCGCCGGCGGATGTACTGACGAAGATGGCGACTGCGGTCCAGGCGGTCAGTCCAATGCTTATCCCGTAACCACGTTCTCCGATTTTTCCTACTCGAGTAAATACTTATACGAGAATTCCCAACACGCGGCGTGTACCGCCCCAACCGTTGGCTCACAACAAGCGGTTGGCGACGCTACCAATGCCTTCTGCATCGACACGACCCATATCGCGCCGCTCGATCAATATCTCAGCGACGTCAAGAACAACACGCTGCCCGGTTATGCATTTATTGAAGCGGCCTACGGGAGCAGCGATGAGCATCCCGGCTCGGGTCAATCAATTCTGCAGGGTCAGCAGAAGGTTGCAAGCCTGATCAACGCTTTGATGCAAAGCCCATCATGGGCCAGTTCGGTCTTTTTCCTGAGCTACGACGAGCCTGGCGGACCTTTCGATCACGTTCCGCCCGTGCCCGGGCATTCCAACGACAATACCGACACCTCGCTGGGATCGATCCCCGACATCAAGTCGATTGCCGTGAATGCGGACGGCTACGATCCATGTCTTCCGCCCGGAGGAGTCCCCACGCTGCACTGCGATCTCCTGCCGTCGGACCCAGGCGCAAATCCCGGTGATGCCCCTGCGCAGCAAGGCTTCGCCGCTCAACTCGGCTTCCGGTTGCCGAATCTCGTGATCTCGCCCTTCACCAGAAAGCACTATGTTTCCCATATCCCCATGGATCACACGGCCATCATCAAGTTCGTGGAGAACCGCTTCATCGGTGCGAGCGCACACTTAACCAATCGCGATGCGGCTCAACCGGATTTGCTGGATTTCTTCGACTTTGCGAACGTGCCCTGGTCGACGCCGCCCACGCCGCCAACTCCAACCGCCCCTCCGGGGCCGTGCACCCCGCAAAGCATGTGATCGAGTTATCGGGAATTGATGGTGAGGGTGCGGGCTACATAACGCGATCCATCGAAGTTGGCCACAGTCGTGACATCGGCTCCGAGATGCAATCGCTCGTCGACTGAAACAACCGACGGATCCAGATAAATCTCATAAGTCTTGTGGTCGCTCTCCGACTGCAGCACGAGCAGGCCGATACTCAGGTCCAGCGACGTGACCTGGCCGGCAAACGTAAAGTCGGAGCCGGGAACCGCAAGGATCGAAATTTTCTGCAGATCGCGTTCATTTTGCTGCGTGGCAAAACTTACATCGACCAGCGTTCCGGGAACCAGTTGGCTGGCAAACGCGGCGCGCCCATCCTGCACGATCTGGGTATTCGGGGTGAAACGCAACTTTACGGGATCAGGAGAAAGCAGATCGCGCATGATCAGTTCATTCTTGTCAGCGCGATAGCTCATCACGACACCCTGACTCTGGCCGGCTGCGAGCGTAGTCGCCAGGCGAATGTTGCGCGCGAAAACGGTGCTTCCATCCAGAATCGTGTCCACGTAAATACGGTCGCCGGGGCGCAGATCGCTGGCCCCAGCTCCTATGCTTCCGTGATAAATGTGGGTGCGGGGATCGAAGAAGACTTTCATTTTGCCGCCGCCGAAAACCTGCACCGTCAGCTGATCGCGTATCCGGTCGATCTTCTGAATCGTCCCGCCGATCAGGCTGGCCCTCGCCGGAGGCAGCGCCGGCAAGTCGGGAAGCAGGCTGGCCGGATCGAGTTCGATGCCCGTATTGTCTGTCGCAGTGACGGGCACAGTCGACGACCGCGTGACCGGAGTCGAAGCGGACGAAACCACCGACTGAGAGCCCACGTCTTGCCCGTAGGCACATCCGAGAACGGACGCTGCCACAAGTCCACCCGCAAGCACGCTCGACAGGAATCGCCCTGTAATCCCGAACCCCATAATCTCCTCATGCACCATATTTCGACGCTGCAATTGGATGCCGCAAACGCCCGCAAGGTGGTCATTTCGCCGCGAAAAATGCGCGCCCGAACGACAAACTATCCGCCGCAACTGGCATCTCAACTGAGCTTGCTGCGTATCGATTCTGAGCCAGAGGCCCGTGGAATGTCTTGGAAACATCAGATGATTGCCGGATTGATCGGTGCTACATTGGCATCGGGATCGTTCGCCCACGCGGGCGACATTAAGATCACCCTGCCCAGGCGCAGCCACATGACGCCGGTGCAACGTCTTAACCAGGATGGAGTCGAGGCGATCCGCAAACACAGCTACGAAAAGGCCGAGACGTTTTTCTACAAAGCCTACCTGCTCGATCCCGACGATCCCTTCACCCTGAACAATCTGGGTTACATCTCCGAACTGAAGGGACAAATCGATCGCGCGCAAAGCCTCTATGCTCTTGCGGGAAAAGAAGCGAGTGATGCAGCCATCGACAAAGCCAGCTCACCACGCTTGGAAGGGCGCACCTTGAAAGAGGCACTTGCCATTTCTGATCTTCCGCTCCAGATCAATCACGATAACGTGGAAGCCGTGCGCCTGCTGGCGCAAGGTCGCGGTCCCGAAGCCGACTTGCTTCTGCAGCAGGCATTAAAGAGCGATCCAAACAATATATTCACCCTCAACAACATGGGCGTTGCGAAAGAGATGGAAGGGGAATCGCAGGAAGCGTTGCGCTATTACGATTCCGCCGCCGCTATAAATTCCGACGCGGCCGCTGTGGTTACTCTCAATCGCACGTGGCGAGGAAAGCGCGTCAGCGAGATGGCCGCCCAGAATGCCCGTGATCTGCGCAATCGCCTGGAAACTCAGATAACCCTTGAAACCAGGCTGGCCGAATTAAACACTCGCGGAGTTTCCGCCATCAATCGCAACGATTTGACCACAGCGGAACAGGATTTCCGCAGCGCCTACGCCCTCGATCCAAACAATGCGTTCGCCGCCAACAATATCGGCTACCTGTCTGAAATCGAAGGCGACCGGGAGACCGCCCAGTTTTTCTATGACAAAGCGCAGGTCCTCGGCGGCGCCAATACTCCCGTAGGGTTGGCTACGCGCAGCTCAGCGGAGGGATTGCCGTTGTTCCGGGTAGCATCGGATAGCGACGCAAAGGTAAAGGCCAAAGAACTGCAGGCGCGCGATGCCCGCCGCCAGCATCAGGAGCCGATTCTCCTGTTTCGGCGTGACAACTCAGTCGTGCAGGAACCGGCCACCCCTCCCGCCGGCACTCCACCCCCGCAGTAAAAAATCTTAGAAGCGTCGTTCCTGGAAGCGTCCGATGTCGCTCTCCGGATCATAAGTGAAGTAACGAACAAGATTCTTTAGATAACGCAGCAGCGTATTCACGTTGGTGTAATACCAGCAGCAGTTCGCCATCTCCGGAGAGAATCCACAGATAAACCGAAACCGATCGAGCGCTGGAACAGGTTGGCTGAGCAATGCCGCCGCCATGCGGTGATTGCCATCCAGAATAGTCAACGGTCCACGATTGTTGATTCCGATCAGCAGGACCGTGGGATTCACCAGGTTCTCCTCCACCGAAGAGCTCAAAAGCCGCAGTTTACGAAAGAACTCATCGTCATGGGTCTCGGCCAGCTTCAAACGTAAGCGTTCAACCACGTCCTTCATGTAGAAGCTTCCATCGGCGGCGCGCCGCCATTGCGCCCGAGGAAAAAATCGGATGCGGTCCAGATCCTTAGCACTCAGTTCGACTTCGAACCACTTCGTATCCGCCGGAAGCTCCCGCCACATTGCGCCCCGCCGCAAAAACAGCAGAGCTTGCCGTACTGCGTTCTCGCGAGAGCTATCTAAGTTCGGACTCTTCACCAGAGTTTCGAATTCGTGGCGATAGTCGTCGAATTCAGGATGATGAAACTCGCTTCGGAGAAACTCCGACATCACCTCTTCTTCCGTGAGCAGGCGGCGAAGTCGCAGGCTGCTATAGCTGCCGAGGGCCTGCGGCGTCAGTTGATTTCGCAGCAGAGGAATCATCAGGACAAAGAGCAGGATCACCATCAGCACCAACTGCACCAGAATTACCTGGCGCAACGTTTGGTGAAGCAGGTAGACGCCAAGCGCAAGTGCACCACTGAAAGCCAGTTGAAGCCAGCTTGTGTTCGCAATCTTGCGGGACATCTCGTAGGTGATGATGACGGAACTAAGCGAATAGACGCCCGCCGTGATGGCGTACAGAATCAGCAAAGGAGCCAGCATTCCGTAATTACCCACCGCAAACTGCGCGCCGAAAAGAGTTTTCCAGAGAAAGCTGGGCACCATCCACAGCCCGAAAATCAAAAGCGACAGGATAAGAAAGACCATCGAGAGGGAAGTGAACAGGACCGGGCTGGCCTCATGCTCATCGGCGCCGGCACTCGCCGAAACCGGAAACATGGTATTTACCACCGACCACGCGCACATGTTCACGAGGCGGCCGACCAATGCCACCGCAGCATAGAGTCCCGCTTCGACTGGAGGGAAGAAATGCTTTACCAGAACGATGTCGAAATTATTGATGACCGTTTGCCCGGAGAAGAAAACAATCGCCTGCAATCCTTCGCGAGAACGAGATCGATAGCCCTCGAAAACGGAAGGAACTCCAGGCCCGGACTCGGAAGCGCAAAAAAATACGCAACCATTACCGCCAGCACGCTGGCTAGCACTGCGCCCCGAACTCCCAAGCCGATTCCGATTAATATAAAAACTCCGCCGAGGCGAACCAATCCCTCGAGCATGAAGTTAATAGCCAGTGGCCCGAAGGCATGAATTCCCTGAATGTATCCTCGACGAACTCCCAGCGGGATATAAAACGCTGTTCCCAGCGCGAGTAACCAGATAAGAACAGGATCGGGCAGATTCAGATATGCGGTCAGCGGGCGCTCGAACAGACACAAGAGCAGTCCGATTCCGGTGCCGGCGATCCATGAGCGCTGATGCAGGTTGGCGAAAACTTGAAACCGGTCGGGTGCCGAAGTGCTCTTGGCGACATATTTCGCACAGACCACCTGAAAAGCCAGCGTGATGCACGAGAGCAGCATCAGGATGGTGTAGACCGCGGTGGCATTCGCGAAGCCGGTCGGACCCAGCAACCGCGCGGTCACCACGTTGTAAACCAGGTTCGTAACTCCCACCAGTCCGGAGCCCGCCAGCAGCGTCAGCACGCCCCCGAAAAGTTGGGACTTCAACCCCTTGGCTGCTGCTGGAGACCTGGGGGCATTCTCATCGACAGATGAGACAACCGCATCGCTTTTTGTTGTTGATGCCATTCGGGAGACTGTCGAAATCTAGAACAAAGTGAAGTGCACGATCGGCAGGATGGTGCTCTTGGATCCTCCCGCGAAACTGTAGAAAGTCTGTTGCTGCACGCCCAGAGAAATTCGAAATGGATACGCCGTGGAAGCTCCGCCACTGCCATCTCTTGAAAGAGCTGCGGGCTGGACGTGTATAGGAGACCAGTGAACTCGCTCTGCGCGTTGTCGTATTCGTGATAGCCTTCTCCGCGCGAGAGCAAGAAGGATCCCTGCACGTTCCATCGCGGATTAGCGCGCACCTCAAAACGTCCTCCGGGCAGGAAAGCTTGCGCCGATCGCATACTTGCGTACCCTGGACCTGCCAGGAACGCAAATCCTCCGCCAGGATCGCCGCCGTAATCCGGCCTCCGAACTTTTTTGTAATCCGACGTAGCTGGAGGTGTTGAAGTACTCCTGACCAGCGGGTTAAACAAAAGGTCGCGCGCAGTGTATCCCGTGATCAGCGAGGTGTGTCCCCATGGGCGTCCCACCGTAAATTCGATGCCAGCGGAAGCGTCTCGCGAATTCAAATTCGTATCGGTAAACGGACCAGCCTCCCGAATCGCGCTGCCAGTAAATGAAAGCCAGTTATAAAACGAACTCGTGGAGACATAGAGGAACTGACGGAAAAGATTTTGGCTCATGTATTGCGGCGAGATCGTGTCGCGCCGGATCGTAAACTGCAATCCGCCGTTGAACGTGATCGAGTTCGAGCCGAGGTGCAGAACGGGAGTAATCCCGCCGTTAAAATAAGTGTCGTAGGTGTTGCGATCCTCGACCACGTTCTCGCTGGGAAACAGAAAGCGTCCGGCGGTGAGGCTTTCGCCGACGAAGCCCGAAATCACAGGCAAGCCACCGATGTGGATTCGATAGTGGGAATCGGCCAGGCTCTGATAGGAGTGACGCGGCGGTGGCAGCAGCGCTGGATTGGTGACGTGCAGGATCCTCGCGTCCAGCGTGTAAACGTTAATATCTTCCAGCGCGGGTGCGAATGAGGCTTCCGGCAGAAAGCTCACGGTCTGATTAATCTGCCGCCCTTCCTGCATGGCAAGCTCGTCCTGCGCAACTCTGCGCCGTCGCCTGATTGTCCTGCCCGGCAACCGTGTTGGCTTGTGCGAAAGAAGATAGTGCATGCACCGTGTCCTGCCGCTGCCGGTACAGATTCGCGGAGGCCATCATGTAATCGTAGTCATCGCTGAAGTCACTGGCCGGTCCCAGGCTGGCAAGTGCGTCTTCTGCTTTGTGATTCTCCCCCTCCGCGAGATAAGTATTGGCCAGTCCGATTTCCACGGTGCGGGGATTGGCTCCGGCAAGTTTTGCCTTGTCGAAATAGGTTTCCGCAAGATCGAAATCGTGCATCGCCAGAAAAATATTGGCCGCCTCCAGAATGTCTTCCGGTGATACGGCAGAGCCATCGATGCGAGCTTCGGCGAAACCTAACGCGAGCTGGCGGTGCACATCGTCGTAATGCCCTTGCTGCAAGAATACTTGCGCTACCGACAATCGCACTCCCAAACGATCTCCGTTGGGGATGTCCAAAGCGCGGGAGAAGCGCTGCATGGCCGCGTCCCGGTCTCCCAACCTTAATAGAGCTCCACCGGTCGCCATCAGGATGTCTACATTGTCTTTGCCGTATTGTTCGGCCAACTGGATGTCATGCATCGCATCTTCCCGCGCACCCTCCCTGGCATGGATCTCCGCTCGCAGGGCGTAAACCCGAGGGTCCGTGGCAGATAGGTTCTGTGCGGCCTGTAGCGCGCCAAGAGCTTGCTCATATCTCCGCAGGTGGTACAGCGTGTCGGCGTACGCCAGTTGCGTGGTCAGATCTTTGGGCGTCTCCTGTAGAGCGATCTTGTACTCGGTTTCCGCGTGGTTAAAATCCTGCTCCTGACGAAACGCTTCAGCCCGGGCCAAATGCCACGCGTGCGACTTGCCCAATATTTTCTGAGCTGTCTCGAGCTGGCTGAGCGCCGGTTTTGGCCGGTGCAACTGCAAATCTGCAAACGCCAACCCTAGATGCGCTTCACCGTAGTCCCGCTGCAGTTGAATCGCAGTCTGAAAATCCGGAACGGCCTTTCCCGCCTCGTGAAGATCATTTAGTACGAATCCACGATTCACGTATCCGGTGGCCATTTTCGGATCATGCTGCAACGCGCGCGTGTAGTCGTCGAGCGCCTCTCGCAATTGCCCGTCGTGAGCATGAATGTTGCCGGCGACCAGCGGCAGATCCTTATCATCCGGAAGGACGGGCTCGTACTTCGTGATCAGCGCCAGGGCCTCATCGTAACGGTTCAGGTCGTAAAGATCGTAAGCCAGATACACCACGCCCTCACGATCGTGAGGCAGCTTTTCGAGAACCTTGTATCCCAGCTTCGCTGACTCCTCATAATCGCCTTTGAGCGTGAGGTAACGCTCGCGTTCGCGGTTTACCTGCGCGCTCTCGTTCATCTTGCCGGTTGCGCGGTCCAGCCAGCGCTTTGCCAGTTCGGGATCATGCGCCTCTAGTGCCGCGTTTGCGCCGCCCGCAATGATCATCGCGTTGCTGGGCATCCGCCGGTAAGCTTCCTCGTAATTGCTTTCAGCCGCGCGATAGTTTTGCCCGGCGGTATATAAGTCGCCGAGCGCCAGATACGGTTCATAATCTTTGGGATGCGCATTCACCGCTCGCTTGAAATAGTTCTCCGCGAGCTTCGCATCTCCTTTGTCGCGCGCGAGATAACCTAGCGACGCAAGAGCCGTGCGGTTGTTGTGATCCAGCTCTAACACCTTTGCGAAAGTATCCCCGGCGGCCTGTTTCTGTCCGATCTTCCATTGCAAGCTGGCATAGTTCAACAGCGAATTTACGTTCGACGGTACCAGGGCGAGCGCATCCTGCAGATCCTTATTCGCCGCATCCATGTTGCCCTGGCCAGCTTCGATCGCCGCCCGCAGCCTCAGCATCTCCGGCCGCGAGGACTCTGGAACGCTGACCTGATTAATAGCCGCAAAGGCTGCGGCCAGCTGCTGTTTCGCTCCGGCTTCGTCTTCCTGCCGTAGATCGAGCTCGTAAAGGTTCAATCGCAGTTCTATTGGATAGAGCGGGCCTTCGGGAACATGCGCTGGCAGATTCGCGAGCGCGAGGTTATATTCTGCGCTGGCATCCGCAAAACGGTCGTCCGATTCGGCCATGGCGCCGAGAATCGCGTGCAGGCGGTAATTGTTGCTCTCAATTCTTTTGGCGTCTTCCAGAAAACTCTGGGCCGCGTCCGCCTGGCCCAGTCCAACCAGTGCCTGCGCGGCACTGAGATCGAGGCCGATATTTCCTTTCGCTGCCTTGGCTAGCCGCGTGTACAAGTCCGCTGATTCTTGCTGCTTGCCTGCGAGCTGATAGGTGTATGCCAGCTCGGCCTCGACGTCCGTTGTCTTCTTGGGAATCGCCTGCAATGTCGCGATAGCTTGATCGTACTGTCCCTGATCTCGATATTCTCCAGCAACTGCGCGCAGCACTTCAGGATCGTTGGGCGCCCGCCGTTTCGCGACATTCAAGTAATGTTTGACCTCATCGGGTTGACCGAGGTGTTCATACGCATGCGCAATCAAGAGGTCCGTGTGAGGAGATGCTTGCAGCACATCGGCGCGTTTTAGCAATTCCAAAGCTTGCGTTGCATCCGAATTCAACAAAAGTTCGCCCGCCAACTGCAAGCTGTTCGCATCTTTCGGATTCGCATCAACCACACGCTTCAGCAACTGTTCCGCGTCAGCGTCTCGGCCCATCTTGGCGTAAGTTTGCGCCAACCCAGCCATGCCTCGAACCGAGCCCGGCTGAATCTTCAGCCCCCGGTTGTAGGCATCAACCGAAGCCTGATAGTGATCGGCGAGCCGATCCGCGTAGCCGAGTAAGAACCAGAGTTCAGCATTCTGCGGCGCGGCCTTCGCAGCGCGCTCTGCAAACCCCACCGCTGCCGTGTAGTCGTTTCTCTTCAGTGCATCTTGCGCCGCGCGAGCCTGGCGCGAAACTTCGATACTCGATCCCCAGCCAAATCCCGTGCCACTTTGCCCGGACGTCTCCTGGGTGGTATCGCCAGGACTCTTCGACCTTTGGTTGTTGGGCGCGCCTTGGCCATTGATGTCGTACGTCTGGGCAAGCGCTGAACCGAAAAGTAAAACGATGCAAAAGCTCGTGAGCGGAAGTCGGCTTTTCACGGAATCATCACCACGCTGGATACAAGTCTTTGAAGGACCTCCCGCATAACCAATGTTTCTGCGGCCCCCATCAGATGCCGGTCTCTCCGCTAAGGCTGCTTTGACCGGTGAAACGACGCGCGAAATCAACGAAAAATGCAGTAAACCCCTCATGGGGTTTTTGAATCCAACGTTTTCGCTGTGGACCCTAGGAGCGCACAATTGTGAGCACCGTCCAAAGTAGTTACTCTCGTCCAATTCCTCTTCTTGCAATTGTCCTGGTAGCGCTGGCGGTTCATGGGCCGCTGCTGCTGATGCAGCTTCCCGCCGGCTCGTTCGACGCCAATTTCCACATGTTCTTTGCGTCGCACTACGCTCATCACTGGTTCAATCCGTGGAATGAAAAATGGTTTGCTGGGTTCTCGCAAACTACCTATCCTCCGCTGACTCACCAATGGATCGCGCTCCTGTCCAATGTGGTCGGCTTGAAAATGGGCTACATGCTGGTGCAGTTGATCGCTGTTCTGCTGCTGCCCGTCGGTGTGTTTCGCTTCGCCAAAATCTGGGTCGATGACCGCGCCGCCAGCTATGCCGCTTTAGGCTCCATTTTCCTGGGTGCATTGGCATTCTTGGTTTACCAGGCTGGGCAGTTGGCCACGGTAGCCTCGGCCGCTCTCTACTTGAACGCATTGCCCTATTTCTATGAGTGGATGACCGAGGCTTCAGGACGCTCTTTGCTGAAGGGAGTGGCCGTAAGCCTTACCGCCGCCGCTGCGCACCACGTCACGCTGATTTTTGGTGTGGTTCTTTTTGCCGGCCCCGTATTGTGGACCGCCTATCTAGACGCTCGCGACGAGCGAGTTGCGGGATCGGTCGGTGGAGTTGTAATGCGGGCGGCAGTGTTCGGCCTTTTAGTGGCAGCCGGTGTCGCAATCGTTTTGCTGCCCTATTGGCTGGCCATTATCCAACATCCGATTCATCAGATTCCCATCCCACACGACAGCCGCGCTAATTTCTTGTTGAATTCCATTACTGCGATTAACTACTTCGTGATTCCGTACGGAGCCTTGATTCTGGCCCTGCCGTTCATCGTCATTCGCGGAGCTTCATCTCGCCGCTGGCGGCCGTTGCTGTTCGGCTTCTGGCTTACCTTTATTTTCGGCCTTGGTGGCACAACGCCTTTGCCGCGATGGCTACTGGGGCGCGCCTATGAAGTTCTCACTTTCGAGCGTTTCACATTTTGGGCGACGCTGATGGCCATGCCGTTCGTCGGAGTTCTGGCCATCGAACTTCTTGATCGTTTCCGCTCCAAAGCAGCGGTCGGGCTCGCACTGGCGTCGGTCGCAACCATTGGAGCCGCTCTTTTCTGGCTCAACGCCAACCCATTTCGTCCGACGGCCGCAACCAATGTTGATCCCGTGATTGCCTTCCTGAATCGCGACGGCCATGACTCCTACCGTTACATCACTCTTGGTTTCGGTAGCGAGCTGGCGAAGGTCTCAACTTATACCGATGCCGGCAGTGTGGACGGAGACTATAACTCTGCGCGCCTCCTGCCCGAGATGACTCACTATGGTTCAGCGCAGCTCACCAATGCCAAGTTCTACGGCACCGCCGGCATGTCTGCTCTTCGCGCCATGCTCGAGCATGCCAACCGTTACGGCCTGAAATATATCTTTGTGCACGACCCCTATTACGAGCCTCTGTTGACCTTCGTGGGTTGGCGCAAGATCGAGACCTTCGGCAACGGCGAGATCACCGCGTGGTCGAAAGAAGACGTTCCCCCCGCTCACAAAATTGAGTCCGATGCGATTCCCGCGCCCTGGCAAGGATTGCTGTGGGGAATCCTTCCGATCGGCGTAAGTTTTCTGGCAATCTTTTTCGAATTTTTCTTACCTGAGACGCGTCGTGCGCCCGTTGGCGTACGTATGCCAGCTCGTTCCGAGGATCGTGAACACCATATCGTTGCCTGAGAATGCAGGCTGAGGAATCAGAATGAAATATGCGATTCCAATTCTTCTCGTCGCGGTAACCGTCGCCTTGATGGTGCTGGGTCTCTATGTGACTGGACAGGCCGGGATCACCGTTGGCGTGACCAAAGGCTCTGCCCTGCACACTGCGAGAGCAAGCACGCCGGATCAAGCCGTCACCAACTTGCTCGTCGATGTGCAGCGCCGCAACTGGGACCGTGCCTTTGCCAGCATTTCGAGTACAAGCGGAATCAGCGAGCAGGCCTTTATTCAGGATTGGATGGGATCGAACGGAAGCCTGCGTTCGTTTTCCGCGCTGGAGGGTTTTGACTCGCGTCCTCTGCACGCGACCAACGACGAAGCTCAGTTTCGTGTCCGCTTGCATTTTTCCACTCCCGTCGGACCCCTTGAGGATGTTCGTGACATTCACCTGATCCGCGAAGGTGACGTTTGGAAGGCTGTATGGCCCAAGGTGCAGGTGTCCTCCGTGCCCGCGCAAGTGATTCCGGTGAACTTCCTGCGTTGGGACCTGGTAACCGGAAGCGCCGACGACGAGTGGGGATCGAAGAATGTCGATTCACCACACGTACGCATTATTTCTATGAACGCCGTCGAATCGGCCGAGGGCGCGGTCGTGATGGGAGAGGTCACGAACGAAGACACCATTCCCGCATTTGTGACGGTCAATGCAACCTTGGTCGATGCTGCAGGCAATCCGATCGATGAAGAGAGCAGCTTCGATAAAATCGCGCACGTGCTTTTGCCCAAGCAGGTGACGCCATATCGCATCGACTTCCCGAATCTCAATCTCAAGAATGTCAAGAACGTTCGCATGGATGTGAAAGCCAGCCTGGTTCCCGCATCAGCAGATCCGGTGATCGGGGTCATGAATCAGAAGATCGATTCCGACGTTCAAGGAAAGAGCGTTCTCAGCGGCGACTTGCTGAATCAGGGCGGACAGACAGTCAATATCCCTCATGTCATCGCCAGCTTCTATGACAGCGACGGAAAAGTCGTATGGGTCTCAGACGGCTACGTCGATCGCGCTCTTCTTCCGCAGTCCTCGGAACCTTTCGCAGTGGAAATTCCCAAGGCTCTCGCAGCCAAGGTGCATAGCTTTCATGTCGTGGTGAATCAGTTCAGTCTGGGGAAGTCCTAGAATGTCGCGCCGCCTACGACTTTGCGCGATCATTTGTTTAGCGGGATCATTCGTCGGACTATGTGCTGCGCAAGACTTCCATGTTCCCGAGTCCGCAGTCGCCGGGGAACAAGCATCTATTTCCACAACCGGAAGCAGCAAGGGGATTTTCTATCTGGTCGGCCCCGGAGTATCTCGGAGGCGCGATATCACACTCGGCGAGGAAGTGCAGTTAGCGCCGCAGGATTTGCGCAATGCCGGTGACTATCTGGCGATCGTGTGCTCAGGTACGTGTCGTAGTGAGAGTTTTTATGTAAGTGCCTCCAATCCAGCCAATCTCACTTTTCTGGTTCATCCGTCGCGCGTTCCGGTCGCGCAAGGAGACGCGGTGAGCGGCGTCGCATTCCCCTTCGATCAATATCACAATCTTGTGCTCACTACTCAGAACGTCAGCTTCCAACTCACGGCGAAAGACGCTCTTCTCTGGTCGCGATCAGTTCGCACGCAAAAGGGAGTTGCATGGTTCCGCACCACCTCCGGGAAGTCTGCCGGTCCGGTGCAAGTCACGGCATCCCTAGATGACTTGAAGACACGCCGCGCCGTGCAACAAGTTGCATCGGACCCATGCAATCTCCGCATCACCGGCCAACGTACATCGAAAGGCATTATTGTTCAAACCGAACCCGTTCACGACTGCGCCGGAAATGTAGTGCCCGACGGCACGATTGTCACTTTTACTGCAACTGGCACCGATGGATTGGGCACAGTGGATGCTCCGATCAAGCAGGGCGTGGCGCGAGCGCAAATAGAAGCGCCAGGCCCCACGACGATATCAGTCGCCTCCGGTGTTGTGATGGGAAACGAAATCCGCGTGGGAGCGCAACCATGATTCGAGCAGAGAGAGGTGAGCTTCCCAATCATTTCGTGATCGCCGCCATCTCCCTATGCGTGTTGTTATTTTGTCCTGTCCTCAACTTGCACGCTGCCGATACCGGTGTGCAAGTCCAGTTGGATGCGAAGAATGCCGGCCCGCGCGCGGTTGAGAACCTCACCGAGCGTGGGATCGTTCGTGACTATCGCTTCGCGTGGACCAGCATGGCTCAGGCGCTCGAATCCAATACCCTCGACCCACTCGCCGGAGCTTTCTCCGGCGACGCCATGCAGTGGCTTCGCCAGACCGTTGCCAGCCAGCAGAAGTCAGGTCTGACCCGGCGATACTTGGATCAAAGCCATCAGTTGGATGTCGTGTTTTACGCCCCCGAAGGCGATGTCATGGAGTTGCATGACACCGCGCGGTATCGATTGCAAATTCGCGATGGAAACGCCACTATCCATGACGAGCCTGTAGTCGTGCACTACGTCGTGCTTATGACTCCCGGTGCCGATCGTTGGGTCATCCGTCAACTGCAGGCCGTGCCCCAATTCTGACGGCCCGTTGCCAGCCTGAAATCCGCCAGAACCTCCTACCTTCGGAACGTTTTAATCTTGGCCCTTGAAGCGCCAACCGCACTGTCCGCAGCCGCATCCTAATTACTCCGCAGGAAGGCCGTAAGAAATGGAGATGTTGATTGCCCAGGTCGTTTCTAGGGTTAACCATGGCGTTATTCATGATGGCGAGCGGCTGCACCACACCCGGCGCTCATCATATTCTGCAGCAGAACGCGCAGGCGCCCGGTGTTTATCCCAAGCTTCTCGCGGTTTATATGCCGTGGTTCGGTGACCACACCCACATGGATGTTGGCTATTCCAGCCAGGATCCCGCCGTTCTCCGAAAGCAGATTCAGCAAGCTCGACAGATGGGGATATCGGCCTTTGTCGTCGACTGGTACGGCGAGAGCAATCCTTATTCCGATCACAACTTTGCTCTGCTGCAACTGGTCGCGAGCGAGAGCCATTTCCAGGTAGCGCTTCTCTACAACGAAGCCGCAGACGAGGATGCGCAAGCGACGGACGACGCAATCGCCGCGCTCGATAAGGCCTACGCCAGCTACCTCGGTCCCGCCGCCAAATATCGCGATGCTTATCTCACCTATAACGGCAGTCCAATGATTTTCATTTTTCCCAAGAGCGGCCACGTTGATTGGAATCAGGTTCGCCAGCACTGCAACAGCTGGGACCGTCCGCCGCTCCTGATCTACAAGGACCAGCCGCCGGTGCAATATGCCAATGATTTTGCGGGTTCTTACGCCTGGGTACAACCGGGCCCCGGCGGATGGGCGCCGGATGGCAGCAACTGGGGCCAGGACTATCTCGAGGACTTCTACAAAACCATGCAGAAGCATCCCGAAAAAATCGCGGTCGGGGGCGCGTGGCCCGGCTTCGACGATTCCGCCGCCAAGTGGGGACTCAATCGTCACATGCAAAGCGACTGCGGTAAGACGCTCGATGAAACTCTGAATTTTTATCAGCGCTACTACGATAGCTCCAAGCCGCTCCCATTTCTGCTGATCGAAACCTGGAATGATTACGAGGAAGGGACTGCCATTGAACGTCGTTCTGCCACTAATTGCGGCGATGACGGCCGTGCAGGCCAGGGCCAGACCAGTCCGCACTGAGTGAATCGCTGTAGTAACAACAGCGGATCGAGTTTTCTCATCGAAGAACGGCTGTTGAATCGTTGGCGATTCGCGGATGCGAAGTCAAAACTATGGACGGCGTGAATAGTTCTACGGAATGTCTCTCTCTTCTCTCCCGCTTGCTGCTGGAGTGCGATGTAAATAACTCCTCCAGCGCTTCCAGCCCAACTCGCGAAAACAGCGAGAACAGCAATGACGCCATTGCTGAAATCGTCTCCACTTTCAGCCCGCAGGATTTCGGCGAGCTATGGAGCCTGGCAACTTCGCACCACGTCATAGCCCGGGCATTTCCCGCTTTGCATCAAGCGCTGGCGGCCGCCGGACATGAGCGCGCCGAGTGGGTTGAGCAGGCCTTGCTGAAAGAGAGCGCGCGTATACAACGCGCACTATCTTTTCTGCTTCCTATTTGTGAGGCACTCCAGCAAGTCGGTTCCGTGATTGTGATCAAGTCCCTCGATCACTGGCCCGATCTCGGAAACGATCTTGATCTTTACACCAATGCGGAGAGCGCCGACGTAGTGGCCATCATGGTGGAGCGCTTCCATGCGCGACCGGATGCGCGGAGCTGGGGTGATCGGCTGGCCAACAAATGGAACTTCGTTGTACCCGCTCTTCCTGAGTTAGTCGAGGTCCACGTATCACGCTTGGGTCAGACGGGAGAGCAGGTCGCGATCACGAATTCTCTCGTCACGCGAGCGCACTCCGCGCGATTTGGAGGAGAGATGTTTCGCGTGCCGGCGCCTGAAGATCGTTTGATCATCAGCACTCTGCAACGTATGTATCGCCACTTTTATCTGCGCTTGTGCGATGTTGTGGATACTGCCCAGCTGGTGGATTCGGGTTCAGTTGACTACCTGCATCTCAAGTCGCTGGCTGAGTCCGCCGGCCTTTGGGATGGCCTCGCCACCTACCTCGTAACCGTTTCTGGATTTGTGAAGCCGTTTCGTGGGAAAGATCTTTCCTTGCCGCCGCTGGTAATCGATGCGGCGCAGTTTGGCAACGAACTGGTTAGATTCCGAAGAAAGTTCCTGCGTATTCCTATTTTTCCGCAGGCGGCCAGACTGTACGCCTCCGAATGGAAGAGGTTACTGCTGAATGGCGAACTCCAAAGCACTCTGCGCCTTAGCCTGTTGCCCGGTTTAGCTGCCGCAGCGGCGCTCGAACTAAAGTTAACAGGCAGCGACAAGGGAATATGGTGAGTTAATGTTGAGTTCGCACTCTACAGAGTTCGCAGTATTGCGACGGCGCGCAGGAAAGTTATTAAATGGCTGATATCCGTCCCGCATCGGGTCCAGGCGAAGGTCAGAAACATCTTTAGGTTCTACGTGGAGGGACGGTCGGTTTGGTTCGCATTCTAGTGGTAGATGATAACCCGGCGGTACGCAATTATCTTCGCGCCCTCCTGGAGCAGCAAAGTACCTGGCGGGTTTGCGACGAAGCCCGAACCGGAGGGGAAGCCCTGCAAAGAGTAAAGAAAAGTCCCCCCGACATGATCCTGTTGGATTTTCAAATGCCCGATCTCAACGGTCTCGATGTGGCCCGGCAGATTTCGGGGCTTTTCCCGGAGATACCCATTCTCTTGGTCACCATTCATCTCTCAAAACAATTAGCGGAGGAAGCTCGCAGGGCTGGGATCCGCGGAGCTTGCGCCAAATCGGACGTCGGTTCCATCGTCGAAGCCGTGGATGCCCTACTGCATGCGGGCACCTATTTTCCTGCTATCGCCAGTTAGCCGGTTCTTAAGCCTGGATATTTTTGAGCGCTAGAATACAGGATTCCCTGTATTCGAGGGGAGCGGGCCGCCATGCTAGCTTCAAGATGTTTCACGCATACGGAATTGGCTTCCCCTGATGCTGGTGGACTCCGCGGCGGGAATGGGGCAAACTACAAAGCAAAGCCGGCCGTGGAGCCGTGATGAGGAGTGCACGGTGCCGCATCAGAGGGTACAGAAATTTATGGCTGTCCGGATCCTGTTAGTGGACGATCATCCCGTCGTGAGACAAGGGCTGAGAACTCTTCTTCAGGGCCGAGGCGATTGGGAAGTAGTGGGTGAAGCGTCAGACGGACTTGAGGCCGTGGAGAAGGTCGATAGTTTACAGCCGGATGTCGTGGTGCTCGACGTAACCATGCCTCGAATGAACGGCCTTGAGGCCTGCCGTCTCATTCAGCAGAAGCACAAAAATGCTGGTCCCGAAGTTCTGTTCGTCACGCAGCATGACTCTCCGCAGATGATGCGGGAAGCGCTGGATGCGGGCGCCCGAGGGTACGTCGTGAAATCCAACGCGGCGCGCGATCTCTTAGAAGCCGTTGAATCAGTGAGCCAGCATCGGGTGTTTACCGCTTTGGCGCGAAGTCCACATGCTTCGTGTTAGTGGGGTACTGAAAATCCGAATCTATCTGTAATTCTCTCAGAAAGACTGTGGAGGAAAGACTGCCATGAAACTGCGAATCCTGTTAGCCGACGATCATGAAATTGTTCGCCGAGGTTTGTGCTCTCTTCTTCTGAAGCATGAGGGATGGGAAGTTTGCGGGGAAGCATCGGATGGCCGCGAAGCGCTCGAAATGGCAAAGCGCTTAAAGCCCGATGTCGTCATAGTCGATATCGGCATGCCCAGCCTCAACGGCCTGGATACTACGCGCCAGCTGATGCAGTACGATCCCCAGTTCAAAGTCATCGTGCTGACCATAACGGACTCCGATCAGGTTATCCGTGAGGCACTCGATGCCGGTGCTCGCGGTTTCGTACTCAAGTCTGACGCGGCTCGCGATCTGGTATCCGCCGTGGAAGCTTTGCAGAGCAAGCGCATGTTCTTCACTCCGCGGGTGAACGATCTGGTGCTGGCTGGATTCCTGGATAAAGGCCACGTCGTGGCCCGTAACGAGGCGCCGAACTTGCCCACGCTAACCGTGCGGGAGCGAGAGATCACTCAGCTCCTGGCGGAGGGAAAGAGCTCCAAGGAAGTGGCAACCCTGCTGAACCTGAGCACCAAGACCGTTGAGACTCATCGCAGCAATATCATGCGCAAACTCAGCCTGCATTCGATTCGCGATCTGGTGGTTTACGCCATCAAGAACAACATCATCCAGATTCAGATGCCGGCTCAGATCCACAGCGCTCCGGAAACCACAGTTGCCTAAGTTAGGATAGACCTCCAGTATGGCAGCTCTCAATGAGCTGCCTCCGGAGGATAGTAGCCGCTTCGGGTGCGGACGGTGAGTTTGCCATATCCCGGAGCGTTCGCCTCTACGTGCAACGATTGGTAGTCCGGCTTGCCATTCTGGTTGTGCGGCTTGTAAGCGATGATGTACTGGCTCCGTATGTCGCGCGCCACCGTGCGCGTGATGTTATCCACCTGATCCAGAGAGTCGGGGAAGTAAGCCACTCCACCCGTTCCCGCAGCCAAGCTCTGCAGCGCCTCCCGTCCTGAGCTCTGCAGTTCGCCGCCCGTTAGCCCAATGGCATACAGCGTCGGACCATTCGCCTGTTGCAGTCGGCGCGCAGCTTCTTGCAGAGTCTCCTCGCTCATATTGTCCTGACCATCCGTAATTACCAGCAGAACCTTCTTGTTGAGACGCGGGTTGTGCTCCAGATGAACCGCCGAGGCCACGATGGCGTCATATAGCGCGGTGCTTCCTTGTGCGGAGACTTGATGCAATGCCGCTTCCAGCAGCTTCACGTCCGAGGTGAAGTCCTGATCCAGATAAGGTTTCAGGCCAAAATTGACGACGAAAATCTGATCCTCAGGATTGCTGGCGCGAATCAGATTCAGAACCGCCTGGCTGATCTGTCGGCGCTTGTCGCGCATCGAGCCGGAGTTGTCCACCACGATCCCCATCTCGACGGGAACGTCTTCCCGGCGGAACGATGTGATAGTCTGCGGCATCCCTTGCTCGTAAACGGTGAATGCGCTTCGATCCAGGCCCGTCACCAGGTGCTGCTCCTGATCGACCACGGTCGCGTGCAGCACAACTTCCTCAATCTGCTTCCTGAATACGAACATACCCTGGTCGTTGCCCGAAGGCTCTTGCGCCGACGGCTGTTGATCGGAATTCACGGATTGAGGAGCGCCATTTGTGACCGGGGTTGAGGCCGGTGCAGGTGCAGTTGGCGAGCTGTTCGGCGCTGGGGTCTGTGCCGCAACAACTGCCGCCAAAACAACGACGGTGCAGCAGGCGGAAACGATCGTGGTGACGCTCCACGGAGCGGATGAGCGCATAGAGACTACTCCTTCGGCGCTTTTAGATGCCATCTCTTCTGACCGCGGCGACCGGAGCGTGCGTTTCGAGCGCTAAGGTAAATACCGGATTGACCACCCGAGGCCGTCCGAGGTCCGCCTCTGCTGCTCCTGATTTCTATAGAACCTGCGGGGAAAAACTTACATCCCCTCCCGGAGACCGTTGCGCAACACTTTGAAACTGAATGCATTTGGGATTGGCAGCAACCTTGCATAGCTAATCAGGTCGCTCAATCAACTTAATCTAATTGTCCCGTCGCCACGCATGGGTGCGCAGTTCTGTGGCAACCGGCCAACTCGTATTTGCAACTATCTCAACACAGCGCTTCGCTCCGCTCAGATCGACGAACGACATTTTCGCGTTGTTGCTGGGAGGCAGGAGAGAGTGCGCGTGCTTCGGATTCTTATCGCCGACGATCATGAAGTCGCAAGAAGAGGCATTCGTTCCATTCTGGAGGGCCACGCCGGTTGGGAGGTCTGCTGCGAAGCCGCAGATGGTCGCGAAGCCGTAGAGCTTGCCAGCCAGTCAAAGCCCGATGTGCTGCTGCTCGATATTGGAATGCCAAACCTGAACGGTTTGGATGCTGCTCGGCAAATCCTTGCCTTCATGCCCGAGTCTCGCATTCTGATTCTCACCATCCATGATTCGGAGCAGGTAGTGCGCGAAGTGCTCGCCGCAGGCGCGCGGGGCTTTTTGCTCAAGTCCGATGCCGGCCGCGATTTGGTGGCTGCGGTGGAGGCTTTGCAAAACCGTAGAACTTTCTTTACTTCCAAAGTTGCGCAAATGATGCTCGACGGGTATCTCCGCCCGCAGGAAGAGCGTGACAATTTCGAGCAGCATGTTCTCACGCCTCGCGAAAGGGAAGTGATTCAACTCGTTGCCGAAGGCAAGACTACCAAGGAGATCGCCACGACTCTCAGCCTAAGCGTGAAGACCGCCGAAACCCACCGCACCAATCTCATGCGAAAACTCGACCTGCACTCCATTGCGGATCTCACTCTGTATGCGGTTCGAAATGGAATCGTCCAAATCTATTAAGGCTGTTGCCGTGGCTGCCGCCAGTACTTTCTCGACAACAAAACCTCTGGCCCCCGCATCCTACGCGCAAGTTCTCAAATCAGTGCACAACGAGGTCACGCCATGAAATTCTTTTCCGCCAATCTCGATAGCCTCAGAAAACTTTATCTCGACCAACTCCAACAACTGCACTCCGCCGAAATCCAAATCACCGAAGCGTTGCCCAAAATGATCGATGCAGCTACAGAGCCGCAGTTGAAAAACGCCTTGCAAACCCATCTCCAGGAAACCAGGGGCCACGTAGCCCGTCTGGAAGAGATCCTGAATCAGGTTAAAGGTTCCGTCGACTCCAAGAAATGCAAAGGCATTGCCGCCCTGATTGCGGAAGGAGAAGACATCATTAAGGATGCGACCGACGATTCCGTGCGAGACGCCGGCATTATCGGCGCGGCCCAGAAAGTGGAACACTACGAAATCGCCGCCTATGGCACCGTACGTACCTTCGCGGAAATCCTGGGAAACGACAGCCAGGCCGAACTGCTCGATCAAACGCTGGAGGAGGAGAAGCACGCCGATTCCATCCTGACCGCGATTTCAGATACCACCAATACCAGCGCCGACAAAGCTGCCTGAATCGGCTTCCCGGCAGGGAGAAGTTGCCGGTGGACAGAGCGTGATCCAAACAGCGTTCTGTCCCTTTCCCTGCGCGAATCCATTGTTACGAGTGAACAATTCCGCTAGTTTGGATCGACCTGGGCCTCTACCCGGCTGCTTTTACGGCCGCATCACCTCGCCGCTACAGAATCAACCCTATATTCCCAACCTTCGCCCTTCAATAATCTGGCTCAGCCAAACAGCTGCAGAAATTAGCGCATCACCAAAGGAGACTACGATGCTCTGGACGATTGCGGTAATACTTCTGGTTCTATGGTTGCTGGGGATGGTCAGCTCCTACACCTTGGGCGGATTCATTCATATCTTGCTCGTGCTGGCGATCATAGCTGTTTTGGTTCGCCTCATTCAGGGCCGCAACCCGATCTAGCGGCGAGTGAGTCATCCGTTTCAGAATCACATTCCAATTACAGAGAGGAGCAATGATCATGGATAAAGATCGCGTAGAAGGAAAAGTCAAGGATGTCGCGGGCCGGGTCGAAAGACAAGTAGGCGAGTGGACAGGCGACCCCGAAAAGCAGGTTCATGGTGCGGCCAAGCAAGCCGAAGGCAAAGTGCAGAACGCCTGGGGCAACGTGAAAGACGCGGCCAAATCTACTGCCAAGGAAAATCACGCCCCCAGCGATGTCGACGATACGAAAGCCGACGAAGAGGAAGACCGCAAGTTGAGATCCGAGCGAAAGGCTGGCTAATTTCCGCAACAATTGGATCGATCCTCGCAAAATTGCGCGAGCCGCCGGGTCATAGTACCCGGCGCTTTTTTTTCGTGCAGGCAATAGTAATAAGGTCGACAGGGAATCGCGCGAATCGATCTTAAG
Source organism: uncultured Acidobacteriaceae bacterium (assembly GCA_963777005.1). Lineage (GTDB taxonomy): Bacteria > Acidobacteriota > Terriglobia > Terriglobales > Acidobacteriaceae > Sulfotelmatobacter. The sequence continues at coordinate 148,419 of CAVZPC010000013.1, read as the reverse complement.
TTCCTGAGTCGTCCCGCGACGGGCTGGTGTCCGGCATTTGCACCTGAATAATGTCGTTCTTCACCGCGTACAACACTAAGTCCCGGATGGAGTGGAAGCCCAGCTTTCGCATAATATTGCTGCGGTGAGTTTCCGCAGTCTTGGTACTCAGCTTAAGCACTGTCGCCACTTCTTTGGAACTTTTCCCCTCCGCCAAAAGCTGGATCACTTCGCGCTCCCGAGGCGTCAAAGTTGGAAACCTGGGTGGCGTTCCCCGCGGAGCCACGACTCCCTTTTCCAGAAAGCCGGCCAATACCATTTCATTCACTCGCGGAGTAAAGAACATCTGGCCGCGTTGCAGCGCTTCAATGGCGGAAACCAGATCTCGAACCGCATCGGATTTCAATACGAATCCGCGCGCGCCGGCATCCAGAGCCTCTCGGATTACATGATCCGAATCCGTAATGGTCAGAACGATGATCTTGCAGTTGGGGTCATGCTGCGCCAGTTGTCGGGTCGCTGCCAGTCCGTTGAGATTCGGCATGCCTATATCCAGAATCACAAAGTCTGGTTTCAGCTGTTTCGCCTTTTCCACGGCCTCGCGTCCATCCGAGGCCTCCGCAACCACCTCCCAACCGTGCTGTCCCTGCAATAGAGACGCGAGACCGCGACGAACCACCTCGTGATCGTCCGCCACCAGAATCCGGAGTTTCAACAGTCCGCTCCTGATCCCAAGTGAACAACCGGAGGCGTTGCGAAAGGCGAGAACCAATGGGAATGGAACACGGCACCGTAGCTCTCGCAATGTTTGTAGTGCCGATGCATAGATTTGGTGATTTGCATTCGTCCTAAAGCGAATACGTCTCACCGGTTCGTTCGCGTGTACTGAATACAGGGAGAGCCTAGGTTGCGGCAATCAGGTCTTTGCTGTATTTACGGCGCGTCACGAAAGCGTCGACATGCTTATGGCGTGAGATTCCAAGGCAGGATACGATTGATGCACGGCCGGGGAATCTCTGAACCGTCGGACTTCTTCACGAAGAGTCGGTGAAGGCGAAACAGTTAGGAGACCCAGCTCGCGCGCGCACGATCTATGTCCCCTCGCAAGAATGCACAACTAGCGTTCGCATCTGCTGTGGCTGTGCTGCTTCTGAGTTCGATCGCGGCCTATGTCACCATCGTTCGTCTCCGCGAAAGCGCCGGTTGGGTGGTCCATTCTTTTGAGGTAGAGACCGGGCTCGGCGAGATAGACTCATCCATCGCAAAACTGTCTCGTGCCCGAAATGGGTATGCCATGACGGGAAATGAGGAGCTTCTTGACGGCTTCAGCGCAGCACTTCCCGAAGTGCGCCAGAAACTTCAACGAGCCAGAGAACTGACTGAGGACAATCCCCGGCAGGAGCAACTGTGCACGCAATTGGAAGACATAACCGACCGAAGGATCGCCTTGTTCAAGAAATCGATCGAGCTCAAGAAGTCATCCCCGCAGGATGCAGCGGGGCAGAGCGCGATGGCAGGCGAAATCCTGTCCCTTGCCTTCGAGAACGCTTCCACCATGCAGCAAATGCGTCAGGAAGAGCGGCAACTGCTGAAGCTTCGCATGGACGCTTCCAACCGTTTGTACAAGCTTACGGTCATCATTCTGGGCGTGTCTTTCGCGTCAGCGCTCATACTCCTGTTCATCCACTACCGGCTTCTTACCAGCGAACTTAAAGCGCGCGCTTTGGCAGAGCGCGCTGCTCGAGATGGCGAAGAATCTCTGCGTCAATTGACCACCCGCTTGCTGCAACTGCAGGATGAGGAGAGGCGCAAGTTTTCCCGGGAGCTTCACGACAGCCTGGGCCAATATTTGGCTGGAGTGAAGATGAATCTGGACATGTTCTCGCGGTCCCAGCCGACCGACGAACTTTTGGCCAATGCGATTCAGCTTCTTGACCAATCCATTGCAGAAACCCGCACCATATCCCACTTGTTGCACCCTCCGCTTTTGGATGAAGTGGGTTTCTCATCCGCAGCCAAGTGGTACGTTCAGGGTTTTTCAGAACGAAGTGGAGTTGAAGTGAAAATGGAAATACCCGATCGTCTCGGCCGTCTTCCCCGGCACTTGGAGCTTGGGCTGTTCCGTGTTCTGCAGGAGAGTTTGACGAACATTCATCGTCATTCGAAGAGCGCCAAGGCGGAAGTCGCGCTGCAGGCTTTCCCGGAAAAAATCGTTCTGCACGTGAAGGACTACGGAAAGGGAATTCCTCAGGAATTATTGAGCGCATTTCGGACCAGAGGAACAACCTTGGGCATTGGCTTGACGGGAATGCGGGAACGGGTGCGGGAGCTTGGTGGACATTTGGATATTCAGTCCAACGCGGCCGGCACGCAGGTTTCAGTCACCGTGCCTCTCACTGCAGCGGCGAGGACGCAAGCATCCACGTCCCCTTCTGAACTTTACGCTGCGGGACAAACTCTCAAGACGGAATAGTCGGGTCAAGGTAACGACGCTCGTTATCGAGCAACTCAAGCCGCCGTGGCCAGCGGTCGAACCTCCAGCCCTTTGCCGGGCCTGCCCGGCGCGCGCTTCCTGCCAATGCGCTTCTTTCCGGAAGCCAACAACTTTCTCATCTTCAATCGCGCCTTGTGTAATTGCGACTTCGAATTCCCGATTGAACACCGCAGTCGCTCCGCAATTTCGTGGTGCTCGTAGCCTTCCACTTCATGCAATATAAAAATTGTCCGGCAGCCTTCTGGCAGCTCGTTTGCCGCTTGCGTCAGAGCGACCCGATCCACCGTGCCCAGCAATTCGGTATCGTCTCCTCCGAACTCCCGCCGTACCGGCGTGTAATCTACTGAGACTGGCTCGTCCAGCGAAACCTCCCGCAGATGCCGCTTCCGGCGCGTCATCAGCACCGTGTTCACTACTACGCGATAAATCCATGTCGAAAATGCCGAGTCTCCACGAAAACTGCCAAGCCCGCGAAAGATCTGAATGAACGCGTCCTGCATCATATCCTCCGCATCGGAGACGTTCTTTGTCATGAGCAAACACGTGGAATAAACCCGCCTTCGATGTAAATCAAAAATTGCGGCGCAGGCCTGGGGATCTCCATCTTGCGCACGCGAAATCAGTTCATGATCGGTCTTTACTTGAGGAAGCCGGGTGGTGGGGGAGGCGCTCACTGGAAAGGTCCTTTCTTCGGGGTCGATGCCGGAGCGGCGGCAATCACCTCAACCTGATTCGGAGCATAAAAGGTGTGCGAGGACCTATCTATGGGGTTGTGGCTGTAATTACCGTGTAGGTCGCACCCTAGGTTCTTTGATTAGCTTGGTGTGGATTAGCTTGGTGCGACGACATCAAAAACAGGCGGATCGAGGAATATCTCTCAGCGTTTGGCCGCTGAATCGTAGTTCTTTTCCGCAGCCTGGCCTTCATCTTTATGATGAAAGTCCAAACCAAAATGCGGAGCCGATTCCGTTCCCGTGATCTTAACCGGAATCTCCGTTCCTGCCCCGTGCTTGCTGAAGAATGGATCGACCGGCTTTAGCAGAACGGACTTCCAGCCGGTCGTCATTTGCGACAACTTCGCCTCCAGCCGCGCCGTGCCTCGGAAGTCGAAGGTCCGCCCATCCAGACTGTATTCGCCCGACATATCTACATGCGTTCCTGGAATCAGAAAGTGCAACTGCGAGAAGGACAAAGATCCATCCTTTAGCGTAAACACCCCGCTTAAATCCACCGGAACATTCTCCTCCACACCGTCCTGCGCCTCTTTTGGCTTTCCCTGGGTGCGAAGACTCAACGAATCCAGGCGCGACTGCACTTTCTCATTCGTGAAATGTGCGCGCAGCACATGAAAGTTTCCAGCTAACCGCAATCGATCAGCTACGTCTGCCTCACCGGGACCGAGGTTTAGCTTCGTCTTCATCTCCACTGGACCAGTCATCACCGGCGGATCGGTACGCACACCGAGTTTGAGCAGATCCTCAATCCGCGCGTGATCCATGACCACATCAAGTTCTACGTCGTGTCCATTCGGATCGTGCACCCTGGTTACCGAGCCGTTTGCGGTAAAAGACGAATGAAGCAGCGTCGCTTTCACCGGCCTGAGATACGTGTCCCCGCTTGTTCCATCGACAATCGCATGAAACTCTGTATGGAGCGGAACCGCGTGTCCGCCGGTCGCAACTCGGAAATCCGGCGTGTCGGTTTTGCCGTCCACTACAATATCGTCGAGAGTTCCAGAATATTCGCCGGTAGACGAGAGTATTCCGCCGATGCCCTTGATCGTGCCCAGATCGGCGTTGCTGAAGGAATAGTCCCCCTGCACCGGCGTATCCCGCGGACTACCTTCATTCCACGGTCCGAAGAATCCGGTCGAGTGAATGTCGCCCACCGGCTTTGGATTCACCAGCGTGGCATCAAAGCGCATCGGCTGGCCCGGGCCAATGTCCTTCATTCTCAAATCGCTGATGGCAAATTCCAGCGGCGGCTTACCCGGTTTCGAAGTATTAATCAGCAGCTTCGTATCTTCGCAAACAAACTTGTCGACAAAAATCGACATCTTCCTCGTCTGCGAACTCATGCCCTTGTATTCCGGGCGGTCTTCTTTCGGCGGGACATTCAATTCCATACCCTTCACGTAAACCGTATCGACGCGTACGGTGGGACGGAACAGGTTTCGAATTCCAGTGTGAAAGTGGAACTCCTGCAAACTGATCAAGGCCTGCACACCGGGCGCGTAAGGATTCGGATCGGTTGGCCCGTAAATCTTTAGACCGCTCCCAGAAACCTCCAGTCCCTTGATCACGGAAACATTCAGCGTCGCCAGTTCAACCTTGCTCTTGAAGCGATTCGACAAAGTTTCGATTACTCTGGCTCGCAAAATCGGCTGTGCGCGGTCAATGACCAACCAAGCGATCACCACCGCGCAGGCGAAAACAATGCACGCCGTTATGCCGGCAAGTTTCCACCAGACGTACTTCTTCGCGGTTCCTTGAGAACTATCTGCCACAAGAATTCCAGTTCATTACCTCAGCCTCACAAGGCGAGGGTCAATACAGTTCTGACTGCAGATTCTTATCGTGGAGCGGATTGACCAAGCCCCTCGTCCCCGCTCCGCGCTTTTCTCCACCACTCGTTTCTGATAGTGTTTTCAGTCCGTCAAAACTCGTTTCGTATGGGTGGTAGATTTGTGCCACCAATACTCTGATGCTTTTTCCTGCACCAGCGTGTGACGAGCGTCACAGTCGGTCGTTACCGCGACCTACTAGGATTAGCACTTCACCCCCTGGGTGACTTTGCATACTGGGGAAAGGATAACCGCGTGATCGTTGGAGTTCCGAAGGAAAGCTATCCCGGAGAGCGGCGCGTTGCGCTGGTTCCCGCGGTGATCCCCACACTTGCCAAGGCCGGACTCGAAGTGGTTGTGGAGCCAGGCGCGGGTGAGGGCTCCGGCTATCCAGATTCAGCCTATGTCGAGAAGGGCGGAAAGATTCTCGCCGATCGCGCTGCAGTCTTTGCCGCCGCTGACATTATTGTGCAGGTGCTTTGCTACGGTTCAAACGACATTACCGGCAAGGCTGATCTTCCGCTGCTGCGCCGTGATCAGCTGCTCATCGGTTTTCTGCGTCCCTTCGGGTCCGCAGAAGTCGTACAGCAGATTGCCGCCGCCGGCGTCAACGCATTCTCTGTCGAACTGGTTCCCCGAACCACTCGCGCACAAAGCATGGACGCGCTTTCTTCCATGGGGACGATCTGCGGATACAAAGCGGTGCTGCTGGCTGCCGAAACTTCCATCCGCATCTTTCCCATGATGACCACAGCCGCCGGCACCATCACGCCCGCGCGCGTCTTCGTCATCGGCGCTGGAGTCGCAGGCCTTCAGGCTATTTCGACCGCCCGCAGGCTGGGCGCTGTCGCCTCCGCCTACGACATGCGCGCCGCCTCCAAAGAGCAGGTACAGAGCCTCGGTGGCCGCTTCGTCGAGTTGCCAATTGAAGCCAAGGACGCCCAGGACGCCCGCGGCTACGGCACCGCTCAGGACGAAACTTTTTACGCCCGCCAGCGCGAACTCTTGACCCGCGTAGTCGCGGAGAGCGATGTCGTCATCACCGCCGCCGTGATTCCTGGCAAGAAGTCGCCGGTACTCATCACGGAGGATATGGTCAAGGGCATGGCTCCCGGTTCGGTGATCGTTGATCTCGCCTCCGAGCGCGGTGGCAACTGCGAACTCACTCGTACCGGCGAAACCGTAAGAGCGCACGACGTCACGATCATCGGCGCGATCAATCTCGCCAGCAGCGTCCCCTACCATGCCAGCCAGATGTACGCTCGCAACCTCGCGACGTTTCTCGTCTACATCGTCAAAGAGGGCAAGCTGCAACTGAATCTTCAGGACGAAATCATTCGCGAGACCATGGTCACCCGGGGCGGCGAAATCGTAAACGCCCGAGTACGCGATTTCTTCAAACTGCCGGCATTAACAACCGCCGGCGGATAAGTCTTTACGGAGCTCTTTAAAGTTTTTACTGAGAACTGAGAACTGAGAACCGGCAACTGAGAACTGAGGTCACATGAGTTCAAACCTGATCGACGCGCTGTTCATCTTCATGCTGGCCTGCTTCATCGGCTTCGAAGTCATTCGTCACGTTTCGCCCTTGCTGCACACTCCGCTGATGTCGCTGACCAACGCCCTCGATGCCATCGCCGTCGTCGGCGCAATCGTCCTGGTCGGCGAGCGCAAGAGCGAGTTCGCCACCGTGCTAGGTGTGATCGCCATTGTCGCCGCCACCAGTAACGTGGTTGGCGGGTTCCTCATCACCGACCGCATGCTCAAGATGTTCAAGACCAGTCGCCCGGTGAAAAAATAAATGAACCCCGATTTCGCCGGCAGCCAATACGTCATCGAATTTACTTACCTGATCGCGAGCGCTCTCTTTATCTTCTCTCTGAAGTGGATGAGTTCCCCCGCGACCGCCCGCCACGGCATCTGGGCTGGCGAAGTCGGCATGGTGCTCGCCATCGCCGGCACTCTGCTCCGGCACGGCATCGTCGACTGGAAGTGGATCATCATCGCCCTCGTACTGGGCAGTGGCATCGGCATACCGCTCGGCATGGTGCAGATGACCGCTGTCCCTCAGCGAACCGCGCTCAGCCATGCCTTCGGCGCACTCTGCGTCACCCTGGTCGGCTCGGCAGAGTTCTACCTGCGCACTCCGAACGTTCCCAAGTTCATGATGTCGGTGCTCTCCATGGAAGTCATCCTAGGAGGCCTTACCGTCACCGGCAGCCTCATGGCGGCGGGCAAACTCCAGGAGATCCTGCCTCAGCGGCCCATCACCTATAAAGGACAGAACCTCGTCAACTTTCTGTTGCTTGCCGTCGCCATCGGCAGCGCCGTTTTTCTCGTCCTGCATCCCGAGGCCAAGCAATTGTTCCCGCTGATCGTCGGCATCTCGCTGATCTTCGGAGTCCTGTTGATTATTCCCATCGGCGGCGCGGACATGCCCACGGTAATCTCACTGCTCAACGGTTACGCCGGCCTCTCCGCCGCAGCCATGGGATTCGTCCTCGATTCCAAGCTCCTGATCATTGCCGGCGCTCTCGACGGCTCTTCCGGACTCATCCTCTCCGTGATCATGTCGAAAGCGATGAACCGTTCGTTTACCAACGTGTTGTTCGGCGCCTTCGGCCAGGTACAAGCCGCTGCCGCCGGCGCCGCGGAAGCCAGGCCCGTGCACAGCGCCACTCCCGAGGAATCGGCGGCGATTCTCTCTGCTGCCAATAAAGTGGTCATCGTCCCCGGTTACGGAATGGCCGTGGCCCAGGCGCAGCACAAAGTTCGTGAACTCTTCGACATCCTCACCAAAAAGGGAGTTGACGTCCGCTTCGCCATCCATCCTGTTGCCGGACGCATGCCCGGCCACATGAATGTCCTCCTCGCCGAAGCCGACATCCCCTACGACCGCCTCATCGAAATGGACGAGATCAACGGCGACTTCCCTCAAACCGATGTCGCCCTCGTCATCGGTGCTAACGACGTTACTAACCCCGCCGCCCGCACCGACGCCTCCAGCCCCATCTATGGCATGCCTATTCTCGATGTCGATAAAGCCCACACCGTCATGGTGATCAAACGCAGCATGAGCCCCGGCTTCGCCGGCATCGACAATCCCCTCTATTACCTTCCCAACACCCTGATGCTCTTCGGCGACGCCAAACAGTTTGTCGGCGCAATCGTGCGCGAATTGAGCGGCGGCCACTAGGTTTTGTCATCCTGAGCGAAGTGAACCGATTCGCATCGCGGATCGGTCTGCGCAGTCGAAAGCCTGCCCTGAGCGGAGCCGAAGGGGATCGCTTGCAACTATGGTTTTGGAAAGGGCACGGCTTCAGCCGTGCCGCCAAGGAACTATAAGAACGCGGGCTTTAGCCCCTGAGGGAATCGCGGGCGGAAGAAACGCACGTGATATCCTATTAACTACCAGCTGCGTACCGTTTTGGCGGAAATTCCCCGCAGTTTCAAGAGAGCTTCCTGAAGAAGCTTCCCTGTAGAAGCCCAGAAAACGAAGCCCAGAAGAAGAGAAACTAGAAATCATGCTTTCAGTCAGTAATGTTTCCATGCGCTACGGCGCAAAAATTCTGTTTGATGAAGTCTCGGTGGCATTCACGCCCGGCAAGCGCTACGGCCTCACCGGCCCTAACGGCGCAGGCAAATCCACCTTCATGAAGCTGCTCAGCGGCGAGCTCGACCCGCAAAAAGGCACGGTCGTGCGTCCGCGAAAGCTCGGCGTCCTGAGTCAGGATCAGTTCGCCTTCGATGCCTACACTGCCGTCGACACGGTCATCATGGGCAACAAGCGCCTGTGGGCCGCCATGCAGGAGCGCGACGCGATCTACGAAAAGCACGACATGACCGACGAAGATGGGATGAAGCTGGGCGAACTCGAAGGCATCGTCGGCGAAGAAGACGGCTATACCGCCGAGAGCGACGCCGCCATTCTGCTCGATGGCTTGGATATTCCGGAAGATCTCCACGGCCGCAAAATGTCCGAACTCCAGGGCGGCCAAAAAGTCCGCGTGCTGCTGGCGCAGGCTCTGTTCGGCCATCCCCAGGCTCTGCTGCTGGACGAGCCCACGAACAATCTCGACTTGGATTCGATCCACTGGCTGCAGGGATTTCTGAATGCCTACGATGGCGTGGTCATTGCCATCTCGCACGACCGCCATTTTCTGAACAGCATTTGCACCCACATCGCCGACATCGACTACGAGACCATCATCACCTATACGGGCTCCTACGACGAGATGGTGCTTGCCAAGACGCAGGTTCGTTCGCAGATCGAATCGCAAAACGCCCAGCGCGAAAAGAAAATTTCACAGTTGAACGAATTCATCGCACGCTTCGCCGCCGGTACGCGTTCCAGCCAGGTACAATCGCGCCGCAAAGAAGTGGAGCGCCTCCAGGTCACGGAACTGGCGAAGTCGAACATCCAGCGCCCCTACATCAAATTCGAACAGAAACGTCCTTCCGGCAAGCACATCCTGGAAGTCGAGCACCTGAGCAAGGCCTACGGCGACACGCCCGTCATTCGCGACTTCACCGCCAGCATCACGCGCGGCGAGCGAATCGCGCTCATGGGCCGCAACGGAGCAGGAAAGACCACGCTGGTGAATGCGCTGCTGGCGAATTCGCCCACTACTCCCGAAGCCGAGCTGCGCAAGACCAGCGGTTACGATGGTCCGTTCGTCGATTCCGGCAAAGTGATCTGGGGTCACGAAGCCTCGATCGGATATTTCGCCCAGGACCATCGCAGTCTCATCGAAGGCGGCACAACCGTTCTGGAGTGGCTGCATCAGTGGAATCCGGCGGCCGTCGGCGAAGAAATCCGCGGCCTTCTCGGGCAGATGCTCTTCCAGCGCGAGGAAGCGACGAAATCCACCAACGTTCTTTCCGGCGGCGAGGCCGCGCGCCTGCTGTTCTGCAAACTCATGCTGCAGAAGCCGAACGTACTCGTGCTCGACGAACCCACCAACCACTTGGATCTGGAAGCCATCAACGCGCTCAACATTTCTCTGCAGCGCTATCAGGGGACGGTTTTTCTTGTAACGCACGATCACGATTTAATTGACGAGGTTGCGACCCGCATCTGGCACTTCGAGAGCGACCACAAGATCACCGACTTCAAGGGTACGTACGAGGAATATCAAGCCGCCGTCGCAGTGTAGAAAACTCATGTGGGGACAGCCGCCCTCGGCTGTCCGGTCGAGCGAAGCTCGACTGCACCATTTTCGCGGCATGTAAATCATCCAGGTTCTCCACAGATATCCACAAACGTTTACTGTTGCGTTGAGGGCCGCTGGTTGCGGATAATGGCGGCGGTGTATGCTTGCGCTGAAATTGAGCGCGAGAGGTTGTGAGAGTCGTGTACAGTCGAGCTGATTTACTTAGAATTCTTCACCTAACTCCGCGCCAGTTGGCGAACTGGGAGCGTGCGGGTCTGATCGCCGCCTCCCCCTCCTATTCTTTCGCCGACCTGCTGAAGATCAAGAAAGTGCGCGACCTATGCGCGATGAGGGTGCGGCCCGCGGTCATCCGGGAATCTCTTGAGGCCATGCAGAAGCAAGCTGCTGGCATGGGAAATCCTCTCGTCGAGGCCGGCGCTTCCTCCACTACGAAGCATCGCGTCGCCTTCCGCCACGAAGGCAAATTGTTCGAGCCCATTGCCGGACAGTTTGTCATGGATTTCGCCACTCGGGAAAAAGTTGTGACCAGCACGCCCATTCCTGCCGCCGAGCCCACTCCCCGTGAGGACGAAGCCGCCGCATGGTTCGCTCGTGGCATCGCTCTCGAAGAAGATCCGGCCACGCAGACGGAAGCGCTCGCTGCCTACCAGAAGGTGCTTGAGTTTCAGCCCACGCACTCGGCCGCCCACATCAACTTGGGAACGCTTTACTACAATCGCCAGGAATTCGCGTTGGCGGAGAAGCACTACCGCGCCGCCTTGCAGGCCGACCCTCGCTACGCTCTTGCCTATTTTGACCTGGGCAATGTTCTCGACGAAACTGGCCGCGTGCAGGAAGGCATTCAGACCTACAAGATGGCGGTCCAACTCGCCCCCACCTACGCGGACGCCCACTACAATCTCGCTCTCGCCTACGAAAAAGTTCGCGAGCCGCGCAAAGCTCTGAAACATTGGCAAGCCTACATCCGGCTCGATACGACCGGCCCCTGGTCCGTTCATGCCCGCAATCAGATCCAGCGCATCCTGCAAGCCGACACGCTCAAGTTGGTGCATTCCCGCCGCGGCTAGGTCGCTAACAGGTAGCAGACCAGTCCCGTTTCCTCGCGGGCCGGGAGATCAGGAAATAATGTGACCCTGCGCCTTCAGCGTCGCACCTATCGAGGCAAGATTCAGAAGCAAGTGCGGCGGATCGCCTCCTATGTTTTTCATCCCGTCGGAGTGAAGTGCCTGACGTGCGGGTTCCTTACGCGCAACGGAGGCGAAACCCCAGCGTCAGATCGCGTCCTGCTAGCTACGCGAGGAGCCGCTGCCAACTGTCCGCCTCCTAGAGAATTTTACTGCGCGCGTGGACAGTGGATCGAATATGAAGTGATCTGTGCAGGGACCGATGAAGCTGCGATCCTCGATGAAATAACCAAGACCCGTAGGCCTTGCAGGAAATTCTTGCGATACCGTCCGTTCTGGTCGCCAGAAGAGCATAAGGAACTGTTGCAAAAAACAATCGACAGACGCGAAAGGATTATCATCAGCGCCGTTAGTAGTATTGGCGGCGGCATCGTAGGGTCAGCCGTTACGCTGCTCACGAAATGGTTGGCGAAGCGCTGGCTGTAGAATTGGGATATGAAAAAGTCTCAGTTAGTGATAGTTGGCGGAGGCAGCATACCCTTGTGGGGATATTGTTCATCCTGCAAGGAAGCAAAGTTCTCCCCAACGAAGGAACAGAAGGACAGAATCGCGCAGGAAGCGTCCCTGCGCGTCCAGTTCGACCGACACCTCATGAAGGTCCATCTAGGCGAGGGTCGCATCGAGGCCGCTATCGAAGAAGAAAAAGGACGAGGCTGTTAACGTATACTTGCCTTCTGTGATTGGAGATATCGAGCTAGCTGCCGCTATAATCGCCATAGGTCTCGTCATCAGTGCAGCGATTGTGGGGGCGTCCTTGATAATCGCGGCAGCACGCATAGCAAAGCGCGGTAGCTCAGATTAGGCCGCGACCCTTCCCACTCGTCTTCGCTCAAGAGCCTGCCACGGTGCTAAAATTACTAGTTTGCCATTCCTCCGCCTGAAGGACTTATATGCCCGAGACCCTCCAATCCCCCGTCCCCACGCCCCTGACCACGCTCACCGAAGACGAGATCCTCTTCCGTGACAACATTCGCCAGTTCGCCGACGACAAAATTCGTCCGCTGGTCAAGGAAATGGACGAGAAGGGCATCTTCGAAAAATCTCTCATCCACGAATTCTTCCAGCTCGGTCTGATGGGCATCGAAATTCCCGAGCAATACGGCGGCGGCGGGGCAAAGTTTTTCGAAGCCATTCTCGCCGTTGAGGAATTGTCGCGCGTGGATGCCTCTGCCGGCGTGGTCGTCGATGTTCAAAATACGCTGGTCAACAACGCCCTCTTGCGCTACGGAACTCCCGAACAAAAGAAGCGCTATCTGCCGAAGATGGCCGCCGAGACTGTCGGCGCCTATGCCCTCAGCGAGGCCGGATCCGGCTCCGATGCCTTCGCCCTGCAAACCCGCGCCGCGCTCCAAGGCAGCGATTATGTCCTCAACGGCCGCAAGCTCTGGATCACCAACGCCAAGGAGGCTGGACTTTTCATCCTCTTCGCCACCCTCGATCCCGCCGCGGGATACAAAGGCATCACCGCATTCCTCATCGAAAAAGATTTTCCCGGCTTCAGCGTCGGCAAGAAAGAAGACAAGCTTGGCATTCGCGCCTCATCCACCTGCGAACTGATTCTGGAAGACTGCCGCGTCCCCAAAGAGAATGTGCTCGGCGAGCTCGGCAAAGGCTACAAGATCGCCATCGAAACTCTCAACGAGGGCCGCATCGGCATCGGCGCGCAGATGATCGGCGTTGCCCGCGGCGCGTGGGAGTTCGCCGCCAAGTACGCGCAGGAGCGTAAGCAGTTCGGCAAGCCCCTTTCGGATTTCCAGGGCATCCAGTTCCAGATTGCCCAGATGGCCACCGAGATTGAAGCCGCCCGTCTCATGGTCTACAACGCCGCCCGCATGAAAGATGCTGGCGTGAACTTCGTCAAAGAAGCCGCCATGACCAAGCTCTTCGCGTCGCAGGTCGCCGAGCGCGTCACTTCGCTGGCCATCGAAATCTATGGCGGCTACGGCTTCACCAAAGATTATCCCGTTGAGAAATACTGGCGCGACGCGAAGATCGGCAAGATTTACGAAGGCACTTCCAACATGCAGTTGGCCACCATCGCCAAGCTGGTGTTGAGCGGGAAGTAAGGCTGATTCGGCCTGGTAGAGTCGATCGTCTTCTTCTGAAACCGGCGTCCGGCGCGCGTTTCCGCTCGCTCTCGCGGGGCTTTTCAACAAATCCCATTGCTCTTAATGTGCATCGAGTTGCACTTGCAGCCCCGCCCCTAGCCCTCTATCTCCCCACTAACCTATATACAATTCAATGTCTTCCAGCCGTTCGGGTTATTGGAAGACAAGCTGCACTCTTCCCAAGTGCCCGCTGCTGTGGGGCAGACCGGAGTGGCGCTTGACGATTCTATTGGGTAACACGGCAGTAATGCCGATCGCGGTTCCGAAGAAGAAGCGAACCCTTCTGCCACTCCTCATCGTTGTGTTCCTGTTTTCCTACGGTCTCATGACCCTGCTCATCGTTGAGCAGAACACCACCATCCAGGCACAAAAGAATCTGATTCAGGTTCTCCTCGGCGACAGCAGGGAACTGTGGGCCATCAAAGGCAAGGTTCTCATCGACAAATCGGCCCAGGACCAGGCTCAGAAAAACGCTCAAGCTCCGTTGAACCACAGCCCGTCGACCCGCGGGCCGGCTCCATCGGTTCAGGCCCCGTCAACCCAGGCCCCGTCAACCCAGGTTCCATTGAATCAGGTTCCGTTAAACCAGGCGCCGCATCAGCATCCCCAGAGCCACGCAGGCAAGAGTGCAAAACCTAACACCCAGGTTCCACCCGTGCCCGCTTCGGATCTGACAGATCAGCGTCGAGTTTTGATTACGCTTTAGCCCCCAGGTTTAAGTAGTAACGTACTTCACGAAGTTGCGGAAGGTTAAACGCAATGAAGGCCCTGACCCTAGCCTTGTTGTTAACTACAGTGCTGAGCACGACCTTGTGCATGGCATTCAGTGTGACCACTGCCAAGCCCGCGCAGCCCGACCGGCGCCCTACCGGCCACGTGGAGCAGCATTCCAAAAGCGGACGCTGGTACTTCGCCGCCACCGGTCACGCCGTTTACTGCTATGGCCCCGTGATGACCCTGCCGCAAGCCAACGGCGATCTCCAGAAAGTGGCCACGTTCTGCCGCGACGGCCGAGCCGTTGTGCCGCTGAAAGACTAGAGAACCTCCCCATCCGCCGACGGTTACTTCGCCAGCTCTCCATCCCGTCACGAATCCCGCAAACTGCTTCCCTCATCAAACGGCAGACACATGCCCGAACTCCCTGAAGTTGAAACCATCGCTCGCGGCCTTGCCAAGCGTGTCACCGGCGATGTCATCGAATCCGTCTGGCTGGGCGAGAAGCCAGAAGTTCTCAAATCTCCCGCGTCGAAAATCGCCGCTACCCTGGAGCACAACCGAATAGTGACCGTCCGCCGCGTAGGTAAACACATTGTCTTCGATCTGGCCCGTGTGCCTCGGACGCTTCGGTCCGAGAAAAGCCGGACCCGTAAATCGCCGCGTCCAGCATCAGATGCTCCCCTAAAAACCGCCGCCCAATTTATCGTCCACCTCGGCATGACCGGCCGCCTGCAGGTGTCCGAACCGCAATCCGAAATTCTCAAGCACACGCACGCGATTCTGAAGCTCGCCTCAGGAAGGGAATTACGCTTCGTCGATCCCCGCCGCTTCGGCCGTCTGAGCGTCGCACCGGCCGGTGACTTTGATGCAGCCGGAGTGGAACCGCTAGAAGCCGATCTCGATCGCTTCCTGACTTTGTTCCGTGGCCGCAAGACTCCGATCAAAAGCGCTCTCCTCAATCAGAAACTTCTGCGCGGTGTAGGCAACATTTATGCCGATGAATCTTTATTCCGCACCGGAATCCGCCCCCGCCACCGTGCCTCCACCATCAGGCGGGACCAGTTCGCCAAACTGCTCACTTCCATAAAAGAAGTCCTCCGCGAAGCAATTGCTCTCGGCGGTTCTTCGATCTCCGACTACGTCGACGCCGACGGCGAAGAAGGCTTTTTCCAGCTCCGGCACCGCGTCTACGGCCGCGAAGGCGAGCCTTGCCTCGTCTGCAAAACTCCTATCAAACGCATCGTAATCGCCGGCCGCAGCAGCCACTACTGCCCCACCTGCCAGAAGTGACGCCCCTGTCATTCCGAACAAGCGTCCGCTGCGCCGTGAGAGCCTGCCCTGAGAGAGCGCAAGCGATCGAAGGGCGCGTTTGGCTCGCTTCCTTAGCCGCTCTGATTGTTGCTTACAACCGCCAGCTAAGCTAGTCTCTTGATCGCATCCAACCGGCTCATGCAACAGACCGCTCCATCGTCGTTTCCCGGCGATTTTCGCCTTTCCCCCCGCGACCGCCGGATGTCGCTCGCCGAGTGCGCGCTTGGTTTTTTTCTCGTGATCGGCCATAACGTCTTTCATATTTTGCCCAACGAAGTTCCATTTCTGTTCCTGCTTTTCTGGGCGTCGGCGCTCCTTCGCAAAGGCCAATGGAGGGCAACAACTCTCAGAAGGCCCAGTTCGTGGCCGAAGACAATACTGCTCGCCATCAGCGCAGCCGCAGTTTTGCTACTTGGTAGTGAACTCGTAATCCAACCGCTCGCCAGCCATCTCTGGCCCGTGCCGGAAAACGTTTCTTCAGTGCTAAAAGTGCCAGTTCATGACTGGAAAATCGCTCTCCGGAGCCTGGCCATCGTCTGGATCTTTGCCGGCTTCGGCGAAGAGATCGGCTATCGCGGCTACCTGCTCACACGCGCTGCCGACCTGGGCAACAGGTGCCCGACCGCTTATGTGGTCGCCATGCTGTACGTGGCCGTGCTCTTTGGCTTTGGCCATTTCTACAAAGGCCCTGCCGGTATCCTGGACTCCACCTACTCCGGCCTCGTGCTCGGAGGCGTCTACCTCCTCGCGGGCTGCAATTTATGGGCCCCCATCTTGGCTCACGGAATAGTCGATACCGTCGTCGTGGTGGCGGTCTTCATGGGATGGGCAAACTAGAGCCCAATTCAGCAATCACCTTCATAGAATCCCGCCGCAGTTCTGATATCTTCTCCTCCATGCCCGATTTCTCCATCGGTGTCGATCTCGGCGGCACCAACTTGCGCATCGCTGCCGTTACTCGCGACGGCCAACTTCTCGAGAAAGTCACACTTGGTACCAAAGTGGCACTCGGCCCCAACCATGTCATCACCGAAATGTGCGACGCCATTCAGCGTCTCTCCGAAAAGCACAAGCCGACAGGAAAGCTTCTCGGCGTCGGCATCGGCGTTCCCGGTCTCGTCGACGTTCAAACCGGAGTAATGCGCAAAGCTGCGAACCTCCCCGGCTTTGAAAACTATCCTGCAGGGGCCGAAATCGAGCGCCGGCTGGGCACTCGCGTAGTGATTGAAAATGACGCTAAAGTTGCCGCGGTCGGCGAGCAGTGGCTGGGCGCGGCCCGCGGCATCTCCAATGTCGCGGTGTTAACCCTGGGAACCGGCATCGGCGGTGCCATCATCCTCGACGGAAAAATCTTCCACGGCATGAACGGTATGGCCGGCGAGTTTGGTCACGTCACCGTCGAGCCCGAGGGCCTTCCCTGTGGCTGCGGCAACCGTGGATGCGCCGAGCGCTACGCCTCCGCCAGCGCAATTGCGCGGATGGTGCGCGAGGCAGTCGCCACCGGGGATGCGCCCGCATTGGCCAAAGTCGTATCCTCCGACCCTGAGTTCGGCGCCAAGTCAATTTACAACTTGGCCATCCGGGGCGATGAGCCCGCCCGCCGCATCTTCCGCACCTTCGGCCGCTACCTCGGAATGACGCTCGCCGGCCTGGTCAACGTTCTGAATCTGGAGATGTACGTCCTTGGCGGAGGTGTTGCCAGCGCCTGGGACGCCTACACCCCAGCCATGTTCGAAGAGCTGCGTACCCGCTCGCTGGTCTACGCTGTCACCGTTCCTGCCGATCCTTCAGCTCAAACCGACAGCCAAGGCCGACGGCAAACCATCATCACGCGCGCGTTGCTGGGAAGCGATGCGGGGCTGTACGGCGCTGCGCAGGCAGCAGTGCTCGCGAGTTAACCGCCCGCTGCCCCTGCTCACCACAACGGCGCCACCGGTTCTTCCATGAACACCGGCGGAGGTCCGCCCCGATTCGAAAGCCGGATCACAGTCAGGAACGGCTTAGCTTGCGGATCGTAAGTCACCGTAATGCTTCCGCCCCTGCCCGGCGGCCCGTCGGAACCACTCCGTCCATCGGAGCCGTTGCTCCCGCTCATTCCGCTGGGCGTTCCCATCCCTCCAGAGCCTCCTCGGCCGCCACGGCCGCCCCTTCCCCCGGATCCTCCCGCTCCTCCATCAGCCCTCACCATCAGCGACCCTCCATGGGGATCCACCAGGTACAGCTTCTGATGGCCTGCGGCGGTTACGCTCACCTGCAGCAGTGGATGGTCCCCTGATCTGAACGCCACTCGCACTTGCACCGGGGGCGCGTCCCCTCCCGGTCCTCCATCCTCACCATTCGAGCCGTCGGTCCCGTTCCCGCCGTTTCCGCCCGGCGAGGGATTGTTCGGATCCATGGATCCCGTGCTGCCACTCGCCCCGTCCGTTCCATCCATCCCATTCATACCGCTCGAGCCTGGGCTGCCGGAAAAACTCGCCGTGTACTTTTCGTCGTACCGCACTGGGATGTCGAGCTCCGCGCGAATGTCCGGATGGCTCGGCACCGTGATCGTGACGTGCGGAACTTTACCGTCGCTGATCCTCGGATCACGAGGAAGAGAAACAATGCCCTTCTGGTTGGCGGTCACGATAGTTGCCGTGATCTTGAGGTCCTTCCACATCACCTTTCCCCCGCCTGCTCCCTCCGTCTGCAGTACCTTGCCGTCCGGCTCCGTTACTACAACTACCAGAGGCAGCTTCTCTCCCGGTCCGATCGCCGGCCCTTTCGGCAGGCTAACCTTCATGGACGCGACGGGAGTCTTGTCCAGGTAAACTTTCATTCCCAGATGAACCTGCACCGAGGCGCATCCACTCAACGCCAGCAGCAGCGGGAAGATCGCCAGCCAAGCCGCCCATTTCGTTCTCTGCGGAATTGAAGCGCAGCCTTTGCCAAACGCCAGCGACCCGAACTTGCTCATGATTGGACTCCGCTAACCTGTCTCGATGAATCAAACTCGAAGTCAACCAGCATGTTGTGCGCTAAGTTCCATCCGCAGGTAAAGTTTTGTGGAGATTGTTAGATTATTTGTCACAGACGACTTACGGACCGTAGGCGGACTACACGCGAGGCTCCGCCGCGGAAGCACTTGTCTTGACGCGTCCCGCCGCCTTTAGGAATGCCTGATTCTGATCCCCCGTCCCGATCGTGACGCGAATACAATTCGGCGCGCCCCACGGTCCCAGCGGTCTCACCGATACGCCTTCATCCAGCAAGCGATCCGCATAGGCAGCCGCATCTTCTCCCAGATCACAAAACAGAAAGTTCGCCGCCGTCGGAACCACGCGATATCCCATCGCCGACAATCCGTGACTGAGATCGCGCGACTGAATCGTATTGCTCTCCACCACGCGTTGAATGTGGCTGTCGTCCTCGAGTGCCGCCAATGCAGCCGCTTGCCCCACCGACGACACGGAAAATGTATTTCTCATGTGCGCGCAATATCCCAGCAACTCCGCCGGGCCCAACCCATACCCTACACGCAGTCCAGCTAGTCCGTGCGCCTTCGAAAAAGTTCGCAGCACCACCACGCTCGCCCCTTTACGCACATATTCCAGTGAGTTTGAATATGTAATCTTCCGCAGCGCCGCGAAATGCATCGCGAATTCGTAGTAAGCCTCATCCAGCACTACCACCACGTGGCTCGGAACCTGCGCCAGAAAGCGTTCGACCACAGTCACTTCCAGCATCGTCCCCGTAGGATTGTTGGGGTTCGCTAGAAAGACGATGCGCGTGTCGGCGTCGATTCGGCTGAGAATTGCCTCCAGATCGATACCGTCCTCGAGCATCGGCGCTTCGATCAGATGTCCGCCCGCCGCCTGCACCGCGAGCGAGTACACAATAAACGATCGCTCGCTGGTCACCGCATTCAGGCCCGGCGTGAGCAGCGTCTGGCAAAGCAGACCCAGCAATGCGGTCGATCCCGCCGTCACCAGCACTTGCTCTGCTGGCAATTCGTGATGCGCGGCCAGCTTCGTGCGCAACTGGCTGCAATCGTCGTCAGGATAAAAATTCGCCGTGTTCAGCGCGCGTCGCATCGCATCCATGGCGCGCGCCGAGGGCCCAAACGGACTCTCGTTGGAATCCAGTTTGATGTGCTGCGGTCGTCGCTCCTTCGCAGCTGGCGCCGCGTTCGGAGCATTCGTCGTCCCCATGTCGCGGGCCGGCTTGGAAACCAGATCGAAGAAACGGCTCATGCGTGCCGCTCATCATGCCACGGAAGGCTTGGTCTGTGCTATCGGTTTATTGCACGCGGTGCGCAAGCGATCTACTTCTTGCACGGTTAATGGACGGAACCGCCCGGGCGGAACGTCGAGCGTAAGCGGCCCGTAGCGCACGCGCTTGATCTTCTCCACATGGTGTCCCACCTTCTCAAACATGCGCCGGATCTCGCGGTTGCGTCCTTCAATTAACGTAACTTCGTACCAGGGGTTGGTAGCTTCTTTGATCAGACGGATTCCTGCCGGCGCGGTTCGCACCCGCCGCCCGTCTTCCGTCGCAATCGAAACTCCGCCGCGCAGCTTCTCCAGCGACTCCGCACTTGGCACTCCTGC
This sequence comes from uncultured Acidobacteriaceae bacterium, assembly GCA_963777005.1. Classification (GTDB taxonomy): domain Bacteria; phylum Acidobacteriota; class Terriglobia; order Terriglobales; family Acidobacteriaceae; genus Sulfotelmatobacter. The sequence continues at coordinate 128,300 of CAVZPC010000013.1, read as the reverse complement.
AACCTTCACTACATAAGTCTTCGAAACCTGCGACGCCGCTTTCATCAGCTTGTTCGCCAGCGCGCCGTCGTTGGTCAGCAGCAACAACCCCTCGCTTGCATAATCCAATCGCCCCACGGGATAGACGCGTTTTTTTATTCCGCGAAGCAGTTGCATCACTGTCGGCCTGTTTTCCGGATCGCTCACCGTCGTGACGTAGCCCTTGGGCTTGTTCAACAGGAGATACACATGGAGTTGGGCACCCTGCAGCAGCTTTCCATCCACGCGAATGTGATCTGTGTCCGGATCCGCCTTGGTTCCCAGTTCCGTCACCACCGTGCCATTCACTTTCACGTGGCCCGCGCTGATCAGTTCTTCGGCTTTGCGCCGGGAAGCAATCCCGGCTGCGGCAATGATCTTTTGCAGGCGTTCAGCGGGCATAGATTGAGAGTACGAACACGAAATTCAGTCTGCGTTTGCGACCGTGGAAGAGCGGCGCTTTTAGCGCCGGCGTAAAGCCCCAGAATTACGATGGGCTTCAGCCCTCGTGGTCGCACTTTTGTTGTACCGCTGCGCGTTACTCTTTCTGCGCAGCCGATTCGGCGATCTCTTCCGGCTGCGCAGAATCGGTCGTCTGCGCCGCCTCTTCCGCCGGAATCAACTCGCTCTGGAACGATTCCGCCACCAGCTTCTCGAACTCTTCCATGCTGGGCAGCTCGTTCACATCCTTCAACCCAAAGCGCATCAGGAATTCTTTCGTCGTCTTATAGAGAATCGGACGCCCAATCACCTGCTTGCGCCCCGCCGTCGTGATCAGCTTTCGATCCAGTAGCGTAGCGATCACGCCGCCAGAATCCACGCCGCGAATTTCGTTGATCTCCGGCACCGTTGCCGGCTGCTTGTATGCAATCACCGCCAGCGTTTCCAAAGCTGGCAACGACAGCCGGATCGGCGGTTTCAAGCTCTTTGCAAAACTCCGCACCATCTCATGCTGCTCGGGCTTGGTCGACATACGATACCCGCCCGCGACTTGGCGAATCTCGATCCCGTGGTCGGGCGTGCCGTAGTCTGCAACCAGTTCTTCCAACGACGCCCGCACTCGCGATTTCACTTCCGCCTCATCCGCCGCGCCCGCAGCGATCACCGATTCCTTCACGAGCTGGGTGATCTGCTCCGTCGTGATCGGCGTCTCCGCCGCATAAATAATCGCTTCGAGTTGAGCTTTCAGACTCATAAATAGAATTTGTCATCCTGAGCGCAGCCGCTTTTCAGGCGGAGCGAAGGATCTCCCGCTCCACACTACCTCCAATCATCCCTCACCGCAGCCTGCTCGGCCATCACCGCGTCGAATCCCGTATGCTTTCGCACCGCAATCTCACCGAACAGTTGATCCTGCCGCACTTGAATCGCTTGCAGCCGCACCATTTCGAGCAGCGCCAGAAACATGCACACCAGCGCCTGCCGCGACGGCACCCGCAACAGAAGTTGCTTCAACCGGATCGGCCTCGATTCCAGCGATAGCCGCCGCCGCAGATAATCGATCATCTGCCCCACCGTCACCGTCTCTTCATTCACATTGATGACCGGCCGGGTGCGCACGCGCTCCAGAATCTGCTGAAAGGTTCTTACCAGATCAATCACATCGGCAGCCATCTCCGGCTCAGTCCCTTCCGCATCCATGAATTCTTTCAGCGCAGGATTCGTGAGCACCGCGTCTTCGATCTGCTGCTTCTGCAGCAGCATCTGTGCTGCTGACTTGAATTTCTCGTGCTCCAGCAGCCGGTTCACCAGTTCCGTTCGCGGATCTTCCAACTCCTCCGCCTTCGCCGACGGACCGCGCGGCAACAGCATCTTCGACTTGATGTGAATCAGCACCGCGGCCATGTAAATAAAATCAGCCGCCACGTTCACATCCAGTTCGCGAATCTTTTCCACGTAAGCCAGATACTGCGCCGTGATCCGCGCAATCGGAATGTCATAGATGTCGATATCCTGCTTGCGGATCAAATCCAGCAGCAAGTCCAGCGGCCCCTCGTAAACATCCGTCACCGAAACGGCAAACGGAGAGTCGCTCTCCTCCTTCTTCGTCGCCTCTTTCGACGGTTTCGCGTCAGCAGCAATCGCCGGCGGCGCAGTCGCCATCTGCTCATTCACCGCATCGAGTTTTGCATTGTCCATCATCGCAAAATCAGACCTACCGAATCAGGGTGCCCCATCCTTGTCGCGATTCTTGCGACAGGGTGGGGCGGTTGACTCCTACTTCGCCGCCTCGTACCCCAGCGACATCCCCATCGCCGCGCGCGCGTCAGTCATCGTCTCGGCAGCGACCTTCCGCGCCCGCTCCGAGCCAGCCTCAAGAATATCCCAAGCCAGCCGCGGATTCTCCTCGAATTTCTTGCGCCGCTCCTGCATCGGATTCAGCAGCTTCACCAGACCATCCGCCGCCCAGCCCTTGCACTCGATGCACCCGATGCCCGCCGACCGGCAACCTTCATACACTTTGTCCATGGTGGCGCGATCGCTGAAAATTTTATGCAAATCGCCCACTGGACACACATCCGGATTCCCCGGGTCCGACCGCCGCACTCGCGCCGGATCGGTCACCATGGTCTTCAGCTTCTGCCGCACCACCGGCTCCGGATCGGTGAGCAGAATCGTATTGCCATACGACTTCGACATCTTCCGCCCATCCGTCCCCGGCAGCTTCGGCGCAGGTGTGAGGAGAGATTTCGGCTCCGGAAAAACTTCACGATAGAAGCCGTTGAACCTCCGCGCAATCTCCCGCGTCAGCTCCACGTGCGCCACCTGGTCTTCACCCACAGGCACCACGTCCGCTTTGTAAATCAAAATATCCGCCGCCTGCAGCACCGGATAACCCAGAAACCCATACGTGCCTAGATCTTTGTCCGTGATATTTTCCCGCTGCTCTTTATAGGTGGGAACCCGCTCCAGCCAGCCCAGGGGCGTGATCATGGAAAACAGCAAATGCAGCTCGGCATGTGCGGCCACGTGCGATTGTATGAAGATGACGGACTTTTCCGGATCCAGCCCCGCCGCTAGCCAGTCCAGCGTTACCTCCAGTGAATTCTCTTTGACTCGCGAGGTATCGGCATAGTCCGTCGTCAATGCGTGCCAGTCGGCGACCATAAAGAAGCACTGATATTCATCCTGCATGCGCACCCAGTTATCGAGCGCTCCCACGTAGTTTCCCAGGTGCAGCTTTCCGGTCGGACGCATGCCGCTAAGCACGCGCTTACGCAAGTTGGTCGAAGTTGTCATCAGTTTTTCAACGAGTCGTCACCGGCGCAATCGCACCAAAAGCGCCTGAATTCAGAGGTTGCGGGACCATGCAGGGTATTGTCGATACTATCATGCCCACCTGGGGACAGCCGCGCCAGGGTGTCCTACCAGGCGAAGCTCGACCAGCCGCAGCGACCGGATTTTAGACCGTGCCCGGAGCCATGGGAGTCGCCTGACAAAATGTTCGGGAAGGGCACGGCTTCAGGCCGTGCTGCCATCGCGCGGAGAAAGAAGCCGGCTTTAGCCACTGAGGGTCCTTTGCTTTATAATTCGCCCTCCAACCGGATCGCCTGCGTCCGCATGTCCCATCTCGCCCGCAAACTCCGCCTCGCTGACTACTTCACCCTGGCCTGGGGCACCATGGTGGGCGTCGGCTGGCTCGTCGTTATGGACGACTGGCTGCTCCGTGGAGGCGCTCTGGGCGCGCTACTCGGCTTCGCTATCGGCGGCGCTCTGCTGTTCCCGATCGGCTGGGTCTACGGCAAGCTGGTCGCCGCCATGCCTGATGCTGCTGGCGAAATCGCCTATACCGCTGCCGCATTTTCCCGCCCAGTCAGCTTCTCCACCGGATGGATGATGATGCTCGCCTACTTCATCGTCTGCCCCTGGGAAGCCGTTGCCATCGGCCGGATCGCCGGTTACATTGTCCCATCGCTCGATTCGCTCGAGATCTACCGCATCGCCGGACGCCCCGTGTATCTTCCACACCTCCTCATCGGTCTCGCCCTCACCGCGCTACTCACCACGCTCAACTACCGCGGCATCCGCCTCAGCGCTACCTTCCAGAACTGGACTGCTTTCGGCACGCTTGCCCTGTTCATCATTTTCGTCGCGCTCGGCGCCAGCAAAGGATCGCCGCACAACTTTCCTCCGCTCTTCACGCACGCTCCGCTGGTTTCGTTCTTGCTCGTCGTTCAGATCGTCCCGTATTTCATGACCGGATTCGAATCCGTCAGCAAGGCCGCCGAAGAATCCACTCCTGAGTTTCGCAGCCAGAGTTTTCTGCAAGCCATCTGGATGGCCATCCTGGTCGGCATCCTCTTCTACACAACTATCATCGCCGCTGTCGCCTTCGTCGCTCCCTGGCACGATCTGACTGGCACAAAATTCATGACCGCCGTGGCTTTTCAGCGCGCCGTAGGCTCGCGCTGGATCGTCAACATAATCTTGATCGCCGCTTTGCTATCGCTGGTCAAATGCTTCAACGGAAATTTCGTCGCCGCGAGCCGGCTCGTGTTCGCCCTTGGGCGCCGCGGCTTCATCGACGCACGCGCCGGCGGCATCCACCCTCGGCATCAGACGCCGTCCATCGCGGTGGTCTGTGTCGGCCTTGCCACCGCCGCATGTATGCTGCTGGGAGACGCGATCCTGGTTCCGATCACCGAGGTCGGCTCCGTCGCGTGCGCAATCGGATGGGCCGCAACCTGCGCTGCTTATCTTTCGATGATACGAACCAACACATTACCGGGCCCGTCGACACGATCGTCGCTCGAATGGCTCGTTGCCGGCTTTGGTTTGCTCGTGGCCATCGCTATGATGCTGATGAAAGTTGTCCCGGCGATCCCCGGCCATTTCACCATTTACGAATGGCTCGCCCTCGCCATCTGGATCGCTCTAGGCGCGCTCTCGCACCGTCGAGCGCCTTTGGCCTAGCAATGCCTTAGCATGAGTGCTTTAGCATCATCGCTTTAGCATCATCGCTTTAGCATCATCGCTTTAGCATCATCGCTTTAGCATCATCGCTTTAGCATCATTGCCTTAGCACGATTGTCTTAACCAGATTTTGGGTGGCGCAGCGCTTTAGCGCTGCGATAGGTTTGCTTTTTCAAGCGGGCTTTAGCCCCTGAGGTAACGATACAAAAAGGAAAACCGATGAAGCCTTACAAGCTGAGTTTTTTTGTCACGATTATTCTTCTCGCCGTTGCGCTCCCGTTGCCCGCGCAACCCCCCGCCTTCGATCTCGTCATCACCAACGGCCACATCATCGACGGCACCGGCTCCCCCTGGTATTCCGGCGACCTCGGCATCCGCGACGGAAAAATCGACGCCATCGGCAATCTCGCCGCCGCGCCGCGCAAGCGCACCATCGATGCCGCCGGCAAAGTCGTCGCTCCCGGTTTCATCGACATGCTCGGCCAATCTGAACTCACCATCCTGGTCGATCCCCGCCTGCCTTCGAAAATCTATCAAGGCATCACCACGGAAATTACCGGTGAAGGCGAATCCGTCGCTCCCCTCAACGACGCCGTCATTCAATCCGGTCGCGCCGGCTACGAGCACTATCACATCACTCCAGACTGGCGAACCTTCCGCCAATACTTCACTCGCCTGGAAAAGCAGGGCATGGGCATCAACCTCGCCAGCTACGTAGGCGCCACGCAAGTCCGCCGCATCGTCCTCGGCGAAGACAACAAGCAGCCCACGCCTGAGCAACTCGAGCAAATGAAAGCTCTCGTCCGCGACGCCATGAAAGACGGCGCAGTCGGCGTCTCCACTGCTCTCGAGTATGCCCCCGCTCCCTACGCCAAGACCGACGAACTGATCGCTCTCGCCGCTGAAGGCGGCAAGTTCGGCGGCATCTACTCCACCCACATGCGCAATGAAAGCGACTCCGTCCTCGAAGCCATCGACGAAGCCCTGCGCATCGGTCGCGAAGCCCACGTCCCCGTGGAAATCTGGCACATCAAAGTTGCCGGCAAAAATAACTGGGGACGCATGCCCGAGGTCGTCGCCAAAATCAACGCCGCCCGCGCCGCCGGCGCCGATGTTACCGCCGACACCTACGCCTACACCGCGTGGTTCAATGACTTCTCCGCATTCGTTCCACCCTGGGCTCACGATGGTGGAACCGCGAAACTCGTCGAGCGCCTCAAAGATCCAGCTACCCGCGAGCGCATCCGCAAAGATATGCTCACTCCATCTAAAGATTGGGATAACGAATGGCAGGAAATTCCCGGCCCTGACGCAATGATGATCGGCGTCGTGCAGAATCCCAAGATGCTTCCACTGCAAGGCAAGCGTCTCTCCGAAATTGCCAAGCTCTGGAACAAAGACCCGATCGATGCCCTCTTCGATTTCCTCATCGAAGACCCGAGCACCGGTGTCGCTGTCTTCGGCATGTCCCAGCCCGATGTCACCCTCGCCCTTCAGCAGCCTTGGGTCGCGATCGACAACGATTCTTCCGGCACTTCCCCCGACGGCCTTCTCGGCCAGGAGCATCCTCATCCCCGCGCCTACGGCACCTTCCCCCGCATCCTGCGCAAATATGTCCGTGAAGAGAAAGCTCTCACGCTCGAGGACGCGATCCGCAAGTTTTCCGCCTTGCCCGCACAGCGCCTTCGCCTCACCGATCGCGGTGTACTCAAAGCCGGCATGTGGGCAGACCTCGTGATCTTCGATCCCGCAACCGTGCGCGATCTCGCCACCTTCGACAATCCCAATCAGCTTTCCCAAGGAATGGATTATGTCCTGGTGAACGGCGTTCCCGTGATCGACGATTCAAGAATGACAGGAACCCTGCCAGGAAAAGTTCTGCGTGGCGCCGGCTACGTTCCTTAGCCGGTAAGAGAGTTTCTGGAAATGCTGGAAAGAGATCGGGAAGGGCACGACTTTCAGTCGTGCCGATAAGTGTTCACAAAAAATGTGGGCTTCAGCCCCTGAGGGAAGCACCTACGGCTTCAGCCGCGCCTGCGTCTCCGGCGTCGGAGTCACCGTTACCCGTGGCTCCGCTACCGTCCCCGTGATGCTGTACACCATCGACCCCGCTGCCTTCGCCTGTGTTCCAGCAATCACCCTGAAGTCCAACTTCTGCCCCAGCGACGCTGTCCCGCTGATTTCGTAGGCTCCCGTCGGCAAATCGAACTCACCTTTCTCTAGATCGATATTCCCATTGCGCAAGCGCGCATGCCCCTGCCAGCGATCGATCCGCAGCGGTCCCTCATCGCTACCCAGCGAGATGTGAGAAAGCACTCCATCCCGCAGATCGAAACGCAGTTCGCCCTCGGCCGACTGCCAGAACGCCGCCGCATCCGCTCCCGATGCCTTGAACTGGTAGGTCCCTCCACCAGTTCCAGAAATCCACGCATCGTGCATCGCACCAGCCACCTTCTCCAGCGAAATTCCTGTCAAAGTTCCATAACCGCTGTACCCCGGCGATGCCGCTGTGAAATCCGCCTGCCAATTGCCACGATGCTTTCCGCCCAGCAGGTCAGCATGCAGATCGGAAACCTTTACCCTCCCGTGGTCCAGCTCAAGCAACGCAGAAACCCGGTCGGCGACTACATCGTGAATTCGCAAATGTCCTACATTCACTTTTCCCGCTGCCCGCAAATTTTGCAAAAACGACGGCGCTGCGGGATCCGCCGAAACCAGCACCTGGTACCAATGTCGCTCGCGCGGATGCGGCCCCAGCCACTCGTATAATCCGCTCAGTGCAACCTGGTCGGCATCCAAATTGAACTCGACCACACACAGCCCCGGCGTTCCGCAGCCGCGCGGCAACGTCAAAGAGCCCGTCCAGTGCGCATCCGCAGCCCGAGCACTCAGGCTCTCTACCCGCGCTTGATCGGGCAGCAGTCTTAGTTCGGCCGAAGAAATTTGAATCGGCTCATTCACTCCCCGCACGCTTGCTCGTACATTATGCAGTTCCACCGTGCCGTTAACTCTCGGCACCGGAAAACCAGAAGGATTTCCCAAAGTGTTTTCCGTCCAGGATCCGACCATCTGCAAATCGATTTGCGCGGTGCCTTCGGCGCTCGCTTTCATCGCCTGGAGTCCGAGCAGGCTCGCCATTCGCAACATGTGTGAGACTTCTCCCTCACCGCGCACTGCGACTGCGTAACCCGATCGCCCCACCCAACCTCGAGCCTGCGCCGGTACAGGCCGACCCAGCGCGACCGGGAAAGGACCATATTCGATATGCAGTTCGTTGGGGGCGGGCAAACCCGCGTTACTCCATTGGCGCACACCCTTGCCTCGCGATGAAACGCCACCGCTGATGCTCTCTGAACTCAGCGTAAACGGCACGCTCCCCGGAGCCAATTCCACCTTCGTATTCGCCGACTGCAGGCGAAGATTGCTGATCTCGCCGCGGCCTTGAAACTTCGCTGCAGTCTGGGATACCCCGTCCTCTTTCACTCCGAAGTTGCCCTGCACACTCCCCGTGGCCACAAGATCCGCGGGCAAGTCTTTTTTCGCGCGTCGCGCCAGTTGTGCCACCGCGCTTACCGGAACATTCTCCACGTTCAGTGACAAGTCCAGTTTGTGAGCTCTCGGCCCGCCCGCATCGCCGTGCAGCGTCACCATGCCACTGCCGACAGGCCCGCTGCAGAAGATTTCTCGCATCATCTGTTCTGACGAACTGTACTTGCCATCGCAATGCGCCGCCAGCGCCAATCCCTCCACCGACGAGATGTCATAGCGGTGAAAGTCCTGCACCGACGCGTCCGCCGCCACTTGCATCGCCGCCGGAGTCCCGCTCAGCGTCGCATCCACTCGCAGGTCGCCCCTCCAACCCTTATCGTTGCCCCATACCAGCTTGCTCAATTGCCCCAGCTGCAGGTGCTGCCACTCCAAACTGAACCGCAGTGGTGTTTCCCGCAGACTTCCCGCACGCTGCCATGTTCCGTTCATCCGCAGCAATCCCGTGTCGGTCAAATTCATATCGGTGCGCAGCGGCTCCGCTTTCAACCGCGCGCCCCACTCATTTTCAGATTCCTGCCACAAGGAGAAGTCGGCATTCAGCAGCGCGTACGGTTTTTTCTCCGCCCCGCTCTTGAAATTGATGCGTCCCGAACTCGCCTCAATATAAGGAAAGCCCGGACGTGACTCCCGTTTCGATTTCGCCGTAGGGGCCAGTGGTGTGCGCGCCGTCCGCTCGAGCAGCGCTTCCCAGTTCCATTGCCCGTCTTCTCTGCGCACCAGATTCAAACTTGGTTCGGTCAGCTCCAGGCGTGAGATATCCAGCCGTCCTCGCACTAACGATGTCAACCGCACCAGCGCCGTCACCTCCGGCGCACGCAACATAGGCTCCGCACCAAATGCGGGATCTTCGTGGATCACTAGATTTTCCAGATCGAATCCAGGCTGCGGCAGGAACCGAAGATGCACCGAACCAATCTCCACCGGACGCGACACCGCCTGGCTGATGGAATTTGCAATGCGCGCCTTCAGGCGCGAAACGCCCGGGCGCACCAGGAACAGGACCAGAAAAATTCCCGCGGCCACGGATACGACCCGCCGCTTGGAAGAAAAGAACTTCACTTCACTACTCGCAACGTTCGCCGCCATCGCGTCTCATCGAAGAAGTGCAATACCACATGCGCCAGGAAGCCAATGCGATCCCCCATGTCGGTTTTCCGATACTGGTCAGCTGGCGTCTCAAACGACCAGTAGATGAACATCGGCCGGCCAATAATATTTTCCTGCGGAATAAATCCCCAGAAGCGGCTATCTAGGCTCACGTCTCGGTTATCGCCCATCCCGAAATAATGCCCCGGTGGCACCACCAGATCGTCGCCCTGAATGTGCATCGGTAACTCCGGTCCCCAGCACGGATACACGTTGTCGTTCTCTGATGGCGGCACCGCTGGAAAATTATCGCGATAGGGATTCGGATATTGCGCCGCATCCTGCGAGTGGATCACATACGGTTCCTTCAACTCTTCACCGTTGCGGTAAACCACGCCATTGCGCAGGTGAATGTGATCCCCCGGCACGCCCATGATCCGCTTCACCACATACAATCCCGGCTCGCACGGCGCCAGAAACACCACGATGTCGCCGCGCTTCACCTGCCGGTAGGGAAGCAGCGGCCCTACCCAGGAAGTCTTCGGCGCGAATTGAATGCGGTTCACAAACACGTGATCCCCGATCAACAGCGTGTTCTCCATCGAGCTGGAAGGGATCTCAAACGCCTGCACCACAAACGTGATGATGAACAGCCCGGTCACCAGCACGGCTGCCAGCGAGGAAAGGAACTCCACCGTGGTTTCGCGCGGTTTTTCTTCTAACTCTACTTCTTCATTCTTCGCCTTGCTGTCTTTTTTCGCCACCGTGATCTATCCATCCCGTCTTGATTGCCGAACCGCACGGCCTATCTTAGCCGCGGAGAGTTTAATTCACCAGCCGCAGTGTCCGGTTCCAGCGCGTGATCTGAAAAATGTGCGTCACCGCATAGGCAAAATGCGCCAACTTTCCCGCCACCGAGTTCGGCCCAATTGCTTCGTTCTCTCCCTCTTGCACCGACCAATAAATTAAAAGCGGACGTCCAATAATGTTTGCTTGTGGCACGAATCCCCAATACCGGCTGTCGTAACTGTCGTCCCGATTGTCTCCCATCACAAAATAATGTCCCTGCGGAACAATCAGCTGTCCATCTTCGACTAGCTTCCGCAACTGTACCCACCACTCCGGAGTCTCGCCCGCCGCCACATCCAACCTCGGAAAACTATCCCGGAACGCGTCATTCGAGGGACGGCTGAAGTGTGCGTAGGGTTCCCGCAATGGCGCTCCATTCACCAGCACTTGCTTATTCACCAACCGTACACGGTCTCCAGGAATTCCGATCACCCGCTTCACGAAATGCTGCGCCGGGTTCACCGGATAATGGAACACCACAATGTCGCCGCGCCGTATCCGGCGATAAGGCAACAAATAATCTCCCAGTCCGCTTCCTCCGTAGCACAACTTGTTCACCAGAAGATAATCGCCCACCAGCAGCGTGTTCTCCATCGACGGCGACGGAATCTGAAACGCCTGCACAATGAAGGTGATCACAAAAACCGCGATCACCACCGTTCCCAGCAGGGACTGCACCGACCCGGATACGCCCACGCCCCCCGTCCACGTAGTTCGGCGCCCTTGTGAGATGCGCTCGCCCGGAACTTGATTGTCGGGAACCTTATTGTCCGGAACCTCGCTGTTCGGAACTTGGGTGTCCGAAACTTGAGGGCCCGGAAGCTGATCGTTTGAAGAATTCATTTACTCCACTTCTCTCGCCACGCTACTTCTCCGCAGAGCGCGACGCCCGCACCAGCCGGCTTCCCGCCGCCTGTGGCCGCGACGCCAGATACGATAGCAACTGCCGCGCCGCATCCTGTTCCGCCGCCTTCTTAGTTGAACCTTGTGCCCGTCCCACAAATTCCGCTCGGCCTTCCCCTTTTTTCCCGTCCAGACGCACTTCTACCGTAAACGTCTTTCTGTGTTCCGGTCCCGCCTCTTCCACCAGCACGTAAGAAGGTTGCGCGATTCCCAATCCCTGCAGAGTTTCCTGCAGAGCCGATTTGAAATCGTTCATCGGCAGCGCACCGCCTTCGCGCTCCATCCGCTCCAGCTCCGGCGCCAGAATTTCCCGCAGAATGAATTCTCGGGCCGGTTCCATTCCGCCATCCAGGTAGATGGCCGCCAGAACGGCTTCCAGCGCATCCACCAGCAGCGCTGTCTTGCTCCGTCCGCCGCTTTTCTCTTCGCCGCGTCCCAGCCGCAAGTAATGCCCCAACTCAAGTCGTTGCGCCACTCGAATCAGGTGCCGCTCACTCACCACGTGGGCACGCAACTTGGAAAGCTCGCCCTCGCGAAATTCCGGGAAACGATGAAAAAGCGCCTCACTCGTCACCAGCGCCAGAATCGCGTCTCCCAGAAATTCCAGCTGCTCATTGTCGCTGACTTTGTATTTGTTATCGCCTGACTGCTGAGACTCCTGCTCGCGCGCCTGCGAGCTATGAGTGATCGCCTGTTCGATCACGCCCCGGCGGCGAAAATGATAGCCCAACGCCGCTTCCAGCGCGGTGATTTCCCTTTCTTTCATGATTGCACTGCCACGTCGAAGGGTCGCGCTCTTGCCGGCGCCACAGTCGCCCTTTGGGCTCTCATCTTTATTTCGCGGGCGTATCGGGAATGCCGCCGATCAATTGGATCAGCCGATCCTTCTCTTTCCGCGCCGCATCCCCCGCGTTCGTACCAGCTTTCGTCAAATCCACCGCCTGGTTCGCGACCTTCAGCGCGTCGGGATACTTACCCTGCATATCCAGTGCCACCGACAGCCGGAAGACTGCAATCGGATCCGGCTGCTGCGGGAACGCATCAATCGACTTCCTCAGGTTTGCTTCTGCGGCTGCCCAGGCCTTTGCGTTGAAATCAAGCGTCCCCAGGATCGAGTATGCCTCGGAACGAGCGAAGCCCTTATATAGCTCCAGCTTCTCCGGAGCAACTCCCGCCGTCGGTACATCCGTATCCACCGTCACCAGCGCGCGCTCCGCATCTTTTCTGGCCTCAGCTATGCGCTGATCCTTATCCAGGTCCGTGTCTCGCGTGCGCTCTGCCAGCACTTGCGCCACGCCCAGCAGCGCTTCCGGATCGTCCGCATCGAAGGTCAAAACTTTCCGCGCCATGGCCAGCATCTTGTCCGCGTTGTTGGCCTGCTGATAGGCGCCCATCACCTGCTTGTAGAGCAGCGGCCGCAACTCGCTGTCAGGAAACTTTGTCGCGAAGTCGTCTGCCGCTTTCTCCTGCGCCGCCGGATCGGTGAGTGCCGCGGCCACCTTATACGCGTCAAACTCCGGTTGTGTCTTGGCTTGTGGCGGCCGTTTCCCTGCTGGCGCTGCCGCTTGCCCCGGCGTCGTGCCCGAACTAGCCGGCTTGCTCTGGCCAACACTCCAGCCCGAAATTCCCAACACTACGATAATGGTAATGATTGCTGTTCGCTTCATGCGCTCTCCTTAAACCGACCTGCCTGGCATTCGACTTCCACAGCTGTAATTCGTTGCTGATTCTACCCTGCATTGTAACCGCGGGTTCATCTTTCGGAGTGTGATCCCGCGCTAGCGTCCCGCGCGGCACATTAATCGCGCTTTAGGCTCGATCACTGCGGCTGCGGCTTCGCCGGAGGCTCGTACGCCTGCTCCAGCCCTCGCTCCGCTGCGGCCTTGATTTCCGGTAACTGTCCTGCCGCGTTCAGTGCCGCCCGGTACTCCTGCAACGCCGCCTCGCGATCCTCTTTCATATCCAGAATCCTTCCCAGATACACATGCGACCATCCCACCACCTTCGGATCTCTTGTCGCCTCAATCGCCTTCTGGAAATTATCCTGCGCCCCGTCGCGATTCTTGTTGGCTACGGCCACTTCTGCCAGAATGAACAGCGCCCGCCCCTGGTCTCCAATCTTTTTATCCAATGCCTGCTGTGCCAGTTCCTGCGCTCCCTTGGGATCCCCCGCCGCCAGCCGCTTCTCCGCCGCGAACAGCATTCGCCGCTCCTCCGGACGCGACAACTGCACCAATTCCGGCGATGTCTTACTGGCAAACTGAACCTCTGCCGCGGCTTTCTCTTCCTTCTTTATGTCGATATTCGCCAGAAAGTCGCCGTACGCCGCCCGTATGCCCGCGGGATCTTTTTCAAACGCCACCACCATGTCGTAAAACGTCCGCGTCAGAATGTACCCTTGTTTCACCGCGTCATCCACTGCCTGAGCCCGTAGCGCCTCATCCGCTGCCTGCTTGCTCCCGGTGGTCCGTATTTCAATCGCGCGCACCATGCACTCCGTCACCAGCAGCGAAATATCCGTCTTGAAGCTCTCCTCCAACGGCGCTCGCTTCACTGACTGCAGCAGCGGTTCCAGCCGCTTGATCGCCGTGAAATGTTTTTCCGCCTCCCGGTCCAATTCGTAGTGCAAAAACGTATGCCGAATCTGGTCCATCTTCAGCGCCGCCCTCGGCGCCTCACCGGAAGGCATGTTCGGAGCCGGAAACACGATCACGTAATAATCCGCTCCATAGTTCCGCGCGTCCGTCTCATTCGGCGAGCCCATGAAATCCAGATAAATCGTGAATCTCCGCCCCAGATACTGCGACGACGGCTGCTTCAGATAGATTTCCGTGTCGAACACCATCTTCGCCAGCGGTTCGTGATACCGCGCCATCATGGCCGCGTAGTCTCTGCGGTGCCGCTCCCATATCGAGTGCAATCCCACTTTTTCGTAGAAGCGCTCCAGCAAAGTCCCGAATGACGCAATCGCCGACGCATCCGGCGGCAGATCCTCTTCCTTGATCCGCGGCGCAAAATGCGGCGGACCATCCATATACAGCGCCAGCGAGATATACGGAGACAAGCTCCGATTCGTATTCCGCTCTTCCGTATGCGTCAGGTAGAACTCGCATAGCGCCGACCTCGCCGCCTCGGCCTCCGCCGACTCCGCCAAAACTCGCTGCACCTCGGCCCGCACGTTGCTTCTCGTCGCGTCGGAAATCGTCAAGTCCTGGTCGTATCCGCAGGAGTTCAGCGCGGCCAGCACCGAAAATATCGTCTCGCTGCTATCCAGCGCGATCGGAGACCGCTCCTGCAAATACTGGTTCTGCGGAGTCGGCTTCGTTGGCGTCGGTTTCTTTGGCTCCTGCTTCTCCGGAGGCTGGCCTTGTGGAGACTGGTCCCGGTCATGGGACGACGACTGATTCGGTGAAGATTGGTCCGGTGATGATTGGCTCGCAGCGGGCTCATTCTGCGGAGCCGCGTCTTGTCCCGCGCAAACCAACCCCAGCAGCCCCAACCAGGCCGCTAACATCGCAATTCGTAATCGCAAACTCAGGAAACCCTCCACAGGATGAGTAGCGCGCCGGGCGGAGATCACCCTCAAGTGTAAGGACTTCGCCCCAGAGGGTCAAACCGAATCCGGGGATTAGAGCAGAGCTAGATAAACTATCACAGCCACCACTATCATGCTGGGTTCATGCTGAAGTGAGTGGGGGATTCCAACCCCACCGGCAGAACCGCTGGAGGATCCGTTTTCTTTTCGGTAAACTCGATCGGCTCTCCCTCGGGCGAAGCTGCGATTCTCGACACCATCGACCGAATCGTCCGATGATTCGTCATTCCTCAAAGTCTGAGTTGGGACTACCAAAAGGAGGCAACGTGGAGTTTGTCATGTTTGAAGATGTGGACGGAATGGAAGTCTTTGTGAATCCGGAACGCGTGATTTGGGTCAGAGAGTATCCCGGCGAGATTACTGTAATCAGCTGCGGACACGACGACAAGTTTAAGGTACGTCTCAGTCCTGCTCTAACCGTTGCGGCCTTGGGTAAGTCGGTTCGTTGATCCTGTAACCGGTGGTTGTCACTGGGAACCTCGTTGGCAAGGATCGGGCTGACTTTCGCCAGCCTGATCTCCACTCTTTCTACGGCAACCGTTTCTACGGCACCACCACCTTTACCCGGGTCGAGTAGATGCTCTCTTTCCCGCTTGAGTTCACGGCGGTAGTTGCGTAGTAGTAGGTGCTGCCCTCCACAATTGTCTTGTCGGTGTAACTGGTGTCCTTATCCAGGCTCGAATTGATCTTGGTATACGTACCGGTCTCGGACGTCCCCCGGTAAACGTTGTAGCCCGTCGCTGATTCGCTGGCAATCCAGGAAAGCGTTACGTAGGGGGCGGTACCGTTTCCCGTCAAAGCTTCCGATGCTGGGGAATTTGCGGCATTGCTCACAAATGTTAGCGTACCGGACTTTTCCCCGTCGTTCGCGGGCGTGAACGTAACATTGATGGACGTTTCCTTTCCCGCCGTAACCGTCAATGGGAACTTCGTGCCCGGCATCGCAAACTGCGAACTGCTGCTGGACGCTGAAGAAATCGTGACGCTTCCCGCACTGGTATTTAGCCCCAGGGTCAGCGTCTCGGTAGTTCCCGCAGCTACGTTGCCAAAACTCAGTGTGGTGGGAGCGATCGTTAGTTGCGGCTTGCTCGCAGCCACGCCGGTACCCCCCACTCCTACAGTGAGGGTCCCGTCGGAGGCATCGCTGACGATGGTGAGATGCCCGCCCTCCCCACCTGTCGCAGTGGGCGCGAAAGTCACGCTCACGTCAAGTTTTTCTCCTGCTGTCAGAATCATTGGCAGCTTTAATTTCGAAACTTCAAACTTGCTGTTGTTCGACTCGACGCTGTAAATCGTCATGCTGGTGCGACCTTCGTTGGTCAGGCCGACGACGAGAGTTTTGGTCTGGTCGACGGTGACGTTGCCATAAGCCAAGCCGGTCGGTGAGGAACTCAGTTGACCCGTAGCTGCTCGCACCGGGGCGGGCAGCATCGTTATCAGGATTGCAAGCACGACCGCGGGAACGGCAAAAGTAAAAAGAGAACGAGTATTTAGCTGGGGGAGTAGCATGGAAACGAGTCTTTACCATTTCGGGACAAACCGGGAAGGTCTCAGAAGGACATCCCGGCCTGACAGTCTCGCTCGCCCCCGGTACCGCGCTTCGAAGCCCTCTCGATGCAATGTTTTCCGCATCGATCCTTATGCTTGTAACCAAAATTTAATCTGGCATTTACCTTGCTAGCGTGACGAACAAGGCTGGAGTCCGCCCCGCACAAAATTCAGAGTTAATTCCATCGGACTAACCTGCGCTGTTTTGCCCGTTGCTCCGCATAACCTTCGCTAACAGGCGATACACGGGAGAACCGGCAAGCTCGTGGTACGATGCCCCATGAGACGAGTTTTCGCTTTCCTGCGATCCCTTAGCGCGATCCTGCTTGCCTTGCTCGTCTTCCAATCCTGCAACTCGCTCAATCCCGCCTGCGGAAGTGCCCGGCCCGCCCCAACCATCGCATCTCTTTCCCCCACCACCATCACGTTTGCTCAAGTCCAGCAGGGCTTTGTTCTTACGGTGAATGGGAGTCACTTTGTTTCATCTACGGTCGGGGTGATCAACGGGACGACGCTTACCACCCAGGTCACCAGTCCTGCCCAGTTACAAGTCACCATCACCACTGCTTTGATCACCGCGCCCGGAACGGCAAGCGTGACGGTCAACACTCCCAGCGGAACCTCGGGCGATTTAGGCTGTTCGAGCGGTGGTACCAGCAGCGCCCTCACCTTGACGATTACCTAGCCGCTGAAGACTCGCCAAACAGTGGCTTTCCCCGTGTACCGTCTCAATAGGTATTCAGTTTGAGCGAGTAGGCCGGTCCTGACCGCCAACGCAATCCCACAGCGAGCTCGTGAAAGTTTTGTGCGGCCACCTTACGATTCGCTGATCTAATGCTTCGAGGTGTGACATGCAATTGAAACCCTTCCTGCTGGACATGTGGCTGGACGCCTACGAGCACGACATCGAATTCAACCTGGCTGCAAGCGAAGGACCGCGCTGGACCCTTAACGAGATATTGAATCTTGCAAGTGAGGAGGAGCGGCAGCGCTTCCTGAATCACACGTTGCACTACAGCCGCCCGGCCGGAGCCGAGGGCTTACGCGCAGCCATCGCCGATATGCAGGATGTTGATGTCGAGACCGTCCAGGTCGTAACCGGCGCCTCTGAGGCTCTTCTTATTCTCTTTTGGCTGGCCGCCGAACCTGGAGCCAACGTTGTCCTGCCTCGACCCGGCTATCCGCCCTTTTCCGCCCTGCCCGAATCCCTTCGGATTGAGACTCGCTACTACGCGGTCCGCAGGGAGAACGACTTCCGTATCGATCTCGAGGAGATCAAGCAACTGGTGGATCGAAATACCAAGCTGGTTCTGGTGAACAGTCCCCACAATCCCACCGGCGCCACCATGAGTGATGCGGAACTGGACGACCTGCACGAGTTCACCGCCTCTCGTGAGATTCAACTGGTGAGCGATGAGGTGTACCACCCGATCTATCATGGACAGGCGACAAGATCGGCTTCCCGTCTGCCGCATGCCACCGTCATCCATGATTTCTCTAAAGCCTTCCCATTATCCGGAGTGCGGACCGGCTGGATGATCGAGCACGATGCCCAGCGCCGCGCACTCTACTGGAATGCGCGCACCATTTTTTCCATTTCAAACAATACTGCAGGAGAAATGCTGGCGGAGATTGCCATGCGCCACCGGAACATCGTTCTCGGGAGAACGCAGGAAACCGCAACTCGAAATCTGCGGCAGCTTGCCTCCTTCATGTCCGAGCATCGCGAGACGCTCGCCTGGATTCCTCCTCGCGGTGGAGTGACCGCTTTCCCATGGCTGGTCAGTGGAGAGAACAGCCGCCCTTTTTGCCAAGCGGCTGCCGAACGGGGCATTCTGCTCGCCCCGGGGATTGTTGGGATGCCCCCTCGCATTTTCGCCTTGGGTTCGCGGTTATGACCGACAAATTTACCGACGCGCTGCACCGGCTGGGAGAACTTGTTAGTAGTTGGTCAGCCGCGAACCTGACCAAGACTTAGCCCTATCGGCTAGCCATCAATCACATCGGAACATTCGATCTGCGCCGCGCCAGAGCTGCCACCGCCCCATGGCAAGAACCGAGACCAGCGTACAGGTAACGAGAATGTCCATCGTGACCCACTACCCACAGTCTTCCCGAAGCATCGATCCCACATCGGGGAACAGTCCCGATTCCGCGCACTGTCGAAAGGTATTAGCCCCTCAAAAAGTGAAGTTTACTCTTGGCTAAATACCGTCATTCTGCTACACTCCGCGCCTGCATCGGGGACTTGGGGGAGGGTATCAACCAATCGCTGTACGGAGAGAGGAGATTCACATGGAAACTGCAATCGGAGTATTCACTGCGCGTGATCATGCGGAAAAAGCAGTCAAAGAATTGCTGGAGCGCGGCGTGCCGGACGAATCGATCGTTTACCTTACTCTGTCGGAAAGCGAAGCGAAAACTATCGCGAAGGAACTGGGCGCATTTGTGGGAGGCTTCGTGGGAGGAGCCGCGGGCATCACAACCGGGGTGCTGGCATCAGTCCTCCTACCTGGGATCGGCACGGTGTTCGCGCTAGGGCTCGGGGCCGCCGCACTGCTCACCGGCACAGGCGCAGGCGCCGGTGCGGGCGCTGCAGTTGGTTCGGTGGCAACCCGCGAATTGGACGCGCCCAAGCCGACCACCGCTGACCGCAGCGCCGAGGACACCGCGTTCTTCCGCGAAGTACTCAAAGAAGGCCGTTCCCTGATTGTCGTTCGCACCGAATCCAAGGAACTCGCCACCACCGCCTGCGAGGTACTCGATCGCCTCGGGCTCGGCATGCAAAACCGCACGCCGGTCAAAATGCAAACCACCACCCGTCACATCGACGACATCGCAGTCCTCGAAATCAGTGGACGCATCACGCTCGGCGAAGGCAACGTCATGCTCCGCGAGATCGTTCGCGAGCTGATCGACAAAGGAAACAAGAAGATCGTTCTTAACCTGGGCGAAGTGCAATATGTCGATAGCTCAGGAGTTGGCGAGCTGGTTAAGACTCACACCACCGTTCGCAATCAAGGTGGGCAGCTGAGGCTGGCAAACCTGACCAAGCGAGTCAACGACTTGCTCCAGATGACGCGCCTCTCCGCTGTGTTTGATATCGAGCCCGACGAGGCCAGCGCCGTCGCCTCTCTCCGTGGCGACATACCTTCGCAGGCTGTTGCCTGAGCTCAACCATATTGTTCGAAGTGATGTATCCCAATTTGCTGCCGCCCGATGTTTGGGCGGCTCTTTCTTTCCCGAACACATTCTCAGGCCGACAGCCCAAATTATCGCCCGTCACTTTTCGGCGATGTCGCTTCCGGAGGCGCTTCCACCGTAACTTCAACGCTCGCGCCTTTCTTCAGTCGGACCTCATTCCCATTTTCGTCCGTCAGCGTATTCTCCACTCGAATCTCCCGGTAGAGCTCATCCGCTCCTTCGATGGCAATCTGCGCCTTCTCCGCTTCCATGGGCTCCGAAGGCTTGATGATTTTTTCCACCGTTCCCGGCAGCGTCACACTCGGATTTTCCGTCATATCTTCCTTTCAGGACCGGGCGCACCGCCGTTCATGTTGGTTCCGAGGGAATTTTTTTCAAAGCCTCAAGAAATTCGGCGGACAATTCCCGGATGCGCCTCAGCCGTTCCTTCTCCTTTTGCAAGTCCTCTTCGCCGATCCCCAAAAATGTTTGTTCCTGGAGACTCTCTATCTGCTCCCTCATCAGTCGTTCGAGTTCATCGCGGATTTCCTTGATCCCCCGACCATCCATAACTCACGCTGTGATTTCGAGGCGGTCATCGCAAACGCCGCCGTATTGGTTGGCAATTTCAGCCGCGGAGTTGGCTCGCCGGTCCTTTTTCAGCCTTACTCAGCTAAAACCACATCCTCAAGAAAAAAGGCGGTCGTGAGGGCCCGAACGTCCGCTGCCGGACACTAGCCCATGACCACCCTTCGGGGCTCGAGATGCCCCAGGAACTTACCACCACACCTTATCGCCCGTCGGCGAAGCAAACAATACAGCAAAACCCGTAGCTTCAGAATCGTCGAAATAATGCTTGCGTTTTAATAAAGTCTATTATATTAGTAGACATGTAACACGGCATTCATCTTCCTCCCCCAGGCGGCATCTTTACCCGCTTATTTTCCCCTTACCGGCGGGCGGTTGTTTTGGGTGTTTGATAGAACTCCCCACCAAATGTGTGCATTTGAATTTCCAGGGTTCGGGCGGAGCGTTGCCCAAAACCGACTCGGAGACGACGGAATATGGGAAAACTGCTCATCATTCGCCACGGCCACACCAGCCTGAATATGCCCGGCAGGGACGAAAGACTCCGTGGCTGGCTCGATGTCCCCTTGGATGGAGAAGGTCTGGAGGAGGCCGCTCTGACTGCTCAGCAAGTCAGCCTGATGTATAGCGTCGGCGCCATTTTCTGCTCCGACCTTCGCCGCGCCCGCCAGACCGCCGAAGTCTTGCGAAAATACACCAGAGCTCCCATCACCCCCACCAGCGATCTGCGTCCCTGGAACCTCGGCGTCTTCTGTGGCCAGAGAGTGCGCGAAATCCTCCCCTTTCTGAATCTCCTGAACCAGCACCTCGATCTGGCAGCTCCCAGTGGAGAGTCTTTTTATCAGTTCTATGGCCGCTACGCTCATCGCCTCAAAGAACTGCTGAATCTGGCGGAGTCCTCGCCGAACTCCATCGCGGTCGTGACCCATGTGCGCAATCTGCTCGCCACCTCCAGCGTGATCACGGGCTCGGACCGCGACAAGGTGCCGGTCAAAGGTGGTCCCCACACCGGTGCACTCATGGTGGTGGAAAAGGAACACGGGCGCTGGAGGATTTGTCGCAGTGGACACGAACTCGTGGTCATCACCGATCCAAATATCGATGTGCGGCTGCAAGCCGTCCCTTAGCGAAAACCATGCCGGAGCTAGAGCCAGGTCCGCTGTTCATCGTGAGTATGTGGCGGGCCGGATCCTCGCTCCTGTACGCCCTGCTCAATAAACATCCGCAGGTCGCGCTCATGTATGAGGCTGATCTTCTCCTGCTGCGTCCGGTTTTTCTGAAGCCGCCTCTCTTGCGGGATTGGACTGCACGCTGGGAGTTCTGGAACCAGGCATTCAGCCGACATGGCTTGGATCGCCATCAATTTGCCGGCAACATCCCGCGATTCACCAGTGCCTTTGAAGCGGTTCACCAGGAATATGCGCGCCGCAAAGGCGCGCTGATTTGGGGAGACAAGTCTCCGAACTACTACGACCAATTGCTGCAGTTGGCAAAAGACTTTCCCAGTGCCCGCTTCGTCATCGTGTGGCGCCACCCTGCCGAAACCATCGGAGCGACGATTCGAGCCGCAGCCACCGGAAACAGCTATTTCCGCAAGGCGGGCATGCCCCTGCGTTCTCTGCTTGGATCGCGCTTGCTGAAGCGTCAATGCGACGCTATCGTAGCGGCCGGCGCTTCTGTGCACCAGGTGAAATACGAAGAGCTGGTGAGCGACACCGCCGCCGTGATGACAGCCCTGTGCCAGTTCCTGCAAATTCCATACGATCCCAGTCTCTCCACCCTCCAGGGTGCCGACCGCTCCGCCGTGTATGAGGGACAGCATCACTCCTTATTGCGCAACGACGTGATTGTCGCCGGACCTCGACTCGATGTCCTCGATCCCCGTCTGCGCGCAAAAATCGACTACTACATAACCCTCTGGAGCCAGACCAATTCCGCAAAGCGCCAAACGATTTCCCCCGGGTCAACGCCATCGCGTTCGCAATTGCGCTTAGATCAGCTTCTCTACCGTCTGCATCGCGCACTGGACGCATTTACCCGCGTTGCTTTCTGTTTCTTGCCTATCCCTCTCCTACGCCTGTATCGCAAAGCCAAGGCATATGTCCGGGAAGCAAAGACGAAGACGAAGCGCGACGCCATCGGCACGATTGCAGCTCGAAAGCCGCCGCTGAATGAACTCCAGAGACTGAACGACAGGGAACGAACCGTGGGGAATAACGAATGAATGACCAACCGACCTGCGCCCCTCCACGCGACTACGTTGCGGAACAAACTACGCCCGCCAAACCGCAGGACCCGGATCATCCTGCCATCTCCCTGCGCCGGGAGCTTTACTACCGCGTGCACTGTTTCATGAACGTCTATCCGTGGTTGTATATGCCACTGGTTCGTTATCGCCATCGCTTCTCGGTCGATCGTGTCGTCGATCCCGATACCGACCTCGTAATTGAGGCCTTCGGACGCTCCGGCACAACCTTTGCAAACCTAGCCTTCCTCTCCGTGCAGAGGCGCCGGGTCCACACCGTGCATCACACTCATGCCGCCGCCCAAGTCCTCACCGCTGTGAAGATGAAAATCCCCACCCTGGTAATCGTGCGCCAGCCCGAAGCCGTCGCTCTCTCGCACATGGTGCGGCATCAAATCTCAGCTCGCCCCGCTCTCGTGGCCTGGCTTCGTTTTCATGAGCGGCTACTCTTGTGCAGGAACGCCATCGTCTTCTGCAGCTTCGACGAGTTGACGAGCAATTTTACCCCCGTCATTCGACGCCTCAACGACAGGTTCGGAACTCACTTCGACGTCTGGCAGCACACCAAAGAAAACGAAGCGGAGATCTTCGAGCAGATTCAAACCCGCAACCGTGACCGCTTTCGCGAGGACGCCGTGGTTGAGCGCATGCGCGCCTTCGCTCTGCCCACTGCCGAGCGCGAAGCCCTGAAGCGCAAGCTCAGCATCCAGTTACAGGCGCACTCTCTTACCACGCTTCGCGATCGCGCCAACCGTCTGTATCAAAAGTTAGTGAATGGATTCGACGCAGATCGCCGCTAACCGATGGTCGCGTCCCTTCGCATTTCTTACAAAACTCTAACGTAACCCCCATCCACTGAGATTTCCCTCCCACCTTGCCGATAGTAATTCTGGGTGAACGCTCACTGCCCCTGAGGGTTCGCTAGGGCAAAGAGTTAGAGACCGAATGATCAAGATTCTCCTCGTCGAAGACAGCAAATTTCTCAGACTAGCGACCGAACGCGCTCTGGCCCGCGCCGGCTATAACGTGACCAGCGCCGTCGATGGCGACGAAGCTTTGCATCTCGCCCGCGAGATTCTCCCCGACCTCATTCTGCTGGACATGTTGCTGCCCAAAATGAGCGGCCCCGATGTCCTCAAAGCCCTGAAACTAGATCCCGCCACCAAAGCCATTCCCGTGGTCGTCATGACCGGCATGTCGCAGAAAAACGCCGCCCGCCTGCAGCACGATGGGGCCATCGGCTTCCTTGAAAAATCCGCTCTCGAGCTGGATAAAGGTTCGGCAAAATTGCTCATCGCCCTCGAAGAGATCTTCAAGAATCTCCCCTCCGCCCAGGCTCGAACCACCACCGCATAAACGCCTCTTCGGTAACTCCCCCCGGTTACCTTTGGGAATAAGCCACTTACGGCTGGGAACCCGGAACACCTGGCCGGAGTCTATCCTTTTGAGCGTTGCGGAACGCTGACCGATCGGCTGGCCGAAGATTTTTCGGTTTCAGGATGGGGTGGAAAATCCTATAATCAGGGGACGCCTACGCATGGCGGGAGCAACCACCTTGGCAGATTTAGCTAGCGCGATCGGAGCTCGGGCCGAAGAGGCCGCAATTGTGGCCGACCTCAAAGCCGGTTCCGAAACGGCTTATGCCTGGCTGATCGGTGAATTTCAGCGTCCCGTTTACGGCCTCGTCTATCGCATGGTGAGCGATCCCGCCGACGCTGCGGATACCACCCAGGACGTGTTCCTGAAGGTCTTCCGCGGCATGAAGCACTTCCACGGTGAATCCAGCCTTAAGACCTGGATTTACCGCATCGCCCTCCACGAGTCGGCGAACCGGAAACGCTGGTGGTTTCGCCACAAGGCGCACGAGACTTCCATCGAGCCGGTGGAATCCGAGGCCGCAGGGAACGGCGACGAAGCCCTGCAAAGTGCCCTGACCGATCACCACGATTCGCCCTTCGACAATGTGGCGCATCGCGAGTTGCAGCAGCGTGTGGACGCGGAATTACGGCGGGTTGCGGAACCCTATCGCACCACCCTGATTCTCCGTGACTTAGAAGAGATGTCCTACGAAGAGATCGCGGAAATTTTGCAGATCTCGCTCGGAACTGTGAAGTCCAGATTGACGCGCGGCCGCCAAGCCCTCAAAAAACGCCTGGCGCCTTACGTGCGCGAGGTAGGCGAGGAACTGGGGCTCGCCCTGCCCGATGAACAAGATGAAGCCGCCGATGCGCGGCGACCGGTTGCTGGAGGGGGTAGAAGGGTAGAGGTGATGCCATGACGCACATGGCCACAAACGCTACATCCACGAAGTCAGAGTTGACTTGCGCCCAGGCGAGTGAGTTGTTCTCGCCCTATCTCGATGGTGCCGTCACTGGCAATGAGATGCGCGCCTTGCGCGAACATCTCGATGCCTGTCCCGCGTGCACCCGCGAATACACTCTGCTGCGCCAGACGCAGCAATTACTCTCGGCTGCGGGCCGTCCCGACCTGCCCGCCGATCTGGGTCTGAAGCTGCGCCTCGCCATTTCCCGGGAGGCTGCTCAAACTCGGCGTCCACGCTTTGAAGGTTTGATGGTCCGCCTGGAAAATACCTTGGAAGCCTTCATGGTTCCCGCCACTGCAGGCCTCGCCTGCGCCATCCTGATCTTCGGCTTGGTCGCTGCGATCCTTGCGACCCCCGGCCAGTTGCAGGCCAATAACGAAGATGTTCCCCTGGTCTTGAATACCGGGCCGGAATTGCAACAAAGCTCGTTCGGCACCTTGAGTTCCATTAATGCTGAATCGCTCGTGATCGAAGCTTATGTCGACGCCCATGGCCGCGTCGAGGATTACAAAATCCTCTCCGATCCGGGCGCTTCGCAGGAGCTTCTGCCGCAAGTGAAGCGCATGTTGATCTTCACCACATTCCGTCCCGCTATGTCGATGGGTCATCCCATCTCCTCGCGGGCCGTGCTCTCCTTCTCCAGAATCAGCGTACGCGGCTAGTAGTTGCTCGCGAGCCTAAGCCGTTGCGTCGGAAATCCTTGTCCTGCATAGGGTTCCTTCTGTATGGTCCCGCTTCGTCCAACGCGCTAGCTTGAGTCTATCGGTGTCCGCTCCACCGCATCATCGCTCTCGGAAGGAGATGCGTGGTTCGTATTTTTCTGGTGGATGACAATGCGATGATTCGCTCTCATCTTCGTTCCGTCCTCGAAAGGCAGGATGAGTGGGTAGTCGTCGGCGAGGCCGAGGACGGACGACGCGCCGTTGAGACATGGGATGAACATGCTCCCCATCTCACCCTCATGGATTTCGTAATGCCTGAAATGGATGGCCTGGAAGCCTCCCGGCAGTTGTCCCATCAGCATCCCGGGGCGGCGATTCTTATGGTCACGATCGATCCCTGCTCCCAACTCGAGCACGAGGCCAGGAAAGCGGGAGTCAAAGGCCTCGTATCCAAAACCGATCTCCGTTCCATGTTTGCAGCCGTCGAAGCGCTGCTTCGCGGTCAAACTTATTTTCAGCTGGCGCCAGCCGCCTAACTCGCCCAGTCCTCTTCGGAGTCAACTGCCTCGATCGGCAAGGTCGCTCTCACCAGAGTCCCCCTTCCATTCGACTCAAGCTCCAGCGTTCCGCCCAGTTGTCTTAATCGCTCGCGCATCCCACTGAAACCGATGCCGATTCTTCCCGCTCGCGCGAAGCTCCGCAGCTTTTCTTCCGGCATTCCTTTTCCTCGGTCCTGCACCTCAACCGTTAGGTTTTCGCCCGCCTGTACCCGTATGGTCGCCGTTTCACTTCCGGAATGACGGTGTATGTTCGTCAGGCACTCCTGCACTACCCTGAACATTGCGATCTCCGTATCGCGTGCCAACCGTCCTAGATCCGGCGGAATTTCCAGATTCACTTCGATCCGGCTGCGCTTGGCAAACCCTTCGATGTACCACTTCAGAGCCGATGCCAATCCCGCTTCGTCCAGCAGCGGCGGATGCAGCAAATGCGAGATGGTTCGAATCTCGCGGCTCACCTCGCTGACCAGTTCCGCATTCTCCGCAACACATTTCGCCGCCGCAAGAGTCAGCCGGTCCGCCTCCGAGGAAACTACGGTGATGTTCATGCTGATCGCCGCCAGCAGTTGCCCCACGCTGTCATGCAGCTCGCGCGCCAGCCGCCTCTGTTCGTCATCGCGCATCCGCAGCAGCCGGGCCGACAAATCGCGTAAACTGTCCGTCGCCGCATGTAACTCTGCCGTCCGCTCCATCACCCGTTTTTCCAGATCGTCCCGCGCTTCGCTCAGCGACTTTAACAACTGCCGTTGCTCATCAATATTGGTCGCTGTGCCATACCACCGCGTGATCTTTCCTGCTTCGTCGCGCAACGGCTGAATTCGCGCCAGAAACCAGCGGAATACCCCGTCCGCTCCACGCAGCGGAAACTCCATCTCAAACGGAGTGCCGGTCTCGAGCGATATTTTCCACCGCTCCAGCACCGCCGGAAGAATCTCGGGATCGTGCACCGATTCTCCGCTCCGTCCTTCCATCTCTTGCGGCGTGGTCCCCGTGTACTCGTACCATCTTTCGTTGCGCCAGAAAACCTGGCCCGCACCGTCCGCCATCCAGCACAACTCCGGCAACGAATTCGCAAAGGCCCGGAACTGTTCTTCGCTTCGCCGCAGCGCGCCTTCCGCTTCTTTCAGAGCGGCCAACTCCTGGCTCACTCCCACGATGCCGACAATCGCGCCGTCCTCTTCTCGTACCGCAGATAAAGTCACAAATGCGCCCACCGAACTTCCATCCTTGCAGCGCACCTGGAACTCTCCCGCCCAGCTGTTTCCCTCCAGCACGGTCGCCATGTGCCTTCGCCCTGCTTCCTCGTCCTCGGAGCTCACGGTGATTTCCATGATGTTCCGCCCCAAAACTTCTTCCGATCGCCAGCCATATAGTTTCTCGGCAAACGGATTCCAGTACGTCACCACCCCGGACAAATCCGTTGCAATGACGGCTGCTTTAACGCAGTTGAGAAATAAACTCCGCAGTCGGATTTCTTCAGCCGTAGGCGGATTCGCCGACGATTTCACCACGGAAGGCCTGGACATCGATTCAAGCATGGAGAGAACAAAGCAGGTACAACCTTAGATCAAGTATGTCACATTCCGGATTCACCAGAAACTTGCCCGGGTGCCCCGTCCTTGTCTCTCCGTTTTTTGGAGAGACAGGGCGGTAATTTTGATCCCAAACCAAAGCCGCAAACCATCAGCGCCTTCAGCCGCATCCGCTCGACTCCCAAATGCTTCCATCCACCCTGATTATTCCGCTACTGGATTGACTGCGTGGCAGTTAAGGCAAAAATAATTGCGCATTAGCGCCGGGTGCCCCGTCCTTGTCTCTCCGTTTTTTGGAGAGACAGGGCGGGGATTTTGATCCTAAACCAAAGCTCCGCAATCCATCAGCGGCTTCAGCCGCATCCACTCGACTGCCAGATGCTTCCATCCACCCTGATTATTCCGCTACTGAATTGACTGCGTGGCAGTTAAGGCAAAAATAATTGCGTACAGACACAGTGTCTGGTAGCCTTTTTCAGGACTTCTTTTTGATCACTCTTTTGTATCATCGAGGTTGCGACCGCGCGCCTTATCCGCGGCTCTCGCCACAAGTTAAGTCCGAAGCATTTTCTTAAGGAGAAACTATCTTGGCCGCAATCGCGAAGAATCGCATTCTGTTTACCTCCGAATCCGTTACGGAAGGCCATCCCGATAAGATCGCCGACCAGATTTCAGACGCCATCCTCGACGCGTGTCTGGCCGAAGATCCCCTCAGCCGCGTTGCCTGTGAAACTCTCACCGCCACCGGCCTCGTCGTCATCGCCGGAGAAATCACCACCAAGGCCTACGTCGATTTTCAACAAGTCGTTCGCGGCACCGTGCAAAGCATCGGCTACGATAACGCTCTCCACGGCTTCGACTGCAATACCTGCGCCGTCATCTCCAGCATCAACAAACAATCCGGCGACATCGCCATGGGCGTCGATACCGGCGGCGCCGGCGACCAAGGGATGATGTTTGGGTATGCGTGTAATGAGAATCAGGAGTTGATGCCGACGCCGATTTCGTTGGCACACAAGTTGACGATGCGGTTAGCGCAGGTGCGTAAGGATGGGACGCTGCCGTTTCTGCGGCCGGATGGGAAGTCGCAGGTTACGGTTGAATACGATGCGAAGGGGAAGGTGATCCGCGTGGATGCGGTGGTGATTTCCACGCAGCATGCGGAGACCGTTACCAACGATGAATTGCGCGCGGGGATTTTGAAGCACGTGATCCAGGCGGTGATTCCGGCGCAGCTGCTCGATGAAGATACGAAGTATCACATCAATCCCACGGGACGGTTCGTGATTGGCGGACCGATGGGAGACACCGGACTGACGGGCCGGAAGATTATTGTGGACACCTACGGTGGGATGGGACGGCACGGCGGGGGAGCATTCAGCGGAAAAGATCCGACGAAGGTGGATCGTTCAGCGGCTTATATGGCGCGGCACATTGCAAAAAATATTGTGGCAGCGAAGCTGGCGGATCGTTGCGAGGTGCAGTTGGCCTATGCGATCGGCGTCGCCGATCCGGTGAGCGTGAGAGTGGATACGTTTGGAACCGAGAAGGTGGATCCCGAGATTATTCCGGATTTGATTCGGGCGAACTTCAAGCTGACGCCGCGGGGAATTATTGAGTCGTTGGATTTGCGGAGGCCGATTTACAAGAAGACGGCGGCGTACGGACACTTTGGACGGAACGATCCGGACTTCACCTGGGAAAAGACCGACAAGGCGGCGAAGCTCGCCAGCACGGCGGGTGTAAGGGAGACGGCGGGGGCGCGGAAGTAGGGAGCCCTCAAGGGGCTAAAGCCCGCGGCCAGGGTGGGGATTTATCGCAGCGCTGGAAGCGCTGCGCCACCCAAGAGAGGTTGGAGCAAAATCAAAATCCCCGCCCCTTCGGCTACGCTCAGGGCAGGCTCTGTCTCTCCAAAAGACGGAGAGACAAGGACGGGGCAGCCGGCTCACCAAAGTGCAATTGGGAAGATAGGCCAAAAGGCTTACTCACTAAAGGGTATTTGGGTATGCTGATCTTGGGTCCGAGTCGTGTATTCTGACAAGGTACCGGGGCGATCGAAGTACCCTTCCATTAATACAGAGGCAACCAACATCAATTTCTTCGCATGAAAGCGCCACAGGAGGAGTATGTCAACAGCGGCACAGATTAATTACGACGTGAAAAGTTTAGAGCTGGCGGAGCTGGGCAAGAAGCGCATTGAGTGGGCGAACCAGTCGATGAAGGTGCTGCAGATTATCCGCAAGGAATTCATCAAGAACCAGCCGCTGAAGGGGATTCGCATTTCGGCCTGCCTGCATGTGACGGCGGAGACGGCGAACCTGGCGATCTGTTTGCGGGATGGAGGGGCGGACGTGGTGCTGTGCGCTTCGAATCCGCTCTCGACGCAGGACGATGTTTCGGCGAGCCTGGTGCGCGATCAGGGCATTCCGGTGTTCGCCATCAAGGGCGAGGACAACGACACATATTACAACCACATCATGGCGGCGATCGATCACAAGCCGCAGATCACTATGGATGATGGCGCGGACTTGGTGACGATTCTGCACACCAAACGCACGGACAATCTAGACGGCGTGATCGGCGGGACGGAAGAGACGACGACGGGCGTGATTCGGCTGCGGGCGATGGCGAAGGAAGGCGTGCTGAAGTTTCCCATCGTTGCGGTGAATGATGCCGATACCAAGCATCTTTTTGATAACCGCTACGGGACAGGACAGTCGACGATTGACGGAATCATTCGCGCCACGAACTTCTTGCTGGCGGGATCGAAGTTTGTGGTGGCCGGATATGGCTGGTGCGGACGCGGGCTGGCGAGCCGGGCGCGCGGCGCGGGCGCGGAAGTGATCGTCACGGAAGTGGATCCGACGAAAGCGCTGGAAGCGGTGATGGACGGCTTCCGCGTGATGTCGATGACGGAAGCGGCGAAGCTGGGCGATGTGTTCTGCACGGTCACGGGCAACAAGAGCGTGCTGACCAAAGAGCATTTTGACCTGATGAAAGACGGAGCGATCATTTCGAATTCCGGACACTTCAACGTGGAGATCGATATTCCAGCGCTGGAGAAGATGGCATCGTCGAAGCGGACGACGCGGACGTTCGTGGATGAATACTCGTTGAAAGACGGGCGCAAGATCAATCTGCTGGGCGAGGGACGGCTGATCAACCTGGCGTCGGCGGAGGGACATCCGGCGTCGGTGATGGATATGAGCTTTGCCGACCAGGCGCTCTCGGTGGAATACATGGTGAAGAATTTCAAGTCGCTGGAGAAGCGGGTTTACAAAGTTCCTGACGAGCTCGACAAACGCGTGGCGAAGCTGAAGCTGGAATCGATGGGAATCAAGATCGATCGGCTGACGCCGGAGCAGGAAGAGTATTTGGCGGGATGGAGCGAGGGGACGTAGGGCAGTTGTCGGTTCTCAGTTCTCAGTTTTGAGCGGGGCGGCGCGAGCCGCCTCGTTGTTTTGTGACCAGTCTTGGGGCGGAACGATTAGCGTCGATCATTTCGGAAAAGACCAGGCCTTTGGGTGCGTATCTCGTGGATGAAGTTTCCTTCCATTAGATCGAAGCGCACCGACTCACCGATGTACCGTAGGAATGACATAACGTCGAGGTCCGTATCGGAAAATGCACTCTTTTCATTGCTGGTGACGACGAGCGCGCACGGCATCGCTACGTCGGGGCAAAGTAGAACAGTGGATCTTAGTTGGTTACGCTGCTGATTCGACGTAAAAACATAGTTTGCTTTTTCGTCGCTGGTATCTTTGACGATGCGGAGTTGAGATGTCGGTGTCTGCAAGAGCCGGGTTACCTCGTATCCTCTCTCCACATAAAAAAAAGGATTTCGCTCCCGTTCGGTCATGCTTCGGGCGGCAACATCTTGGTGGGAGTCAAAATACGCGAAAAGCAATGGCTGTTCTTGATCGACGAATACGCAGAATTCAAAATGAGACCCAGGAACCCAACCCTTCAGGGATTCTTCTGAGTACTTTAGAGTGTTTGTAATCAATTTCTGGCGGGTCAGGTAGGTGTCCTCGCCCGATCGTTGTGCGTTTGAAATGATGTTGCAGCGCTCCGAGGAAGATCTCTGCAGAGCCGTCGGCACTAGAATACTCGACTCGAGAAAGGTCTTATTAACTAACTTAACGAAGGTTTGGCCGATTGCAAACAAAACGACGACGGCCGAGAGCGCCTTCATGTTAGTAAAGCCCTTTTCAACGATCTCATATATCAGGCCCACTTCCACGATCACGCAGATAATCGTGAAGATGCAGAAGAGCACGAATACTGATCGGCGCTCCTTTGTAGTCAGCATAGACGTTCTTCTCCAAACAGGCGTTCTGTCGCTCGCAGGCTACAGGCCGAATTGTCAACTTTGAGGATATCCTCCCGCCTTGTTGTGAGCCAGTCAGTATATAGGGACACCTGTTGCTCCAAGTTCTCGACGATGAATCGCGGATGCGATAATGGCGTTACCCGTTGCGCGAGGACCCGACTGTCTGGGCACATAAACACTATGAGCTCCGGCTTGGGCATATCTCGCTGAAACTGCTCTGCCAGGCCCTGCAGACGGGCAAATTGCCGATCGTCGAGGAAGCTGAGGGCGCGATGCATTCGACAAAAGATACGAATATCTTCTTCGATGCTCCGGTCAAATAAAACTCGGGGCGACGTCGATACCTTGCGCCAACCGTTTAGGCGTGAGCGCATGATGTCCTCCTGAAGTGATTCACAGTGTCGGACGGGGTCTAAAGCAAAGGCACGGAATCGTTCGGCCGGCAGTCTCTCTTGCACGACCGAATATCCCGAAGATGAGAGCACGCGGGCTAGAGAACTCTTCCCAGCGCCGGTTGGGCCAGAAATCCAGACGATCATGGATAGCTAGTCTATCCTGCTGAACGGCAAAAATCGTGGCAGGTGTCCACGACCGCCCCTGCGGAGTCGCGGCGAATCCGCGTGCTTCGCTCAGGATGACAAGAATTGATCGAGCAGAATCGAACAGCAGGTTCCTCCGCTACGCCGTCGCTGGCGCTCCGGCTCCGGTCGGAGTGACATGAGTTTCTTGGGGCGCGTACCTCAGCGGCTGAAGCCGCGTTCCTAGTTCGACCATGATCGGCACGAGTGAAACTCGTGCCCTTCCCGATCCCTGCGTCACGACGATGCGGGAGAACTCCTTGAGGCCGGCGGAACGCGGATGAGGGTGCAGGGATCCCCTTCGGCTCCGCTCAGGGCAGGCTTTCGACTGCGTGTGCGGATTCGTGAGGCGAATCTGCGTGCTTCGCTCAGGATGACAAGAATTGATCGAGCAGAATCGAACAGCAGGTTCCTCCGCTACGCCGTCGCTGGCGCTCCGGCTTCGGTCGGAATGACAGAGTTTTTTTAGGGAGCGTACCTCAGCGGCTGAAGCCGCGTTCTTCGTCGAGGGCTGAGGCGGCACGACTAAAGTCGTGCCCTTCCCGATCTTGCACCCGTTGTCTACTTTCGTGGACTTTACGGGGACTGGTCGGCATGGGAAAGTGGAATATGGTGTGAGAGGTGTGCGCGGCCACTGCGGGCCGCGTTTTTTATTGGGAAGTTAAGTGGATGGGAGGTTTGCTGAGACTGAGATAGCGGCGGACAAGACTGCAGAGATCCTTCGCTTCGCTCAGGATGACAAGAACTACATATTGCTGGATTCTTAAGGGGAAAACTATGAGGAGAAGGCGTGGGGCGGCGATCAGGAATTGCAAGTTGCGGGGAGAGTGGGCGGAGATGTGTTTTGCGGCGCGGGCGTTGCGGGAAGGGCTACGGCTGGCGCGGGCCCTGGGGAGAGTCCTCGGGATACGACTTTGTGGTAGATCGGGGGAGCCGGGAGATGGTGCGGGTGCAGGTGAAGTCGACGATCTTCCGGGAGGGGACGGGGTATTCGTGCACGATGAAAGACAGCAAGGGGCCGTACAAGAAAAATTCCTTTGAGTTTGTGGCGGCGTATGTGATTCCGGAGGACGTGTGGTTCATCCTGCCGGAGGAAACGGTGCGGGGGAAGTGGAGCGTGGGGCTGTATCCGAAGCTGGAGAATTCGAAATACGGAGAGTACATGGAGGCGTGGGATTTGCTGCGCGGAGAGTTGCCGGGAGTAATTGCGCGGATTGAGGCGTGTGCGGAGGAGTATTTTCCGGAGGGCTAGCTGGGAGGAGCGGAGGGTGGGAGAGCGGGCGAGGTGCTGACGCCGGAGGCGTCGAAGGTGTAGGTGCGGACTTCGCCGGGGTCGCCGCTGGCAGGGATTTCTTTGCCGTTGAACAGGAAGCTGACGCCGGCGGCGTTGCCGGTGCGAATGACGATTTCGTGGGCGGCGCGAACGCTGGTGTTGGCCGGGGCGATCAGAGTTTCGCGGGCGACGGGCTGACCGTCGGCGGTGATCGAGATCCAGGAGGTTTGCGCGGCGCGGATGACCAGCGAGAGCGTTGGCGGCGCCTTGGGCGCGACGGCTGGAGCGTGGGGCTTGGCGACGGGAAGGTTGCCGTCTTCATCGGGCTGAGCGGGGGCAGGCGTGGTGGCGTTGGAGCCAGAAACGGGGCTGGGTTTGATGGGTACGGAGGATGCCGCGGACGTTGTGGATGCGGGGGCGGAGACGGGCGTCGGCGAGGACTGCGAGGCGGCGGGTGCGCTCGTCGCGAATGGCACCGAGT
This sequence comes from uncultured Acidobacteriaceae bacterium, assembly GCA_963777005.1. Lineage (GTDB taxonomy): Bacteria > Acidobacteriota > Terriglobia > Terriglobales > Acidobacteriaceae > Sulfotelmatobacter. Next base: position 94,080 of record CAVZPC010000013.1, on the reverse strand, counting down.
TGGGCTGCGATGCGACCGAGAGCTGGCTGCGGCGGTGAAGATTCCACAGGGTGACAGCCAACGTGATCAGAAGTAGAAGCCCGGCGAGTTGGCCCCAGGGGATGCGGGAAGAAGGATTCGCGGGATGGATGGGGCTTTCGGGCGCGAGCGATTCGGAATCGCTATCAGCGAGGTGCGAAGAGGATGGGGCGGAATCAAGATTGAGGAAAGAGAGGCGTGACGAGGGGACAACGTCGTCGAGGGCTACGGTGGGATGATCTTTATCTGGATGATCTTCCTCTGGATGATCTTGCTCTCGACGTTCTTCAGTCAGGTGATCCGCGAGGTGATGTGAGCTGGGATGATCCGCTGCGGGGCGATCGGCATGGGGACGAAGGTCACGATCGTCGCGGCGGCGAGATTCTTTACGACGCTCTTTGACGCGGCGATCAGCGGCCGGCGGAATTGTGGCGGAGTCGTCCTCCTGGAGGGCGTTGCGGTGGAGAGCGGTGGTGCTTTGAGCCGCGGATTTGGTGGCTGGGGCGCGGAAGTTGGGAAGAATGGCTTGCGAGTGAATCTGGCTCTCGCGCAGGGCGGTAAGGTAATCGGTGACAACTTCTTCTTCGTCGAGGCCGACCTGGCGGGCGTAGGCGCGGACGAAACCTTTGTTGAAGACGCCGCCGGGGAGCTGGTCGAAATGCTCGTCCTCAATGGCGCGGAGCATGCGGGTGCTGATTTTTGTGGCGGTGGAGATGGCGTCGAGCGAGATGCCGCGCCGCTCACGCTGCTGACGAAGTTTTTCTCCGAAGGCGCCCACAAGGACTCCGGCGGGCGGAAAACCGACTGGGCCCGCGTTACGATGCACACCCAATCATAGGCGAAAGGCAGGGAAATAGGCTATAGATGTTGAGGCAACGAAGGTAACCGGGAGCTGCCCGGGTCACTGAGGTTTTTTTCTAAGAGCTATGGTGAATTGTGTCTTGCAGGTTTTGGCCGGGTTGTCGAAGGCTGAGCCTTCGCGGTCGCCTTCGGAGGCGCGGAAGAAGAATCCTTGCTTGGAAGTTTCCGGGAGGCCGATGAAGCGGGCTTTGCCGTCGGCGTTGGTTCCAACCTGGAGGTCGAACTTGTGGAGGTTCATGAATCCGTAAGTGATGTGGACGCGAATGTTGGCGGCGTAGACGGGCTTGCCGTCTTCGTCGGTGATGATGAAATCGGCGGTGCAGGGGCCGAGGCCGGCATCGACTTCGGCTACGGTTTTCGGATCGGCGGCGGGGGCGGCATGGACTGGCTGAATGAGGAGTGACAGGGTCAGTAAGATGAGGGCGGTCGAGAGCGCGCGGGCGGGTTTGAGTAGGGTTGGCATAGATTATTAGACTACGCCCACCCTGGAGCGGGAGGTCAAGCGGGGGTGGGAGTTTGGCTATCGTGAAGAGCCCGTTGGCGTTAGGGGTTCGGGGTTACCAACGTTCATTGCGGCGGAGTGGATGCGAATCTATAATTTTTGGAACTGTCACTCGTCCATGCCGCGAATCGTCGATTTGAAACTAGGGTAACGATTCGAAGATCAACAGGGAATAAGGCTGGCGGGCACGAGCGCCCGCGCTACCACGGGAGATGAAGGAAGCCCGCATGTCCGAGGCTGTCGGCACACAACCAACCCGCCAGGGCCAGGAACTCAGCATTTTCCACGACGTGGCGAAGGCGCTGACGTCGTCGCTCGACCTCGACTCGATTCTGCAGACCATTATGGAGAAGATGGCGGAATATTTCCGTCCGGACACGTGGTCATTGCTGATGGTGGATGAGCAAAAGGACGAACTCTATTTTGCGATTGCGGTGGGCGATAAGGCGGAAGCGCTGAAGAATGTCCGGCTGAAGGTGGGCGAGGGAATTGCAGGGTGGGTGGCGAAGCACGGCGAGCAGGTGATCTCGAACGATGTGGATCATGATCCGCGGTTTGCCAGGCGGATTGATGAGGCCACGCAGTGGGAGACGCGGTCGATTATCGCGGTGCCGTTGAAATCGAGGCTGCGGGTGCTGGGCGTGATCCAGTTGGTGAATGTGGACCGGTCGCAATTCAACGAGCAGGAAGTATTCTTTCTGCAGTCGCTATGCGACTATGCGGCGATTGCGATTGAGAACGCGCGCTGGGTGGAAAAGATACAGGAACTGACGATCACCGACGATTGCACCGGACTTTATAATGCGCGACATCTTTATAAGACACTGGAGACGGAGGTTTACCGTTCGTCGAGATTTGGGTACGAGTTCAGCGTGCTGTTTATCGATCTGGACCATTTCAAGTCAGTCAACGACACGCATGGACATTTGATTGGGAGCAAGCTGCTGGCGGAGATTGGGTATCTGGTGAAGGCGCAGCTGCGGTTGATTGATTTTGCGTTTCGATACGGCGGGGATGAATTCGTGGTGCTGCTGCCGCAGACGGGGAAAGATCAGGCGCTGGTGGTGGCGAAGCGCTTGCGCGACGCGCTGCGGGCGAGCAGTTTTTGCCGTGATGAAGGGCTGAATTTGAATGTTCGAGCTTCGATTGGGCTGGCTACCTATCCGCACGATGCGCGCGATGCGCATGACGTCATCCGGCAGGCCGACGAGATGATGTATCTGGTGAAAAACACGACCCGCGACAATATCGGGATTGCGCAGCGGGGAGTGATGAAATAGATCGCGTGATTGGGCGATCGGGTAGTTTTGCGATTTAGCGGGTTGCGAATTAACGGCCCTGCGAGCCTGACTGAGTGCGCAACCGGCGTCAACGCGGGTAACCGCCTATTACGGCCAGCCGCTCTGCTGTCGTCTCGAAGACGTTGAAAATAAGAGTGATAGCCAATGTCCATCCCCACTCCTAAATTAATTTTGGTCGACCCAAAGCGCGAGTTGTGCGAATGCTGGAAACAGAAATTCCGCGACCTATCTCACGTTGAAATAGTGAACGGCAGGTTCGAGGAACTGGAGGAGTTTGACTGCATGGTGAGTGCAGCCAACTCTTTCGGATTGATGGATGGTGGAGTTGACCTCGCAATCATTTGTTACTTCGGCGTCGAGTTGATGGACCGAGTACAGGAGAGGATTATTCGAGATTATTTAGGGGAGCAACCTGTGGGAACATCGGTTATTGTCGAGACCGGCAACGCTAAGCACCCTTTTGTCGCACACACGCCGACCATGCGAGTACCAATGACAATTGCCACTACGGACTATGTGTTTGCCGCGATGTGGGCGATGCTGATTGCTGTGCATCAGCACAATCGCCAAGCCGAGCGCAAAATCAGCTCCATCGCTTGTCCCGGCCTCGGTACTTGCTGCGGAATGGTCGCGCCGGAGGAGGCGGCACGGCAAATGGCACTGGCTTACCGCTGGTCCCTCGAACCACCTGCATCGATTAGTTGGGCGCTCGCAAAGGCACGTCAAGGTGCGGTTGGGCGCGGCGGCGATTTGATTCCGCGAAAATAACCCTCCAGCAGGCAACTAGGCCTTGTCGCCGCCATCGTCGGAGTCATCAAAAAACTATCGATGACTTAGTCCGTGTACGACAGTGAGCGATAAATCGCAGGCTGACGAGATGATGTATCTGGTGAAGAACACGACCCGCGACGATATTGGGATTGCGCAGCGGGGAGTGACGAAATGAAGAATTCGTAATTTTGTAATTGGGTAATTTTGTAATTTAGAAGCTGCCAGGCTCGCACCCGGGGCAACGAGTGGAACAGCGATTTTCACGAATCATGAGGTCAGTGGTGCGCGAAATCGATTACAACTGCGGCCAGCCAAATCGGAATTGTCAATAGCCAGAAGATGCCGCTTCGCCATCGTTTTCGGGCGAGGATGAACCCGCCCCAAGTCAGATTCAACACAAAGAAGACAGCACAGACTGGGAAGATGGAAAGCGCCCAGATGAATGGCTCTCCTGTCACCGAATGCAGTCCCAGTTCCCGCTCCCGTGGGATTACCCAACCATTCGAAGCTCTAACCACATAAACGATAGCACCGATGAAATTGAGGACGAGCAGGACTACACCCCATCGCTGTGCCGCAAGGCCCTTACGATCCAACTGTTCTGAATGCATGGCATTTCGCGTAGCGGCTTCCATCGCCAGCACTTTACTCTGAATTTGCGGGACTTTCCATTATGATTTCTGCTAACAGACGTTAGCACTCATAGACGCTAGCGGACTGGCCGACCCGCGTCGATGAGTGTTATGGGGATGTTACGCTGTCGGGCGCATTATCGCAGCCGGAGCCGGGGAAGGAGGTTAGTGGACCTTCAATCCACCCGACGACACGTCAGCTAGTAGCCTTGAACTTCGCGACGATCGCCGTGATGTCATCGCTGTTGTTCCTGAAAACTGAATTGCCGAACGCCGTCCACGATTGCGGTCAACAAAGCCTGGCAGGGCAAGTCCCGATGTTGCTGAAGCGATTCAACCAAGCATAGCTCGCCAAATTCCTCTCCTTGCTCGTTACTGGCTTCGGTGATCCCATCTGTGTAAAGCGCAAGCACGTCCCCGGGAGAAAACTCCTGCTCCCGCATCGAGCAATTCCACTCTCTGAACAGTCCGAGCAGCGTGCTGGTGGACTCGAGCCGATCCACCTTGCCGTCGCTTCTTACCAAGAGACCTGACAAATGGCCGCAATTGACGTAGCGCAGTCGCCCCGCCGCCTCGTCGTAATCGGCAAACAAAAGCGAGGCATAGGCACTGTCGCCGGTATTGTCATAGAACAGGCGATTCACAGAACGGAGCAACGCCTCGGGCTCATCGAAGGCCAGCGCTGACTGGCTCCGCAGGCTGGCCTGCAAATTCGCCATCAGCAGAGCGGCGGCGATCCCTTTGCCCGAAACATCGCCGATGATCAACCCCAGCCGCTGCGGTCCGAGATTCAGGAAATCGAAATAATCCCCTCCCACCTGGCGCGCCTGCACGCAGATTCCCGCGTACTCGACCGTTTTCAACTCCGGCTGAATCTGCGGAAACAACCGCGCCTGCACCTGCCGCGCTATTTCCAGTTCCTGGGCGGTGCGGCGTTCGGATTCTAGTTTCTGGGCGTGCGCCTGCCGGCGCGACTCCAGGCTTTGCCTCACCTCATCGAAGCCTTCCAGGCCAAACGCATTCCCGTCTGGATCCTCGAAGCGCGCATAGGTGCCGCCCCACCCCGGCGTCTCCGGAGCAGTTGTGAAACGGACACCGCGTTCGCTCCATTCTTTGTACTTGGCGTGGACATCCTCGGTCATGAACAGGACCCAGCGGTAGCCGCCAATCAGTTTGAATTCCGGCGAGTCAGGCTTTGGTTCTACCAGCGCGAGATTCGCGCTTCCGTCGGGCGGCGCCACCTCGATCCAGCGTTCGCCGGTGGGAAGGCGTTGTTCTGTGATAAGTTCGAAGCCCAATTGTTGCAGGTAGAACCGCTTACTCACTTCCAGGTCGCGGACGAAAACGACGATATCCTGGATCGACAGGTAGGGCTCTTCGCGGCCCGGGCGAAGCACGGTGCGGTTCGCCCACGAGAGAAAGGTGTTCGCTGGCCATCGGCGTGATTATAACGGGCCCGACAAGTGTTGAAATCAGGCGATTACACTCATTGACAATTCCCCGGTCTAAGGGAATGGCGGAGGAGTGCCATCGCACGCCATCCCGTTCGGCGCTGCGCTTCTGAGCGAGGTGCGGCGAATGGTTGAGGCTCGCCGCTTATATCGCTTCGGCATCGGATTGATCGATGCGCACCTGATCGCCTCGATCTTCCTTGATTCGTCTACGCTTTTGTGGACGCGAGGCCAGCGTCTTCGGAAGGCCGCTGAGAGGCTTGGCATTCACGCTGGGCTGGCGTAAGAAACACGGAATCCGCTTCTTTCAATTACCTGTTCCTAAAAACTCTACTACTTGATTGCAAGTTCACTTCGGCTTCTCTGGCTCCGCACTCTTATCTTTCACTTCTTTCACTTCTTTCACGTCCTTTACTTCTGGGGTCCAGGGATTGGTGTTGGCCGGCGCGTTGGGGTTCACGCTGAAGGGCCAGAGGTAGAGGTTCATGCCTTGCGATCCCTTCATTTCGACGATGGCGTATTCGCCGGGGGCGAGATCTTCGGTGGGAGTGAGTTTGAGCCAGCCTCCGGCGACGCGGTCGATGGTGGTCTTGACGGAATTTTCTTGCGGGCTGGTTTTTCCGTTGGCGGAGCGTTTGAGATCGCCGACGATGCGTTTGCCGCTTTTCACTTTCAGATGAATGAGAAGGAAACGACCGAAGGGAACGACGGCCTGCTCGGGTTGCTGCGGCTGGGCGGGTTGGGTGCGGGGAGCGTCGAGACTGGGTCGCGAAGGCTGAGCGGAAGCGGTTTGGCCGGGCGGTTCTTGATCTGGAGATTGGTCTTCGGGGTTGATGTAAATCGAAGGAACGGCGACGTGAGCGTAGACGGTCGAGTGCTCGCCATCGAGTTCGATGGTTTGTTTGGCTCCGGCGATGGGAACGATCGCTCCGCGAAGAACGCTGGCTTTAGAGCCGCGGCTGACGTCGCCTTCGTCCTGCTGGACCTCGACGAGTTGGGGCTGGCCTTTGAAATTGTCGAGTAGAAACATGCCGGAAAGTTCGGGCAGGTGCAGGCCAGGCGCGACTTGTGGAAGGTGAGACGCTCCGGCGCCGCGATCGGCGTCGGTTTCTTTGTCGATGAGGGCGGCTTCGGGAAGTGTGGGTGTGGCGGCTCGGTCCTTCTCGAACTTTTCGGTGGCGGGCCAATCGACCAGCGAGGACGGTAGTTCTTCCCATTCTTCGCGCTCAGCACTGTAGTAGCGGACGCGGTCGCCTTTGACTTCATACTTCGTGATGGATTGGTAGGAGCCGTCTTTGAGGATAAGGCGGCGGGCGAGTTCCTGAGCGGGGGAAAGAATCGGGAAGAGGATGAGGGCTGCAAGGGCGAGGGCGGGGATCCGGGGGAGAAGGGAACGTGAATGGTTTGCGATCGGGGGAAGTCATACCTTCTTCGACTTCGTCTTCTCGATTGGTATTCATAGTTTAACGGCTAACGGAGAGAGCGTCGAGCTGCGCTCGACCGGACAGCCGAGGGCGGCTGTCCCCACATAATTTTGTTGGATGCGGAAATCTGGCTCCACGCCCCGCGACAAGTTTGCGGGTTACTTCCTTACAGTCTGTGCTCTGCGATAGAGTGAGAGCGATGAAACGCACGTTGCAGGAGATCGCGGAGGCGCTGGAGGTCCGGCTGCAGGGAGATGGAAGCGCGCAGGTGAGCGGGGTGGCGAGTCTCGCGTCGGCTGTGGCGGGCGACGTGGTTTTTGTGGAAGATGAAAAATATCTGGCGCGGGCGATGCAGTCGGGGGCGGGGCGGTGATTGCGGGGGAATTTGCGGCGGGAGCGTCGGGGAAGCCGTTGCTGATTTGCCGGCATCCGAAGCTGGCGTTTGCGCGGGCGGCGGCGTTTCTGCAGGATGGGAAACGGGCGGGGCGGGAAGCTGGCGTACAGGCGAGCGCAGTGGTGCATGCTTCGGTCCAGCTGGGAGCCGGCGTGGTTGTTGAGGAACGCGCGGTAGTGGCCGAGAACGCTGAGATTGGCGAGGGTTCGAGAATCGGCGCGGGGTGCGTGATTGGGGCCGGAGTGAAGATTGGGAGCGGGTGCGAGATTTATCCGAATGTGACGATTTACGCGGGGACGACGGTGGACGATCGGGTGATCGTCCATGCGGGCGCGGTGCTGGGGAGCGATGGGTTTGGATACGTGCGCGACGCGAAGAGCGGACGGTATGAGAAATTTCCGCAGGTGGGCCGGCTGGTGATTGAAGACGATGTGGAGATTGGGGCGAACACGACGATTGACCGCGGGGCGCTGGATGAGACGCGGATCGGGCGCGGAACGAAGATCGATAACCTGGTGCATATTGGCCACAACTGCAGGCTGGGGGAGAACGTGGTGATTGCGGCGCAGACCGGGCTTTCGGGAAGCATTGTGATTGAGAATGATGTGGTGCTGGGCGGGCAGGTGGGGATTGGGGAACATGCGCGTATTGAAGAAGGAGTGATGCTGGGCGGGCAGGGCGGTGTGTTGCCGAATAAAGTTTTGCGCGGGAAGGGCGTGGCGTTCTGGGGAACTCCAGCGCAACCGGTGCGGGAGTATTTGAAGCAACTGGCGGCGCTGGCGAGGTTGGGAAAAAAGAGGTAAGCGTGGCGATCGTCGTAATTGGCGGGCATTCGCGGAGTGTGGGGAAGACCAGCGTGGTTGCGGGGCTGATTGCCGGATTGCGCGAGTATGAGTGGACGGCGGTGAAGATTACGCAGTATGGGCATGGAGTTTGCTCCGCGAATGGAGAGGCGTGCGATTGTGCGACGGCGGACCATAGCTGGGCGATTTCGGAGGAGAAAGATCGCGCGGGAGAATCGGACACTTCGCGATTTCTGCTGGCAGGTGCGGCGCGGGCGCTGTGGGTGCGGACGGAACAGGGAAGGTTGGCGGAGGCGATGCCGGCGCTGCGAAGGCGGATTGAGGCGTCGGGCAATGTGATTTTGGAATCGAACAGCGTGTTGAAGTTCTTGCGGCCGGATTTGTATATGACGGTGCTCGATCCGGGGACGGAAGATTTCAAGAAGTCGGCGCAGGAGTTTATGGATCGAGCGGGTGCCGTGATTCTGCACGATGGCGCGGGAGTTGGCTGGCAGGGGGTTTCGTTGAAGCCTGTGGCGGGACGGCCGGTGTTTCGGATTGCGCCTCCGCCGTATGTGACGGAAGAGATTGTGGAATTCGTGCGGGGAGTGGTGGCGGGGAAAGCAGGTTCCTCGCGGACTGAAGCCCGCTCGGAATGACAGGGCCTTTTATAATCTTAAAACTCTTTTGTTATTCTTGCGGGTGCGACAAATTCACTACAGCGCCTGGTTGTTAGTTGTTCTTTCCTCGCTGTTGCAGATCCTCATCTTTCCTCTTCCCGGACTTTATGTTTTATCGTGGGTGGCGTTTGCTCCGCTGATTGTGGCTTTGCTGCGGGCGCGGCCGGCGGGGGCGCTGGAGGTGGATGGAGCTGTCAATCTGCAGGCAGCCACGCCGGGGCAGGCATTTCTGCTGGGGTATACATCGGGAATTCTGTGGTTCGCGGGCACGTGTTACTGGATTTACGACACGATGCATGAGCATGGCGGGCTGAGCGTGGCGGCGGCTGCGCTGGCACTGTTTCTCTTCTGTCTTTATCTCGGACTTTATCACGGGCTGTTTGGGCTGCTGGTGGGATTGGCGGCGGGGCCAGGTCGGGACAACCGGCGGGCGTTGATTGCGGTGCCGTTTTTGTGGGTTGCGGTGGAGTTGGCGCGAACGCGGGTCACGGGATTTCCGTGGGATCTGCTGGGCACGGCGCAGGTGGATAACATTTCGCTGAGCCGGATCACGATGTGGACGGGGGTGTACGGGATCTCATTCGAGATCATGCTGGTGAATGTGGCGGTGGCGGCGGCGTTTCTGGTGCCGAGAAAAAAGCGAAACACATTATTGCTGGCGGCGGTAGTGGCGGCGGCGGTGTTGCAGGCGGGGAGACTGGTGGATGCTCCAGCGCTGGCGGGGGATCGGGCGGCGCTGCTGGTGCAGGAAAATATTCCAGTGGATGAGAACTGGACGCGCGAGGCTTTCGAGGGCACGCTGCGCGAATTGACGGATTTGAGCGAGAAGGCGGAGGTTTCCAGTTCGTCCGCGTCGAATGCGACTGAATCGGCGCACGGCAAGGCGGATTTGATCGTGTGGCCGGAATCGCCGGCGCCTTTTTTTACGAGCGATCCGCTGTTTCGCGATCCGGTGAGCGAGATGGCGCGTGCAACGCGGAGTTGGGTGGTTACGGGCGCGATTGGGAGCAGGCCCGTTTTTTCGGAGCCGAGGAGCGCATCGCCGGAAGTGTTCAACTCGGCGGCGCTGGTGAGTCCGACGGGGGAGTGGACGGCGCGTTATGACAAAGTGCATCTGGTGCCGTTCGGAGAATATTTGCCGTTCCCGAAGTTGTTTGCGTTTGCGGGTGGACTCACCAAGGAAGTGGGAGAGTTTAAGGCGGGGACTTCGAGGGCGCCGCTGGAAGCGGGAAGTATGCCGCTGGGAATTTTTATCTGCTACGAGTCGGTGTTTCCGGATGAGGTGCGGCAGTTCGCGAACAACGGGGCACAAGTTTTCGTGAACATTTCGAATGACGGATGGTATGGCGATAGCGGCGCGTACGCGCAGCATTTGAATCAGACGCGGATGCGGGCGATCGAAAACAACCGGTGGATTTTGAGCGCGACGGATACGGGAGTGACGGCGTCGATCGATCCGTATGGGAGCACGGTGGCGCGGCTGCCGCGAAAGGAACGCGGGGCGCTGGTTGCGCCGTATGCACTCACTTCGGTAACCACGTTCTACACGCGGCATGGAGATTGGTTCGCGTGGCTGTGTGCGATAATTTCAGCAGGGGCGCTGCTCACGCGCTTCGGGCTTCCCACGAAATCAGGCAAGAAAGCAGAAGCATCCTCATGAATCAAGAGTTCGAGCAGGAATACGGGTCGCTGAGCAAGAAAGTGCGCGAGCTCCGGGAGTATCTTTGACGCGGACAAACTCCGTCCGCAACTAAGCGAAATTGAGAAGCAGTCCGCCGACCCGAATTTGTGGTCGAATCCGCAGCGCTCGCAGCAAGTGATGCGGGAGAAAAAGCGGCTGGAACATTTGCTGGCCACCGACGCCGACCTGGCGCGCCGGGGCGATGACATTGCCGCTTACTTCGATCTGGCGAAGGAGGGCGAGAATGTGGATGCGGAGTTGCGCCGCGAGATCGACTTGCTGCGCGAGTTGGTCGACAAGCTGGAGACGGAGACGCTGCTCTCCGGCGAAAACGACGCACTGAATGCGATTGTGACCATTCATCCGGGCGCCGGCGGGACGGAGTCGCAGGATTGGGCCGATATGCTGCTGCGCATGTATTTGCGATGGGCAGAGCGGCAGGGATTCGAGACGGTTCTCTACGACTACCAGCCGGGCGAAGAGGCGGGGCTGAAATCGGCGACGTTTGCGGTGAACGGCGAATATGCGTTTGGATTGCTGACCAGTGAAATCGGGGTGCACCGCCTGGTAAGGATTTCGCCGTTTGATCAGGCGAAGCGGCGGCATACGTCGTTTGCCAGTGTGTTCGTGTCGCCGGAAATCGACGACAGTATCGACATCGTGATTAAGCCGGAAGATATCCGCACCGATACTTACCGTTCGAGCGGCAAGGGTGGGCAGCATGTCAATACGACGGATTCGGCAGTGCGGATCACGCACATTGCGACTGGGCTGGTGGCGAATTGCCAGAACGAGCGGTCGCAGCATAAAAATCGCGAACGGGCGATGAGCATGTTGCGTTCGAAGCTGTATGAATACGAGATGGAGAAGAAGCGGGCGGCGACAAAGAAGATTGAAGATTCGAAACTGGATAACGATTTCGGATCGCAGATTCGATCGTATGTGCTGCAGCCTTACCGCATGATCAAGGATCACCGGACGAAGACGGAAGTGGGGGATGTGGATCGCGTGCTGGACGGGGATTTGCAGCCGTTCATCCGGGCGTATTTGCTGGCGCGGCGAGGGGAGAAACAGGAGAAATAAGTGGGCGGGAAGCAGGGAAAGGCGATCAAGCTGGGTCCGCGATTCGAGCGCGCATTTCTTTTTGCGAAGGAGAAACATGCGGGGCAGGTGCGGAAGGCTTCGACGACGCCTTACATTGCGCACCTGATGGGAGTGGCATCGCTGGCGCTGGAGTATGGCGGGGACGAGGATATTGCGATTGCGGCGCTGCTGCACGATGTGGTGGAAGACTGCGGCGGCGCGGCCATGCTGAAAGAAGTGAAGCGGCGTTTTGGAAGCCGCGTGGCAAAGATTGTGGAAGGGTGCACGGACTCGTATGTCGTTCCGAAACTGCCGTGGCGTGAGCGAAAGGATACGTACCTGCGGCACTTGAAGAGTGCCGATGCGGAAACGAGACTGGTTTCGGCAGCGGACAAATTGAACAACGTGCGCTCCATCCTTTCCGATTACCGCGAGGTAGGGGAACTGATTTGGGAACGTTTTAACGGTAGGCGCGAAGGAACGCTCTGGTACTATCGCGCCTTGTTGGAGGAGTTTCAGCGGGGCGCGCCGAACCGGTTGATTCGCGAATTTGAGCTGGCGGTGCGGGAACTCGAAACGAAGGCACAGAACGGGAAGAGCGTCGCCGGTTCAAGACGTACAAGAGGTAAATGATGGCACGCATGATCGATCAAATTCGGGCGTCGAAGTTGCCGTCGAACATGATGCAGTTTGCGGCGCGGGGCGCGTTGTCGGTGGCGCCGGACGAGAATCTGGAGATTCTGGTTTATCTGGCCAAGAACAACAAATTGTTTGGCGAACTGGCGCGCATGACGCTGGCGGGATGGGACGAGAAGGCCTCGGCGGCTGCGGCTGCCGATCCGAAGACGGCGCGGGAGGTGCTCGACTATTTGATTTCGCCGGAGAATCTGCGTCCCAAGTTGCTGCCCGCGTTGCTGGAAAATCCTTCGATTCCGGATAGCGAGTTGGCGAAGTTCGCGATCTCTGCCTCTGCGGAGAGCATTACCACTATGCTGCAGAGTGCGCGGGTGCGGGCAGCGGCGGGAGTGTTGGAAGGGCTGAGATCGAATCCTTATCTGAAACAGAATGACGCGAGGACCGTGGCTGAGTTGCTGGGCGGAGGCGCGGGTGCAACTGCCAAGCCCGCGGTTGCGGCGAGCGCCGCGACAGAGGAAGCTGCTTTAGCCGGTGAAACGGCCAGTTCCGGCGATTCGACGGTGCAGGCGGCAACTTCGGAGGAAGGAGACGTTCCCGAAGAACATGTCTCCGCTTATCTGGCCGAGCACGCGCCGGAAATCAGTGCGGAGGAGGGAAAGCCCTTTCAGCCGATCGGCGGGATTATGGAGTTGCTGGGAAGTAGTTATTTCCCGGTGTCGGCGGTGCAGGAGGTCCCGGCTGATGCGCCGATTGCGGCGGCCGCTTCGGCCCCGGCAGCGGCGGCAGCTAAGCCAGCGGTTGCTGCAGATGCGAAGGCGGCAGCACACGCGACCCAGCACGCTCCGGTGGAGGGAAAGCGGGAGAACACACTACAGAAAATAAACCATCTGGACGTGAAGGGACGAATTCAACTGGCGCTGAAAGGCAACAAGGAAGAGCGGTCGATTCTGATTCGCGATGGGACCAAGGTGGTGGCGCTGGCGGTGCTCGAAGCGCCGAAGCTTTCCGATGGAGAGGTGGAGAAGTTTGCGCTGCAGAAAAATGTGCTGGAAGCGGTGCTGCGGCAGATTCCGCTGAAGCGGCGGTTCATGAAGAATTACATTGTGGTGCGGAATCTAGTGGCGAACCCGCGGACGCCGCTGGATCTGAGCCTGGGCCTGATGAAACATCTACTGGCGGTGGATCTGAAAAATATTTCCGCGAACAAGGAAGTTTCGGAAACGGTGCGCAAGCTGGCGCTGAAAATGTACAAGCAGAAACTGGACGCGGCGAACAAGAAATAATATGGCTAGTCTCCCTACGACGGATCCAGTCACGGAATTATTGAAGCAGGCAAAGACGATTGCGGTGGTGGGACTCTCCAACAATCCCATGCGACCCAGCCACGGAGTGTCCGCTTACATGCAGAGCCAGGGATACCGCATTATTCCGGTGAATCCGCGGATTGAATCTTCTCTGGGAGAGAAGGCGTATGGGTCGTTGCGCGAAGTGCGGGACAAGATCGATATCGTGAACATCTTCCGGAGGCCGGAATTCGTTGAAGAAATTGTGGATGAGGCGATCCGGCTGAAGGTGCCGGCGATCTGGATGCAGGAGGATGTGGTTCAGGAGAAGGCGGCAGAAAAAGCGCGTCAGGCCGGTATTTTTGTTGTGATGGATCGATGCATTCTCAAGGAGCACCGGGCTAGATTCCGGTGAGAGCGAAAGCTCGGCTCGAAATCTGGGGAACAAAAGCCAGGCGGGCAGCGTAGAACTGAAAGAATCCGTTAGATTCCTGCCCCACGAAGGAGCCCCTTGAATCTTGACGCAGAGGTCATACCCTCCGAACCCACTCCGCCGCCGCGGTCCTCGACGCTGCGAAAAGTGTTTGTCGGGCAGGACGGCATCCGCGCAGGATGGAGCCTGCTCATCTTCCTCGCGTTATTTGCCAGCATTGCCCTCAGCGCGAACCTGATCATCCACAAGTTGCACCCGAACTTTGCGAAGACGCCGGAGGCGACTGCGGAGGCGATGGGCAAGCCGCGCTTCATGCTCACCGGCGAAGCGGTTGAGTTTTTGCTGACTTTCCTGGTCACGTGGATCATGTCAAAGATCGAGAGGAGGCCGAATTCGGTCTACGGCTTCGGCTGCAGGCGCAAGCTTCCGAATTTCATGGCGGGGCTGGGTTGGGGAGTCGTGTGCTTGTCGCTTCTGGTGCTGACGCTATGGAAGACCGGACTGCTCGTCGTGGATAGCCGATTGCTCTTTGGGAGTGACATCGTTCGTTACGGAGCGATCTGGTTGATCGGTTTCCTGTTCGTCGGCTTGTTCGAGGAGTACCTGACGCGCGGATATCTTCAGTACACGCTTACCCGCGGCCTTGCAGGAATTTACCAGTGGGTTTTCAAGACGCGTCACAGCGAAGCGTTCGGCTTCTGGAGCGCGGCCATTCTGGTGTCGCTTCTGTTCGGCCTGGGCCATGGGAAAAACCCGGGCGAGTCTCCGATTGGATTGCTCTCGGCGGGACTGGCCGCCATGGTGTTCTGCTTCAGCTTGTGGCGAACCGGTTCGTTGTGGTGGGCGATTGGCTTTCACACTGCGTGGGACTGGAGCCAGTCGTTTCTCTACGGGGTTGCCGACAGCGGGCTCGTGATCCAGCACCATCTTCTGGCGACGCATCCGGTCGGGAAGCCTGTTCTCAGCGGGGGAGCTACTGGGCCGGAGGGTAGCATCTTCATCCTTGCGGTGCTGGCCCTCGCCAGTTTGATCATTGTTGTGACGTTGCGGCCGGCTCGGCAGGGACTAAAGCCCGATAGGTTTTAGACGCTTTACGCAGCCCATTCGACTTCGCTCAGGGCAGGCCGCTGTTCAAAGCCTGAGCGCGCAATGGCCGGTTCTGAGTGCAATCGCCTGGTTACGTCAGTCATCTATTGCTAAGAGTCTTTCTGCGGAACCATAAGGATTCCGGCGGTGTCCATTTTGAAATAGACATTCGCTCGATTCGCTATGCGGGCAGGAGCTATCAGCGTTGCGGTAATCATCACACTTTTCGGCGGTTTGGCGTATCTGGAATTATCTCCCGACCAAAAGCCTCTCCCTACGTCCCCTCCGGTTCTTCCGGCTGTGTCTAGTTGCAGGGAGCCGGGACCAGGGATGAGAAGGATTGGCGGACGACAGGGGTTTCAATTCGACGTTCCCCTAAGAGACTTCACGGTTGCCGAGTGGGCGACCGACGCGGGTGGGATACATGGTTTCGACATAAAACGTAACAACAGCACAGCCGATTTGAACATCTGGTTTGAGTGTTCATCCTTCCCGGTGAAGCCCCCCGATCCGATTCTCGCGTTGTATGACAGAACTGAGAAGCGAAAAGTACTTGACGAAACAGGGAATACGGTCGGTCAGGACTCCTGGGGACATTGGGGTCAAAACGAGCGCTGGCGGGACGTTTACCTACGGGGATGCGTTAATGCCAGATACGGCTCTAAGAACGAAAGGGAGGTTCCCAGGTATGGCTCCATTTACGACCCAGACGCCACTCTCCTTGATCAGATCATAAACTCGGCTTGTCGGTTGCCGTCTACGGGTGAATGACGGTGCGAGACATCCTTCACGCCAAGAGGTGCTGGGGAGAATCCCATCGTGCTTCTAGAAGATGGACGTAACATCGCGATTACACTCACGATCAGTTCCTTCTCGTATACTCCACGACAAGACCCTGGCATCGTGGCGTTGGAGGAATGATGGAGTATCTACTTGTCCTGAACGATTCACCATACGGAAGTCAGCGTACCTACAACGCACTCCGCTTGGCGGGCGCTCTGGCGAAGGGCGCAACCAGGGAAGTCTCCATTTTTTTGTTAGGCGACGGGGTGGTCAGCGGATTGCGGATGCAATCCCCGGCAGATGCGTCCTATAACGTTCAGGAAATGCTGCGGCTTTTGGCTGCGCAAGGTGTCTCAATCGGTGCCTGCCGCACTTGTTTGGAGGCGCGTGGGATTGACGATGCCTCGCTCGTCGCTGGCATCAAGCGCCGCACCCTGGACGACCTTCGCACTTGGACAGAGGAAGCAACGAAGGTGTTAGTGTTCTGATCGGACAGTCGGAGTCCGCGGCCCAAAAGATCGAACATGCACAATTCCCGGCTCCGACGCCCACACCTTGCACGCCGTGCCGGAAGTTTTGGAAACTGGACCTTTCAGCCGAACAGAACTGACACACCTCAATTGGCGCAAAATCGCGATTACACTCATTGGTCCCAACCGAAAGCGGCCAGTTCTCAATGAGTGCAATTGCCTGATTTGAGACGGCCATCACTCTAGCAGCCCAAGCGTACTTGAACACCACGGTGAGGTTGCGGTTGCAGTCGCTGGGTCGAGTCGGATCTCTTCGCCCGCAAACTCTTGCGCCATGCCCGCTGTCACAATCTGTTCTTCCTGTGCAAGCCAGCCACTTACGCGAGCCTTAGAGGAAAACAGCGGACCGGGATTGACGGCAAAAAGACCTTCCTCCCCGCTTAGGAGGCGACTTGAACGAATACGACGCTCGCGTCATCGCGGAGGGGGACACCGGCGGCGAAGGCGCGGACATCGTCGAGAACAGTGATCGCAGAAGCACCAGGGCCGGAAACGTGCTGCGCGAGGCGGTCTAATCCGTATTCTTCGTCTTCTCGGTTTGAAGCCTCGCTGATGCCATCGCTGTAGAAGACGAGGCGCGAGCCTTTGGAGAGAGCCACCGTGCTCTGGGAGTAGTCGCCGCAACTTAAGCCCAGCGGAAGTCCGCGCTCGGTGTCGAGGAAACGGGGTCCGCTGTCGTCGACCAGAAGCGGACGCAAATGGCCGGCGCTGGCGAAGGTGATGCTGCGGGTTGCGGGGTCCAAGACGGCGTAGACGAGGGTGACAAATTTCCCGGCGGGAAAATCTTCGACCAGGAGGCCGTTCAGTTTATCGAGTACTTCGGCCGGAGTGGAACAGGCTTCGGCCAGAGAGCGGAGCATGCCGCGCGTGGCCGACATGAGCAGAGCGGCCGCGGTGCCTTTTCCGGAGACATCGGCGAGAACGAGCCCCCAGCGGCCATCGGGAAAAGGGATGAAGTCGTACCAATCTCCGCCGACGGCGCGCGCGGGAATGCTGAGACCAGAGATAGCGTAGCCGGGCACATAAGGGGAGGACTTGGGCAAAAGAGCCTGCTGAATGGCCCGAGCTTCTTCCGCTTCGCGATTCATGGCTTCGCGCTCGGCACGCTCCGACTGGAAGCGGTGCGCGTTGTTGATAGCGACGGCCATGTGATCGCACAGGGCCTGAAGCAACCTGAGTTGCTGACGGGGGAAGGCGTCGAGATCGGGGTGAGACGCGGTGAAGACTCCGACGAGGCGCTGGCCGACAAGCAGCGGGATGGCCACTTCAGACTGGGTTGACTCCTCGCAACCGATGTAATACTCGTCCTTGCGAACATCCGGTGCGTAGCGCATCTGGCCGGTGGACGCGACATAGCCGACCATGCCTTCTTTGCCGATCTTCAGACGAAAACCCTTCTGGTGAATGGAGCAGCCGTGCACGCCGCCCATCACCATTTCTCCGCGAGCCTCGTCATGCAGATACACGCTGGTCTCGAGAAGGCCGAAGGAATGAGAAACCTCGGTCACGATATTTTCGATGAGCTGGTCGAGATCAAGGATTGAACTGATCTTCTGCGCAGCCTTCTGCAGTTTCTGCAGGCTTTCCACCTGGGTATCGACCGGAGGCCGAGTGTAGGGGAATTCGTCGAAGATATTCGCAGGACTCGTGGCCATTGCGGGTTCCTTAAACGATTACAAGAGCGACCTCAGGGGCTAAAGCCCCACTCTTAGAAGGCCTGATCGGCACGGCTGAAGCCGTGCCCTTCCCAAAACAACTTATGAAGCCAGCCTTGCAAGAGGTTTATGAAACGAGCCTTCAGACAATTTGACAATCTATAAAATCGCTCAAAAAATTGGATGCTCGGAGGCAGGGCTAGGACTCTGTGTTTTGGCGAGGGCGAGTGGCTGGAGGAGATTGCTGGCGCAGGCGCTTGATCTCTTCCATGCGATCGCGGATGCGTTTTTCGATGCCTTCGCTGGTGGGGTGGTAGTACGTTCGATCGCGCAGATTTTCGGGCAGGCACGGCATGTTCGCGACTTTGCCTTCGACGTCGTGAGCGTATTGATAATTCTTGCCGTAGCCGAGGCCCTTCATGAGGCTGGTGGGCGCGTTGCGCAAATGAAGCGGGACGGGTTCGGCGGCAGCTTGTTCGATATCGTGCTGGACATCGCCGTAGGCGGTGTAGAGCGCGTTGGATTTGGGCGCGACGGAGAGATAGACGACGGCTTGCGCGAGGGCGAGATTGCCTTCGGGCATGCCGATGAAATCGACGGCGTCGCGCGCGGCCATGCAGAGAGAAAGAGCGTTGGGATCGGCGAGGCCGATGTCTTCGACTGCCATGCGGACGACACGGCGGGCGATGTAGAGCGGATCTTCTCCAGCCTCGATCATGCGACCGAGCCAGTAGAGGGCGGCGTCGGGATCGCTGTTGCGCACGGATTTGTGCAGGGCGGAGATCAGGTTGTAATGCTCTTCGCCGGCTTTGTCGTAGAGCAGAGTGCGTTTTTGGAGGGCATCGCGAATGATGTCGTCGGTGATCTCCGGAGGCTGGGCTCCGGACTGCTGCGTGAGGCCGGCGGCAACTTCGAGGACGTTGTAGGCGCTGCGGGCGTCGCCGCTGGTATAGCTGGCGATTTTTTTAAGGACGTCGTCGGAGGCGCGCAAATGCATTGTGCCGAGGCCGCGTTCTTCGTCAGTGAGGGCGCGTTTGAGGAGTTGCACGATCTGATCTTCGGTGAGGGGTTGCAATACATAAACGCGGGTGCGGGAGAGCAAGGCGCCATTGATTTCGAATGAGGGATTCTCCGTGGTGGCGCCGATGAGGCGGATGTTGCCTTTTTCCACGTGAGGGAGAAAGGCATCCTGCTGGGCTTTGTTGAAGCGGTGAATCTCGTCGATGAAGACGATGGTGCGGGTGCCGTATTGGCGGGCGCGTTCGGCGTCGGCCATGACTTGCTTGATCTCTTTGATTCCCGCGAGAACAGCGGAGAATTCGATGAACTCGGCTTTGGTCATGCTTGCGATGATTTTGGCAAGGGTGGTTTTGCCGGTGCCGGGAGGGCCCCAGAAGATGAGTGAGCCGCTATCGTCGCGCTCGATTTGCGTACGGAGGGGTTTGCCGGGGCCGATTAAGTGTTCCTGGCCGGCGTATTCTTCGAGCGTGCGCGGGCGCATGCGATCCGCCAGCGGACGGGTGCGGTCGGCGGAGGGGTTCGGGATGGATTGGAAAAGTCCCATAAAAAGCTTTTGGCCGTTAGCCATTAGCTAAAGCCAAGAGCTAATGGCTAATCGCTAATGGCTTCTTTCCTCTGTCTTGCGGCTTCGTACAGTACGATGCTGGCGGCCACGCCGGCGTTGAGAGATTCTACTTGCGCGGCGTGGGGGATGGCGATGGATTCGTCCATCTTGGCCATCACGTCGCGCGGAAGGCCGGAGCCTTCGTTGCCGAAAAAGATTGCAGCGGGACTTTTCAAGTCTGCCTGATCGATTGGCGTTCCCTTGTGGGAAGAGGTAGCGATCAGGCGAACGCCTTGGGCGCGCAGCTTTTCGGAAACTTCTTCCAGCTTGAGGGTTGATGATTTTCCATGGCGATGAGATTGTCCGTGAATGACGGGAAGGCGGAAGACGGAGCCGGCGGAAGCGCGTACGACTTTCGAATTAAACGGGCTGACGGTGCCTTCGCCGAGGACGATGCCAGCGCTGCCGAAGGCTTCCGAGGAGCGCAGGATGGTGCCGAGATTGCCGGGGTCCTGAAGGCCCGCGAGGACGATGATGGGGCCGACTTGCAGGCGTTCGGTGAGATCGTCGAGAGAAAATTCTTTGAGGCGAACGAGGGCGGCGACGCCTTGTGGGGATTCGCTGGGGACCAGGCTGTCGAATAATTTGTCGGGCAGAAGAAGGGTTTCGACCTGGGCACCGATTTGCGGGAGCAGGCGGTCCGCGCGATCCGGGGCAGACTCGCGAAAGAAGACGGCGCTGAAACGGAGGCCGCTGCGGATGGCTTCTTCGAGGATGCGCAGGCCTTCGATGGCGCAGTCTCCGGATTCGGTGAGTTCGGAGCGTGAGAAGGCGAGGCGCAGTTGCTTGACGAGTGGGTTGTGGCGGCCTTCGACGCGGCGGAGGCGAGAGTGTTCGACGAGGCGAGGTTCCATTAAGCCATGATTATAGGCGGGGCTGGATTTGACCGTCCGTTATAGATTCCCGCCGGTTGTCTTAACTCTTGCCGTTGCCCTGCTTTTCCTTTGCTTCTAGAAGGTCGTCAATGACCGCCCGAAGCTGACGTCGAACCTTAGTGTCTTTCCCTAACGCGAGCAGAGAATCAAGGAACAACACCAGATCTATCAGGCACCGCTCCTCGCCCAGCAGTGCAGAGTCTGGCGATGGTGAGGTGAAACGAACCTCACGCCCAACAATCTGAGTCAGGCTATCAAAACATGCTCAATTTGGGTGTGTGTGCTCGCTCAGAAGAGCATAGCTGTCCTCGACGTCACACAGCCCGTACTGCTCTTGCTGATATTCCTCGTATGCTTTCAGAGCTTTCTTAACACACATCGGGTCAGGCATTTCGTCAAAGGCATATCCCGGTGCGTATTTCTTGCCGTGCGCTTTGACCCAGCGGTTAGCTCCCATTACGCGCGATTGTAGTTCCCATGCTGCTTTCCAATCTTGTTTGCCGACAAGGCCGTTCAGTTCTTTCGACATCAAGCACGCGTGAGCAGTCCACTCAAACACGTGCCTGCACGCGAGGAACGCGGTGGGAACGTTCCCGTGTCGAAGCAGCTCGACCATCCCACGCAGAACGACCCGAATATGGGCGGTTACGCCATAGGTGTAGTACAGCGTTCCCCACATCACTAACGCCTCGTTGGGATTGTCGTTTGGAGCAGGAGGTCGAAGAAGAGGGGGCAGCTGTATCCTTTCAAGGCCGCTCGTCACCATCGGGAGAATTGGGATCTGATCTTTATGCACCGAACATTATCTCGCCCACAGGAGTGGATTGCCCATGGGGCCCCTAGCATAAATCAATCGACGGGTGTCCACGCGTTTCATATCGACCCGTCTTTTGCCGTATTATGATAAGTTTCACAGGCAAGATTCCAACAAGAAGCAGGGCAGGAAGGGAAGGCCGTGCGCGCCGAAATCATAAAAATCAATTGTGAGTCCCCGGAGAGTTCACTGGTAAAGTACGCCGCCGATCAGATTCGAGCGGGCGAAGTGCTGGGCATGCCAACGGACACGTTCTATGGGCTGGCGGCCGATCCGTTCAACTTGCGGGCGGTGGATCGCGTATATGACATCAAGACGCGCTCACGTCACAAACCGCTTTCGCTGCTGATCGAGAGCGTGGATCAGGCGGAAGAACTGGCCAAGGCGCTGCCAGAGGAGTTTTATGCGCTGGCGCGGAAATACTGGCCGGGGCCGCTGACCATTATCGTGAAAGCGGGGTCGCGACTGCCGCTGAAGGTGACCGCGAATACGGGCAACGTGGCGTTGCGCGTGCCGAATGCGAAAATTCCGCTGGCGGTGGTGACGGCGGCGGCGATTCCGATCACGGCTACTTCGGCAAATCTGAGCGGGGCGGCGGAGTGTACCAGCGCCGAGCAAGTGCACGAGCAACTGCATGGAAGGATCAGCATTATTGTGGATGGAGGAACTTCGCCGCGAGATATTCCATCGACTATTGTCGACCTGACCGATGATGGAGCGCGCTGGAAGATTATGCGCGAAGGCGCGATTCCGGCCGACGAAATTTCCACGTTTTTTGCCAAAGGATGAACGACGATCAGGCTACGCGAGGTGCGACCGGCCGCTGGCTGTTGTGGCTGGAAGCATTGGCAGCGCTCGCGTTGGTGGGGTTTCTGGCGCTGACCGCGATCCGCGTGGTGCAGGAAGGCTCACAGCAGGAACTGCATCGGGCGGACGCGATCGTGGTGTTCGGAGCGGCGGAGTACTCCGGACATCCCTCGCCGGTGCTGCGGGCGCGGCTGGATCATGCCTTCGATCTCTTCCAAAAGGGAATTGCGCCGGTGGTCATTACGACTGGCGGAGCGGCAGCCGATCCCAGCTTCAGCGAAGGCGGCGTGGGACGCGACTATCTGGAACGTCGGGGAATTCCGGAACGTGACCTGATCGCGGAAACGCAGGGTTCTGATACGGCGCAATCGGCGGTGCGCGTGGCTGTGATCATGCGGGCTAATGGGCTGCACAGTTGCGTAGCGGTGAGCGACGCTTATCACGTATTCCGGATCAAGAGGCTATTGGAGCATGAGGGGGTGGGTCCGGTGTATGTGGCGCCGAGGCCGGACTCGCGGCCGCATGGAGTGGGGCAGCGACTTTACGCGGTGATGCGGGAGGCCAGCAGTTATTTGCTCTGGAAGTTGGGAGTGATGTAGGGCGCAGTTTCTAGTTTCCGGTTTCTAGTTTCCATTTCCCAGGGACGCGGAGCGACGATGGGAACCCGGAACTCGAAAACAGGAACTAAATTTCTACCAGCCGTTACGCTCTCGCAATGCGGTGATGTGGGCGACGTGATGGCGGCCGTGCCAGGAATAGAGGGCCAGGTTTTTCTCCAAGGGCATCAAGCCGAGTTCGGGATGGCGGAAGGTGCGTTTCCAGTCATCCGGCTTCAGCGAGCGCAGAAGGCGGATCCAGCGGGCATGCAGGGAATCCAGCATCGTCAATGAGACTTCAACCGGGGTGGTCTGGGTGTCGGCGAGTTTAGCCCAGCGGTCTTCGGCGTAGGGCTTGATGGTCGGCTCATCTTCGGTGAGGGCGAGTTTGAAGCGGATGTAGGCGTTCAGATGGCTGTCGGGAACGTGGTGGGTGAGCTGACGGACGGTCCAACCTTCGGGACGGTAGGGCGTGTCGAGTTGCTGGTCAGAGAGGCCTTTGACGGCGGTACGGAGATGGGCGGGAGTTTGTTCGATATCGGCCAGGTATTTCTGTTTCGTCTCTTCGGTGAGTGGGCCTTCGTAGTGAAACTTGCCGATGGGATAGCGCAGGTCGGTCATATTTTGTCCTCTGGGAACAGAGTATTGCCAACATCCTTATGGCGCAAAAGTTACGTGCTGGTAAGGTTCGCCTTTGTGGCGAGGGCTGACTTGGATCATCACCTTCCGATCAAGCCGTTTCAGAAAATCGAGCAGTTTGTCAGTTGTGAAGCGGCTAAAATGCCCGTTCATCAAGTGCGATACATCGGGCTGTGCAATACCCAAGACCTCGGCGATTTCGCGCTGTTTCAGCTTTTTGTCTTGGAGGATTTTGAAGACATGGAATCCGATCTGGGCGCGCGCCAGAAGCTGGTCGGCATCTTGAAGGCCGAGGTCCGCGAAGACGTTTCCGGAGCCCTCTTGGAACTCAATTCGTTTTTGTTTTTTCCTGCTCACGCGCCAACTCCTGTGCTTCGATGTACCGCTTCTTGATCAGCTCAACGTCGCGCTTCGGGGTTGCTATGCCTTTCTTCGATTTCTTCTGAAAGGCGTGCAAAATATAAATCCGGCTGCCAATCTGCAGCGCCAGCACGATGCGGTAAGCGTCCGACGCGTATCGCAGGGCTATCTCAACGACGCCGCTCCCAACACCCTTGAAAGCTTTCGCGTCCTTGGGCATGCCACCAAACTGAATAAGCTGAAGCTCGTCGCCCAGCAGTTTTTTTGCGCCATCAGGGAAGGCGCGAAGGTTCTTTTTCGAGTTTCCGAGCCAGACGACGGGCCGTTGGGACCGCGCGGTGGCATAATCTGGGGCAGGCATAAATATCTTCTCTCTTCTCTCGCCGTGACGATCCAACGCTAAGAGTTGAATGTCCGTGAGTAGCATGGCGTTCCGGCGAGAGCGGATATGGCCACCATTGGCACTGCCTGCGATTGCGCATCACGCGCGTGATACGGTTGAGAGAGAAGCTTCGTCGGCAGCGGCTTTTCTTGTGTGAGTAAAGAATCATGACCTCCCCACCAATAACTGCGGTCAAGCCTTGACCGAGCGACACCACTTCAGTATATAGTAAACTTACTATAATATCAACTCCTCTTCGGAAACCGGACCTGTTTGGTTAACCACAACGCCTAGTGCCCCTGCGCGGGAAACCCCATCCCCTCCGGCTTTGAATTTCGGTTCCCCGTGCCCGAAGATTTGTGCATCCAAGATTTGTTTCTGGGCTAAACTCCCAATTCTTGGTAGTTTAGGCGGATTGCGGTCCAAATCGGGAATGGATTCTTCCCTGCTGAGCGAGAGGAACTATGGCAGCTTCGGTCTGGTCTGGACACTTAACCTTTGGACTCATCTCCATGCCGGTGCGCTTGTTTTCGGGGGCGCGCAGCAGCGGAATTTCTTTCAACATGCTGCACCGTCCGGATAAACAGCGGGTGAAGCAGCAATATATTTGTCCGCTGGAGAATGTGGTGGTGGACCGCAGCGAAATTGTGAAGGGATACGAATTTCGCAAGGACGAATACATCATCATCGAACCGGAAGAGATCAAGAAGATCGAACCGCAGACCGCGAAGACGATGGAAATTCTGGAGTTCGTGAAAGCGAGCGATGTGGATCCGGTTTATTTCGAGTCGTCGTATTACATGCTGCCGGAAGAGGCGGGGCGGCGGCCGTATGCGCTGCTGACCAAGGCGCTCGAAGAGAGCGAGTATGTGGCCATTGCGAAGATCACGATGCACAACCGGGAGTACACCGTTTTTCTGCGGCCGCATGAAGGCGGGTTGATGCTACACACCATGTATTACGCGGAAGAAGTGCGCAAGGTGGAAGGATTCGGCGCGCCGGATGTGGAATTGAAAGAGGCTGAGATCAAAGTGGCGCACCAGCTGATTGAAGCGCTGGCGGATGAGTGGGATCCGGAAAAGTATAAAGATTCGTTCCAGGAAAATCTGAAGAAACTGATTGAGACCAAGCTCGAGGGCGGAGAAGTTGCGGCCGTGGAGAAGCCGAAGAAACTGGCTCCAGTGGTGGATTTGATGGCGGCTCTCAAGCAAAGCCTGGCGCAGATGGAAGGCAAGAAAAAGCCGGCGGCGACGGAGAAGACGGAAACTCCAGTGGCTGCGGCTGGGGGCAAGTCGCGGCGCGGGCGGTAAGCGATAGGCTTCCGGCTTCTGGCCTGCATTAGTTGTGAAACGGTTAGTGTCTCTAAGTTTGCCCGTCCAACTTGATCCTTCGTGCATGCATCCGACATGTGGACGGTAAATCCTAAAACCTAAACACAGAGTTCGCAGAAGGATCACAGGGTAGATCCTTGTGTGAGGGCACTGGCGCGGATTGGGCTCAGCCGTTAGAATGTTGAATTCCTCTCACCTATGATCAGAATCTTCCTTGAAGGGCGCAGGATGGGTTGCCGATGAGTGTTCGACGTTTGGGCCGATGGACGGCCATAGTGCTTCCTATCTTGTTTTGGTCCGCTTGCGGTCAGGTCTACCGTCCCGTG
The DNA here is from genome assembly GCA_963777005.1 of uncultured Acidobacteriaceae bacterium. Lineage (GTDB taxonomy): Bacteria > Acidobacteriota > Terriglobia > Terriglobales > Acidobacteriaceae > Sulfotelmatobacter. The sequence goes on along the minus strand of CAVZPC010000013.1, from coordinate 68,340 downwards.
GTGATTCCGTGTTCGACGGGCGGGGTTCCGGGATGCCCGGTGGAAACGAGTCCGCAGCCGAGTGATTTCCACGAAGTTTTTGGTATCAGCACCAACGTGGACGGTTATCCGGGGACGGCGATGCAGATTGACGTTTCGGGAGATTCGATTGTCGGCGAAACTCCCTCCAGTAACCCCGCTCTGCCGAACCTGGGGGACAATCCCACGCATATGGCGATTTTGTCCAATGACTCGACGGTTTTTGTCGCGAGCGCGGGCAGCGTGGTTCCAGGCGGACTGGACATCGTCTCCGCTTTTACTCCAGTGTTTAATTCCAGACTCTCCAGCGGGTTGGGTACGGTGAACACGATCTCGCTGCCGACGGGCTCGGAACCGGTGTTCTTGAATACGACGCAGAGCACCGCAGTCTACGTTGCGAATTTTGGTACGAATTCGGTCAGCGCCATCAATACAACGTCCAACGTGGTCAGCACCACTGCAACTGTAGGAACCAATCCGGTGGCCCTGGCGGAAACGCCGAATGCCTTCAAACTTTATGTGGCGAATCAAGGGAGCAACACGATCAGCAGCCTGAATCCGGTGGATCTGTCTTCGAATACAGTTACGGGATTTACGGGGATTACGCCGGTCTGGATCGTAGCGCGGGGCGATAGTCAGAAGGTGTATGCGCTGACCGAGGGCGATGGGCAGCTGTGGACGATTGATGTGGCTACGGACACGGTGACGAGCAGCTTGCCAGTGGGGGTTGGGGCGAATTTTGTTTTCTTCGATCCGAATTTGAACCGGCTTTATGTGGCGAATCCGGTGACCGGGAAGGTATATGTATTTTCCGACACCGGCGGCGCGAACGATACGCCGACGCTGCTATCGACCACACCGCTGTCGATTCCGGGGCTGGATGCGAAGACAACGCCGGCCTGCGCGACGTGCGGTGCTGTGATTCCGGTATCGGTGACCGCCTTGCTCGATGGCACACGGTTTTACGTGGCGAGCTACCAGATCGCGACCCCGTGCTCGGATCCCAACGTGACCGCGGCGTCGTGTGTGGTCCCGAGCGTGACGGTGTATGACGCGAATACGCTTACGCCCAAGTATCCGAATCCAAACACCTCGACCCTTACATTGCTGACTTCGCCGCCGTTCGCCGTGAATGCGTCGGGCCAGTATCAATATGCGGTGCCGCCGGTAGCTTCATGCGCGCTGACTCCGTTGTACCCGGCGTTGTACTCCCCCAGCAATCCACGATTCCGGGTGTTCACGGTGGCTTCGGAGGACAGCAGCCGAGTGTATGTGAGCATGTGCGATGCTGGTGCAGTTGCCGTGATCAATACAACCGGCAACAACGCGAACAATCCTGAATCGCCGCTGCCGCCGGATACAGTGGTTTCCGCGTTGGCGATGGCTCCTCAAGCCAATAGCGCGTCGGCCTTGCAGAGCCCGACCTTCTTGCTGATGGGGCAGTAGATTTGTTAGCTGTTTAAGATGCAGCCCTTAGTTTCGCGCGGCTACTTCTTCGGTTTGCGTCTCTCGCGCGGCGTAGTGCGAGTCGACATAGTCGTCGAGGATCTCGATGAATTCCGCGACAATGCGATCGCCTTTGAGCGTGGTGAATAGGCGTCCATCCACATAGACCGGAGCTTTGGGTTCTTCGAATGTGCCGGGCAGCGAGATGCCGATGTTGGCATGCTTTGATTCGCCGGGGCCATTGACTACGCATCCCATGACGGCGAGCTTCATTTCTTCCACACCGATGTAGCGGCCTTTCCATGTGGGCATCTGCTCGCGAAGGTAGGTCTGAATCTGCTCGGCCATTTCCTGGAAAAAGGTGCTGGTGGTGCGTCCGCAGCCGGGGCATGCGGTGACTTGAGGGGTGAAGCTGCGAATGCCCATGGATTGCAAAATCTGCTGGGCGACGCGGACCTCTTCGGTGCGATCGCCGCCGGGTGCGGGAGTGAGCGAGACTCGGATGGTGTCGCCGATGCCTTCCTGAAGAACCACGCCCATGGCGGCGCTGGAGGCAACTACGCCTTTGGCGCCCATGCCGGCTTCGGTGAGGCCGAGGTGGAGCGGGTAATTGCAGCGGGCGGCGAGGGCGCGGTAGACGTCGATCAGGTCCTGCACGCCGCTGACTTTTGCGCTGAGAATAATCTGGTCCGGGCGGAGGCCGAATTTCTCGGCCAACGCAGCGGAGTTCAGCGCGCTTACGACCATGGCTTCCATGGTGACTTCGCGGGCGTCTTTGGGCTCGGCAAGCGCGGAGTTCTCGTCCATCATCTTCGTGAGCAGAGTCTGGTCGAGCGAGCCCCAGTTCACGCCGATGCGGACGGGCTTCTGATACTTCACGGCGACTTCGATCATGGTGCGGAAGTTGGAGTCGCCGGTCTTGCCGATGCTGGCGTTGCCGGGGTTGATGCGGTACTTGGCGAGATCGCGGGCGCACTCGGGATGCTTGGTGAGGAGGACGTGGCCGTTGTAGTGGAAGTCGCCAATGATGGGGACGCGGATGCCTTGCTTGTCGAGCTGCTCGACGATGCGGGGAACGGCTGCTGCGGCTTCTTCGTTGTTGACGGTGACGCGGACCAGTTCCGAGCCGGCGCGAGCCAAGGCGGCGCATTGCTGGACGGTCGAGGGGATGTCGGCGGTATCGGTGTTCGTCATGGATTGCACTACGATTGGTGCATCCGAGCCGACGCGCACGCCGCCAACGACGGCAGTCACGGTTTTCCTACGGGGAATGGTGGACATGGGAAGCTCTATTTTAGCATGGGGAAACAGGGGGAAGTATTACCGCAGCTGCTCTGGTTCCGACGTGCGGGATACCCCAGGGGCTAAAGCCCGCAAACTTATTGGTCCCCGATGGCACGGCTGAAGCCGTGCCCTGCCCAACCATTGGGTCCAGGTCCTATTGCAGGCGGTCGGCTAGTCCGGGAATTGTTTTCAACAAATCGTTGTAGATGACCATCACGGCGAAGAGCACGAGGAAGACGAATGCGGCCTGGTAGACGCGTTCCTTGATGCGCAGGCTGATGTCGTGGCCCATCAGGCTCTCGATGAGGAGGAAGAAAATCACGCCTCCGTCGAGGATGGGGATGGGCAGCAGGTTAAAGACGCCGAGATTCAGGCTGATGGCGGAGGTCAAGAGCAGGAGCGGCGTCCAACCCTTGCGGCGGGCGGCTTCTCCGGCGGCCTGGCCGATGCGGATGGGGCCTTCGATGGAGCGTACGGAAATTTTGCCTTGCAGCATTTTCTGTACGAGTTCGAGAATCAGCAGGGAAGCCTTCCTGTTTTCCTGAAGCGATAAGCGTAGTGCGGCAGGGAAGGAAAGGCTGGTGACTTTCATGGGCATGCTGCCGATGCCGATGCGATATCGTTTCTCGATTAGGACGGGCTGAACCGTGAAATCTTTGGTTTCCGATCCCCGGCGTACGGTGAGGGAGATCGGCTTGTCCTTAGAAGTCTCGAGCATTTCCACCATGGCGGCGAGAGCAGGAACGGGCTTGCCATCGACGGCTAGAATTTCGTCGCCGTCGCGAAGGCCCGCTTTATCGGCCGGCATGCCGGGGGTGAGGTCGGTCACGCAGACACAGGGCTCTTTGGGGGCCCAGCCGGCAAATCCGATCTGATCGACGCCGTAAGCTTCGGGCGCGATGGTTTTGGTAAGCAGCTGGCCGCCGCGATTAATGGCGACGTCCAAGGGCTGATTGGGACTGAGAGCTTCGCGGGTATCAACCTGCTCCCATGTAGGATTCTGGATGCCGTCGATGCGGACGATGCGGTCGCCGGGCTGAAAGCCAGCTTTGGCCGCAGGAGTATCTTTCATCACCCAGCCGATCACGGTGGGAGCATCGAAAATCGCGGGATATTCGTAGTGCACCATGAAGACGCCGACAAGCAAGAACACGGCCAGCATGATGTTCATAGTGGGGCCAGCGATGGCGATGAGGAAGCGGTGCCAGCGCGAGTGCGAGAGAAATTCCGCAGGATCGCCGGTACGCTCGTCCATGGGATTCTCGCCGCTCATCTTGACGTAGCCGCCGAGCGGGATGGCGCTGAGGCGGTAGTCGGTATCTCCCTTGCGGTAGCCAAGCAGGCGCTTGCCGAAGCCGATGGAAAAGACCTCGACCCTGACGCCGAGCCACTTGGCCACAGCATAGTGGCCGAACTCATGGATCAGGATCATGAAACCGAGGATGACGACGACGGCGATCAGCGAAATCAGAAAGTCAGGCATAGATTAGAGTACGTACTCCACAGTGTGTTAGATTCCCATGTTTACATCTTAGATGAAAGAAGTTGCTCGCGTGCGCTCCTCTGCGCGCGATTTGCCCACTCGCTGGTGTGCATATCGGCGTGCGTCGGCATCGGCTTGAAGCACCTCCTGGATCGAACCCAGCTTCCCGGAATTTGATGCGGAGACCGTATCTTCGATAATCCTGGGAATTTCATCGAAACCAATATTGCCTTCAAGAAACGCGGCTACTGCGACTTCATCGGCCGCATTCAGAGCCACTGTTTTTGCGCCGCCGGCTTCCACCGCTTCATACGCCAAACGGAGACAAGGAAATTTACTCATGTCCGGAGGGCTAAAGTCGAGATGACGCAAGTCGCTGACCGGGAAGCGCATATCCGACTGAATGCGCTCGGGATAGGTGAGAGCGTAGAGAATCGGAAGGCGCATATCGGTCACCGAGAACTGAGCAAGTATGCTGCCATCGATAAACTCCACCATGGAATGAATGGTCGATTGGGGGTGGACAATGACTTCCACTTTCGAAGGCGGAATGTGAAAGAGTCTGCACGCTTCGATGACTTCGAAACCCTTGTTCATCAAGGTGGCAGAGTCGATGGTGATGCGGCGGCCCATCTTCCATGTGGGATGATTCAACGCCTGCTCGACCGTGATGGAGGCGAAGGCCGAGCGAGGAGTGTTTAGAAACGGGCCCCCCGAGGCCGTCAACCAAATCCGCTCGACTTCCTGCATACGCCCGCCGCGCAGGCACTGATGGACGGCGTTGTGCTCGCTATCGATAGGCAGAAGCGGCTTGCCTTGCTTGCGGGCCTCGGCGGTGATCAGTTCACCGGCGGCGACGAGGCATTCTTTGTTGGCTACGCCGACGATCTTTCCGGCCTTGACGGCTTCATAAGTGGCTTCGAGGCCGGCGACGCCGACGATAGCGCTGACCACGAAATCGGCCTCGGAGAAAGTGGCAACTCGCACCGTGCCAGCGGCGCCGTGGACTACTTCGATTTCGCTTGGGCCCGCTTGCTGAAGCCGAGAGCGCAGTACGTCGGCATCCGGCTCGGAGGCGAGCGAGATCACGCGCGGGCGCCAACGGATTGCTTGTTCGAAGGCAGCTTCCAGGTTGGATCCGGCAGCGAGGGCTACGATCTGAAAGCGGTCGGGGTAGGACTCGACAACACTGAGGGTGCTGCGGCCGATAGAACCGGTCGATCCCAGGATGGCGATGCGTCTCATGCCGAAAAAATTCTGCTTAGTAAGGTCTGCGAAATTAGTGCCTGCGAACTCAGTAGCTCGAAGTGTAATTCTATTCTACGCGCTTCGGTTCGTCCGCCGGGGAGGGGAAGGCGGCAGCTACTGCATGACGCGCCAAGCCGCATAGTACCACAGCAGGGGAGCGGCAAAGAGCAGGGCATCGATGCGGTCGAGCATGCCGCCGTGGCCGGGAAGCAATGTGCCGGAATCTTTTACGCCGGCTCCACGCTTAATGAGCGATTCGACCAGATCGCCGAGCTGCGCGGCAAGGTTCAGGACAATGGTCAGCAGGATGATGGGCCGCAGCTCTGGCTTTTCCAGGCCGAACAGGCCGTCGCGACGGTCGATCAATCCGACGCGCAGCAGGAACGAACTGATCTGCAGGGCATGGTTAAACAAGAGAATGCCGACCACCAGGCTGGCTGCGAGCGAAGCGACCGCGCCCTCCCAGGTCTTCTTTGGGCTGATGCGCGAGGCCATCAGGTGCCGGCCGAGCGAGCGGCCCACGAAATAGGCGAAGATGTCCCCGGCCCAGACGATCAGAAGTAGATAGAGAATCCAGAAAGCACCGGCCCACTGCTGGCGGAGTTGCACCAGCATTCCCAGAGGAAGGGCAATGTAGGCAAAGGCAAAGGCGGAGGCGGCTGCCGCGGGATAGGCGCTGCTCATGGGAGAGCGGCGCATGGCGATGGTCAAGAAGATAAATGGGGAAATGGCGCAGGCGAAGGCCTCGGCCAGGACGAACTTGACGGCGGAGAGCTGAGGAGTTTCGCCCGCGGCACTGGCGGCCAGCAGGAGAAAAAATAATCCCACGAAGATGTAAGCCGGAAGGCGGAGCGGGTGAACGCCGTAAGACTCGGTGAGCTTTAGAAATTCCTGCACGGTGACGAGCGCGACGGCAGCCGCGACTACGGCCAGAACCGGCACGGGCGCCCGCAGCACCAGGAACATCACGATCGGAATCAGAACCAGCGCGGTCGCGATGCGTTTCAGCATGCTGGGCGCTATTCATTACCCTTCGCGGGTCCGGAGAGAGGGTGGTGGAACTCGCCGCGATTTAAGTTGGCGTGGTTCAAATCGGCATGATTTAGATCACCATGGTTCAGACCGCCGTAGCGGCGCTCCCGCTTTTGATACTCGGCGATGCCTTCGAGCAGATGTACGCCGCGGAAATCAGGCCACAAGGTGGGCGTCACATAAATCTCGGCGTAGGCCAGCTGCCAGAGCAGGAAGTTGCTGAGCCGCATTTCGCCGGAGGTGCGCACGACCAGGTCAGGATCGGGCAGACCGCGCGTGTACAGATGGTTAGCAACCGTATCTTCGTCAATTCGCAGGTGCTCGAAGCCTCCGTTTACAGAAGCGGCGTTAACCATGGAGCGGAAGGCGTCCACGAGCTCACTGCGCGCGCTGTAGTTCAGTGCCAGCGTGAGTATGGTGCCGGAGTTGTGAGACGTGCTCTCGCGCGCCCACGCCATGCGATCCTGCACATCTTCGGGGAGTTCGTGCTGGCGGCCGATGTACTCCAGGCGGATGTTATTTTCGTTCAGCGTGGGGACCTCGGCCTTCAAATAACGGCTGAGCAGGCGCATCAGGAAATCGACTTCACTTTTGGGCCGCTTCTTCCAGTTTTCTTCCGAGAAGGCATAGAGCGTGAGGGCATGAATGCCGATGCGAGCCGCGGTTTCGACGGTGGAGCGGACCGCGGCAACGCCGGCGCGATGTCCAGCCACGCGCGGCATGTGGCGCCGTTTGGCCCAACGCCCGTTGCCGTCCATAATGACCGCGATGTGCTTTGGGAGCCGCGCTGGATCGAGATGCCGGTAGACTTCCGCTTCCTTGCGATCCAGACCGGCGGGAATTTTTGCCTGCAAGGCCTATCCCCTTCCGATTCTCGAAGCTAACACAGTGGGGAAGGGGGAGGCAATGACGGGAAGGACGCGGCGGGCGTTCCCGCGTCACACAAGTTACTTCGCTTCTTCCGGGATGATCTTCAGCTCCAGTTTCTCCGTACGACGCAGAATCGTCAGCGAGCAGCTTACGGCTACGCGGACATCGGTGAGAACGCGATGCAGATCGTCCACGCCGGCGATCGGTTTGCCTTCCAGCGCAACAATGATGTCACCATCGCGCAGGCCGGCGCGCTTCGCCGGACTGTTTTCTTCCACCGACAGAACGAGCGCTCCCGACTCCTTCGGCAGATCGTAGAAGCGAACGACGCGGCGATGCACTGGCACGGTTTGGGCGGAGACGCCGATGTAGCTGCGGCGGATGCGGCCGTCGCGCAGCAGGCGGCTGGCCACGAACTTCGCCGTATTGATGCCGATGGCAAAACAGATTCCTTGCGCCGGGAGAATCGTCGCCGTGTTTACGCCGACGACTCGACCGGCGGAATCGACCAGCGGGCCGCCGGAGTTGCCGGGGTTGAGAGCCGCGTCGGTCTGGATGACGTCGTCGATCAGGCGGCCGGAATAGGAACGGAGAGAGCGTCCGAGGGCGCTGACTACGCCTGCGGTCACGGTGGATTGAAATCCGTAGGGATTGCCGATAGCGACCACGAGTTGTCCGACGCGAAGCTGCTGGGAATCGCCGAGCGCGGCGGCGGTGAGGCCGGGTTCATCGATGCGCGGGTCGTCGATGCGCACGACCGCGAGATCGCTGGCAGGATCGTCTCCGATGGCAGTGGCCGGCATGCGGCGGCCATCGGACAGCGTGACCTCGATGCGGCTCGCGTCATGGACCACGTGGCTGTTGGTGAGAATCAGGCCATCGGGAGTAAACACAAATCCCGAGCCGCCGCCACGCCTTTCGCGAGGCTCGCCGGGACGCGAGCGGCCGGCGGATTGATGTACTTCGATGTTCACCACTGATGGGCTGATGAGTTCCACCGCCCCGGTCACCGCGCGCGAGTAGGCATCGAGTAAGGAGTCGCTCGATCCCGCAGAACTCGCGGGTGGTGCAGCAACGCGCGGGGCTTCGTCTGCCCAGTTGTTCACTCCCTCTTGATTCGCCGAGGCAGGGAAAGCGGGGAGAATATTTTCAGGATGTTCCAACTGCATGATGCATAGATGTGAATCGATCTAGTTGGGATTCAGGGGGCTGGTGGGCAGAAAAAAGCCGGGACCAAGGGATTGGTCCCGGCATTGAGTTGGCTGGTTGCCCGGATAAAATCTTTGCGCGCTTCTATGTCTTCATAGACGACAGAGCGCCGAACCTTGACTCTAGGCGGTCCTTCTCGGCCGCACCGTCAAGTCGCGCACTTGCGTGAGGATGCTTGACATCTGCATTCCATTGAGTTGCGAGACGAAAGGAAGGATTTCCGCGATGAACTGATCCTTCATCAACTCGCTGATTTCGTCCTGGCGATTTTTTTCTCCGCCGCTGAGCAGCTCGGGCACAGTTACCTCCAGGGCTCGCGCCAGCCGTTCCAGGGACGACAGCGTAGGCGTAGCTTTTTCGTTTTCAATTTTGGAGACGTAGGTCCGGGGAACGGACATGCGTCCGGCGAGTTGGCGCTGGCTCAAACCGCTGCGCAGACGCAGCGAGCGGATCGAAGTTGCCAGGTTCAGGTGTCCGCGGCCCATGCCGGGCACGGGCATCATGACCGGTGGCGTCATCACCACCGGCTCGGGCTCGGGTTCCTCGTCGAGCGACGAATGGCAGCGGCGGCAATTGTTGTTAACGGTGCGGAATTGAACTAACAGGCAGTGATCGCAACGGACGACTTCCCGTGAATCTACCGGGGCAAGGGTCGTGGCCATCGGGTTGTGGGAGTGCCAGAGCGGGCTACTCCTGGAACCTGACTTATGGGGAAGAGGTTCCGACTGCAGGGCCTAATCTGCGGTACAAGGCCTGTGGAAGTCAAGGTTAAAATGCAGGAAGGCGCGCGTGTTGCGGGCGAAAAACGAAAGCAGCGGGCAAAAGCCGCGGAAAACAAGGGGAAAGCAATGATCGATCGTGAATCGGCGTGGTGTTTACTAACTGAGTTCACCCAGTCGGAAAGTTTGCGCAAGCATGCGCTGGCGGTGGAGGCGTGCATGCGGGCCTGCGCACGGAAGTTTGCGAATGGCTCGGGGCCGGAGGCATCGGGACTGGGGTTGTCGGAACTCGGGTTGTCCGAGGAAGACCTGTGGGGCATCGTGGGACTGATTCACGATTTTGATTATGAGAAGTATCCCAGCCTGGAAGACCATCCTTACCGGGGCAACGAAATCATGAAGGAGCGGGGATGGCCGGAGGTGATTCGGCGAGCGGTGATGTCGCACGCGGAATATACCGGGGTGACGCGCGATACGCCGATGGAAAAAGCTCTGTTTGCCTGCGACGAACTGGCCGGATTCATTACTGCCGTGGCGCTGATCAAGCCGGGGAAGTCGCTGGCCGAGGTGGATGCGAAGTCGGTGCGAAAAAGAATGAAGGATAAAGCGTTTGCGCGGAAGGTGAATCGAGAGGACATTGTGAACGGCGCGGCGGCGCTGGGTGTGGATTTGGATGAGCACATCGCATTTTGCGTCGATGCGCTGCAGGGGATTGCGAGCGAGTTGGGATTGGACGGAAGCGCGGCGAAGACTGCGACATCGCCTTAGGGTGACGCCGCAGCGGCCGGGGAATTTTTCGGCGGGGCATCGGAGGAACCGGGTGCCGATCCCAAGCGAATCAGTTCATAGCGCTCGGGCGGGACGGGACCGATGGCAAAGGGCAGGGGACCGGAATCGAAGGAATAAAATCCGGCTCCGAGGTCGGCTTGGGCGGTGGTGATGCCGAGGTGCATGGGAATTTGAATGACGTCACGTGAAGCCACAAACTGCGGACGTATTTCGAAAAGCTCGGTGGATCCCCCCAAGGCAAGAAAATCTCCGGGGCGGTGCGGAGGGTCATCGAGCACTACGGCGTGAGCTCCGTGCGACTCCATGTAGTACTGGAATCCCCAATGGCCGGTGAACCAGACGGTGCCGGACTGATTGCGGGTTTTCAGCTCGGTCGTTTTCTCGGTAATCACGGTGGCTGCGGTGCGCGCCGAGTCCGCGAGTTCCATGTCCGCCCAGGCTAGCCAGAGCGATGTGACGCCCGATAGCGCTAACGGTATGGCCAACAGCGCTGGGCGAAAGCGAATTGAGGTTGAGTGCAGCGCATCAACACGGCGAGCGAGCAGAATGCCGGCGGCGGGAATCAGCGGGAGCACGGAGCGGGCGTTGATGGTCCAGTTTAGAAAGCCGGTGAAGATAAACGTGCCGAAGACCCAGAGCATCAGCAGCACAGAGCCGGCATCTTTCCGCCTCCATGCATCCGCGAGTGCCAGCGCCATCACGGAGAATCCGGCGGCGAGGAAGAACGTTAGCTGAATGCCGACGCCAAGCCAGTGCTGATAGAAGTGAGGCGGGCCAAGCATTCCACCCAACTCGATTCGGCCGGTGGCGAGGAGAAATGCTGCAATGGCACTCGCAGCGCAGACGGCAAGAATCTTGCGCCGCGACCAGACCAAAGGACCGAGCATCAGCGCGGGGAGCGCGCAGCCGCCGACGAAGCTGAGATCGACCAGCAACTTTGCGAGGGCGGAGGTTTGTCTTCCTTGGCGGACTCCGGTGGAGACATGAGCGGCGCTGGTGATCATGCGCAGCCCGTAGACTGCTTTCGTCCAGTATTGAAATCCAGTGAGGGCCAAGATTGGCAGCAGGAAGTACCAAGCCCAGCTTCCGAGACGGCGTTGCCGGGCCAAGGAATATACGACGAGAAGAGGAATTAAGGCGATTCCAAAAAACTTGGTCAGGGCACATGCGGTGACCAACAGGGCTGAGCTCAGAAGATAGAAAGGCTTCTGGGGCTCAAAACCTTCGATCCAGAAGATGATGGCCCACAGCCAAAGTGCCAGCATCATGACGTCACACATCACGCTGTTGGCGGAGACAAGAAACCCCGGAGCGAGAAGCGTGGCGACGGCGGCCAGAAGCGGCGAATTGGTGAATCGCTGTGCCAGGCGATACGTGCCCAACACAACGGCTAGAGCGGGTATTAGAAAGGCGAGATGCAATGCGCGTTCGGACCATCCGACGACGCTGGCAGCCGCTGCGAGGTAATACGAAGCAAGCGGCGGGTTCTTGGTTTCGACCGCCATGGGCACGGCGTCGCGGTACCAGTTGATTTTGAATCCATAGGGATCAAGGGGATGGTGCGTGATTTGGCGCGCGACATAGACGAACAAGGTGTCGTCGATATTGAAAGCCTTACCGGAAAAAGGCAGCAGGCAGGCGAGCAACGCTGCCGCAAGAAGCGCGTAATGAATTTGCGAATTCTTGCTTTGGAAGCTCTCGGTAGGAGGCGCCATCAGGGAGTGAGGCAAGAGTAGATGCCTAGGAATCTCGTGTCAATTGAACCGTCTTGCACAAATTGTGGACTCCGAGAATCGTCAGCGAATCACTTCCGCCACTTTTCCGCTGGCAATCAATTCCGCGATACGCGCGAAGTCCTTGTACATGACGCGGTCTTTTTCGACCGTGGGGCACACCGAGCGGATGGCGGCATGGACAGCCTGGCCGCTGGGCGTGGACTTGGATGAGCACATCGCGTTTTGCATTGAGGCCTTGAGACCGATTGCAAAAGAGCTTGGTCTAGATGGAGCCGCGGGGGTACAATGGCATAAGTTTGACCGTTTGCGGACAGGTCCTGCGATCAAGCCCGAGCCCAAAAATGGGCGTCGCCCCGGCGGCGAAGAATGACCGGCTCAACCTGTCAACCCGACGTATAGGTATGTGCGTTATCGGGTTGAATGGATCCGAGCTTCCAACCAGTTGTATCACCTAACAAATTAACCTGAAGCGCTACGAGCCGGAACGTCCGGTTCGCGGTCACAACCATCAAGCCGCCCCAGAGGCGGCTTTTTGATGCTCGATGAATGGAAAAATGCTGCAGCATCTCGTAGATGTACTTACGGTGCTTGTGCAGTGCGTGTTTGGACCATTAGCCGTTTGGTGGTTTAAAGAGCGGCTCAGGTCGAAGCGCCGACACAAGCGCTAGAACTGCCTGGGATCCCCCCGTCGAAAAACTTCGCAGCAGCGAAACACGTGCTCTACGTGTGTCCTCCGAGCCATTGCATTGCGCGGACGCAATGGATGCAGCTGCTGCAGCCTACCGCAAGACTTCAGCCAGCTTTCCGCTGGCAATCAATTCCGCGATACGCGCGAAGTCCTTGTACATGACGCGGTCTTTCTCGACCGTGGGGCACACTGAGCGGATGGCGGCATGGGCTACCTGGCCGCGCTGGGAAGTCTTGAGCGGCGCGAGGAAATCGATGGCCTGGGCGACGGCCATGGCTTCAATGGCCAACACATTGCGCGTGTTCTCGACGACGCGCTTCAGTTTGTTGGCTGCGGTCATGCCCATGGAAACGTAATCTTCTTTGTTGCCGGAGGTCGTAATCGAATCGACCGACGCGGGATGGGCCAGAACTTTGTTCTCGCTGACCAAGGCTGCGGCGGTGACTTGCGGCATCATGAAGCCGGAATTCAAGCCTGCGCCGTGCGCAAGGAAGGGCGGCAAACCCTCGCTCAGAGCGGGATTTACCAGGCGCTCGATGCGGCGCTCACTGATTCCGGCCAGCGCGCTAAGGGCGATGGCGAGAAAATCCAGAGCGAAGGCGAGAGGCTGCCCGTGAAAATTTCCGCCGGAGATGACATCGCCTTGAGAATTTTCGGAGTCGGTGATGAAGACCAAAGGATTGTCGACGGCGGAGTTCGCCTCGGTTTCAAAAACCTGGCGACAGTGCGCGAGGGTGTCGCGCACGGCGCCGTGCACTTGCGGGATGCAGCGAAGAGAATAAGCGTCCTGCACGCGGCCGCAGGTGCGGTGCGATTCGCGAATCTGACTGCCTGCGAGCATCTTGCGCAGATTCTCGGCCGTCTTCATTTGTCCGGCGTGAGGACGTGCCAGGTGGATGCGCTCGTCGAAAGCGGCGTCGGTGCCTTTCAAGGCATCGCAGCACAGACCGCCTAACACGTCGGCGGAGTGCACCAAAATTTCCGCGGCGAGCAGAGCGAGCGTGCCCACGGCGAGCATGCCTTGCGTGCCGTTGATGAGGGAGATGGTCTCCTTGGCTTCCAAAACCAGCGGCTTGATCTGGGCTTGCTTGAGTGCGTCGGCGCTGGGAACGCGGGCGCGGGCTGAATCGATGCACTCACCCTCGCCGATCAGCGCGAGAGCGAGGTGCGCCAGGGGAGCGAGATCGCCGCTGGCGCCGACACTGCCTTGCGACGGAACGAACGGAGTGACGCCGCGGTTGAGCATTTCGCATAGCGTGTCGATGACGGTGGCGCGGACGCCGGAGTAACCCTTAGCCAAAGAATTGGCGCGCAGAAGCATCATGGCGCGGACTTCGGCGGCCGGGAGCGGTTCGCCGACGCCGACGGCGTGGGAGCGGACCAGATTCACTTGCAGTTCACGAATCTGGTCGCCGGCGATGCGGACATCGCTGAGCTTACCCACGCCGGTGGTGACGGCATAGGCCAGTTTGTCGCCAGCGACGATTTCGTCGACGACGGCTCGCGCCCGATCGACGGCGGAACGCGCGTCCGCCGATAAGAGCACGGCACGGCTTTGCTCCGCGACATCGCGCACGGCTTCCAGGGTGAGATCGTTTCCGTTGATGTGAAGTGCGTTCAAGAGAGTTTTCCGTTTTTTCCTACCGCGTCGCGAAACACTTTCAAATATTGTTCGGGCAGGGCGGCGATGTTCATATCTTTATCGGTGACGATGTGAGTGGTTTCACCCTCTGCCAGTAGAGCGTTGTCATCGACGCGCCGCAGTTCGTAGCCGAAGCGGACCACGGAATCGCGCACGTGCAGGAGCTCCGTGCGCACCAGAACTTCCTCGTCATAGCGTACCGGCGCGCGATAGCGGCATTTGGCTTCGGCGACGGCGATGAAGCGATTGTCGTTGTTTTCCATGTCTCGATAGGAAAAGCCCAACTGTCGCAGCAACTCGACGCGCCCCACTTCGAACCAGATGAAATGGTTGGAATGATATACGACACCCATCTGATCGGTCTCCGCGTAGCGCACGCGTAGCCGAGTTTCATTGATCGCCGAATTCACGTTGGCTCCTGACCGTTTGTCGTGCCACTGGCTCTCCGCGCGCCAGCAGTTGGCCATCAGCGAAATACTCTACAAAAAATGCCGGCAAGCCATCTCCACGAAAAGGAGTGGAAGTATTTTGCAAATGATAGTGAAGATGCGGCTCCGAGGAATTGCCGCTGTTTCCGCACTGGGCCAGCATTTGACCACAGCGCACATGGTCTCCGGCGCGGACCACGACCGTGCCTTGGCGGAAGTGTGCGAAAAATGAAAATTCGCCACGGCCGTGATCGAGCACGACATGATTTCCGAATGGCGTTTTGGGATTCATTTCTCCGGGAGTGTTGTCAGGCAATTCGTTTTCCACTTTCGCCACGCTGCCGTCGGCTGGAGCAAAAATCGGCTGGCCAAAGCAATAATAGTCGCTGTTGCTTTCGCCCGTGGCAGCATGCGACTGGCCGGTGCGTCCGTCCGCAAGAATCATGAAGTCATAGGCAAAGCGCTGGTCGCGCGCTGTGGCATGCTTGTTCTGGGCCACCGATCTGCCACCCCAATACACATACCACTCACCGGCGAAGGGCAGATACAACACGGTTTGGCTCTGGTAGGTGAGAAACTCGGAGGGCGCGGGATGCTTGGTGAGGGCCGCCAGATGTCGCGCCGTGAGATTGCGCCAGCCTGTTTTGGGGAAGTTTCGAATCTTTTCCGCTCGAGTCATCCGTTCTTCCACACCGGCTTGCGTTTTTCCAGGAACGAGGTGATGCCTTCGCGGAAGTCGGCGGTGGAGCGGATGGCGGCATTCTCTCGGACCGCCGATTCGATGTGCGCATCCAGTTCCGCGCGGGCGTGATCGTTGAGCAGCTTTTTTGTGGCTCGCAGGGAAGCTGGACTATTCTCCATCAGCGCGGCGGCCAACTCGCGAGCGCGCGCCATCAAGGCTTCCGGCGCGACGATCTCTTTTACTAGTCCCAGGTGTGCGGCTTCATCCGCACTGAAAATTCTTCCAGTCAACAAAAGATCGCGGGCCTGTTTTTCTCCGACCTGGCGCAGCAAGAATGTAGAAACGATGGCGGGAACGAAACCGATGCGAACCTCGGTGTAGCCAAACTTGGCTTCCGGAACCGCGAGGGTGAAGTCGCAGAGCAAGGCCAGTCCGGTGCCACCGGCGATGGCCGCACCGTTTACGGCCGCAATGGTGGGCTTGGGGAATTCGTAAAGGGAACGGAACAGGCGAACCATCGTCTCCGAATCTTTTATGTTCTGTTCAGGCGAGCGGCCGAGCAGAGCCTTCAGATTTTCCAGGTCCATGCCGGAGCAGAAGGCCTTGCCGGCGCCGGTTAAGATGAGGACGAGGGCGTCGGATGTCTCCACTTCCTGCAAGGCGCGCAGCAATTCATCGATCAGCTCGAAGCTGATGGCGTTGCGTTTGTCGGGGCGGTTCAACGTGATGGTGGCTACACCGGCGTCGTAGGCGAGTTGGATAGTCTGGTGAGTCATAGCCAAAGACTAATCGTCGTTCACGGAATTCGTGTACCGGGTTCCCATCTCGGTGGTTGCGCGGAGCAGGGCGTCCAGCGGTTTGAGCGGCGGTAACTCCGCGCCACGCTGCTTCAACGTCTCAATCACTTTCTCGGTCGCAATGTTGCCAACCAGCGCATCTTGTGCGAAGGGACAACCGCCGAGGCCGCCGATAGCGGAATCAAAGCGACGGCAGCCCGCGTCATACGCTGCGAGGATCTTTTCCTCGGCCTGCTCGGGACGGCTGTGCAGATGAACGCCGATCTCGAGGTAATCGTACTTTGCCATGACCGCGCCGACCAGTTCGTGGACCTGTTCCGGAGTTGCAACGCCGACGGTATCGGCCAGGGAAATCATGCGAAGGTTGTCGACTTCCATCAGCGAGATAGCTTCGATCACTTCATCGACGTTCCATAGGTCACCGTAGGGATTGCCGAACGCCATGGAGATATAGACCACTACGTCGAGGGAGGCGTCGTCAGCTTTTTTCTGGATCGACTCCAGTTCTTCCAGTGCGGCCTCGGCGGACTGATTCTGATTCTTGCGCAGGAAAGTTTCGGAAACGGAGTAGGGAAATCCCAGCGTGCGAACTGCGTGGGTGTCGATGGCGCGCTGCGCGCCTCTTTCATTGACCACGATGGCGATGATCTCTACGTCGTCGGGAGGATCGAGTTCCTTCAATACTTCTTCGGAGTCGGCCATCTGGGGAACTGCTTTGGGCGAGACGAAAGAAACGGCATCGATATGCTTGAATCCCGCGCTGATCAAAGCTTGCAGGTAGGCGCGCTTGATGTCGGGTGGAATCTGGCCCTTCAAGCCTTGCCAGGCATCGCGCGGGCATTCGATTAATTTGACGGCGTTCGACATTCAAAATTTGCCACGGATTAACACGGATTCGCACGGATCGAAATCGTTAGCAAAAGAGCTCCAGTTCGTTATCCTCTTTGATCTCTTCATCCGTATCCGTGTTGATCGGTGCGAATCCGTGGCCGATGTATTGATTATGTTTGCAGCACTCCCACCTTGAATTCTGCGACGTCGGGGTTCAGGGCTGCGGCTTCGAGAGCTTGTGTAATGGCGTCCCGAGTTTCGATGGGATCGATGATTTTATCGATCCACAATCGAGCTGCGCCGTAACGCGGATCAGTCTGCTCGTCGTAGGTGCGTTTCACCGATTCGTACAGCTCTTTCTTTTCTTCGTCGCTCAACTTCTTGCCGCCGCGCTCGAGTTGTTTCACTTTGATCTCGACCAGGGTTCCGGCGGCTGAATCGCCGCTCATCACGGCGTAGCGAGCAGTTGGCCAGGCAAAAACGAAGCGTGGATCGAATGCCTTACCGCACATAGCGTAGTGTCCCGCGCCGAACGATCCACCTACGATCACGGCGATCTTCGGGACCACGGAGTTCGATACGGCATTCACCATCTTCGCGCCAGCTTTGATGATGCCGCTCCACTCCGCGTCGCGGCCTACCATGAAGCCGTTGACGTCGTGAAAGAAAACCAGCGGGATCAAATTCTGGTTGCAGTCCATGATGAAGCGGGCGGCTTTTTCCGCGGATTCCGTGTAGATGACGCCGCCAAACTCGATGCGCTTGTGGCCTTCATGATCGATTTGTTGGGTATGCAGTTTCTGGTTGGCGACGATGCCGACGGCGAAGCCGCCGATGCGTCCATAGCCGCAGATCAAGGTCTTGCCATACTCCGGCTTGTATTCATCGAAGCGGCTGCCATCGAGCACGCGGGCCAGAATTTCTTTCATGTCGTAAGGTCGCGCGGGCGAGGAATCGTAAATGCCGTACATCTCTTCGGCAGCCAGCGCTGGTTCGACCGGTTTCTTGCGATCCCAGGGGGACTGGCGGCGGTATCCCCATTTTTCCACGATGGAACGAATGCGAGAGAGACAGGCCGCATCGTCCGCCTCACGGAAATCCACGGTGCCGCTGATGCCTGCGTGCATGGCGGCTCCGCCCAAGTCTTCGGCAGAAACTTTTTGACCGATGGCTGCTTGCACGAGCGCCGGTCCGGCGAGAAATAATCCGCTGCCATCGGTCATAAGAACGTGGTCGCACATGACTGGCAGGTATCCGCCGCCGGCCACACACATGCCCATGATGGCGGCGATCTGAGGAATGCCGAGGGCGGACATGACGGCGTTGTTGCGGAAGACGCGGCCGAAATCGTCGGTGTCGGGGAAGACATCTTCCTGCAAAGGCAGGAACACGCCTGCTGAATCGACCAGGTAGATGGTGGGGATGCGGTTCTCGATGGCGATGTTCTGGGCGCGAATGACCTTCTTCGAGGTCATCGGAAAAAACGCGCCGGCTTTCACGGTGGCGTCATTCGCGATGATCATGACCAGGCGAGTCTGCACTCGGGCGATGCCTGTGATTACACCGGCGGCCGCGGCTCCGCCCCACTCTTCGTACATGCCATGAGCCGCATAGATTCCCAACTCGAAAAAAGTTCCAGGGTCGATCAGCAATTCGATGCGTTCGCGTGCGGTGAGGCGTCCTTTGGCGTGCTGATTTTCGATGGCCTTGGGGCCACCGCCTTCGCAGATTTTTTCGCCTTCATTGCGGACCTGCGACATGAGATCGGCCAGAAAGCGCATGTTGGCTTCGAAGCGCGCCGAAGTAGGATCGATTTTCGTAGTCAGCACGTTCGAAGCCTGAGACATAGGGACGACGGGAGTTTCGCTGCGATCAGCCATGAGTTCACAGAGCGGACTGATTACGGTATAACACTCCCGCAGCGCGATGCAATGCGGCGCAAGGCTTCCGCCACGGGATCATCCACCAGCGCATCGACCAGTCCGATGGTCAAGGCACGTTGCGCGCTGATCTTTTCCGCGGCGACAAACATTTCAAGAGCAACGGCTTTGCCCACAAGCCGAGGTAATCTCTGTGTTCCGCCCCATCCCGTGATCAAGCCCAAAGCCGCGCCGCGATGGCCGAACAGCGCGTGAGGAGAAGCGATGCGCCGGTGGCAAGCCAGCGCCAGGTCAAGGCCTCCACCCATGCAATATCCCGAAATGGCGGCATACACCGGAGCGGGGAACTGCTCAATCGAGCGCATGAGAGCCTGGCCGATCTTGGAAAACTCATAGGCTGCCGGAGCGGTGAGTGCTGCAATCTCTTTGAGGTCGGCGCCGGCGGAGAAAAATTTTGCGTTTCCGGTGATGATCAGCGGGTGAGGTTGGTAAGCGAGGTCCCGGATCGCAGTCGTCAAAGAGAGAACGCAGGCTCGTGTGAGCTGGTTGGTTCCGTCTTCGGACTGGATACGCAACAGGGTGGTATTTTCTTCGCTTTGCAAAGAAAAGAACGGGGAGACGATCAAAGCGTTGGCACCATGGTCAAGATAACGGAGGTCAGCCGTGGAATGAAAGTGCTGAAGGTCGACGGGCTGTTGCCGGGTGACGCCAGGTATCCGCTACGCTGAAAAATAGCAGAATTAGTGTTTCTTTTCGATCCACTCCGCCAGCCGGCATCCGTCTTCTTCCAGCAGAAAAGTGCCCGCACCGAAGCATTCGCCGAAAATGCGATGCGACTCCCGATCACGCGCCGCGCGTGAAATCCATTGCTGTCCCACCTGATACTGCGCCGCGGTAAACCATTTCTGAGGCAAGACTTCTACCAATCCTGCCTGCAGATAGAATACAAAAAGCGCGAATGCCGGATCATCATTCGACATCGCCTTATAGCTGGTGGGCACAACCAACTCATCGACCGTTGCCAGTTCTGAAGGCACCTCGATCTTGTGCATTCCCGGACCCAGCGTGAGAGGCACTTCGAAGTCGGCGACAGGTGGAGTCC
This sequence comes from uncultured Acidobacteriaceae bacterium, assembly GCA_963777005.1. GTDB lineage: Bacteria > Acidobacteriota > Terriglobia > Terriglobales > Acidobacteriaceae > Sulfotelmatobacter. The sequence goes on along the minus strand of CAVZPC010000013.1, from coordinate 48,456 downwards.
TGGAATAGATACGGTCGGAAGATGGTTTGAACCATCCCGCGATCTCAGCGAGATCGAAGGCGGCGAGTTGGTCCGGATCAAAACCAGCAAAACGAAGATTGCGTCCCTCCGGACACCAGATGCCAAGACAATTCGGCGACGCAACAAAAGGCCGACAGTACGTGTTCAAGGCGAGGCCAGGCATGTCCGGCTGCTGCTCGGGCGCGAGTGAGACCACGTATCCGACGGGGCCCTGGTCCCCGTGATAGGTCCAGGCAAAGCGCTGCCCGGAGGAAGAGTGGAACGCCGGGAAGGTTTTCCAGTACCACGGTGCAGGACCAACCGTACGCTCGAGTTGCTGCCGGATTGAGGTTAAGTTCGGAGTCGGCATTCGGGGAATTGAGTGATGGAGTGATCGGCAGATTGGGTGATTGAAAAAATCCCGGGCGGTTCCATTACGAAGTACCCCGATCGTCAATCACTCAACTAGGAACCGGTCGGCACCACGGCGCCCTTCAGATTCGCACGGATGAACTTCACGATGTCGTCCATGGCCGTGCCCGGCTGAAAGATGGCAGCCACACCGAGCTTCTTAAGCGCATCGATGTCTTGATCGGGAATAATGCCGCCCACCAGAACCAGCACATCATCCATTTTGTTTTGCTTGAGCAGGTCCATGACGCGGGGCACGATAGCATTGTGAGCGCCGGAGAGAATGGACAGTCCGATCACCTGCACATCTTCCTGCAGCGCCGCGCTGACGACCATCTCGGGCGTCTGACGCAGACCGGTGTAAATCACTTCCATGCCGGCATCGCGCAGCGCGCGGGCAATCACTTTGGCGCCGCGGTCATGACCGTCAAGTCCGGGCTTGGCCACCAGCACGCGAATCTTCACATCAGCCATCGCACTTCATTTAACCACAGAGGATGGAGCGGAGCACAGCGCCAAGTTTACCGAGGCCCTTTGGTCAAAGCGTTTTCGTATCCATGCTTTGCCACAGGTACCAGCAAGCCACGCTGCGATAGGGCTCCCAGGATTTTGCGATCTTTTCCATCTGCTGTGGAGTGGGCAGTTTGATCTTGCGCTTGGAAGCTTTCCTCGCTGTTGCCAAATTTTTCTTAGCGGTGGATTTTTTCGCAGCCTTGGCGCGCCGCATATCGAGATAGTGTTTGTATATCGCCATGCGTATGCCGAAATCGCCTGTCGGCAGGACATTCGCGCGCTTCAGCGTGAACATCAGAAACATCTGCGCCGTCCATACGCCGATGCCTTTCACTTGCGTGAGATGCTCGATCACTTCTGCGTCTGGCAGGTCCGGCAGACGTGAAAAATCCAGCAGCCCGGCGGCTGTCTTGGCTGCCAGATCCTTGAGATATGCGGACTTCTGTTTGGACAGTCCCGCGCTGCGCAATTGTTCATCAGTTAGTTTGAGGATGCCCTCCGCCGTAACAGGCTCGCCGGTCAGCGCGGCGAACCGTTTGAAGATGGTGACGGCTGCCTTGCCGTTCAGTTGCTGGTAGACGATGGCTTCGGCCAGGCTGTGAAATTCCGGGCGGCCGAACCGCATACGGCAAGGCCCAATGCGATCAATGATAGCGCGCATGACCGGATCGGACTTCTTTAGATGCATGACGGCTTTTCGCATGGTTCTATAGGTTTACCATAGAATTTTCTGGAGGCGAAGAGAAAACGAATACGCCGGGAAGGAGGTGGTAGCTTCGCGCCGCTTGGACAAGCAATAATGGCGGCTCGACCTCGGAAGTGACGGTTGCGAAAAAAGCCTGCTATTGCCCTCTAACCCGGCCAGCCGGAAGCTGGAATCCGATGCGCTTGCGCGGCGGATCAGGAGGCGTCATCAACTCCTTGATCGCTTCGATCAGATCCTGAATTGTGGAATCGTGCGTGTCCAGGCGATTCTCCAGTTCGTAAATCTTGCCGGCAAGCTTCCGGTTCGTGGCCAGCATTTCGCGCAAGCGCACAAATGCGCGGACCACAAATACACTCATCTCCACGGCACGCTCGGAATTGAGTACGGTCGCAGCCATGATCGCGCCATGCTCGGTGAAAGCATAGGGCGGATATCGCCGACCGCCATGCGCGCGACTTGAGATCACAGTTTGTGATCTCAAGTTTTCGCGTTCCTTGGATGTAAGCTGAAAGACAAAGTCGGAAGGGAAGCGTTCCCGATTGCGCTTGATCTGCTGGTTGAGAACTCTGACCGGTACGCCGTAAAGTTCGGCAATATCGGCGTCCAAAATTACCCTTTGATGGCGTAGAAACAAGATGCGCGATTCCACGGCGGAAGCTAGCGTCGCACGCCGTTTCGGCATCTTGAGCAGCGTCGCACTTATTCGTTTTTTCATTTTGAGATCACAATCTGTGATCTCAATCATATCCCGAGAGTGACGCGGCACTCTCGTCGATCACGGGGCGAGGCTTGCCACGTTCCCATTGTGGTCCGATTCGTTGGCGATAAGGCCCCAACTCTAGGTGATGCTGACCTCGGTGTAGGTCCCATAGACTTCGCGCAAAGCTTCGCAAATCTCGCCTACGGTCGCGTAGGAACGTACGGCGTCGACGATATAGGGCATTGTGTTCGCGGAGGAGACGCTTCCATTGGCGTCTCCTCTCGGCTCTTGCGCCGCGGCCTTCTTCAAGGCGTCGAGACAGCGTCGCACGTCGTCGTTTGACCGGCGGGCCCGCAACGCCTTGAGTTTGTCCGATTGCTGCCTAGCCACGCTCTCGTCGATGTACAGAATGTGTGGCGATTCTTCTTCGACAACGAATTCGTTTACCCCGACAATAATTTTCTCTCTGGCTTCGGCGGCGCGCTGGTACTGATAGGAAGCTTCGGCAATTTCCTTCTGTGGATAGCCATGCTCGATAGCTTTCACCATTCCGCCCATGGCGTCGAGCTTGCTGAAGTAATCGAGCGCGCCCTTTTCCATTTCCAGAGTTAATGCTTCCAAGAAATAAGACCCGCCCAGCGGATCGACCGTCTGCGTTACCCCTGATTCATAGGCAATGATCTGCTGCGTGCGCAGCGCGATGCGCGCCGCTTCTTCGGTGGGCAAGGCGAGCGCTTCGTCGTAGGAATCGCAGTGCAGCGATTGGGTTCCGCCCAGCACCGCGGCCAAAGCCTGCAAGGCGACGCGAGCGATGTTGTTCATCGGCTGCTGCGCGGGAAGGGATACTCCTGCCGTCTGGGTGTGAAATCGCATCAGTCCGGTGCGTTGGCTCTTCGCACCAAAGCGATCGTTCATTATTTGAGCCCAAATCTTGCGCGCGGCACGGTACTTGGCAATCTCTTCGAAGAAGTCGTTGTGAGCGTTGAAGAAAAAGCTGAGCCTTGGACCGAATTCATCCACATCGAGCCCGCGACGCCGTGCCCACTCGACATATTCCACGCCGTCGTACAAGGTGAAGGCTAATTCCTGCAGGGCGGTCGAGCCGGCTTCGCGGATGTGATATCCGCTAATTGAAATCGTGTTGAAGCGGGGCGTAAATTTCGATCCGAACTCAAAGGTGTCGATGACCAGCCGCATGGACGGCGCCGGAGGATAGATGTATTCCTTCTGCGCAATGTATTCCTTGAGAATGTCGTTTTGAATCGTGCCCGAAATCTTCTTCCAGTCCGCGCCTTGTTTCTCCGCAACCACTAGATACATTGCCCATAAAACGGATGCGGGCGAATTGATGGTCATCGACACGGTTGTTTTTTCCAGATCGATGCCGCCGAAGAGGATTTCCATGTCTTCGAGGGAGTCGATAGCGACGCCACACTTGCCCACTTCGCCTTCGCTCGCCGGATGGTCGGAGTCGTAGCCCATCAGCGTGGGCAAATCGAAAGCTACGGAAAGCCCGCCGCCGCCGTGCTCGAGCAAATACTTGTAGCGCTGATTCGTCTCTTCGGGCGATGCGAAGCCGGAAAATTGGCGCATGGTAAATAACTTGCCGCGATATCCGGTGGCGTGAATACCGCGCGTGTAGGGAGGCTGACCCGGATAGCCAAGATATTTTTCGTCGCTCCAGTCTGCCGGGAGGTCGGCTAGCGTATAGAGGCGACGGATGGGAACACCAGAAATCGTGGTGAAGCGAGCTCGCCCGTGCTCGTCAACATTCACTCCGGTGGGCGCGCCGATGGGACGCTCGGGAGCTTTCTCAATTGTGGGCGCAAGGGTTTTCTCGGCCCAATCCTTTTCGGCGGCAGAGGGATGGCGGTTTTCGAAAACGTCGGCGATGGGACTTTCGGCGACCTGCGGAGGGTTGAACTGAGAAGGCGGCTTCTTTTTCATGCGAACCCCAGTGTTCTGTTGTGATGATAGGGAAGGGCGAGTTTGCGGGCAAGGTGGAGACGTGTGCTTAGAACGACCGGTCGGTCAGGAATGTGCGGCAATTAGGTCGAATACGCTGAGAACTTCCGGTTCATCGTATGTCATAGGGATCCTTCGACTGCACGGGAAGTCCGCGTTGCGGACTTCCTACTTCGCTCAGGATGACATTGTGGACAGAGGCTGCTTACGGCTCAGCTCCCAGGCTTTCGAGTATTTCCATGAGACGTAAACGGCGTGGTAGAGGTGCAGCAGCAGGCCTTCGCGACCATCGAGGAAGCCAAGGCGGAAGAAATAGTTGTAGACGAAGGTCGCCAAGGGACGGAGCACGATGTCGATGAAGCTGAATCGAACTTTGCCTTTGGCTAAGACCATCTCTGCGCCGAGCGAGGAGTAGCGGTTCATGTGCTCGATGTAGTCGGAGAGTGTGGGGTAGGAGTGATGGATGAGGGCGCCATTGAGTTCTCCAACTCTCCCGGTCACTTGGACGCTTTCGTGGACCGGCCGCGCTGCAAATCGCCCCTTGCCCTTGCGGAAGAGACGAACCTTCCTATCAGGCCAGAAGCCGCCGTGCCGAATTCGCTTCTGGAGGAAAAGATTCTGGCGGGGCATGGAGAATGCATCAACAACCATCGGGCTGTCCGGCGAATTCCGCAGATAGACGGAGCCTTGTTCCACGAGGGCACTTCCTATCTGGTTCAAGAGCTCCGGACTCACAGCCTCATCAGCATCGAGACTCAATATCCAGCTTCCAGTGGCCTTCTCAATTGCCGAATTTTTCTGCACTGCGTAGCCTTTCCATTCTTCGACAAAGACTTTCGCGCCAAACGATTTCGCAATCTCGACGGTCCGGTCAGTGGATCCCGAGTCAACGATGATGAGCTCCTCATCGTTCCGTCTGCCCTCCGAATAGAGGCGGGGCATGATGCTTTTGAGAGTGCGGGCGAGGTTGGCTTCTTCGTTATAGGTGATGATGACGACGGACAGGCTCACGCGTGGAAGAATACATCGTCGAGGCTCCGATAGAGAATTGACGGCGAGGTATCTCCCTGCGTGACTAGGACGGTGGCGTCTGAGGTGATATCGCTTGCGGCGGATTGGTTTGGCCGGGAGCGATGCCCTGGCGCGGCGCGACATAAGGAACGCTTGGCAGACGCGTGACCTGGCCGCGCGTGGCTTCGGCGACGTCGATATTTGTGTGGTCTAAAAGCAAGCCGGTGGCGCGATCGAGTTCGATGCGCGACTTCTCATAGGCCGCTTTTGCGGAGACGAGATTCGACTCGGATGTGGTGAGGACGGAAGCATCCTGCAGGATCGCCGTCGTGGTGGTAAGGCCTACTTTCAGCTTTTGTTGGTCGGCATCGAGTGTCTGGCGGGCGAAGTCGACGGCATACTGGGCCGCCTCCACGGATGCGCGATTCTGTCTCACGTCAAACTGGGCATTGCGGACTTCAATCCTCACTTGATTCTCGAGCTGGTGCAGGCGTACCTGGGCCTGGCGATATTCCAGCTCCGCACGAACCTGGTTGGCCTGAGCTTCACGGTTGCGCAGCGGAATATTCAGAGTGAGTCCAACCCCTTTGTCGGGCGCGGTGGAGTTGACCAGTTGATTCAGTGTTCCGCCGTAACCGACCGAGGTCGCGGTTTGGAACGGCGGCGGGTTTTCGCTCTGCGTGTAGCAGAATTTGGCGGAAGACGGACAGGCGGGAACAAGCGGATTGATATTGCCGCCAACGCCCGATCCTCCGTAATAGGCGAAGGCATCAAGCGTGGGCAGCATGGCGTTGCGGACAGCTTTGCTGCTGAGGTCGCGGGAATTAAGGTCGATGCGCGACTCGACCAGTTCGGCGCGATGGTCAAGAGCCTGATTGATCAGGTCTTGCGTGGGGATGACGGGTTCCTGCTCGGGAAGCTGCATGGTGGAGGTAGGAATCAGATCGGCTTCAGCCAACAGCGGATCTTCAATGCTGCGGCTGAGCGCGTTCTTCATGAGCAACTCTTGCAGTTGTAAGTTGTTCTGCGCCAGGATCAGGTTTTGCTGATCAGTGGAGACGGTGCTCTGTGCGCTCACGACCTGAATGGGTGGCGCAGTGCCGACTTTCGCCTGCTGCTTTGAGTCATCGAGCGCCTTCTGCGCATAAGTGAGGGCTTCCTGTTGGACGCGCACGTTCTCGTAGGCATAGACCAAATCCCAATACATATTTTCGATCTGATCGACAGTGGTGATGACTTGCAATCGGAAGGCGACGTCAGAAATCTCGCGATTGTTTTTTGCGATGCGAACGAAGCGCAGGTTGGGAAGCGATCCAAAGCCCTGCAAGAGATTCTGCGTGATCTTGAACTGGAAGTTCGAGCTTAATTCCGGGGTCAGCAGAGTGGTGGGATTGTTGGTAGTGATGTGGGTATTGTTGAATCCTGCAGCGATACTGGTGCCCCATTGAAATCCCTGGGTGTAGGCGAAGTTAGCGGTATAGGTGTTCTGGGCTATGACCGGCACGGGGCTGAAAACGCTGACCGATTCCGCGTCGTCTTTGTCGAGTTGCAGCGTGCTGGTAATGATGGGATCGAAGCTGGTGATGTTCGAACCAATACCGAGCGTGGAGCTGACCAGGCCGTTGGTTCCGGTGCCGATGCCACTGGCGGCTACTGTGGTTCCGCCGGTGCCTGAGCCTACGGTGCCACCGAGACCGCCGACGCCGCCCCCGGGCGTGTTCTGCACGATGCCGGCGTTAACGCCGAGAATATTCGCGCCGGACTTGGCGCGCAAGTAATCGGTATCCGCGATGTTGAGGTTATAGCGGGCGATATCGAGATCGAGATTATTCTCGAGGGTGAGCGCGACGGCGTCGTCAATCGACAGATAAATTTTGCCATCGCGCATTAGTGAGTCGATGCGTGGAGAGTTGCCCATGTTCGGCTGAGCGACCTCTTGCGGCTGGTACGGCTGCAGGAGGTGGGGAAACGCCGAGCGCGGTTTGGAATAATCCTGCAAATGCACCGCCTGCGGCAGGGCCGGAGTTGGCGCGGTCTGGGGCGTGGGAGCCGGGGGAACATCCTGCGCCAGCAAGGACGACAACGGTGCACAGGCCAGAATCGCAGGGACCGTCAGGAGCAGGGCAAAACGCAATCTAGCCGCGCTCAGTCGGGGCAAAGACATAGCATATCTCCTCAAAATAGGACCGGGTCGAAACGGATTGTGTATCACGCTGAAGGCACAAGATGGATTTTCAGAAGTTGGGCGCGCAAGATACGGGTATCGGGAACTTCGCCTCTTGCGCCATTCCATCTTAGCGGGACAGAGCTTCTGAAAGGGTGTAGCGATTGTAAAGAATTGTGAGATGAAACCGGTGTAGCCTGGTCCACGCCGGTTTCTATCTCGATCTCTCATTGCTCACTGCGGCGGCTGCGGAGTGGTTGCCTGTGGCAACGGCTGGGCTACAGAAGGTAGATCCTTGCGCGGCGCGATGTAGGGCACGTTGGGCAGGCGCGTGACTTGGCCGCGGGCCGCATCGTCCATACTGATGCCATTGTGATCGAGCAGCGTGCCGGTGGCGCGGTCCAGTTCGATGCGCGATTTTTCATAGGCAACCGTGGCATTTACCAGGGTGGATTCGGCGGTCGCCAGCTGGCTCTGGTACTGCAGGACCAAAGTTGTTGTGGAAGTGCCGAACTGATATTTCTTCTGCTCGGCATCGAGCGACTGGCGTGCCAGGGCAAGAGCGGCTTGGGCGGAATCTACGCTGGCGCGGTTTTGCTGCACGGCGTATTGCGCGTTGCGGACCTCGATGCCGACCTGATTTTCGATCTGCTGCTGCCGCATCTGCGCCTGCCGATATTCCAGTTCCGAGCGAATCTGCACGGCCTGGGCGGCGCGGTTGCGGATGGGGATGTTGAGTTGCAGGCCAATCCCCTTATCGGGAGCAGTGGAATTCACAAGCTGATTCCATGTCCCGTTGATGCTGACCGGCGAAACGGGCGGGATCTCAGTAACTCCTGTGTGAGGGTTTTCACCAGCGCAGAAGCCCAGCAGGAGTTGCTCGGGGGTCTGATTGGCGCAGAGATTGGCGGGATTCTGTGAGCCGCCAAGGCCTGATCCGGCGTAATAAGCAAACAAATCCAGTGAGGGAAGGAGAGCGCTCCGCACTGCTTTGTTACTGTAATCGCGGCTGTTCAAATCAATGCGGGTCTCGACCAATTCGGCGCGATGGCGGAGCGCGTCGTTGATCAGATCCTCGGTTGGCACGATCTGTTCCTGTGCCGGAATTTCCATGGTGGAGGTTGGAATGACCTCTGCGGTGGCTAGCGTTGGGTCCTTCAAGGTGCGGGTTAGCGCATTCTTCATCAGCAGCTGTTCCAACTGGAGGTTGGTTTGAGCCGTAGTCACGAGCTGCTGATCTTGCGCGACCGTGCTTTGTGCACGCACGGTTTCGATGGGAGCAAGACTGCCGATCTCCACCTGCTTCTTTGTGTCCGATAAAGTCTTCTGGGCAAAGGCCAGCGATTCATTCTGCACGCGCGCGTTCTCGTAGGCATAGACCAGATCCCAATATATGTTTTCGATCTGATCGACTGAATCGATAATCTGTAAACGAAAGGCGACGTCGGAAAGCTCGCGGTTGTTCTTAGCGATGTGAATGAAGCGAGTGTTGGCAGGGAATCCAAAGCCCTGAAGCAAATGCTGGGTCAATTGAAGGCGGAGCGAGGAATTAATGAGCGGGCTGTATGTGTTGAAAGGGACGTTGGAGGTTGTGCGGGTGTTATTGAATGCGACCTGTAGATTGGTGCCCCAGGCAAAACCCTGATTGTAGGCAAAATTCACCGTGCCTGTATTCTGCGCGAGAATCGGAACACCGTTGAACAGGCTGGACGACACGCTCTCGGCGTGATCTTCCTGCAGCGTGCCCGTGACGACCGGGTCAAAGCTGTTGATTGCTGGTCCGAGGCCGAGGGTGGAACTTACCAGGCCATTGGTGCCGGCGCCGATGCCTCCGGCTCCCAGGCTGGTGCCGCCGGTGGATGCTCCGGCACTGGCTCCAATCCCGCCGATGCCGCCGCCGGGAGTATTCTGCACGACTCCGGCGTTGATGCCGAGAATGCTGGCGCCCGCTTTCGAGCGCAGCACGTCCGTATCGGCGATGTTCAGGTTGTAGCGTGCAATCGCGACATCGAGATTGTTCTCGAGAGCGAGGGCGATGGCGTCATTCAGCGATAGATAAAGCTTGCCATCGTGCATCAGAGAATCGACGCGGGCGGTGTTGGCCAGATTGGGAGCTGCCACATGCCGCGGCGTGTAGGGCGCGACCGGATTCGGAAAATGCGAAACCGGCTGCGAATAATTCAGTACCGGCAGAGGATGTGCCTCGGGCATGTTTTGCGGAGTGGGCGCGGCCGGTGGTTCCTGTGCCCAACCGGCAATGGTCAGCGTCCCGAACAACAATGCGGCGGCGGCGGGCCGAATACATGAGGCTAAGCGTGCGAGTGGCATCTACTGATCTCCGTTCATGAGAACCGTGAAAATGTTGATTTCACTACGATCTTGCTGCAAAAGTATCTGGTAACAACCTTGCGCCCAGATCGCTCCTAAAGAAAGCTCTACTCAGAAGTTAGTACGCAAGCAGCGGCGTCCGGGTTCCTGAAAAACGAAGAGTCCGTAGAAGCGGACCAAAATTCCTTAACGATACGAAAGTGGTTGGAACGCAACAGTATATCCGAGACGCCGGACTCACTTTCGAGGTCACCGGAGCGATCGAAACTGGTAAAGTGCTCGCCATGCTTGACGTCATTGGGAATCTAAAGTCCTCAGCCACGTGGAAAGTCGAATTCGTGAAATGTTTTGGATGAAGCAGAGGGGCCGTGGGACTCGAAAGATCGTATGCGCAATCTCAAACTGATTCTCTCCTATGACGGATCGGATTTCTCCGGTTGGCAGGTGCAGCCCGAAGCGCAGACCGTGCAGGGCACACTGGCCTCAGCCATTAGACGAATCACAGGTGAAAAGGTATTGCCGCAGGGTTCAGGCCGAACCGACGCCGGGGTGCACGCGCTCGCGCAGGTTGTGACGTTTGTCACGGAGTCCTCCGTCCCCACGGCGAACTTTGTGAAGGCACTGAATGATGTATTGCCAGCGTCGGTTCGAGTGCTCGAAGTGGACGAAGTGGCGGCAGATTTTCATGCGCGGCACTCGGCACGGGCGAAGGCGTATCGCTATCGCATCTACCGCGCGGCGATTTGCCCGCCATTTCTGGCTAGGTATGTGTGGCATTATCCATTCCCGCTCGATGAGCCGGCGATGATTGCCGCGGCAGAGATTATCGAAGGCGAGCACGATTTCACTTCGTTTGCGGCGGTGGACCCGGAGCGAGGACGCGAGGGCGAGCCAGTGTCGAATGTGCGGCGCATTTTTTCATCTTTCTGGGAGCGGCATGGTGATGAGTTTGTCTACACGGTGAGAGGATCGGGATTTCTGCATCACATGGTTCGCAATCTGGTGGGAACTTTTATCCTTGTGGGTAAAGGAACGCTGAAGGCGGAGGATCTGACGCGGATTCTTGAGGCCCGCAACCGCTCCGCGGCGGGAGCGACTGCACCGGCGAGCGGGTTGTATCTGGTAAATGTGGAGTACTGAGCGGCGTGGCAGTGGACATGGCCCCACCAGCAGTAGCAAGCTACGCCTGTAGGAGTACGAATCGCGAGTGAACTACAAGTCGCAGTGCGCAAGGTCGCGTCGGTGAGTCCGGCGACAGGGGAAGTTCTGCGCGAGTTGGAATGCGCCGGCGAGAGTGAGGTGCGAGCCGCAGTCGCGAGAGCGTGCGCTGCCCAAGCAGCGTGGGCCGCGATTGGCGTGCGGAAGCGAATTGCGGTCCTGCGCGAGTTTCAGCACCGGTTGCATGAGAATAAATCTGAAATCGCCGAGGCCATCTCGCGCGAGGCGGGCAAACCTGTGGCTGAAGCTCTGACCACCGAAGTCCTCGTGGTGCTCGATGCCGCGCGATTCCTGATCGAGAACGCTTACCGCTTGCTGCGCAACGAACCGCTGCCGCATGGAAATCTGGCGACCAAGTTGAAGCGAGGGCAACTGTTGCGAGAGCCATACGGCGTGATCGGGATTATCTCTCCGTGGAATTATCCGTTTTCGATTCCTGCGACAGAAACGCTCGCGGCGTTGGTGGGGGGGAACGCGGTGGTGCTGAAGCCCTCAGAGTTTACCTCGCTGGTGGCTTTGGAATTGAAGTCGCTGCTGCATGAGGCAGGCATTCCCGCCGACGTTTTTCAGGTTTTGGTGGGCGATGGGGCAACGGGTGCTGCGCTGATCGATTCAAGAATCGACAAGCTGGTGTTTACGGGAAGTGTCGCCACAGGGAAACGTATTGCGATGGCTGCAGCAGAACGACTGCTTCCGGTGGTGCTCGAACTTGGCGGGAAGGATCCAATGCTGGTTCTGGACGACGCCGACGTAGACGTGGCTTCGAGCGCGGCGGTTTGGGGAGCATTCCTCAATGCAGGCCAGACCTGCCTGTCGGTGGAGCGCTGCTACGTGCATCGCAGTTTGTATGAGGCGTTCCTGAAAGCATGCGTCGAGAAGACGAAGAAGTTGCGAGTTGGGCCCGGACTTGACCCTGAAACGGATGTGGGGCCGATGATTCACGAGCGGCAGTTGCGAATTGTAGAAGCGCACGTGCAAGATGCTGTGCCGCGCGGGGCGCGGGTTTTGGCGGGAGGGACACGGTTGCCAGAAATTGGGCCGAATTTTTACGAGCCTACAGTTCTTGCGGATGTGACCCATGACATGCGCATCATGCGCGAGGAAACATTCGGCCCGGTGCTTCCTGTTATGGCATTCGATAGCGACGAAGAAGCGGTGCGGCTGGCGAACGATTCGGATTATGGTCTGGCGGCGAGTGTTTGGACTCGCGACAACAACCGCGGCGAACGATTGGCGAGGCAAATTCATGCGGGCACCGTCATGGTGAATGACGTAGTGTCCTGCTTCGGTATCAGCGAAGCGCCGCATGGCGGGGTGAAGTTCAGCGGTGTGGGACGGGCCCACGGTCGCTTTGGGTTGGAGGAAATGGTGCGACTGAAATATGTCGATGTGGACCTGATGCCCGAAATGAAAAAAGTCTGGTGGTACGGGTACGGAGCGAAATTTGCTCGGCAGATGGATGGGTTGCTGGATATGCAGTTTGCGCGAGGAGTGGGGGCGCGGTTGCGCGGGGCGCTGCGCTCGGCCGGCGTGGTGCGGCGCAAGCCGCTGTAAGAGAGAATTTGCGAGAGGGAGTACAGCGGCTTGAGAAAAAAAGTACTTGTATCCTGGAGCAGCGGCAAGGACAGCGCCTGGACGCTGCAGGTTTTGAGGCAATCCAATGAGTACGAAATTGTAGGCCTCCTGACGACGATTAACTCGAGCTTTGACCGCGTCGCCATGCACGGGGTTCGCCGCGAGTTGGTCGAAGCACAGGCCGCAGCCGCCGGACTTCCCTTGTGGGACGTGCCTTTGCCGTGGCCGTGCTCCAACCAGGAGTACGAGGCGGCGATGGGCGCAGCTTGCGCAAAGGCGATCGACGCCGGCGTTCAGGCCGTTGCCTTCGGCGACCTCTTCCTCGAAGACGTGCGCCAATACCGCGAAGATCGCATGCGAGGCATTGGCCTTGTACCCGTGTTCCCTTTGTGGAAGATCGATACACTGCAGCTGATTCATGACATGTGGGCGGGCGGATTGCGGAGTCGCATCGTTTGTCTCGATCCCAAGAAACTGCCCTCATCATTTGCTGGACGCGATCTGGATCGAGGAGTGCTTAATGAATTTCCCGCTGACATCGACCCCTGTGGGGAGAACGGCGAGTTCCACACGTTCGTGTGTGAGGGTCCCATGTTCGCACAGGCCATCGCAGTGCAAAACGGAGTCACGGTTACGCGCGACGGATTTGTTTTTACGGACCTCTGCTTGTGCGGACCGGCGGATGCAGCCGTAGAAGGCAAAGTCGAGACCTCAGCTTAGAACCTGCGGCGAGGAGTATTGCCAGCCGATCATTCGGTGAAGCGGTCGCCGCGGCTGGGCGGCTGGGAGATCACCAGAAGACGCACCGGGCCGGACGACGGATTGCTGATCTGATGGCGAGCTCCGGGCAGGATGCGGATGCCGCTGCCGGCACGAAGCAGCGTGCTTCGTCCTTCCACTTCCATCATGGCCTCGCCGGAGAGAATGTAGAAAAACTGCTGCGCCTTTTTATGGTAGTGGCGGACTTCGCACCCGCCCGAAGGAATGAACTCTTCAATCACGCTCAGGCTTCCGTCTTTCACCAGATGCCAGCCGTCACAATCGTTTCCCCAGCGGTAGTGCTCGGCAATCTCACGGCTGACAAGACCTGCCTGCGCGGCATCGGCATTTTTCGGCATGCTTTTCATCCCTTTTCGCGACCCGGAGATCAAGTGTATCTTGTGTCCATGAACACTCCTACGAACTCTGAATCGGAGATTCGATTATTTCGTCACACGCTGGCCGCGCTTGCGTATCGCGCGGGTAATGCCCTGCGTAACGCTCCCGATACGTTTGGCGAGTTTCACGGTGCGGAGGGATTGCGCACGCCGGTTCAAATTGTGGCTCACATGGGCGATCTGTTCGATTGGGCGCTCTCCATCGCGAAAGGCAAGCAGACATGGCATGATTCGAAGCCCCTGCCTTGGCGAAAAGAAGTGGAGAGATTCTTCGCCGCGCTAAAGAGCTTTGATGACTTCCTGGCTTCGGGTGCGCTAGTGGAGGCTCGGCCGGAGAAATTATTTCAAGGACCGGTAGCCGATGCGCTCACTCATGTGGGACAGCTGGCCATACTGCGGCGGATGGCGGGCGCTCCGGTGAAGGGCGAGAATTACTACAAGGCCGAGATTACAGTGGGCCGTGTCGGTGAGGATCAGGCCAAGCCGAAGCTGGAATTCTAACTTTCTTCTGCGCAACGTTCAGCTTTGATTTTTCTGCGGAACCTGCGCGCGGTAGATTGCTTGCCACTGGCCGGCCCTGAAAACATAAATTGAACTGCCGTTCACGTGGATTGGAAGTTTTTCTCCATTGCAGGTGGCATACTGCTCGGCTTCGTAGGTGAGCAAATACGCTCCTGCGGTGAGCGGAAGGACGCCGAACCCAGATAGGCCGTAGCCTTCCACGTTGCAGACCTTGGCGGCCGCTTGCTGTTGCTGCAATTGCTGGTCGCGAGAAAATGTGCCGGACTCGCCCCAGAAGATTCCATCCTCCGGCATGTGAGCGCGGAAGTAGGCTTCATCCTTCGTCTTCCAAGCTTCGAAAAAGCCGGTCTCGGTATGCACCAGTTCCAGTTGGACGTTGCTGTGTTCAACCGTTTTACTTGGCGGTGTCTGGGCATGGGTCAGGTGCAACAGAAATACGAGCGGGATAAGCAGGATGGAACAGCATAGCGCGATTGTTTTCGCGGAGAACGACGAACGATTCATAGAAGGCTCATTCTGGCGTAGATCGCCGGCCATGGGATAAGGCCCTAGGATACGACATCGCGGCTTGGGTGGGTTTTGGGCTTCGAGTACAATGACGCTCGTAGGCCGAATCCGGCGGCGTGAGCGCCGCGCGAACGAAGGTGAGTCCTTGGCGACTGGCGAAATGACAGCTTCTACTCCGCAAACTCCTGCGCAACTTCCCCATCATAAAGTGAAGATCAAGAAGGCCGGGCAGCGTGCCTGCAACGAGAAAAATGAAAAAGGCAAGTTCTGCGGCGGCCATTTGAAGCGCTGGTTCTATACCACGGACGTCATCGAACAGGAATGCGGGGATGCGGAAAAAGCCTGGGGTCCGGATGCCGAAGTCTACCGTTGCGAGTATTGCCAAACTCTTTATTTGCCGAATCCTGGGGAAGCAAAAGTGAACGTGGCAGGACAGGGAATGATTTCCGTGTTTGGGCTGACGCTGCCGCCGAAGGAAAAATAGTACCGAGTACCTGGTACCGTGCCACGAAGCAGCGCGGGTTCACTCGGTACCAGATACCCTCCCATGAACACTTCCGAACTCATCTACGATTGGAACAAGAATCATCCGCCGGGGCTAAAGCCGCCGGGGCCTGTGCTGCTCAACGATGAGAGCCTGCGCGATGGGCTGCAATCGCCTTCGGTCCGCGACCCTTCGATTTCCGAGAAAATTGAAATTCTTCATCTGATGGAAACGCTCGGGATCAACTCTCTCGATCTTGGGTTGCCGGGAGCGGGGCCGCGAGCGGTCGAACATGTGACGGCGCTGGCGCGGGAGATCGTTGCGCACAAGATGAAGATTCGCGCCAACTGCGCGGCGCGGACGCACGAGAACGACATTCGTCCCATTGCCGAGATCGTGCAGAAAACTGGACTGTCGATCGAAGCGGCTACGTTTATTGGATCCAGCCCCATTCGCCGATTTACCGAAGGCTGGTCGGACGACTTTCTTTTGCAGACCACTGAGAAGGCCGTGAAGTATGCGGTTTCGCTCGGCCTGGAGTCGATGTACGTCACCGAAGACACCAGCCGCTGCGATCCAGAGACGGTGAAGCGGCTCTATTCCACGGCCATCAGTTGCGGCGCGCGGGCCATCGTTATCTGCGATACCGCCGGGCATGCCACTCCCATGGGCGCGCTGGCACTGGTGCGGTTTGTGATCCAGGAAGTCGTGAAGCCTTCCGGTGAAAAAATTCGCGTGGATTGGCATGGACACAGCGATCGCGGGCTGGCGATTGCCAATTCGATGGCGGCAGTGATCGCGGGGGCGGATTGTGTGCACGCGTGCGCCATTGGTCTGGGCGAGCGTGTGGGGAATACTCAGATCGACCAGATGCTGGTAAACCTGAAGCTGATGGGCATTGCGCCGTGGGATCAGCAGGACCTAACTAAATTGAAACATTACTGCCAGGCCGTTTCGCACGCCACGGGTGTGCCGATTCCCGCAAATTATCCGGTTGTGGGTGACGACGCATTCCGCACGGCCACGGGCGTGCACGCCGCGGCGATTATCAAGGCATATCACAAGAACGATGTGGTGCTCGCCAACACGGTTTACTCGGGCGTGCCTTCGCATGTGTTTGGGCTGGAGCAAATTATTGATATCGGTCCGATGAGCGGAAAATCGAATGTGCTGTTCTGGCTGGAACGGCGCGGCATTCCGGCGACGGAGGATCTTGTCGAACGCATTTATCAACGAGCCAAGGCTAGTGACCATACGTTGACTGACGCGGAAGTTGTGGAGTGCTTGCCGGCAACGGTTCGGCATAGCTGACGGCTGAACAAAGTGAAGACCTCCGCCATGTCCCTCCCGAAATGCTGGGGGGACAAGGACGGGGTACCCGGTCTCAGGAGGACTCATGCGACATGCGATTCTTGGAGCGGGCGGCGTCGGCGGCCTAGTGGGTGCTTGCCTCGCGCGTGCGGGAGCTTCGGTCACGCTGGTGGTGCGGCCTGAGGCGTTAGGGCGCTATCCAAAACAACTTCGGCTGGAGAGTCCTTTCGGAAATGTTGCGGTCGATGTCACCGTGGCGGCGGAAGTTCCTCCCGTTGATGTGCTCTGGCTGACGGTGAAGGCAACGCAGTTGGAGACGGCGCTCACCGCGCTCAAGAATCCAGAATCGGTGACGGCGATCATTCCACTGCTCAACGGTATCGATCACGTGGCATTGCTGCGCGCCAGATACGGCTCTGGGCGGGTGATTCCAGCGACGATCGCAGGCGAGACGGAGCGGGTGAGCCCGGCGCATATCATCCATCGCTCTCCGTTTGCGCTCCTGAATGTTCTATCAACGGGGCGCGAACTGCTGGGCAGCACGCTTGATCAACTTCAGAAGATTGGTTTTACCTGCCGCTTCATTGACGATGAGCCCACGCTGATATGGGGCAAGCTGGTGTTTCTGGCGCCGTTTGCGTTGAGCACAACTGCGGCGGATAAGACGGTCGGCGAAATTCTCTCCGATCCCGAGTGGCGAAGTTTGGGCCTGGCTTGCGTTCGGGAAGCATGCGCGGTCGGCGTTGCTGAGGGCGCGAATGTTGAGCCTGAAAGGGTGCTCTCCGGAGTAGCGGGCATGCCGGGGAACATGCGCAGCTCCATGCAGAAGGATGTGGAACGTCACAATCCGCCGGAGCTGGATGCGATCGCAGGGCCAATCCTGCGTGGGGCTCGCAAGCACGGGATTGAGGTTCCTGCCACGAAAAAGCTGGTTGCCGCGGTGGAAGGGAGAGCGGGATACGTTGAGAGTCGGCTGGCGTAGAGTGCAGTCCGTTTCTGCTTATCCGTTACGTGGCGGACCCAGCTGTTTCCGCAATTTCCGGTGACACCTCCACCGGAAACTTCACAGACCTCGCGATAAAGCACAAATGATGGGCTTCGTTGTGCAGGGCGAGAGCCTTGGCTCGATCATCGCCAGCCGAAACCTTCACTACTGGTCTGAGCGTTACTTGGACGAACTCTCCCGAACCGTTCTCATTTTCCCGCATCACACCCGAAGCCGCATCGTGATAGTCGAAGACGGTCACATGATTCGCGGAGCAGAGATGCAGGTACCAGAGCATGTGGCAGGCAGAAAGGCTCGCGACCAGAAGCTCTTCCGGATTGTAGCGGGAGCGATCGCCGCGAAAGCTGGGATCGCTTGAGCCTTCAATCTGCGGCTTGCCTGCGGCGCTGATGGCGTGGTCGCGGCGATAGCCCTTGTAAGTCTTCGTTCCGACGCCGTCGTTGCCGGTCCAGTCAATGCGGACTTCATAGTTGTGCTGTTTCATGCTGACTCCCTACGCTCGCTCGCGGGATGCTTTCTCATTTTCGGTCGACGTCTGTTCTCGAGTCCATGCCGCGGTAACTGCTCGTCCCCGGACGATGTCGTCAACGACCAGGATCAACTGGTGCTCGTGATCGCTGTAAAGCACTTCGATATTGACGCCGGCCTCGGCCATTCGTCGCGAGATTTTTCCAAGCTGACCCGGTTCGGCCTGATTCAGTCGCTGGATGAGCACGTCGCGCTCTGACAGAACGCGGATGCCGGCAGCCTCAAGCGCACTGCGAGCAGCGGCTTCATCCTCGAAGAGGAAGTGCGCAGCAACCTGGCCATCGCACACCCATGCGCCTCCGCCTTCGATGCTCACGCCGGCACGGCCCAGGGCGTCACCCATATCGGCTAAAGCACCGGGGCGGTTCGCCAGCGCGATGGTTAGGTCTTTCATGAGGTCTCCTGCAGTTCAATTGGGTTTCGGCTGCGCTTCATTCCTTTACTTCTTCGATCTGCTCCAGCGAAATCGCGTCGGATCGACCGCGGCTATAGACGTGTCCGGTGATCTTTACCAGTTTGCCGACGAAAGGCAGAAGCTTTGGGCGCACGTCGACATCGGGCATCTCGGCCGAGATGGGATGGTATACGTGCTCGTCCTTGGTTAAGACCACCAGCGGTGAACCGCCGCGAACGCAAGCCTCGACGCATCCGTTGGGCAAGGGCTTGACGACCTCGTGGAAGCGATGCACGCAGCCACTGTCGCGGACGTATCCGACAATGGTGATCGCTGGGGTGTCTTTCGGCTTTGGAACTTGAGCAAATATCGCCGCAGTGGCGAAGAGGATTACGGCGACTCGTATAGCGACGGCGTTCATAAATTCTCCTTGGAAGACTTGGCAGTGGGATCGCCATGCATCAGAAAACAAGACTAGCGGCTGGCGCAGCATCTATGTTTAAATGTACATCGAAGTATGAATGCTGATTCCATTACGCATATTGCCGGACTGATCGGCGAAGCTGGACGTATCCGAATGCTTACCGCGTTGTTGGACGGTAACGCCCATTCCGCGTCAGAGCTGGCGATGGCAGCGGCGGTTTCTCCGCAGACCGCGAGCTCGCATCTCTCGAAGATGCTTTCGGGCGGCCTGGTTGTTTCTGAGCGCCACGGACGGCAGCGGCTTTTTCGCTTGAAGAACTCTGATGTTGCTGTGGCGATTGAGGCGTTAGGCGCGCTGGCTCAACACTCTGGAGATCTCGCTATGCCGGAAATCCGTTTTGCACGGACTTGCTATGACCATCTTGCGGGCGTGCTGGCGATTGCGCTGCGCGATGAACTCCTGCGGAGAGGCGCGTTGCGGCATCAGGAAGACGGATTCGCAGTGACTCCCAAGGGGAACGACTTGCTGCATTCTCTCGACATTGATGTGGATTCACTGCGCCGATTGCGGAGATCGTTTTCTTACAAGTGCCTTGATTGGACGGAGCGCCATCCCCACATCGGGGGGGCGTTGGGGTCTGCCTTGCTCACGCGCTGGATCGAGATGAAGTGGCTGGCTCGAATGCGTGACACGCGCGCCGTTCGCGTGACACACGCCGGAGAACGCGGGTTCGAGCAAATGTTCGGCATACGATGTGCATCCCTTCGCACCCAGTCTGCGATGAAGCATGGGGCGCCCCGAAAAAAATCCTCCTAGGACTGCGTACGTCGCACCGCCCGTTCTCAATTTCGGCAATCCCCGTTTCTTCCGCCACGTTGTAAGATGACGCAATAACTTCCCATGAGCCCACTTCCTCCGCGCGCGGATTTGCCGGACGTTGCACCAACGGTGCAACAGGATGTGGCGCGCCTGGCGGCCTCGCCCGAGGTGCGGTCGGCGTTCAACTGGCTGCGCACCCAGGAGCCGCAGTTGACGCAGTGGCAGATGGAGATGGCACGGATTGCGGCGCCTCCATTTGGGGAGTCGGCGCGCGGGGCCTGGCTGGCAGAGCGCTTTCGCGAAGTTGGCCTCGACGACGTTCGCATCGACGATGTGGGCAATGTGTTTGGCGTGCATCCCGGATTCGGACGGCGCTACGTGGCGCTGAGCGCACACATCGATACCGTGTTTCCCGCGAACACGCCGCTGAATATCCGTCAGCAAGGTAGCCGGTTGTACGGACCCGGAGTTTCCGACAACGGGGCGGGCGTGACGGCGATGCTTGGGATTGCCGCCCTGCTGCGATCCGTGCGAATCCGGCACGCGCTGCCGTTCGTGTTCATTGGCAATGTGGGTGAGGAGGGGGAAGGTGATCTGCGCGGGATGCGGCACATTTTTTCCACACCGCGCTGGAAGGATTCGATCGCTTACAGCGTTGTTCTTGACGGTGCGGGTGCGGACACGATTGTGGCCGAGGCTCTGGGCAGCCGCCGCTTTGAGGTGATCGTGCGCGGTCCAGGAGGTCATTCGTGGAGTGACTTTGGCGCGCCCAATCCGGTGGTGATTCTGGCCAAGGCGATCGATACGTTTGCCGCGACGCCGGTACCCACGGCGCCGAAGACCACATTCAACGTTGGAGTGATTCGCGGCGGAACGTCGGTGAATTCGATTCCCGAGTCGGCCAGCATGAAAGTGGACATCCGCTCAACTTCCATGAGCGAGATGGAGCGACTGGAGCAAACGCTGCGGCTGGCGCTGAATCGCGCGGTGGAAGACGAGACGATGGCGGCGGAGATGAAATCCTCGGCGCAGAAAAGGCCCGGGGTGAATTGCGAAATGGTGCCGATCGGCAACCGGCCGGCGGGAGAGTTGGCGACGAGTGCGCGGATTCTACATGTGATCCGCGCCGTGGATAATCAACTCAATAACGCGGCGCAGGTGCAGCGCGCGTCGACGGATGCGAACATTCCGCTGTCGCTGGGGCAGGAGGCGATTGCCATTGGCGGCGGAGGCTCCGGCGGCGGGGCGCACACTTTGCAGGAATGGTTTGACAGCAACGGACGCGAGCTGGGACTGAAGCGGATTCTGCTGACCATGCTGGCGCTGGCGGGAGCGGGGGACTCGGGCGAATGATGAGGAGATTTGCGGCCTCCGGGGCTGTAAGCCTCGGGAGAAGGAAGTATCTTTTCGCAGCGCTGAAGCGCTGCGCCACCCATAAGCTGAACGCAGTATTGGAATCCCAGCCTTCGCAAAAAGCGCGAAGGATGGGGCACCCGGCATTCGTCGTGATCTTCTACTGTTACTGTGCCGCTTTTTTGCATGCGCAGAACGCAGCGCCCGCTCAAGCGCCAGCTGCTTCCGGCCCCAAGGCGGACGTCATCTTTATCCATGCGAATGTTTATACCGGAGTGCCGTCGAACACGCCCTTCAGTTCGGTTCAACGCGAGGAGGCAATCGCCACACGCGGCGATCGCATTCAAGCGGTCGGCAAAGCTGTAGACATCCAAAAACTCAAGGGTCCGCAGACTCAGGTTATCGATCTGGACGGGCACTTCGTTATGCCGGGATTTAACGACGCGCACCTGCACCTGGCCGATGCCGGGCTGCAGAAGCTGAGTGCGGATCTAACCGGAGTGAAGACGCGCGACGAATTCCGCGAACGCGTCCTGGCTAAGGTGCAGACGGCCAAACCGGGCGAATGGATTCTGGGCGGAGGATGGGATGAGACCATGTGGCCGGTGAAAGTTCTGCCCAGCCGCTGGGATCTGGATGAAGTTTCGGGCGGGCACCCTGTGTTTCTGGATCGTGTGGATGGGCATCTTGCCGTGGCCAATACGCGCGCGCTGCAGTTGGCCGGTATCACCATCGCCAGCCGGGAGCCCGAGGGCGGCCAGATTGATCGTGATGCCAACGGGCAGCCGACGGGGATTTTGCGCGATACAGCGCAGGGAGCAGTGCGGTCAGTGATTCCTCAGCCCACGCACGAGGTGCGGAGGCATGGAATTGAAGTAGCGCTGGCGGACCTGGCGGAGCATGGCGTGACCTCGGCGCAGGATTATTCGCCGGAATGGGAAAACTTTCAGATTTATGAGGAGCTCGAGAAAGATGGCAAGCTGACGGCGCGCATCTCGGAGTGGTTGCCGTTTGACGATTCCGTCGACGAGTTGAAGGGCAAGCGCGATTCGCATCCGCAGTCAGACTTGATGTTGCATACGGGGATGCTGAAGGGCTTCATGGATGGATCGCTCGGCGGCCACACGGCGGCGCTGCTGGAACCCTATTCAGATGATCCGGGGAATTCGGGCTTGCCGCGCTACGACCCGGCGAAGCTGAACGATATGGCCAAAGAGCGGGTGCTGGCCGGCTTCCAGTTGGGATTCCACGCCATCGGCGATAAAGGGATTCAGATGGCTCTCGATGCTTTTGCCGAAGCGGAGAAAGCCGCGCGCGAGCAGAAGGTGAAGGCAGCCAATGGCGGCGACGATTTCCGACTGCGGGTTGAGCATGCGCAGGTCACTACGCCCGCGCAGATCGCCCGGTTTAAGGAGTTGAAAGTCATTGCCTCCATGCAGCCGAGCCACGTGCTCACCGACATGCGCTGGGCGCAGGATCGACTGGGCGCGAAGCGGGCCGCAACTTCTTATGCGTGGGCCGGGTTTCTGAACAAAGGGGTGACGCTGGCTTTCGGCACGGACTACCCGGTTGAGCCAGTCAGCCCGTTTCGTGGGCTGTACGCGGCGGTCACGCGGAAGAGCGAAAACGGCAAGCAGGAATATTTTCCAGAGCAGAGGCTTACCATGGATCAGGCGATTGCGGCTTACACCACCGGTTCGGCCTTTGCCGAGTTTGAAGAAAAGGAAAAAGGCAAGCTGGCGCCAGGGATGCTCGCAGATTTCATCGTGCTGGACCGCGATGTGACGGCGTCCTCAGCGGAAAAAGTGCTGGCGACGAAAGTCTTACGCACCGTGGTCGGGGGCAAAACGGTCTACGAAGCGAAGTAACTTTCCCAAACGAAACAGCGATTTTGTGCGTCTAACCGCATAACGCGCGATCCACCGGTGCGGCTTTGCAAACAGGTATAATAGAAGCGTTTACCGTCTCGGAGGAAGCAGATATATGGATTCGCAGGCATTTTGGCTGCGCCTGAAGACCCACGGGTGGGTCTATTCGTTCAGCATTGCAGCGACGCTGGCGCTGGGTATCTTGATTGGCACGGTAGTTTCCTACGGAGTGAAGGGCAAGGAAGGGCAAAAGGCCTCCGACGCGACTCCGTTAACCATTCCTTCGCCCAAGCAGCTTTCCAATGAGTTCTCGCAGATTGCCAAGCAGTTGGGGCCGAGCGTGGTCAACATCAATACCGAATCGACCATCAAGAATCCGCACCGTCGCCGGGGGGAGCAGAATCCCGATGATGACGACAACGGCGGCGGCAACGGCGGCATGGATGACTTCTTCAACCGCTTCTTTGGCGGGCAGGGCGGGCCGAACGGTGACGCTGCGATTCGCGAGCGTTCGCTCGGCTCCGGAGTGATTGTCGATCCCAAGGGATACATCGTTACCAACCGGCACGTAGTGGATAAGGCGGATCGCATTCGCGTGCGTCTGCAGGACGATCCTCCAGGTGTGCAGCACGATGCCAAAGTGATCGGTGAAGATCAGGAGACTGATCTCGCGGTGATCAAAATCGATATGGATCGCGCCGTGCCGACCGCCAAGCTGGGCAACTCCGACAGTATGCAGGTGGGCGACTGGGTTCTGGCCATCGGCAGCCCGTTCGGGCAGGTGGGGACGGTGACGGCCGGCATTGTTTCCGCGAAGGGCCGCGATATCGTGCCTGGCCGGCAGTTCCAGACCTTCATTCAGACCGATGCAGCGATTAATCCGGGAAATTCCGGCGGGCCGCTGGTCAATATGGACGGCGAAGTCATCGGCATCAACACGGCGATTTTGAGTGAAACCAATGCCTATGCGGGCGTGGGCTTCTCACTTCCTTCGAACACAGTAGCGGAAGTTTACAACCAGCTCATCGGACCCGACCACCGCGTGGTGCGTGGTTCCATCGGCATTATGTTCGACGCAGTGGAGAACCCTGCGATCACACGGGTGTATGGGAATGGCAGCGGCGTAGCGGTCTCCAGCGTAGTGCCGGGCAGCCCGGCCGATCAGGCTGGACTGAAAGTGGGCGATACGATCACCACCGTCGATGGCAAGAAGGTAACGAAGGGATCGGAGTTGGTGGCGGATATCGCCTCGCGCAGACCGGGGGCGAAGGTGCAACTCGAGTTCCTGCGGAATGGCAAGAAACAGGAGACGACCGTGACCATCGCGGATCGTGCCAAGCTCTTTGCGGCTCGCCTGAACGAAGATGAGGGCGGCAACGACGAGAGCACGCCCAAGCAGGATAAGTTCGGCATCACGATCCGCAAGCTTACTCCGGAGATGGCGGAGCGGCTGGACATGCCGGCGGGCAAGGGCGTAATCGTGCAGGACGTGAAGCCGGGATCCTTTGCCGAGGACATCAATCTGGGCCGCGGCGACGTGATTCTCGAGGTCAACAAGCAGCCGGTTAACAGCGAAGAGGACTTCGCCAAGGTGGCGTCGGGGCTGAAGAGCGGCCAGGACGTGGTATTCCTGGTCCGTCCCCGCGGTTCCACTCGCCAGGATGGAACCATTTTCGTGGCCGGGACACTTCCGTAACCTAGGGACGAGCCAACGGGAACTGGCATTGCGTCATCCGATAAGGGATGATGACAATGCCGGTGTTTCGTTGGGCTTTGTTTTTTTGGTCATCTTTTGTGGTAGTCTGCCGGCGCGGTCGTTTGGCAACTTGAGGTTTTGCATTTGGAACTAAAGCCTTACGCGAAGACCGTGGCACGATGGCGGCGCGCAGCCTGCGTTCTGGCGGTGCTTTACATTAGCGTGTCGCCGCTTATCGCGCGCGGTCAGACGGACGTTGCTGCTAGTACGACATCTCCCGCGAAGAAGACCAGCGCGACCAAAGCCGCAAGCGCCAAGAAGCCGGTGACTCATTCCGCCTCGCATTCCACGACGGCGAAGCGTCCGAAATCGAGGACAACCGCGGCTCACACCGGCAAAACCGCTCGGGCGAGTTTGCGGAAGAGCTCCAAGAAAAAGACGGCACGCGGCCAGCAGAAGATCGATCCGGAGCGCGCGGAAGCGATCCAGGAAGCGTTGATCCGCGAACATTATTTGACCGGCGAGCCGGCGGGAACGTGGAATCAGGCGAGCGAAGACGCCATGCGCCGATATCAGGCCGACCATGGCTGGCAATCAAAAACGGTTCCTGACTCACGAGCGCTGATCAGCCTTGGCCTCGGTCCCAGCCACGATCACCTGCTGAATCCCGAGAGCGCGATGACGACGGGGCCGGAGGTTTCCCACGGACCGTCCGTTACTTCATCTTCGTTGTCGCAGAGCGCCGTCTCGCACGGCGTCGACCCGGGAGAGCGCATGAGTTCAAGCACAACCTCTGCGCCAGTTCCCGATCCGGCGGCAGCAACTTCCTCCGAGCACGATGCGGCGGCGCCGCAGTAAAGCAATTGGCAATTAGCAGTTAGCGCTTCGCCTCCTCCGAGTTATCGTGCAGCACAACGGCGCGAGCATCGGTCCGGAAACGCCTGCCTCGGCAGACGGACGAGCACACTTGATCAACACAGAAAAATGAAGTGAATAATCAGGCGTCCAAGTCGCAAAGTTCATTAATCGTTTTCTTTCCTGCGTTTGTTCACTTGGGTGTTTGTTTGGCGATCTGGCTTAACCGGTTAGACGATACGGCCTGGCAGAAAATGTTTGTCGGAGATTTCCCTTTTTCAATCATAGAAGTGGGTCTGATGTTCAGGGGCGTCGATCCACTGATCGGTATCGGAGTACTTGGGACCTTATGGTGGCTTTTCGTTGGCTTGCTGATCCGCTGGCTTATCAGAGCTTACAAGAAGCGACAGGCGTGACACGGAGGGGTGCAAGTCCCAACCTCCAAGCCGCTAATTGCTGAATCCCGCTATGCGCCCGGCGTCTTCCGATAACTTCCCGTTACAGGCCGTGGAAAATAGGGCAGGGGTTGCGACTGAATGATCGCTGCGGGATTGGCCTCCACGAGAGCGTCCGCAATCTCTTCGCCGCAGATTTCGGCCGCGGCCTCGCGCGCCGTGGAGAGTATGGGAACACGCTTTTCGGTGTCGTGCGCGTCCGTGGCGAGCACGTGTACCGCATCATGTTCGAGCAGCCAGTGTGCGGCGCGGCGTACGCGTTCTCCCCAGAATCCGGTAAGCGCCGATCCCGTCATCTGAATCACGCAGCCTTGCTCGGCCCACTCCACCACGCGCTGTGGACTCTCGCGCAGAATCGGATTGCGCTCGGGATGCGTGATCACCGCAGTGATGCCGCAATCGCCCAACTTCATAAAGCAATCGGTAATCTGTTGCGGAACGCTGTAGTTGCTCAGCTCCACCAGCATGTAGTGTGTGCCAGCGATGGCATAGCGTGCCGGGTTGGCCAGAACATCCTGCAGATTGTCGTAGGAAAGATGGAAGTCGCAGCCCAGGCTGAGCGTAAGAGCGTCGCCGATGAGTTGCTGCAGATGTTCGACCAGTCCCTGGAGATACGGGCGGTCGTAATGATAGCGGTCGTTGGCGTGAGGTGTGGCCACCTGGTGAGTAATGCCGTCGGCGGCGGCCATGCGGCACATGGCGACGGAGATTTCCCAGGATTTCGATCCGTCGTCTACTTCCGGAAGAATGTGCGAATGAATGTCGACCACGATTGTTGAAACACGCGCAGCCCAACGGGGTTGCGTCTTTATTTGATTTAAGCAGATTCGGAGGGAAAGAGAAAGCCGGTGTGGACCCAGGAGTCTCGTCTTTCCGCGGCCATCCCTGATGACTGGGTTGCCGCACCTTCCATCCCGGCTGTAGCATCAATATTCAGGCATTGATAAGGAGACATTATGGCAACTGACACTTTGGCTTCCCCGGGCACGCTGGGCTACAGCCCAACCAAAGTTTTCAAGAATTTTATCGACGGCGAGTGGGTGGAATCCTCGACCGGCGAAACGTTTGAGGACCGCAATCCTGCCGACACGCGCGATGTGGTCGGCATCTTTCAGAAATCGGCCAAAGCCGATGTTGACGCCGCTGTGGACGCGGCCAAGCGAGCCTTCGCCAAGTGGCGGCTGGTGCCCGCGCCGCGCCGCGCTGAAATGGTTTTCCGCGCTGCGGAAATTCTCATTGGGCGCAAAGAAGAGCACGCGCGTGACATGACTCGCGAAATGGGCAAGGTGCTCAAGGAAACTCGCGGCGACGTGCAGGAAGCGATTGATGCCGCCTACTACAACGCGGGCGAAGGGCGTCGTCTCTTCGGTCCGACTGTTCCCTCAGAGCTGCCCAATAAATTCGCTATGGCGGTGCGCCAGCCCATCGGCGTCTGCGGCATGATCACGCCGTGGAATTTCCCCATGGCGATTTCTTCCTGGAAGCTGCTGCCAGCGGTAGTTTGCGGCAATACCTGCGTCATCAAGCCGGCGCAGGATACGCCGCTCTCCACCTTCAACCTGGTTCGCGCTTTCACTGATGCGGGTATTCCGAAAGGTGTGGTCAACATCGTCACCGGATTCGGCGCCGACGTGGGCACGCCGCTGGCGGAGCACGCTGATGTGCGTGCCATTTCGCTGACAGGATCTTCTGCCGTGGGTCGCATCGTAGGAGGGATCGCGGCCAAGAGCTTTAAACATTGCTCGCTCGAACTCGGCGGCAAGAATCCTATGATTGTCCTCGATGACGCGAATCTCGAACTTGCCATTGAGGGCGGCCTCTGGGGCGGATTCGGCACTACCGGTCAGCGTTGCACCGCGACCAGCCGCATCATTGTGCAGAAAGGCGTTTACCAAGAGTTCGTCGATCGCTACGTCGCGCGCGCCAAGAAACTGAAAGTTGGCAATGGTCTCGACGAGACGGTCGAGATGGGACCGGCGGTCAACGAGAAGCAATTGCAAACTGACCTCAGCTACGTGGAGATTGGCAAGAATGAGGGCGCGAAGCTGATGTGCGGCGGCAATCGCCTCGATCAAGGCGACTACCGGTATGGATGGTTCATGGAACCAACCGTATTTACCGATGTCGATCCGAAGATGCGAATCGCGCAGGAAGAAATTTTTGGCCCCGTGGTTTCGATCATTCCCTGCGACGATCTCGAAGATGCGATTGAGATCGCCAACGGTATTGAGTATGGACTTTCTTCCGCGCTCTACACCAAAGATGTGAACAAGGCATTCGCCGGCATTCGCGATCTCTATGCTGGCATCACCTACATCAATGCTCCCACCATCGGCGCCGAGGTGCACCTGCCCTTCGGAGGGACGAAGGCTACGGGCAATGGCCACCGCGAGGGCGGCATCGGCGCAATTGATTTCTACACCGAGTGGAAGTCGGTCTACGTGGATTACTCGGACACGCTGCAGAAGGCGCAGATCGATCGAGTGGACTAACCAAGAAGAACCTTCACCGCAGAGGGCGGAGAGAAGCAGACGAGCAATCGAACACTGTGCACTCTCGGCGTCCTCTGCGTAGAAGCCATGCCCCAACTATTTCCTGCTAGAGACTATCCTCCGCTTGTTCATCGACCTCCGGGCTTGTAAAGTACCAACTCTGTGGGGAGATGAGCCAATGAACAAAATTCTATCCGTTGCCTTGCCGAGGGTTGCCGCGCTCTTCTGCGTGTTTATACTTTTCTTCACCTCTGCGGCGCAGGCAGAGCAGCATCCCGTCATGACGAGCCATGTTCCCGATGCAGTCGCGAGTGGAGTTGCGCCGTTAGTGGGCCATCTTGCAAGCGCGCAGCATTTGAGCCTGGCCATCTCTCTGCCGCTGCGGAATGAAGCGGAGCTGGATGATCTTTTGCGGGATATCTACGATCCGCAAAGCTCGAACTACCACCAATACTTCAGCGTGCAGGAATTTACCGCGAGATTTGGTCCCACCGAAGCTGACTACGCGGCGGCGCTTAGTTTTGCCAAGGCCAATGGCTTGGCCGTGATTGATACGCATGCCAACCACATGGTCGTGGATGTAGAAGGGTCGGCCGCAAACATTGAGAGCGCCCTCCACGTGACTCTTGGCGTCTATCAGCATCCCACCGAGGGGCGCACTTTCTACGCACCCGACCGCGAACCCACGGTTGACCTTGATGTGCCGCTGTTACACATCTCTGGCCTGGACAATTACACATTGCCCCACGCGAAGAATATTAGGTCTTCTGAAAACGATGCGAACAAAACTACGGGGTCCGGCCCGCGCGGCCAGTTTATTGGGAGCGATATGCGGGCGGCTTATTATGGTTCCGGAACGCTCCACGGCAGTGGTCAGAGAGTTGGACTATTTGAATATGCCGGGTACGAAATGAGTGACGTAAAGCTTTATTTCAGCAAGCTGAAGGAGCCGCTCAAGGTCCCGGTCCGCGGAGTATCGCTGAATGGTGCGAGTCTGAGCTGCCCGCCGAACTCCTGTGATGACAGCGAACAAGTGATAGACATCGAGATGGCAATCTCCATGGCTCCCGATCTGAAGGAGGTCCTGGTTTACGTAGGAAACAAAGACGTCTCTATTTTTAACCGGATGGCAGCGGACGATAGTGCCAAGCAACTGAGCTGCTCCTGGGGATGGAACGGTGATGAGAGCAGCCTGGATCCGATCTTCAAGGAAATGGCGGTGCAGGGCCAGACTGTTTTCGTGGCCACCGGCGACAGTGGTTCTGGCACTCCGGGTGACGTGGTCTGGCCGGCGGATGATCCTTACATTACGGCGGTCGGCGGGACGGATTTGACTACGAACGGCCCGGGTGGATCGTGGAAAGCGGAGACTGGTTGGAGCGGGAGTGCGGGGAGTCCTTCGAAGAATAGAGTTCCGATCCCCACCTATCAGCAACTCTCGGGAGTGATTACCAAGCTGAATCATGGGTCGAAGACTTTGCGGAATTATCCTGACGTGGCGGCGGAGGCGAATACCAATCAGTACAGTTGCTACGACGGAGGCTGTGGCGGCGGAAATGGAGGAACCAGCTACGCCGCTCCGCAGTGGGCCGGCTTCATCGCGATGGCAAACGAACAGTCCCTCGCGAACGGAGGCTCAACCCTTGGGTTCCTGAATCCGGCTCTGTACGCGATTGGCGTGGGATCGAGTTATGACAGCGACTTCCACGACATCGTTAGCGGCAGCAACGGAAAGTACTCGGCGGTGACGGGATATGACCTGGTGACGGGATGGGGCAGTCCGACGGGGCCGGATTTGATCGATGCGCTGACCGGAGCGGCAAAGAACGAATAGGACACAAGGCACTTTGGTAATCTTGTTCCCTACGCTTTCGTGACCTAACGTACGGAAAGTGCTTGGGGTTGAATCCGTCCGCAGATTTGTCGTGGATCCGTCTTGCTCAATCGTCTCACTTCCCAAACCGCCGGAAGCCTTAACAGAATCTCTGCCTCGGCGATTCTGACGCTCTGCCTCCTGTGCGGATTCGCGCCGGCTACGCTGGCCCAAAAAACCGCAAAATCCGATCGCAAAGTGCTGGTCACGGTAAAGCCGGAATACTCGGAACTGCTGAAACATGCTCAAATCGGAGGCTTGGTTCGTCTGAAGGTTACGGTTGCTCCTGATGGAAAAGTGAGCAATGTGGATGTAGTTGGAGGCAACCCCATCCTGGCCGAGAGCGCGGCCAACGCGGTGACGAAGTGGAAGTTTGTCCCGGCTCCCGCGCAAACTGTGGAAGATATCTCGATCAGTTTCAGCCCGCACTAAATCACTCACCATCCGTTTTCCCTGCACGCTCCGCACTTCTGCGGTTAGAATCCTTCTTGCATCCCAATCACGGGCCGCAGGCTGTATGCCCGCTGCGGCGAGGCTTTCATGACTCCAGCTACTACCGTTCACGAGATTACCGCTGCCAGGCGTCTGGATAAGGTTCGCTATGCGATTCGTGACCTAGCTTGCGTGGCGGACGAAGTTATTCAGCAGGGACATAAAGTTTTACCGCTGAACGTTGGCGACCCGCTCAACTTCGACTTCCAGACTCCGGCGCATATCATTGAGGCCGTCTATAAGGCGATGCGCGAGGGAAAGAATGGCTACGCTCCGTCGCCGGGGATTCCGGAAGCGATCGAAGCGATTCGGGGCGAGGCGGCGCGTAAGGACATCAAGACGGTGCGCGACGTGTTCGTTACTTCGGGCGTGAGTGAGACCGTCGATCTGTGCATCTCCGCGCTGGTGAATCCGGGCGAAGATATTCTTACGCCCAGTCCGGATTATCCACTGTATTCGGCCGTGCTGTGCAAGCTGGGAATCGCGCTGAATGCTTACGATCTGAATGAAGAAGATGCGTGGCAGCCGGAGCTGGCTGACATCGAACGCAAGCTCAGTCCGCGGACGCGCGGCATCGTCCTGATCAATCCGAATAATCCGACGGGATCGTTGTGCTCGCGCCAGATGCTGGAGCAGGTCGCGGAGATTGCGCGGCGGCACAATCTGGTGGTCTTCTCGGACGAGATCTACGACAAACTGATTCTGGAAGATACCGCGCACATTGCGTTTGCTTCGGTTGCGCCCGATGTGCCGTGCATTACGTTCGGCGGAATGTCGAAGAATTATCTGGTTCCGGGATGGCGCATTGGATGGGGAATCGTTTCTGGTGATGCGGCGGCGGTGAAGCCTTATACGGAGGGTATTCACCGGCTGCTGCGGGCGCGGTTATGCGCCAATCATCCCGAGCAATATGCGATCAGGGCGGCACTCGAAGGTCCGCAGGATCATCTGGTGGAAGTGCAGCGTAAGTTGCGTTCGCGCTGCGATCTCACGCAAAAGTGGTGCGAGGCGACGCCGCGCGTGAGTTGCGTTGCGCCGCGTGGAGCGTTCTACGCTTTTCCGCGTATCGATATTCCCGAGAGCGATGAAGTCTTCGTCAAGGAACTCATTCGGCAAAAGCATGTGATGGTTGTGCATGGCTCAGGATTTGGTCAGAAGCCGGGGACGCAGCATTTCCGCATTGTGTTCTTGCCGGACGAAAAGACTCTGGGCAAAGCTTACGCTTCCATTGGGGAGTTCATCCGAGAACGTTACGCTGGTTCCGGCACTAGCTGACGGCGTGACAGGGGAACTGCTCGGCTAGAGAACCAAAATCTAATATTTCGCCCTTTCTGGGCGAAAGCGTGTAGGATGCTCGGGGTCTTTCCTTCCACACTGGGGCGCTACTGAAAACTAGAAAACTTAACCTCGCAAGCCACGCGAACGCGGGCGCTTGTGCGGTTTGGGGTGTGGGAAACCCAAACAACTCAAAGAAAAGAGGACACAATGAAACGCAATCAGCTGATTTCAGCTGTGGGGATTGTGTTGTTGGTAGCAGGGTCGCTGGCCGCGCAGGAGAAGGGCACTCTGGCCAGCATCGAGTTACAGAAGGTGAAGGCTACAAACGTACCGCAATACGAGGCGGGGCGCAAACAGAAGGCGGCATGGCACAAGCAACAAAATGATCCGCTGCCTTTGCTGGTGTGGGTGACGCTTAGCGGCGAAAATACGGGAACGTTTCTGGTTGGCCACTTTAACCAACACTGGGCGGATTACGACAAGCCGGTCGTCACCGACGAAGCAGATCTCGCGGAATTCCAGAAGGTTCTGGGGAACTATGTGGACTCGATCACGACTCGCTATTACGAGTTCATGCCCAAGGTGAGTAACGAAAGCGGAGACGAGGCGCCACCGAAGTTCTCGGAGATAGTGATCTATCAAGTGCGTTATGGGAAAGGCTCGGACTTTCGCTCGGGCATTGAACGGGTTCATGAGGCCGCAGTCAAGACCAAGTGGCCGGTCAACTATGGATTCTACGAACTGGTGAACGGCGGCACGGCTGGGACGTATGTGCTCTCCATTCCGCACAAAAGCTGGGCGGACTTTGAGGACAAGCCGGATGTGAAGCCCTTCCGCGACATGCTCAAGGAAGCGTTTGGCCAGGCTGAGGCGGATTCGATTGTGGAGCGCTTCGACCGGTCGGTCGAGAGAGAGTCGAGCGAGATTATCCAGTTTCGTCCTGACTTGAGTTATCTGCCGAGCAAATAGCTCATCAAGAATGATTTAAGTTAAGGGACTGTCCCACCCTTCTTTCCTGGAAGGGTGGGATTTTCATCTAGATCCCATAGTTGGCGTTGCGAAGGCCGTCTTTGTAGGCTTCGCGGGCTTCGGTGGCTTTGGTGTGAGCGTCTTCTTCGCGGAAGTGGGCGTCGTCCCATTTCTCCATGGCAATCATGGAATGGTCGGGAGTGGCGAGGGATTCTTCGGCGCGAATGGCGTCAACCCATTCGTCGGTGGCTTTTTTGTAGTCGAGACGGAGTTGATCCAAGTCGGGGCTCATAGTCTCGCAGGGTAACGCCGCGCTGTATCGCGGTCAATTCGATGGCGCAGAAATTAACACAAAATTAAAGGTGAATCTACAGCCGAGCGTGAACGGCACCGTGCAGTGCGCCACTCCACACGAGCTTATTTCAGTTTGGCGTATTCGGTCTTGGCTTGATTAAAGATGGGCAGGTCAGGGTCGGCGTTTTGCCAAAGAGCGAGGAAATCCTGATAGGTGATTCTTGCCTTGGGGGCGTCGCCAGAGAGTGCGTAGGCACGAGCCAGCCCGAGGTGCGCCAGTGCGCCGATGGGCTCGTTTCCGACTACGCCGTAGTGATCGAGAATCTTCTGGAACTCGCCTGCGGCGGAGGCGCTTTGATGGGTCGCCAGATAAGCGTTACCGCGCAGGTAAACGAGGTAGAGGGCGAAGCTGAAGCTTTGCGCGGGAGAACCGAGTTCGTAGGGCGCAGCCGGAGCCAGCGCTTCGATGGCCCGCGTGGCGTTGCCGGCTTGAAGAGCAGTGGCGGCGCGGATGGCGGGCAGATAGTTGAATTGAACGATGGTGTCATCCGGGAAACGCTGGGCGAGATCGCCAGCCAGGTGCGCGGCTCGAGAGGCATCGCCTGCAAGAGCCAGAGAAATAGCCGATATGGCTGAAACATCTTTTCCGTTTGAGAGAGCGAGAGCGGCGTTAGCTTGCTGCCGGGCCAGGCTTAAGTTGCCGACCAGCGCCTCGCGCAGCGCAGCCTCGGCCTGATAGCCAGCGGCAGTTTCCTTTTCGTCGGCGCGCTGGGCGGACTCGGCGGCGCGTCGCGTCAACTCGCGCGCCTTGGAAAATTGTCCGGCGTAGGCGGCGGTATCGGACTCCTGGTAGAGCATGGCGTCTTCGAGTCCGGGCTTGCCCATGAGTGAGGCTGCCTCGCGCTCCATGCCGGCGGTATCGTGTTGCAGAAAGTCAATGCTGTAAACATTAATGTGATTCAGGGGATTATCCAGATTGCGGGCGCGGGCTTCCTCGGCGGTGGCGCGGGCTTCGTCCAGGCGATTGACCAGTAGATACGAGATGATGAGGTTCGCGTAAGAAATTCCGCTTCCTGGGCCGAGCTTCATGGCCTGGAGCGCGGCGGCCAGAGCTTTATCGTATTCGCCGAGATCGCTGTAGATGCTGTTCAAGTTTCCGGGAGGAGTAGGGTCGCGCGGGTAGGTCTGGGCCCAAAGTTCGTAGGACCTACGGGCCGCCTCCAGATTTCCGGTGACAAAGAATTCGTAGTGGGAGACGATGTAAAATTTTTCGCGCTCGCTGACGCGCTCGCGCAGTTCGTAGGCCTTGCGAGTACTTTCGGCGGCACGCGCGATCTCGCCCGCGTTGCTGTAATTCGTGCCCAGCTCCGCATAGGCCATGGCGAAGTTGGGATCGAGGCTGATGGCGCGCTGGAGTAGTGGAATCGCAGCAGCGGAATCGTTCTTCATCACATGCGCCTGGTAACCCAGGCCGTAAGCCTGCAGAGCCTCGAGCGATGGAGTGGTCACGTTCTCAGCCGGGGTGTCGTACTTTTGCACCGACGCCAGCGATTCCCCTAATTTTTCACGCAGCTTCGTTGCGACCTCGGCGAGTGCCTTTAAAACCTGCTCTTTGCTGGCGGCGGTCGCCTGCTGGTTGGCGAGCACGTCGCCATTGCGGCAGTTGACCGCCTTTACGCCGACAACATACTCGCTGCCCAGAGAGGAAATGGAACCCTCGATGTCGGCGGCGCTGGCAGTGCGCTGGCAGACCTGGCGGGCGAGTTCGTGCGTGAGGCGGGCGTCTTTCGGTTGCGACATCAGGGTGAGGGTTTGCGCGATGCGCTCATCGGAAAGCAAGTTGAGGAAAGGCGACTGCTCCAGTTGCGACGACAGACCTTGACGTAGCGTGCCGTCGAAGACGGGATCGCCGGTAGTGTTGGTGAACTCGGCGAGGACGACGCTGTCTTTTTCCGTGAGGCGCGGGGTGGAGCGCGAGCGCAGGATTAAAAAGCCTGCAATGGCTGCGACTACCAAGACGACCGCAGCGGCAACCGGCCAGCCTATCTTCTTCGCTGCAATCGGGAGTGGAATCGCCGAATGGCCGGAGGAGCGTGCGGGAGCGACGGCGGCTGCGGTAAGAGCGGCATCCGAGGCGGAGCGTCTGCCAGTCGCAGTGATTGCGCTGGCGGAGGAAGAGTCCGTAGTGTTAGCGGCGGCCAATCCGGGACCACTATGCACTCCCCGGCGCGATTCGGACTCGCGCCGTAGACGTTTGAGGTCGGCGCGGATCTCTGCGGCGCTTTGGTAGCGCAGCTCGCGGTCTTTTTCCAATGCCTTGTTGATGACCTCTTCCAGCTTGGGGGGAAGGTCAGGATTCAGGCGGATCGCGGGAGGCGGATCGTGTTCCAGAATCGCATTGAAAATCACGGCGGAAGTATCCCCGCGGAAGGGCAACGCCCCGGTGGACATTTCGTAGAGGACCGCGCCAAAGGAGAACAAGTCAGTACGTGCGTCCAGTTCTTTACCGCGGGCCTGCTCCGGCGACATGTAGGCGATCGTTCCCAGAGCCGTGCCCGGACTGGTGAGGTGGTCGTCATTCATGGTGGCCGATTGGGTGTGATCGTTGGAGAATCGGCTGGAGGAACCGGCAATGGGAACGACCTTGGCTAAACCAAAATCAAGAATCTTGGCGTGACCACGCTTGGTGATGAAGATATTTCCTGGTTTGATGTCGCGATGGATGATGCCCTGAGAATGAGCGGCGTCGAGGGCGTCGGTGATCTCGATGCCGAGCGAGAGCACGGTTTCAGTGTCCAAGGGGCGGCCGGCGATGCGGTGCTTCAGGGTGAGGCCGTCCAAGTACTCCATGACCATGAAGGAGACGCCTTGATCCTGACCAATCTCGTAAATCACGCAGATATTGGGATGGCTGAGAGCAGAGGCAGCTTGTGCTTCGCGCTGGAAGCGGGCCAAAGCGTTTGGGTCCGTGGCCAGCGTTTCGGGCAGGAACTTCATGGCGACAAAACGATGTAGGACCGTGTCTTCGGCCTTGTAGACCACACCCATGCCGCCGCCGCCCAGCTTTTCAATAATGCGGTAATGCGAGATGAGTTGGCCGATCATGGGGGAGAACTTCGATGAGCCCTGTCGCGCGATGATAGGAGGGGTAAGCGCGGCAAGTCAATGTTTCCCCTTGCGTTTCTAATGGGCTTTATTAGCGATTCGATGGTGGATGACTAGGAGGCGCCTTTCACAAAGGCCAGGGTCGTGGTGGCCATAGAAACGTTGAGGGTTCCGGCAATCGCGCGGCGAGCGTGGAAGTTTTTGAGCTTAAAGATGACGGTGGGCGTGACCTCCTGCCCTTTGGAGACCAGCAAGGCGCCATCGTGAGTGCGTATCTCTTGCTGGACGATCATGCCGGGCGCAAGCTCTTCGACGCGGCAGTTGCGGATTTCCCCTGCTTCGGCGTTCGGATCCAGGGCCACGAGGGCCTGGAAGAACTCGCGATTGAAATTCGGGTTCTGGCGAGTCAGCATATGTACGGCCTCGGTTCGTGAACTTCCTTTATGAATCAGTCTTTCGTAGGCGAGGACCAGCCGTAGGATTTCCGCTCCCATGCAAATATCGGGAGACTCGGATTCGTTGGCATCGATGATGGGCCGGTTCTGGTGTTCGATCATCCATGCGATGGCTTCCAGCCGAGGAATTTTCGAAAGCAGATCGTAAGCCACAGCGGGATGCGCGTCGTATTGTTTCTGCTCGCTGGGTAACAGCGGCTCACCGCTGTACACCGCCTCGATGGTCTCAGGAGCTAGAGTCACGCAACCCAATTGCGACATCATGGCGGCGACCTCGTACTGCCAGGGATTTCCCAGCTTCATTGCAGTCACCACGTGGTGGATATAGCGCCGGGCACGCTCGGCCCGGCCGAAAGCGGCGGGATTGACCAGGCTGAGCACTTCCGTCAGAACTTGAATGCAACTGCTCAGGGTTTGCTCCAAGAGTTGCTTTTCGGCCATGACCAGACCGTATTGCACCAGGCCCGCGGTAAGAGTTTTTGCCATTGCTTCCTTGCTGCAGGGCTTGTTGAGAAAGCGGAAGATGGCGCCCTCATTGATGGCGTCGACGGCCGCATCCATGTCAGCGTTGCCGGTGAGCATGATGCGGATGGTGTCAGGGGATTGTGCCCGGATGGTGGACAAAAGCTGGATGCCGTCCATCTCAGGCATCCGCATGTCGGAAACCACGATGGCATAGGGTCCGGCTTCGGCAATCAGCTTCAGGGCTTCTCGGCCGCTTGGGGCAGTCTCCAACTCAAACTCGCGGCGCAAACTGCGGCGATACCCATCCAGGATGTTGTTGTCATCGTCGACGAGAAGGATTTTTTCCGCCATGGTTGTCCTGCCTTTTCTATCTCTTGAGTTTGTGTCGATTTCTCGACTCTCGCTGATGCCCCATCCAAGTTCGATTCACGCGAACGGCCGATGGTGGGCGCCACCAACCCTCCTCGAATGCCTGCGCTTCAAAAGGAGGTGACTTGCATTTCATCGGCAAACCCGGTTCCCGCATTAGTTAAACGGGAAGTCTTTGCCCTTCAATTCAACGCAATGTATCGAGGGATGGAGTGCAGGACGCCTTCTGCCGATGATCTCCGACAGGAGCTTGTGTTGGCACAAGGTTGACCGATGAATGGCTTCACTCCGATCCCGGCGAGCTATGACTATCGACTGGTCGCAGTCTCGCTAGGAATCGCTATTTTCGCCTCGTATGCGGCTTTGGACCTGGCAGCGCGCGTGACCGCAAATCGCGGGTGGCTCCGTCTCGCATGGCTGTTGGGAGGCGCATTTGCGATGGGGAACGGGATTTGGGCGATGCATTACATCGGGATGCTCGCCTTCCGCTTGCCGATCCCGGTCTATTACCACGTCCCTACGGTGATCGTTTCGTTGCTGGCGGCAATTCTGGCTTCTCTGGTGGCTCTGTATGTGGTCAGCCGCGAACCTATAACGCCCATCGGGGTTGCCGTTGGAAGCTTGCTGATGGGTACCGGTATTGCGACCATGCACTACACCGGAATGGCCGCGATGCGCCTCGCGGCGATGCATCATTACCACCGCGGCCTGTGGATTCTGTCTCTCGTTTTAGCGATTGTGGTCTCATTCGTGGGCCTACTGGTGATCTCACATTTTCGCGACGAAGCCCATGGCTGGCGCATCAAGCTGGTTGGCGCGGTGACTTTGGGCTTGGCCATTCCCGTGATGCACTACACGGGGATGGCAGCGGTCAGCTTTGTGGCCACCGGAGTAGAGCCGGACCTGTCGCGCCCGGCGGAGGTATCAGTACCTGCAATCTCCGCCATGTTGACCGTAACTCTGATCACTCTGGCTGCGGTTGTGACCGTGGCGCCGTTGGAGCGCCGGCTTTCTATTCAACGGTCAATCCTGGAGGAGGCGGAGGCATTTATTAACTCGGTGCCCTCGATTCTCATCGGCGTTGACCACGACTCGCGCATCACGCGTTGGAACTCGAGGGCCGCGGCCGCATTCGGCTTAAATGGTGCGGACGCGGTTGGAAAGAAACTCGCGGAGTGCGGCGTGCGATGGCTGCGGCCCGGGATGCGAGACGAAATCCGATCCTGGTGTTCGGAACACTCGTCCCGGAGGTGCGATCAAGTTCCGTTTGAAATGAATGGCGAGACGCGTTTGCTGGGGTTAACGATCACCTCGCTTCGCGCTGCCCGGAAACACTCGACCGAACTGATAGTCATCGGTTCGGACGTCACCGAACGAACGGCACTGGAAGTGCAACTCCGTCATGCGCAGAAGCTGGAGTCCGTGGGTCAGCTGGCGTCCGGCATCGCTCACGAAATCAACACCCCGACGCAGTATATTGGCGACAACGTGCGCTTCCTGCAGGATGCCTTCGTGGATCTGAAGGGCCTCCTGGTGAACTACGAAAAGCTGTTGGCGGCCGCCATAAACAACAGGCTGTCCAGCGAAACATTGCAGGAAGTGACGGCTGCAGTAAAAAACGTCGACGCCAACTATCTGATGGAGGAAGTTCCGAAGGCCATCGAACAGGCGCTGGAGGGCGTATCCCGAGTGTCGAGGCTGGTGGGTGCGATGAAGGAGTTCTCGCATCCGGGCACGAAGGAGAAAATCCCACTCGATTTGAACCATGCCATTGAAAACACAATTACGGTGGCGAGAAATGAGTGGAAATATGTGGCTGATCTGGAGACTGACTTCGATGCGTCCCTGCCGCTGATCTCCTGCCAACCCGGGGAATTCAACCAGGTAACTCTGAACCTGATCGTCAACGCCGCGCATGCCATTGCCGACGTCATCGAAAAAGGAGGTTCGGGAAAGGGGAAAATCAAAATCCAAACTCGCGATCATGCGGAGTGGGTGGAGATCCGAATCCAGGATACTGGGTCTGGAATTCCTGAAAAGGTGCGCGCACGCATCTTCGATCCTTTCTTTACCACGAAGGAAATTGGCAAGGGGACAGGGCAAGGCTTGGCCATCGCGCATTCCGTGATCGTGGACAAACACGGTGGCACCATTCATTTCGAGACGCAAGAAGGAAAGGGAACGACCTTTATTGTTCGGCTGCCTCACGATGGAACAGCGCTTGCGGCTAAGGCGGTGGCCGTGTGAAACGCATTTTATTTGTAGACGATGAAAGTAAGATTCTGGACGGATTGCAGCGCATGCTGCGCGCTGATCGAAAACGTTGGGACATGGAGTTTGCAGTCGGAGCCGAAGCCGCCTTGCAAGCCTGCGAAAAGGCCAGCTTCGACGTGGTCGTCTCCGATATGCGAATGCCGGGAATGGATGGAGCTACGCTGCTTGGCCAGATTCGTGACCGCTATCCGGGTACCGCGCGAATTATCTTGTCGGGATATTCTGAAGGCGCGCTGGTGGCGCGTTCGGTGCACGTGGCCCATCGCTTTTTGGCAAAGCCATGCGATGCTTCCGAGCTGCGGTCCATGATCGAACGCGTGTGCACGCTGCAGGATGTGCTCTGCACCCCGGAGATTCGAGCGATCATTGGAACCGTCAGTGCGCTGCCATCTCTTTCCACCTCGTACAACGCGCTTACTCAGGCGTTGAGCCGGCCCGACACTTCCATCAGCCAAGTCGCGGACATTCTGGAGCATGACGTGGCCATGTCGGCCAAGGTTCTGCAATTGGTGAACAGTGCTTTTTTCGGCTTAGCGCAGACTGTAACCAACTTACATAGTGCGGCGTCGTATCTAGGCATGGAGACCATTAAGAATCTGGTTTTAGTCTCCGAGGCGTTTCGGGTCTTTGTCCCAGACTCGCGGATTCCGCAGTCGGCTTTTGAGGCTCTCCAGCAACAAGCTCAAAGGACAGCTGCCATCGCCGTGCTGCTTCCGCTGGAGCCGAAGATGCGCGATGTCACCGTTCTTTCGGCACTTCTTCAAGATGTGGGAAGGCTTGTCCTTGCCAGCAAGATGCCGGACAAGTTCTGTTCTGTGCTTGAGCGCACCGAGCAAAGGGGATGCGAGCCATTTCAGGCCGAGGAGGAAATCCTGGGAACTTCGCATGCAGAGATTGGCGCGTACCTACTAGGACTCTGGGGGCTGCCCAACATCGCAGTGGAGGCCATCGCCCATCACCACCATCCCGACCGCATCCCACATTCTGGTTTTGACAGCTCGGTAGCCCTCTACGTCGCAGCGCTATTGGCCTATGAACTGGAAGTGCATCCCGCAGATGAGACAGGAACCGAACTGCGGGAGTTTGACCGGGGGTGTCTGGATACGCTGGGTCTTCTGCCGCAGTTTGCCGGATTCCGCAAGCTTGCGGTCCAAGCCGTTAACTCATCCCCTCGTTGAGAGCGTGGTTGGAACTCCGCCACCTTGATTTTCTGGACATTATTCTCATAGCGCTTTTATTGTCCCGCCGACTTCTGATCTCCCGACGACGTGTCAAATTCCTCCGCCATCCAGTGTTGCAGGGCGGTCATGTTTTGCGGGCGGCCGAGGAAATTCTTGACCAGATCGTTGGCGGACATGGATCCACCGGGTTCGAGTACCACGCGGCGATAGCGCATGGGAGCGTCGCCGGCGAGAAGGTTGTGATGGTCGAATTGCAGGAAGAAATCCTCGGCGATCACTTTGTCCCAGAGATAGGTGTAGTAAGCGGAAGAGTAGCCGCCGAGGTGGCCAAATGAAGCCCAGGTGTGAGTGTCGGGCAGAGGAGTGAAAAGTGTGTAGCGGCGGGCGTCGTCGAGGGTGACGGCGTCGAGGTTCACATCCGCAGGCTTGGTTTTGTAAATATCATAGGAGATGGCGCTGAAAGAATTTTGGCGGCCGACCCAGCCACCGCGTCCGAAGGCGGAGGCACGGTTCATGCGGGCAACCAGATCGGCGGGGATGGGTTCGCCGGTTTTGTAGTGGCGGGCAAACTTGGCTAGAACCTGCGGGCTGCGAATCCATTCTTCGAGCATTTGCGAAGGGGCTTCGACGAAATCCGATTCCATGCTGATGCCGCTGATGCCGGCCCACTCCTGCTGGCCGCCGAGGATGTGGTGCATGAGGTGACCGAATTCATGAAAGAAAGTTTGCACGTCGCCATAATCCATAAGGCCGGGATCGCTGGCTGTGGGTGCGGGGAAGTTGCAGACGAGGATGGCTTCGGGCAGTTGCTTGCCGCGGATGCCATCGAGCACCGGAGCCATTTCGGCGTGGCTATACTTGCCGGGGCGCGGGTGCATGTCGAGATAGAAGCGTCCGATCGGCTTGCCGCTGTCGATGACGATCCAGGTTTCGACTGCGGGATCCCATGCGGGAACATCGTGTTCCTGCTGGAAGCTGACGTGAAAAAGATCGGCTGCGGTATCGAGAATACCTTGCTTCACTTCCATGAAGGGGAAATAAGGGCGAACGGATTGGGAGTCGAAATCATACTTCGTGCGACGCACCAATTCCGATAGATAGCCCGCTTCATGGCTCCAGATTTCCTTCGCGCCGGGGTCGGTCTTCTGCTTCTCGGCGAGCAACATTGCGAATTCTTTCTGGGCAAGTGCACGGCTGGCATCGTCGACTTGCTGAATGAAGTCGGCGATGTTGTGGCCCTTGGCGATCATCTTGTCGGCGGCATTGAAGTCGGCCCATGAGGAATAGCCAAGAAGAGTGGCGATCTCGTACCGCGTGTTCATCAGGCTGGTGAGGACTTCCTGATTTTTGGGATACGCGCGGGTGTTGAAAGCGATGGACATGCGGCGGCGCAAGGAATCACTCTTGGCGAAGGTGAAGACAGGAAGCGCGTCCGGATAGTCGGTGGTGAGGTGGACTTTGCCGGCGGCATCCGGCTTATGGCGGTCGATGTAATCCTGCGGCAGGCCGTCGAGTTCGGAGGGATCGGCTTCGACAACTTTTTGTCCGTCTGCAATATTGCGGTCGAACATGGACTGCTCTTCGGTGGCCTGATCGTTCAGCTTTTTGAGGCGGGCCCGGGTGGCATCGTCTTTATCGACGCCCGCGAGGCGGAATTCGAGCAACTGGCGCTGCACATAATAACGAGTGGCGGCATCGGCGCGGGAAAGATCGACCGCGGCGAGCGCATTGTAAACCTCGTGATTGAGGGCGATGGCGGTCTGGGCCGCACTGGCTTTCGTGAGCATGGCCGTGGCGTGATCGCGAAAGGTAGCGTCGGGGTGGACTTGCTCCATCAATTGGGCGAAGTACGCGGCGGAGTTGATCTGGTGGAACGCTTCGTCGAGCGGCGCGAGAGTGTTCTCAATCGTGCGGGGTCCCGTAGCGGTGAGCAGCGTGTCGATGGAGCGCTGGGAAGCGGCGAGGCGGTCGGTCTCGATTTTTTCGAAAGCGGTGACATCGGGCTTCGTCGCCCAGAGTGTCGGCTGCGAAAGCGTAACCTTCTGCGCGGAGAGGACGGCCGTGAGAACAAATGGAAGACAGAGGAAGATACCCAGGCGTGCTGCGATCATCATAAAAAGACCTCGTCGAGGAAGTTTCTCGAGTGGAGCGAATTCGAGCCTACATAGGAACCGGCGTTGAAGTGCGAATGAATTGTTGATGACGGCATCTGGCGATGTCAAGCGCAGCGAAGGGAAATTCCGGGGCTGAACAAAAACGGAGATGGGATGTTGTGTAGGGAGCAAGTCACACTGGCTCGGTTCTCTTCGCGGCAATATCTAGCGCCAGCGTTTCAAATGTGGCCAGAGTTGGGCCAGGGTCCCGAATTTTGCTCCGCGGCAGATGTAAACGTCGATTTCCTTTTCCAGCGCATAAGGATTGTCAGCGGATGTGCCGACGTACTCAACGTGGTCCCAGAGTTGTTTGAGACGTTCGCGGCCGTCGTCGAGCACAATCAGGCAGTTGCCGGAGTACCCGCGCGGTCCCCATAGAAACCATGTTTGATGTCCGCTGAGCGAGCGTGGGAGGCCATAGCGGCGGCCGAGAAAGTCGATGGCGCCAGCCTGGCCGTAATCCTGCGCGAAAATGCCGCAGGCTTCATCCTGCCGGTCTTCGGCAGGAAGGCGGTTCCAGGCTACTGCGGTTTCGGCGACGATTTCTTCCCAGCCGAACTGATCGGCGTACCACTGCGGGAGCGCAGCGCGGGTATGGTGGTGCTCCATCACGGGAAGCTTGAAGGGAAGGGTTTTGGCATAAGCAAGGAAATGGTCCGGGGAAAAGACCGGAACCGTGATCGGAACGAGATGGGCGCCCGCCGCCAGCGGGATGACCACGATCACGGCTTTGAGCCACGCGAGTCGAGATCTTGCAGGCTCGCTTTGTTTTGCCTCCCGCTTGCCGTCGATGGCGGATTCGATCACGACTGCGCCTGCAGCGAGCAGCATGGGATAGACCGGAGCGAGATAGTAATTCTTTCCGTGAAGAATAAAGAAAGCAGTGAAACAAACCAGGTAGCACCAACCCAGCACGCGATAAGGCTTGAGGCGCGCCGAGAAGAGCAAGGCAAATAGTCCGGTGAGCCAGATGGGTGCGGTGAGCGGGTGAACCAGCAAGGTCTGCTGAAAGAAGTATTGCGGGAATGGAAGGATGACGTCGCGGCCTTCGACGCGGATGTTGTGCATGAGTTGGAGGAAGGGCCATTGATAGTGGATGTTCCACAGCAGG
This sequence comes from uncultured Acidobacteriaceae bacterium, assembly GCA_963777005.1. GTDB lineage: Bacteria > Acidobacteriota > Terriglobia > Terriglobales > Acidobacteriaceae > Sulfotelmatobacter. The sequence continues at coordinate 3,975 of CAVZPC010000013.1, read as the reverse complement.
TTAGGCAGGAAAATTAAGAACGCCGCCCCGCCACCGAGCCAGATCCACCCATTTAGGAATATTCGGCGCTGCGCGGTGAACAGAAGGCCGACGACTATCCCGAGACCAAAGAGAGCGATGGAATATTTCTCCTGCAAGCCGATGCCTGCGACCACGCCGAACCAGAGCCAGTACCGAGGCTGGCCGCGCTTGATGGCCAGGATGGCAAAGTAGGCGCAGCCCATCTAAAGATTAGGCTCGAGGCAGTTGGTGCCAAGCAGGCTGGCGTTCGATAAATATTGCGGCGCGATCAGGATGGTAATGGCGCTGAGGAACAGGGCGAAGCGGCGTCCACCAAACTCGCGGGCGAGAACGGCAGTTTGGACCACCAGAAGCGAGGACGCCAGCGCTGGGATGAAACGAATGCTGCGGAGAGAATCGCCGAGTACGGCACGGCTCAAGTGAGTCAGGAATGGGATGAGCGGAGGCTGGTCGACGTATCCCCAGGCAAGATGATCGCCGCAGGACATGTAATCGAACTCATCGCGAAAGTATCCGTAGCGGTTGTTGAAGTAAATATGGAAGACGAGTTTGGCGAGGGCGATCGCCCAGACAATCGCCATGCCGGAGGCGAGGAAGGTTTGGTGAACGCGAGAGGAAGAAACCGTTGGCGGACGCTCAATCATGAGTGAAAAAGAATAGCGGAAGAGAGCGGGCCTGTCATCGGCAGATCGAAAAACAGTGTTCTAAATTGAAGGACGGAGGACAAGGTTCGCATTAGAGAACAGTAAGGAACCGCCGACGGCGGGGTGAATAGGCTTCACAAACGAAGGTAACGTTCCCTGTTGATTACCTATTCTTGGTGCCGATGGGCTTGTGGTAACGTTTGAATTACCGCATATTCAAAAGGCTTGAATAGGGTTTTTGGTCCACGTGTCTTCGCAGACTCGCAAACCGGGCGTTCACATTGCGTGGAAGACGGTCACCTACCGCAGTGTGGCGCTGCTGATCCTGGCCGCTGCCCTGGTGTGCCTGGTTGGGATGAGACTGGCCTTTCCGCAATTTACCGAGAGCAGCATCAAGGCGGCCGACGGGGTGGCGAATAAAGTTCTGGAGAGGGTGGCGGGAATGGCTCCGCCTGCCGGGAGTGGGGTATCCACGGCGCAGCAGGCTCACTTTACGGCGCTCGATGGCACGGTGCGGGTGAAGAAGGGCAATAGCAGTAGTTGGTTGGCGGCGGACTACAACGTTCCTCTGGATAAGGGCGATGTGGTGCAGACGGGATCGGAAGGCATGGCAAAGGTGGCGTTCAACGACGGCACCAGCTACACCGTGAAACAGGACTCGCTGATTGTGATTGAAGAAAATTCGGCGAATGATCAGCAGCAGACGAATGTAGCTGTTGCGGTGAGTACAGGAACGGTGGACCTGTCCACGGCGACCTATTCGCAGGGATCGAAGTCGCAGGTGATTGTGGCTGGAGCAACGGCATCGCTGGCTCCACAGTCGGCCGCGCAGGTGCACAACGATCCGAAGTCGGATCAGCACGAGATTTTGATGAAGAAGGGCGCCGGTGAAGTCACGCGCAACGGCGAGACGGTGCAGTTGGCCAACTGGGAGAAGGTAAGTTTCCGGCAGGAAGAAGCGCACATGGAGAAGGCGAAAGGCACGGGACCGCCGACGCCGATTTCTCCCGCGAATATGGCGCCGATTTTTACTTCCGGCGAAACGACCAAGGACGTCGAGTTTTCCTGGACGCCGATGGCGAATGCGTCGGGTTACCGGCTTCGTATATCGAGAAATCCCTACTTTTCTTCTACACTAGTAGATAAGAGAGTGAACACGGCGGACGTTACAGTTACAAGCTTGGGCGAAGGTGCGTACTACTGGGTGGTACAGTCGTACGAAGCGTCGGGAAAAGAATCAGTGGAGAGCGAGAAGAATCGCTTCACCATTATTCCAAAGGGAAAGCAGACGGAAGCCATCGACCTGGAATTGGATCCGTTCATTCAGCACGGACACGTGATTGAAGTGACCGGTAAGACGCAGATCGGGGCGCGGGTGATGGTCAATGGGCGAGAGGTGCCTATGGTTACTTCGGACGGCACCTTCCATTACTTCACGCCGCCACTGGCCACTGGAGAAGCTGTGATTACGGTGACGGCGCAGACCTCCGAGGGCGGAGTGAACACGCAACAGAAGAAAATCATTATTCAGTAGATCGGCAGTTCGATCGGGGAAGTGCAGTGAGTTTGTGCAGTGAGTTCGAGCAATCCGGGCGCGCCCGGACACCGAGCGGTTCGAATTAAGTAAAAGCGAGAGAAGAGTTCGTCATGTCAAGCAACGGCTTTCATTCATCACGCTCCCATAACCTCAGGTCTTTATTCAGCCTGTTCTCAAGCGATCTGGCGATCGATCTGGGGACGGCGAACACGTTGGTGTACGCGCGCGGCAAGGGCATTGTGGTGAATGAGCCTTCCATCGTTGCCATCAACAAAAATACCGGCGAAGTGGAGGCCGTGGGCAAAGAGGCGAAAGAGATGCTGGGGCGCACGCCCGGCAACATTGTCGCCATCAAGCCCATGAAGGACGGCGTGATCGCCGACTTCAAGGTCACCGAAAAGATGCTGAACTATTTCATCCAGAAGGCGCATAACCGGAAGATGCTGGTGCATCCGCGCATTGTGATCGGCGTGCCTTCGGAGATCACGCAGGTGGAAAAGCGCGCAGTGATGGATTCGGCCTATCGCGCCAAGGCGAGTGAAGTGCATCTGGTGGAGCAGGCGATGGTGGCGGCGATTGGAGCGGGACTGCCGATTACCGAGCCCAGCGGAAATATGGTGGTCGACATTGGCGGAGGTACGACCGACATTGCGGTGATCTCTTTAAGCGGCATTGTTTACTCGCGCTCGGTGCGGATGGCGGGGAATCAGATGGACGAAGCCATCATGAACTATCTGAAGCGGAAATATAATTTACTGATCGGCGAGCGCACCGGCGAGCAAATCAAGATGGAGATTGGTTCGGCGCATCAGCTCGACAAGCCGATGACCATGGAGATTAAAGGGCGCAACCTGATTGAAGGTGTGCCGAAGACGATCACCGTAGATGACGGCGAAATCCGCGAAGCGCTCAGTGAGTGCGTGTCGACCATTATGAATGCGATTCGTGTCGCTCTGGAGCGGACGCCACCGGAGCTTTCCGCCGACATCAGCGACCGCGGCATCGTGCTCACCGGCGGGGGAGCGCTGCTGAAGAACCTGGACAAGCGCATACGGGAAGAAACCGGACTGCCGGTTTCCATCGCCGACGATCCGCTGTGCAGCGTGGTGCTGGGCACGGGCAAGATGCTCTCGGACTTCAAGCTACTGCGGAAGATATCGATCGAGTAGCTGTCAGCCCTCAGCTATCAGCGTTCAGCGGATCTCGTTTTTTGGAGCTGCAGTTGACATTTCCCGATCCATTCTCGGAGTGTCCCCCTGGAACGCCGAGGGTTCTTCTTACCGGTATGCTCGTTATCGGGGCGGCCGTGTCTGGATGGATTGCGTTTGACACGCAACGTGCAATGAACTGGATGGCCAGACGAGGACCAGAGTGGTGGCCTGGGCGCTCCATCGCAATTAGACTGGCCAACAAGTCAGCGTGGATTTGGTTTTATAGAGTTGATTGTGCTGTCGTCTTCATGGCTCTAGTTCTGATCCTGGCTTCTCATTGGTTGAGACGCTAGTGGCGAATTGCTGAGAGCTGAAGGCTGATAGCTAATAGCTGATTTTATGGAATCTGTTCTCGGGCGTTACCGCAACCTGACCATCCTGGTGGGAGTGTTGTTTCTACAGGTGCTGGGGTTGGCGGTGCAGGTCAAACGCAGTGCGGACGCGGAGAATACGCGGCTGATCCGCATCTGGGCGGTCGATACAATCACTCCTTTCGAGCGCGTACTGGTGTGGGCGCAAAACAGCGGCAACAATCTCTGGCACAACTATTTCTACCTGCGCG
>CAVZPC010000012.1:0-509434 GCA_963777005.1 uncultured Acidobacteriaceae bacterium | reverse complement strand
ATTGTGAAGAATTCTTCGGCCCTGTCGCTTCCCTGTTCCGCGTCAAAGATATTGATGAAGCCATTCGCCTCGCCAACGACAGCCGCTTCGGCTTGGGCGCCAGTGCCTGGACAAATGATGATCGCGAGCGCGAACGCTTCATCAACGAACTTGAATCCGGCATGGTCTTCATCAACAAAATGGTCGCCTCCGATCCCCGCATCCCGTTCGGCGGCGTGAAAAGTTCCGGCCACGGCCGCGAACTTGCCGCCAACGGCATCCGCGAATTCATGAACATCAAGACCGTCTGGATCGCGTAAGCTTTTCTCGGAGCAGTATGGAGCGCAGAAATTTCCTGGCTCTCTTGGGAACTACGGCGTGCGCCGAATGGGCCCGCAGTATAGGGTTACAAGCCGCGCCCGATTATCCCAAGGCCGACGTGACCATTCACATCTCACCCGCCGAGTTGGAAGTCGCCCGTGGAAAGTTAGTGAAGACGACGGGATACAACGGCTCGGCTCCCGGCCCGGTGCTGCGCATGCGCGAGAACCAATCCATAACAGTGGATGTATTCAACGAGACCAAGACTCCGGAGCTGGTTCACTGGCACGGCTTGTTCGTTCCTTCCGAGGTGGACGGCTCCGAGGAAGAAGGCACGCCGATGGTGCCTCCAAGTGGGATGCGGCGCTATTCGTTTATCCCGCGCCCAGCGGGCACGCGCTGGTATCACAGCCACATTCATGCCGGCCGCGATATGAAACGAGCCACTTATACCGGGCAATTCGGATTTCTCTACATTGAGCCAAAAGATGATCCGGGACAGTACGACGCGGAGGTCTTTCTCGCGCTGCATGGCTGGGATCCTTCTCTGAACAGCCAGGGCGACGAGGGCAATCTGGAAGTGATTTACCCAATCTATTCCATCAACAGCCATGCCCTGGGTTCAGGAGACCCGGTGCGCGTGAAAGCAGGTCAGAAAGTTCTTTTCCGGATTTTGAACGCTAACGCTACGGATCAACATCGCATTGCCTTGCCCGGTCACAAGTTCAAGATCATCAGCCTGGACGGAAATGCTGTACCTGTGTCGCGTGAGGTGGAGGCGATCGAGATGGGTCCGGCCGAGCGGGTAGACGCTGTCGTGACGATGGACCGGCCGGGTGTGTGGATTCTCGGCGAGACGAATGATCAAGTACGGAACGCCGGGTTGGGCGTCGTGGTGGAATACGCGAACCGCAGCGAAGCGCCGCAATGGAGCGCGCCGGCGAACACTGCCTGGGACTACACCATATTCGGACGCGAACTGTTCGGACGCGAAGTTCAGACACCGGAACCGACGGGTGGCATCGTGCCTCTCATCTTCCGTAAGAAGTTCGCTGGCAACCGCTGGGTGGATCACTGGACGATCAACGGAAAATCATTCCCTAAGACCGATCCTATTCGCGTCCGGCCCAATCAGCGTTATCGCCTTCGTTTCGACAACCAAAGCGACGAGGCCCATCCGGTTCACCTCCACCGACATAGCTTCGAGTTAACCCGGTTCGCCGGCAAACCGACAGCCGGCGTCGTGAAAGACGTAATCGTGGTTCCAGCCAGGAAGCAAGTCGAAGTGGATTTCACGGCGGACAACCCCGGTCCCACGCTTTTTCACTGCCATCAGCAACTGCACATGGACAACGGCTTCATGACGATGGTGCAATACGAGGGCTGAGGTAGTTGGATCAGTGGTTTAAACCCCCTCAACTACTGCCTTAGCGTCAGCCCGCTTAGCACCGCCTGCTGCTTCGCGATCAGTCCCTGCACTCCCTGCCGCGCATAGGCCATCATCTTCGCAAACTGCGCCTCGTCGAATGCTTGCCGCTCGGCCGTCGCCTGCACTTCCACCATTTTGTACGCCGCCGTCATCACGAAATTCATATCTACATCGGCGCGCGAGTCTTCTTCATAACAAAGATCGAGGAGGATTTCGCCGTCCACCATCCCCACACTGACCGCTGCTACAAAATCTTTCAAGGGAACCGATGTCAACGTGCCCGCCTCCACCAATTTTTCCAGCGCGAGTCCCAGCGCCACGAACGCCCCTGTAATCGACGCCGTTCGAGTGCCGCCATCTGCCTGAATCACATCGCAGTCAATCCAGATGGTCCGCTCACCCAGCCGCGTCAAATCCGTCACCGCCCGCAGCGACCGGCCGATCAACCTTTGTATCTCATGCGTCCTGCCGCTCGGTCGCCCCTTCGACACTTCCCGCGAAGTCCGCGTCAGCGTCGCTCGCGGAATCATGGCGTACTCACTCGAAATCCATCCCTTGCCCGTGTTCCGCATAAACGGCGGGACCGTCTCTTCAATCGACGCAGTACAAATCACCCGCGTATTCCCTACCTCAATCAGCACCGACCCCTCTGCGGTCGTAATAAAATCCGGAGTGATGATGACTGGCCGCAATTGATCGACTGCCCGATTGTCCGATCGATAGAACATAAGCGAGGATTGTAAACGATTAAGCTACGCCATGAGGTGGGACGCGTCTCTGAATTTCTCGCACTTGTGATCCTAAGCACCACCCCTGACACACCTTTACAAAACTCCTCACACTTTTTCACTCGTACACGATTCTCTATACAACTTTTCGGCCTCCACGGCATTTACTCTTTCGGAGAGCAGATTCGGTGCTCTCCAAGCGCCGCAGAATGGAAGGTTCACGCGCACCTTCAGGAGGTATCACCGATGTCTCCGAAAAAGCTTCATCTCTGCTTCTTCTCATCCCTGTCCAAAACAAAACTCTACAAAATCATCGCGCTGACAATCGCGATGCTCATCTCGCTAAACTCGTTCGCGCAAACACCTACACCTGCGCCGCCGGACTCCTCGGTTGCCTCGGCAAATCCCCCGAGCCCCGCAATCACCGTGCCTGCCGGGACGAGCATCGCTCTCGTGCTGATGCATCCCATCCAAAGCCGCTACGTCCATCGCGGCGACGACATCTACGCCCAGACCACTTCCCCGGTCGTCGCTGGCGCTGAAGTCGTCATCCCGCCCGGCACATTTGTTCAAGGCAAAGTTGACAAGCTGGAGCGCAAAGGCAGCCGCGCCGAACTTTATCTTCAATCGATGTCGATCACCTACCCGGACGGCTACGTCGCTCCCGTCCCCGGCCCCATCACCCTCGAAAGCGATGACGGCTACGCCCTGAAAGACCCGGGCAAAGACCGCATGATTGGAGGAATTGCCTTGCCCGCCGCTGGCGTTGGTATTGGCGCATTGATAGGCCACTCGGTCGCTAACTCGCAACCCAACACGATCACCAGCACACTGCCCCCAGGCTGCACCGGACCGCCGCCAGGCTGCCTCAGCTCAAGTGTCACCGCTCCCGGCAGCACCGCAAAAGATACGGTCATAGGCGCCATGGTCGGCGGAGCCATCGGGGCCGTCGCTTCGCTCGCCTTGCTCTTGAACACGCACAACTTCTTCCTCGATATGGGCTCGCCTGTCGAGGTGGTCCTCCAGCACCCGCTTGCACTCCAGCAAGATCAGGTCGCCGCCGCTATCCGTGATGCTGAGCAGCATCCCGCGCCCGAGCAACCGATCTCCCCGCGTCCACAACCGGTGCCGCCGTTGCCCGATAATACCGACACCGGCATTTGTTACACTCCCGGAACACCCGGCACTCCCGATATCGATATCCCGGGAACCCCCGCCGTCGGCGACTCTCCGGGCACTCCACCGATCCACATCCCCGGCATCCCGCCAACTCCGCCCACTCCTCATCCCTGCCCGTAGCGCTTCACCGAGTTTGCGTAGGAATGCGGCGGAGAGTTTCTTTTGAACTCACCGCCGCATTAAACTCTTACCTTCACATTAAACTGAGATCATCCATGCCCACTCTGATCCCGCAGCCCACGCGCATTCAGTCCGCCGGCAACAAACCCAAACTCATCGACGAATACATCGGACGCGTCAACTCCCAAACCTCATCCGCCAGCGTCGCCCACATGCGCAGCCCCGCCGGATGGCTTGAGCCCGGACAGACGCCTGCCTTCGACGAGTTCACCGTTGTCCTCGAAGGCACTCTCCACGTAGAACACAAGAACGGTTCTCTCGACGTCACTGCCGGACAAGCCGTCATCGCCCACGCCGGCGAGTGGATTCGCTACTCCACTCCCCGCGAAGGCGGCGCAAAGTACATCGCGGTCTGTCTCCCTGCCTTTTCCATGGATACCGTCCACCGCGATCAATCTTGAGAAGCCTTCATTCGATAAAATAATCTCGACATGTCCAATCGCTCGGTAGCAGTCTTCGATCTTGGCGGCGTACTCATTGACTGGAATCCCCGTCACTTGTATCGCAAGCTTTTCGACGGAAACGACGGCGCCATGGAGCATTTCCTGGCCACTGTGTGCACGCCCGCATGGAACGCCCAGCAGGACGCTGGACGCCCTTTCGCCGAGGCCTGCGCCTCCCTCAAGTTGGAGTACCCCGCTTACGCCGAGTTGATCGACGCCTGGATCCAGCGTCAGGAAGAAATGGTGACTGGACCGATCCATGGCAGCGTCGAAATTCTCGCGGAACTGCGCGCTCGCCGAGTTCCTATCTATGCCCTCAGCAACTGGTCCGCGGAAACGTTTCCGATATCTCTCAAGCGATTCGAATTCTTGCGCTGGTTTCAGGGAGTGGTGCTCTCCGGTGAAGTGCGCCTGCTCAAACCTGACCCGCGCATCTTTCAGCATTTTTTCGATACTCATGGCATCGATCCGGCCGATGCGGTCTACATCGATGACTTGAAGCCGAATGTGCAGACCGCGGTCTCTCTGGGCATGCATGGCATCCTGTTCACCAATCCTCCCGCCCTTCGCAACGAGCTTATTAAACTTGGACTGCTCGATTCGATTGGAAAACATGCGGCTCCGCAAATCGACCACGTTGCGGCCTGGGTCGGCGATCTCGATCGTGCGCGCACATTTTATGAACGCTGGTTTAAGGCCAAGCCCGGACCGATGTATTCCAGCTCGACGCGCGACTTCAAATCTTATTTCCTGTCGCTTGGCTCCGGCGCGCGCTTGGAGCTGATGACTGCGCCCGGCGAATCTCCGCGCCCCGCGCACCTCGCCGTCTCTCTGGGCTCACGCGAGGCTGTAGATCGTCTGGTGCAGGAAATGGAAACCGCCGGAGTTCGCATCGTGAGCCGGCCGAGGATCACCGGAGACGGATACTATGAAGCGGTGATCGCGGACTCGGAGGGCAACCTAATGGAAATCACCGCTTAATCTGTGGGTGCCCCACACTTCAGGTTCATCGAGGGTGAGTCATTTGATCTCGCCTAAAGGCCGGAGCGAACAGCTCAACTCTCTTTGCTACTCCCACTCAATCGTTCCCGGCGGCTTCGACGTGATGTCATACACCACGCGGTTCACGCCTTTCACTTCATTCACAATCCGCTTGGAAATATTCTTCAGCACCTCGTGCGGCAGCGGAACCCAATCCGCGGTCATGCCGTCTTCCGAACTCACGGCCCTGACGGCGCAGGTGTACGCATACGTTCGCATGTCACCCATCACTCCGACCGACATCACGGGCAACAGCACTGCAAACGACTGCCATATTTTTGTGTACAGTCCCGCATTCTTAACTTCGCTGACCACAATGTCGTCGCACTCTCGCAGCAACGCCAAGCGCTCCGGCGTGACTTCACCGAGAACGCGCACCGCCAGCCCCGGCCCGGGGAAGGGCTGCCTCTGCAAAATCTCCTCCGGCATACCCAAGTCGCGGCCAATCTTGCGAACTTCATCTTTAAACAAATCTTTCAACGGCTCGATTAACTTCAATTTCATTTTTTCCGGCAGCCCGCCCACATTGTGATGCGACTTGATCACCTGCGAAGGTCCTCGCACGGACCGCGATTCGATCACATCTGGATACAGTGTCCCTTGCACCAGCCACTTCACTTTGCCTTCTTCCTTCTCAATGCGGCGCGCTTCCCGCTCGAACACCTTGATGAATTCGTTACCGATAATTTTGCGTTTCTTCTCGGGGTCGCTGACCCCCTTCAGTTTCGCAAGAAAACGCTCCGTGGCGTCGACCGCGTCCACTTGCAGTCCAAGCTTGTCGTGCAGAGTCTTCTGCACCTTCTCGAACTCGTTCTTGCGCAGCACGCCATTGTTCACGAAAACGCAAGTCAGTCGCGACTTGCCTTTCGCATCGCGCAATGCGCGGTCCACAAGTACCGCCGCAACTGACGAATCCACTCCCCCCGAAAGCGCGCAGATCGCCCGTCCACTGCCCACTTGCTGCTTCACTTGTTCAACCGTCGAATCGATGAAATGCTGCGGCGTCCACAAAGGCTTGGCTCCGCAAATCTCAAACACAAAATTGCGCAGAATCTGCGTCCCGTTCCGCGTGTGATGAACTTCGGGATGGAATTGCACCGCGAACCACTTCTTCTTCAAGTTCTGAATTCCAGCAACAGCCTGTGCGGTCCTGGCCGTGAGCTCGAACCCGGGGGGCAACTCCAGCGCCTCGTCCCCATGCGACATCCAAACCGCCTGCCGCTTCGCCAAGCCAGCAAACAGCGCAGATTCCACGATAATATCGACCTCCGCGTGACCATACTCACGCTTGTCTGCAGGACGAACCTTGCCTCCCAGCGCGTGCACCATGAACTGCAGGCCATAACAAATGCCAAGTACAGGCAGACCAAGTTCAAACAGCCGAACATCCGCTGGCGGCGCATCTTTGTCGTAGACCGACCAAGGCGCGCCCGAGAGCACAATGCCCACTGGAGCGTAGCTTTTCATTTCATCAAGCGAGGCGCTGCAAGGGAGTACTACGGAAAAAACATTCTGTTCGCGGATGCGGCGCGCGATGAGCTGCGTGTATTGCGCGCCAAAATCGAGGATGACGATGGATTGGTTTTCCACGAATGAGTCTCTCAAATCGGCGGGCTTTGTGTAAAGAAGCAGTTCGTGGAAGGTGCCACAAGCTACGGCTGTACTGCCAGGTTCGGAAGGTCGCTCAGAATCGGTTCGTCACGATCGATCGCGGTCTCGCTCGATGCGGAACTGGGTAATGTCGGCGGGGGCAGCAGCGGCACGAGCAACGTATCCGGCATTTCCGTAAGGTAGATGTATCCAGCGAGACGCGCCATGTAGAGCCAGTCGACAACCGCGAAATACGCCAGCGTCACGAGAGCAATACCGGCGATCACAAGACGCCACGGCGCGACTTGAATGAAAACGAGGGGCACAGATGCCGCAGTCGTAGCAATGCTGAAGGCGACACAGTGCGCAAGCCCGGTCCAAGTGCTCACCGCAATCACCGCGCCGGTGCGATCGCGGAAAAAACTGACGGCTCGGGAAAATGCTCCCAGTGCGTCTTCGCCATCGCGAACCACGAAGAGTGCGGCCAGGGACAACCACCAGTTGAGGGCCCAGCCCGCGACACAGATACATCCAGTCAGCAGAACAAACAGAGCAAAAGCCAGGCCTGGTCTCGGGTGGACATCATTCGAAGCAAAACTGGAGAGAATAGCCGCGCCGACGACGGAGAGCAATGTTGCGAACACGAGCGCAACACGAAGGAAATTCAGATGAATCAAGGCGCGGATCGGCCGCGGTTTCCCCAAAGTATCCGTTCTGTTCAAGAGGTTTTCAGCGGTCGTGCTCTGGAAATAGGCGAGCAAAGCATCCACCGTGGCTAGTCTCCCCACGGAAGCGGCTACGCTCCACAACAACGAAAGTCCTATGGCTAACACCAATGCGGCCAGCACAGCACGATTCAGGCTTCCATGAAAGATATGCCCAATCGCTCGCCCGATGAGCGCCGGTTGTCGAGTCGACAGGAGGACCAAGTCCGCACGACTCACCGGCAGCGTGTTGAAATATTCGGCGAAATAAAAACAAAGCAATGCCACCGCAGTAAAGCCGGGCGCCCAGCGCCAAGCGATTTCTGCCAAGGTTAGTGACGGACGCCGAAACGCCACGCGGAACCCTTCGATTGTAGGTGATGCTGCGGACATTACATTTGTGCTCGCTGACTAGGATAACGTAACGCAGTCACCTTGCGCATGGGCGGTTGCGCCGGGACCAAACTGCCTTCCTCGTGAAATTTACAAATCTATATCTGCCTCGCCGCACATATCTGCAACCGACTCTAGTGGGCAAGCATCTTTTAAGGAGAACGCAAGAATACATCTAGGAGAACATGGAAATGAAATTCGTACAGTACTTCGCTTCACTCACGGTCATAGCGGTCGTACTCTCAGTGAGCGCTCTCGCTAAGGACAGTCACTCCGGGAATTTTACTCTGACTGATACGGTACAAGTTGGCTCGACACAACTCGCACCCGGCAACTACAAGGCGGAATGGGACGGTCCCGCAAACGACGTAAAGATCAACATCATGAGACATGGCAAGACGATCGCGACTACCGAGGGGCAAGTCAAGAATTTGCAGCAACCCGCTCCCTATGACGCAGTAGCAATCAAGACGCTGCAGAACAATACAAAAGCGCTTGATGAAATCGAGTTTAGCAACCGGAGCGAGGCGCTGGTCCTGGCAGGAGAGTAAGGCAATCTCTTCACACAAAGCGGGCCACGCTGCCCAGGTCCGCTTTTTCATTTAGATTTTGGGGTCGAGCTTTATTTGACGACAATATTGACGAGTTTTCCGGGGACGAAGATCTTATTCACGATCTGCTTACCGGCGATGGACGATCGCACTTTCTCATCGGCGAGCGCGCGCTCGAGAACAAAGTTCTCGGAAGCGTCAGCCGGCACTGTGACGCGGCTACGCAATTTTCCGTTGATCTGCACAGGGATTTCGAGCTCTTCCTCTTTGGCAAGCGCCGCGTCATATTTCGGCCACGCAGCTTTGAGTAGGCTTCCCTTTTCGCCAAGCATTTCCCACAGTTCGTGCGCGAGATATGGCGCGAAGGGTGCGAGCAGAAGAACGAGATCGTGCTGGACCTCTGCCAAAAGTACCGCTGAGCTGATACCTGTGCTTTGAGACTCTGCCGTTGCGCTCTCTTCATAGGCGTAGAGAGCGTTCACCAGTTCCATGATGGCCGAGATGCAGGTGTTGAAGTGCCAGCGGCCCTGGAAGTCGTCACTGACGCGCTTGATAGTCTGGTGGAGTTTGCGTTGGACCTGACGCGCTTGCGGCGAGAGAGGTGTTGCGGGCGACGCCTCGGAGTGCACCCTCGCAGCAGACGCGGCATTTCTGGTTACAAAGCGGTAGACGCGCCCCAAGAATCGTTGGATGCCCTCGATGCCGGAGTCCTGCCAGTCAAGGTCGCGGTCGGGCGGAGCGGCGAAGAGGCTGTAGAGGCGCGCCGCGTCCGCGCCATAACGCGCGACCATTTCATCCGGACTGACGACGTTGCCAAGGCTCTTTGACATTTTTGCGCCGTCTTTGATGACCATGCCCTGGGTGAAGAGGCGCTCCACGGGTTCGTCGTCCGTGACGAGTCCGAGATCGCGCATGAACTTGGTCCAGAAGCGCGAATAGATCAAGTGCAAGATGGCGTGCTCAACGCCGCCGATGTACTGATCGATGGGGAACCAATACTCCACCGTTTTCGAGTCGAACGGCGCACGGTCGTTATGCGCGTCGGTGTAGCGATAGAAATACCAGGACGAATCAACGAAGGTGTCCATGGTATCGGTCTCGCGCCGCGCCGGGCCTCCACATTTCGGACAAGTGGTGTTCACGAACTCGGGCACTCTTCCGAGCGGCGATCCGCCGGCAAGAGTGATATCGACATTGGGCGGTAAGAGAACCGGCAAATCCTTCTCCGGCACGGGAACGATGCCGTCTTTTTGGCAATAGAGCATGGGGATCGGCGTTCCCCAATAGCGCTGGCGCGAGATTCCCCAATCCTTGAGACGATAGGTAATGGTGGGCTTTCCGAAACCTTTCTCCTCCGCGTAAGCGGACATTTTCTTGATGGCGTCTGCACACTCCAGCCCGCTAAACCGGCCAGAGTTGATCAACATGCCTTCGTGCGCGATGAAAGGAAGACGCGGTTCAGTAACAGTCTCCTCCGGATCGCTGGAAATCGGAAGGACGACAAGACGTACTTCGAGGTTATATTTTTTCGCGAACTCGTAGTCGCGGTCGTCGTGGGCGGGCACGCTCATGATGGCGCCGGTGCCGTAGTCCATGAGGATGTAATTCGCCACCCAGACTGGAATTTTTTCGCCGTTGAAAGGATTAATCGCGTAACGGCCGGTGGAAACACCGTGTTTTTCAATTTCACCGATATCGCCCGCTTCTTTGGCCTTACGTTGCTCGGCGATGAGTTGATCGACCTTGGCGCGGAGATCAGGATTGGACGCGGCGAGATCGGCGACGATGGGATGCTGGGGCGCGAGCTGCACCGACGTCGCGCCGAAGATAGTATCGATGCGCGTAGTGAAGACGCTGATGGTCCCGCCGGCAGGTCCGAACCCGCTGCGATCTTCGGCATAGTCGAGCTTGAAGTCGACGAGCGCACCTTCGCTGCGGCCGATCCAGTTGCGCTGCATGGTGCGAACTTTCTCCGGCCAGCCGTCAAGTTTTTCGAGATCGCGCAATAGTTCGTCCGCGTATTTTGTTATGCGCAAAAACCACTGCTCGAGCTCGCGCTGCTCGACAAGCGTTTCCTCGTGCCGCCAGCAGCAGCCGTTGGGAAGAACCTGTTCATTCGCCAGCACGGTGGCGCACTGGGGGCACCAGTTAACCTTGCTTTTCTTGCGATAGGCCAATCCTTTTTCGTAGAACTTGAGAAAGAACCACTGATTCCAGCGGTAGTAATCCGGCAAACAGGTTGTGACTTCGCGGGACCAGTCGTAAGCGAAACCAAGGCGCTTCATCTGCGCCTTCATTTTTGCGATGTTGCCAAGCGTCCACTCCCGCGGCGGCGTGTTGTTCTGGATGGCGGCGTTTTCTGCGGGTAGGCCGAAGGAATCCCATCCCATGGGATGAAGAACGTTGTAGCCATTCATCCACATGTAGCGTGCAAGCGCGTCACCAATGGAGTAGTTGCGCACGTGTCCCATGTGGAGCGCACCGGAGGGATACGGCAACATTTCGAGGACGTAGTATTTTTTCTTGCTTGAGCTGGCCGCATCAGCGGCGTAGAGCTGGGGATCATTCTGCCAGCGGTCGAACCATTTCATTTCCACTCGCTGGGGGTTATATCGATCGTCATCGCGGTCACCGCGATCCTTGCGTGAACCGACACTGGCGGTAGCTGTCTCGACCTGTACTTTGTCTTGCTGCGGCATAAGGGGTCGTTGCGAGTCGCGGATAAACCTTAGATTTTACAACGAGGAGGCAGCCGTATGCTTGGAAAGAATGCAGCTCGGGGAAGGCAAAGCAGCCATACCCCTGCCGGATTCGGGCAACTCCGAGGGAGTTATTTGTTGAGCGAAGTTGAAGCGGGCTGATGGTGCAGCTTGTTGTAGTCACGGGCATAGACGCGCAGACCGAGCTCGGGAGTGGTTTTCGCGTAACCAGCCACAAGCTGTTCTTTATAGTGATCCAAATAAAAGTCGAAAGGATCGCGTGGGTCCATGTCGATCAGGATCAAATCTGCATCCTTCATCGTGAGTTTGCCAAAGCCTAGATCGCCATGGCGATATTCCATGTAATTACCGCTTTGCTTCGCGGCGAAGTTCGAAGCTTTCAACGAACCGAACACTTGCACGATCTCGTCCCCTTGAATCCGAATCGCGGTTATTCTCCCGCGAATCTGAGGCGGCGGAAATATCTGCTCCGGGTTCAGTATGAGGTCGTCTTTATCGGCGGAAACGCCGGGAATCTTCTTCGTATTGATCATGCGAGCCATGTCGATCCCCAGCAAGTCCATCAGACCTTTCACGGGCAGGTGCGCTGCCTTGAGATGTTCCGTGTGTAACCGGATCCGTCCATCTCCTTCCACCAGGAGCGTACCTGTGCTTTCAAAAGGAACATCTCCTTTTTGGTGAAGCTTGCCCTTGATGATCAGCTGATCGTTCTTCGCCTCGATAGTGACCTGCTTGATCGGAGCATTGGCGGCAGAAAAAAGATTCTCATTCAAAACCTGCGCCAGAGAATTGCAGCCGAGGGCAATCTCCGCTGACGCCAAGTTGAGCGTGTACGAATTGCTGTTGTCTAGAACAATGAGGGCCTCGGGTTTGCTTGGAGTCAGATAACCCTGGAGTTGAGCAATGTGAACGGCAATCTGATCGGTGAAGTGATATGTAACGTTCTTCATGGCGATCTGCACCGTGTGATTGTCGGCGGCTTCGCTGGATTGAGCGTCGGCGCGCTGGGTAAGAGCTGGAAAGAGGGTGGTCGAGACTAGCAACAAGACCCAGACGCGCTGAGCGGCTCTCATAGTCATGGGAATAGGATGCCGCGAACGTCAAAACGGTAGAACGAACTCAAGCCACGAGCTTCTTCAGTGCCTGAATGTTTCTGCGGTCGTCGCCAGGCTTGGCAATGGGAGTCTCGGCGATGAAGGCGGCATGGGCGAGGCGTAGATCGTTCAGCAGGACCCGAAATGGCTGAAGGCCGATCGTTCCCTTCCCGATTTGCTCGTGACGGTCGAGCTTGGATCCACAGGGAGCCTTGGCGTCGTTGCAGTGGATCACCTTCACATTGTTCAATCCGATCGTCGCATCGAGCTGCCGCAGCGTTTGATAGATTCCGTCTTCGGTCACAATGTCGTATCCCGCAACGTGAGTGTGACAGGTATCGATGCAAGCGGCGATCGGCACGATGCCTCGGAGCCGGTCTACAACTTCGGCGACTTGCTCAAAGCTGCTTCCCAGAGAGAATTCAGCGCCAGCGGTGTTTTCAATGAGGATGGTGAGTCCGCCGGCCGCGAGATCGAGATCCTGAGTAGACGCGGCGATAGCAGCCGCAGTTTGCAGCAAGCCGGCTTCGCGCTCCGATCCCCGGAATGAGCCGGGATGGAGGACGAGATAATCGGCACAAACCGCGAGAGCGCGCTCGATTTCTCCGCGAAACGCTTCGATCGATTTCTTCAGGAAGAGCGGGTTAGTGCTCGCCAGATTGACCAGATAATTTGTGTGGATGACCAGAGGTTTGAGATCGTACCTGGCGCGCAGGCGGGTCATCTCTTCGCAATGCAAGTGGCTCAATTCGTAGGGCGCCCATTGGCGCGGGCTGGAGGAAAAAATCTGCAGTGTGTTGCAGCCGAGGCGGTGGGCGCGTTCGGCCGCTTTATGGATTCCTCCTGCCGTTGAGGTATGAATGCCGATACGACGCGAAGTGAGACGGGGCGGGCGTTTGGGCGCAGGACGAGCGAGGATATCCTGTTCGCGCGCTATGGATCGGGGCATGAGGAAAGTATAAAGGGCATGTAGAAAGCTGCCGCGTTTGCGGTGCAGCAGAGGCAAGGATAGACTTGTTAGGCTGGCTTTGGGCCGCCGGCGCGGGAAGGCTGGCCGAGTTTGGCCCGACGCGGAAAGCCGGGCAAGGTTTTCCCCAGACGTCTCGCTAAGAGGAAACTATGTTAGTCGTCATGAAGGCGCACGCAACCGAAGAGCAGGTGCGTAGCGTTTGCGAAAAAATCGAGCAGCTGGGATACCGCGCACACCCCATGCCTGGGGCGCAGCGCACTGCGATTGGCATCACCGGAAACAGAGGCGAGGTCGAGCAGGGCACGCTGGAAGAGATGGCGGGCGTGCAGGAAGTGATCAAGGTTTCGAAACCTTACAAGCTCGTAAGCCGCGACATTAAGGAAGACAACACGGTGATCCGTTTCGCCGGGACGGACGCGACGATCGGCGGCCCGGGGTTGGCGATTGTGGCAGGACCGTGCGCCATCGAGAGCCGCGAGCAGGCGTTTGCGGTTGCGGAGCGCGTCCAGCGCGCGGGGGCGCAGTTCTTTCGAGGTGGTGCTTATAAGCCGCGGACTTCGCCTTATTCATTTCAAGGATTGGGCGAGGAAGGCTTGCGCATCATGGCCGATATCCGCCAGCAGTATGGGATGAAGATTATTACGGAAGCGATTGATAATGAATCACTTGATCTGGTTGAGGAGTATGCGGACGTGATCCAGATCGGCGCCCGCAACATGCAGAATTTCTCACTGCTCAAGCGCGCCGGGCGGGCGAAGAAGCCGGTGCTGCTGAAGCGCGGCATGTCGGCGACGCTGGAAGAATTACTGATGGCGGCGGAATATATTTTGAGCGAAGGCAATTACAACGTGGCGCTATGCGAGCGTGGCGTGCGGACTTTTGCCGACCACACCCGGAACACGCTCGATCTGAGCCTGATTCCGGCGGTGCAGCGCTTGAGTCACTTGCCGATTTTTGTCGATCCCAGCCATGGGACGGGCAAGCGGAATAAAGTCACTCCGCTTTCGCGAGCTGCGGTGGCCGTGGGGGCGGATGGATTGATGGTGGAAGTACATAACCAGCCAGATCAGGCGATGTCGGATGGTCCGCAGTCGCTGTTTCCCGATCAGTTCGATGAGTTGATGAAGCAGGTGCGCCAGATCGCGGCGGTGGTCGGCAGGACCGTCCCGGCGATTGGGGTAAGGGAAACGGTGGGCGTGAAGTAGGTTGGAACCTTAGGTTCGGAGGTCCAACATGAAAAGAATCCAAAAAGCTCTGGTGATTGCGATTCTCTTCGCGGGCGCCATCGCATTTGCGCAGGGAACCTTGGAAAGGGTTCCCGACGGTGACGCGAATCAGAATTCTCCCGGCCTGCGCCCTACGAATTCCAATCTTGTGGCGCAGGTTGGGGAGATCGAGGTATTAAATGGGGATGTCAGCTTTCACACTCGAAATTATGTTAACTTCGCGGTGCTGGCTCATATCCGCCGGAATTGGCAGCAAATCCTCAGCGACCAGGGACTTGTCCCCACCAGCGAGCAAAAGGCATTCACGCTCGAATTCACCGTGCTAAAAGACGGCACTCTCGATAGCAGAAGAATAGCGGAGAGTTCTGGAGACACAGTGCTTGACGGCACAGGCTTGGACGCAATCGCAAAATCCGCCCCGTTTATGGCTGTGCCTACGGAATTCGACGGCGACTTACTCAAGTTGCGATGTCACTTCTACCTTAATTCCGGCCGGAGGATACGGTCTCTTGGCCGCGCTCTGTTGGACAACGAACGGAGCGACATAGACAGCCATAGGCTCAGTGCCGGTGGAGGTACTATCCGCGGAAATGGGGCCACTAGGCCGCGAGCGATTTATTCGCCGTCACCGCCGTACACCGACCAGGCCAGGAAGGCGAAGATCGACGGGACGGTGCAGTTGAAAGTAACCGTGGCTGCGAATGGCGATGTGGACGACGTACGGATCGTCAAAGGGCTTGACCCGGGCCTTGACCGACAGGCCGTCGAAACCGTCCGCACATGGAAATTCAATCCGGGGACTATGGATGGAACGCCCGTAAAGAGCGATATCGATGTGTTAGTTAGTTTTCACCTTTATTAGCAGGGGCGGTGTTCCGTCTCCAACATTCCTTACTTGTGCAAAGAACTGTAAAGGTTGTGGCAGTTTTTTTAAGGATGGGCCAAGCTTGTGATGCTTGCTGCTAAGCCTCCCCAAGAGGGGATTAGCATTGCTGGGTGCGATGGAGACGCCCTTCGGAAGCCATCTGAGTCGGGGAAGGGATCTTGCGACTGTACGATGGCTTCACTTCGTGCAAGCAATCGCTCCGCTCAAGATGACGGAGTTTTCGGACGAGTCCGTGAGAGACTGGCTTATGTTTTGCAAGGATAGCAGTTCAAGAGTAAGGTCCATCGTTTTGGCGGCGGCGCTGCTGGCGTATCCCTGCGCAACTTTTGCGCAGCATGGCGGTGGGGGCGGTCATATTGGTGGGTCCGCAGCCGGGGGCGGTGGATTGAGCGGAGGCAACCGGGCAACTGGCATCGAAAACAAAGACGACTTGAGAGACTTTCACCAGATCATGGCGGTGCAAGCCAGCAATGAACAGAAAATTGCCTTCGCCGGAATGCTGCAGAGCACAGCGGTCGTCAGTGCCGAGTTGAAAACTTTTATCGAGCAGGTTGGGAAAGACCACAACGCGCCGCAACTTGCGAGCCACGATAAAACGCTGGAGGATGCAGTCGAAACGGCGCGAACCTTAAACAAGAAGTTTCTGGAAGGATTCTCCGAAGCGCAGAAGTCGGGGCTGAAAGAAATCACCAAACGACTGAATAAGTCGGACTCCGATCTGGCTCAGGAAGCAAAGGTTGTGGATCAGGAAGTAGAAAGCAATGCTGCGGCGGCGCAGATATTGAGTTCGGCGCAGAGTCTCGATCGCGTCCTCACCAGCTTTCAGCGCGCACAAGTCGATCTGGGCGAGGAGATGAGCATCGAGGATCCGAATCGCGACGCAAACGTTGCCTACAACCTTTTGCCGGTGAAGAACTCTATCAACATAGCTAACCAGCCCATGGCCATTACCACGTCCGGAGTCGTTTCGAAGGGCGTCGCGCAAGGCGACCAGAACACCTTCGCCGTCGAGCTGACAACGGATGTGTCGGACCTGCAGCTCACAATCGCGGATGTACTGCGCGCCCAACTCAACAAGTCAGATCGCTGCGGGGAGCGGATTACGATCCAGACCGTGGCTTTGAACCCGCAGCCGCCGGCCAGCCTGGCTGAGGTGCAACTGCACTTTGAGCGTTGGGCGTGCTTCGGCCGAGAGACGATGAACGAAATGGCGGAAGGCAGCGGTACGATCGAAGTGAAGATGACTCCGGCAGTGGGGCCGGATGGTACGCTCCAACTGACCGCACAGATTGGGCGCATCGATGCAGAAGGGTTGGTCGGCGAGTTGCTTCGATCGGGTTCTTTGGGTGCACTTGTACGTGACAAAGTCGCGGAATCGACTCTTTCCATTTTGCATCAGGGTGTGGACTTCAAGTCAGTCCTTCCACCGGGCGCCCGGAGTTACGCCACTCTGCAACGCGCGCAATTTCAGGGCACGGGTTCCGGCAAGCTGCTGGTGGTATCGGATGGAGAGATCCGCGTTTCGGACGATAAGCTGGCCGCATTAACCGGCGAGTTGAAGGGACAGTCGTCACCGGTTCAATCGTCGCGGCCCGAACTGACATCGCGTTAGACTACAGCTGGAGAGACTCCTCTCTGGTAATCTTGTTTACTTCCTGGTTGTTCTCAAGGAAGCAGCTTTCATCTTGCGAAAAATCCTTTTCATCCTTGTTTTGATTCCCCTGCTGGGTGCGGCCGGGTGGTGGTATTTTCGCGAACAGGCCTTGCCGGATTATGGGCCCGCGTACCGCGAATATGCTTACGTAAGCAACGGCAAGAGCAACACGGTCAGCGTGATCGATTTACGGACGTTCGAACTGGCAAAGACGATTGCGGTCGGAACCGAACCAACCGGTGTTGCGGCCAACAGCAAGAAGAACGAAATCTATGTGGTGAACTCAGGATCGAACAACGTCAGCATCATCGATGCCGAGAAGAATGCTGTGGTGGCCACGATTGGAGTTCACGGCCGGCCATATTTTATCGATGTTTCGGAAGATGGGAAGCGCGCTTATGTGGCGAACTCTGGCTCGGCGAACGTTTCGGTGATCGATCTGGAGAAGCGCACGGTGCTGGGCAACGTGCGGGTGGGCTCATCCCCAGGACTGGCACGGCTTTCGCCCGACGGCGGAACTGTGGTGGTGTCGAATCGCGTAGACAACACCGTTTCGCTGATCGATGCCAAGCTGTTGCGGGTACGGGCGACTTTGCCCGTGTGCCAGCAACCGGAAGATATCGCGATCCTGCCGGACTCGAGCAAAGCCTTTGTGGCGTGCTCGGGCTCATCGCAGGTGGCGTCGATCGCGCTGGCGTCGAGCCTGGGAAAAGGCGTTGACCCCGCCAGCGACCGGGTGCTGGCCTTGCTCGATGTAGGACGAACCCCGGTAAGTCTCACACTCAAACCGGATGGCGGCGAGTTGATGGTCTGCGATTTCGATTCCGACAGCGTTTCGATTATCGAGACAGGAAACGATGAGGTAGGTAGCAGCGTGCTCATCGGGCAACACCCTGCGCGCGGCCTGGTCACATTAGACAACTCACGTCTATACGTAAGCAATTTCGGATCAAACAGTGTTGCCGTCTATGACATCGAGGTGGGCAAGCGGATCGCAACCATGCCCGTGGGGGCCCATCCGGATGCGCTGGCTCTTTCCCAGGATCAAAGATATCTGCTGGTGCTGGACACGCAGTCGGGGGATGTGACCGTGATTCAGAAGCGCACGGCCCGAAAACTGGAGCCGACTGAGTATTCGCTGCTGACGATGATCCCGGTGGGCATGCAGCCGAACGGGATTGTGGTTAAGTCGTTTATGATGGGTGGAGCAGTCAAGAAGTAACAGATCGGGTGCCGACTCTCTCCTAGAGCGACCACCAAAGAACGCTGAACAGCCACCCTGAATTAAACTGCCGCGGGTCTGGCGCAGAACTTGTCCAGAGCAATTTTGAGGTCGGCGGCAATCGCCGGAGCTTCGCGGGACTCGATATCGCGGCGGGGCATCATGTAGACGAGTTGGCCATCGCGCAAAATCGCGATCGAGGGCGAGGAAGGCGGTTGCCCCGTGAAGTAACTGCGGGCGCGCTCGGTCGCTTCAAGATCTTGTCCGGCGAATACGGTGAATGCTTTATCGGGATGTGTCGCTTTCTCCAGCGCCATCCGGACAGCCGGACGCATGCGGCCGGCCGCGCATCCGCAGATGGAATTCACGATCACGAGTGCCGTTCCGGACTGCGATTTCAAAACATGATCGACCGCATCCCCCGTGCGCAATTCCTCGATGCCTAGCCGGGTCAATTCCTCGCGCATAGGGATGACCATAATCTCTGGATACATTCGTGTGCTCCTCGGCCCTCGAAACAAGTTCAGAATGTTGTGTCTTCATTCTAATCTAGAACGCGACTCGCCCGCTGGCGGAGCGAACAAATCCGGCAACCCCTTAAGTCAAAAAAAAATCGCCGCAGCGTTTTGCCCTCCGCTGCGGCGTGCGAAGCTCAAACTTCGACTCCACGTTACCTTAATATGCGAAATTGCGGACTCCGGCAAGGGGCACCACAGGACAACTCGGGACATTTCATGACACCCTGTGGAAAACAGAAGAGAACACTATTTATCAGGTTCAATTTGGAATTTTTGGCCGGTTAGATTGCTTTTCCCCCTTAGCTGCGACATGCAAGATCCTGCACTTGCTCGCCGAATGAGCAACCCGCAAGAGCCTCCGAGCAACGAAGTCTGAAGCGCTTTTTGATCCTTGGGGGAGTGTAGTTCGTGAAAGACCGAAGCTCGAGGAGGAGCATTCGCCGATGGATAGCAAGTCCAGATTTCTCAGTTCATTTTTCCTGGCCGCCACGCTGGCGTGCTCAGCTTTGGGTGCGGGGTGCGCCCACCATCATTACTACCGCGTCTATGATCCCTATTACAGCGATTACCACGTCTGGAACGATGACGAGATTTCGTATTACCACACCTGGGCCCAGGAGAACCACCGCGATCCCGACCGTGATTTTCGCAAGCTTCCCCCCGAAGAACAAAAAGAATACTGGACCTGGCGGCACAGCCACGGAGACCACGACCATCACTAGATAGACTCCAGACCTCCATCAGGCAGGCGTAGCCACTGGGTTCGCCTGCCTGCATTTCCAGCAAAGCCGGGACTCGTCACAAAAAGATCAACATCGCTTCCCCACATACCAGGGCGCGCTGACGGTAAAAATTCGTTCGTTCCCACGGGCCAGCAGCACCCATTCCAGAAGTCGGCCCCGCTGGTTATGGAGAAAGTATTCGTACCATCGGTCCTCCACCAGTTCGGGTATGACGACGACAATGCTGCGATCTGCATGCTTTTTCGAAAGATCGAGAATGAACTGAACAAAGGGGATGATGACGAAACGATATGGCGACGGCAAAACGTGTAGCTGCGGCGGCTCCTTGCCAGCCGCCTGAAAGGGCTTCTCGACGTAGTTCTCCCACTCTCCTTCGAGCAGTTGAGAATGTTCGTTGGGCTCGACGTGCACCGCGATCACTTCCGGGGAAAGACGGGAGGCAAATTCAATCCCCTGCCGGGTGATGATGCTCCAGCGATCGATAGCAATCACGGCAATCGGATGCTCGCTCAGGCCGGCCACGTTGATGGGAGCCTTGCAGCTGGTAAGTAGTTTCACGTGGTGATAGTGGCGCCGAACCAGCACAAAGAAGAAAATCGTGAGGGGAATAAAAAGCAGCGTAATCCAGGCACCCTCCACGAACTTCGCGACCAGCACAACGATTGTGGTAACGCCGGTGACCAGCGCCCCAAGTCCATTCACGAATGCACTTTTCAGCCAGTTCGGCCCGCGATTTCTGACCCAGTGCATTACCATGCCGGCTTGCGAGAGCGTAAAGGCCAAAAACGCGCCGACAGCATAAAGAGGAATGAGCCGGTCGGTAATCCCGCCAAAAAGAATCAGAACACCCCCGCACAGCAACGCCAGAACCACGATTCCGTAGGTGTAGACCAATCGCCTCCCGCGATAACCAAAGACGTGCGGCAGGTAATTGTTCTGGGCGATCGCACGGCAGAGGCGTGGGAAATCCGCGAAGGCCGTATTGGCGGATAGCGAAAGAACAACAAGGATCGAGCCGATGGTGAGGTAATAAAAAATTCCTTTGCCGAACACCGCTGAGGTCAGCATGGAGAGAACGCTCTGATACCCCGGGGCACCGGGATCCGTAGCAGCAATTCCATAAGCCTTTACCAGATAGGAAATGCCGGCCAGCAACACCGCCAAAAGAAAAATAATTACGGTCAAGGTTCGTTGTGCATTCTTCACGGTAGGCTCGCGGAATGCCTTCACCCCGTTGCTGACGGCTTCCACGCCAGTCAGGGCCGTGCAACCACTGGCGAACACCTTGAGCAGCAGCCAATAAGTGACGGCAGCCGACGCAGCCGGAGGTGCCGGAAGTGGAACTACAGGGGTAGGATGTCCTGCGCTGAAGAGAACTCGCAGAACCCCACCGCCGATAGTGATGAGAAGTGTGCCCACGAATAAATAGGTAGGAATCGCAAAAGCTGTGCCCGCCTCGCGCACGCCGCGGAGATTCAAAATGGTGATCAGAATCAGGATTCCCACGCAGAGAGTAACCGTATGCGGCAGCAAAGACGGGACGGCCGAGATTAAGGCCCCGACTCCTGCGGAAATTCCCACGGCAGCGGTGAGAATGTAATCAGCGAGCAACGCGGCTGCCGCCAGCAACCCGGCAGGCGCACCAAGGTTGAAGCGTGCCACCGTATAGGAACCGCCGCCCGAAGGATAAGCGGCGATCGTCTGCCGATAAGAGAAATATACGATCACCAGCAACGTGATGATGGCGGCGCTGACCGGAACGATATAGCGGACGCCCAGAAGGCCAAGAGGGATCAGAAGGCTGAGAGCAGCTTCCGGGCCGTAAGCGGCCGAACTCAGCCCGTCGAGACCGAAAATCGGGACTCCCTGCGTCGGACCGATCTGCTCGGCGCGTTCGTCACTGGTTTTGATGGGTTTCCCGACAACGAGATCAAGGATGTTCATGGAATCGTTTTCCGATGGGATGTTATACAACGCAGGCGGGTTGATCGCCAATTTCTGTGTTACGGGAAGCGCACGTCCAAGCTGTAGATTTCCTGCGTACTCTTATCGCGCATCAGGAGTGGTGAGTCATCCGGAGCGAGGCCGACCCAGAACTCCCAGGGATCGAACCCGCGCGGAATTTCCTTTAAGCTGAATAAGCGTTCCACCTTGCCATTGGCCACATTCACACGAACAATGTCGTCGCTCTTGTCCGGATAATCTTCCGCATAGATATATTTTTCGTCGTGTGACCAGTTCTCGAATGCGAACCGGGATTCGGCAAGCTGCGACCACTTCTTTTTTTCGACGTCGTAGAGCATTAGCTTGGTCGAGTCCGCGGAGAGGGCTGCCACGTAACGGCCATCCTGCGAACAGCGGGGACTGAAAAGATTCTCCGAATCCGGAACATCCGACACCTGCGAAGTTTTCACATCCACCATGTGAATGTTGGGGCCAGCCGTGTCGCCGTATTCCAGCCAGGGCATTCCCGCAAACATGATGGCATTGCCGCCCGCAGCCCAGGTAGGATCCCCCTGGTTGCGGTCTCCAGCGCTCGCTTCATGTGGCGTGCCACCCTCGGCCGGCATCACAAATATTTTCCACGGTTTCCCTGGGCGCGACGACATAAATGCGATCTGAGTTCCATCTGGCGACCACCGCGGCATGTGCGTTAACATCGGCGGATACGTGAGTTGCGTCCGAGAACTTCCGTCCGCCTTGCTTCGCCACAATGTGAGGTCGGGATGCGACACATAAACAATCCACTCTCCATCGCGCGTGACATCGGCTTCGCCAGCAGACACGCCCGGCAGGTAGACAGAGAACTGTTGAGAACCGTTCATCCGAATTAGATCGAAGCGGCGTTGCTGCCCGATCACGAACAGTTTTTTTCCATCTGGGCTAGGAGTCGGATTGCTGAACATCAGTGGGCCCACAGTGAGTTGCGTCGGTTCAGCGGCGGCCTTGCCAAACATTGGCTTGTGCTCGTGGACTGCCCAGATGTTCTGGGTATGATCGCGCGTAGATTCGAACAGAAAATATTCTCCGTCTGGCGTCCATGTACCACCAAACTCCTGCGATGGCTTGTTCCAGTCCGGCAATACGGAGTGCAAGTTCTTCCCGTCGGGTGAAATCTCCCACAGTGACGACGTGCGCTGCTCGGTATTACGGATGGTGAAGCGCAGGCGATGACCGTCCGGGGAAAAGCGAGGCGCAAAGGGAACACCGGGGACACCGATTAATTCATGCGAGTCGCTCCCGTCTTCGTTGCATGCATACAAACTCGAGTTTCTTGCATACACGATATGCTGACCGTCGGGAGTCCACGTGGCCGCATGCGCAAGAATATTTCCCACAGGCCGCAACGATCCCGCGGGCAGCGGCAATATCCACACCGGCGATTCCGTATCCGAACCCTCCGCCACCCCCTTCACCAGCAATTCGGAACGGCCCGGGAAAAAATCGTAGACGTCGGCACTGGGCAATGAGATAGGCACGGGCGCCGTCTCCCCGCCGGCTGTCGAGACTTGCATCAAAACTGAGTGGCCGCTCACATATTCAGAAAAGTACAGCCGGGTGCCGTCGGTAACGAGAGATCGTTTCGACGTTCCGTCATTCGTAATCTGTAGCGACGAGATCACGGCAGGCGGGGACTCCGGTGATCTCAGGAAAAAAACAACTGCGAAAAAGACGACCAATGCGACCAGGCCCATTACCAGCCAAGGCACCTTATTTGACTTGGGGTGAGCCGCAGCAGTGGTAAGAGCCGTGGCAAACATGGCGCGGATTCTATCCTTTGAATCCGGCACGGGCCGGACCACTGGCGTGGTCACCGCTTGTCCGGACTCGACTTCCCGGCGCAGGCGCTGCAAATCGGCGCGCATTTCCGCGGCGCTTTGATATCGATCTCCCGGATCTTTCTCGAGCGCCTTCCGCACAATGCGTTCGAGTTCGCCGGGTGTCGCAGAATTGAAACGCAAAGGCCAGTTGGGCGCGCTGTGAATCAAAGAATCAAAAAATGCAGCCGTGGTCTGTCCCGTGAAAGGCAGGATCCCGGTCGCCATCTCGTATAGGACGACTCCGAAAGAGAACAGGTCGGTGCGAGAATCCAGAGGCCTGCCCAAGGCTTGCTCGGGCGACATATAAGGAATTGTTCCTAAGGCGAAGCCAGGACGCGCGGGGTCTTCGGGCGCCTGCGTAACCTCACCGAAAGTGTTGCCGCTCAGAACGGCCTCGTCGCCCTCCGTGAGTTTGGCCAAGCCAAAATCAAGGATCTTTGCATGACCACGCTTGGTCACAAAAATGTTGACCGGGTTGATATCGCGATGAATGATGCCATGCGTATGGGCAGCATCGAGAGCGTCCGCGATTTCCACTGCCAGGGACAGCAAGGTTTTTAGGTCCAGCGGACGGCCGCCAATGCGGTGTTTCAGCGGCAGGCCATCCAGAAACTCCATGGCTATAAAAGCCTGGCCGTCTTCCTCGCCGATGTCGTAGATCGTACATATGTTGGGATGGTTCAACGCGGACGCGGCTTGCGCTTCGCGCTCAAAACGAGCCAGTGTGCGCGGGTCGCGGGCCACTGCATCAGGCAGGAATTTTAGCGCTACAAAACGGTGCAGGCGCGGGTCTTCGGCCTTGTAAACCACGCCCATTCCGCCTCCGCCGAGTTTCTCGATAATCCGGTAGTGCGAAATGGTTTTGCCGATCACGTTGAAAAATCCTACGTCCCAGACTACTGCAAGTCAATGAAGTGGAAAAACCTTGGTCTCTAAGGCTGGGTCACCCAGCGTTCATGCTCATCGAGCCACGAGCCAATCTTCAGCGGAGGAAAACGTGCGCTGCGTCTTCCACGTGTATGTTCGATTTGCGGCGCGTTCCACCGGCAACGTTGTACGCAACCAGCAAATGATCCTCCACGATGAGGATCTCTTTTTCGCTGATCCAGCCCACCAGCGTGGCATGGGGCAAGAAAGCGAGACGCCGTGGAGGATCCGCTGCACTCTTTACCTCGACCGCCGGGAGATCCACCAACGCCTTGCGAATGCGTTGTGACTCTTCGGGATTGGCCTGTCCCTGCTCCGCCAGTTGAATCGGCGTGTTGGGCTTGGAGGTGGCATCGATCGTCATGGCCACAGATTTGAGGTCGGGCGACAATTTGCCGTTCTGCGTGTAGAAGCTCACGTCGTAGTCGGGATTCTTATATGTGGTTAGTTCATCGAACACCGTCAATGTCGTCCCTTCAAGATGCAGCAGGGTTTGATCATCGCTCTCGTTCGCCCATCCGCAGCAGCCAGCGTCAGGAATCGCCTCGAGGATTGCGCCTGGACTTGCGGCATCCAGCACAATGCGCAGCGCTGGATCGTGTGCTGTCGCCGCCCATTGACCGGCATTCTCCACGTACACTGATGTCGACTGGTAAATTGCTTGCGTTTGTCCCTCCACAAATAGTGTAAGAAGAAAAAACTTCCCAACTCCTTCGTCGGGAACCCAGACTTCTCCATACGGGCAGGTCTCCTCACAGCCCCCGGTGGTGCACGAGCATTCGGGCAGCGACATCGACGCGATGTCCTGACGGCTGGCGCCAGCGAGATCCGTCCGCCAGCCTAGCCAAGTTGTCTTGGTGGAAAGATCCACGCCGTCGCGCTGCAAGCGGCGTGCCTGATTCGAAAACCAATAGAGATGCGTGCCATCCGCTGACAGAAATGGCACGGGAGCCGTTTCGCTGATAGAAAGATTTGATCCTGCCGTAGAGGTAATGCGCACGAGGTCCCGCGAAATGATGCTTCCTGTGTGGCCATCCCAGATCCACACTTTTCGCTCGGCGGCGAGATTGCTGTCCGACAAAGGCAAGGCCGCCGGCAGTGCGAACAACATTTGCCCCAGAGCATTGACGGAGAATCTTAACGGCGAGGACACCGCTTCCGGGGGAATCTCCACCTTCTGCTTCTCGGCAAAGGTTGTGATGTCGTACTCCGCCGCCTGCCCCGGCGTGCGCAACACCCACAAGCGTTTGTTCTGCGCCGCGAGCAGAGTTGAGAAGGTAAGGACACAAGCAATTAGAATCAGTTTTCGCATGAAAAAAGTCGCTGCATTCACAGCGTCAAATCGATTGTAAATCCTGGATTCGCTGCCTCCGCAGCTCTTGCGTACAATAGAGGTTGAAATCATGAGCATACGTCCCGAGAAGCCAATGACCGCCACGACGACTCCCCATCTGCATCCGCAAAGTGTTCCTTCACAAACTGCCTCGGCAGAGATTCCAGAAGTTCCTCTGACCACCGAAGGTTACAGCGTATTGCATCAGATGATGCGCTTCCGCTGGACCGCGTGGCGAGCACTGCCGGAAGACGCACGCGCAACGATCGCTCAGGAAGCCGCGGCGATGCTAGGAGAAATGGAGCAGAGGGCGGAGGGGCAGTCTGCTCTTTTTTCGCTGATCGGCCACAAGGGCGATTTAATGTTGGTGCACTTTCGCAACTCCTTCGCCGATCTGAACCAGGCGGAACTGAGGCTCGCCGGCTTGCGCTTGAGTGATTATCTGGAACCCACTTCCTCCTATCTTTCCATCATCGAACTTGGGCTGTATGACTCGACTTTGAAAATCTACAAAGAACTCTCTGCCCAGGGCATACAGCCTCATTCCGACCAGTGGAAGGCTGAGATCGAATGCAAACTGGGCCGGCATCGGGAAGCGATGCATCCGCGCCTGTTCCCTCAGATCCCGCAGAACCGTTACATCTGCTTCTATCCCATGGACCGGCGCCGAGGCGAGGATAAGAATTGGTACACGCTCCCCATCGAAGAGCGTGCTCGCCAAATGAACGAGCATGGACTCGTGGGCCGCCGCTATGCGGGCGAAGTGAAGCAGATCATAACCGGTTCGATCGGCTTCGACGATTGGGAGTGGGGCGTCGATCTATTTGCCGACGATCCGCTCGTCTTCAAGAAATTGATCTACGAAATGCGCTTCGATCAAGTCAGCGCCGTCTACGCTTTATTCGGCCAGTTCTATGTCGGAGTGCGCTGCCCAGCGTTGGCATTGGAACAACTGCTGAGCGGTGAAGTTCCGAAATAGCTGTGAAACAAGACCCGTCACCACACAGACACATTTCGGCAATGGAGACCTCATGTCAACCCTTGGACTCATCGAATACAAAGACGCCAGCCCCGAAGTACGTGCCATTTACGACGATATCATGGCTACGCGCAAGACCGATTGGATCAACAATTTCTGGAAGGCGATCGCACACGATCCCGCTACGCTGAAGCGCACCTGGGAAGATATCAAACAAATTATGGCTCCCGGCGCCCTCGATCCGCTGACCAAAGAGTTGCTTTACGTTGCGGTCAGCGTGACCAACCAGTGCCATTACTGCATCGCTTCGCATACCGCGTCCGCGCAGAAGAAAGGGATGACGGATGCCATGTTCAAGGAGTTGATGGCCGTAGTGGGCATGGCCAACGAAACCAACAAAATGGTTACCGGCTACCAAGTGGAGATCGACCAACAGTTCAAGAAGTAGCCAGCCCGGAAAAATGTACTCTGCTCGCTTCAACGCTTCTTGGCTGCGCTTCCGCGGGTAAATTTGAATTCGTGCGCCTTCATATCTACCTTCCGCCCGCGGAAGCGAACTCCCTCAGACTCAAGCCGGAATCGCTGCTCAATCGCCGAATCGCCCCGCAGCTTGATCTCTCCCCCCGCTCCCAAGACTCGCTGCCATGGCAAATCGAATCCACGATGCAAGACTTTCGCCACTTGCCGCGCTGCGCCAGGAAACCCCGCTGCGCGTCCAACTGCTCCGTAGGTCGACACTTTGCCCCTGGGAATGCGTCGAATGGCGGCCTCTATCCGCATCCGCATCTTCGACGACTGATCCGGAATCGATCCGGGCGGCGGAGGCTTCCTTCCCACCCGCTTCTTCGGCGACTTTTCGCTTCCCCTCTTCACAACGCAATCCATCCAATGCGAATCAGCCACAACGATCCTACAGAGACCAGCAGCCATAAAATAATGCCTTGCAGCAAGGGCCGGTGCCCCACGCGTTTGATGGTTGCTATGGAGATGCCGCTACCGATCAAGAACAATGTCGCCGTCAACCCAATCTTTGCGATCTTCACCGCAAGAGAGTAGCCGTGCGCGCCAGCAGGAAGATAGGTGTTGCAAACCGCCGCGAGACAAAACAGTCCGATGAACCAGGGCCACTGAATCTTCGCCTTCGCTCCTCGTGCGACGGCAGTCGCAACCGAGAGGGGAACAATCCACAGCGCCCGCGCCAATTTGACGGTTGTCGCGATGGCTAAGGCCACGGCTCCATACTTTGCCGCTGCTCCCACGACTGAACTGGTGTCATGTATGGCCAGCGCCGCCCACAATCCAAACTGTGATTGCGTTAGTTTGAGCGCCGTGCCGATAGCGGGAAAAATTAACAACGCCACGGAATTCAATATAAAGACGGTTCCCAGGGACACCGCCATCTCTTCGTCGCTCGCCTGCGTGATGGGCCCAACCGCGGCTATGGCGCTACCGCCGCAAATGGCAGTTCCGGTCGAAATGAGGAATGCGGGCACGCGCTGCACGCCGAACAATGTGCCGAGGCCCATGCCCACAATCAACGCGAAGCTGATGCCCAGCATGGTGTAGATGAAGCCGCTGCGTCCGGCCTGCACGACCTGGTGGAGATTCATTCCAAAACCCAGTCCCACCACAGAAGCCTGCAGAAGGTATTTAGAAGCATTTTTCGCTTGCCCACCATAGGGATGCGGCAAGGTCAGGCCAAACACCAGCCCGAGAGCCAGCGCCGCTGGCGGCGAAACGAAGCCGCTGGCACTCGCCAGCAGGCACAAAATGAAAATGACACGAGAAAGCATTCGAGGAGAAGTCGATGGTTCTGCCGAGGATGTACGGACGATCACCGGCCAGGATTCATGAGCCTGAACCCGAGGACCGTGGCTAGGCTGCCTTGCGGAAAGATTCGATGGCTTCCGCCTCGGAGTCGTAAACGTCGAATACCGTCAGCAACTTTGTAACTTGCAGTAAATCGCCCACACGCTTGGTCAGGTTCGTTAATTTAATCGTGCCGCCGGCATTTTGCGCCGTGGTGCGCAGCGCAACCAAGGTTCCCAGCCCGCCGGAATCGATGTAGTTCACTTCGCCCAGATTGAGCACAATGCGATTGTTCTGGGTCACAGCTTTCTTTACCGTCTCCCGCAGCAGCGACGACTCTTCGCCAAACACAATCCGTCCGCTGCAGTCCACGATCAGGATTCCATCTTTCGTCTGTGTCGTTAGCTTAAGTTGCATTTTTGCTCTCCGTAGGCCCGATGTAATTTTCGTCGAAACAAAATTGTCGCCTGCTTGTCGGTGACGTTCCAGCCTAACGCTTGTTTTGTTGATTTAGCAAGTTCTCGGCCCGTCTAGTAGTGGGTTAGTGACCCACTACCGCCCGCCTTGGTTTAGAAAGGAGAAGGCCAATTTGCGTACTTTTGGCAGGCCCTACCTGGCGCGCCATTCGGGTTAACAACTCCATCGCTCTTCTCATCACGTATAATCGTTTCTTCCGGCTCATGAGCTACACCGTCCTGGCGCGTAAATACCGTCCACAGAAGTTCTCCGATGTGATCGGACAAGAGCACGTCACGCGCACACTGCAAAACGCACTCGAACAGGGACGGACTGCTCACGGCTATATCTTTAGCGGCCATCGTGGCATCGGAAAAACCACCGTGGCTCGGATTTTGGCCGCGGCGTTGAATTGCCGTTCGTCTGACAAGCCAGTGGCAGAACCTTGCGGTATCTGTGAATCCTGCACCGAGATTCGCGCCGGTAATGCAGTCGACGTTATAGAGATCGACGCGGCCACGAATCGCGGTATTGACGAAATCCGCGAACTTCGCGAGGCGGCGCGTTATCGCCCGGCCCGAGATCGTTTCAAGATTTACATCCTCGACGAAGCGCACCAGATTACCGACGCCGCGTTTAACGCGTTGCTCAAGACTTTGGAAGAACCGCCGGATCATATTGTTTTCATGCTGGCTACCACCCAACCGGAGGATATTCCGCAGACGATTCGTTCGCGCTGCCAGCACTTCAGCTTCCGCGCGGTAAAGTTCGACGCCATCGTCGGCCAACTACGCGATCTCGTCGGACGAGAGAATATCGAAGCAGATGAAGATGCTCTGGCTCTCCTCGCCGAGGCAGGCGACGGCTCCATGCGCGATGCGTTGTCGATTCTCGATCAGGCGATTGCCTCTTCCAGCGGACGCATCACGGCGGATTCCGTGCGCAATCTGGTCGGTGCAGCTCCCGCGCACATTCTCGAGGAAGTGATGCAGGCCATCGCTCGCAGCGCCAGCGAAGATGTGCTGAAACAGATCGACCATCTCATCAGCGAAGGGCATAGTCCAACGCATTTCGCGCGCCAGATGGTTCGCTTCCTGCGCAACGCCACGGTTGCAAAAATTGCGGGGAAGGACTCTTCCCTGTTGCAGATCTCAAGTGAAGAGCGCGATCGCGTGGAGCGCGTTGCAGGGCTCTTTGAAGAAGAAGATCTGACGCGTCATTTGCAGATCATGCTACGCACTCACGGCGAGCTGGGATACAAGCAAGAGCAGCGTTTCCATCTCGAACTCGGTCTGCTCAAGATGGCGCACGCGCAACGCCTGTTGCCGATTGAGCAATTGCTCAGCGAGGTGGCTAGTTCTTCGAGTACATCAGGCGCTGGAGCAAATGCCACCAGAAATCCCGCGCGGCCGTCCATCGTGGCTTCGACTGCAGGCGAGCGGCGCACGGAGACGGCTGCGCCAACCCGACTGAGTCCTGTTTCACCATTCGCGGCAGATTCTGCGCGCAAGGGTGGCCCTCGTCAGGAGTCTTCCGAGCCAATTTCCGCCAGCGTTGCCCGCGGCTTCGGAGAAGCGAGTTCGTCGACGCCAGCGATTATGGGTGCCACGGCGCTGGCGAATCTCGAATCACTTCCCGAAGCAAAGTTGCAGGCACCTCTCCGGGATTCCCCAGTGCCGTTAGATTCCGCAGTGGCCACGCCGATCGAGAAGCTCCAGACAGCAGTGCTGCAAGCGCTGACTGACGGAAATCAGCGCATCTTGGTCTCGATGCTCGAAGCGGGCGAATGGACCGTCGAAGGAAACGAAGTCGTCATTAAAATTTCTGAGTCGCAAGCTGTTGTCGATATGTCGCTGGGTGCTGACGCAAGGCGGTTAGCGGTCGCTTCGGCCAGCGGTCTTCTAGGACGGCCCGTCAAACTGAAAATCATTCCCGGAGCGGCGGTGGCGGCGACAGAAAAACGCAACGGATCGCCGAAATCTAACGGGGTAAGTTCCGGAGTTGGTGGCCGAGGCCGCGCCGAACAGGATCCGATCGTACGGCGGCTGCAGGAGAAATTCGGCGCTGAGATTCGCACCGTGATTGATTACAAGGAGAAGCGGTAAAGCCATTATGGGTGGATTCAATCTGCAAGAGCTGATGTCGAAGGCTAAGTCGCAATACGAGAGCCTGCAGAAAAAAATGCAGGAGACGGTGGTCGAAACCTCGTCTGGCGGAGGAACGGTAACGGTGAAGATGGATGGACGCAAACAACTGCTGAGCGTGCGCATCGATCCCGAGGCCGTGAAATCTGGTGATGTAGAGATGCTGCAGGACTTGATCCTGGCTGCCGTAAATGAAGCCGCGCGCAAAGTGGATGGGGCCATGCAATCGACGGTTGGCGGTATGTTGGGCGGACTGGGCATCGGCGGACTCTAACGATCAATCATTGATTCACTGATTCAGTTCTTATGTCTAAATTTGCTGAGCCGATGTCCCGGCTGATTGACGAATTGAAGAAGCTGCCGGGCGTGGGCACCAAGAGCGCACAACGGCTGGCCTTCTACATCCTGCGCGCGAGCGATGAGGATGCCGAAGCGCTGGCCGCGGCGGTGCGCGACGTCAAGGCGAGCCTGCGGCTGTGCTCCGTGTGCAATAACATTACTGACGTGGATCCGTGCGTTTACTGCACTAGCGCGACGCGAAATCAACGTCTGGTGTGCGTGGTCGAAGAGCCCACCAATATTGCCGCGATTGAAAAGACCAAACACTTCAATGGCGTCTACCATGTGCTGCACGGATCGCTTTCGCCGTTACACGGCGTGGGACCGGAGCAGCTCCGCATTGCCAACCTTATTGCGCGCGTGGATGCCGGCAATGTGGACGAAGTGATCGTCGCCACCAATCCAACCGTCGAGGGCGAAGCCACTGCTACCTATCTCTCGCAGCAACTCAAACGCGTGGGGGTGAAGGTAACGCGCATCGCGATGGGCATTCCGGTGGGCAGCGATATCGAGTACACCGATGAGATCACCATGCTGAAAGCCATGGAGGGTCGGCGGGAATTGTAAGGAGGCAACTTTCAGCTCTCGGCCTTCAGCTTTGAAGCTTTCCGATGCTCTTTTCCCGTCTTCAGATCGAAATAAGAAAACCAGACCGCACCGCTAAATTCTCTGTTCTCAGTCAGATGCCGGCTTTCGGTCGGACCGCAGACGGATAAAATATTGAAAATAAAGGAGTTGTTAGCAAAATATTGATTCGCAATCAGTTGCATGGTTACGTGAAGCTTGCGACAATTAATTTCTTATAGCTAATCATTACTAAATGATTATAGCACGTTTCCTCGCTTCTACCCAGGAAGAGTAGAGCGGTTAGGGGCATAAGGAACACAGAGTTAGAGACTCGGGAAATTTGTTGCTTGACAGAAGGTGATTGACAGAAAGAGTGGTGCAGGACGACGTAGCTACGCAGTCAGATCCGGTTCCAGAAATACATTGGGTTCTTCCTCGGCAGAAGCAAGTCCTTCCGGGAGGGTGCCGCGGTTATATTCGGCCATGCGGTTCTTCCACTTAAGGAAGTCGGTGATGCTTTGCGGTTCAACGCGAACCTCGACGCGGCGCAGGCTGGCCAGCAGCAGATTCATTTCGTAGCGGAAGCCAGTGGCGCTCCGCAAGTTTTTTGCCGAAGGGTGCACAGTTTCAATTCTGCCGCGACGAAGTTCGAGCAGACCCCAGCCTGCGGGCAGGTCTTCGCGCCGGATCAGCCCAGCCGGTGCTAAGTAGAACCTTTCGCATCCGACTCCCTGCTCGGGCTTTGATCGGAAGGGCTTGGCTCGATCGGCCAGGAAATCAGAACGCGTAACTTTGCACTCAACGAGAACGGAATGGCAGGCGCGCTTCCAACCGATAGCGTCGGGCATCTCGCCGCTCACGCAAGCTTGCTCGGAGAGCACCACTCCGCAGCGGTAGCGGCGCAGCCAGTGGACGGCTTTCTCGACTAGTTGGGCGTGGGTCATGGATAGTTAAAGTTGTAGCTTCCGAGGGCGACGCTGGAAAGTAACCGGGCGGCTACCGGCTGGCATGCGCTCCCATCGGATTCCTCACGGGCTTAAGGACTACTGGCCTCCGCAGGACGGTTTCGAGCAGGTGACGCTCCGCGGCGATCGTTTGGGCGGATCGTCTGAGCGGCGAATAGCCTTCAGCGACGACGATCAAAGCTTCGTTCCCTCTCGCATCGTTCCGAGCATTCTCAATTTGAATCCGGCGGATGTGGCCGTCGTGTCCTGCATCCAAGGCATTGGCCAGGCGCAGAACCGCAGACAGCTGGATGGTTGCTTTCTGCTCGCCAGGGAGAAGATCGCGCAGAGTCTTGTGCTTCCGTGTGGGCAGCTTTCCGCGGTGAAAGCGCGCAACGATGGCGGCGCGCTGCAAGTCTGCAGCCTTCCAGCCTAACGGATTGCCGTGGGCACGAATCAAATCGAAGGAAGTTTTGTGATGCCCCTTCTGTCCTTCGGACTTCCCGACGTCGTGGAGAAGGGCGGCGGCGAGCAAGCTGGAGCGGGCGGAAGCGGCGTCGACGGCGGGTTGCCATCCCCAGGCTAGAAGGCCGTCGTAGAGTTGGAGAGCCAGGCTGGCTACGCGCTCGGAGTGCGGGAAATCGGGATCGAGACCGTTCGCCCAGAGCTTCATACGGCGCGTAGCCAGCAGCTGTATCTGCTTGCCTTGGGGCAGCGCTGCGCGCCACACTTGCCAGAGAGAATCGGGGCCAACCATTTTGGCGCGGTACTGATCGATGCGCCTGGTGCGCTCGGAGAGGATCCGTTCGTGCCAGTCGCTGCAAGAACCTGCCTCGGGAAAGACCTGACAGGAATTGGCCGTGGACCAGAGCACGTCGAGATCGTGAACTTCACCCAGCAAGTCCTGGATTTCCTTGAGATCATTGCTCCAAGCCTTGTGCTCGACCGGAAGAAAATTCTCTACGATATAACGGAAGCGTTTGACTCCTATCCGTAGGCTGTGGAACGCGACTTGGGAGCGGTTGCGCAGAGCACGGGCATGGAGTTCGCGGGCTGCGGTCCAGCGCTCGAGAGCAAGATGTTTAAAGAGCGCGCTTCCGGGGCGGAAGCGGCTGGCGCGCGCGGGAAGAGACTTGCTCCAAGATCTCCACTGTTTGCGATCGAACTCTTCGAGTGCGGCTTGAGCCTCGTGCTGCTGCTCGTTCTCACGGCGGTGCAGTATCTCGAACAGGGCGTGGGCGACAGGATCGGCTGAGCCTGGCGTCGACTCCGGATTCGATTGAGATGGAGGTATCGCGGGTGAGCCTTCTCTGGACGAAGCCGACGGCTCGCCCGCATCCGAACGAGTTTGAACTACAGCAAGTTTTTCCACCCACTCCATCATTACGTGGACATCGCGCAAGGCCCCGAGGCGCTGAAACAGGCGCTTGCCGGCCTTCTTCATCGCCTTCCAGTCAGGGTCGGGATCGAGGGCCATCAATCCATCGGCCAGCGAGCGGCAGCGGCGCAAAGAGACGCGCAGATCATGGACCGGGTCGGGACCGAAATCGGCGGAAACGCGTTCGCATTCCTCCAAAACACGCAGCATCCAGTAGC
Organism: uncultured Acidobacteriaceae bacterium; assembly: GCA_963777005.1. Taxonomy (GTDB): domain Bacteria; phylum Acidobacteriota; class Terriglobia; order Terriglobales; family Acidobacteriaceae; genus Sulfotelmatobacter. The sequence goes on along the minus strand of CAVZPC010000012.1, from coordinate 474,948 downwards.
GAAGGCCGGTGATCTTTTTAGGACGGGTTGAGCGCGCGATGGGGGAAGGCACAAGAGTTCCGGAGCTGAATATTTGCATATCCATTTTCGCCGCTGTTGGCTGGAAACGCCAGTGCCGGGGAGTGTCCGCAATCCCTTTCCGCCCTAGGAGTACAAGGCCTATCACAGGCAATTTCCCATTACCTCCGTAACGTGCGGGGACTTACCTTCTGGATTTACCTTTTACTTGCAGAGTGTAGATCGAGGAGTGCTCTATCACGAACGCAAGTACATTTCATGCCAATCGCGCGGCATCGGCGCGGGCTTTCGTCCATAGCCTGAACATCCTGATCAAGTATGCGCGGATGTACGGCTATGAACACAAGCGCACCGAAGCGCAGTTTGAAGTCACGTGGAATGAGCTGCAACAAGGGCTACCAGCGGCGGGCGATGGCGGATTCTTGCTCGGAGTTTCGGACAACAAACTATTGCTGGACGGCGTGCCACTGGAAACCGGTCAAACCGAACGCAGCTTTGGCCAGCTATTGACCACCGCTGGCTTGGCGAGCCTGCACTTCTCGAAAGACGTTACGGTCGAAGATTTCACTCGTCTGGTACGCGCATTTACGGTGGCGGGCTCAAAGGCACAGGATGTATCGAAGCAAATCAAAGAAGCTCTCAACAGCGGGAGCAAGCAGAGCACAATCAAAATTAATGAAGTGAAATTTGTAGCGGCCGATCCGCTTACCGGAGACATCAGCGTAGCCGCGCAGATCGCGGCGCAAACCCTGGGACCGGAATTCAAGCAATGGTTGAACGATCCGCAAAAGCTGCTGCAGTTGATTGCGGCGGCCGAGGGCGCCAACGCCGGAGGCGGCGGCCAAGGACAAGCTGGCGGCACCGTAGTTCCCTTCGGGAGTGTTCCGAACATTCCGGGAGGCACGGGAACGGGTCAAACACCCGGAACCGGTACTGGAACTGGAACAGCTCCAGCCTGGGAAGGCGGAGTCGTTCCGCTGCAAGAAGCTGAGGTCGTGCAGGCCATCCGTCTGCTGACTCGATTCGGACAAGTGCAAGGCGACCCGAACGCGAGTCCAGAGGTTCTGCAGAAAGAGCTCACCGAGGCTGATCCGAACACGCGACTGAACCTGCAGCAGTTGTTGGGCACTCTCGCCGCCAAGGCCACTGCCGAGCAGGAAGATACGCCGCTGTTGATGAAGGCGGCCGAGCATATGGCGATCCGCTTCGCTCTGGAGCGTTACCAGAAGGGCGAAGTCAAAGTGAATGCCGTCCATCAGATGATGGAGCACATGAGCCGGCAGATGGATTCGCTGCGCCAGATTCTGAAGCTGCAAGAAGAAAAAATGAATAAGGCCGGGATCCTGGTGGAGTCGCACGCCGACATCCTCGACCGAATGTTCTGGGCGGAAGTGCCGGAGTCGGGAAAGAAGACGGTACTGCTCTCCCATGAAGCTCCGTGCGTTCCGCCGCGCAATGTACGCCAGTTCCTGGAAGTACTCCTCGACCGCGACGAGAAACAAACGTCGACTGAAATTCTGAATAATTATTCTGCCAGCTTGTCGAACAAAGAAGCCGATTCGCGCCGCAAGACCGCAATTGGATTGAGCCAACTGGCCGACCTTTACGCAAGACTGGGCGGCGAGGCGATGGGCGGAGCCATCCGCAAAGTCTCCGAGCAGCTATGTGTGGAAAAGGATCCCGAGCTGCAAAGCTTGCTGAGCGCGGCTTTTGTGCGTTTAAGCCAGGAGGCCAGCGAGGCCAGAAACTACCAGGCGGTGAATGAAGTATGCTCCGGGATGGAAATGTTGCTGCAGCAGCGGCCGGTGATGGTGAATGATCTGAGGCCGCGCGTGGGAGTGGAAAACCGGATTCCAGAGTTTATCGAAGAAGCCTTGCGCCTGGATCCGATACCTGCGGACTTGCTAGTGGTATTGCGGCGCACCTGCCAATCGGGAGCGGAACATCTGGCGGACCGGTTCTTCCGCTGCATGCGGCGGGACGAATGCGATCGCATGGTGGAACTGGTCAAGGAGATGGGATCTCCAGCTCTCACGCAGCTGCGCGAGATTCTGCGCACGGGACAGTCGCGGCAGGCCTCGGCCGTGGTGGGTCTGTTAAGCCGGCTGGATGTGGGCACTTTGCTGGAACTGTTGCCGACGCGCTTGCCCGAGTGGAACCGCTTCTACCATGACATTGTGGTGCGACAGGTCGCCTATGGAGCTGCGCCGGACCGCGGCAGAACGCTGCTGGAGTTGGCCGAGGTTCTGGATTCTGTGGTTTTGCCGGAAGCGATCGATGAAATCGGAATGAGTGGCGATGTCAGCGCAGCGCATCCACTGATGGCGATGGCCAAGCCGGGTGAAGCGGCTTCACGATCGCCGTTTGTGCAGCTGAAGGCGATCGAGTCGCTGGGACGCCTGCGCGACACAGAGGCAGTATCGCTGCTCCGCGAGATCGTCGAGACCAAGAAAACGTTTGGATGGGTCTATCATCGCGAACTGCGAATTGCTTCAGCTCAGTCTTTGTCGAAGACCGATCCGCGCTACAGCGCGCAGATTCTCTCCGACAGCGGGATCGAAGCGGCAGAGCTGGCGATCGCGCCTCTGGATACGGCTCCGGCATGCCCGTGGGTGCGGCAACGGCGCTACGAACGGATGGTGCTGTCGCGCGCACTGGGAGCCACGATTGGGAGCTCCTGGGGAAAATCACGAATTCTGATCCGCGAGTTGAGCCTCGGCGGCGGTATGGGTACGAAAGAAGATAATCTCCGGATCGGCAGTGAGGCCGATCTCGAGATCTCTCTGGGCATGCGGTCGAAGATCAAAGCTCACGTGCTGCTGCGGCGGGCGCGCGTGAATGAAGTAGGATTCGAGATTGTAAATACGGACCTCGAAAGCCGTTACCGGCTGCGCCGGCTGCTGGTGGATGCTCTGAGTAATGTTCCACAGAAGAAGGATCAGGAGTGGAGCGGAGATCGGAAGGTCTGAGGTCTCCCTGGCTTGAATAGTCCCGAAGAGAACAAAAAGCCTCTGCTTATAAGCAGAGGCTTTTGACTTCTGAGTTCGCTTACTTCACCTTGGCGAAAATGATGACCAGGGTGTAGAGAGCGAGCGACTCGATCAGCGCCAGGCCTAAAATCAGCGCCAGCTGAATGCCGGGACGAGCGGCGGGGTTGCGGGCCAGGCTTTCGGCGGCGGAGGCGGTTGCCTTGCCTTGCGCCAGAGCGCAGATGCCAGAAGCGAAGGCCATGGAGAATCCGGCCGCGATTGCGACCCAGTTGACTCCGCTCTCGGCTCCGCCCTGCGCAAAGGCCGGGACGGCGAACGAAAGTACAGAAAGTGCCATGAACAATTTGCTCAGTTTACTCATTGTGTTTCTCCTCGTATGAAATACCGCCAGTGGGTGGTTGACGCCATACCTAGCAGACGCCCTCACGCTGAACGGCTCGTCTCTAAAATCTAGTTTCAAGTTTCCGGTTTCCAGTTTCGGCCATCATCCAGGTACTGGAAACTAGAAACTGGAGACTCAAAACTGAACTCTAGTGCTCTTCCGAAACCGCGCCTTGCAGATAGACGGTCGTCAGCAGAACGAAAATGTACGTCTGCAGCAGCGACACGCCGATGTGCAATCCAAGAAAAATGATGGGTACGCCGATGGGGACGAGCGAAAAGAAAACCAGGGTGACCATGTCGCCGGCGAACATGTTGGCGAACAGACGGATAGTGAGCGAAAGCACGCGCGCCAGGTGACTGATCAGTTCGATGGGAACCATCAGGGGTGCCAGAGCCGGCATGGGCCCGGCAAAGTGCTTCAGGTAGCCGATTCCGGCATGTTTGAATCCTTGCACCTGGTAGTAGACAAACGCACAAATCGCGCAGCCCAAGGGGACGACAGGGACGGCCGTCGGCGACTCGAAACCCGGAATGACACCGATGAGGTTACTGAACAAAATGAAAAATAAAAGCGCGGCGAGAAACGGGGTGTAACCCTCGCTGTGGTGACCGATGATCTCGTTGCTCTGGCCCTGGATGAATCCCTCAACACCCTCGAAAGCGTGCTGCAGTGCGCCGGGGCTCTCCACCGAAAGCCGCGCACGGACCAGAAGAAACATAATCAGCAGGAAGGAGAAGACAAGGACTTCCATGGCGAACGAGTTCGTAATAGGAGCCGTCGGATACTTCGGCGGGAGGTGCAGCGCTTGCAACAGCGCGGTCACCGGAGCCGCGAACAGGCGGTTCAGGAGCGCGGTGAACCAAAGTTGTTCAGGCATAAAAACTGCTTCTAGCTGCTAGCTAGCTTCTTCCGTGCGGGTACACGACCTGCTAAACACCACGAACTAACGCTGCGTACAGTTCGTAAACCGCTTCGCATCCTATGGCAGCCACGGGCAAAAATAAGCCCGCAAGAAGCCCGTTCAGGCTCGCGGGTGAAACAGTCAATATAACATAGGCGCCGACGGCCATCAAAAGATATCGGACCAGAAACCGAAACACGATTCCGCTTCCGGATTGCGATGTAGCGGTGCCAGTGGCGCGATCGACAAAGCCGGTGATCACGCGCTTCAACCAGTGGAAATTGACGTAAGCGATGGCGCAGCCGAAGGCAAAGCCAACGGCAGGACGCAGGCCGAACCTCCACCAGGCGGCGGCAATCAGCAACGGCGCGAGCACCGCCATAAAGCGGCGAATGCGATGGAGCGCGCCGGAGTAGAAGTACTCAGCGGCTTCATCACCTGCGGGGTTCACTTCGGGATGGACCGAGTCTGACATTCAAGCGGATCGCCGATATTCTCCCGCACCCATGGTAAGCGATGGGCGAGTTGCGGGGATATCAACTTCGTTGGAGTCAGCTATTTACTTCGTGTCGCGCAGCACAGTGCGGATCAATTCGATGAAGCCGGCGGCGATCCCCAAGAGGATGCCGGCAAGATAAAGCCATGTGGTATGCAGCCAGCGGTCAAGCGCCGCGCCGATCAACCATCCCACGACGAGGGCTGCCGGCAAGACGAATGCCAGTTGGCTATAGCGGCCAGCCTGAACCCAGAAGTTCTCCTTGCGGTTGGAATCTTCAGGGCGCGGCGTTGGGTCGGATGGAAGTGTCGGCATGGCTGCTCGTCCAAATCCGTAATTCGCGAGTTAGTTGACGAGCTTCGCCACCGGACTCTGCACGATCACGAGCGACCAGTTCACTATATTGATGAAGCGGTCCGGCATGATTCCGATGAAGAGCGTGGCGAACGCGGTCACACCGAGGGCGGCACGCATCGTCCAACTCACCGGCAGCAGGCCCGTCTCCTCGGACTTGCCCATGAACATGGCGTTGGCCATCTTCAGGTAATAGTACAGGCCGAAGACGGAATACAGCACGCCCAGAGATGCAAGCGCATAGTGTCCGGTTTCGATCAAGCTGAGGAAGATGAAATATTTGCCCCAGAAGCCGGCCAGTGGCGGGATCCCAGCAAGCGACAGCAGGAAAATTAACATGAGCACGGCTTCGACTGGAGCGCGCAAATAAAGTCCGTTGAGGTCGTCGAGTTCGTCGCCAATGACGTTGCGGTGCCGCAGCGAGGTAATCACGCCGAATGCGCCCAGGTTCATGAACGTATAGACCAGAAGATAAATCAGGATGCCTTTGATGCCGTCCGGGCTCAGTTGAGTGGAAGTTCCTGCGATCAAACCGAGCAGCATATAACCGACGTGCGCGATGGAAGAATAGGCCAGCAGGCGCTTGGTGTTGGTCTGCGTGAGGGCGGCAAAGTTGGCGCCCGTCATGGTAGCGATGGAGACGAAGACAAACAGCGGGACGTAGATCGGCCGCATTGCCGCGAGACCCAGGACGACGTTGGGATAGGAAGGATAGGTAGCGCCCATAATGCGCAATAGCATGGCCCATCCCGCGGCTTTGACGGCAACAGACATAAAACCGGTGATGCTCGTCGGCGCACCCTCGTAAGCGTCCGGCGCCCACTGATGAAAAGGAACGGCAGCGATCTTAAACAAGAGGCCGGTTGCCGTGGTCAGTAAGGCAATGATCGCGACAGGATTGTGCGGATCTCTCGCAAGAATCCGGCCGAGGCGCTGGCCAATGTCGCCCAGATTCGTGCTCGCCGTAAGTCCGTACAGCAGTGACAGACCGTAGGCAAAAATTCCCGATGAAAATGCGCCGAGTAGCAGATATTTCAGCGCGGCTTCATTGGACCGGCGATCGCGTCGCAGAAAACCTACGAGAACATAGGTAGAAATCGCCATCAGCTCGAGGCCGATGAAGATGAGTACGATGTCAAAGCCTGCCGCCATGCACATCATGCCCACCACGGAGAGCAGCATCAGGGCATAGTATTCGCCGTGGTTTTCATGCTCGGTCTTCATGTACTTCACCGAGATGAGAATCGAAACGGCTGTGGCGGCCAGGAACAGATACCAGAAATAAATAGCGCAGCGGTCCACCAGCAGGGTGTCCATCATGCCAAGAGAACCTGCGGAAACCGAGCGATTCAGCTGCATCCAATGCTGAATCGTCCATACGCCTCTGACGGCAAAAAGCACTCCCACAAAAGCCAAGAGAGCGTTGACCCACTTCTCCTCGGCGGGAAGCATCAAGTCGATGAGCAGAATGCCGAGAGCAAACACAGTGAGCAGAGTGATGGGCAGGACCAGCAAGTAGTCGTTGGCGTTGAATTGGGAAAGAACGCCCACTATTTCTTCCCCTTGGGCGGTGCCTTCACGGGCTTTGGACCGTGATAGGGATAAGCTCGGTCATCAAGAGTCACCGGAAAGTCTGGCGTCACTTCAGGAGGTTGAACGGATGCATTCACGGCGTCGCTAGGCCGCTGCGCGTGCACATTTGCCACGATCTGATTCACCGGTTGTTCGAGAATCTGGAAAAACGGCTTGGGATAGAGGCCGATCCAAAACGCCATGATGAGAAGAGGAGCAAAGGTCAGCACTTCGCGCGGCGTCAGGTCGTGCAGCTTTTCATTCTTCGGATTGGTCACGGTGCCGAAGAAAACGCGCTGGTAAAGCCATAGCAGATATGCGGCTGCGAGAACCACGCCGGGAACTGCCCATGCGCCCCACCGCCAGTTCTCCATGAACGTGCCTTGCAGAATGGTGAATTCGCCGACGAATCCATTCAGCAGCGGCAGTCCCATGGAGGAGAGGAACATGATCATGGTGATGGTGGCGTAGACCGGCATGACATTCGAAATCCCGCCGTATTCGGCAATTTCGCGGGTGTGGCGCCGTTCGTACAAGATCCCGACGATCAAGAACAGTGCGCCGGTCGAGATGCCGTGATTGATCTGCTGTAGGACCGATCCACTCAGGCCGGCGGAGTTCAGCGCAAAGATTCCCAGCGTGCAGAAGCCGAGATGGCTGACGGAGGAGTACGCCACCAGCTTCTTCATGTCCTTCTGCATCAGCGAGACCAGCGCGCCGTAGATGATGGCGATAATCGAGAGAGTGATCATCCAGCCGCGGACTTTGGTGTGCATCAGCACATCGGGGAAGAACGGCAACGAGAAGCGAATGAAGCCATACGTTCCCATCTTCAGCAGAACGCCTGCCAGGATGACGGAGCCCGCGGTTGGGGCTTCCACGTGGGCATCCGGCAGCCAGGTGTGGAAGGGGAACATCGGGACTTTGATCGCGAAGGCGAAGAAGAAAGCAAAGAAAAGCAATGTTGCGATGGTGGGGCCGTAGGCCGGATCAGAATAAATCTTTGGGGCAGTTTCGTAGAGTGCGGTGAGGCTGAAAGTGTAAATTCCGGTTAGCGCGTGATGGTGGAAATAGAGGAACAGAATGCCGAGCAACATCAGCACCGAGCCAGCCAGGGTATAGAGGAAGAACTTGATGGCGGCGTAAAGTTTGCGCGGGCCGCCCCAGATGCCGATCAGCAGGTACATCGGAACCAGCATGGCTTCCCAGAAGACGAAGAAGAGGAAGAAATCGAGCGCCATGAAGACGCCGAGCATGCCGGTCTGCAGAATCAGGAACCATACGTAATATTCTTTAACGCGATTCTCAATGGCGGTCCAGGAAGAGAGAATCGAAATCCAGCCCAGCAGCGTGGTGAGCATGATGAGCAGGAATGAGATGCCGTCGATGCCGATGACGTAGCCCGCGCCGATGGAGGGAATCCAGTTGTTGGGCGTGCCTTCGATGAACTTGAAACCGGGCTCGAAGCGCTGCGCCCAGAACATCGGCACCAGGGGCAGCGAGATCAGAAATCCGCCGAGCGAGAAAAAATTTGCGATCCAGCGGACAGCGCTCTTGTTCTCTTTGGGAACAAACAGGAGCACAAGCGCGCCCACGAGCGGCGTGAAGAGAATGATGGACAGTATGTGATTTTGCATGAAGTTCAGCTTCTAGCTTCTGGCTTCTAGCTCTTCCTGCCTGGCTGTTCGCGATTTGCTAGAAGCCAGGAGCTAGCAGCTGGAAGCTTTAGTGGTACACGTAATAAAACACAAACCCTACTAATCCCGCGGTCATCACCAGCGCATACCACTGGACCAGACCCCATTCGAACAGGCGTGCCGGATAAGAAAGCATGCGAGCAAAAATAGCTGGACCGTTGACGCCGATGCCGTCGATGATCCATCTATCCCACCAACTGGAAATGGTTGCGGTCAGACGAGTAATCCAACCTGCGGCGTTGACTGCGCCGTCGATCACGTGGGTATCAAACCACGACGACGCTTCGCCCAAACCCATTACGCCGAGACGGACGTCTCCCAGCTTGCGGCGGCCGGTGAATACGTAGTCGTAGCCTTCGTCCACGTAATACTTGTGGAGCAGTACATCGTAGACGGGCGGTGCGGCGGCGGCGATGGGCTCGGTGTAACCTTTGTCGGCATTGCGATAGCTTCTCCAGGCCATCCCCCAGCCCAGGCCCGCGGCTCCCAGAGATAGCGCCATCAGCAGCCACTCCGTGCTGGTATTTTTTTCTTCCTCCACGCCTTGCACTAGCTGGCTGGTTCTACCTTCCTCTTGCAAAACGCGCGCTTCTGGAGCAAAGACGGGCTCAAGGAAAGCGGTGAAACGGTCGGAACCGCCGAGGCTGTGCGGCCAGCCCAAGAATCCGGCGAAGACGGCACAGATCGCGAGCGCGACCAGCGGCGCAGTCATCGACACGGGCGACTCATGAATATGATGCTCGACCTCGTGGCTCATGCGCGGGCGGCCATGGAAAGTCAGATACATCAGGCGGAACATGTAAAAAGCGGTCATCAACGCCGTGACGTAGCCTATGCCCCAGAGAAGGCGGTACGCGCCACCTTCTCTCGACCAGGCTTCCCATAGGATGGCGTCCTTCGAGAAAAATCCAGCGAAAGGAAAAATTCCCGCGATGGCCAACGTGGCGATCAACATGGTGCGGTGCGTGATCGGAATGCGATGGCCGAGGTCGCCCATGTTGCGCATGTCCTGCTCGCCGCTCATCGAGTGGATCACCGAGCCAGCACCAAGGAAGAGCAGCGCTTTGAAAAACGCATGCGTGAAGACGTGGAAGACGCCGGCGGCAAAGGCTCCGACGCCGAGCGCGAGGAACATGTATCCCAGCTGCGAGATGGTGGAGTAGGCGAGGACGCGCTTGATATCGTTTTGGACGAGGCCGATTGAGGCGGCGAAGATTGCGGTCAATGCGCCGACGATCGCGACCGTCTTCATCGACGTAGGAGCCAGGACGAACAGTGCGTTGGAGCGCGCTACCATGTAGACGCCCGCCGTGACCATGGTCGCCGCATGGATGAGTGCGGAAACGGGCGTGGGACCTTCCATCGCGTCGGGCAGCCAGACGTAGAGGGGAAGTTGCGCCGATTTGCCGCAGGCTCCCACGAAAAGGAGCAACGTTGCCGCCGTGATGATGGGATCGCCAATTATGAATCGTCCGCTGTGCGCGATCTGCGTGACTTCGGTAAAGCGCAACGAGCCAAAGTACCAGGCAATGAAAAACATGCCTAACAGAAATCCGGCATCGCCGATGCGGTTCACGATGAATGCCTTGGCGGCGGCATCGCTCGCGGACTTACGATGGAAATAAAAACCGATCAGCAGATACGAGCACAAGCCCACGCCCTCCCAGCCCACGAACAGCAGCACATAGTTGTTGGCCAGGATCAGCGTCAGCATGGAGAACATGAAGAGGTTGAGGTATCCGAAAAAGCGGTAATAACCGCCCTCATGCGCCATGTAGCCGATCGAGTAAATGTGAATGAGCATTCCCACGCCGGTAACGAACAGCAGCCAGACGCTGGAAAGCGGATCGAGCAGAAATCCAGCGTCCGCCTGAAACGCAGCCGGAGCGCCGTCGTGGGTTGTGTAGTTCATGTGGCCCGTATCTGTGCCGAGCCAGGTGTAGAGAATGGTCTGATAAGGCTGATGATAATTTTCGGGCGTGGACGACCAGGTTGAATACTGCCGGACCGCGCCGCAGGCCATCACGAACGAGAGCACGATGGTGCCTACGCAGACAGCGCTGACGGTTGCCTTCTGCAGCCTTCGGCCGAAGAAGAACATGATCGTGGCGCCGAAGGCCGGTAGCAGCGGAATCAGCCAGATGTATTTTAGGAATAGCATTCAGCTCTCAGCTATCAGCTTTCAGCAAAACTGCCCCTGCTGAAAGCTGACGGCTGATAGCTGACCGCTTCGCTCACCACTTCAACAAATTCACTTCGTCGATGTTCACCGTCTCCTTGTTGCGGAAGAAGGCGATTAGAATGCCGAGGCCGACCGCGGCTTCCGCGGCGGCATCGGTGATTACAAAAATGGCAAACACCTGGCCATGCAATCCTCCCCATAGGCGCGAGAAGGCGACTAAGTTGAGGTTCACGGCGTTCAAAATCAATTCAATCGACATCAAAACAATGACCACGTTGCGGCGGGTCAGCACGCCGATAACGCCGAGCAGGAACAAGGCAGCGCCGAGGACCAAATAATGCAGCGTCGTGATGTGCAGCATCGATTCCATAACAATCCTTAAGCACGTCCTCAGGGGCTAAAGCCCGCATCTTTTGAAGCCACAATCGGCACGGCTAAAGCTGTGCCCTTCCCGAACCAACGCAGCTAGATTCTTTTCTTCGCCATCACGACCGCTCCGATGATCGCGACCAGCAGCAACAGCGATGCGATCTCGAAGGCAAACATGTATTTCCCGTACAACATCGTTGCTATCTGCTGGGTGTTATCGTTTTCCACCATCGGAAGTGCGTGCTCCGGAAAGATGTCCTTCCCCTTCGTATAAACGGCGATAAACAGGCCGCCCAGAGCCGTGGCCGCAATGATCCCGACTACCCACTGGCTATTGAATTGCCGTTCCTTCATCGAACGGTCGATGCTAACCAGCATGATGACGAACAGGAACAACACCATAATTCCGCCGGCATAGAGAATGATTTGCACGCCAGCGACGAACGGCGCATAGAGCATCAGGTAAATCGAAGCCTGCGCCAGTAGAGTTACAATCAGCGCCAGCGCCGAGTGCACCGGGTTCTTGCGCGTGATCACCAGGATGCCCCCGATGAGCATGATCCCGGAGAGCAAGTAGAAGAAAAATGGTGTGGCTACGGGTGCCATATCTTTTCTTGAAGCAGCGCTACGCTGGCCGTCAGAATCAGAACGCCCAGACCCAGAGGCAGAAGGACCTTCCATCCCATCCGCATGAGCTGGTCAAAGCGGTATCGCGGGAACGTGCCACGATACCAGATATAGAGGTACATGAAACCGGCAACCTTCGCCGAGAACCAGAAAATGTCCTGAATGCGCGTGCTGACTGCGGGAACGAACAGAATTAGACCGACTAAGCCGAGCACGACGCCAAAAACCGCGAGGCCGATGGTTTGTACTCGAAAGAGCGGATGCTTCGGCATGCGGACCGTGTTGTAAAAACACATCGCCGCGAAAAGTAGAAACGTGATGCCGGGAAAGAGGGCGAAGACCTGATCCCAAATGTGGCCGCTAAGCATATTGGGAAAAGGTCGTAGCCATCCGCCGAGCCAGAGCGTAACTGCGATCGACGAGACCGCGATCATGGCGGAATATTCGGCCAAAAAGAATAATGACCAGCGGAAGCCGCTGTATTCAGTGTGGAAACCGGCGGTTAATTCGGATTCGGCCTCGGCCAGGTCGAAGGGCGCGCGATTGGTCTCGGCGACCATCGCGACGGCGAAGATGAAGAAGGCGATCAGGCCAAGGGGGAAAAATTTAAAGATGAACCACTCGCCTTGGGCTTGCTGAGCCTGGACAATGCCAATCATGCTGAGCGTTCCGGTGCCCTCGGCGTTGAGGCTGGTCATGAGAACGGCCGAAACTACGGCCAGTCCCATGGCAACTTCATACGACACCATCTGCGCGCTGGAGCGCAGTGCACCGATCAGCGGATAGTGCGAGTTCGACGCCCAGCCCGCCATCACGATCCCCAGCACGCTCAACGACGACACGCCCAACATAAAGAGGATGCCGATGTTCATGTCGGTAATGGCATGCGTGGGCCCAAACGGGACCACCACAAACACGGTGAAGGCCGCGAGCACCACGACGAACGGGGCTACCCAGAAAATAAGGCCATCGGCCTCGGCGGGCATGATGTCTTCTTTAAGAAGGAGCTTGAGTGCGTCTGCGATGGGCTGCATCAAACCGTGCGGACCCACTCTCATAGGACCGAGGCGCACCTGCATGTGAGCCAGGATTTTCCGCTCGAGCCAGTTCATCGCGATGACAGCGACGGACAGTCCCACGAAGACCAGCAGGATATACACCAGCACCCAGAACATGTTCCCCGCAGCGCCCGGCGTCTGGCTGCTGCTCAGGTAAGACTCGATGTATTGGACGACCTGCCCCATCAGCGATCCACCTCGCCGAGAACGATATCCAGCGTGCCGATCACGGCGATCACATCGGCCACGAGCTGGCCGCGGCACATGAGGTCGAGAGCCTGCAGATTCACGAACGAGGGCGGACGCACGCGCACGCGATAGGGCTGGGTGGAACCATCGCTGACGATGAAGTATCCCAGCTCCCCTTTCGGCGCTTCGATGGAGTGATAGACCTCGCCCACCGCCGGTTTCATCACCTTGGGAACCTTGGCGATAATCGGGCCTTCGGGAATCGCATCGATCGCTTGCTCAATGATGCGTACCGATTGCCGCATCTCGACCATGCGAACCAGATATCGATCGTAGGTGTCGCCGTTCTGCCCAGTCGGAATGTCGAAATCGAAATTCTTGTAGTTGGCGTAGGGCTGGGCCTTGCGCAAATCCCACTTCACGCCGCTAGCGCGCAGCACCGGACCGGTGACCCCGAGCGCGATGCAATCTTTACCGGAGATTTTTCCGACATTCTTGGTGCGCTCAACCCAGATTCGATTCGTAGTGAGCAGCTCCTCATATTCGTCGATCTTGGGACGAAAGAAATTGAGGAAGTTTTTCACGTCCTTTTCGAAGCCGGCGTAGGTTTCATACTGCAAGCCGCCGATGCGGAACGCATGGGTGGTGAGCCGGGCGCCACAATATTTCTCGTAAATCTTGAGGATCTCTTCTCGATCGCGGAAGGTGTAGAAGAGCGGCGTGATGGCGCCGATATCGAGAGCGTGCGTGCCCAGCCAGAGCTGGTGGCTGGCGATGCGGTTGAGTTCGGTCAGAATTACGCGGACATATTGGGCTCGCGGTGGCGCCTCTACATTGAGCAACTTCTCGACGGTTTCACAGTAGCCAAGCCCGTTGGAAACCGCAGCAACATAATCCATGCGATCGACGTAGGGATTAAACATCGTATACGTACGATGTTCGCCAATCTTCTCGACGCCGCGGTGCAGATAGCCGATGACGCATTCCAGGCCTAGAACCTTTTCTCCGTCCAGGCGCAAGATCACGCGCAGCACGCCGTGTGTGGCGGGATGCTGCGGGCCCATATTGATGACCAGCTCGTTGGCATCGAGAAATGGCTTCTCGGGAGTTTCGAGATCGAGATTCGAGAGTGAGGTGTTCCGGTCGGTCATTCTGTTCTCACTGGCCGCTTTCAATGCCAAGATTGATCTGCACCCACTCGTTATCCTGCTGCAGGATGCTGTAATCCTTGCGCAGAGGATATCCCTTCCATCCGTCAGGCAGGAGAATGCGCTTCAAGTCAGGATGCCCATCAAACTTGATACCGAACATGTCGAACACTTCGCGCTCCAGCCAATTAGCGGTCGGCCAGATGGGAACGGAACTGGGCAAGCTCTCCCCATCTAAAATGCGCGTTGTCACACGGATGCGCTCGTTGCGTGCGAAGGAATACAGTACCCAGACCACGTCGAATTGTTTTTCGCGCTTCGGGTAATGCACTGCCGTGATGTCGACGCAGTAATCGAATTGCTCTTCGTTGCGCAGAACTTGCAGAATTTCGGGAATCAGCGAGCGATCGACCACCATGTAGTTCTGCCCGGCGTAGGTTAGCGGCTCGAGGCCAGACCCGTACATCCCCTTGAACTTCGCGATCATCGGCGAATCCCAGGGAACGGGAGCGGGGGCTACGGCCTTGGCAGCTGCTGCGGGCTTGGCTGGTGGAGTGGATCCAGGTGCTGCAGCTGCAGGTTTCGGTGGAACTGAGGGTGCAGGAGGTGAGGCTGGATTTTCAGTAGAAGTCCTGGTTTCGGATTGAACGGAGCCGGAAACACTTGCTTTCACGCCGCCGGGAACGGCTGGTTTGTCCGCCGTCGGCTTCGGATCACCTTCCGGCGGCGGTGTAGAGGGCGATTTGATTTCGTCCGGCATTAGCGGCGAAGGCGCAAACCTCAAGCCCGCAGGGTTTCGGAGAGAACGATAATTTTTATCAGCTTGAGCATGCGGTGTCAACGACGTGCGTCACGAAAAATCGTCCGCCGGGTTTCCCACAAATGCCGATCTTGCTTGCTAGGCGCGCGATTTCGCCTGATAAGACTCGATCAAGTCGCGGATGCGCTGCGCGTCCTTTTTACGATGGCCGTGACTGGTGATGGGATCGGTGCCGCCAGTGGATTCAATCCGAATCTCTGCCCAAAGTACGCCAGTGGAAATGTGCACCGAAGCAATCTTCGACATGGCGATGCTCTCGTCGTTGCTGCCAAACCAGCGCGACTTCACGCGGCTCACGCGCAGAGGACTAACGACCAGGCGAGTGGGAAAAAGAAAATTCCCCTGCGTCCAGCGGCTGGCGGTAAAGGTTTCGGCCAAAGACTCCGCATCAGGAGTGGGCGGCGTTACACCCATTCCAGCGCACCTTTTTGCCAGACCCAGATGTAACCGACGATCAAGATCGCGAGGAAGATGAGGATCTCGACTAATCCGAAAACTCCGAGAGCCTTGAATTTTACGGCCCAGGGAAACAAGAAGATGGTTTCCACATCGAAGACTACAAACAGGATTGCGATAATGTAGTAACGGACGGTGTAGCGGCCGCGCGCATTATCGATGGGATCGATGCCGCATTCGTAAGGCATCAGCTTAGTTTTACTCGGATTCTCCGGGCGCACGAGCTTGAATAACCACAGCGTTGGCGGGAGAGTCGCTACTATCACTGCGATGAAGATAAAGATGGGGACGTAATTTTGCGGCATCGGGCGCCTCGCGCGATCTACTCGCTCGTGCAAATGTCGAGCACGCAATCTTACCGCTGATCACGGGTGACTTCAAGAAGAGATGTCTTGCCGCTCGAGGGGTTCTGGGTGACCGAACCTCAAGTAGTCGCTGCCGATTTTGCAACCCTCACCAAATCAGTTAAACTCTCGCTCACCGGATGCAAGGAGAGCAGTCATGTCTCTGCGCAAACAATGCTTCTACACGATGCTGGGCGCAATTCTTGCATGGGCGATGGCCGGAAGGTTAAACCGCCACAGCGAGGAATTTGATGTACCGGAGGCGAATGCTGCGCGGAACGAACCTCCTTGTGCTACCAGCTTGCGTCTGAAACGCGAAATGCCTCCGGTCGATTTTTTCCCAGTCCAATCCAAAAATGCCAAGAGTCTGAGCGCAGGAAAATTGCTGGTGGCGAGCCGGAACCTTGGCGATCCGAATTTCGCCAAAACCGTAATTCTGCTGGCTCGCTACGATACCCAAGGCGTTCTCGGACTCATTATGAACCGGCGCACGGACGTCCCGCTTTCGCGTGTGCTTGAGAGTCCGAAGGCGGCGAAAGAGCGTTCCGACCCGGTCTATCTCGGGGGACCACTCGAAATTCCTGCAGTGTTTGCGTTGTTCCAGTCGCCCGCGAGACTGGAAGGGGCGGAATACCTCTTCGATAATGTCTACTTGATTACGGCGAAACCTCTCTTCGAACAAACCATTTCGGCGCGACCTGACCCGCGCGTTTTTCATGTTTATCTGGGCTACGCTGGTTGGACTCAAGATCAACTGCGAAAGGAAGTAGGATTGGGCGCCTGGTTCATTTTTCCGGCCGATACTAGCACTGTTTTCAATGCGAATCCGGATTCCTTGTGGTCGGAAATGATTCGGAAGACGGAGCTACAGTTAGCGCGGAGTGAGCTACGAATGCGGATCCATTAGAAAAGAGTCACAATGTGCGGAAGGTCGCTGTGAACCCGTGAAGCGCAGCCAAAGAGTGTCTCATGCCGGTCAATGAGTGTAATCGCGATTTACTGATTACCGCATTTTGCTCAGGGCTCGCCTTTCGACTTCCAAATTGCGTCTAGTACAGATCATTGAGAACATCTGTCGGGCAACACAAACACGCGCCTGGCTAATTCTGACTTTAGCGTGCCTGCGCGATAGTAGCTTTCGAGAATGCCTTCCTTCCAGGTAAGCAAATCGGGGTTGCGCCGCGCGAATTCCTCCCACTCTGCTCCTTCACAGCGCGCCATGCGTTCACGGATCAGGAAGAAATAAGCGCAGGTGATGGTTTCGTTGTAGAGCTGCGTCTTTCCTCGAGCAGCCGCAAATCGCTGGAGCGCTGCGGAGAATTTCTCCAATGCCAGCAGAACCGGAAATCGAGACAAGTAAGCGAAGGCTAAATGGACGCGATCGGCATGATGAAAAGAATCGTCTGGAAGCGCATCATTCTCGAAGTCGTGGATAAGTCTTTCGTCGGAGTTCATTAAAAAAACCTCGCTGGTTAGCTTCCCTTCCCCACGGCAACTGCCCATGCAGCGGCAGTGTAGATCGCGAGATTTCCTACTTCGTACATGCCGTGCAGAAGGTGAATGACGATGGCCAGGACAAAAACGGCGACCAGCAGCCAGGCGCCGCGGAGGTCGTCCGCGGGATCAGCATCAGGATGCAGCCGGCGATCTCACCGAACCCCAGCACCAGACGGACCACGTTCGGCATGTGAGTTTTGGCAAAGCCGTGAGCGGCACTGGGCAGCACAAAGAGAATGGCTTCAATCAGAATCACCAGTCCCAGGGTCCATTGCAGTCCGGTCAAAGCGATTTGTGTGCGTTGAGTCGCCATGGATCGGTTCCACTATTTGTCAGTGCCTCTTTTTCGTGCGGGCCGCGACTTGATTTCTTTCAAGCGGTGACTGGCGCTGGAATCGAGGTCGAAATCGTAAAAGCGCTTCAGCTCCTGGATGCGCTCGAGCGAGGCCGAACTGAAGGGAGTTTTCCCGTCGAAGGCGTGCAGGACAATCCCCTCCAGCAGATCGCCGAGGGTCATGTCATGGTATTCGGCGAAAGCCTTGAGCACTTTGAGCAGACGCTTTTCCATGCGCACTCCGGTTTGCACGCGCTCGACCAGCAACTTGGAATCTTCTGTCATGTGTACCAATGTACCATAGTACATACATACTTGCAAATCGCGGTGACCCCGGCCCAGCCGGCCACGCACGTCTCGACGCGCGTTGTTTATAATCGCGTTTCACACTTTTCATGAGCTGAGCGCCCCCGAGGCGCAAATTTCCTGCTAAAAGGACTCTCTTGGCATTCGACGAAAATGTTTACGAACTGCGGCGGCAGAAGCTGAAACAGATCGAGGCACTGGGCCAAACCGCGTACCGCAGCAAGTACGAATTCACCCACACCATTCCGCAGATCCTGGTGGACTATTCGGATAAGACTGCGGAACAACTCGAGGCTCCGCGGGTGAACGTGCGTGTGGCGGGCCGTATCATGGCGATCCGGTTAATGGGCAAGGCCGGATTCTGCCATCTGCAGCAGGGCGGAAAGCGGCTGCAGATTTACGTTAAAAAAGATGCAGTCGGCGACAAGGGATTCGAGTTATACAAACTGCTCGATCTCGGCGACCACATCGGAGTCAGCGGCTACTTATTTCGCACCCGCACGGGCGAACTGACGATCCATGTCGAGGAGATTACGTTTCTCAGCAAGGATCTGCTGCCGCTACCGGTGGGTAAAGCCGTCGAAGGAGATGCCTCCAGCCCCGACGGCCCCAAGAAATGGAACGAGCTCGCCGATGTCGAACTACGCTACCGGCAACGTTATGTCGATCTGGTAGTCAATCCCGAAGTGCGGGAAGTTTTCCTGAAACGCAGCAAGCTGGTGCAATCGCTGCGGCGAACGTTGGAAGGGCATGGATTTGTCGAAGTCGAGACGCCGATGATGCAGCCCATTGCCGGCGGGGCGGTGGCGCGGCCGTTTGTGACCCATCACAACACGCTCGACATGGATTTGTATCTGCGCATCGCTCCGGAACTTTATCTCAAGAGGTTGGTGGTAGGCGGATTCGATCGCGTGTATGAAATCAATCGCAACTTCCGCAACGAAGGGCTGGGCTGGCGATGGAATCCTGAGTTCACCATGCTGGAGTTTTATCAGGCGTACACCGACTATCAAGGCATCATGGATCTCACGCAGGAATTGATTACACAGGCCGCAAGAGATGTGATTGGTGGGACGAAAGCGAAGTGGGGCGATCAGGAAATCGACTGGTCGAACTGGAAGCGGCTTTCCATGCGAGAAGCGATCATTCATTATTGGCCGGAAGCGGCCGGCGCAAAGCCGGAGATGAGCGACTTCTCTTCCCACGATGGCGTGAAGAGATTAGTCGAGCGCTTCAACCAAGCGCACGCGCATGTG
Source organism: uncultured Acidobacteriaceae bacterium (assembly GCA_963777005.1). GTDB lineage: Bacteria > Acidobacteriota > Terriglobia > Terriglobales > Acidobacteriaceae > Sulfotelmatobacter. The sequence continues at coordinate 455,949 of CAVZPC010000012.1, read as the reverse complement.
GCTTACGATCCGAATGAGCCTTTGGGAAAGACCATTGCGAATTTGTTTGAAGGCGCAGCCGAAGAGCACCTGACGCAGCCGACCATCATCTACGAGTTCCCTACTGCGGTGTCGCCGCTATCGAAACAGAAACCGGATGAGCCCGAATGGACCGAACGCTTCGAGATCTTTGCCGGACAGATGGAAATATCCAACGGCTTCAGCGAACTCAATGATCCGGAGGATCAGCGGCGACGGTTTGAAGGTCAACTGAAAGAACGCGAGCGGGGCGACGAAGAAGCGCACCAGATGGATGAAGACTACATTCGCGCGCTGTCGTATGGGATGCCGCCAGCGGGCGGCTGTGGCGTTGGTGTGGATAGGTTGTGCATGCTGTTGACCGATTCGCACACGATCCGTGACGTGATTCTGTTTCCCCTGCTGCGGCCCGAGAAGAGCTCCAATGCGGAGACCACGGAAGCAGACCAAAAGCGTTAAAGTCTCGGATAAGCTTTGCGGTATTAACTCCCGAGTACCCTACAATGCACTAGAAGCAGGGCAACCGCGTTTCTATACTCTTTTCAGCAGTTCGGGCTCAGAAATGGCAGCGCTGCCGTAATGTCCTTCAGCCTCTGGACATTGGGTCGGTAGCGCTTTGCTTTTTCCTCCGCTTATTTCCAAATCTGAAGTTTCTCCCTGGCCTATTTCTTGTTTGCCGTTCTCGGCGGCTCATAGGCAGGTTTGTCCGGGCTGAAATCGGTGCTCAGGTAATCGACCAGAGCATCCCGATCGGCAGGATCGACCACCGCTCCCCATTTCGTCATCTTGTCGACTTCTTTTGTCCACGCCGCCTTGCTCAGACGCTGCTGCAGGATGATCCGCGCTTCATGGCATTCCAGGCACGCCGTGGTGGCCTTCGCCTGCATCGCACCAGCGGGTAGGTCCGCAGTGACATTCGCGGGAGCCGATTTCTGCGCCAACAAACTGGTCGTGATCGCCAGCAGTACGATGGCCGAGACTGTGGGAAACGTGGCTCTACGAAACATGAACGTTCACCTGATCGACAGCGTTATAAAGATAGCCGCTGGGATTCCATACCGGCGTCTGGGGCTGGACGCGTCCCTGGCTATCGGTAGCCCGCGACTGGATGGAGTAGTCGCCGCTTTTGCCAGGTTTCCAGTCGTAACTCCACAAACGCCATGCATAGTGCGCCTGGTCGTGACCGAGTTTTGTGAGATTCCAAGTCGCGCCGCCGTCGGTAGAGACTTCCACTTTCACAATGTCCGCTTCTCCGGCCCAAGCCACGCCATGTACCGTCACTTTGCCTATCTTCAGACTGCTACTATCAATCGGTCCAGAGATCACTGACTTCACACTGAGCGCGGTGACGGCGTGCGTATCTTCCGGCTTCACGATAGCGCCTGGCTTGACCGGCTGATTGGGCAGCCGGTAACCGGGGCTCATGAAATTTCCTACGAATTCCGCATCGAGCACCTTGATCTCAGTCAGCCACTTGCAGGATGCCGCGCCGATCCAGCCGGGGACAAGAGCACGCGCCGGAAATCCGTGGTGCTTGGTCAGCGGAGATCCATTCATGTGGGTAGCGATCAGGGTATCGGCGTCGAGAGCTTTCTCCATTGGAATGCTGCGAATGAATGGAGGAACTTTGCCGGGAACTTCGTCGAGCCCGCGGAACATGACGTGCTTGCCCGTGGGTTTCACTCCGGCACGCTGCAAAACATCGCGCAAGCGAGGGCCCGAAAAACGGGCTGTGCCCACCGCGCCTTTGCCCCACTGTATGCCGGGAACCTGCGGGCGCTGTAAGCTGCGTCCATTGCCGGCGCACTCGAGCGTGTTGACCACCGAATGGGTTTCGAGTTTGGAAAGCTCGGCCAAGCTCAGGGTGACGGGCTTCTCCACCTCTCCGCCAAGCGCGAGTCGCCACCCGGCAGCGTCAAGCTCAATCGGTTCGTGCATATGATTGCGCACGAAGAAGCGCGGCACCGGAGTGAGCCAGGTATTGAAATACTCGACTGGGCTTTCCAGATCAACGAAGCGGAATGAGCGAAGAATCATGCCGTCTTCGCCGGGGAAGGGAACGGCCTGTCCCTGCGGGAGCGCCCAAGTTAACACGGATGGTGCTGCGGTGGCCGCAAGCGCCGCTCCTGACATTTGCTTGAGGAATTCGCGTCTGGAGTTCATAGTCCTCGCCAGCATGTTTTGAGAATCCACCTTCGGAATGCCTCACCCAAGAACTGCAGCAGTAATTGAAGTTAACACCACCGACCCGGAAAAGGAGAGTAGCCGTAACCGGGCCGGCGGCGCTTTCGAAGGGAAGGCGCCCCTCGAAACGTTGAAAGTCGTTAACCGCAAAGCAGGTCCCGCGGCAAGTGTTGACGCGGGACTCTGCTTGCCGCTTACGGCAGGATGTAACGGAAGGAAGTGAAGACCATATTGTCGATTCCCTCCGGTGACACGCCAACCCCCTTCGTAAAGCCAACGCCTGACCAAGTGTCGCGCGTCAAGTAGGAGTATTGCGTGCCGAACTGGAACCTGCCTCTGGGGCCGGTGTAAAAGCGATACCAGAAGCCGACGGTTCCCTCAATCACGGCGCGGGTATCGGCCGTACAGTTGCTGAGGCTGGTGGGAGTGAAGCCGGTATTCACTGCAGGAGGTAGTTCCGTATAGCAGCCCGAGTTGTTAAACAGGGGCGCCCCAAAACCAACTTCCTTCCCCGTGATGGGATCAAAGCTGGCAGTGCGCTGGGCGTACTCGACTCCGCCGTAGCCGTAAATATCGAATTTCTTGGCTTTCCACTCGAGCGTAGTGAGCCCCTCCAAGTTCTTAACCAAATGAAGCGTGCCGTCGCCGTTGATCGAAACATCCGGCAGCCCTGCTGGGGCATAGCGTCCGATTCCGCTGCCGCCTAATCCTTTCACACCGAAGACCAGGTGGTGGGCAATGGTCCAGCGGGCACTTGCGCCGATGCCGCCCCCATCCTTGGAAGCATTATGGGCTCCGAGGGCGTTGGGACCAGGGACGGTGCTGCCGCCGCAGAGAGTGGTGGTTGCCGAAGCGACCTCTCCGCAGGGAAATATGCGGTCGGTGAACCGATCGTACAGACCGAATATCTCGTAGTGCCCAAAGCCGGGATCAAAAGCGGCTTTCGCGATGATATCCGGCGAAGGGTTAAAGGTGTACGTTGAAGTAGTGTTGTAGCTATTGCTAGCGCCCGCCTGGCCGAGGAGGAAATTATCTCCGTTGCCATGCGTGGTAAGCGTGCCTTGCGCGTTTTCCATGGCGACGGCGAATGCAACCTTGTCGCCGAAGGTTTTGGTTAGGCGGATTCCGTACTGGCGCGTGAAAACGAAGCCAACGTTGTAAGACGGGTCAATGGTCTTAGGCCGGGCATCGTTGGTTCTGCCCAGATCGTCGTCCGGAGAGATTCCCTTCCCGTTTTCCGTCGCCAGACTCCAGGCTTGGCCACCCAGGAAGCTCCAGCCATTATCGAACTTGGCCTGCGCCCACGCTTGTCTTAGACGGAGAGTGTAACTATTGGTTGAGGCAGAAGTGGAGGTGACGCCGGCAGAAAGGAAGTCGGCGGATACGTAGCTGGAAAGATCTACGTTCTTCAAGCGGCCGTTAACAAAGGTGGTGATCTTAGACTGGCGGCCTGACCCAAAAAACTCCGATACCTGGCTCTGGGATGCGCCTGGCATGGTCAGAGAATTGAAGGGCGTGGGCAAATCCGCGGAGAGTGCTCGTGAGCGCCGCACAAATTCGGCAGCGGCATATCCACCAGGAGTGATGTTGATGCCGCGGAAGTGTATCGTGAGCGGACCCTCGATTGGGCTCGAATTGGGCTGCACCTGCGTGTCTTGCAGGTTAAGTCCAGGAGTTGTGTTGCCGTTGTCCTGTTGTTGAACAACCACACCCGTTGTGACCTCCGCCACTTGTTGCTGCGGGACGGGCGAAGTCTGGGTTGTACCGTTCTTACCCGCGGCTTCCGCCGCGGATTGCGCCTGCTGCCGCTGCAGCTGCTGCGTGAGCCGGTCGATTTGGAGCTGCTGCGCGGCCAGAGCATCTTTCAGAGCCTGAACATCCGCTGCTGTGACGGCGGAAGGTGCAGGTCCGGGAGCTGCTGGAGCCGCGGCAGGTGAAGTCGCCGCTGCACCATGTCCTTCATTAGAAGCTATCGTGACCGGGCCCGACGTTTGTGCCCAAGCGCTGGCCGAAAATGCTGCCAGAGTCAGGGCTGCTAGAAACACATTCTTCGTTCGATGCATGGAATTAAATCCTCTCCTTTTTCGGGTTTTATTTGGACAACACTTCCTGGGGGAGAAACAGAAAAACTCTTTTTTGCGATCTGGTGCTGGGACAGGCACGCTCTCATTCTTGTTCGCCGATTTTCTCGAGCATTCCCTCCACCAAGGCAAGGCGAGGCAAAATTAGAATCGCCTTAACCAAGGCCTCGATTGCCGAGAACGGGACGGTCTTCGCGAGGAGTCTAGTGTGTATCTATTATCATAATTGGTTTACTAGTGATTCTCTGCAAATCTACACGTTCCCTGTTAACGGCACATTAATTTCGGAAAGTCGGGGAGATTCTTTCCGGGCTGCGAAGGCTCAGGTTGAGGACGTTAACCCCCACCTGCGTTGCAAGCGGCTTTCCATTGCCTTGAATACCAAGCCGTCCACCACATAGCCGATGGCGATAATCAGAACCATCACGGCAATCACGGCGCTCATATCGTTCAAGTCGCGCCCCATCATCAAGACTTGTCCCAAACCCAAACTCAGATAAAGCATCTCGGCTGTAATCAGCGAACGCCAGGCGAAGGCCCATCCCTGCTTCAAGCCGGATACGATGAAGGGCAGACTCGCGGGCAACAGGACATGCCAAAACAATTGAAATCCGCTGGCGCCAAGGTTGCGGCCTGCCATGCCGTAGATCTTCGGCATCTGCTTGCGTCCATCTTCCATGGCCAGGGTGACGGACAAGAACGATCCCATGACAACCACGAACAGAATCGCGTTTTGACTAAGGCCAAACCACAGCAGCGCCAGAGGCCACCAGCAGATGCTGGGCAGGCTCTGCAGACTCACCAGCAACCCGCCCATGGTTTCTTCCAGAAATTTGCTACTGGCCACGCCAAGTCCAAGAATCATGCCCAGAAGAACCGAAATCGCATAACCGATCAACACTCGGCGCATACTGACCGCGATGGCGATCCAGTAGCTGTGATCCTGAAATCCAGCGTACAGCGCCCCGCCGACACCCCAGGGTGTGGGGAACAAATACGGCGGCCAGATTTTCAATTCGGCCAGCAGAGTCCACAGGCCAAACAGTCCGGCATAAAAAATGATCAAGTGAGCAGCGCGCTTCATGGCTCAACCACCGCTTGCACGTGAGGTCTCGCTCCCTCTTGGTATTCCACTTCGAGGGAGCGGTTAATCTCTTCACGCAACTCGCCGAGGATCACACCGGCCGTGCGGGCCACGTTCAAGTCTTCGAGGGCTCGAGGCCGCGGCAAGTCGATGGCAAATTCTCGTTTCACACGCCCCGGCCGGAAGGTGAGCAAAGCGACGCGGTCGCCCAGACGGATGGCCTCCCGCACATTGTGTGTCACGAAGATGATGGTGCGCCCGGTCTCCGCCCAAATGCGTTCGAGTTCATCGTGCAGCAAGTCGCGGGTCTGGGCATCGAGCGCGGCAAAAGGTTCATCCATCAGCAGGACGTCCGGTTCGGTCGCCAGGGCACGAGCCAGAGCCACGCGCTGCCGCATGCCGCCGGATAGCTGGTGAGTGTAGCTGTCCTTGAATTGAGAGAGGTGCACCAGACGCAGGTAATGGCGCGTCTTCTCTTCCCTTTCTGCCTTGCCGATGCCCTTCATCTTCATTCCAAATTGAACGTTATCCCCGACCGTAAGCCAAGGGAAAAGGCCCAACTCCTGAAAGATTAGAATGCGGTCGGTTCCTGGTCCTTGCACGGGCCTTCCATCTATGAGAACTTGGCCTGAAGTCTGCTGATGCAGGCCCGCGATCAGATGGAGCAGCGTCGATTTGCCGCAGCCAGAAGGCCCCACGATACAAAGAAACTCTCCCGCCTTCACCTCAAGATTGATGTGATCCAGCGCCAGCATACGTTCGCCGGTCCGCGTCCGATAGCTGAGACAGATGTCAGTGAGGCCGACCTTCGGAATATCCGCAACTCCGCGTATCGTGTGCGCCGCTAGAGCCAGACCGACTTTTCCCCGGGAAGCGCCGATGCGCGAGGGTGTGCGCGGGTCACGCTTCCGAGGATCCAGCGTTGGAACCGGAAGCTGCGACGGGAAATTGTGCGCATTCGTGCTCATTGAATAGCCTTCCTTCCCTTCTCTGCCAGGACCTGATTAAGAAGCGTCAGATCGTAAAGCCGCGAGAGATCGGGCATCTGGCGGCCGAGAAATCCGTCGTCGAAGGCTTGTTGCGCCGCGGTGGTGAGCGCACTATGCAGCGGATCATAGGTAACTTGCATGCGGGCAAAGGCCTCATCGAGAACCACGGGCGGAAGAGCCTTGCCCGTCTCCGCCAGAATCTGCTGGTTCAAGAGTTTCTTGGCTTCTGATGGGTGACTGTTTATCCAATCCGTAAGTTCGACATTCGCTCGGATCCAGTTCTTCACCAGGTCGGGATGACTGTTCAGAAACTTTGTATTCACGACTAGCACGCCGATGACAAACTGCCCATTCGGCCAAAGGGTGCGTTCATCGACAAACAGATGACCATTTCCTTCATGGATCAAACGCGTAGCCCACGGTTCAGGAGCCCAGGCCGCATCCAACTCCTTCTTCAAGAACAATGTGAGTTGGTCGGGATTGGCCATGGGGATGATCTGGACGTCGCCGCCTTTGTCGTTCGTCTTCATCCCATGACTCTTGAGCCAGTTGCGGAGCGCCACATCCTGAGTGTTACCGAATTGTGGCGAAGCCACTCGCTTGCCGTGGAAATCCTCCGGCTTCTGAATTCCGCTGTCGTTGCGCACAATCAGCGATGCGCCGCCGCTGGCCGCTCCTGCGACCACTCGCAGAGCCTCTCCGTTGGAACGCACGTAGCCGTTAATTGCCGGGTTTGGACCTACGTAGGTCATATCAATTGCGCCACCAAACAAGGCTTCGATGGCGGAGGGACCGGCGTTGAAGCTCGTCCACTGCACTTTGACCTGCCGTCCCATGGCTTTGTCGAACCAGCCGTTAGCTTTCCCCACCATGGCTTGAGCGTGCGTGATATTGGGAAACGCGCCCACGCGAATGGTAGTTTGCGTCCAGCCAGGAAGCGCGGCGACAAACGCAACCATCAGCCCAAAGAGAAGTCTCTTACTCACCCTTCTTCCCACCGACGACCATGGGCAGAACAGCTCCCTTTTCTTTCTCTTTCTTCTTGGCTGCATGCTTGCCCTTCGTAGCGCGCGGCTGCGGATCAGCAATCAGGTCGGCCAAGGTGGTATTTTCCAAAATGTTGGCGGCGGCGTCGCGCACATCCAGAAATAGCTGGTAAAGAGCGCGATGTGGAAGGTCGCGGTCAATCAGCGTGCGCAACTGCTCGGCATCGCCAAAGGGCGCGAGCGGGCCGTCGATCAATCGTATGATCTCGCTCAGCCGGATTTCAGCAGGATCGCGGCGCAACTGGTATCCGCCCTTCGCTCCACGCACACTCTCAACGATGCGCGCGTTCTTCAGTTCAAGGAGAATCAGCTCGAGAAATTTCTCGGGCAGATTCTCTTCATAAGCGACTTCCCGGATCTTGATGGCACCCTGGTGGTAACGGCGGGCCAGCATCATCATCGCCTGCAGAGCGTAAAGTCCCTTTTGCGAAATTTTCATAGCGCGGCCACTATACCATAAAGTCCATTGTATTAATAGACTTTATAGACCACCAGGGAGCAATTTTCGCGCCATCTGGAAGTCGCCTCGGCTAGATTCAACAAACCTGATTTCAGAGGTTTACAGAAGGTCCAGAAATGTTCCCGCGAGCCGATGTGCATCACATTGCAGTTTCGAGGAGGAAAGCTCTTAGAACTGATGGTGAAGTCCAGGATTGGACCTAACTCTCCGGCAGAATGCGCAGCACCTGCACGGTTATGTTATCTGGGCCGCCCCGCTGCCGAGCCAACTCTACCAACGTGGCGCAACACTCCGCCGGAGCGTTCTTGCCCGCCGCCATCTCCAATTCTTCATCCGACACGACGCCCCAAAGTCCATCGGTGCACAGCAGCAGATCGTCGCCATCCTGCAACATCGTGCCGTATTCGACGGCATCCACTGCAACTTCGGTGCCCGCTCCCAGGGCGCCGGTCAGAATGTGGCGCTGGGGGTGCTTCTCCGCATCCTCGGCGCGCACGATGCCGCTTTCCACCAGCCGGCTGACGTAGGAGTGGTCGCGTGTTAACCGCGAGATGTGCGCCCCGCGCACGAGGTACAAACGGCTATCCCCCACGTGCGCAAAATACAACTGCCGATTACGGACGACCAGAGCGGTGCACGTCGTCCCCATTCCGTGAAGCTCGGGATGCTGCACGGCGTAATTCTGAATCCTATTGTGAGCGGTGGCAAATGCCTCGAGCAAAGTCGCACGGGGATCGTCCCGCACCATGGTGTCGTAAACTTCGCGCACCGTTTCAACCGCCAGGCGGCTGGCCTCCAAGCCGCCTTCGTATCCGCCCATGCCGTCGGCGATTACGGCCAATCTTCCCTTACGCTGGAATTCACCCTCAGCCGCCGGCTCCCAATAAAGATACGAATCCTCATTATTGTCGCGTTGGCAGCCCACATCGCTGAGGCTCGCCACTTCCACTCCTGGTTTCACGTTCATGCAGTCGACCGACATTCCTTGGTTACCTACAACGCAGCATCGAGTACAAGAGTACGGCGGACCGTTGCAGTCCACGGGCATGGCCCCAATCTGCCCCGGTCATTATAGACAAGTGGCCGCGTAAAGATGCAACGCTGTTTCCCCTGTTACGAAAAGCAAAAAAGCCGCGGCCATCCGCGGCTTAGGTCCTGAACTTGGGGAGTCAAACGCTCGAGCTACTTCCCATCATGCTTATCTTTATAAATCTGTTTGCTGGTGCGGTTCTGTTCCCGGTTGAGCTGCTTCTGCTCGCCCTTGGTCAGATGACCGTTGTGAGCGGCCATATCCGCCTTCTGCTGGTTCTCGATCTTCTGTTCGCGATTTTCCAGACGCGAAGTCTGACCAGGCGTCAGCGTACCGTTCTTCACGCCATTCGCGATCCGGTCCTGCTGGTTCGTCTCGCGCCCGTTCACTTGGTTGACGCGAGGATGACCGGGATCAACCTGGCCTGGGCCCGCGCCGGATGTGTTGCTGTCTTGGGTTTGAGCAGCGGCGGCACCAACAAACATCAGACCACCCACTGCCAGGACTAAGAGCGACTTCGTGATTTTGTTGTTCATATTGGGTCTAAACCCTCGCGTCGCAGTTTAGTTGTGCGCCGCTAAACATCGCCAATTACGAAAGGAGGAAGCGAATCCTGAGCCAAAAGAAACAATCTTCATAGTAACCGTCTGAGATTACTGAAGTCACCCGGCGCGATGACTCTCGAGGCCTCAAAACCAGCCCACTCCGCCGGTTTCCCCGATAGCGTATTCCCCAGTCGAGTGCGACAATAGCCGATTCATGAGAGCTACAGCTACGCGGCCATTTCTTATTGTTTTTCTTCTGATTGCCTTTGGTCACCCGCTTTTCGGACAGTCCGCTCGTCGCGCTCACTCAGCGGGCGTCCCGCGATACACATTCAAAGTCATCCAAACGTTTCCCCATGATCCGCACGCCTTTACCCAGGGCCTGGTATTTCATGGCGGGTTTCTATACGAAGGCACCGGCCTTAAGGGCAGATCATCGTTGCGCAAGGTGCGTCTCGAAACTGGAGAAGTTGTTCAAGAAGTCGATCTGGCGCCTGAACTCTTCGGCGAGGGAATTACCATCGTCAAGAATGAAATCGTACAACTGACCTGGCAGTCCCAGATAGGATTCGTCTACAACCTCAGCGATTTCCATTTGCTGCGGCAATTCTCTTACTCCGGAGAAGGATGGGGTTTAACCACCGACGGCCGTGAGATTTTCATGAGCGACGGTACGCCGGAGATCCGTGTTTTGGATCCCGTCACGCTGACCGAAAAGCGGCGTTTCACAGTTCACGACAGAACAACCCAGATCAAAGAGCTGAACGAGTTGGAATTTGTAGAGGGAGAGATTTTCGCTAACATCTGGCAGACCGATCGAATCGCCCGGATTTCTCCGCGGACCGGCGAAGTGCTCGGCTGGATCGATCTCGCTGGGTTACTAAGCCCTGTCTATCGCCTGGAATCGGGCGCCGTATTGAATGGAATCGCCTACGATGCAGAGCGCAAGCGATTGTTCGTCACCGGCAAATTGTGGCCGAAGGTTTTCCAGATCCAACTCATTCCAAAACGTTGAGAACCGCGCTGTTTGTGCTCCAGCCAGGCGGACCGTTCTGCCTCTCAGATCTTTTCATGAATGATTAACGCTTAAGAAGAATCACACTTCCCGGCCGCGGCATCCTAAACTAGTTATTCAAGGAGATAAATTCATGGCTGTCGCAACCGAAACCCTCACTCCTCTCTCCGCCGAAGAACTGAAAAAGATGGATGCCTACTGGCGAGCTTGCAATTATCTATCGGCGGGAATGATTTACCTTCGTGGCAATCCGCTGCTTCGCGAGCCTTTGAAGCCGGGACACATCAAGAACCGCCTTCTCGGCCACTGGGGCTCGGATCCCGGCCAGTCGTTCGTATGGATTCACTTGAATCGGCTCATCAAAAAGTACGACTTAAATGTGATGTACATCTCCGGCCCCGGTCACGGTGCACCGGCCACGCTGGCCAACAGTTATCTCGAGGGCCACTACTCGGAGATCTATCCCGATAAAAGCCGCGACCAGGCTGGCATGCTGAAGTTCTTTCAGCAGTTTTCTTTTCCCGGCGGAATCGGCTCGCATTGCACCCCGGAAACGCCCGGCTCGATCCACGAAGGCGGCGAACTTGGCTACTCGGTCTCGCATGCTTATGGAGCGGCCTTCGACAATCCCGATCTGATCGTTACCGTCGTGGTCGGCGATGGCGAAGCGGAGACCGGTCCGCTCGCGACCTCATGGCATTCCAACAAATTCCTGAATCCGATTCGCGACGGCGCGGTATTGCCCGTGCTACATCTCAACGGCTACAAGATTGCGAATCCGACCGTGCTGGCGCGTATTCCGCAACACGAGTTGGAGTCGCTATTGATCGGCTACGGCCACAGACCTTATTTTGTCGAGGGCGACGACCCAGCCGAGATGCACCAGAAGATGGCCTCCACTATGGAGGAATGTATTCTCGAGATTCGGTCGATCCAGCAGAACGCGCGCTCCAAGCAAGATGCCACGCGCCCGTGCTGGCCCATGATCGTGCTGCGATCGCCGAAGGGATGGACCGGACCGAAAGAAGTAGATGGTCACAAGGTGGAAGGCACGTGGCGCGCCCACCAGGTTCCCGTCCTTGACCCGGTCACCAACAAGCAACATCTTAAGCTCGTCGAAGACTGGATGCGCAGCTACAAGCCGGAAGAGCTGTTCGATTCCAACGGAACACTCATGCCTGAGCTACAACAGCTAGCGCCGATCGGCGTGCGTCGCATCTCCGCCAACCCGCACGCCAATGGCGGATTGCTGCGCAAGGAGCTCGCCATGCCAGACTTCCGGGATTATGCGGTAAAGGTTAAGTCTCCCGGAGCAATGTATGCACCGCCGACTGACGTACTGGCACACTTTCTCGCGGAAGTGATGCGACGCAACATGAACTCGTTCCGAGTTTTCGGACCCGACGAGACCGCATCCAACCGGCTCACCGCCATCTACGCCGCGTCAAAGAAGACGTGGCTTGCCGAATACAAACCGGATGACGCCGATGGAGGCGAGCTCGATGTCGCCGGGCGCGTTATGGAAATGCTCAGCGAGCACACGCTCGAGGGATGGTTCGAAGGCTACGTTCTCACCGGCCGCCATGGATTCTTTTCAACCTATGAAGCCTTCGTGCATGTCATCGATTCCATGTTCAACCAGCACGCCAAATGGCTGGAGAAATCGAAGATGGAAATATCCTGGCGCGCGCCGGTGCCTTCGATCAACATTCTCATCACTTCTCTGGTGTGGCGGCAGGATCACAACGGCTTTACTCACCAGGATCCCGGATTTCTCGACGTGGTTACAAATAAGAGTCCTGACATCGTTCGCATCTATCTGCCACCGGATGCAAACTGCCTGCTCAGCGTGGCGGATCATTGCCTTCGCTCGCATGATTACGTGAATGTCATCGTCGCCGACAAGCAGGATCATCTTCAGTATCTCAACATGGACGAAGCCATCACCCATTGCACCAAAGGCATTGGCATATGGGACTGGGCTTCCACCGACGATGGCGCCGATCCCGACGTGGTGATAGCTTGCGCCGGCGATATCGCGACCATGGAGTCTCTGGCCGCGGTACAGATTCTGAAGAAGCACTTCCCTGACTTGAAAATCCGCTTCGTCAATGTTGTCGATCTTTTTCGGCTCATGCCGGAAAGCGAACATCCGCACGGCCTTTCCGAGCGCGACTTCGATTCTCTCTTTACCATCAACAAGCCGGTGATCTTTAACTTCCACTCTTACCCCTCACTCATCCACAAGCTCAGTTATCGCCGCACCAATCACGAGAACATTCATGTGCGTGGGTATAAAGAAAAAGGCAACATCAACACTCCGCTCGAGCTTGCCATCGTCAATCAGGTCGATCGTTTTAACCTGGCTATCGATGTAATCGACCGCGTTCCGCGCCTGCAGCCCAGCGGGGCGCACGTCAAAGAATGGCTGAAGGATGAGATCATCGAGAGCATCAATTACGCTCACGCGGAGGGCATTGATAAGGAAGAAATTCGCAATTGGAAATGGACAGAATAGGCGTGCCGACCGGTTTAACCAATAACCACGATTTGATTCTTGCTCTGAACAGCGGCTCGTCGTCGCTGAAGTTCGGCATCTATCGCCAAGGGGCCAGCAATAGTGATGAAGAACCGCTGCTGACCGGAAGCGCCGATGGCATTGGCCACGACAACGGCTCCCTGCATATTCGCTCCGGCGACGGAAAGTCGCTGCTGCAGCGCGAATGTATTCATGAATCCCAAATCCATGCGCTCAGTCTGCTCGCAACCACGATTCGCGATTACATTCATACCAGTCCAGTGGCTGTCGGACACCGGGTGGTGCATGGAGGCCCCAAGCTTGTCAGGCACCAACTCATCACCGCGCAAGTCCTCGACGAATTGCGCGCTGCAACCCACTTCGCGCCGTTGCACATCCCACAAGCGCTAAAGCTGATCGCGTCCGCCCAGTCGATTTTTCCCCAGGCCGCACACTTCGCCTGCTTCGACGACGCTTTCCACCAGACGATTCCCGAGATCGCATCGCGATTCGCTCTTGCACGCCACTATTTCGACGCAGGAATTCGACGCTACGGCTTTCACGGTATTTCCTATGAATCCCTGGTGTATCACTTCGGCAAAACGCTTCCCAGGCGCGCAATCTTTGCCCATCTGGGGAATGGATCGAGCCTGTGTGCGCTGAGGAATGGAATATCGATCGACACCACGATGGGCCTCACACCCACTGGCGGCATTCCGATGGGGACGCGGTCCGGGGATCTCGACCCCGGCGTGATCATTTTTCTTCTGCGCAATGAAAAGCTCGATGCTGACAAGTTGGAAGCTCTGCTGAATCATCAGAGCGGCCTATTTGGCCTCTCATCCGGCCAGAGCGACGTCAAGACGCTGGAAGAGCGCGCCCGCTCCGGCGACCCGGAATCTGCACTGGCGCTGGATATCTTTGCGGTGGCAGTTCGCAAGACAATAGGAGCTTATGTGGCTTTACTGGGCGGAATCGACGTCATGGTGTTCACCGGCGGCATCGGCGAGCACAGCAATCAGATTCGGTCAGCAGCCACCTACGGACTTGAAGCCATGGGGCTCACGGCAGAGAAGATTCAGATTATTCCCACGGAAGAAGAACGACAAATTGCCCGTCACTGCCGTAGCCTGATAGGACGGAAATAACAAATCGCAGGCTCAGACTGACGGACTCGATTGCGCCACAGACTTGGTGGCGCACTTGCCATCACAGTGCTTTTCTCCCCAGATCACCCCAAGGGAGTGAAGTATGAGGGAGTCTCCGATCGTCACCTTACTCGCGTCAGTCACGATCTGATAGGCGTAATAGACAAGCTGATCCCGCGTGATGCACCAGCGTTCATGCCGTATGATACCTTGGCAGTGCTCGCATGCCGCCTGTGCGTTGTAGCGGTTGCAGTGGTACTGAAAACTCGGAACGCTCTCGGACATTGAACCAAGCCTTTATCAAGGGAGTCGCCACGCTTGCCGGGAAACCCTCGGGACATTGCTATCTGACGGCATCCTATGGCGTAGCGAAACTCCGCAGAATGGCTGCTATCACACGTCTTTGTGACGCGGATCACTCAACGCTCTTGATGTGGGGACGAGAAGGGTGTGATAGGGAGTTTGGATTGGGCGCAAAACGAAAGCGCGCATCCGTGACGGACACGCGCCTTAAATCCGTACACTGCTAACTAACAAGCAGCGACTCTATCGGCCATAATATTTTGCATTCAACTCGGTGAACGAGTTCCACTTTTCCGGGAGGTCATCCAGCGCGAAGATAGCCGAGACCGGACAGACCGGCACGCACGCCCCGCAGTCGATACACTCCACCGGATCGATATACAGCAACTGCTCCGTGGCGTACTTGGGTTCATCTTTCTTAGGATGAATACAATCCACCGGGCACGCGTCCACGCACGCTGTGTCTTTGGTGTTGATGCAAGGCTCTGCGATTACATAAGTCATGACGGTGTCGGTCTCCTGAACTGGATGCAGGTATTTTACTACGGCGGTCCGCGAAAGCGCTCATTCTAGCAAGAAATCGCGCCGTTCCGCAAAAGCAAAACGGCCAGCAGCGCTAGCTGCCGGCCGTCGTCAAGTCTTTTTTAAGAAACTAGCGAACCCGAGACTAGGATCCGATTACCGGTGTCCACCGCCGCCGCCTCCGTGGAATCCGCCGCCACCCCCGTGGAAGCCGCCGCCTCCGCCATGGAAGCCACCGCCGCCACCGTGGAACCCGCCTCCGCCATGGTAGCCGCCATAGCTGTGTCCGCCGCCGTAGCCGTGTCCGCCGTAGTAGCCGCGTCCACCGTAGTAGCCGCGACCGCCGTAGTAACCGTGACCATAACCCCAGCCGCCACGGCCGTAGCCCCAGCCTCTACCGTAGCCCCAGCCACCACGCCAACCCCAGCCACCTCCCCAGCCGTACCACGGGCCGGCGCCAATGAACACGCCATTCACAAACCAGTCAGGCCCATAGTAACCATAAGGGGCGCAAGCATAAGGATAGTAGCCATAGTACCCGTAATCGCAAACCGGCGCGGCGCCCACCCCGATACCTACTGCTACCTGCGCGTGGGAAGGCTGCGAATAAACTAGCGGCAGCGCCAGTACCGCAATCAAAGCCAAATTTCTTAAGTACTTCATGGTGAATCCCCCTTATCTCAGATCCGCCATTTCCCACCGCCAAACCTACCGGATCTGGGGCCCTTCCGGATTTTCCTTTTTTATCCGAAGCGCCTACCTATTTGAACTCCTCTCACCAGAAAAAGTTGCAGTTCGCGTAGTGGCTGATTTCGGCCACCCCGCCTGAATTCAACCACTTGCGGACTATGCGCTCGCCTACACTCCAACCAATTCCGCACTTGGCTCGTACTCCACAATGTAGCCCGCGACCGCGCTGGCCGCGACTGTCAGCGGCGAAGCGAGATACATCTGTCCCGGACCGCTCCGGCCGGGGAAATTGCGGTTCTGGGCGCTGATTACCACCTGGTCTGGTCGTGTGGAAACTCCCGGTCCGGCGTTGATGCAAGCTCCGCAGCTGGGCTCGATCACGTGCGCACCTGCCTTTTCAAACACATCCAGATAGCCCTTACGCAGGCAGTAGTCGCGCGTTTCCTGCGAACCAAACTGGATATAGAACTTCACCGACTCGGCCACGCGTTTGCCCTGCCTAAGCGCATCAGCCAGCACCAGGGCATACATGTCCATGTCTTCATTCTTGCCGGCAGTGCAGGTGCCACCATAGGCAATCTCGACCGGCACCGGGGTATTCAGATCCCGGACATACTTTCCGTTCCCCGGATCACCCGGCGTCGCGACCATGGGCCTAATCTCCGCCGCATCCAGTTCGATCACATGCGCGTATTGAGCCCCGGCATCGCTGTACAAACCTTCGATCATGGCTTGGGCCTTGGCGCGATCCATGCCCCGGCGCTCTACCAGAAACTCGACCGCTTTCTTGTCCGGGGCGACAATGCCCGTAAACCCGCCAATCTCGGCCGCCATATTTGTCATGGTGGCACGCTCGTCCACGCTAAGTTCTTCGATGGCCTCGCCGGCGTACTCCATTACTTTCGCCAGGGCCTTGCCGCTGCGCACGTAGTCGAGGCTCAGAATCTTCAGGATGAAATCCTTTGCCGTAGCATTCGCATGCCGTTTGCCGCGAATGACGATCTTCACCGATTCCGGAACCTTTACACGCACGTCCTTCGTGATCCAGCCATTGAAGACATCGGTCGTGCCGATGCCAAATGCGACGCAGCCGATCGCTCCCACATGCGGAGTATGCGAGTCCGAGCCAATGTTGAGTTGCCCCGGCAGCGCATAACTCTCCAGCACAATCGAGTGGCAGATTCCCTCCGAACCCTTTCGGTCTTTCAATTCTCCATGCAGCTTGATTCCCTGCCTAGTTGCGAAGTCTTGCTGCTTGAGCTTGAGCTGCGTTGCCAGATCGAGAAGCCCGAGCTTCTTTTTCTCTTCCGAGATCACTTCATCCAAAAACGTCAGGTGATCACGGAAAAAAATAATGCTCGAGGGATCGTTGACCTTGGCGTCCTTGCCAACGTAATGCTCAAAGAAAATGGCCGCCATCGGGGTGACGTACTCGTGGCTGAAGCGCAGGTCAGCCTGCGCAAATCCGGTATCGCCCGGCTTTACGCCGGCCACGCCAATGCCGCCGCTTTCGTTTGCCATGTGCCGCGCGAAGATTTTCTCCCCTACCGTCATCGGACGCTTGTCAGTTCGTATGGGTGGCAGGAACACTTTCTTCTGCATTCGCGCGACGTTGAAGGGAAACAACCCGCCGTACTCGATGACCTGCCGCGTGATCTCATCTTCCCCCGCCGTGAACTCGCTCAGCGGAATCTCTTCCCCGCCGCGGATCCTGTCGATTAAGGAAAAGTTGGTAGAAGTCAGCACTCCCAGGTTCTGGCAGTTTTGTTTGTAGATCCTCTCAATATTTTCCGCAATCACCACGCGAATTCCCGCACACATCTCGGCATACGGCGACTGCTCGCGGCTCGATCCTTTGCCGCGCCGCTTCCCGCTCACGGCGCACACAAATCCGCCGCGTTTCACATCCCCGCGCCCAATCGGCGTGACGCTGCCGCACTTCAAGCCGAGGTAAGGAATCTCGCCCAGCGTCTCATCGAAGTAAAAACAGTAGTGCGCGGGTGTGATTTCGTCGGTCGAGATGTCATCTCGTAGTTTCGGATTTTTGGCTGGATTCTTCGTATCCCACGGCAAATCCTCACCGGCCAATTGCCGCTTGATCAGTTCGGGATCCTCGGTGAGAAAGAGAATGCGCCCCTGCAGCCGAACTTTGTCGGGCCGCTTTTCGATTTTGCGTTCCAGAAGAGAGTTGATCACGTTGCGCCTGTAGGATTGAACGATTTATCGGACAGGCAGAAGCGGCTACCCAGTCCCCAGTTATTGTAGCGCGGGAGTCGATGCGTCGTTCGGACGGTTAATGGTACGCGTGAGCTGACTTGTCAAACTTCTCACCGGCCGGGATCGCCACCATCAACCGATTCTCCTTTGGCGCCAAAGGACAAGTAGCGTAGGGCGTTACGGCGCAGGGAGGGTTGTAAGCGCGATTAAAATCGAGTGTCACTTTTCCGTTTACCACGGGTCCCGTCTCCAGAAAACGCCCGCCAGGATAGGTATCGGTTTTTGCCGTGAGGTCGTTGAAGACGAAGAACAGTCCTTTCGAAGGATCGCCACGCAGATCGGTCAACTCCACTTCCTGGCCGTTCATCTTGAATACCACCGTACCCGCCACTCTGATTGAGGTCGCATCCCCCAAGACATTGGGCACGTCGATCGTCCTTTTTCCATCCGACGGCACCCAGGTCGCGGCGATCTGGTAGTTCATATCCAGCGGATAAAAAATCAGCCCGCGAAAATTACGCACCGCAGCGCTGTCCCCATCCTTCAGGCGAACACCCACGCGCTCTCCGCGCACGATCACGTGAAACTGCAAGCTTCCAATCTCAACCATAGACGCGTGCCCGGAAACATCGGGATTCAACTTCGCCGACCCTACAAGGGGCTTCCCCGCCGTCGTGGCATGCACCTCAGGCAGCAGTTTGATAGTGACGTCCTTGCCCTCAAGATCGAATTCCCCGGCATGCGACGGACCTTTCGGAAAAACAATCGCATTTTCCGCGGCCGACCCGAAGCTGTTGGCTCCCGGCTTCAGCCAGTACAGGCCCGCCAACGGCAGCCAATTCTTTTTCAGATCGTCGATCTGCTCGGCCTTCCATTTTTCGAACGACTGCACGTAAGCCGCGTCGGGCGCGGACACGGATGGGGACGTGGCTCTGTCGGCTCCCTGCAAAACGGACAACAGCGCGGCCACGGAAAAAACGGTAACAGCGGACCGCTTCGCGAGATCCATATTTTCACCGGTCGGACTGCCGCGGGTCCGGCAACGGCTCCATTCCTCGTCCCGCGAAAATTTCTCTGAACTCGTTTAACAAGGCCTCATGCATCAGGCCATTCGACGCCACAGTTTCCCGGCTGTTGAGTTCGAAGGGCAATCCGTCGAAGCGCGTCACTTTACCGCCCGCCTCCTCTACGAGTAGCACGCCCGCCGCCGTATCCCAGGGATTCAAATTGAACTCCCAGAATCCGTCGAAGCGTCCCGAGGCAACGTTACACAAATCCAGCGCAGCGGAGCCCGCGCGGCGCACTCCATGCGAGCGGAGGGTGATCTGGTGATAGAAATAGATATTCGGATTCTTGTGCCGCTTCTGGCTGGGAAAGCCCGTGGCCAGAAGACTCTCCTTCAAGGTCGCGGTCTTCGAGACGTGGATGATTTCTCCATTGAGCCGCGCGCCTTGCCCCTGCTCTGCCGAAAACAATTCATCGCGGGTGGGATCGTAAACTACCGCGGCAATGCGGCTGCCCAGCTTTCCGGACGAGCGTTGTTCTGGTGTCTGGCGTTCCAGTCCCATCGACACGCAGAAGACGGGGTAGCCGTGCGCGAAGTTGGTAGTGCCGTCGAGCGGATCAATGTACCAGCGATACTCGCTCCCTTGGTCGCTAAGTCCCTGCTCCTCGCCCAGCACGTCGTGGCCGGGCCAGCGCTGGCGTATGCGGTCGCGGATCATCGCCTCGGCGGCGCGATCCGCCGCCGTAACCAGATCAGCCTCACCTTTGTACTCAATTTTCAGGTGCTGATGGAAATACTCCATCAACAGCGCGCCCGCTTCGCGCGCGATCTCTGACATGGCTGGAATAAAGCTGTCGTGATTGGGGGAATTTGAAGACATCAAACTCAGGTCGAAGGCTTCGCGGTGGGCGGACTCCCGGAAGTCGCAGCTACTTCTTCGCGCCGCCATCCTCGGCGATGTACATGATCTCGTGCTTAAAGATGAACAGGTTGGGCGCACCTTCGCGGGTCAGACGCACCATGTTCTTGTCGTAATACTCAATCCAGCCACTGACTGTCTGGCCGTCCATCAGTTTGACGCTCACCGGCCGCTGCTTCTCCCCCAGAGCTTTGAGGAAGCCGGCTTCCTCGAAAGTCTCTTCCGGAGGCGGAGTCCGGCCACGTTTACCGGCATTAGGGTTTCCTCGCAAAGCCATGCTGGCATTGTACACAACGGCCGATGGGCGCACGACGAGTCGGTAGGCTCGCTCGGAATCACCTGACAGGATTCTCAACTTTTGCGCCAACTTCGCCGCATGATCGGGAGTAGAATTGCGAAAATTTCTCTTCTGTCAGGAGGCCCCGTGATCCGCTTAACTGTTTGTTTGGGAATCCTGTTCTGCGCCTCTCCCATGCTCGCCCAGCGACCGGGGGCACCCAGTCTGAACCAGGGCGAACAAGCCGAGGCGAAAAGTCAAAGAGATCTGCCGCCGCCGCTAAATCAGCGAGTCCCGATCGATGTGGTCAAGCTCAAGCGCGATGCCGAGGAACTCGCAGCTTTAGCCCAGTCAGTTCCTCCCGAGGTTGATCAAACCAGCAAAGGCCTTTTGCCGAAGGATCTCACGGAGAAGCTCAAGCGCATTGAAAAGCTGGCCAAACAGTTGCGCTCGCAGATCTCGCAGTGAGTCATACCGCGCTACGCGACTCCGCGCAGAAAAAGGCCGCGACGCGATGAAGCGCCACGGCGTGATCGTGTTACTCAGCTTGGCTAGAAGGCAACTCGCAGTCCGAACTCGATCTGCCGCGGAGCGCCCAAGGCATACGTTCCAGACTGGAAGCTGGCCCGGTATGGCGTCAAGCTTGACCCCGGCGTTACACCGCCGATCGTGGTCGATGCCAAGTATCCGCCCGTCCCCGGCGAGAGCGTTCCCGGCACACCTCCGGGCAGGTTGCCTGGCAGGAACGAGTTAGAGAAGTTCAACAGGTTGAAAATGCTCGCGCTGGGTTCGATGGTCACGCGCTCTGCGATTTTGATAGGCCAGCTAGCCTTCAGATCGAACGACTTCAGCCACGGGAATCCGAGTGCCCCCGGTTGAACGTTTGCCAGAGTGGGCAGCGTCCAGGCCAAAGCTGTCATATCGGCGCTGGTCATCACCCCGCCCGTCACTAGCGCGGTACCAGCAGGAGTGAGCGTGCCGGCGACACGACCGTTGTAGTTGTTAATGAAGTTCTGCAAATTGCCTATGTTAATGCCGCGCTGGAACGCTCCAAGGTTGGTACCCGGAACTGGTAGACCAGCCTGTCCGCTTGCGTATCCACCGCCTGTCCAATCGGTGGAGAAGATCTCGCCGCCACTAGTCGACAAAGGCAGCGAGAGATTCTGCGGAAGCGGGCTATAGAAGTGCCCAATCAAGCTCAACTTTGTGAAAAGCGGAAGATCGAAGGTACCGCCGAAGGAGAATTGATGGGTTCGATCCAGCGCGTTCGGTCCGGTGAACTGAAGCGGGTCGTTATTATTGACGGCAACGTTGATGAAGTCCTGATCCTGCACCTGGCTGATGAACTTCGAGAGCGAATAAGAGAACTGGAAGTTCACCGCCTTCACAGCAGGAAGAGGATTCTTTACCTGATCCACCAACTTCATCTGCAGGCCGTTGTAAACCGAGCGGCCGATAGGATTCAGCATGTCCAACTCGCCTACTGTGTCAGGATTCCCGCTCCCGAGGGGACTCACGCCTCCCGGCTGCGTATATCCAGGGAAGGCGCAGGTGGGACAGGGCGCACCACCAAATGCGTTGATCGAATCTAGGCCGGCGCCGGAATATGCTGCCTGAGCGCCTGCTACCCCGAGCGCCGAAACCATGCAACTCGCCTGGCCAGGGCCCGCTGCACAATGGTTTGCTGTCTGTGCAGCATCACGCGCAGCCATGGCATTGGCCGCGTTAAACGATTGCACCGAACCACCATGATTCATGTCCTGGGCAATGAGATAGTGTTCGCCGATGTTGCGGATGAAATCGGCGCTGAAAACCATCCCAGGACGAATCTCGTGCTGAATGCCAATGTTCATCTGCCACGAGCGTGGAGTGCGGTAGTTCGGATTAAATACATCGAAGCCGTTGATGTTAGCGGCGTTTAATGTTGATCCCACAAAGTTGCCGTTGGGTTGCAACCCGACATTAGCTGCTGCCGCAGACTTAAAGGCAGTGCTCAGCGCCAATATCTGGGAACCAACCGTCGAGATCGTCCCGTCGCAGAAGTTCGGCGTAACTTGCGTCGCACTGGTTACGGTTCCTGCTCCGCCGGCAACTGAGGCGCCGACTGCCCCCAGACTAGAAGTGCCACCTGGCCAGTTGAACGCGCTAGACGAACCGCCAGCACACACCAGGGGAGTATAGGCAAAAATGCCTTGAGGAATTCGGGCCGGGCTGTCGAACAACACGTTATTCCAGATGGAGTTCTCAAAGAACAAACCGCCGCCGCCGCGAATTACGGTCTTTCCGGTACCGTTCAGATCCCAGGCAAAGCCCACTTGAGGCCCGAAGTCGGTGCCGGGAGTGCGTACGCGGTCGCCCAATCCAGTGCCCCACATATTGAGAGCGGGCAATGGACCCAGGTCGCTATCCACACGCCCGGTATCGTGCACGTAGTGCAAGCCCAGCGAAAGTGTGAAACGAGGCAAAATCTTCCAACCATCCCCGAAATATGTCTCGAAGCGGTTGTCCGGTCCCAAGCCGCCGCCTGGGAAGTTGAAGGAAGCCTTGGCGGTAGAAAAGCCGATGCCGTTACCTAAGAACACCCACTCCGCCGGATAGGAAGTTGGATCGGACGGCGCGGCCGTGGTTGGCAGATCGGAGGTACCCACTTGCGGGAATGTGAAAAACGCAGCTAAGCCTCCGCCCTGTAGGTGATTAAATGTCACTCCGTAACGGATAATGTGCTTGCCAATAATCTTGCTGCCGTCGTACTTAATCTCGTGGTCGCTCTGAATGGTCTGCTGTGGCGCCAACAGGTTCGGCCCGCCGCAGTAGGCCCCGCCGCCACTCAATACGCAACTTCCCGCAGTGGTCGCGTCAATGTTAATGCCCAATCCGGGAATGGGGTTATCGAAGCCGGTTATACTGGAGGTGCCGTCCCCAATTCCGTTGCGGAATTTGAGGTACTCAAAACGAATGCTGTGGGTGAACGATCCCGTGCTGAAATCGACGCCTGCGGCATGGGTCGCGGTGTGGTCGGCGTTCAAGAATCCCTGCAGAGAACTGGCCGAACCAAATGGGCGAACGCCCCTGTTCTGGTCGAAATTGAAGCGATAAAACGCCCGCGTGTTGCCCTTGACGTTCCAGTCCACGCGCTCGTCCGTGTTGAATTCGCGGTAGGGGTCAACCAGAGTGGTATTCAGAGTATCGAAGGGGGCAGAAAAAGGCTCGGCACCCGTCAAGTCTTGTTTCGTGCGCTCGCCGTCCAGGAACCAGAAGAGTTTGTCCTTGATAACAGCTCCGCCCAAGTTTCCGCCAAACTGGGCACGTTGAAACGGTGGTGCGGTTGGTCCCGGCAGGGCCGCCGCAAGCTGGTTACCGCGGAAGTATCCAAAACCCTCGCCATGGATAGCATTGCTGCCAGAACGGGTCGTAACGTTCACCGCTCCTGAGGACGTTAGCTCGGTTGACAGGTCGAGAGACGACTGCGAAAGCTGGAATTCCTGGATGGCGCTCGCCGGAATGTTCTGGGTCGTCGTGCCGACTGTCTCGTCGCTGACATCGACTCCGTCAACCTCGATACGCGCCGTTCGACCGAAGCGGCCCTGAAAGGAGATCGACGAAAAACCGTTCTTCGTTGGGTCGAAGGTACTGCCTTCCTGAATCTGGACGCCCGGTTCCAACTGCGCAAGATCAAGGAAGTTGCGGCCATTGACCGGAAGATTTTCGATCTGGTCAACATTGAGCACTCCTTGCACGGTTGCCTGCTCAGTGTTAACGGCGACTGCGCTTCCCTGAACTTCAATCACCTGGCTCTCTTGCCCGATCACAAGCTTTGGGCTGACCGTCGCTGTGTTGCCGACTTGTACGGTGACTGTTTGCTCTGTAGTCTTGAAGCCCTTGGCTTCCACCCGCACTACATATTCTGCGGGTTGAATCGGACCCGAGGAGTAGGATCCAGAGGACGAAGCCGTAAGATGGATCGTTGCTGCCGTCCCTTTGTTCGTAATCGTCACCTTGGCCCCGCCGACGACCGCACCGGTTTGATCGGTCACGATGCCCTCGATACTGCCCGTACCGACGGTGGACTGGGCGAGCACAAGCGTCGCGGTCAAAACAATCAGGGTTATACACACGACAACTCGCTTGGCAAATTGGCGGGAGGAACTAAGCTTCAACATCGTAAACCTTCCTTTCGGAATTGTGATCATCAGGAAAATTGTTCGCCAAACCGCTTCAGGAATCTGAAGCCGTACCAGAACCTTAAGAACTATCGATCAACGGGTTCGGCGGGATGCAGATCCGAACTTCCCGCCAAGAAATCAAACCTGTCCCACAAACAGAAATGCAGCTCTGGCAGCGTTAAAGCAATTTTCCAGCCAGCCCGCTGCCGAAACGGGGACGTTCCATCATCTGTATATTTTTCATATGTTTAGGCGATTCGTGACTAAGGAAACGGAGGAGGATTCGGTTCCTGGCGCCTCACCAAAATCCCGAAAACTGTAGATTCATTCTGCAAAAATAAATCTCCGTTTGTTTACTGCGTCGTTAACAATAATGTCTCAGCGGTTATGTTGAGGACCATCCAAGCGGGTACAGCGGGGCCTTGCGATTTCGCAGGGAGATCAGAAGTTGGACTTAACTGTGTAATAGCCTGCCCGGTGCCGCACTCGATAATTCGCAGAGTCCGGCGGTCCGGAAACATTAACCTGGATCCGACGGAACTGTGAGTTCGAAGTGCGCTCTGAGGGATAGTAGGCCAGCAAGTATTGAGTTCGGAGTTCGTCGCTGATCTGGCGGAAAGCATCGTCGAGCTGCGACATGGAGGTGGCGTAGTAGTACTTGCCCCCCGTGTCTTCTGAAAGCTGGATCAGAGCATGCTCGCCTCCGGTCTCTCGGCCGGCACTGCTTTCGATCGGCACGACGATGATGCTGTAGACGGTGCATTCAGCCTCTTCGGCGGCGCGCACCGCTTCCTTGTAATCCACTTTGCTGACCGTGTCGCCGCCGTCGGTAATCAGTACCAGGACTTTTCTTCCTTGCCGGCGGTCGAGCGAGCGCGAAGCCAGATAGACCGCGTCGAACAATGCCGTGGCCGCGCCCAGCCGGATGTGGTCAATCCCATCATCGATCCGCTTCAGGTCAGATGTGTAAGACGTGGACTGCAGTACCGTTTCACTAAAGCCAAACACCGATAACGCATCCACCGGCCGCATGATCGCCCGGGCAAAGCGCTTGGCAGATGCCTGTTCCAAGGGCAGGTCGTGCCGTGTGCTCAGGCTGGTATCAATCGCCAGGGCAATCGAAAGCGGCACCGCAGATTCTTTATCGAACACAGAGATGGTTTGTTCGCGCCCATCTTCCTGCACTATGAAATTTTCTTTCTTCAGTCCACCAACCGGCCCCCCGTGGGCGTCGGTCACCGTTACGTAGACATTCACCAGCTTTACGTCAACCTTGAGCGTGCTCGGTTCCGTCGTGGATTGTTTTTGAACTGGAGTTTGTTGCGCGTGGGAAACAGCGCAGGCCAGCAGCAAAATCAAGGTTGCAGGTTTTCTCATTCGCTAAAGAAGTATACGTGGCGACAGCCGCCGGTACGACTCAGGGCGGGACTCTCGGCTGTCCTGGCGCGCACAACCAGGCGTTTTCGAATGCAGGATCTCGGCGCTGAACGCGACTTAGCCCGTTCACTTAGATGCATGGCCCGATGCCGGGCTGCCCGGGGCCCCGCGATCTGCTCACCAGAATCTGAAATGCCGGAACTCACCCGCCGGAGTTGGCCCGGGGAATCTCGGCGGGAAACGGCTCTCCATCGGCCCACACCGCGCCATCTTCAAAGTATTCTTTTTTCCAGATGGGCACAGTACGCTTGAGTGTATCGATCAGCCAGCGGCATGCGTCGAAAGCGGCGGCGCGGTGGGGCGATGCAACAATGATCAGCACGCTGGTTTCGCCGATCTCGAGCCGTCCCAGCCGATGTACCAGGACCGCATCGCGGACTTGAAACTGTTTCAGCGCCTGTTCAGCCAACCCCTCCATCTGCTGCCGCGCCATCTCCTCGTAGGCCTCGTAATCAAGGTAGAGCGTCTTACGGCCGCGCGTCTGGTTGCGAACCACCCCTTCGAAGACAACGGCTGCCCCATCCTCGCCGCGCTTGAGGTTGGCAAGCACCCGCGATGTATCGATCGGCTCCCGAATAATCCAGGATCTCGGCACTGGGACCGTATTGCGATCTTCCTCTCCCGACCCGCCACTCACCGGCGGCAACAACGCAACTTCGTCGCCGGATTTCAACGCAGTTTCCGCGGCCGCGTAGTGCTGATTCACCGCAATCGCCAGGGAGGGCATCACATTCTTGAGCCGGGGAATCTGGGATTCACAGTAGCCGAGCACATCGCTTACCGTCGCGCCCTCGCGCAATTCCAGCGTGTCATCGGGCTTCCCCGCCAGGTCTTTCAACATCCCGAAGAAGAGAACACGCACGCGCATGGATGAGTTGCTCGTTGCAAGTTTAACGCGTGTCCGTCGCTCAGCGCATGAGGTTGCAATTTCTTGCCGGACAAAAAAATTGCCAGCCCGTGAGGGCTGGCAACTAATCACTGGCGACTGCGCTTAGCTTACGCTCGTGCGAATGCCTTATCGTGCACAGCATCCGCCTGCGTGGTCAGCAGCTTGGCAGCTGCGGACTCTGCGACTTCCGGCAGGGAGACGCGCAGCGCCTCTTCAATCGTCTTCACATAATGAACCTTGAGATTCTCGAGTTGCTCCTTGGTGAGGTCCTCCTCAACGTTCATCTTATTTTCCGCGGGAAGAATCACGTCCGTGACTCCGGCGCGCTTGGCGGCCAGCACTTTTTCCTTAATGCCCCCCACTGGCAACACGTTGCCGCTGAGGGTGATCTCGCCCGTCATGGCCAGCAGCGGACGAATGCGATGCCCGGTCAGTAGCGACACGAGTGTGGTCGCCATGGTCACGCCGGCCGAAGGCCCATCCTTCGGGATCGCTCCTGCCGGCACGTGCATGTGAATGTCGTGGTCGGCGAAAAAATTCTCCGCGATGCCCAGTTGTGCCGCATTCGAGCGCACCCATGTCAGAGCCGCCTGCATGGATTCCTGCATAACCTGGCCAATCTGGCCGGTCATGGTGAATCCACCTTTGCCCTTCATGGCGTTGGCTTCGACAAACAGCACGTCGCCGCCCGATGGAGTCCAGGCCAAGCCTACAGCGACGCCCGGCCGTTCCGTGCGTTCCTCGATTTCACCTTCGGTGCGAATCTTAATGCCGCCCAGAAACTCCTGAATGATTTCCTGCGTCACCACGAGTTTCTCGGTCTTGCCTTCAGCCAGCCGCCGCGCTTGCTTGCGGCAGATGGTTCCGATGGTTCGCTCCAGGCTGCGTACACCAGCCTCTCGCGTGTAGTGGCGAATAATGTAGCGGATCGCTGCCTCAGGAAATTCGATCTGCTCCGCGGTGATTCCGTTCTCTTCCACTTGCCGCGGCACCAGATAACGGAACGCAATGTGAAGCTTCTCTTCCTCGCTGTAGCCCTGCAGTTCGATGATCTCCATGCGATCGCGCAGTGGCTCGGCAATCGGGTCGAGCATATTCGCAGTCGTGATAAAGAGCACCTTCGACAAATCGAACGTGACGTCGAGATAGTTGTCGCGGAAGGTCGAGTTCTGCTCGGGATCGAGCGCTTCGAGCAATGCCGAAGCCGGATCGCCACGAAAATCCCGGCCGACCTTATCGATCTCGTCGAGCATGAACACCGGATCCTTCGTCTCTGCACGGCGAATGCCTTGAATAATTTGTCCCGGCAATGCGCCGATGTACGTACGACGATGTCCGCGGATTTCCGCTTCATCGTGCACACCACCGAGCGACAGGCGCACAAACTTCCGGCCTAACGCCCGAGCGATCGACTTGCCCAGCGAAGTCTTACCTACGCCGGGAGGTCCCACAAAGCACAGGATTGGACCTTTCATATTCGGCTTCAAGCGCCGCACGGAAAGATAGTCGAGGATGCGATCTTTAACTTTCTCCAGGTCGTAGTGATCCGTATCCAAAATCTCTTTGGCTTTCGGGATTTCGATTTCCTGCCCCGAAGTCTTGGCCCAGGGCAACACGGCCAGCCACTCGACATAATTGCGCGTGAGCGAATAATCGGCGGCCATGGGAGACATGCGCGAGAGGCGCCCCAATTCCTTGAGCGCTTCTTTCTTTACTTCTTCCGGCATGCCCGCGTCGTCGATTTTCTTCTTCAGATCTTCAACATCGCGCTGCCCTTCATCCTGTTCGCCCAATTCCTTTTGGATGGCCTTCATCTGCTCGCGCAGGTAATACTCGCGCTGCGTCTGCTGCACGCGATCCTGTACCTCGCTCTGGATCTTGTTGCGCAGTTGCTGCACTTCCAGTTCTTTCGCAAGATGCTGGTTGATCTTCTCCAGACGTATGCGAATGTCGAGAGTTTCGAGCGTGTCCTGTTTGTCGGGCGTGGACAAAGACGGCAAAGAGGATGCGATGAAATCCACCAGACGGCCAGGTTCATCAATGTTGAGGGCAACGGTAGAAAGTTCGTCAGACAGCGTCGGCGAACCGGCAACGATCTGCTGGAACAGGGTCAGCACATTGCGCTGCAACGCTTCGATTTCAGAACTGTCAGGCGGCGCCGCTTCAGGAATGGGTGATACCCGGGCCCGCATGAACGGCGTCAATTGCGTGAACTCGCCTAAGCGTACCCGTTCCAGCCCCTCGGCAAACACGAACAGGCTCTGGTTGGGCATCTTGACAACTTTATGTACCACTGCGGAAGTGCCGACCGTATAAAGGTCGCTGGGTTGAGGGTTGTCGACGCGCGCCTCGCGCTGCGCCACAACGACGATGGTCTTGTCCTCCCCGAGCGAATTAATAAGCTGGACGGAACTATCGCGCCCTACCGTTAGAGGCAGGACGGCGTGCGGAAAAAGAACGGTATCCCGCACTGGAAGCACGGGCAAAGCCCGTACGTCATTTATTTCCCGATGCTTAGCAGTCGGCTCGGAAAGCGGTGGTTGATTCATTGGCTCTCCTTGAGTGTAACTCACTCAAGCTTAGATGTTAATCCTCTGGAAAGGTTTCATCCACCTCTTATATGCTTGAGGCTTCTCGATTCTATCGGCATCCTGAGTCGCCCGACATGATGCCCAAGGTACCGGGGCTAACGCGGCTGATCCCGCCTCCGCCGGAAACGCGGGCGTTGTATGGTGACGGTCGTCCAGCCGTGGAACGAGTTAGAGGAATGAAACCGGTGCATGATTTCCCTTCGGGGCCCTAATCAACCCGGAGAATCATTTGCATTCCACTTTCCAGTTTCACATTGTGTTTCTTGGAAGTCAGCACAGAATCCTGTGCGGCTTCGCTCAACTCCACGCCCGACATGCCCACTGTTCCCTTGGCATTGAAGGGTAGTTTGGCATCGGGATTACTCCCGCCGCCGGTAGGCGTGGGCATCCGTTGTCCACCATATTGGCTTGGCTGACCGCTACCCGCACCGATAACTCCTCCGGGAGGTGTCCCGACACGGATTCCCGGGCCGCCGCCCATCTGGCCGATCTGTTCCGAGTTTGTGGCGGGATCAAATTGATCTGCGTATCCCACAGCTTTGATGTTTGCGGGCAGAGCCATTTCGGAACCGTTCTTCAAGATCATCTTGTCGAACGCAACTTTCAAAGTGGAGGGAGAATCCCCCTGATGAGGAACAACCTCGACGACGTGTCCTATGATTTGGCAGCCCTTGGTTGCAAGACCGGGCGGAGATGAGTTCAGATCGTCAGTGGTTTTGGCGAGCACCTGGTCTCCCACTTTTGCTTTCTTGGCATCAATCGGCTTCTCCAGCTGCGCGCGAATCAAAGTTCCCGGAGTAAAGTGCATTTCGATCGCGGGCGGTTTAGCCACAACCGAGGCTGGAGCCGTTTCGGAGGATTGCGGCGGAGCCGCGCTCTGGCTGAAAGAAATTCCCGTGAGCCAAGCTCCTGCAACTACATAACAGAGTATCTTTTTCATGAGAATACACCTCACGATTGCGGAGTATAGCAAAGATTCTGCGGGACGGAGCGTCTCGAAATTCGCCGCTCCGGCAGCTCATGAGTCGAAGAATTAGGGTGTGCACTACGCCGCCGGGTAAACCCCTAACACCTTGACGAAATCCGCGATCTCGGCGAGATGCCGCAGGGCATTCCGGGCCGGCTCATCGTCGCCGCGGAGAAAGTCCACGTAGAAGACATACTCCCAGGGACGTCCACGCATGGGGCGGGACTCAATCTTGCTCAGGCTGATATCGCGCAGGGCAAATACGCTTAGCGATTTGAACAGCGCTCCCGGCTCATTCTTCACCTTGTATGCCAGAGAAGTTTTGTTCGCTCCGTGGGGAATCAGGCGCTGGTAGCGGGCAGAAGCGGCGCTTCCCTTGCGCGAGGCCGGCGAATTCACTTTCGCCTTACGAATCAGGAGGAAGCGCGTGAAATTTCGTTTGTCGTCTTCGACACCCGCCTGCAGGATCTTTCCTGAATATTCTCGCGCGGCGTGGCGTCCCGCGATGCCCGCCGCGTCAGAAAGCTTCTCCGCCACAACATGCTTTACGCTTCCCGCCGTGTCATAAAACGGAACCGGCTCAATCCTGGGATGATAGCGAAAAAAATCGCGGCACTGATCGAGAGCCACCGGATGCGAGAATACGCGCCGCACTGCCCCGAGTTTCACACCGGGCGCAGCGATCACGTTGTGCACAATCCGCAGCAGAAATTCTGCCTGGATGAACACATCCCGCGCAACCAGCAGATCGGCATGCTCGGCCACGGTCCCGGCCAGCGAGTTCTCGATGGGAATCACGGCGGCGGAAACCGACCCCTTCTCCACGCGGTCAAACACGTCGGCGGAATGGGCGCAAGGAACCACGGTACAGCCCGGCAGAATGCGCTCTGCAGCTTCGTGGCTGAAGGAACCGAGTTCGCCCTGAATCGCGACTTCCTTGGCAGCAATTTTCATCACAAGGCAAGGTAGCTGGAGAAGTGGGCAAAGCGCAAATCCATTCGGCGAACTAGTGAAGTCTCCGGCGCTATATGAGATTTTTTTCCAGCACCAACGCGTCCATTCCGTTGGAGTAGTAGCGGGGGAAGGTTCTGGTCACGTTAAAGTCGTGGCGCTTGTAAAAAGCTAGAGCAGCCGCATTATCGACGGCGGTTTCCAGTTCCACCACGCGACAGCCGGTAACGATCAAACGGTCCTCCGCAGCACGCAGGAGCAAAGACCCCACTCCGAAGCGGCGCGCGGCAGCAATCACGTCAATCGTGATGATATGGCCGCGGGCCCGGCTGCCTGCTTCGGCAACGAGGAACCCAACAATGGCGGAATCGGCAGTCGGAGAAGAAAAGTGATTTTCGTTTATTGTGGAAACCGAACCCGCAGTAGCTGGACCAGCCACGGCTGGCCCGTCCACACTCGCTGCCACCACCGTGAAGGCTGCGCGGCGGCGCATATAGAGCCTGAGCTCGGCCCGGGAATAGGAAATTCCGGGAGCAAAGCAGGTTTGGTCGATGCGCCAAAGCGTCTCAAAGTCTGGGGATTGGAAATCACGAATGGTGAAGAGCACGCGGCCATTGTAATGGGCCGTGGAAAGCTCATTCCGCCCTATAAAAGCATTCGTTCCCAGATTTTCCACAGATATGTGCTGCAGGTTGCGGTAAGCCCGTCAAATGGGGACGATTGCCCCTTGCCTCATCCGCAACCTCGGACGTACCATGGGCATCAGAGGAAAGCGTGGTGGGGCGCCTTCTGCTGATTGACGTGGTCGCTTCGGTCGCCGTTTTGGGGCTGTGGTACCTCGTGTTTTCCCATTACAACCGAAAAAAGGGCGCTGCGGTCTTGCGCTGGGTCCAGTCCGCATGCGTCGGTAAGGGACGCATCCTCGAGTCCAGTTGGACGGGAACTTCCCGGTTGCAAGCCCGTCTTCATTTCCCTTCCCGATGGTTTGAAAACGCTCGCGTAACCGTGAAATTCCGGCCGCGTGCTCTTCCTATCCAGTGGCTGATAAGCTGCTGGCATAAGCAAAAAGAAACCTTAACCTTTGAGGCCGACCTGGACGGTTCCCCGAGTTTCCGTCTGGAAGTAGTCCGGCATCGCTGGTGCGCTCATAATCGCGGGATTTCTTCTCCCAAGCGCGACGATCGCGAGTGGGATGTCTACGAACCGGGCGCCGTGATTCTGACCACCCGGACGCACTGGAAGCAGGATCCCTCGGCGGAGTTGAATGCCCTGATGTCGGCGCGACGGCAGGAATTTCTCGAAGTACATTTCCGTCCGGAATCTCCACAATTTTCCGCCGTCGTGCATCTGGAGTCCTTGGCGGATCCGAATGCCGCCACCGATTTTGTCAGCGCGCTACGCGAGATCGCTGCCGGAGCTTCGACCCACCGCCAGTAAGCACACAAGAACCAACCCGAATTCCCTTCCTTCGTGCCAGGCGCTATGCTATCGTCCGGCCCATGAGTGACGCCCGCTTCGAGAATTCCGCGCCCGGCTCTTCTCCAATTCAGTTCGGCACCGCCGAATATCTCGGATCGCCCGGAGTCGATCACTGCCAGTTCTGCCAGCAGCCCATCACCGGCACTTATTACCGCGTGCATGGCGCCATGGCCTGTCGAGGCTGCGCCGAGAAGGCGCAGAGCGAGCTGCCACAATATAGCCACGCCGATTACGTTCGCGGGCTCCTCTACGGCGTGGGTGCCGCGATTGCCGGGCTGATTCTTTACGCCGCCTTCGAGATTGCGACCAGTCTCATCATTGGCTACGTCTCGCTGGCTGTCGGCTGGATGGTGGGCAAGGCGATGATGAAAGGATCGAACGGCCAAGGCGGACGCCGTTACCAGATCACCGCCGCGTTGCTCACCTACGCGGCTGTATCCATGGCCGCGATTCCCGTCTGGATTCACTACACAGGCGAGCATAAGCAAGCTCAACACGCATCGCAGCAACAGCAGTTGGCTGAGGAACAACGCGAACTGGAGAAAGAGACTGGACGGCCTGAAACCACGGCACCCGCCAAACCTGCTGTGAACATCGGCAAGGCGTTCGTGACATTGGCGGTTCTAGGATTGGCTTCTCCGTTTCTTGAATTGGCCGATCCTCTCCATGGAGCGATCGGACTCTTCATCCTCTTCATCGGAATTCGCATTGCATGGCAAATCACAGGAGAGAGACTGGCTGCGATCGATGGACCTTTTCAATCCCCGGCCCGTCCTCCGGCTGGAGTTAGCGCCAGCTGACGGGCATAATATCTACAGCTGTGTCCTCCATCACTCCCGAACTGATCCGAAACTGCAGGCGCTGCACGAGCGAGCTCGCCCCCGGAGCACTCGTTTGCGACCAATGCCACGCCCTCGTGCACTCCGAACAACTGGATCGTCTGGCGGCGGACGCCCGGGCACTCGAGGCCAAAGGAGACTTGCGCCAAGCGCGCGACCGATGGCTCGCCGGACTCTCCCTCTTACCGCGAACCTCCAAGCAGTACGACTGGATCAAGGAACACGCGCGCGCCCTTGAGGTCGCAGCGGACGAGGCGCACATTCCAGAGCCGACGGATAACAAGTGGGCGAAGCGACTCGGCCCTGTGGGTCCGATCGCGATCCTGTTGGCCAAGGGCAAGACGATCCTGTTCGCACTCTTCAAGCTGAAGTTCCTGCTCAGCTTTGCCGCCTTCATCGGACTTTATTGGGCCATGTGGGGCATGAAATTCGGGATCGGCTTCGCAGTGCTGATTCTGCTCCACGAGATGGGCCACTTCGTCGACATCAAGCGTCGCGGCTTGCCGGCGGATATGCCAGTGTTTCTACCCGGACTTGGGGCCTATGTGCGCTGGCAGGCGATGGGCGTGCCTCTGGAGACGCGTGCCGAGATCAGCCTGGCCGGACCGTTGGCGGGATTTCTGGTGGCCGTCGCGTGCGCTGTGCTCTGGTGGCAGACGGGCAATCCGCTTTGGGCCGCACTGGCGCGCGTTGGCGCCGTGCTGAATCTCCTCAATTTGATTCCCGTCTGGATGCTCGATGGCGGGCAGGCCGTGCTGGCCTTGAGCAAGACTGAGCGCATCATCTTGCTGACCGCGTGCCTGGCTCTCTGGCTGGTGCTCGGTCAAAATATGTTCTTCCTGGTAGCCTTGGGCGCCGGATACCAGGTCTTTTTTGCCGGAGATCTGCCTCCGCATCCCAGCCGCGCGACGACCATCTATTACCTCGCTGTCCTCACCGCTTTGGGCGTGATCATTCACCTGATGCCAGGAACGGGACTCGGCGTGCAGTAGCCCCGCTTCTGGTACGCGTCTCTTTCATACCTCGCATCAGCTTTTTCGATTGTCGAGACTGGAGACTCGCGCTATTCTTTCGGGTACACTCCCAACCGTTTCACCATGTCTCGGTGGCATTGCTTTGCTGAAATTATCAATTGCAGACTACGAATAGGAGACTGACGACCATCCATGTCTAATGAACTGCGCAATTTTCTGGCACTTACCTATGACGAATTGGAAGAGCTGAATCTGAAGGCAAAGGAACAGCGCAGCAAGCGCGTTCCCATCCACAAGATCCAGGAAGAGCGGTTGAAGTACCTGACCGACGAGAAGCGGATCAAAGCTGTGACCGTCCTGTTCAGCGATCTTGAGGGCCGGTTGCACATGCTCGATTACGACAAGAAGTTTCTCATCAAGAGCTGGGACAATCTCACCTTCGACGGCTCATCCATTCGCGGCTTCACGGCGCAGCGAGAGAGCGATCTGCGCCTGGGCATCGACTGGGCCGCATTCTACTGGGCGCCCTCTGACGTGTTCGGTTCCGGCAAGGTGCTGGTCTTCGGCGAGGTCATCGACAAAGGCGGAACCTCCTACACCGCCGACATTCGTGGCGTGCTGAAAGGCTATGCCGAGGCTCTGCACAAGAAGAAGGGCTACACCCTTAACGCCGCCAACGAGATTGAAGGCTTCCTGTTCAAAGGCGCGGACGCGGAGCGCAGCTACCATGAAACGGGAAAATTCGAATACGTAAACACCGGCGGGTACTATCACTCGCTACCGGGTGATGCGCTGCGGACTTTCATCGATACCACAGCCGAAGTGCAGCGCTCCATGGGCTTCCAGAATGAGAAAGATCATCCGGAAGTTGCGCCTTCACAGTTCGAAATCAATTACGGCTACGGCGAAGTGGTGGCGGCCGCCGACCAAATTCAGCTCTACAAGCTGATCTGCCGCCAGGTAGCAACCAACATGGGCCTGACCGCGTCATTTCTTCCGAAGCCCGTCGTGGGGGTGAACGGCAGCGGCATGCACACCAATGTTTCGATCAGCGAGAACGGCAAGAACCTCTTCTGGGATGCGAAGGGCGAAGAGAAGCTGAGCAAGATGGGCTGGGCTTTCCTCGATCGCATTCTCACCCATGGCAATGATATCTGCCTGCTGCTGAACCCCAGCGTGAATGCGTATCGTCGTCTGGATCCGCACTTTGAGGCGCCGAACCAGATCAAAGCTTCCGCCGTGGATCGGGGATCGATGATCCGCATTCCGATCGGCAACGAGAAGAGCATGCGCGTGGAAGTTCGCTCGGTGGCGCCGGACGCGAATCCTTACCTGGTAATGTTGTCGATCTTCAAGAGCGGCATCGACGGCGAGACCTCGAAGATCAAGAACCTCCGCCAGGCCGAGCGCTACCTGCCGGACAACATCTACACCGCGCTCGAGGACTTCCGCAAAGCCGAATGGACTACGGAACTTTTGGGCGAAGATGTGAAAGGCCGCTACGCCGACCTAAAACAGGCCGCCGCCGACCGCTGCCCGCGCCTGCTGGGAACTTTTGTAAAAGCGCCCGAAGTGCAATATCACCACGACGTCTACAACCAATTCCTCTGGAATCTGTTCTAAACCGCTGCAGTTCTGCCACGGAAAGCGCCCCGCCGCAAGGCGGAGGCGCTTTTCCTGTCTTTTCTTTCGCAGGACAACGTTCTGTCGGACGGTGTTCGCCGCTGAATGCGCCTGTGCTAGATTCAAGAGTTTCGTGGATCCCGCTCCTACCATCTCGACTCAAGCTCTTACCCGCCGCTTCGGAGAACTCATCGCGGTCGACGGCGTTGACTTGCGCGTGTCACCTGGACAATTCTTCGGCTTCCTTGGCCCTAACGGCGCCGGCAAATCCACCACCATCAAAATGCTCACTGGACTGCTTGCTCCGAGCTCCGGGCGAATCGAAATCCTTGGCCTGGATCTCACTGCGCATCCCGTGGAGGTGAAGCGGCAAATCGGCGTCGTCCCCGAGGGCATGGCGTTGTTCGGACGGCTGACCGGCTCGGAGTTCCTGAACTTCGCCGGCCGCATGTATGGACTGGATCGAGAGACGACCGCCAGACGCACCGCTGAGTTGCTCGACTTCATGCAACTCGCCGATCAGCCCAGGAAGCTGGTTACGGACTACTCGCACGGAATGCAGAAAAAGTTAGCCATGGCGGCAGCCGTGATTCACGGTCCGAAGGTGCTGTTCCTCGACGAACCATTCGAAGGCGTAGACGCCATCGCCGCCGGAACGCTGAAGACCATGCTGCAAGGCATGATCGCTCGCGGCGCCACAATTTTTCTCACCTCGCACGTGCTGGAAATCGTGGAGCGCTTGTGCAGCCACGTCGCCATCATCCATCAAGGACGTCTGGTGGCGCAGGGATCGCTCGAAGAATTGCGCGCCGGCGTGGAGGCACAAACGCCATCGGGAGTCGATGGCCCGGCGTCGTCTGGTGAGAAGATGACGCTGGAGCAGATTTTCCTTCGCACCGTGGGCGGCACACGCCGCACGGAACAGGAGCTTTCCTGGCTGGGGTAGAGGCAGGTTCTATTTCTTCCAAACGTAAAAGTTTTTTTCGTCAGCCAGCGTTTCGATGGGCAGGCTCTCCGCAGCCGAGGCGCGATGTACCGCCGAACGCAGGTTCGCCAGCCCAATTCCGCCCACGTCCGCTAGCGGAATTTCCAAAGCAGAGCCCGGGGACGCCATCTTCAACTCTTTGAGGATCCCCTGCACCAGCTCGTGATGCTTTCCTCGCCTGCCGCGATTGAGCTCGGCAACCGCCAGCTGCCGATATTTCAACGCTGGCTGCGGGGAGCTTCCCTTGTTTCTTTTGGGCATGATCTACCTCACCAAGCTATCTGTGATAAAAGCAGGATAATTATACTACTATTATACGTTTACTTTGCAATATGGATAACGCGTTCTGTTTTGCTCCCGCCAACGCTGCGTTCTACCTCGCCTTTGCGCAGTCCATCGCCACGTCAGAGGTACCCAGTATTCCGACCTTTTTTTAGTGCCCCGAGTATGCTGAAACAGGTTTGAAAAGCGGGGCTTCAGTATGAAGAAAGACTATCCATGGCGGAAGTTGTACGAAGCGGCAATGATCGAACTCGAGCCGAAGAAACTGCAAGAGAGAATCGAAGCAGCTCAGGCGGCTCTCCAACAGCGTACCCAGGAACTGTTGGTCGCAGACGATCGCGATGGCAGCGCACTCGAGGAGCGGCTCGCTATTGCCGACGCTGTCCACAGCCTTCGAACTCTACAAAAAGTGGAACTAGGATCCTTCGGCGAAATTGGTAGCCGGCGCAGCGGCGCGCACCCCGCGGAGGATGCATGAAGTCCCGATGCTCCCGCTTGGCTTCTTCTCGCCGGGGACTAAAACTCTGGCAGGTAGTCTTCTCCCACGCTCGCATCATCACCGACCCAAAGAAGTTGGCTCAGCTTAACTCCGCGCTTGCAGACCGACGAGGACAAGAAGGAGCCGAAGGGAAGGCAGCGGCAGGCCGAAAGCTGTCGTGCACTGTATCCAAGCCCACACGATAGATAATCGCCGGATTCTTCCTGGCCGTGCCAGGGCAAATTCAGGGTCGAGCTTCGCCCCCCCCAAATCTTCCCATTCCAGAACCGGTGAATATTTTTATTGATCGCAAGAAGGTCTTACACCGCACATATGAATGTACGATGGATTGCAGAGACGAGCCCGCTTCTGGGCGGCGGCTTGTGCCGGAGCCCACCGGAGAATGTGTAATGTACATGGACGCACCATCGGGCAAGCCCCGAGTCATCCTTCATTTTTGCTGCGATCCCGCCACGCTGGTCCTTCGCGAAGCGTTACTGACTAATGTGGGATATCTTGTCGTAAACTCAAACAACGGATTTGAAGCCATCCGATGGTCCACATCGGGGAGGGTAGATGCGGTGGTGCTGGACCTCAACCGCAATCATGCCGAGGTTTGCTTGATCGCGCAGGAAATCAGGCGACTCAAACCAGGGATTCCCGCTATCGTCTTAGCGGAAACGAAAGTCGTCGCGCGCGGTCTAAGAGAATTGTCGGGTGCGGTGGTGGTAAAGGAAAGCGACCCTCAAATTTTATTGAAATTTCTAACGGACTTGTTGCCCGCGGAAATTAGCGATCAGGTCGGCCCTATTCCGTTGACTCTGCCTCTGCTCGCCGAAACCGTTAGCCCATGATTGAATCCACTCCTCAGCTCCGTCGCCGCGGCCAACTTACAGCCATCGCATGGCTGCGCTGGCGCCTCTTCGCGAATGCTCTGCGCACCACGCGAGGTCAGGTGGAATTGATCTCGCACATCTTCGTATCGCTCGCTTTCGTCATTGGCGGACTCGGTGGAGCAGTGTTCATGGGAGTCGCAGCATATTTCTCTCTCTCGGCGGGCAAACCGGAAATGCTGGCGCTGCTTCTATGGGCCATCTTTTTCTTCTGGCAAGCCTTCCCCATCATGGCGACCGCCTTCACCAACAATCCGGACTCTTCCGACTTGCTCCGCTTCCCGCTCAGCTACCCCTCGTATTTTCTGGTGCGCTTGGCCTATGGAGCTTTCGACCCAGCCAGCTTCCTGGGCAGCCTATGGTCGTTCGGAATCCTGGTGGGCGTGGGCTTTGCCAAACCCGCCTCGCTGCCCTGGACGTTCGTTGTCTTGCTGGCATTCATCGCCTTCAATCTTTTATTCATGCAAATGGTCTTCGCCTGGGTCGAGCGCTGGCTGGCGCAACGCCGCACCCGCGAGATCATGGGCGTTCTGTTTGTTCTACTGATGCTGAGTTTTCAATTAATCGGCCCATTGACCCGGCATTTCAAAGCGCGCGAGCAACCGCAAGTCCAGAAGTTTGTCGAGGTTCTTGCTCCGGTACAAGGAATTCTTCCACCCGGCCTTGTCGCCGACGCGATCATGCAAGGGATCTATCCGCAATTTCTAGCCGCGCTCAGCTCCCTCGCTTTATTAGGCGCCTTTTTGATGGTGATCGGCTACGGCCTGCACGTAAGATTGCTGGCGCAATATCGCGGCGAGAGCTTGAGCGAAGCCGTCGCCCCATCCACACCTCGGCAAGACCGGTCGCTCCGCCTGGGCTGGCATCTTCCCGGATTCGCGACGCCGGTCACGGCCGTCTTCGAAAAAGAAATTCACTATCTCCTCCGCAGCGGCCCCATGTTGCTCACCCTGATCATGCCGATTTTTATGCTGCTGGTCTTTCGTTTCGGTTCCATGAACTCTGTCCGACATTCGAGTATTTTTTTGACACGCGCGCCCAACCTGGCCTTTCCCGTGGCTGCTGCCTATACGCTCTTGATGCTGACCAATCTGGTTTACAACAATTTTGGCGGCGATGCCGGCGGCATCCAGTTCTTCTACGCGGCTCCGGTGAGCTTCCGCGACATTGTGCTGGCCAAGAATCTCACCCACGCCAGCATTCTGGCGGTAGAAATAGCTGTGGCGTGGATTGCGGTTGCTTCTTTCTACGGGAGGCCCGCGCTTAACATCACGATTGCGACCTTTGCCGGCCTCCTGTTTGCTGCACCCATGAATTTTGCTGTGGGCAATGTGTTATCGATCTACTCGCCGAAAAAATTGGACTACTCCAAGTTCGGCCGCCAGCGCGCCTCTCAGGTGACGGTACTGGTGAGTCTCGTCTTGCAGCTGGTCGTCGTGGGCGTGGGTGTCAGCGCTTTCGTGACGGCTCGCTACATCGGAAATTTGTGGATCGCAACTTTGTTGCTTCTGCTGTTGGCGGGAATCTCGTTGTCACTCTACGGGATGGTACTGAACCGCATGGATCGCCTGGCGCTGGAGCGACGGGAAGCAATGGTCGCCGAGCTTTGCCGCGCCTAGCGCCGCAGATTGGCAAACCTCACTTCTTTTCCGGACGCGCCAGGAACCGGTATCCCACGCCGCGCACCGTCAGCAAGTGTCGCGGCTCTGCGGGATCGTCTTCAATATAGCGCCGCAGCCGCACCATAAAGTTATCGATGGCGCGGGTGTCGGTGTCTTCGTGCAGTCCCCAAACTTCTTCGAGAATCTGTTTGCGTGAAACCACTCGCCCATCATTACGCACCAGGTAGCGCAGCAGTTCCGATTCCATCAGCGTCAGATGAATCACATTAGCGGCGGTCCGCAGTTCGAGCACGCCGAAATCGATGGTCTTGCCGCTGAAAGAAAATGTTCCGAAGTCGCCGACGTTCGCCGCGTCAGATGCGGGCAGCGCATTTCCCGCTTGATGGTCGGCTCTCATCCATTGGCTGCGCCGCAGCAGCCCCTGCAACCGCGCCAGCAATATCGACAGGTCAAAAGGCTTGGGCAGATAGTCGTCGGCGCCCGCGGCAAAACCCTTCAAAACATCCTCGGGCCGGCTTCGCGCGGTCAGCATCAGCACCGGGACATAATTTCGTGCGGCGCGCAATTCCGCAACTACGCTGAACCCATCCTTGCCCGGCAACATGATGTCTAGCACGATGGCATCGAAGTTTTCTTTCTTGCCCAGTAGACGCTCTGTCGCGGCCTCGCCATCGCCCACCACCTCAGCCGAATATCCCTCCGCCTGCAGATTGAAGCAGAGCCCCTGCGCCAGATGTGCTTCGTCTTCGACAACCAGAACCCGGCTCATGCGCTCGACCTCGGCAGTTCTATGGTAATCGTGGCCCCTTCGCCTTCGCCCTCGCTCGCGGCAGACACTTTGCCACCGTGTTTTTGCGCGATCGCCTTCACAATAAACAGACCCAGCCCCGTTCCTTTCACGTGGGCGAGCGATCGATGGGTGACGCGATAGAAGCGCTTGAAGATGCTCTTCAAATCATCGGAAGGAATGCCGACTCCGTGGTCCTGCACGCTGAGCACGATGCGCTTCTCGTCGGGGGCATCCAGGCGCACGCGTACATCCACGTTATCGCCGGAATACTTGATGGCGTTGTCGAGCACATTGAAGACCGCGGTACGCAAGTCCTCGTAGCTTCCCATGACCCGCATCCCCGCGCCATTGCTCGCCGCTTCCTCGTATTGCAAAGCTTGAGGGGCCAAATGATGCCGAACCCTGGCTGCCTCCATGCATTCACGCACCAGTTGCCGGAAATCGACCGCGGATTTCTCCCGACCGGCTCTTCTGTCTCCGGCCCGTCCAGCGCGCAGCACCTGTTCCACGGTTTCTGTCAGACGATCCGTGTCACTGAGCATCAGCCGGTAGAATTCCTGCTTTTGCGCTTCCGGCACTTCGCGGCGCTGCAGCGTTTCCAGATGCAAGCGGATGGAAGCCACCGGCGTTTTCAGCTCGTGCGTAACCGCGTTAATGAAGCTATCGTGCTGCTCGCTGCGTCGGATCTCGCGCAAGAGAAACGTTGTATTCACGATCATCCCCGCAATGATCAGAGCAAAAAAAATGATCCCGAAGAACAGCAGCACGCCCTCGCGCCAGTTGAGGATGATCCATCCAACATTGAGCGCGACCGCCAGGGCCACCAGGCCGATGCCCAGGCAGAGGAAGAAGATAATGGTTCCGCGGCGACTCGTGATGCGCATGGCTGTAGAGTGATTTTACAGCGCGGTAGACAGCTTTCCTGCGAAATAGCTGGTGCCGCGGGGAAAAACAAATGCTGTCGCCATCCTGAAGACACCACAGTAATATCGACCCGCCAAATGAACCGACCTAGAATTCTGTAATGCCAGGCACTGCGGTCGAAATCAACTCGTTGTGGACGTCACTTGTCCGTTCTCCTCTGATGCTTGTCATTTGGGGCTTTCAGGGGGTCTCGGTCTCGTTTGCACCATTGTTCTTATACTGGTCAGGCAAGGGATGGTTCTTCCCGCAAGCGCGATCGATCATCGTATCCGCATGCTTCCTGATAATTGTTTTTGAAGGGCTCTTCTTCATGGGCTTGGCAAATCACGTCGTCCGGCAAGTGCGCCAGCAAACGGGTGGTCGTTAGAAACAAAAACTCCGATCAGCGATGATCGGAGTCTTGTCTACCCATCTCAAGAGAACCAAAAAATCTGATTCGTTTAGTCGCCCGCCACTGCCGCCTCCGGCAGAGCCACTGTAACCAGCTTGCCATTCGGCGTAGCCACTAAACCCTTTTCCAGGTCAGCGAGCTTCACCCGCTTAATGTCCCAAGCCAGGCCCAGCTGCTTCAGAGCCCAGATGCCGTACCAGTTCATGTCGATTTCGTACCAGGTAAAGCCATGCTGCGCCGCGGTCGGATGCGCGTGGTGATTGTTGTGCCAGCCTTCCCCAAATGTCAGCAGTGCCACCCACCAACTGTTGGTGGAAAGATCGCGCGTGGTAAAGCGGCGGGTGCCCCAGGAGTGCGTGGCCGAATTCACCAGCCAAGTGGCGTGCAGGCCAACCACCGTGCGCATAAACGTTCCCCACAGCAGAACGGGCAGTCCGCCAATCGCAAACAGCACTACGCCCAGCACAATCTGCGGTACGTAGTGATACTTCGTGATCCAGACGTGAAATTTATCCTTGGCCAGGTCAGGGACGTAGCGCGCCAGCGTGGTCGTGTCATGGTGCATCGACTTGCCCATCAGGATCCAGCCCATGTGCGCCCACCATTTGCCGTCGATCGGCGAATGCGGATCGCCATCCTGGTCGGAGTACTGATGATGAATGCGATGCGTTGCTACCCAGAAAATCGGCCCGCCCTCGAGTGCGAGCGTGGCGCAAACCGTCAGAAAATACTCCACCCACTTCGGCGTCTTATAGCCACGGTGCGTGAGCAGACGGTGATAGCTCATCCCAATGCCGAGACTTCCAGACACCCACCACAGGAACATGGCGACGAACAGGGCCTTCCATGTAAAGAAGAAGAGTGCAGCAATGGCGCCCACGTGAAACGCCATCATAAAGATTGCCGTCACCCAGTTAATTTCGTTTCTTGCGGCTTGCCGTTTTTCCAGGCTTTCCAGTTGCATATCCAAGGAGCATCCCCGATTCGTGTGCTAAGTTCGATAGCGTACATAGCTAACGTATCAAGGCGTAGAGGAAATCACTGTAATACTTGTGTAATAGCGGGAATCCCGCACCTTACCGAAGTAACCCGAGGGCAAAACGAAAGGCGCGACCACTGGCCGCGCCCTCGAAAACTAGCCGAAAATCGCACGCCTTTCAGGCGCTCTTTGGCATCTGGTTCATAAACTCTTCCTGCGCCGCTTCGATTTCCTCCGTCGACATATCGCGCTTGTGAGTCGCGATGGACCACTTATGGCCGAATGGATCCACCAGCTTGCCATAGCGGTCGCCCCAGAACATGTCCGCTACCGGCATTTCCACAACCGCTCCCGCTCCAATCGCCCGGTCGAACGCCGAGTCCACATCCTCGACATAAATGTGCAGCCCCGTCCCCGAGCCGCCAATGGTCTGCGGCGACACAGATCCAAATTGCGGGAATTCATCCGCCAGCATGAGGAGAGAATCTCCGATGCGCAA
Source organism: uncultured Acidobacteriaceae bacterium (assembly GCA_963777005.1). GTDB lineage: Bacteria > Acidobacteriota > Terriglobia > Terriglobales > Acidobacteriaceae > Sulfotelmatobacter. The sequence goes on along the minus strand of CAVZPC010000012.1, from coordinate 412,141 downwards.
TTCGGCATGCATGATTTTCCCGTCCGGTCCTTTCATCACGCCTTTTTCCACGGCGCCAAAAGCTTGCTTGTAGAACTCGATCGCGCGGGCGGCATCGCGGACCGTCATGTATGGGGTTAGGTTGTGGTATCCATCGGGAATGGGTTTTACAGTCATAGTTGTCTCCTCGGCCGGGAAATTTGCGAGTAGCAGTTTACAACAACCCGGGCGAACATTTGTCAAAGTAGTGTTACAGCGAGAATTATGAATACACACGAGCGAAATTCGTATCGCTCTCGATGCATGATTCTGTTCGCAACCCATCGCCAACTATCTCCAGGACGCCTGCAGAGTCCGATCGCCCTATTTGTCCTGACGTGCTATCACGCGATTGCCCCCTAAATATTTTTCGCCGCCGCAGTCGAACAAGAGTACACTCGGCTCGTAAATTCGAGCGTCTCCCCGAAGAGCAACTCCCACCGCGGGACGCAACACCCCCAGAGACGCCCTTCCTAAACGCAGCACTATAAATAAGAAATTGGATCGGAGTTTCTCACAGAAAGGAGAAATACCATGAGACTCAATTCCAGGATCCTTTTCCTCGCATGCCTCGTCGCAGTATTCGCATTGTTTGCTGCATCCACCTCAGCTCAGACCCTAGGCAATCGGCTGCCCATTCCCACGGCCCACGCGCCCGTCCCGGCCGACGCCGCACCCGCGCAACCGCAGCAAAAAGGCAACGGCGTCCATCCCGACATATCCACTTGTGCCTACACCTTCACCACCACAGGCTCCAACAACAGTTACATAGAGTTCTGCGTGACCGCCAATGGCAATATCGCCTCCTTTCAGAGTCCCGACGGCATGGAATACATTTATCTGGGAGCCATTGGTGAGGGTTATGGCATTTGTGACTTCACCTCTAATGACAGCTACTACGACTGGGCAGATGGAATCAGTAGCAACTGGGATGCGCCGGTCGTAATGTCCTCGTCCGCAACCTCGGTAAAACTTCAACGCACCACCAGTGACGGGATCTGGACCCTCACCCAGACAATCACCAAGGAAATCGCGGTGCTCCCATCCGCCAAGGTGACCATGCAGCTCAAGAACAATTCTGCCGCCACCAGGGATGTCTACCTGCTCCGTTGGGCCGACGTCGATCCCTACCCCGCCACCACCAGCTACTCGGAGAGCGCTGATTCAACCACTAACAGCGCTTGGGGTTACACCGCTTATGACTACACAGGTACCAATTATGCGGGCTATGGTTTGATGCTCCAGAATATCGGGATCCCAACAGGTACATTGGGCTACAGTTGGGGAGGATTTGACTTGAACACAAGTGCGGGGCCGAGTCCCTGCTCTCCCACCTCGAATTACTACGGATATGAAGCCAACAGCGATATCTCGATTGAGATGCTCTACTACCTCGAAATAGGAAAGGGTAAAACCGCCAGCGTGAACCTCAGGTACATGGCGTTCTGAAGTTCGCGAGAGAGGAAAAAGCGCAAATTATAAGCCGCCTGATGTCCGGGCGGCTTCTTCGTGTCCCGGTGTGCTCCCCAGTAATATCTCGGAGGGCCAGCGACTGAAAAAGGCTGATTCCCACAGCCTGCTGCGGGAGGACTTTCAAAAGAATCTCGTAACGCCCTCTTCCATCACCACCACGCGATCCTCAATCCCAGCCGAGCGCGCCTCTTGCTCGAGCAGTTGCAGGGGCTCGTCGACGGGCTCGTGCGAAAGACGAAATGTGCCGTAGTGCATGGGCACCATCCATCGCGACTTCAAGTCGAGGAAGGCGTGCATCGCATCGGCCGGATTCGTATGTACATTCCGGAACGTTGGCGGATTGTACGCGCCGATTGGAAGCAGTGCCAATTCCGGCGACAAGCGCCGCCCAATCTCGCCGAAGCCGGCAAAATAAGCTGTGTCGCCCGCGTGATAAACCGAATGCTTCCCTGCTTTCAGGACGTAGCCGCCGTAGCCGCGGTGCGAGTCCTTGAGAATCCGCGCTCCCCAATGCCGCGAAGGAACGTGCGTCACGGAGACACTGCCGTGCCGCGAACTATTCCACCAATCAAGTTCGATAATTTCGGCGAAGCCTAGGTCCGAGACCAGGTCCGTAACATGACTAGGAATAATGATGGCTGGCGCCGTTCCACGCTGGCGCAGATTGTTTTGTACGATCGCCCGCAGGGACGGCCGGTGCAGATGATCAAAATGCGCATGCGTCACCAGCACCAGATCGATAGCCGGCAAGTCTCGCACGCGAACCCCGGGACGCCGCAGCCGCTTCAGCACAAATAACCAGCGCGCGAAGTTGGGATCGATCATCACGCTTTGCCCGCCAATTTGCACCAGGAAGCTGGAATGGCCAATAAAAGTCAGCCCCAGTTCGCCGTTTGAAGCCAGACGGGGCAGGTGAGTCTCTCCGCAAAGTGGGGTCACAGCCGAATGCCGCACCAGGCGCCCGAACTGCGAAGCGCGCTTGCGGAGGGCCGGATTGCGAAGCGTTGCCTTGATCATCCTGTAACAGCCTGCTTATTGGATGAAATCTGGGAGCGGCTCGCTCTATTTTAGTTCAGTGCCGCTAGAAAGACGCGTAATTCCCACGATTCCCCCTGAGCTTTTCTCTCGGCCGCTCGGCACCCGCACAATCATACGCCAGTTTGCTTGACCTCCCTCCCAGCCCTCATATCTAATCCAGAGCGGGTCTGATTGTTCGAACAGGAGAAGCTGAGCGATGCGAGTTGCTTTCTTAGGTCTGGGAATTATGGGCCATGCCATGGCCACGAATCTGGCCAAGGCTGGTCATGAAGTCACGGTTTGGAATCGCACTCCCGGCAAGCTTGTAGAAGGCGCAGGCGTCGCTCCCACTCCCGCCGCCGCCGCGCAAGGAGCCGAGGTCGTGTGGCTTTGTGTTTCCGATACCGACGCCGTCGAACAGATTTTGTTTGGCGCAGATGGCGTCGACCAGTCCCTCACCGAAGGCATGATTATCGCCGATTCCAGCACCATCTCTCCATCCGCCACCGTGAAATTTGCCGAGCGCGTTCACGGCAAGGGCGTGGCTTATGTCGACGCTCCTATGACCGGATCCAAGATCGGCGCCGCCAACGGCACCCTGATTTTCATGGTCGGCGGCGACGCGTCTACCATCGATCGCCTCAACCCATTATTTGCCGCCATGGGCAAGAAGATTTTCCGCATGGGCCAGACCGGCAAGGGCCAGGCCACCAAACTCGCCATGAACCTCCAGATCGCGCTCATCTTCGAAGGTTTCGCCGAAGCCCTCACCCTCGCCAGCAAACTCGGAGTGGATCCGAAGCAGCTCCTCTCGCTCATCGAAGCCACCATGGTCCGCTCCGGCGTCGTCGATTACAAAGGTCCATTCATCCTGCAGCGCGACTTCACTCCCAATTTCCCCTTGCGCCTTATGCACAAGGACATCCTTCTCACTCTCCAGGCCGCCAAGGAAGCGCGCGTGAAATTACCCGCCCTTGAAACCGTGGAAGAAATCTATGAAATGGCCAGCGAAGACGGTCATCGCGACCTGGACTACGCCGCAACCTTGACTCTCTTAGAGAAGTGGGCCGGAGTGCAGGTAAAAAGCGAAGCGGCTTAGTAAGCCAGAAGAATCCGTAAGTCTCTCAAGTTGTTCCCGGTCGGTCCGATCTCAATCGCATCCCCGAGCGAACTGAACAACGGATATGCATCAAATTTCTCCAGCGCGGCGCACGCGTCGTGCCCAGTCGCTTGGGCGCGCAGCATAGTGCTTCCATCCGCCACGGCACCTGCCGCGGAACTGTTCCCATCCACACCATCCGTCCCTGCGCTCAGCACAGTGATATTCTCATCCGCAATCCTCGCCGCGCACGCCAGCACAAACTGCTGGTTCCGCCCGCCCACGCCGCCGTTCGTCACTTTCACCGTCACCTCTCCGCCCGAAATCAGGCACACGCGTTCGCATTCTTTTCTCAGCTTGCGCAGTTTCTTCAACAAATATTCTGCGGCGCGCTCGTAATCCCAGTCGTCGCAGGAATTGTCCACATGCACGGCGTATCCCGCGCGCTCGCCCGCTGCTTTCGCTTCTTCGACTGCAGTCTGGTTCGAAAGAACTGGCCACCACCGCGAACGGCAAAACGCCGGATCGTCCGACTTCGGCGTCTCTTCAAGCACTCGCCGCTCGAAAAGCTCGCGCGTGGAATGCGGCAACTGCGCCACCAGTTTATGCTGCTCCGCGATTCGGTAACAATCCTCCACGCTGGTGGAATCCGGCATGGTCGGACCCGACGCCAGAGCATCCGCCATACCGTCAGGAACATCGGAGACCAGCAACGAAACCTGCTGCGCCGGAAAGGCCGCCTGCGCCAGCCGCCCGCCTTTCACCGCCGACAGATGTTTCCGGATGGCGTTGATTTCAGTGATGGGCGCGCCCGAATGCACCAGCGCGCGATAAGTCGCCATCAGGTCGTCGAGAGAAATCTCACCGTCGATCGGCTTTTCGACGATCGACGACCCTCCGCCGCTCAGCAGAAATATCACCAGCGAAGCCGCAGTCTGAGCATCCAGCGCTTTCAAAATTGCTTTCGCCGCGTGAATGGATTCAGCGTTGGGTGTCGGATGTCCGCCTTGAAAATACCGGAAACCGCGCACTTGCGCCGAAGGCTCAACCGAACTCGCCACAATGCCCTCGAGCGCAGCCGCACCCATCTGCCGCGCCAATGCCTCCACCATCGTGTGTCCGGCCTTGCCGATAGAAACTACCAGCACCCGCGAATACGCCTGCAGATCGTAAAGATCTTCGCAAACCCGCAGCACCCCTCGCTCGCAATGCACGTGCCGCGCAAACCCCTTGGCGATCGAAGCCTCGGCGAGCGCGTGAAGAAATATCTCCCGCGCAGCCTCGCGCATTTGGCGAAACAGCGAATCACGATTGGCATCAAACATGGGCAGAATTATGACCCAGCGTTCCGAACGATCTCTTGCCGCACCCAGCCTTCGATTGCCTCTCTCAACTCCCGCAACCGGCCCTCAAAAAAATGATCCGCTCCCTCGATCACAACCAGCTTTTTCGGCTCCGGTACTGACGCAACCAGTTCCTCCAGCCTCGCCCGCGGACCAAACTGGTCACGCGCGCCACTCACAAATAACTTCGGCTTCACGCTATCACGCAAGAAATCAAATGTGTAAATCCGAGGCGCTTCCTTGTTCGCGGCCACCGGAGCTACCGGCGTTCCAACGCCGACCAACGCCCTAACTCGCGGATCGGAGGCCGCTGCTCGCATTCCAACCGCCGCGCCAAAGGAAAATCCCGCAAATACCAACGGAAGATGAAACTCCGCGTCGAGCCAGTTGAGCGCGGTGCGTACATCTTCCATCTCCCCATTCCCATGATCGTGCTCGCCATGGCTGAGACCAGTGCCACGAAAGTTGAAACGCAGCACCGGAAAGCCAAAGCTGTTCAATGCCTTCATGGTATGGAACACGACCTTGTTATGCAGCGTCCCGCCAAACAACGGATGCGGATGACAAACCACAGCCGCGTGTGTCGCATTCTCGGCGCCAGCATTCAGCAGCGCTTCCAATCGTCCCGCCGGCCCTTCGAGGAATAGAGAACGGATCGAATTGCCTTGCAAAGCTGCGCTCATTCTCTTCGAGCGGGCTCCTGCCGCACCATGTTGTTAATGCCCCTGGCAAATTTCCACGAGCCGTCCTTCTGTCGTCGCAGAATGCTGATTGCTCTTCCTTTCATGTGAACTCTCTCCCCGGTCGCTGCCATCGTCAGAAGCAATTCATCGATTCCCGTCAGAAACGCCCAGTCTCCAGCGATCTGGATTTCCTCCACCACAGGCCGCGATTCCATCCGAGTGACCTGCGCGAACATATGCTCGTAGACAACTCTCGCGGCAGACCTTCCCCGGATCACCGAACCAGCCGCGGGAAGGAACGTGATGTCGTCGGTCATGAGTTCCAGCAAGCTCGCAAGATTCTTCTCCTGCGTTGCAGATGCCCATTGCGCCACGAGTGCCTCGATTTCCCTTGTTTCGACATCCCGCTCAGTAGGCGGCATAGTTCGGTTAGTGTATCTCAGGCCGCAGCTTGGACCCGGCCAAAACCGTCTCCAAAGACTGGTAAGATAATTTTTCTCCCATGGACGCAATCACGCTCACTCGCCAACTCATCGACATCGAATCCATCTCCGGCAATGAAGCTGCCGTCGGAAACTATCTCTATGGTGAGCTCACCCGGATCGGCTACCAGACACGAAGAATCCCCGTCGAGGGCGACCGCTTCGATGTCTACGCTACGTCGCCCGAGCAGCCGAATCCGGAAGTGGTCTTCTCCACCCATATAGATACGGTGCCTCCGTTCATTCCTTCTTCCGAGGATGCAGCGCGAATTTACGGCCGCGGCTCATGCGACGCGAAAGGCATCATCGCCGCGCAGATCGCCGCTGCGGAGCGCCTCCGCCAGCAAGGAATCCACGTTGGTCTGCTTTTCGTGGCCGGAGAGGAACGAGATAGCCTGGGAGCGAAAATCGCTAACGAGTTCGCCGCAACTCAGCCAGGACATCGTTGCAAGTATTTAGTCAACGGCGAGCCCACGGAGAACCATATTGCTCTCGCTTCGAAAGGCACACTGCGAGTGGAGGTCACGGCCTCTGGCCGTATGGCGCATTCCGCATATCCGGAACTCGGCGAATCGGCGATCGACAAACTGATTGCCTCTCTCACGCGTTTGCGCGCGATGCCGTTGCCCACCGATCCAGAGATTGGTCCGTGCACGCTGAATATTGGATTGATCGAAGGCGGCCGCGCGCCGAACGTAATTCCTGATTACGCCCACGCAGATTTGCTCTATCGCCTCATCGGTCCGTCGCACGACTTGAAGAGCCAAATTCTCGCGACCGCCGGAGATCAGGTAAAAGTCGATTTCCCCCTCGAACTTCCCTTCCTGCGCCTGCGCACCGTCGATGGCCTGCCGACGATGATCGCGGCATTTACGACTGACATCCCAAGGCTGACAAATTGGGGCGAACCGCTGCTAATTGGTCCGGGATCGATTCACGTAGCGCATACCGATGGTGAATTCATCGAGAAACAGCAACTTGCGGAGGCAATTGATCTCTACTGCGCGATTGCGAAGAAGCTGCTTCGGGCCTAAGGCGTTGACTCCTGTCCGTCTTCTTCAATCGGTCTCTATGCTCTTGTATCGAAAGATTATTCCGGTAATTCTATGCCCTTCGGGACCGTCTTCTAGCTTTCTCCCCTTCTTCCACGTCATGCAGTCTCGGTAGAAACCATCATCGGTCGTTGTCTCGGTCATAACGCATCTACGGTCGCGAGGCTCACCCACGATGGCGACATGGTCGACCTTGACGATTTCTGCGTTAATGCGACGGCACAGGCAGCCCCAGTACACCCTACCCTCAATGTGTTCGCACACGCCAAACCACTTCCCACAAACCGAGCATTCCCCACCTCGAATGAGAAGCCCAGCACTGTTAAACACCCTGAAGCCCGGAAAAATGACACGTTCTACCTCTTTCAACCGTTCAAGAATCTTCCCCAATGCCGGCCCGCCCTCGGAGGCTCTCATAGCGACCGAAATGTATTCCTCCGCGTCGATAAGTCTGTCCCAAGCTGAATAATAGTTGGCCTTTTTCAGGTCGACCCACATAGTGAGAAGCGAGATCATCGCATTTAGGCCACATTGCACGTGAAAGAGCTCGTTCGCCGCTCGTTCGTCTTCGGCCTGCCGTGCCCCGGCCTTGAAACCACGAATGCGATCTTTGAGCGTGCGCAGGACCCCCACCTGTTCCATTTGCAGTTCCGCATCGCGCACAAGGAACGCGAAAATCTCCGCCTCCCTCATCGCCGCCTCGTACTCTTCCGTTAGCTGGTCGAGAGTTGCTCTCTCAGTGGCCATAGAGCACCTCAGCCTCCGGGCTTGAATTCAGCGACCACCCTTGCAACGTCTGGAAGCCCGGACACTGGCCCATCGTAGTTGAGTTGCCGGGAGCCCTGACCTCCCTGCCCTGCTTGCACGATACGCAACTTCACGCGGGGGTCGGACCTGACTCCCTTGAACAATTCCGTAACGTAGTTTGCTAACAGGTTGAGAGCAAGACTCACGGCCATCGGATTTTGCGAAATCAGCAAGTTGGACACCAAGAGAGTTGGAGCGACCCAGTCCGCGTAGCGATCTTGTTTCAGATCCGTCTCGGCAGTTATCGGTGACAGCGTCTCCGATGGGATACCATGCTGGGAGAAGAGCTTGGAAACCGACTGAGTCGATTCCGAGTAGGCTGTTTCTCCCCCACCCGGCCCCCAACCCAGCGGCAGCAGCAGAATTGAATTGGCGCCGCGCGACAAGGTTGCATCGTCCAAGGGCTCCATCGGGCTAATCGTCAGATTCTCCTTCTCAGATTCCAATAGCTCCTCCAAGGCCTTAAGGGATGCCGCCCTCAAAGTTCGACTGCGCAATCTATCATATCGTTGCGCCTGCTACGCCCGTATAACCTCTCACGTACCCCCGGAACATCTGTTGCCTTCCGGGCCGCTGTCGGAACATTTAGACTGATCCCATGACCACCGCTACCCTCAACTCCCTCGCCCGCGCTTCCTCCGCGTACCTGCGTTCCGCCATGCACCAGCCAATTCGTTGGCACGAATGGGGCGAGGAGGCGTTCGCTTCCGCGCAACGGGAAAACAAGCCGATGCTCCTCGATATCGGCGCGGTGTGGTGCCACTGGTGCCATGTAATGGATCGGGAGTCTTATGACGATCCCGAAGTGGCCGCTATCGTGAACGAGCATTTCGTCGCGGTGAAAGTGGATCGCGACGAGCGCCCCGATATCGACATCCGCTACCAGGCCGCAATCAGCGCGGTAAGCGGGCAAGGCGGGTGGCCGCTCACGGCGTTTCTCACGCCCGATGGCAAGCCGTTCTATGGCGGCACTTATTTTCCTCCGAACGATGGCTACGGGCGCCCCAGCTTTCGGCGTGTGTTGTTGAGCATCGCCAATGCTTACAAAGAAAAGAACGGCGACGTGGTGGAGCAGGCGAAAATGGTCGAGAACGCCATCGCGCAGGCGGAGTCTTTCGCCGGACGCAGCGGGCGCATCTCAGCCAGCGTCATTGCAGCGATTCAGGAATCCGCCTTCAAGATGTTCGACCCCCAGCATGGAGGATTCGGGCAAGCGCCCAAGTTTCCCCATCCTTCGGTATTGGATCTGTTGATCGAGCGGTTTGTCCGGACCAAAGACGAAAGCCTGCGCAACTTGATCGTCACCACTCTCGAGCACATGGCGAATGGTGGGGTTTACGACCAACTGGCCGGAGGATTTCATCGTTATTCGGTCGACGAGCGCTGGGTCGTCCCGCACTTCGAGAAGATGTGCTACGACAACTCTGAACTGCTGAAAAATTATGTGCATGCTTATCAAGCAACGGGGTCGGAGTTCTTTGCGCATGTGGCCCGCGACATCATCCGCTGGATGGATGCATGGCTGAGCGACCGCGAGCGCGGCGGCTTTTACGCCTCCCAGGACGCTGACATCAACATGGACGACGACGGCGACTACTTCACCTGGACGCTCGAGGAAACCCGCGCCGTGCTAACCGAAGAGGAAGCGCAGGTCGCCGCCTTGCACTATGACATCAACGAAGTGGGCGAGATGCACCATAATGCGGCAAAGAATGTGCTCTACGTTCGCGCGCCGATCGACGAAATTGCGCGGCGCATGAAACTCAGCGACGAGCGCGTCAAAGAACTGCTGGATTCCGCCAGGAAAAAAATGTATGCCGCGCGCTTGCAGCGGCCCACCCCCTACATCGATAAGACGGTTTATGTGGGATGGAACAGCATGTGTGTCTCGGCTTACCTGGAAGCAGCAAAGGCTCTGAACCTGCCTGACACGCGGCGTTTCGCGCTGCGCTCCCTCGACCGCATCCTGGCGGAAGCTTGGAAGGCGCACTCAGGAAGTGCAAGTGCCCACGTCTCCCAACCACGGTTATTGCACGTGGTCGCTTACTCCGATCCCGAAGCCGAGCACCGCGAGGTTTCAGGATTGCTCGAAGACTACGCCGCTACCGCTCTGGCCTGTCTCGACGCGTATGAAGCCACGGCCGATCTCAGCTATTTCAAATTTGCCCAAAGTGTCGCCGACGCCATGGTTGCCAAATTCTTCGACCCGGTTTCTGGAGGCTTCTTCGACGCCGAACCGGCAGCCGATGGCAAGAGCCTGGGTGTGCTGGCAACGCGCCGCAAGCCACTGCAGGACTCACCCACTCCGGCAGGCAACCCCATGGCGGCGATCGCGTTACTACGACTGCATCACTACACGGGCGACGACGCGTATCGCGACAAGGCCGAACAGACGCTCGAAACCTTTGCCGGCGTCGTCGGACAATTTGGAATCTTTGCAGCGACCTACGGAATCGCGGCGGTGCACTTCCTGGAAAATCCAATTCAGGTCGTCGTAGTTTCTGAAAATGAAGCCGACGATGCAAGCACTGCTCTAGCCGAGGCCGTCAACGCGTCCTTCGCGTTCAATAAGACTGCTCTTCGACTCACCGCGAACCAAGCGGTCGCGAAGAATCTTCCTCCCGCGCTCGCGTCGACCATCCCGAATCTGCCCGAACTAAAATCCGGCAAGGCGTTCGCGGTTCTCTGTTCCGGCTTTACCTGTCAGCCCCCAACCCGCGACGCGCAGGAACTGCGGCGAACCCTGGAACTTGCCGTGAACCGGAAGAGTTGACAATCGTTTTCCCCAAAAAAAACGGGGCTGACGGTTTATGTATGAGTCCGTCAGCCCAAAAATAGCGAGCCCAGGTTCGGCCCAAGTTACTACAGGTTACTTTGGTGATCTTGCCTTCAACTCTCTCCTCCGATTAACTACTACTTCATCATCGGTGGAAGCTGAACGCATCTACCCTGCAGTTGTTGTTGTGGTGGGCACACTAGAATCGGGCCTCCGTCCGGGGCGGGAACCTGCGGAACGGCGGCTACGACATAGGTGCCCACTAGTCCACACATCAGGATCGAAATCCTGATTGCTTGCTTCATGGGTTTTCTCCTACCGCGTCGTTACTTCAAGGGAAGCTAACTTGACGCGGTGGAGAATTATAAGGCACAAGTCAATCCCTCCTACAGAAATTCCCCTACATCGTTTGCTGTAGTTGGCTCATACCCCTCACCCATGGCATTCCACTGTCCAGCTTAACTACTAATCATCAACAATTTAGACGACCATTCCTAATGTTATTGAGCAACTGGAGAGGGACGAAGCTTCAAGAGACGCGCGGCGGGAGGGAAATTTACGAAACGCGAAATCGAGGCGCGAACTGCAATGAGACTCCAAAGAAACCGGCAGAAGGAGAACTTCAGCGAATCTATTTTCTCGTGGATCCAGTGCCGGGGAGGCCGGTGAATCCCACAACTGCGGGAGCCCCACCAGCATGGGCAGCTGCAGCTTTGGTATTAATCCTATCCTCTTGCACCAGGGACTGCGAGGTTTGAGTTTTCGAGAGAGCTCGATCCACCATGCCCTCAAACATCGGGATCAAGGAGTCCGCGGGAAGCGGGTGATGAATGTCGGTCAGGCTCTGTTCCCACCGCTGCGGCCGTAGCATGTTTGACGGAGCCTCGCGGGCAGGGCTCTTCGCCAAGGTATATCCCAGCCAAATGAGCAGCGTGCAATTGTAGGCTGCCATGTTTACCAGGCCCATCGAAAGATTATTCAAGTGGTCTCCCACCCAGGACGCTACCAGAGAAAGTTCTACCGTGGCGAAACATCCGAACCCCAAGGCCACACCGAAACTGTACTGTCGCCGGCTTACGCCCAGGTAGCGGGCAAAGAACAGCAGGAAAAGTACCATGCCGATCTGAATAATTCGTACGCAGCGCTGCGCCGTAAGAATGGCTTGTATCCAGGGAGCGATGTCCGGCGAATCGGTGGAAACCGATACCACTCCAGCCACCAATAACATCACCAGCCCTGCCCATTTGAAAAGGACTGTGCCCAGATCTCGCAGTGTGTGGAAGGGCCGGAAAGCATCGAGGAAGGCCTCGTGAATCACCTTGAAACCCAAAGCCACGCTGACTGCGGTACTAATCCAGCTAAGGTAGACGCATGCCGCAGGGTTATAGCGATAGGTAGGAAAGACCACGGCAAATGCCGCAATCTGCGCGATGATGTAGGCAAAAAAATATTTGAAATGCTTCTGCCGCCCCAGGCGGAACATAGCCACAGCGATGGCTGTCTGCAGGATGGGATGAGCAATCCAGAGAACGTAATAAAGAATCCTGATTTTGCTCATCGCAACAGTTCTCCGGACCTAACGACGGCAAGAAAAATGGCGGTACTGACGGGCGTTCTAATTAAGAGAAGTTAAACCTTTTAGCGCAGGTGTTCAATGTACTCGGGTAACCTAAGGTAACGTTACCTTTGTGCCATATGCCCGATCTTCAGAACTTGCCCTCGGCACTCGTTGCTCAAACACTCGTGCCAATATACACGTTCAGCGCGGGCGCGCGGAGTGCGTCCTCAGGCACGCTCTAGGCGTCGGGAACTGAGTGGATGTAGGCCCGCATCATGCGTACTTCGTCATCCTTCTCATTCAAGTCGTGCAACAGGATGTCGCGCAGCGAGACGATGCCGACCAGTTGTCCTTCGTGGCAGACGGGTAGATGGCGAAAGCTATGCCTGCGCATGAGGGCCATGCAGTTTTCCAAATCCTCGTCCATGCTTACCGTGAGCGGGTCGTCCGTCATCACTTCTGCCAGGCAGGTACTGCGGGGATCGAAGCCCTCGGCTACTACGCGCTTCATCAGATCGCGCTCGGAAAAAATCCCCACGAGTTTGCCATTGTGCAAGACCGGAACGGCGCCGATATTGCGTTCCACCATGGCACGCACCGTCTCTAGAACCGTTTGCCCCATCTCTGCCTGGTAGGTTACCTGGTCCTTGATCAGATCGCAGATACGCATTGGATCCTCCCAGATTGTTATCTTCCGAGCACCCACAAACCTCTAACGGGGGGCGAGTATATTCCGAAATCAGGTGCAGGGGAAGGACTAAACCGTTGGGAGGAATAATATTTCCGCTCCAGGCTCATTCCGGGACGAAAGAGCGCAGACGGCTCTACGCTTTGGGAGGGCGGGGCGAACTTTCCGCGCCAAGAAACACAAAGTAGGAACAATTCCACCACGAGGACGGCAGACTGCCATGCGGCCTAGCCGTCAGCACAATGTTGTATTCACCGCTGTTATCCAGGCCGATTTCCCTCAGATCGACTTCTCGCGTTATTGCCGGCCGCGGCTGCTTCCCGGAAGGCGTCGCTCCCACCGGCTCGATCACCGCCAACTGCGCCAGAAATTCGTCGAGGTCTACGCCCCGGCCTTGCCCCGGAATCACAAATGACACCTCCGCGTCTTGCGTGGAAAAGTGCCACCCCAACGATGCTGCCAGATTCACCGCTTGCTCGTAGGCCGCATCGGAGATCATTCCAGCGGGTGGATTGTCGAAGACGATGCAGAGCTTGCGCTCATCCTCGCGGCTAAACTCGCGCACCTTCAGCGATCCCGATTTCGCTGTTGCCTTCCAATCCACATGGCGCGCCGAGTCCTCCGGCATGTATTCGCGGATGCGGTAGAGATCGGAGCCGCGCCCGCGCACAAAGCTTTCCCACTCCCCACGCACCAGCGGCAGAATCTCAAACAGCTCTTCCGGCGGCTCAACCGGCGGATAGACGAGAATCTCGCGTTGCAGCGCAATCTGCCGAGTCTTCGTCAAAAACGCAAACGGAAAACGTGTGGCCACTCCAAAACTCGACTCGCAATACCGTCCCCGGCGATCGAAGAGCAACTCCAAATCCGCCGCCAACTCAGCCTTCGGTGGTAAGTATGGAAAGTAAACCATGCCCTCGAAGATTCCCGGCGCAGCGCCCGGCAACTCTACCCGCCGCACGCGATAGTCGCGCAGCCGCACCCACTGGTTCTCCGGAGGACGATTCAGCGGGAAAACAAATGTGGTCGGCTCCCAACGCCATTCCTTGCGGACTTTCTTCTCTTTGCGTGTCGGCACAATGCGAATGGAAAATGACGGCAGCCAGCGCCGCGCATTGCGCAGCGCAACGTGTCCCATGACGGCCCGGCCGGCAAAAACATGCTCAGGAAGCCGCACATCCAATTCCAGACCACGCAGCACCATCGCGGAAACTCCGCCCGACACCAGGATCGCGGCCAGCATGGCCGCTACCACGATGTAGAGCAGATTATTTCCCGTGTTCAAGGCCGCAATGCCGATCACCAGCGTGACCAGCACATACACCACGCCCGCCCGAGTTACTTCGTAGTGAAAGGTCTGCCGGAGCCGCTCGAGCGCCACCCGCCGCGCCAGGTATGGCACGGTCACCAGTCCAACAAACACCGCCATCAACAGCGCCAACAACGCCAGAATCACCGAGGCCCACAAATGTCCGGCCTCGCCCGACGCCGTCGAAAACAATGCCGTCCCGAAGGCCAGACTCAGGCCCACCAGCGCCAGCAGAAATTTCGCCCACACCTCCGCCGTCGCCGATTGCCACCACGCTCCCACGCGGCTCCCGGCGTCGCCAGAGTTCACAGAATTGATGGTTATAGAACCCACTGTTGCCAGCCTAGCATCGCACTCAGGGAACGATCAACGAGAAGCGGCTTGCGGAGAAAGCGGCGGTAACTTGGCGCAGATCAGCGTAGTAAAAGGCTTTCCGCCTCGCAAAAGGTGAGCCGGCAACAGCAGACTTGATTCTTACCGCTTTCGTGATAACCTTCTCGGCTCACCCGTTACTGGTCCCTGCAGTCCGAAACAAGCGTTCAATTTCTGACCAAGGAGATCGACATGCCGCTCAGCAAACGTGCCATCGCGGAATTTTTTGGAACCTTCTGGTTAGTTTTTGGCGGATGCGGCGCCGCACTCTTCGCTGCGGCTTTCCCCGCGCTCGGCATCGGATTCACCGGAGTTGCGCTCGCCTTCGGTCTCACCGTTGTGACCATGGTCTACGCCATCGGTCACATCTCAGGCGGTCACTTCAATCCAGCAATAAGTTTGGGCCTGGTCGTCGGCAAACGCTTTTCCGCTTCCGATCTGCTGCCCTACGTGCTCGCTCAGGTAGCCGGCGGAATCGCCGCAGCGGGCGTGCTCTTCGTCATTGCCAGCGGAAAGGCCAACTTCGACGTCCACGCCGGCTTCGCCTCGAACGGCTACGGCCTGCATTCTCCCGGCGGTTACAGTGCACTGTCTGCATTCGTCGCCGAAGTGGTGTTGACCGCCTTCTTTCTGATCGTCATCATGGGCTCGACCGACAGCCGCGCGCCCAAAGGTTTTGCCGCGCTCGCCATTGGCCTTTGCCTCACCCTGATTCACCTGATATGCATTCCCGTGACTAACACATCGGTAAATCCAGCTCGCAGCACCGGACCGGCGATTTTCGCCGGCGGCTGGGCCTTGCAGCAATTGTGGATGTTCTGGGTCGCTCCGCTCCTCGGTGGCGCGCTCGGAGGAGGCATCTACCGCGCATTGTTTGCGGAGTAGGCGATCCTTAGTGATGTCGTCTCCTGCTCTCGGAAACTAAAAGGGCCGCGCCTGAAAAAATGCGGCCCTCAAATGCAGTCGGGTTCCTCCGCTTATTTTGACGGCTTCGAGTTAGCGGGCTGGGTCAGTCCGAAGATCTGCAACTGCTTGTCACTCGCAACGTAGACTTTGCCGTTCGCCACCACTGGCACCTGATTCGAGTCTCCGCCGTAATTCGGCCAGACGCCAGCGTTTGCGTGAAAGAGCAGAGTCATCGTTTTTCCCCCAGCATCGGGGTTGAAGGCATACAGCCCAATGGCAGTGGAACTACGCGAGACTGGTCGCGTGAGTGCCCAGATGATTGGAGTCGCATTTCCATTGGAGGATACGCTGGTGAACAAGCCAGCGTTCTGGCCACTTGTCAGCTTCGGCGAGCGCGTGACACCAACCAACTTCGGACTAGGCGACGTCTTGACCTTCCAAACCGTCACATACCGTCCCCCGCTGCTTACCACCCGCGCCGCGCCATCGGTCGGATCGACAAAGTAAGACTCTCCACACCAGCAGCCACCGACTTGATAAGTGCCGAGGACGTTATTCGTGGTGGTGGAGTAGCCTCCCAGTTTGTCTTCATTCATCAAATACATGCTGCCGTCCTTGCCGGCCGCCACGGCCAGATGCGGCGTAGAACCGGTCTGATCCGGCAAAACCAGCACGCCTCCGGAGCCAAAATCCGTATCCCCCTGGTCGAGACTGGACTGGTTCGAGGGCGTAAACAGGTCGACCACCGTTGTCAGATCTGACGACACCTTCACTACGCTCTCCTGAATGTTGCTTACTCCGTCATAAGTCGTCCCGGAGTGATCGGAGTTTCCCGTAACGAACAGGACGTTCCCCGAGTCATCCGCCGCGAGCCCATAACCCGACATCCAGATCGACGACAGAAAGAATGTGTTCGGAGAAGTCGGTTGCTGGTCGTTGAGCCGGTTGGCGGAGAGGGGGGCCAGTGTCGCCGCATTCCAACCCAGCAACCAGCCGCGCGACCGGTTGGCCGAGTAATCGCAGAAGCTCCCAAAGCCCGCATAGATGTTTCCATTCGCCAAGAGCAGTCCCGGACGTTGCCGCTGGTATGTAGCATTGAAAGTGAATGTGGTTCCGTCGGTCAGCGTATGAGACGCACTCACCACCATCGGCGTAACCTTGTCGGTCAGGTTGCCCAGATCAAGGGCGTGAACGCGATAAGTAGGCCCCGTCGAATCCTGTGTATACGCGATCAAGTAGATCGTATTGCTGCTGACGTCGATCACCGGAGTCGAGTCGATGCCGACGTTCGGTCCGTTATTGTTGCAGCCCAGCGGCGAACTCACGGGCTTTCCCAGATTCTGGCTTAATAGCACAGTGCCGGCATCGGCGTCGATCGCATACACCGTGTCATTTCCCGTCGCGATATAAACGACGTCGTGAACCCCCTGGTTATTCCCCGCCGTAATATTCACCCCTGGAACCACAAGCGGTTGCGCGTCGACTTGATCATCCACGGCAACGTTGGCCAGAAGGCCAAACGAAGAAGTGTTCACCGTGCTCGGCGTCAGTGCACTCTCAGCCGAATTCCAGCCCGTGCGGTAATTGTCGTTGTGATAAGTGGTAACGGCAGTTTGTGCCTCCGCGCTATAAGCAACGAAGAGAATGGAAGCTAGGCCGGCGATCCCTGCCAGCCCACGGATGTGAGCGTGAAGACGAAGCGGCGTCATCGGAACCCCCAGAGTGGCGACTAATCTTAGGGGTACCGGGAGGCTCTGGTCAATCGTGGAAGGAACACCGGAGACGGAAGACTCTATGCCGCTTTGGGCGCGGATTTCGCGCTTCGGCCGGGCGAACTCAATACTCGGCCAACTCTTTCATGGCTCGAAACAGATCGTTCGCCTGGGGCAGAATCGCGTCTTCGAGAATCGGCTGGTACGGTACAAACGCGTCCGCGGCAGCGACCCGGCGCACCGGAGCATCCAGATGATCGAAGAGTTTATCAGCGATACGCGCCGCGATTTCTGCTCCGTAACCCCAGCTCAACGTATCTTCGTAGGCCACGATCACCCGATTCGTCTTTGCGACCGATGCCGCGATCGTCTCCCAGTCAAACGGATTCAGACACCGCAAATCGATCAACTCGACTTTCACTCCATGCTCGCGCTCAATTTTCTGGGCCGCCTGCAGCGCCCGCGGCACCACCGCGCCGTAGGTGATGACCGTCAAGTCCGTCCCCGGATTCACGATCTTCGCCTTGCCGAATGGAATCATGTACTCGGGTCCGGGATAAGGCGCGCGTCCGAAGGTTTCGCGATACAGCCGCTTGTGTTCGAGAAACAATACCGGATCGTCGCAGCGGATCGCAGTGCGCAGCAACCCCGCCGCATCGAGCGCATTGGACGGGAATACGACTCGCAGCCCCGGCATATGTGTAAACATGCTCTCTCCGCACTGCGAGTGATAAATCGCGCCGCCGGTAAGATAGCCCCCGATCGCCACGCGAATGACCACCGGACAGGAAAATACATTGTTGGACCGCCAGCGAATGACCGATAGCTCGTCGCGAATCTGCATCATCGCCGGCCATATGTAATCGAAGAATTGGATTTCCACCACCGGCTTCATTCCGCGCGTGGCCATGCCAGTCGCGCGGCCAACGATCGCAGCCTCGGCCAGTGGCGAGTTGAAGACGCGGTCGTTGCCAAACTCGTTCTGCAAGCCGAAGGTCAGTTTGAAGACTCCGCCCTTCCCTTTCACCAGCTTGCGCTTCAGATATTCTTCGCGGCTGCAATCGGCAACGTCTTCGCCGAAGATCACGATCCGTTCGTCGCGCTTCATTTCATCGCGTAGGGTGACGTTGATTAGATCGGCCATCGTCTTCGCGGCTGGCTTCTTGCCGTCGGCCGAATCCGGGCCGATCACCGCCTGCGAGTCGAACGCCGCCGATGTCGGATCAATGTCCGGCGAATAAACATACTGCATCACGCTCTCGGGCGCTGGAGGCAGCGCTTCCAAGGCCTGGTCCACCGCGACCTGCAACTCTTCGTCGACTTTTTTCTCCAGATCGTTAATGCCCTTTTCGTCGAGGATCCCTTCCCGGAGCAAAAACATCTGCGTCCTCGATACTGGATCGCGCGCCGAATCTCGTTCGCGCTCGGTATCTGGTCGGTACAACCGCTCATCATCAGAAAGCGAATGCGAATAGGGACGAATCACGTGGGCATGCACAAACGCCGGCCCGTGGCCCTCGCGGCAATATTGCGTCGCGCGCTGGAATGCTCCGTAACTCGCCACCGGGTCGGTGCCGTCAACTTCCTCGAAATGAAAATTTGGAAATCCCGAGACCAGCCGCGAAATGCTGCCTCCCGCCGTTTGCACTTCCACCGGCACCGAGATCGCGTAGCCGTTATCCTGCACGCAAAAAATTACCGGCAACTTGTTGAGCGCAACCGCGTTCAGCGCCTCCCAAAATTCACCTTCACTGGTAGTCCCATCGCCCAGAGAAACATAAGTGACTTCATCGCCGCGAAAGCTGACGTTCTTGAACTGGCGGTAGTCAACACTCTTGGAAGTCGGAAGCTCGGCAGTTTTCGGATGCTGGATAAAATATCTCCCAGCCTCGGCGCATCCCACCGCTTGTAGAATCTGCGATCCCGTGGGCGACGATTGGGTCACAACGTTCAGACGCCGGTAGCCCCAGTGCGAAGGCATCTGGCGTCCTCCCGAACTCGGATCGTCCGCCGCTCCCACCGCTTGCAGAAACATCTCCAGTGGTTTGGCCCCCAAAGCCAGGCACAACGCTCGGTCGCGGTAATAAGGATAGAACCAGTCGTAACCGGCCTTCAGCGCCATGCCCGCCGCCGCGCCGATCGCCTCATGCCCAGCCCCTGACATCTGGAAGAAAATCTTCTGCTGTCGTTTGAGCATGATTTCCCTGTCGTCGATCCGCCGGGAGGTGTACATGATGCGGTAGGCTTCGATGAGCTGTTCGCGGGTAAGCCCCTCATAACTGCGGGACTTTTTTGTGCCGGTGAGAGACAGTTTGGGGTCGGTTTTTGTAGTCGCCATCCGGTTCCCTGATGAGTGCCCTATAGAACTTTCCGCTTATTAGATGCGCCTACCGAAATAAGGTGCAACGCGCTATAAGGCAGGTTGCATTGTAAATGGGAACAAGGAATTGGAAAATATGCAAGTTCCTCCCTCGCGAACTCCGGAACCTTAGTCACCCGGAGACTCGCCAGGGTTACCCCACACTTTCTTCAGGCTACACTCCAAATCCTCGAGCAAGTCTTCCGTATCTTCCAGGCCAATGTTCAGCCTGACAATGCGGTGCCCGTGATCCGGACGCCCCTTCGATCTCTGGAAGTCGTAAGCCACAGCCAGACTCGTCACCCCTCCCCAGCTATAGCCAATCTCAAATAGGTCCAACCCATCTACAAAGGCCAGCACTTGAGCTTTTGTAGCACCAGGTTTGAAGACGATGGAAAAAACTCCCGCCGATCCGGTGAAGTCGCGCTTCCATAATTCATGTCCCGGCGAGCCTTCCAGCGCCGGATGCAGCACGCGTTCAATCTCCCGCCTCGCGGCCAGCCAGCGTGCGATCTTCAATGCCGAAGCCTCAATGTGCTTTAGCCGAACCGCCATCGTCCGCATACCGCGTAGGGCCAGACTGCAATCGTCAGGCGAGGCAGCATTTCCGAGCAGTTGCTGCGTTGCCCCTAGTTGCTGGTATACCTTCGGATCCTTCACTGTCACCGATCCCATCAGCAAATCGCTGTGGCCGCCCACATATTTCGTAAGCGCTTGCATCGTGATGTCCACTCCATGCGCAAACGCATCAAAATACACTCCGGCAGACCAAGTATTATCCATCGCGACAAGCGCGCCGCGGGAATGCGCGGCCTCGGCAATCGCCGGCACATCCTGCACTTCCATCGTGATCGATCCCGGGCTCTCGCACCACACGAGCCGCGTATTCTCGCGCAGCAGGTCTTCGATCCTGGCGCCAATCTCCGGAGGATAGAACGCGGCCTCCACGCCAAACCTCCGCAGCACGTGATAAGCCAGCTTACGAGTCGGAGTGTAAACACTCTCTGGAATCAAGATGTGATCCCCGCTCTTCAGAAACGCCAGACTGATCAGCGAAATCGCGCCCTGACCTCCCGGCGTGATGATGGTTCGGAAACCCTTTTCCAGCTCGCAGATTTTTCCCGCGAGTTCCAGCGTAGTTGGAGTGCCGTAGAGCCCATACGTATAGCCGACTTCAGGCTGATCCCAACTGTCGTTAACGGAAGCGGCATCCGGAAACAACGTGGTTGAACCTCGAAACACCGGACTCGCTAGCGACCGGTATCCCTCCGGAACTTTCACATCGGAATGAATCAACCGCGTCTTCCAGCTCTTCGCCATGCCGGAATTATACGGTCACCGCTGCGCAGGGCAGATCAGCCAGCAACGCTGTGGGACAGGGGAGAAGCGTCTCAGCCTCGCAATCATTTATTCTAGAGACAGATGATTCAGGTTCGCCGTGCCTTCGACCCGCGTTCGATCAAGCTGGTGATCTTTGACCTCGACGGCACGCTGATTGATTCGCGTCTCGATCTGGTGCACTCCGTCAACGCTGCGCTTCGCCACATCGGCCGGCACGAGTTGCCCGATGACGTTATCGCCAGCTATGTCGGGGATGGCGCGCCGATTCTGATCCAGCGTGCGCTCGGCGGCGGAACGGTCGATGAGGCCGTCGTGCGTCGAGGTCTGCAGTTTTTCCTCGCCTACTACCGCGAACACAAACTCGATCACACAACCGTCTACGGTGGTATTCAAGAGGCACTCGAAACTATTCAGAATTCGGCCCACAGAACCTCTAACGGAAGAAGTGCGCACCGAGGAACGGCACGCCAGATGGCTGTTCTCACCAATAAACCCGTCGTGCCGTCGCGTGCCATCGTCGAAGCCCTTGGTCTGAGCCCATTCTTCACGCAAATCTATGGCGGAAATAGTTTCGCGACCAAGAAACCCGACCCGGAGGGCGCGCGCAAACTACTCGACGAGCACCATGTTCGCCCGGAAGAAGCCACGATCGTTGGCGATTCCCACGTCGATGTCGAAACCGGACGCAATGCGGGCCTGTGGACCGTCGGCGTAAATTACGGCTTCGCCCCTCATACGCTGATCGAGAGTCCGCCGGATGTGCTCCTAGACGCGCCGCATGAACTGGCCGAGTTCTTCACTCCTCTCGTGTAAACTCATGCGACGATGAGCGATTCAAACAGCTTCACCGCCTCGGAACTCCGCAAGCTGCGCAGCATGAAAGATCCTCACGGCATCCAGAAATTTCTCGACGATGCCCCGTATCACCTCGCCGATACCGCCTGGTCCCCGCGCCGCGTGTTGGCCGAGCAAACTGCGCATTGCCTGGAGGGCGCAATCTTTGCTGCCGCAGCCCTTCGCGCAAATGGCTATCCTCCTCTGCTTCTCGACTTTGAAGCCGAACATGACACCGACCATGTGATCGCAATTTTTCGGCAGAACGGATGTTGGGGCGCTGTAGCCAAGTCAAACTACACCGGATGCCGCTGGCGCGAGCCGGTACATCGCACACTGCGCGAGCTGGCGCTGACTTACTTCAACGCCTACTTTAATCTGCGCCGCGAGCGCACGCTGCGGCGCTTTTCAGTTCCCGTAAACCTGAAACGCTTCGATCGCCAGAACTGGATGACGACAGACAAGCCTGTGTGGTTTATCGTCTTCCACCTGTTCGATGTGAAGCATTACCCGCTCATCACGCCGGCGATGGCCAAGCAGCTGCATCGCGTGGACGAGCGCCTGTTTCAAGCGGAGTGTATGGGAAAAGCGCTGAAGAAAGACGAGTAGCAGCGAGGGGGTGCGGTCAAAGACAGAACGGCGGAACGATTCGTCAGACTATCGTCCCGCCGTCTTGCTTCACTCAATTCGATGGCACAAACCCAATCACTCCGAAGGTTCCCGCCAGATTGCCGCTCGGACCGGCGGTAAAGAACAACTGATTCGCTCCTCCGTTACTGCCCGTACCATCGCCAAAACCAACTCCCCAAAGCTGGTCAATATGAATGACCTTGTTGTTTGTGTCCTTGATGGTTCCAACGAACTTCCCCGTCGTCCCGTCGAAGGCATTGATGGTCCCGCTGTTGGTATTGTTCGAAATCAGCAGCGTATTGCCCAACGGGCCGAAGTTTTTCGGAGCCGCGGCAATCCCCCAAGGCTGGTTGAGCGGCGACCCTTGAATCAAATGCTGCCCCGGGGCCACGGGCGTACCGTCTTCCTTAAACACGTCGACGAAGCCTCCACTCCCACCGGTAGTACTGGCAAAGGTCACGTAGACCAGCCCATTTATGTCTTGGATGCCGAATGGCGCAAAGCCTGCAGGCACCGCAGCGTCAATGATCGAGGTGACCAGGTTGAAATTTCCGTCGTATATGTCGACCTTATTGTTTTTGAAGTCGGCAGCGTACAAGAAGTTCCCTGACGCGTAGTTCGTGATGGCCAGGCCCGTATAGACCGATGGGGTCGTACTGGTCGATGTGTCCACTGCAACAATCGCCTGGTTGACATTCGATTTAAATGTCCACCCACTGATGGTTCCATCCAGCGTGGCAAAGAGGAAAAGTGACGGCCATCCCTGCACCTGGAATTCGCCGGTCGTCGATGCACTCCACACAATCCCCGTCGGCGAACCGGGGCCGTTTGCCCCTGTGGGCGAATCCGGGCCGCCTCCCTTAGTTGGGATCAATACCCTCAGCCCCTGCGCCACGCCGGCGGCATTGTAAAGCGTCGACCATCCGGAGTTATTGTCACTGACCCACCAAGCGTTGCCCGGAGCGTGGACCAATCCCCACGCATTCACCAGCAATGGATCCGTGTGTTTCGCGGCTTTTACCTGGTTTGAACTTAGGTTTGTGAGTTGATATTGTGCCGCGGCTGGGCTGGAAGCAAGCATCAGCATCAACGCGACGAAAGACGTGACCGCTAGAGCGCGAGCCGGCAAGTGGCGCATATGCAAACGGGACATTTTGGTTCTCCTTCGAGGCTGAAATGAGAGGGCTCGGCCGAAGGCTGAATTTCTTTTTCCGCCCTCGGCCTAGGAAAGACTAGGTCGGCCACTCTTTGACCTTGTCACCGCCGCGTAATGAGTTTGCACAATTTGTGTCTTTCGCATGCCGTCGGTTTTGTCCGATTTCACGACCGTTATCTCTCGTTCCCTGCGATAAAATGTGCCTGTGGGTTCCCGCGTCCTCGTTTCCTTCTTGCTGCTCGCTGCTGTGCTGGCTTTCGGTCAGCAGGATCAACCTGCGTCCGCACCAACTCCTGACGAAACGACTGCAGACACACCGGCCCAGGCTTTCCTGCTCAATCTGAAGCCCGATGCCAACGGCAATCTTTCGCAGGAGCAGATGCAGCAACTCTTGCGCGTCGTCGCCGACAAGGACATGGAAAACGATAAGCGCCTGCGCGACTACACCTACATTGAACGCGACGAAGAACATAAGCTAGATGCCAAGGGGCAGGTGAAGTCCACCGAAGCCAAGACTTATGAAGTGATGGAGCTTTACGGCGAGCAGGTGCAACGGCTGATCGAAAAAGACGATAAGCCGCTCGATACGAAGGACGCGGCCAAGGAAGAAGAAAAAATTCAGAAGATCCTCGACAAGCGCAAGAACGAATCGGAGGACGAGCGCAGGAAGCGCGAGGAAAAAGAAGAGAAAGAACGTGAAGAGGATCGCAAGTTCGTGAGCGAGGTAGCCGATGCCTACAATTTCAAGTTGGTGGGATCGGACCCTGTTGGCGGACGCGACGCCTGGGTAATTGAGGGCGAGCCACGACCGGACTTTGTGCCGCACCTGAAAGAATCAAAGATTCTGCCGAAGTTCCACGGTCGAGTCTGGATCGACAAGAGCGACTTGCAACTTTCCAAGATGGATGTGGAATGCCTGGATACAATTTCCTGGGGATTATTCCTGGCCCGCTTTCATAAGGGTTCTCGCTTGATGTTGGAGCAAACCCGGGTGAACGAAGAGGTGTGGCTACCCCACCAGGTTACAGCCAAAATCGACGTTCGTCTCGCCCTGCTCAAGAACTTCAACGTGGATGTGGAACAGACATTCCGCGACTACAAGAAGTTCCGCGCCACATCGCGGATTCTGGCAGTCGAAGACGTCCAGAAAAAATAATCCGCCACGCAACCGAGAATCCAGCGTTTCGATGCGTCCAAAGCCTCGCCTCGGTCATCTACTAGCTCTTCAGGCCTTTCGATTTCCTCTTGCCGGGAGAACCCATGTCGACTCAGCTAATACCCCTGGCCGCCGATATTCGTGGTGAGGCTTTCCCCGTCCTCACCGCGGAGCAGATCAGCCGCATCCGTCCTCTCGCGAAGATCAGAAAAGTGAACGTCGGCGACATTCTCTTCGAGCCCGGCCAGAGCGACATTCCATTCTTCGTGCTGCTTTCCGGAAGCATGGAAATCGTTCAGCCCGAACTGCGTGGCGAAAGCCCCATCGTCAACCTTGAAGCCGGAGAATTTACCGGCGAAATTACCATGATCTCCGGCCGACGCTGCCTGGTGCGCGGGCGCGTCACCGCGGCCGGCGAATTCCTGGAAATGAGCAGCCAGGATGTGCGGACTCTGGTCGCACGAGACGCGGAGCTGAGTGAGATGTTCATGCGCGCCTTCATTCTGCGCCGTGTGGAGCTGATTAACCGCGGCCAGGGAAACGTGATCCTGTTGGGCTCTCGCCATTCGGCTCCGACGTTGCACCTGCGCGAGTTCCTTACCCGCAACGGACATCCCCACACCTACGTTGATCTTGACACCGATGCCAGTTATCAGGATCTCCTCGATCATTTTCACGTTACACTCGATCAAATCCCGGTCGTCATCTGCAACAACCAAACGGTGCTCCGCAATCCTTCGATTCAGGAATTGGCGCGGTGCCTTGGACTGAACTCTCATATCACGGCGTCAGAAGTGCGGGATCTCGTCATCGTCGGCGCCGGACCATCCGGCTTGGCTGCCGCCGTTTACGCCGCTTCCGAAGGGCTGAACGTCTTAGTGATCGAGGCTGAGTCCCCCGGAGGTCAAGCCGGATCGAGTTCCAAGATCGAAAACTATCTCGGCTTTCCCATGGGAATTTCAGGAAACGAACTGGCTGGCCGCGCCGCGGCTCAGGCGCAGAAATTTGGCGCGAAGGTGTTGATCGCCAACACCGTCACTCGGCTGAATTGCGAACGGCGTCCCTACGAGCTGACGGTCGACTGCGGTCAGGTCATTCGCGCGCGTGCAGTCGTGATTGCCAGCGGCGCGCAGTACAACAAGCCGAAGATTGACAATCTCGCCAAGTTCGAAGGTCAGGGCATTTATTACGGCGCAACCTACATCGAAGCGCAACTGTGCGGGAAAGATGACGTCATCGTGGTCGGGGGCGGTAACTCGGCGGGTCAGGCCGCGGTTTATCTCTCTCAGATGGCTGGCCGAGTCCATATGCTGGTTCGATCCAGCCGATTGTCCGACACGATGTCGCGCTATCTCATCCAGCGCATTGAAGAAAACCCCATGATCAGCTTGCACTACCGCACCGAGATCGTCGGCCTCGAGGGCGACACACAGTTGGAGCGAGTGACCTGGCAGGACAAAAGCACGGGCGATAATTCAACCCACGATATACGCCACGTCTTCATAATGACGGGCGCTTCTCCCCGGAGCGAGTGGCTCAAGGGATGCGTGATGCTCGACAACAAGGGCTTCATCCTTACGGGCCGCGATTTGGATCCTGTCGCACGGGATTTCAAATGGACACTTCCCCGTGCACCCCAGATGCTTGAAACCAGCCTGCCCGGCGTCTTTGCCGTAGGCGACGTCCGGGCCGGAAACGTGAAGCGCGTCGCCTCCGCCGTCGGCGAAGGATCGATCTCCATCTATCTAGTGCACCGGGCGCTGGCCGAGTTATAAATCGATCGGAAGTGGGCCTCGATTTTCCCGCGTTATAATAGAAAGATTCTTAGTCGGTAAAGTTGCCTCTGGTAAGGGTGCTGGCGGAACGGGAAACAGTCGCAGGGTCCGCTAAAGGCTAACAGGCAAAAACCAAGAGCTTCTTCCATGGACTTTAAACTCGTCTCGAATTACAAACCGCAGGGCGATCAGGGCCGCGCGATTGAATCCCTGCTGCGCGGCGTCTACGACCGTGAGCAGCATCAGGTTCTTCTCGGCGTCACTGGTTCGGGCAAGACCTACACCATGGCCAAGGTGATCGAGGCGGTCAATCGTCCCGCCCTGGTGATGGCTCATAACAAGACGCTGGCGGCGCAGCTCTATCACGAGTTCAAGAATTTCTTTCCCCACAACGCGGTGGAATACTTTGTTTCCTATTACGACTACTACCAGCCCGAGGCTTACGTCCCGGCGGCCGACCTTTTCATCGAAAAAGAAGCGACTATCAACGATGAGCTCGACAAACTGCGCCTCTCTGCGACCCGGTCGTTGTTCGAGCGCCGTGATGCCCTCATTGTCGCTTCTGTAAGCTGCATCTATGGCCTGGGCTCGCCCGAGGCGTACTACGGCATGATGCTCTTCCTGGAAAAAGGCCAGAAGATCGCCCGCGAAGATATCACGCGCAAGCTAGTCGATATTCTCTACGAGCGCACCAACGGCGAATTCCGGCGCGGCACGTTTCGCGTGCGCGGCGACGTGATTGAAGTCTTCCCTACCTATGACGACATGGCCTACCGTATCGAGCTGTGGGGAGATCAGGTCGAGTCGCTGGCCCAGATTGATCCTCTGTTCGGCACAGTGAAGCAGAAGTACATGCGACTGCCGATTTATCCCAAGACCCACTACGTGATGAAAGATGAAACTCGCGCTTCCGCTGTCGAGTCGATCAAAAAAGAACTGGCCTGGTGGGAAGTGGAGCTGGAGAAGCAGGGCCGCGCGGTGGAGTCCCAGCGCATTCATCAGCGCGTGAAGTTCGATCTCGAAATGATCAAGGTGATGGGCTACTGCCACGGCATTGAAAATTATTCGCGGCATTTCACCGGACGGATGCCCGGCGAGCCTCCTCCAACCCTGCTGGATTATTTTCCGCGCGACTATCTTATGTTCGTGGATGAGTCACACCAGACCATTCCGCAATTGCGCGGCATGTATGCCGGCGATCGTTCGCGCAAGGAAACCCTCGTGGAGTACGGCTTCCGCCTGCCTTCGGCGCTGGATAATCGTCCGCTGACGTTTGAGGAATTCGAGCATCGCACCAACCAACTGGTTTACGTTTCGGCGACGCCCGGCCCCTATGAGCTCACAAAATCTTCGGGCGTGGTGGTCGAGCAGATCATCCGCCCCACGGGCCTGATCGATCCTGAAGTCGAGGTCCGCCCGGTGAAGGGCCAGATCGACGACCTGCTGCACGAGATCCGGGCCCGCGTGGAGCGCGGTGAACGCGTCCTCGTGACCACATTGACGAAACGTATGGCCGAGGACTTGGCCGAATATTACGCGGAAGTCGGCGTGAAGTGCCGCTATATGCATTCGGAGATCGAAACTCTGGAGCGGGTCAAGATTCTGCGCGATCTGCGGAAGGGCGAGTTCGATGTATTGATCGGCATCAATCTTCTTCGCGAGGGTCTCGACTTGCCTGAAGTTTCCCTGGTAGCGATTCTCGATGCCGATAAAGAAGGCTTCTTACGCTCGTGGGGATCGTTGATCCAGACCATCGGACGCTGCGCCCGGCATCTGCGTGGGCGCGCGATTCTCTACGCCGACCGCATGACGGACTCCATGAAGCGCGCGATCGATGAAACCTTGCGACGCCGCGAAATTCAGACCGCCTACAACACGGAAAACGGAATTACACCGGAATCCATTGTGCGTCCTCTGGACATGACTCTGGCCGGAATCGTCGCCGCCGATTACACCGACCTAACCGGAGCCGAAGCCGAAGGTATGCCGGAATTCAAGTCGCAGGAAGAGTTGGATGGTTATATCGTCAAACTCGAAAGCGACATGCGCGAGGCGGCGAAGCGCTTTGAGTTTGAGAAGGCGGCGAAACTGCGCGACACGATTAAGGAATTGAGGACGAAGGAGTTTTTATTCGCCTGAAACTGGTCGTCGGTTGCGGTCGAGACCCCAGTTGCGGAGCCATGGCGTCTCTTCGTACCCGTTGGCCTGCCAGATTGAGTCGACGATTGGAAGCAGGGTGTTCCGATATGGCGTCGGCTCGGCCCGGTCGATCTGCAGATCTGGCGTCTGAATGACCTGGCGATCGAACTTGTGACGCACGTCGTCGCGATAGAACGATAGGCCGTCGCGCGACAATGCGTAGTCCTTGACATTCATTAGTGTGCACGACATGTATACGGGATCTGCAACTCCCAACCTGCCCAATGCTAGCGCGGCGTTTCCAAACATCCCAACCAGCTTTTCTTCAAAGGCCTTGCTCGGTATGTCACCGGGCCTGCCCGTTTCATTACCCACGTTAAGGATGTAACCGTCACCATATTCCAGGCAGCCGTTCCGAAATAGCTGGGCATACGAGATGCATTTGCCCTCACCTTCCACACTATAGACGAGGAATCCGTCGGCGTTGTACCTCCACGACGCACCGGAAAAGCTGCTTGGCCTCAGCAGGTTTCTAACCTCGTTCGGCACTGGCCAGAAACCAGCAGTCTGTTGCCCGGCAAGAGCGGCCGCAGGGACGAAGTGGGTCAGAAGCTTCGCAGGGCCACTTACGGCCGCCGGCCCATCGTCGGAAAGAAGTTTTGCTACGCGTTCGGCACGCCAGTTGCGAAGTTGTTCCCCAAGCGACCGCTGTTCGGCGAACGCCTGACCGATCTCCTGCACATCGAGCTGGTATTTGCCAGTGCTGTGCCGTGAATAAAAGCGGCTTGTTCCTCCGTATGTAACCATATGAGGCCTAATCCAGCTTCTACCAATGCGGAGGATTACGACGGGTCCATTGCCCGGACTCTCGATTTCGCGCGTCTGAATACTCGGGATCCGCGGTTTGATTCCGTCGCGAATCATAGCCTCCAAGCGCTCTCTCTCTGCCGCGATGTTAATGCCGGAAAGGCCGACAATCGCCTCCGGGATTCCGGTAGCCCTGCCGCTGGCATCCCTTTGGTCTCGAACTCCGAAAACCATGTCTCCGCCGGATGAATTGGCGAAAGAACAAACATCGGCCAAGAATTCCTTTTTTGCTCCTTCGGTCCCTTCAGGAAGTCTTTCCTTATATTCAAGGATCTTGCGCTCCGCCACCTTCTGGCTCACTAAGACGGCGATATGCTCGGACCCGATTTCGTCAATTTCCACAGGAAGCATAATGGAAATAATTATCTCTCTTTCAGGTAATCCCCGGGCATCAGAACCCAGGTTCCCCGCCACGGATGCATCCCCAGCAAATCCGCATCGCCCGTAACAATCACATCCGCCCTCCCGTTCAGCGCCAATTCCAGAAACTTATCATCCTTCGGATCGCGGCACTCGCGCACGAGCTGAATGATGGGAACGAACTCCGCCGTACTTTCAATCTGCGCCAGGAAAAGCTCGCGCTCCGCACGGCTGACAAAGCTATCGAACTTTGAACGTGATAGAACTTCGGTGAGTTCGCGCATCGTGGCCTTGGAAAAGATGACGACGCCGTGGTCCAAGGCATGGTCGACAACCTGACGCGGAACTGAGCGCGGGAAGATGATAGCGCTGGTGAATACGTTGGTATCCACGACGAGACGACGCGAGATTCGCATGAATCCTGGCGCCTCAATCCTTCAGGATGTCGGCAAGGATTTCCTCGGTCATTCCTCGTGCTGCGGCCTGAGCGCCGATACGGTCCATCGTCTGCTTAAGTTCGGCGATGTTGTGCTTGCGAATGCGCTCATATTCCTGCGCGGACATGATCACTGCAACATCGCGATTCTGTCGCCGGATGAGGACCGGTTCACGCTGGGCCGCATCGAGGAGGGCGGCAAGGCGCTGCTTGGCATCAGTAGCGGTTACGGTCTTCATTTGTCTATTATAGATAAAATAGACGTTTTGATCAATTACCGCCCGTAGGCCGCGCTGGCCGCCATCGGCTTGCGGTGAAACGTATACCCGTCGAATGTTTCCGAGCGGAAGTTCAGGTTCGGAGCAGAAAGCTTTTCCGTTTGGCTGAGGAATAGATACCCGCCGGGTTCCAGGTAGAGATGCAGACGTTCGAGCACCGCCTGACGTTGTACGCGAGAAAATTGCGACAGCACATCCATACAGAAAATGCAGTCAAAGCGCCCGATGTAGCCGGGACGCGCCAGGTTCATGCAGTTGAAAGTTACCAGGCTCCGCAGTCGCGGCTTCACCAACAGATGCACAGCGCTCGTGGTATTTTGCGGCCCGGAAGGTTCGCCCAAGCCCTCGCTCGACCCGCCATTTGATCCCACTGCAGGCGAGCCGATCTTCGAAAAGTAGTTGCGGATCGTAGCCGGCGGCAAGCCCTCCAGCGCCGACTGCGGATACACTCCCCGGTCCGCGGTCTCGATACCAGACGCCAACAGATCGCTGCCGACAATATGGATCGAGCACCCCGCGTTCAGTTTGGCTGCTGGAAGTGATGTGCTTTGCGAACTTTCCGCAACGCCTCCGGTTCGCGCGCCCGGCTTGCCGTTTCCATTACTCGAGCCGTTGCCGTTATTCGCCACGCTCACGTTGGCGGGATTCACCGCATCGCACACCGCCATGGCTATGGAATATGTTTCCTCTCCGGTGCCGCAGCCCGCGCTCCAGATCCGGATCGGGCCTGGGGCATCGGCCGACTTGCGCGCGCAGAGTTGCGGCAACACCTGCCGCGCGAACGCATTCAACGCTCCGGGATGACGAAAGAATCCTGTATTCGTATTGATCAGCCCATCCAGCAATGAAGGCAAACTTGAGGGGTCCTGCTCGCAGGAGCGCAGACGATCGAGCAGCGTGGTCGAGGAGTCCAACTCCTGCGTCTCGATAAAATCGGCGACCCGCGCGGCCAGCGCGCTGTTGGGACAATCCAGCACGAGTCCGGTCTGCCGCTCCACCAGCAGCCGCAGCTCCGAAATCTCGTGCTCCAGAATGGTGCTCGTTGTAATCAGCCTATGCATAGAGCCTTTCCCAAGCACGCGAGACCTCTCGCACGCCAACGACTGTCAGATCGGCAAATTGCCAGGGGAGGATCAATTGTTGCCCGCCGCTTTCGCGGCCGGACCCGAGTCTTTACTGCTCTTAGACGCCCGCAGCCACGGCAATGCGGAACTTTCCGGAATCCCGTTCCACTTGTTGCGCGACCACGTTCATTTCCTTTTCCAGCGACGAAAAACGCTGCATCACCTCGTGGATACGCAGCGTCATATTACGAATCGTTTCAATCTGCGCGCGCGACTGCGCCGACAGGCTGCCCGGTTCAATCAACAGCAAATCAGAATTCCCTAGCAGCGAGGTCAACGCGTTGTTCAGGCCATGCCGCATCTCCAGCATGTAGCGCCCCAGCATCGCCTGCCGCTCCAGCGTGGCGCAGTTTTGCTCCGCAGCTCGCGCGCGGGCCTCGGCGGCAGCGCGGTGTACCGCTTCCGCAGCGGCCAGAATCAAACTGTCCAGCCAATTTTCGTCATGCCGCAGCACGGAAGTTCGCGGCCAACGCTCTCGCACCAGTTGCGCGGTCGCCGCGTCCTGACAAACGCAAAATAGCGGCTGCAAGGTGGAATGCAGAGGTTCCAGGATCAGTGAAAGCAATTCCCGGCGCAGCGGCCCGACGATTGCCACCTCAAAATTATCCACGCTGCGTGGCCACAGATCCCCGCTCAGCATCGTAAACGCGGGCACATTGCGCTCGGCTTGCCAGCGCGCAGTAATGCTTCGCGAGAACTCTACGTCGTCGGAGATAACCAGTACCGTCGGATGATCCACTTGCCAGCTTCCTCTGCCTGGAGTCCACGCCTCGTTCACGGGAACTCTTGATCTCTTGTTCTACAACTGCAGCCTGTCCTCTCACTCCAGCCTATTTTTTCTTCCCCGGCTGCGGGCCGTCCTCCGGATTCCATTCCGGCACCGCGGCCGAGACTTCAAATTCTGGAGCTTCATGATTCGTCACGGCAAACTTGGCTTTTGGTGGCGCAGCTGTTGCCGGCACGGCCTTGGCCGGCGCTGCGGTTTTTGGAACTCCAGCGGCCGCACCTGCCGCCCGCGCCGCCGGCTTGTTTAGTGCGGGTTTGCCCGCCACAGTTTTGTTTGCCACAGGCGGGCTTGACTCTGACTTGTTGGTCGCAGCTTTTTGTGCCGCTGGTTTGCTGGGTGCAGCCTTCGCCGCCGCGGTCGCGGCTGCTGCCTTCTCGCCACTTTCGGCTTCCGCACCTCTCCCCAGCGCAAAGTCCACCGAGGCCCGCAAGTCCACCAGCATGCGCAGCGGCTGCCCCGACGAATACTCCGCCTGGAACATCACCTTCCACGACTGGCAAATCATACGCAGCCGGACAATCGGCTCCTGCGCCGAAAACTGTGCCCTCCGGCAGTCGATGGTCTCCACACCTTTCTCTTCCAGTTCGGTCAGTCCATCCAAAATGTTATTGAGATCGGCCAGCATCAGGCGGAAGAAAGCGCGCCGCATCAGATATCCAAAGCGGGTAAACGCCACCAGCGCCACCGGCAGATAAAACAAATCGCCGGCCTGCGCCTTGGCCTTGCGTCCCTGCTCGAGCACTCCGCCGTGCAGCAGATCGTCCAGCGAACGGCAGCGCCGCGCCGCCTCCAGAGCCCGATCCAGCGCATTTAGCCACACCGGAGCTTTCAGCTCCACCTTGCCCAGGACCGGCTCCAGTTCCTGCGCCACATAGGAGATGTCCGCACCATTGTCGTCCAGTTCGCTGGGCGCTTTCTGGCTGAAATACTGCACCAGCAGGAAATCGATCTTGTCTCGCGCCGCGTCCGTGTGCGCCTTCTTTCCTAGAAAATGCTGCACCAGCGCAATCAGCCCGTCTCCATCCACCAGAGAGCTGGTCTGCAGGAACTGCCGCAACTGGTGCACCTGGATGCGATCATCCATTTCTTGCAGCCATTGCTGCGCGTGCTCCACCGTCTCTCGATCGGGCGCATCGACCGGCTCGTCCAGCCCGGCACAAGACGGTGCGTCAATCACAAACTCGCGCGCCAGTTCCTTGTAGATGGGATGTAAGCGTAGCGCGCTTGACCACAGCGCCGCGTAATCAGGAGCGGGCGATGCCGGCTGCGGGGATGAAGCTGAAGGAGGTGTCATGATTTTACGATCCAGTTCGGGACTTCGTTGAGGAAGCGCGCTGCCACCACGGTCGCGCCCGGATGGTACTGCACCGCAACCACGGAAGCTTCTGTGTCCAGCGAGCCATCGGAGTTGCGCAGCCGCAGTACGTCAGCAAATTCCAAAGGCATGGAGCAGGCAAACAGAACTTCGCGCGACGTCCCAAACTCGATCACTGTCCTCTCCGGCAATCCCGCCGCGCTCGCCAGCTTGCCGTCACTCGCTGGAGTGCTACGTGTAAACTCCACCGGGATCCGCACTGGCGTTGCCTCCGGGAAAAAGCGCGCCAGATCGGCAACCGTGCTGGTCGGTCCAGTCCGCCCCCTCGCTGTTCCCACTTGCCCCAAAGTGTTGATGCCCCTTCCCTGGCCCAACTTCACAAAGTGCGGTTGGGCTCCCCCTCTTCCCGGTTAGGAAGAGCTTTGGGGAGCCGGAACTCGCGGTTATGCGAAAAACAGGAGCACGACCGGGACCATCGCCCCGAACGGAAGGATTAGCACCGAGGCGCTAGATTTTTCAGTGGTTTAGAACCGTCAACATCGTGGGCGATAGGCATGTCGGGGGACGCACGTCTCAGGATGAGACATCAGTCTCATTCCCACCCGAGCTACTCGCGAAAAAACTTTCTGCCAAAATTATCCACAGGCAAAATCGTTCATCCCATCGGGCCAACCTGCTATCCTCAAGCCACTCAGCGCGGAGCTACCGACCGCGCCGCTCGGGAGAAGTTCGTTATACCGTGAAGATCATCCTGATCGCGGCTACGCCGCATTCGATTGATCCTGCATCCAAGGCTAGCCCTAAGCCGGCGATGCCGTGCTCGAAGCCACTCTCGGCAGGGACCCTTTCGCAATATCACACTCAAAGCTTGGGAGACATAAAATTTCTATGAGAACAACACCGAAACTGAAGTCGGCAAAGTTTGCTTGGTGTAGCGCCGTGCTCGCGCTTTTACTTACCACTTTCGTTCTGCCTAATCCTGCATCTGCTCAGGATCAAGACGATCCGCCCGGCCGCGTCGCTCGCCTGGGCTACATGGAAGGTTCCGTTTCCTTCCAGCCGGCCGGCGAAGGCGATTGGGTGGGAGCCGTCCCCAACCGTCCCCTGACCACCGGCGACCAGCTTTGGTCCGACGAGGGTTCCCGCGCCGAAGTGCAACTCGGTTCGGCCGTCATCCGCCTCGGGCCCATGACTGGCTTCTCCTTCCTCGACCTCGACGACAACACCGTGCAGCTTCAGCTCACCTCTGGCGCAATCAACGTCACCGTGCGCCGCCTGCGCGAAGACGACGACTTCGAGATCGACACACCCAATCAGGCCTTCACTATCTTCCAGCCCGGCCACTATCGCGTTGAAGTGGGCGCCGATGGAAACTACACCATCATCAGCGTTCGCGAAGGCGATGGCCAATCCACGGGCGGAGGCCAAAGCTACGAACTGCGCGGCGGCCAGCGCGCCACACTTAGCGGTACGGATCAGCTCTACGCCGATGTGGAAGAGCTTTACGGTCCGGATGACTTCGACACATGGTCCGAATCCCGCGATCACCGCTACGACTATTCGCGTTCCGCGCACTACCTTTCGCCCGATGTCGTCGGCTACGAGGACCTCGATGACTACGGCGACTGGCGCGACGATCCCGCTTACGGCCACGTCTGGTTCCCCAACCGTGTCGACGCCGGATGGGCTCCTTACCATGTCGGCCACTGGGCATGGATCTCTCCGTGGGGGTGGACCTGGGTCGACGACAATTCCTGGGGCTACGCTCCATTCCACTACGGCCGTTGGATCAATGTGGAGGGTCGTTGGGGATGGGTGGCCGGCCCTCCGGCAGAGCGGGCCGTCTATGCTCCCGCACTCGTGGTATTCATCGGGGGTGGCCCCGGCGGCTGGGGCGGTAACGTCGGCTGGTTCCCGTTAGGTCCGCGCGAAGTTTTTGTGCCGTCCTATCACGTGAGTGAAGCCTATGTGACGCGGGTCAACGTCAGCAGTACGACGGTGAATGTCACGCAGGTGACCAACGTCTATCACACAACTATTATTAACAACACCACCACCATCACGAACGTGACTTACGCGAACCGGAATGTACAGGGTGCGGTGATGGTGGTGCCGCAGCACGCGTTCGTGAGCGCGCAGCCAGTAGCGGCGGCGCGAGTTCAGGTCAGCGCGGCTCAGATCGCGTCTGCGCCGATGAGTGCAAGGGTGGCCGTGGTTCCAACCAGAGAGAGCGTTCTGGGCGCCAAGGCTGCGACCGCTGGTCACGTGACTGCGCCGCCAGCGGCGGTTGCGAACCGGCAGGTAGTTGCAAAGAAAACGCCTCCGCCCCCGCCCGTACCCTTTGCAAAACAGCAACAGGCTCTGGCGGCACATCCGGGGCAACCCCTGGCACGAAGCGAAGTGCAAACCTTGCGTCCCGCGGCCGCAGCAGCGGCGCGTCCGATGGTGAAGGTAGCGCCTCCGGCCAAGCCGGCGACGCCGACCACCGGTCATCCGCCAGCGAACGTGCCTAGACCGGGACAACCCGCCCCGGCAGCGAGTCGTCCGGGAAATCCGCCTCCCGCAAATGAACGGCCTGCGGCTCCCGCACCGGCACAACCGACCAAGCCCGCGCCAGCTCCGGCACCACCCGCCAACCATCCGGCTCCCCCGCCGCCGGCGAATCGTCCGGAAGCAACTCCGAACCGCCCGCCCGCGGCGCCATCGAATAATCGGCCTGCGCCAGCGCCACCGGCGAATCGACCGCCTGCTGCGCAGCCGAACAATCGGCCGGAGACGGCGCATCCGGCTCCGCCTCCTCCAGCACCGCGCCAGGCTCCTCCGCCTGCGGAACATCCGCAGCCACGAACGCCTCCGCCTGCGGCGGCGAAGCCCGCACCGCCTCCGCCCAAGCAACCGGCCAAGCCACTAACGCCAGAGGAAAAGAAGCGGCAGCAGGAAGAGAAAAAACCTCAATAGGAAATCGACACTGAGACTTGGCAGAATTATTCAGGCACCCTGAGATTTCTCAGGGTGCTTTTTTGTAGTGGACCAGAAAATTCCCGCGCCAGTCCGCACTCTGAACCTATTGCAAAGTGTGACTGGATGGTCCTTCGGCGGCACCGCCCGTGATGTTGTAGCGTTTGAGTTTGCGGTAGAGAGTTGCGCGGCTGATCCCGAGCATGCGTCCGGCAAGAGCCTTGTCGCCTTTGACCTGTTCAAAGACTCGCCGGATCGTGGCGCGCTCGATATCTTCGAGATCGGTGGTCGAGAGTGGAGGCGAAGCAGCGCCCGAGTTCAACTCGGGGGCGGCCGCAAGATCGGAAACCAATTCAGGCGCGGCATCTGACAGCGTGCGAGACGCGACCGAATTCATCGCCGCGATAGCAGGCGGAAGATCGCCAAGATCGATCAGCGTTCCGTTGCCCAGCGCGACCGCACGCTCCACGCAGTTTTCCAATTCGCGCACATTCCCCGGCCACTCGTAGTTCATCAACGCCTTCATGGCTGCGTTCGAGACGTGCAGATTGGAGCCGAGCGAATAACGCTCGCAAAACCAGTTCACCAGCATGGGGATATCGCTGCGGCGCTCGCGTAGCGCGGGCACGTGTACGGTGACAACGTTCAGCCGGAAGTAAAGATCCTTGCGGAAGGTGCCATTCTTGTAGGCGGCTTCGAGATCGCGGTTGGTGGCGGCGATCACGCGCACATCCACTTTCACGCGCTGGTTGCTGCCCACTGGACGTACCTCTTTTTCCTGCAGCACGCGCAGCAATTTGGCCTGCAATTCGAGCGGCAGCTCGCCAATTTCGTCAAGAAAGACCGAACCCGTATCCGCGGATTGAAAAAGTCCCTGCTTGGATTTCAGAGCGCCGGTGAAAGCTCCTTTTTCGTAACCGAAGAGTTCGCTCTCAATCAGTGTGGGCACAAGCGAGCCGCAATCGACCGCAACAAAAGGACGATTCGCAAAGGCTCCGCGGAAATGAATGGCCCGCGCGATCAACTCTTTACCGGTACCGCTTTCGCCCGAAATTAGGACGGAAGTGCGCGTGTCCTTAAGCCGCGACGCTACCCGCAGGACCTCCTGAATTTTCGCCGACGAGCCGACAATCCCATGCACCGCGGTTTCCGTATCCATGCGCTGGCGCAGGAATTCGTTCTCCTCGACCAGACGGACTTTTTCGGCCATCCGGCGCAAGAACAGCCGTAGCTCATCAAGCGGAGAAAACGGCTTGGTGATGTAGTCATAGGCGCCGAGGCGCATGGCCTGCACGGCGGTTTCAATGGAGCCGTGACCGGTCATAAGCGCCACTTCGGTGCGCGGCAGAAGTTTCTTCGCCTTCTCCAGAAACTCGAGGCCCGACATATGCGGCATGACCATGTCGCTGAGGATCATGTGCACCGGTTGCTCTTCAAGAACAGTGAGGGCGGACTCGCCGCTATCGGCTTCGAGGCAGATGAAACCCAAAGCCTCGCCTACGGTGATGCACAGCTTGCGGATACTCTGCTCGTCGTCAACGACCAGCAGCCTGACACGGAGTTCGTCTTTCATCAGAGCTGCACTCACCGGGCCTTCCCCATGGTTTTTTCAACAGCGGAGATGAGATCCTGCACGCGGAAGGGCTTTTCCAAATAGAGCGCGCCGATCTTGCGCAGGGTGGTAACGGTTTCTTCATTGGCATAGTCGCCGGTAATGATGACAACTTTATCGACCAGGTCGGGACGATTGGCGGAGATCCAGGAATGAACCTGGGCTCCGTCGACGCCGCCGGGCGTGCGCATGTCGGAGACCACGCCGAGATACTGGCCTTTTTCGAGCAGGCGCAGGGCTTCGGCGCCGGATTCGATGCAGACGACTTCATAGCCGTTGCGCTCGAGCGTGGCGCTGACCAAGGCCATGATCGAGGGCTCGTCTTCAATCAGCAGGACAGGCAATGTAGCGGGTTGAATGGCAGGGGTTGTCATTTTTGGAGTACTCCTGCGGCCACACCCAGAGAAGCAGTGTGCGGCGCTGCGGGAAAGCGGACGATGAAAGTGGCTCCCTGCCCATCAGTATTGTTGTGGCAGAGAATTTCTCCTCCGTGCTCCTTCACAATGCCGTAGCAGATGCTGAGGCCGAGGCCGGTTCCCTTGCCAACCTCTTTGGTGGTGAAGAAGGGATCGAAGATACGATCGGGATGGGAGATGCCGTAGCCATTGTCGCGGAAGGATACTTCGACGGCGTTGCCGGCCTTGGTGGTCATGATTTCTATGCGGGCCGGGCGGCCAACTTCGTGAACCGCGTCATAAGCATTGTTCAGGATGTTCAGAAAAACTTGCTGCAGCTGGTGGGCGTCGCCGATCACCTCGGGAAGTCCCTCGTCAAGATGTTCCACAACATCGACGCCATGGCTGTTGAAGTCGTAGGAC
The DNA here is from genome assembly GCA_963777005.1 of uncultured Acidobacteriaceae bacterium. Lineage (GTDB taxonomy): Bacteria > Acidobacteriota > Terriglobia > Terriglobales > Acidobacteriaceae > Sulfotelmatobacter. The sequence continues at coordinate 372,901 of CAVZPC010000012.1, read as the reverse complement.
CGCAGCTGAATGGTCCGGCGCAGAATCAAGTTGAGTTGCACGGCATTGCGTTGCGGAGGCATTTGTCGGGCGAAGCTGAGCAGGTTCTGCACGATGGTTTTCGTACGCTGGGCTTCCTGCAGAATGACCCGCAGATCTTTCCGTGCGCTCTCGGGAATCTCAGGATTTTCCAGCAGCAGATCGGCAAAGCCAAGGATTGCGGTTAGAGGATTATTCACCTCGTGGGCCACGCCGGAGACGAGTTGTCCAACAGCTGCCATTTTTTCTGCGTGCACCAGTTTGTCGCGCAATTCGGCGGAATCGGTAATATCGGTCATGACCACGACGATGCTGTTGATGTTGTTCTGCTCGTCGCGCATGGGGCTGAGGTTCACCGAGAACTGACCGACCTGACCGTTGCCGCGCACGATCTGTAATTCAAGGTTGTCCACCTGTCCACCGCGCAGCGTGGCCTGCAGCGCATCGGAGAGCGGGCGCACATAGCCCGGCGCCGCTAACTCCAGCAACGGACGCCCGAGAAGTTCGCGCTGTTCGAAACCGGCCTCGGACCAACGCCGGTTGGCGTAACTGACCAGGCCCGCGGTATCTGAGACCAGGATGAAACTTTGCGTATTGCTGAGAATCTTGCCGGAGAAATCGCGCTCGCGTTGCAACTCCGATTGATACGTATGGAGCCCCGTGACATCGAGCATCAACCCACGAATCTGCTGCAGCTTCCCCGCACTGTCGTACATGCCAAAAGCGTTGATGAGGACATAAATAGGAGAGCCGTTCTTGCGGCGCAGCGTGGCCTCAAAATTCCGCATGTGGCCGTGCTCTTCCATGGCCTGGCTATGAAGCAGGCGCTGTTCGGGAGAGAAATAAACCTGGGTGGGAATATCCACCTGCAGGAGTTCTTCGCGGCTGGAATAGCCGAGCATGGCGACCAGCGCGTCGTTGACCTCAACGAAGCGCCCTTCCGGCGTGCTGAAAAACAATCCTTCCTGAATGTTGTCAAACAGTTCGCGATAGCGGCGCTCGGCCTCGCGGCGATCGGTGATGTCTTTCAGCACGTGGATGGTTTGCAGATTCTCCCCGGAGGCTCCGTGCACGCGCGAAGTGGAAACGAGATACGTCCGGTCCAGTGCGGGGTGAACGAACTCGTCGGTATCTTCGCCCATGGAGCGGCAGAAAGGACAGGAATAAAGCGTGGGCTCGCTGGTAAGAGCCAGCAGGGCGCGCATGTTGACGCCGATCAGTTCGCTCGGAGCGACGCCGATCATCGCCGCCAGGGAGCGGTTCACGCGCAGAACTTTGTCGGTTTCATCGTGCACTACGATCAAATCGGAGATGGCATCAAAGATTTCCAGCCAGTGGCGATTCGCCTGTTCGATACGAGTGAACAAGCGCGCATTTTCCAAAGCCATGGCGGCATGACCGGCGATGGCTTCGAGCAATTCGCGGTCATCGGCGCCGAGCGGCCGCGAGCGTCCAGCAAGGCAGAGCAAACCGGCAAGCTCTCCATTCGACCCGGGAAGGCGCACCACCAGGCATTCCTTCCAATCAAGAATCGCAGCCAGCTCCGGGCCAAGGAGCTCGGAGGCGGTGCCAGAAACGATGGCATCCGCGTGGTTGGCTGCCAGCTCGGCAAGCGAGCGCGCGAAACGGCGCTGCAGCATGTGATCTTCGCCGCGCGCGCCAGTATCGATGACGGAAGCCTCTGCACTACGATCCGGACCGGCAGGATTGTGGCCCGAAGAGACGTCCGAATCAGCATCCGCAGAATCCGTGGCCGCTTTGCGATGTTCATTCAAAGGTGAGCGCGCATTCGGGTGAGGAAGCAGGGCAACCGTTTGAAATCGTCCATCCTGAAACAAAGCCAGGGCCCCGGCGCGCGCTCCGGTTAATTCGACGGCTCGCTCGACAAATTTGTGAGCGAAATCCGGCAGCCGCAGCAAGCCATCGATTTCGCGCGCCAGTTGAATCAATACGTCGGAGCGCCGGCGATTTAGTTCAGACTGGTGCAGGTTATGAGCTACCTCCATAACCACCGAGACCTGCGCGGCCAGGGCGCGGGCGCGCCGTATGTCCTCGCGTGAGATGCCTGTACCATCCAGACGATCGAGCACTCCGAACATGCCAAGCACAGTTCCTTTGGCTCCCAATAGAGGGACGGCGAGCAACTGCTTGGCTTGATAGCGGGCGATCAATTCCATGTCCGCTCCCGGCACCTGCTTGAGATCGTCGGACCAGAAAACCTCTTTTGCCCGGAGAGCATGCGTTGCCGCTCCCTCGGGAAAAATGTTATCGACGCGCTGGGGCTCACCTCGTTTTACGCCATAGCGCACGTGGAATTGCCCGTCCTGCAGCAGGGCAATGAAGCAACGTCCGTAGCCCAGGAAGTCGGCGGCGCGGACCACGAAGGCTTGCAGAAAATGATCGAGGTCACCGCTGGAGCTGAGCTCGGAGGAGATCTCCAGCAACTGATGCAGCTCGCGGGCCTGTCCCTGAGCCGTGGCACAGAGTTCGGCGTGAGCCATGGCCACCGCGCCGAAGCCGGCCACCGCGGACACCAGCGATTTCTCCTCGTTCGTGAAAGCGCCATCGGTACGCGGGTAGACCAGGATCGCGCCTTGCGTCCGCGCGGTGCGGAAGGGCGCGGCGATCAGCACGCCGGGCGAAATCACGCTTCCCAGCGAGTGTTGGTCGCTGCTGATCGAGATGGTGATGGCTTCCCCTGCGGAAACCGCGCGTTGCGCCAGATCGGCCGCGAAGCGAATGGTCTGGCGATCATGGCGGGCGCGGAAAGAGGTTGCCAGTTGGGGCGTCTCGGCGGAAACCGCACGCAGCTCGAACGGTCCCTCGCGGCGCAAGAAAACCGAGACCAAGCGCGTACGCAGCAGCAAGCGGAGGCGGTCGGCAAGCGCCTCCGTAACGGCATCCACGTCCGGCGTGCTGTGCAACGCCGTAGCGACATCGGCGAGGATTTCGGCGCGCCGATGCTCCTCGCGTGAAACTTCTACCAGCCGCGTCGCTTCCAGCAGGCTGCCCAATTGTCCCGCGACGATTGTGGCTTTCGCCGCCAGGTCTTCGTTAAAGAACTCATCCTCGGAATCATGTAGGAAGGTCATCGCGCCGATGACTTCATCGAAGACCACCAGGGGAGCGGCCATTAGTGAACGGGCCTCAAATTCGTGAGCTGCCGGGAAAGTGGTGGAGCGCACGCGATTGACGAAGGTGGTGCGCCGCGAACGCACCACTGACGCGGTGACCGCGCTTTGTTGAGGCTGTAGACGCAGTCCCACAAAGCGCTCGGCCAGTTTGCCGTCGGCCTGCTCTCCCACCAGTTCGTCGCCCGCATGTCGCCGCCAGAAATATACCCCGGTGCATTGAAAAAACTCGCGCGTAGCGCGGCAGAAGAGTTGGATCAGGGAGGTCGGATCAGTGCGTTCCGCTGCTTTCGCGGCGATCCGCAGAAGGAGTTTTTGAAACGCTTCGTCGGATCCACCCTGGACGCGGACTTCCGGCGACGGCGTCAAATTGCCTCCTGTCATGTTCAGAGTGCTACCGAGTGCCGATGGACGATTTTAACGATTCTCACAAGTGATTGAATCTAATGGAAAACTACCCTGTCATCTCATTTTGAGTCAAGTGAAATGGGAACAGGGGGTGCCCTAGTGTGAAATCCCGAGAATCCAGGAGGTTTGGCCTCTCAGTTTGAGAATGAATGCGCCGCGCGCCCAAGATGAGACGCTGCTTATGCGCGACCTAGGTCATGGACAGGTTCGACAAATCTGCATAAGTGTTTGCGTTTGCAGGCTGATCCGAAGTGTGACTTTGGTTTTTTTGAAAAGTGACGCATGGCCCCGGCGTTGCTCCGAAACGATCGCCAGGATTATTGCCAGGGAGGAACTGTGTCTTTACGAAAGGCTGGAGTGTTGGTGGCAGTAGTTGCGGTGGTAGCCGCGTCGGGTGTGCCCGGCGCACGGGCGCAGAATTCCGACAATGAAATCGTGCGCCGCGCCAAAAGCAAAGTGCAGCCGGAGTATCCGGAACTGGCGCGCAAGATGAACATTACGGGCACAGTAAAGGTGCAGGTGGTAGTCGCGCCCAACGGCACCGTGAAGGACGCCAAGGTTATGGGTGGGCACCCGGTGCTGGCCACGGCGGCACTGGACGCAGTCAAGAAGTGGCGCTTTGAGCCGGCGCCAATGGAGAGCACCGGCGTGGTGGATTTCAAGTTCGAACCTCATCAGTAGGGCGAGCAGGGCGGCCGGGAGGAAACGGCATGACGATCGGCAAGAAGCTTTACAAGAATTTCGGAATCATCCTCGGCATGGTGGTGGTGCTGTTCATCGTGAACCTGCTGGCGGTGCAAAGAGAGCACGCGGCCAAGGCTGCAGCTACGGCTTCGTTGCAGTTGAAGGATGCCACCAATGATGTTCGCTTCCAGATGATGCAGAACCGTCTCTACCTGAGCAACTACCTGCTCAGCGGCGACAGCCGGGAAGTCGACCGGATGAATGAAGGTCTGCGCACGCTCGCCGAGAAATTGCAGGAAGGCAAGTCGCGCGCGAATTCCGAGCAGGAGCGCACGGCCCTGGACAAGGTTTCGCAACTGGAGCAGGCCTGGAGCAAAGAATTCGCGCAACCCTTGATCGACAAACGCAAGGACGTTGACTCCGGGAACGCGACGGTCGCGGAATTACAGATTTACTACCTTCAGAAGGATGCCTCCTCGTGGGTAAAGAACTCCACCGACGCGCTAGATGTGGCGGACGTGGAAAACAGCAAACTGGTCGATGCCGGCACTAAATCGGATCAGACGGCCAGCATGCTGACCATTCTCTTCTCCGTAGTGACGCTGCTGATCGCGCTGAGTGTTGGCATTTTTGTCTCCATCACCACGGCCAAGTCGATTACCGGCCCCCTGACCAACCTGATGACCGTCTCGCGGCAGATCGGCGACACCGGCGATCTGGAACACAACATCGACACAACGCGTCAGGACGAAATCGGCGAACTGGCCCGGACTTTCGCCAAGATGGTGACCTACCTCAAAGAGATGGCAGGAGTTTCCGAAGCCATAGCAGGCGGAGATCTTACGGTTGAAGTGAAGCCGCGATCTGCGCACGACACGCTGGGCAACGCTTTCGCGCGCATGGTGGAAGGGTTAGGGCGGTTGGTGCGCAGCGTACGCGATGCTTCCGCCCAGGTGGCCAGCGCGTCGGGGCAAGTCGCCAATGCATCGGATGATTCCGCCAAGATCGGCCTGCAAGCATCCTCGGCCATCGATGAAGTCACCAGCACCATGCACGAGATGAGCGTGAACGTGCAGAACATGGTGAAGAGCACGCAGGTACAGGCTTCGAGCGTAAGCGAGACTTCCGCTTCCATCGACCAGATGGTGGCTTCGATCCAGCGCGTGGCCGACACTGCGAAGGTTCTGCTCGACATTTCGAACCGCTCGCGGGAAGAGGTGCATAGCGGCATCACCACCATGGAAAAGGCCACGGACGGCCTGAACCGCATCAACGCAACCATCACCAGTTCGGGAGAAATCATCGGAGCCCTGGGACAGCGCGCCGACGACATTGGAAAGATCATCGAAGTCATCGACGATCTCGCCGAACAAACCAACCTGCTGGCACTCAACGCCGCCATCGAAGCGGCCCGTGCCGGAGAGCATGGCCTCGGCTTCGCAGTGGTGGCCGACGAAGTTCGCAAGCTGGCGGAGAAATCGGCGCAATCGACCAAGGAAATCTCCGAACTGATCCAGAGCATTCAGAAGGAAGCGCGCAAGGCGGTCGAAAATATGGACCGCTCGACCGGCATTGTGAACGAAGGCCTGGACCTGGGCGGCGAATTGAACGCGGCGCTGCGCAAGATTTCAAACGTGGTCACCGAAGTCTACAAGTTCGCGCAGGAAATCGGTGCGGCTACCAATGAACAGTCGCACGGCTCGTCGCAGATTGCCCGGGCCACCACGCGGCTGAACGAGATCACCCACGAAATCAATTCCGCCGTGGAAGAGCAAGCTTCCGGAGCGCAGGCCGTGGTCAAAGCCATGGAACGCATGCGCGAACTGGTGCAGCAGTCGACTTCCGGGTCGACCGAGCTGGCAGCATCCGCCGAGCAGATGTCGAAGATGTCGCGCGGCCTGCTCGACTTTATGGATCGCTTCACGCTGGACGAGGCGGCGGTGCGGCAGGCGGCGACGGAGGAGAAAGCCCAGAATGCGCGGCGAGCTTCGGCGGGTTCCCGCTACTAGGGAATGCACCACCAGGGAATACGTCAGTTGGAAATACAAGGATCAGCAATGAGTCGCGAACTCCATATCGTGGGCTTCCAGATTGGGCGCGAAACCTATGGCGTGCCCATCACTTCGTTGCATGAAATCGTGCGCGTTCCCGAAATCACGGCCGTGCCTGATGCGCCCGACTATCTGGAGGGCGTCATCAACCTCCGGGGCAAGATCGTCTCGGTCATGGATTTGCGCAAGCGCTTCGGAATCAAACAGGCCGCTCTGAAAAAAGGAAACCGGATTCTGGTAGTCGAACACTCCGGCAGGTTGGCGGGACTGATTGTGGATTCCGCCTCCGAGGTGGTGAAGATTCCCAGCGAGGATGTGGAACCGCCGCCCGCGGCATTCCAGGACGGCGGGCTCAATTGCGTCACCGGACTAGGAAAAGTTCGAGGCCGGCTGATTGTGTTGCTGGACATGAACAAGTTGCTGGCGCCGGCCAATTTGATCCAGGCCGGCGGAGTAGAAAGCAAGCCCAACCCGCCTGAGGCGCGGGGAGCGGCGGCGACCAAGTAATTCAGTCGGAAAGCCCAGTGGAGGCGAATTGATCGACGGGCGCGGAGAACGAGAGATCGCATGAGCACATTCGGAGCAGCACCGGCTCCCATCTTGACGGAAGCGGAGCTTCGGCTTCTGCAGGCGCTGATTTATCAGGAGTGCGGCATGCACTTCGACGAGCGCCGTACGCACTTCCTGCAAGACCGCCTGCTGAAACGGCTGCGCGAGTGCCGCGCGGATTCCTTTTACGCCTACTATCGGCTACTCATCAGCCAGGAGGGCAAAGCGGAACTGGCCAAACTGGTCGAGAACCTGACGGTCAATGAAACCAGTTTTTTTCGCCACAAGGCACAATTAGATCTCTTCCAAAAGCATGTGCTCGAAGACATGCTGAAACAGAAACAAGTGCACCGGGAATACTCCATTCGGATCTGGAGCGCTGGATGTTCCACCGGGCAAGAGGCGTACACGCTGGGCATGATGGCGGCGGACACGCTGGCCTATTACTACCTGCGCAACCCGTTGCCGGTAGAAGTAGCGCTGCCTAAACCGCTGATCCCCCCGCCGTGGCGAGTGGAGATTCTCGCCAGCGATATCAGCTACTCCGTACTGCGCGCCGGGCAGGAAGGCGCTTACAGCGAGCACCAGATGGGGTCGGTGGATTACACCTACCGTTTGCGCTACTTCGACAAGATCGGCGACCGCTACGGCGTCAAGAAAGCGCTGAAAGAGATGGTGCACTTCGATTTTCATAATTTGAAAACGGAGTATCTGCCGCAGCGCAACGATGTAATCTTCTGCCGGAACGTGATGATGTACTTCGACGAGGCCGAACAGAAGCGACTGATTGAAAAGTTTTACCGTTGTTTGAATCCGGGCGGCTTCCTATTTGTTGGCCACGCCGAGAGCCTGCTTGGCCTGACCGAAAAATTCCAGATGGTTCATCGGGACAGCGGAACGGCCTATCAGCGGATCGAGGTGCGCGAGTGAGCGATTTCGACGATCGCGGAGCGGAACTGCGGGAGTTGTTCTTTGAGACTTCGCAGGAACTGCTGCAAGCGCTGAACGAGGAAACTCTGAAGCTGGAGACTCATCCCGGCGATGAAGAGATTGTGCGCTCGATCCGGCGCACGGTGCACACGCTGAAGGGCGACTCGGCGGCTTGCGGGCTGCGCGAGTTGAGCGAACTGGCACATCAGTTTGAGGATGCACTCTCGCTTGAAACCGCCGCCGCCCATGGCGCGCTGGCGGAAATCGCATTTGCGGCTGCGGATATCTTCGCGGCAATGTTGGCGGCCTACCATGGTGGCGGCCCCATGCCGGCTACCGACAATCTGCGCCAACGGATTCAGGAGTTAGCTTCGGCTCCCCTCGCCAAGAAAACGCGGCGCAAGAAAAAAGCTGCTCCGTCCAGCCTGAAAACCGCCAAAGATTGGACGGACGCGGAGAAACGCGCCCTGGCTCAGGCGCAAGCCGGGGGCTTGGCGATCTATGACGTCGTGGTGAAGATCGATCCCCACTGCCCCATGCCGATCGCGGCGCGACAGCTGATTCAGAACGCCATGAGCGGGGTTGGGCAAGTCCTGGTCGTGCGTCCGGACGCGAAATCGCCAGCCGCTACCAAGCAGGTGGAATTCGTTGTGGCGAGTTCGCAGCCCGAGGAGCAGATTGCCGCCAAGGGCCGCATCCCCACCATTTCAGCCGATGCGATTGTGACCTTGATCGCAGCCGCCAGCAGGCTCAAATCCACGGCGGTTGACCCTCAATCATCAGGAACGCATCCCACAGAACCGCCCTCAGTAGCAGGCTCGGCAAGTGAACCCCCGGCGTCAGGAACCATCGAAGTCCAGTCTGCTCCGCTCGAAGCTCAGGTTTCTGCGCCAGAAGCTACAACGCAGGTCATCGCGGAAAATATTTTGCGGGTAGAAGCGGGACGCATCGACAACGTTCTCAACCTGGTGGGAGAACTCATCATCGGCAAGTCGATGTTGCAGCAGGCGCTGAATGAGTTCGGGAAACGCTATCCCAAAGATCTGCTTCGCGGCAAGTTTGCCGATGCCATGGCGTTCCAGTCGCGGGTTTTGAACGATCTGCAGCGCTCCGTGATGAAAATCCGCATGGTGCCGGTCGATCAGTTGTTCCGCCGCTTTCCGCGCATCGTGCGCGATGTGGCTCGGCAGTGCGGCCGCGAAGTGGATCTGGAATTGAGCGGACAGGAAACTGACCTCGATAAGGGCATTCTCGACGCCATTGCCGAACCGCTCACTCATCTTGTACGCAATGCAGTCAGTCATGGAATTGAACCGGTAGAGCAACGCCGCAGCATGGGCAAACCGCCACGGGGCAAGATCCGGCTACATGCGCTGCATCAGGGCAATCAGGTGGTGGTCGAAATCAGTGACGACGGACGCGGCATCGATGTGCAGAAAATCCGCTCCAAGGCGATCGAGTTAGGGATTGTGACTACCGAAGAAGCGGCGCGCATGAGCGAAGCCGAGACCCTGGAACTCATCTTCCGGCCGGGATTCAGCACCGCGGAAGTAGTCACGGAAGTTTCCGGACGCGGCGTTGGAATGGACGTCGTGCAAAGCGTGCTGCACCGGCTGAAGGCCACCATTCATATCGAGACTCATCCCGGCTTGGGTACGACCTTCCGGCTGAAGCTGCCGCTAACCTTGGCCATTATCAAGGCGCTGATGTTCTGGGTGGAGCAGCGCTTGTACGCCATTCCTCTCAACGCGGTGAGCCAGATCGCACGCACCACGGAAGCCGAAGTCCACCAGGTGGATAACTACGAGGTTTTGCAGTTGCGGAATCAGGTGCTGCCCCTTCTCCGCCTGGGACGGCGCGCGGCGGCCGAGATTGACCGGAAATCGATGAAGCTGTTCGTGCTGGTGATTACCGTAGGCGAAAAAAAGTATGGACTCATCGTGGATGCGCTGGAAGGGGAGGAAGAATTAGTGATTAAAGCTTTGGACGACCAGACCTTCTCCACCGATCTGGTGAACGGCGCTTCCATCCTCGGAGATGGGAAGGTCGTTCTCATCCTGAATTTGCCTGCTGTGGTGGAGCATGTGTCGCGGTCGCGTCCGGAAGCGGCCGGTGTCACTAATTACGGGCTCTTGCTGAACCAAGCCGATCGGGCGCGCCTCGCTTTGGGTGCCGTTGGAACGGGAGGCCAGGCATGAGCAAAGTACGCGTGCTGGTGGTCGACGATTCCGCCCTGATGCGAAAGCTGATTCCACAGATGCTGGAAACTGATCCCGGCATCGAGGTGGTGGGCACCGCGATGGACGGGAACTTTTGCCTGAAGAAAATCGAAGAACTTCACCCCAATGTTGTCACCCTCGACCTGCAAATGCCGGGCATGAACGGCATTGATACGTTGAAGGAAATCATGCGGCGGGAACCATTGCCTGTGATTGTAGTCAGTTCGCATTCTACCGAGGGAGCATCCATCACATTCAAGGCACTGGGGCTGGGTGCCGTCGACTTCGTAGCCAAACCGCAAGACGCTACGGCGCACATGGCGGATGCTGCGCGGGAGCTGATCGCAAAAATAAAAGCGGCCGCCGATTCCAAGGTGGTCCGCCCCGGAACCCTGCGGACTGTGCCCGCGCGGCCGGAAAAAGTTGGGACCGCAAAGTCAGGACCCGCAGCCACAAAAGCGGTGGCCATCGGAATCTCCACCGGAGGACCGCAAGCCCTCGAATTCCTGTTGTCCCAACTTCCGCCAGATTTTCCGGGAACGATTCTCGTGGTGCAGCACATGCCGGAGGGCTTTACCGATATGTTTGCCCGGCGCCTCGACGAGTTATGCAGTCTGCGGGTGAAAGAGGCTCAATCGGGAGACGTGCTGCAGGCCGGGCGCGTTCTGATTTGCCCCGGAAGCCGGCACATGACCGTACGTCGTCTGTCCACGGGCGATGTCGTGGTGCTCAATGACGAGGCTCCGGTCAATGGCCACCGTCCCAGTGTTGACGTTCTGTTTCGCAGCGTAGCCAAGGAATACGGCCGGGGCGCGGTTGCAGTTCTGATGACCGGGATGGGTGAGGATGGCGCGCAAGGCTTGGGCGAGGTAAAGAAGGCTGGCGGAGTGACCATCGCCCAGAGTGAAGAATCCTGCGTGGTCTTTGGTATGCCGAAAGCCGCCATCGAACGTGGCTATGCCACGCGGGTGGTGGCTTTGGACGTGCTTTCCTCCACATTACAGGCAATTTGTGGCCGCAACGAAGGTCACGGAGATAACGGTGGCGGGGGCAAGGCTCTCCGTGCCGGGCGTTAAGAAAAAGTTGCTGAATCATCGCTTGATGACTTGAGTCATCTGGTGGGCGGGACGCCGCCGTGTTGAAATTGGAAGGGGAGGTTGCTATGGAGCAGTTCGCACCAATCAAACGCAGCAAGGACAGCCAGGCGGTCCGGTACCTGATCGTTGACGATTCGGTATTCGCACGCAAAAACTTGGCCCGCATGATCGAGAGCTTCGGTGGGCAAGTGGCTGGCGAGGCCGGAGACGGTCTTACCGCGATCAGTGAGTTTGATCGCACCCACCCGGACATCGTGCTGATGGACATCACCATGCCTCAGATGGAAGGCATTGAGGCTGCCGAGAAGATCGTGCAGGGGCATCCCGAGGCCCGCATCGTGATGGTGTCTTCGGTCGGTTATCAGGAAAACATTGTGGCGGCCTTGCAACGCGGAGCGCGCCACTTCGTGCAGAAGCCGGTAAAGCCGGAAGTGCTGTACGAAGTCATCAAATATGTAATGGGAGAAGACGGCGCCGTCGTGAACGCAGCCGGCGCGGGGGTCTAATCACATGAAGATGGAGCTGATTCAGCCCTTCATCAACGCGGCCGACGCCGTGTTGTCGCAAGGCCTGCAGGGCACCACCAAGGTGGGCAACCTCTTGATGGAAGAGGAAGCTTATCGCCGCAAAGGTGTGGCCGGCATGGTGGCGCTTACCGGCGACATCGAGGGCCGAATCATTCTCGACCTGGAACCGCAAACCGCCGTGCGCGTGGCCAGCCACTATGCGGGCGCAGCTTTGCCCGAGTCCGATGCGCTGATTAAAGAAACGATTTATGAATTGGCAAATCAGGTCGTGGGCAATGCCGTCTCTGCCCTCAACGACCAGGGCTTTCACTTCCGTGTGCATCCTCCCATATTGCTGACCAGCGCCGAGGGCGACAAAACCAGCGAAGACGTCGAGGCGCTGATGATCTGCTTTGAAACCTCGCTGGGAAATGTGTTTATGAACGTGGCACTGCGCTATAACAAACGGCGCATGTCTGATCACTCAGCCGCGGCGGGAGCCAGGTAGATTAAGGCAATCCCGCTATCCAATAACAGATCCTGAAACTATCGCCATCGCAGCCCGTCGGCCTCTCAAGCTTGCAGCGGCAACTGTAACCCCAGGTCCTCACCAAAATCTTCCGCAGGATCCGCAATTTTTCTCAGTTCTGGATATTTCTCAATCAACGTAGGCGGAGCCAGCACCCGCCCCCCTCGTATCATGGCCTTTAATTCAAGCGCATTCACTCCCGCCTTACTTTCAAAGTGATTATTGGTAATCACAAATGTGGTTTGCGCTCGCTCGGCGACGCTCTCGATTCTTGCTTTCCAGCCTGCCAGTTCGCGCTCGCTGTAGAGATAGTTGTAGCGGTCGTTGCGATTGTCGGAATCGAACCACTGTTCATAATTGCGCCCATGCAAGCGAACGTAGCCCACCGCCCCCGTCACATGTTCGGTCGGCGCGAGCGACCGTCCCAGCACCGGCTGATCGATATTGCAGAAGCCAACATTCTTCTGCGCGAACGCCGCTAACGTTTCAGCGTTGTTCCAGCTGGAATCGCGCACTTCCACCACACGCGGATATTCAATGAACTGTCGCAACAGGCGATCAAGATATTCGCGGTTGAGCGAAGTATTCTTGAACGACACCGGAAACTGTATCAGCAGTGCACCCAGCATTCCGCCATCGGCAATCGCATCGAGCCCTTCGCGGGTGCGAGCTTCATCTTCATCGGTGGGACGAATCGTTGCCGCGGAAGTGGGCTCCATCACCGCGATGGGTGAATGTGTGAAGGCACGGTACAGCTTCGCCGTGAACAGAAATTCCTTGTTCACCCCCGCCACTTTGCGGCACCAGAGCTTCGCCAGTTCCGGTTTCAACGGCCCGTAAAACGATGTGTTGATCTCGGTCGTATCGAAAAATCGCGCCAAATATTCTAGGGGATGCTGCTTGCGGCGCTGCATACCCGGCGGGTAGAAGGTGCCGTCCCAGTCTTTATAAGACCAGCCAGCGGTGCCAATGCGGACCTGATTCGCTTGGACCTGATTCGTGTGAACCTGGGGCAGAGGTTCCATGGGAAACCGTCGACGGAGGGCAAGCCAAGGGTAGCACAGTGGAACGAGTGGAGCTCGCCGCGAAATGCCGATCACGCGACCAGCTAGCTTCTAGGAAATGTACTCCTGAATATATTCGTCCTGCGACTGTGCCAGGTTGTGAAGGTCGCCGTCGAAGATTACTTTGCCGTCACGCAGGACCAGAAAACTCATCGGCACATCGCAATGCTGTCCTGGCGGCAGCGCAATCATGCGGTTGGTTTGTTTATCGAACTGGTGCGTGGCCATGGTGAAGGCATCCTGCAGCCGGTGGGTCACCAGGAGCGCGCTGGTCTTGTTGACGTCGCGCTGTTTCACAATCAACTCGATGATGGTATTCGAGGTAACCGGATCAAGCCCGCCGGTCGGCGAATCATAGAGCAGCAGCTCCGGCTGCGTGATGATCGCCCGCGCAATGGCTACGCGCCGCCGCATGCCTCCTGAAAGTTCGGAGGGATTCAAGTCCAGCGTGTGCTCCAGTTCGACGAAGCGGAGTGCCTCGCGCACTCTGCGGTCGATGTCCTCGTCGTAGACGCCGTGCTCTTCCATCAGGCGGTACGCAACATTTTCGCGCACGGTCAGAGAATCGAACAGCGCGCTCTCCTGAAAGACCATGCCAATCTTGCCGCGCAAGGCGAAGAGCTGTTCCTCCGGCATCTGGGTCACATCTTCCCCAAGCACCACAATGCGCCCCGAGTCCGGCCGGATGAGTCCGAGCGCCAGTTTCAGAATCAGACTTTTGCCGGAGCCAGCCACGCCGAACACAGCCTTGGTCTCGCCGCGGGGCAGGTGGAAAGAAACTCCACGTAATACTTCGTTATCCCCAAAAGACATGACCACATCTTCGAACACAATGACCGGAGCGGAAATATCATTGGTTGGCGCAGTAGCGGAATCGAGCGGTACGGTCGGCGCAGACATGGGATCAGCGATAAGAAAGCGTGGCCATCAGGAAACGTGTGACGATCAAGTCCATCGCCAAAATCAGAACCGAAGCTGCCACCATGGCTTGCGTGGTGGCGCGGCCCACCCCCTGGGTCCCGCCGCGCGCGTTCATCCCATAGAAACAGCCGATGGTGGCGATGATAAAGCCGAAGATGACTGGCTTGATCAGTCCCATGAAAACATCCTGGAACACCAGGCTCTCCCAGGCGTTGGCCCAATATTGCCGGGCATCGAGCCGGAGCAGAAGTTTTGCGATCGCCAGCCCTCCCACCAAACCCACCAGATCCGAAATGATGGCGAGGAAAAATAGCATGAACACCGTGGCCACCATGCGGGGTGTCACTAGCTTTTTCATGGGATCGGTGCCCAGCGCACGCATGGCATCGATCTGCTCGGTCACCACCATCGATCCCAGTTCACTTGCCATGCCGGAGGAATTTCGCCCAGCAACCATCAAACTGGTCAGTACCGGTCCCAGTTCGCGCACCATGGAAGTCGAAACCAGTTGCCCGACCAAAGTAATTGAGCCGAAGCGTTCCAAAGTATTAGAAGCTTGCAGCGCCAACACGGCTCCTGTGAAAAAGCCGGTGAGGACGACGATGGGCAGGGATCCCACACCGATGGTGTCGGCCTGCTGGATCATGTCGGCGAAGTACAGCGGCTTGCGAAAAAGATTCGCCACTGTCTGCAGGGAGAATAGAAAGTAATCCTGAACCGTCAGGACTCTTTCCTTGGCGAGATCGGTGGGCGAGATCAGTTCCATGCGGGTCTGGAAAGCGAGGCGGACGGAACCACGCTTTTTCGAACTATAGCAGAAGCGCAGTGGGGAGTGGTCAGTGGCCAGTGATCACTGGTCAGAAAAATCAGGTGAATGTGCGGGTCGAAAATATTGAGGCACTGACCGCAGACCAGCGACCACGTTCCTCTATCCCCGAGTTTTTTTCTTGATCTCGATGTTCAACCTGCGGATTTTCTGATTCAGCGTGGAGAGCGGCACCTTGAAGCGTTCGGCAGCCTCGGTCTGGTTCCAGTTGCACTTCTCCAGCATGTCGCTGATGATGCGCCGCTCCACGTCTTCCACAATTTCAAACAGCGACGCATCCGTCGGCGGATCGTGCAGCGTTAACGCCGAGCCGCGGCCCAGCAGATTGTCGGGTAGCAGGTCGATGGTGATATCGGGGCCGGAGGAGAGCACGACCGCGCGCTCAATCACATTTTCCAGTTCACGGACGTTGCCCGGCCATGAGTAAGACATCAGCGGGCGCAGCGCTTCCGGCGTGATGCGCCGCACCGGGCGATCGTTCTCCTCGGCATACTTCTTCAGGAAGAACTGCACCAAGAGAGGAATATCTTCCCTGCGCTGGCGCAGCGGTGGCAATTCAATGGTGATGACGTTCAGGCGGTAGAACAGATCCTCGCGGAAACGGCCTTCCCGCACCAGTTGGCGCAGATCAATGTTGGTGGCGGCGATGATGCGCACATCCACCTGAATTTCCTGCACGCCGCCGAGATGCATGAACCTGCGGTCCTGCAGCACGCGCAGAATCTTTGCCTGCGTCTCCAGGCTCATGGTGGCAATTTCATCCAGAAACAAGGTGCCGCGATCGGCGATCTCAAACAACCCCTTTTTCGAAGCGATGGCGCTGGTAAACGCTCCTTTTACGTGGCCAAACAGGGTGGACTCCAGCAGATCGGTGGGCATAGAGCCGGTGTTCACCGGCACAAAAGGCCGCTCATGGCGCGGAGAATTCAGATGCAGAGCTTTGGCAATGATCTCCTTGCCAGTTCCACTCTCCCCCTGCAACAACACGGTGGAGCGGCTATTCGCCACCTGCGCCACCAGATCAAAGATCTTCAGCATCGGCTCGCTTTTGCCGACGATGTTTTCGAAGTTATAGCGCTGCTTCAGGGCGCGCTTCAGTTGAACGTTTTCTTCTTCGGCACGGCGCCATCCCACGGCGGCGCGAACATCAGCCAGAAGTTTTTCGTTATCCCATGGCTTCTGAACGAAGTTGGCAGCGCCGCCCTGCATTGCGCGCACCGCGTTCTCCACCGTGCCGAACGCGGTGATCATAATGACGGGCAGTCCAGTTTCATGAGACCGGATTTCGGTAAGAATCTCCATGCCGTTGCGCCCCGGCAAGGTAAGGTCGAGCAGGATGAGATCGAAAGGGTGCTCGCCAATCCGCTGCAATCCCGCTTCCCCAGTCGCCGCCGTTTCCACGGCGAAGCCTTCCAGTTCCAGCAAGGTCTGTAGCGACTCGCGAATCTCAGCTTCATCGTCAATAATGAGAACCGCGCCCGCCAGGCCCGGGCTCTCATTCATCGCCCCGCGCGAAATCAATGCGGCTTCAGACATATTCAGCCTCAGAGCTGTTTTGCCTCGACACGCTTGGTTTAGACACGCTTTGCTTAAACATGCTTCGGTTAAACATGGACTGCCTTCCTGCTGAGTGGGAAATCCAGAGTGAAAGTTGTACCGGCGCCAGGATGGCTTTCCACACGAATCTTGCCTGCATGTTCCTGGATGATGCCGTAAGTAACGGAGAGGCCCAGACCGGTTCCGCGCGCCTGGCCTTCGCGTGGCGAAGTCTTGGTGGTGAAGAACGGGTCGTAGATCCGCTGAATGTGCTCGGGCGCAATACCCGAGCCGGTATCGGAGACGGAAACGCTCACGCTATCGCCGTTCATCGTGGCAACCCGCAGTTTGCCACCGCCGGGCATCGCATCTTTCGCGTTGAGAAACAGATTCAAAAATACTTGTTGCAGTCTTCCCGGATTTCCCTGAATCGGCTGCAGTTTGGGCGCGAGCGCATTCTCAACCTCCACCTTCGCCACTTTGAACTGATGTTCCAATAGCGCTAGCGTGTCGGCGATCACCTTGTTCACGTCGACGTCGCCGATTTCACTTCCACTGGTGCGGGAGAAATTCAGCAGATTGTTTACGATTTCCGATGCGCGGAACGTTTGCCGCGTGATCTTCTCCAACAAGCCGGACTTCTGCGGATCACCCTGCAATTGTTTCGAGAGCATCTGCGTGTAGGAGGAGATAACCGCCAAAGGCGTATTGACTTCGTGAGCGACCCCGGCCGCCAGCAGACCGATCGACGAAAGCTTGTCCGCCTGTGAAAGCTGGGCTTCGAGTTCGATGCGCTCTGTGATGTCGTCCATAATGATCAGCCGCCCGATGACCTGGAACTTGCGCGTCACCAGAGGCGCAATGGCGACATTCACCGTGCGAACTTCGCCGGCCGGCGTTTTCAGCCGAAACTTGTAAAGATTATGAATGCCAGCGCTCTCCCGCATGCGATCGAACTCTTCCATAAATTCTGCCGGGAAAATGGCCTTGAGCGGCTGAGTTAAAGTCTGCCAGCGAGGCACCGCGTACATCACTTCCATCTGCGCGTTCCAGCTCTCAATGCGGTCCTCCATGTCGAGCGCCATCACACCCACGTTGATGGATTCCACAATGTTCTCGTTGAAATCCTTCAGGCGCTCGTACTCAGCCACTTTCTGCTGCAGTGAGGCGTAGAGCTGTCCATTCTGGATCGCGATGCCGAGATATCCGCCCAGAGTTTCCAGCAACTCCATATCTTCGCTCGATAGGAAGTCCCCTTGCGTGGTTTTCCCCAGACCCAGCACGGCGATGGTCTTCTGCTGCGCGTGGCAGGGAATGTAGTAATTCAAGTCCAGCCGGGCGATGGTTTGCTGCGCGCCGGGACTTTCGCGAGGCACCTGGTGCGTGTTCTCAAAGAACAGGTGCCCACCAGCCTCCGGCCGCGGCGCGATCAGGAAAGACAGGTCGAGTTTGCCCGGCGCGGACAAACCGTAAGATTTGGCCAGCACAAATCGCTCGGCGTCTTCTCCGGCCAGGAAAATGGCGATGCGGTCGACGGCAAGCGTTCGCGATAGCCGATCCATCAGTGAGGAGAGCATCGCGTTTAGGTCCGTCTCCGAACTGAGTTCCCTTCCAAATTCCAGCAGAGTGCGGCGATAGTCGTAGCGCGTGCGATAGAAGAACTGATCGATGCGGTCCTGAATCCACTTTCGTACCGGGTCAAACAGCAGGGCTGTGACCACCACTGCAAGAATCAAGCCCACCGGACCGCTGCTGGGCTGCCGCATGTGCACCAGTTCCGCCACACCAGCCACGAGCCCGAAATACATTCCCACCACGGTTGCGGCCGCCAGCGTATAGACCACGCCCCGCTTGAAGATCAGATCCACGTCCATCAGACGATAGCGGAAGATCGCATAACCGAACGTGAGCGGCAGCAATGCCAGCGACAACGCGGAAATCTTCATCGTCGCGCCCGGCAGCGTGCCCATCAGGTAAGGCACTACGTAGAACAGGGTGTAAGGAATAATGGCCAGGATCGTGCCACGCGTAACCCACTTCAGTTGTTGCCGCAGAATCGTGGTGCTGGCGCGCCGGTAGCTGTACCAAAGCAGGGTGGCTGAAGCCACAAAGAACAGCGCCCCGTAGGACATTTCCATGCGGTCGAGGTTCCAGCGCAGCCGTTCACTAGCCTGCAACCAGCGCATGGCGCCCACATGGATCGCCAGCAGAATCGCCCCCGGCACATAGACCAGCGCCAGCAGCCAAGGGTACTTGCGCACCGTTTGTCGTTTTTCGGGGAAGGTCAGAACGAAGTGCAAAAATAACGCTGGCTGCAATACTCCCGCGGCGATGTTGCCCCAGTAAATGGTCCAGTCGAAGTCGTTCAGCTTGCCGGTGTATTTGAAGGAGTACGCAATGAACGAGACCAGGCAAAAAATATAGAAGTGAGTGGATCCGGGAGCCGTCCAACGGCGCAGCAGGACATAGAGCCCGATACCAAGATAGATAAGCGCGATCAGCCGCAGCCAGTTGTTCAGCGAGCGTTCGGCCGGAACCAGAATGACGCTGGAATCGAGCGGCACCGATTGCCTGAGTAAGGAATACGTTGCTTTCGACCAGACTCCGTTGCGGTAGAGCTGGCGTTCAAGCCCCGAAATATTCTGGATTTCCTGCCCGTTGACCGAAACCAGCTGATCGCCCGACTTGATGCCACTCTTGGCGCCCGGTCCGGCCGGATCAACGCGATCGGCTGTGAGTCGTCCGCCATGCTCGACCCACCAGACTCCGTCATCGGGGATGGAGGCCTTCAATTCTGCATCGAAATTGAAGCCGGCAAAGACGACCGCAGCCACTGTTAACAAGAACAGTAGAACAGCAACGAAACGGACTTGGCTTTCCCGATTCATGGACTTCAGCGGCCCCGAACCCCTAGGGGGCTGGGCAGGAGTAGCAACGACGTCCCGCTGGTCATCGATGAGCAACTTCGCTGCCATGTCTTTTCCCGCTTTGGAAATCCTTAAGTGCGGCATCTACAGCACTTGGGCGATTATAGATGGATTTTCGAACGGTGATTACGTCTTTCTGGAGGTTTCTGTGAGATTCCGTATCTACCGCCCAGACAGAGAGTTAGCCCATAGGGCTAAATGCGGCTATCAAAAGCTGTGGAGTGTAGCGCAACAGAACTTTGCGGTTCACCGGGAGATAGACGAAGCAATCCCCGCGCTGACTTTTCATCAGCCGCGGGGACACTATCCACTAGCATTTCCTTGGTAGAGGCCGCTCTTCTACGAGGGCCAGGGCGCCCTCTGTGATTCTTCGTGTGAGAGGCTCACTCGAATCACGTTCATCAGTTCATCGTTGTCGGCGGGCTTCTGAAAAAATGCTGCCGCCCCTGCCTTCAAGGCTCGCTCCTCGTTACTCTGAGGATCACGCGCACTCAACACGATGACGGGAACGCCCGACAGCGCGTCGATGTTCTGCAGCCGGTCGAGAACCACGAAACCATCCCCGACGGGCAAACCTAGATCCAGAATGATCAGGGCTGGACGCTCCTTTTGCGCCGATGCGATGGCCGAATAACCATCGCTGGCGGTTGCGACCTCATAGTTGTTGGCCCGCAAGCGCAGCCGCAAGGCTCGCACCAGATCGGGATCATCATCGACTACCAGAATTTTTGCTCTTGCCATTGTTATTCTCCTTTTTCAATTGCTTAGTTGGAATCTCGCGAGCCCTTTCCTGCACACAGCTGTTTTCGTTCCAGGCTTGCCGTGATCATCCCGGTGATCTGTTCCGCCACGGTTTGCACCTGCTGTTCCAGGGTTTGGTTGGAAATGTCGGAAGGCAGTTCCACTGCGGCCGTCATAATGGTGAGAATGCACTTGCTCCTAAAGTCGGGCACGCGCTCGAGTTGTTCGCGAATGCGCGTCGTCATAATTCCGGAGCGTTCGAGGTCGGTCGAAGCCACCACGAAAAAAGTCTCGGCCGCTCCCGAGGTCCCCATCGGCGGCAGCACCAGGTCTTTGTCGAGATAGACGCAGCGCCGCAAAATTTCCAGGCACTGTTGCCAGGTTTCCTTCCAATTGCCACGTAGAGCGGAATACGGGGCGAGTTCCACACGCACCAGCACAAACGCCGGTCGCAAACAGCCCTCGTGAGTAATCACTGGGGCTAGCAACTTGGGCAAAGAATAGGTTGGCAGCGTGAAGGTAAAAACGCTGCCTTGGCCGGGTTCGCTCGAAACCCAGATACGTCCTCCGTGCAGATGGACGATTTCCCGGCAGATGAACAGGCCCAGCCCTAGACCGGAGCGGTTGTTGTCCACCGACTCGGCATCCTGATAGAGGCGTTCGAAGATGAGCGTCTTTGTATCCGGGTTGATGCCGCGTCCGGTGTCGCTGACCGAAACATAGACGGCGGACGAATCCGCCTCCACCATGCAGGCTTGAACCATAACCGCGCCGTCTGCCGGAGTGAACTTGATCGCGTTGTCCACCAGATTGATCAGGACTTCGAGCACGCGATCCGGATCGGCATGCACCAAAGGCAGCCTCTGGTCGACTCCGATTTCAAGTCCAATCTGCTTTTCCGCGGCCATCGGCCGCATCATGGCCACCGTCTGATGAATCAGATCACCCAGCGCGATGCAGCGCGGCTCCACTCGCAGTTTCCCGGTCTCGGCGCGCGTCGCTTCGAGCAAATCGCGGATCATGGCATGCAATTGATTCACGCTTTTCAGCACCGTCTTCAGGTGGTCGCACTGATCGGGAGTCATCGGACCAGCCAACCCGTCGAGCAGCAGAGTGACGTACTGGTGAATGCAAGTGAGCGGCGTCCGCAGTTCGTGGGAGATGTGGGAGAGAAACTGGTTCTTGAACTCCATCTGCTGCTTGCGCGTGATTTCCAGGGAACGCAGTAAGGCTTGCCGCTCCACTGCGTAGCGAATGGCACGCTCCAGATGATTGCTGGACATGGTGCCTTTGATGAGGTAATCCTGCACGCCCTGATGAACCGCCTTCATCGCCAGCGCTTCGTCATCCTGTCCGGAAAGCACAACAATCGGCACATTGGGCGCGTGTTCCAGGACGCGGCGAAAGGTCTCCGCGCCGCGGCTGTCGGGCAAGTTCAGGTCCAAGAGCACCACCGACGGTGTCTCTTTGGTAAGCGAGGCGAGGCCATCGGCGAGGCGGTTTACGCAATTGATGTTCACCGGAGTCTTGCACTCGACCAGTCGCAGGCGGACCAGGTCTGCATCGCCCGGGTTATCTTCAATCAGCAATACTTGCGTCGTCGGATGATCTGCAATCGGATGATCCATAGTCCTCATTCTCCTCGTGGCGGCAGGCTGGCGAAATCGCACCAAAATTCTTCAATCGACTTCACCGCGGAAAAAAAATCGTTCAAATTTCCCGGCTTGCTCACGTAGCAGTTCGCCCCCAGTTCATAGCTGCGCGCAATATCTTTTCCTAACTGGGAAGTACTGAAAATCACCACCGGGATCCGGCGCAGCTCCGGACCCGCCCTGATCGCCGCCAACACCGCCAGGCCGTCTCTTTTCGGCAGACTCAGGTCCAGAAGCACCAGATCGGGACGGATCGCGTTCGCGTACTTTCCCCGGCGGTTGAGAAAAGCCAGCGCTTCAGCACCATCTTCCACGCTCTCGATTTCGCTGTGATGCGGGCTTCTGGCCAGCGCTTCGCGCGTTAATCCCACATCGGCAGGATTGTCATCCACCAACAGCAACCGGAGACCGGATTTCATGGCGTACTCCTTCCGGCTCGTCAGAGCCATACTCGTGAGAACCATGGAGTGGCATGGTGAATTTGAAGGTGGAACCGCAACCGGGCTGCGACTCCACCCAGATGCGGCCGCCGCAGCGCTCGATAATCTTCTTGCAGATCGCCAGCCCGATCCCGTTGCCGGAATATTCGCTGCGCGCGTGCAATCGTTGAAAGACCACAAAAATTTCTTCTGCATTCTCGGAAGCAATTCCGATTCCGTTATCGCTTACGCTGAATAGCCAATGCGGGTCTGCTGTTTCAGCCTGCACTGAGATCACTGGCTTTTCTTCCCCGCGGAACTTTATGGCATTTCCGACCAGGTTCTGAAACACCTGCGCCATCTGGGTGCGATCCGTCCAGACGCTGGGAAGGTTTCTATAAGTGACGACGGCTCCGCTTTCTTCGATGGCAGAAGATAGAGTCTGTAGAACCTCTCGCATCAGAACGTTGCAATCGACGCTTCCACAGGCAGCCTCCTTCCGCCCAACTCGCGAATATGCCAGCAAATCCTGAATCAGGACCTGCATGCGCTGGGCGCCCTCGCTGGCATAGCCGATGAACTTGTCGGCGTTCGCATCCAGTTTGCCGCGATAGCGTTCGCCCAGCAGCTGGGTATAAGCGGTCACCATGCGCAGGGGCTCCTGCAGATCATGCGAGGCGATGTAGGCGAACTGCTGCAAATCAGCATTGGAGCGGGCTAATTCCTGCGCTTGGTTGGCCAGGTCCTCTTCTGCCTGCAGGCGCTCCCGTCGGGCGCGAAGCGCCGCGATGCCAAAGCTTAGATTGTTGGAAAGTTCTTCCAGAAGCGCCTGTTCGGAGGCGTCAAAGGCTCCGACTTCCGTAGCGTAAATCGATATTGCCCCGAGCACGTCTTCACGGCACTTGAGCGGGAGAACCATGGAAGAGCGATAGCCGCGCTGCAGGGCTTGGGTGCGCCAGTGAGCGAAGCAAGGATCGGCTCCCGTATCGCAGCAGACTTGTGCTCGACCGGTGCGGATGGCGGTCCCGGTAGGTCCACGGCCACGTTCTTGGTCGGCCCAGGTCAAGTTCAGGGTATCCAGGTAGCCGGCCTCGAACCCGCTCTTGGCCGCCACCTCAACGCTTTTCGTCTCGTCAGGCACCGCGTAGCCCACCCAAGCCATTCGGTAGCCCCCTACATTCACCACCAAATCGCAAATGCGCTGGAGCAAGCTTAGTTCGTCGGTCGCCCGCATCAGGGAGTCATTGCCGTCGCTCAACAACCGCAGGGCTCGGTCGGCCCGCTTGCGCTCCCTGATGTCGCGAGCAATTTTTGAAGCGCCAATAATTCCCCCGTTGCTGTCCCGAATCGCCGAAATCGTGACTGAGACCTCAATTGCTTTGCCGTCTTTCCGAAGCCGGATCGTTTCGAAGTGCTCAACATTTTCCCCGCGCGCAATTCGCGCCAAAATGGTGGACTCTTCACTCACGCGGTCGGGCGGGATGAGCATAAGCATCGTCTTGCCCACTGCCTCAGAGGACGAGTAGCCGAACACTTTCTCCGCCGCTCGATTCCAGGCGGTGATGGTTCCGTCGAGGGTCTTGGTGATAATGGCATCGTCGGTGGAGTCGACCACGGCCGCCAGCAGCGCGCGATCCGCCTGCGTCTGATGGCGTTCGGTCACATCAGTGAAGGTGACCGCCAAGCGGCGATCATGAGTACGGAATGCGGTCAACTCCAGCCACCTCCGCACCGGCTGTGCGTAATTCTCGAAGTGGGCCGATTCTCCGGTGGCGGCGACCTTCGCGTAGGTCTCCATCCAGATAGGTTCCAGGTCGGGAAGGACTTCTCGAATGGTTTTGCCCACTACTGCTTCGCGGGCCAAACCGCAATGTGTCTCAAACGCCGGATTCACCTCAAGATAGAGAAAATCGTAGGGGCTACCGCTTTTGTCGAAAATCACTTCCAGTAGAGCAAAGCCCACCATCATTTCATTGAAAAGAACTTCATAACGCTGTTCGGTTCGGTGAAGCTCTTCGGCCACGCGCTGGCGTTCGGCAATCTCGGACTGCAATGCGGTCGTGCGCTCCTCGACCCGGCGCTCCAGTTTCGCGTTCAGAGCTTCGCTGCGATCAACGATGAAAGCGATCCAGGTAACGAAGCCAGCTACCAAGACTGCGCACAGGATCGCGAGCAAGCTGGCTTCAACCCAGGTGTAGTGAGCCTCGGTAAGCAGCGGTTTCGAGATCGCCCTGCTCAAGAGGCCTAAAACCAGCAGAGCTGCAGGAGCCACTTTTCGCAGAAACGTTGCTCCCGCGCTCTGGCTGATCAGAAGTCCGCCAATGGCCCAAGGTGCGCGCAAGGCAATGGCTCCGCACGCCAGGACAAAACAAGTCACGGCGGCGGGGAAGGCCATCGTAAGGCCTGTTGCCCGAGGTTGCAGAAGCAACGCGAAGAGTCCAAATATGCTGCCGATCGCGGATATCAGACACAAGTACTGGGCCGGCCATTCTCCCCCGCTTGTCTTCCAGTCCAGCAGCATCAACGCGATGCCGAGAAGCACGAAGTCGAAGGCAGCGACGCTGGCGATCAAACCCGGTCGCAGGCCCGGAATCTGATCTCCCAGAGGAACCACTACGAGGAGTTGATCGATTCCGAAATCACGGCCAGAAATGTGCTCCGCTAAGCTGAGCAGGCCAATTAGGCTGGCGAGGGCAGCTGGAGTTCTTGCGCTGAGCTTCCAGCCCCATGAGAATGATTTCCGATCTCCTCGTCTGTGGAACCACAAGGAAATGCCCAGCAGAACCAAACAGGCGGCGGCGTTTGGAACCATCCGCACCGGCAGCACTCCCCAGGTGAGCAGCAGGGGAATGTGTAGTTTCCATCCCGCCAGATCGATCACCCCAGCCGCAACGGAAAATAAGCTGGCTGCGGAGCCGAAGAAACTCAGCTTCCGGGCCAGGCCGGGATCGGCGGATGTTCTCATAGGACGGAGACGTGGAGTGGACCAGACTGCGAGACGCATGACCACGCAGGCCGGTCAACTACGATATCGGGTGCGGCGGTGGAGACCTTTAGGTCGAAATGAGAGGGAAACGGCTTTCCAGCAGGCCAGAAGTGTACAGCTCGCTATGCCCTTTTGGCGGGGTGGGGGAGGACCGGACGGCGGCCAGGTGTGATATCTCTCAGATTAGTAGTGTCTCAGCCGATCTTGCGTTTTTCTTCCTGGACGGGTGCAGGGCTGTCGTCGTCGTCCCACTCAAAGGACAAAGCTCGGGCAGTGGTTTCGATGGGCTCGAGCTCCGGAATATCCTCGGCGACAGACGCGCCCAGCTCGGCAAACTTGCGCGCCGAAACCAGAACGCGGCTCTCCAGCGAACCAACGGCCTTGTTATACGACTCGACCGCGCGGTCGAGACCGTTCCCGACTGAACTAATGTGCCCTGCGAGCAGGCGCAGGCGGTCGTGCAGTTCCTTACCCAATTCGCTGATCTTCTGTGCGTTGCGCGCCAGTTTTTCCTGATTCCATCCGTAGTTGATTGCCTTCAACAGCGCGATCAGCGTGGTCGGCGACGCGGGAATGACACGGTTCAAAACTCCATGCTCGATCAGGCCAGAATCCTGCTCCAGGGCGGCGCTGAAAAATGTTTCGCCGGGAAGAAACATCACCACGAACTCGGGCGTGGCTTCAAACTGCTCCCAATATTTCTTGCCGCTGAGCGTGTTCATGTGGTCGCGCACCTGCCGCGCATGATTCGCCAGGCAGGCGCGCCGTGCATCTTCGTCGGTGGTTTCGAAAGCATCGAGGAAAGCTTGCAGCGGCGTCTTCGCGTCCACCACAACATGCTTGCCCCCGGGCAGCTTCACTACGAGGTCAGGACGCAGTCTTCCTGTCTCCGTGGTCACCGATTCCTGTTCGGCGAAATCGCAGTACGAAAGCATGCCTGCGATTTCAACCACGCGCCGCAACTGAATCTCTCCCCAACGCCCTCGCACGTTGGGCGTGCGCAGCGCCCGCACCAGGTTGCCTGTCTCAGACTGCAATTCTTTCTGCGTAGTGATGAGCGATTGCACCTGCGCGCGCAATTCGCCGTAGGCGTCACCGCGGGCCACTTCCATCTGCTGGATCTGCGCGTCCACCTTATTCAGCGAATCGCGCACCGGCGCGACCATGTCGGCGACCGCCTTCTGGCGCGCTTCCAGGTCGCCCTTGGCCTGGCTTTGGAAGCGCTTCAGCGTCTCTTCCGCAATCATCAGGAAAGACGAATTATTGCTTTTTAATGCATCCGCCGCCATCGCTTTGAAGGCATTGCGCAATTCTTCGCTGGCGCGGGTGACTAACTCGATCTTTTCGTTGCTGGTCTTTCGTTCGGCTTCCAGCGCCGATTCCGCCTTGGCCTTGCCCGCCACCAACTCCGTGTGAGCCCGCTGAAGCCGCTCCAGATCGGCCTTTCCGGCCGCTAATTCCTTTTCCATCAAGGATAAACGTGCCCCAAGCGTGGCGCTTCGCGAGCGCAGCGCCAGCCAAGCAATCAAGCTTCCAAACAATAGGCCGATGACCCCTACGACACTTGGTCCCATAGCGAAGGTAACTTCTCACGTCGAATTTCAGCTTCTAGCGTAGCACCAGCAACAAGTTTGGGCCGGAACGCATCCTTTCCCAGGATCAAGTTGGGTAGGCACAAACTGATGTTACGGGCCTCTAGATCGATGATTAGCAGGACCGGTAGACGATTCGCCATCGCGTTTCTACTGGTAGCGGGCGCCGTTTCCATTCCTCAGTCGGCTCGAGTGATGGCTTCTTCCGTGGGAATTCCGGCTGGCTCTGGGAAGCCCGCCCAGCAAGCAACCGTAAAACCAGCCTCGGCCACCTCTCCCGATATTCCCTTCAACGACTACGACCTCGAGTCCGAACAGCAACTTTTCACCTTGGCCAATGAGGCGCGCGCCCAAGCCGGCGCACCGCCCCTGACTCTCGATGCTGGCCTCACGCGCGCTGCCCGCGTACATGCCGAGGCAATGTTTGCGGCGCGCCAACTATCGCATCAATTCCCTTACGAACCCTCCCTCCCCGAACGTCTGGCGACCGCAACTCGCACCCAACTCGATCAGGAAGGCGAGAACGTAGCGCTCGATTTCGCCGCCGCCGAGGCGCATCAACACCTCATGCTTTCACCACCGCATCGCGCGAACCTGCTCAACCCGGCTTATAACGTAGTCGGGTTGGGCGTGGTCCGCAGCGGCGACCGACTGTATATTGTGCAGGATTTCGGCCATGCCCTCCCCAACTATTCCACGACGGAAGTGAAGGAACGAATTGCGGCTACCGTGGCGCAGGCCCGGCGTCAGGCCAACCAACCGGAGCTCGCGCGTCGCGATCTACCCACCGCGGACGATGCAGCCTGTTCTATGGCACAAGCCGATAAGCTTGGCACCGCATCAGTACATCAGCTCGCGCAACAATACACAGTTCTCACCTATACCAGCCTGCATCCGGAAACGCTGCCGGCAAACGCCAGCCACATGCTCGCCGGCCGCAACTTGCGCAGCTTCTCCGTCGGCACCTGTTACGCGCGCACCGAGACTTATCCTACTGGGGTGTATTGGGTAGTGCTTTCGCTGGACTGAACAGAACTGAGTCGGACGCTTCGCTTCTACTTCCCTGCCATTTCCTTCTCCACTTCGTCTGCCTTCGAAGGCAGCGCCGCGCTCAGCTTGATCAGCTTGCCGTCCTGATCCACATAGTAGTCATCCTCGATGCGTACACCGAGATTCTCCTCGGGGATGTAAATACCTGGCTCGATTGTGAAGACCTGCCCCGGTCCAAGCGGTGCATTGGGATCAGTCGCATCATGCACGTTGAGGCCAACAGGATGGCCCAGACCGTGGATAAAGTACTTTCCCAGCGGCTCGCCGTGCAGGTCTTTCCCGTGAGTATTGATGTAATCGTATGCGACCTGGTAGAGCGAGTCCGGGTCGTCGCGCCTCATGTTGGATTTGCCCGACTTAAACGCGGCCTCGGCGGCCTGTTGCGCACCGAGGACGATGTCGTAGATCTCGCGCTGGCGCGCGCTGAAATGTCCACTGATCGGTAGCGTGCGGGTGATGTCGGAAGCATACATGGAGTATTCGCCCGCGGCATCGATGACGACCACGTCACCCGCCTTCATAACGTGCGAATCCTCCGAGTAGTGCAGTACGGTCGAATAGAACCCGGAGCCGACAATCGGCGCATACGCTGGACGCTCGCAACCGCGCTTGCCCCACTCGTATTGCATGAGTGCGGAGATTTCGAGTTCATTCACGTTGGGCTTTACCGCTTTGAAAGCGGCGAAGTGTGCCGCCACCGATGCATCGACCGCCTTGCGGATCAGTGCCACCTCTCCCGCATCCTTCGACGTGCGCAATGCCTCGATCATGGGCTTCACGTCCTGAAAGCTCAGGAACGAGTTCACATCCTTCAGAAATTCCAGTGGCTCGGCGCTGGCCGAGGTCTGATCGTGCGCGGCAACGTCGGTGTAAATCACCGGACGCACGCCCGAGGTCACCTTCATCACTTCCTCAGGAAGCTTGGCCATGTCATCGACGCGATCGAAGCCGGTAATTCCTGGCGCTTCCGGATTTTCCGGACCGAGTTTAGGCCCGGTCCATTTCTCCTGCGTCAGATTGCGCGGAGGGAGGAAAAGAATCTCGGTGTAGGAGCGCGCCGGTTTGTCCGCCAAGCCTTCAGCCGCGGGCGCAATCAGCAGTGCCGCTCCGGGCTCGGTCAAGCCAGAGAGATAGTAAAAATTGTCTTCCTGGCGAAACCCGTAAAGATCATTCGGCCCCTCGCTTTCCATGGGAGCGAATAGAACGACCACCCCTCCAACTTTCCTTGCCAGGGCCTCGCGGCGGGCGTGATAGTCCGAGTTGGGTTGCCGATCGAGGGCAAAAGCAAGAGCGCCCGCGAGCAGGAGAAAAGAAACAACAAGAAAGTTCGCTAGAAAAAAAGAGAGTCGCGGCCTTCGCATCGTGCAATTCACCCCAGATTCCGAGAGTGCCCTCCGCAAGGCTGATTGCAAACGGCGTTCACCAAGCAATTTCCCAACTATTTCTGCTTGCCGGTCGCGCTCTGCTTCGCCTGCAGGAATGAATCTACATTGCTCTTGTCGATGAGGGCAGAACCAGTATCCACAAAGGCGGGGATCGGCGCAAAGCTGTCCTTCGACCAATCCGTTTCGAGCGAAGAAGGCCTGTGGTGATACAAATTATCGAGCATCTGCATGCCGACAAACGCCATGGTGTAGGGCTTCTGAGAGATAGTAGCGGCAATCGCCCCGCTCTGGATGTATTGCAGTGTCTCGGGATCAGTATCCATGGCCATCACAACCTTGCCCGTGACATGGTAGCTATTGAGGACACCCGCAACTTCCTTGCCCGACTGCGCCTCCAGGCAAACGAAGGCGTCCACCTGATCTTTTTCCTTGCCGATGATCTGCGTTGTGGTATCGAAGGCGATGCGCGGATCGCCCTGAATATCAACCACGCGCGTGATCTTGATGTTCGGCGTGCGCTCCAGTGCATCGCGATAGCCGTGCAGGCGGTCCTGCATATTGTGCTGGTCGGGCATGGTGAAAACCACCACGTTGCCTTTTCCCTTCAACTCCTGGGCCAGACGCAAGCCGCCAGTCATACCGACCTCATAATTGTTTGTGCCGATGAAGAAAAGACGCTTACTGGCGGGCGCGTCGGAATCCATGGTGATCACGGGAACTCCGGCGGCAATCGCTTTGTCGATGCTGTCTTTCAGCAACACGGGATCGGTCACGCCGAGCAGAATTCCGGTAGCCTTTTGCTGCACCGCCTGGTCTAACGCGTCGCGTTCGGCCTTCGGATCGTACGTGTTAGGGCCCAGAAAATCTGTGCGTACCTTGAATTGCGAACCGGCCTTAGTAAATCCCGCGCCCGCCGCCTGCCAATAGGGCACCTGCAAGTTGGCGGCTACGAATACGAAGTACTCACTGGAATCATGAGGGCCGCAGGACAGAAGCGAGATCGCCAGCAATACCAACCCAAGAAGAGAAAACAGTTGACCCAAGCGGAGCATCGGATCCTCCTTGGAACTCTGCGAAGTTACGTGCGAAGTTGAACCGGCGTGCCGGGCCCGATGAGAAACTTTTGGCGAGTGGATTGTAAACCAGAGATCAAGTGAAAGAAAGCGTAGGTAAAAGAAAGCATGGTGCGGGCACTCCAGAGCTACACTCCAACCGGAAACGGTTTGGTGTGAGCTTCCCCACTCAACGCCACGCCTGAGAAACGCCCCTGCAGCAGCGACATCAGTCCCGTGTACCAGTAACCCACCACGAACAACACAAGGAATGGAATCGTAACGTAGTTTTCGTTTTGTATCGGCGTAGTACACCGTCATGGCGAAATAAGTGCCAATCACCAATTCCAGCCAAGGCACCCAGCCCAGGCGTTTGCGGTATTTGGTGGCGCGAACTTTATCCTTCTTTGATTCCACATGGTACTTGGGCGTGCGCGCGAACGCGCTCTCCTTGCCGATGAGCGCTTCGATCACGGCTTTGGTGTTGGTGATGGTCAGTCCGATCCCGAGTGCCATCAGGAACGGCAGATACAGCAACGCCCGCGGCCAGCTCTTGGGAAACAGTTCGCGCTGCGACACCAGATAAAAACTCGAAATCGAAAATGTCGACGCCATGAACAGCGGCAGATCGATGAACAGCATCTGGAACCATCCCTGATAAAAGCGGATGATCATGGCCGGCAACATCAGCACCGAGAGCACGATCATCAGCGGATAACTGAGTTTGCGCGTCAGGTGATACCAGGCTTCAATTTTGGTGTGCAGCGGAGCGTCGCTGCTCAAATACGCGCGGCAGGATTTTCTTCCCCGTCTGGATCAGTCCCTTGGCCCAGCGTGCCTGCTGGGTTTTGAATGCGGTCATCTCCACCGGCAATTCGGCAGGGCACTCCACATCCTGCAGATAGATGAAACTTCCATCCCTTGAGTTGGGCGCGGTAGGACAGATCGGTATCTTCGGTCAGCGTATCGTGCTGCCAGCCGCCGGCTTCGTCGATCGCCTGCGCGCCGCCAAACACCGGCCGTCCCGTTGAAGTTAAAGAAGACGCCGCTGCGGGCGCGTCCGGAGTGCTCGAGCACGAAATGGCCGTCGAGCAGGATCGCTTCCACTTGCGTCAGAAAAGAATAGTTGCGGTTGATGTGCGTCCAGCGCGTCTGCACCATGCCGATCTTTGGATCGGTGAAGTGGTGGATGGTGCGCAGCAGAAAATCTTCCGGCGGAGTGAAATCGGCGTCAAAGATGGCAACAAATTCGCCCTTCGCCGTCTTCAGGCCCTCGGCCAGCGCTCCCGCCTTGAAGCCCTCGCGGTTGGTTCGATGATGGTAGCTGATGGGATTTCCCAGCGCCGCGTAGCGCTCCACCAGATTCCGCGCCACCTCAACGGTTTCGTCCGTGGAATCGTCCAGCACCTGAATGTCAAGTCTCTCCCGCGGATACTTCAACTTGCATACGCATTCGAGCAGCCGTTCGACCACGTACTGCTCATTGAAAATTGGCAGCTGCACCGTGACTCGCGGCAATTGCTCGAAGCAAGCAGCGGGCTCGGTTGTTCGATTTTTCTTGTGCTTGTAATAGAGATAAACCAGAATGTAGCGGTGCATTCCGTATCCGGCCAGCAGAATGAGCACAATGAAATAAGGAATCAGCAGTGCGCGATCAAAGGCATCGGTGTGGTAAAGACCCTGGAAAGTTTTATCCAGCAAATGCTGGCGAAGATAGGGCCCAATGCCCTTGGGGGCGTGCCATACTGCCAACGCGGAAGACAAGATGAGGTCAGAACAGAGCAAGTGAGCCGGCTGAAAACTTCTATTCTACCGGATTCGAGTGCCTTCACCCTCGCAATATCGCCAGCATCTGAAATAGAAAACGAGTACAAACCTAGCAGGAAGCCGACTCTTGCCCATTCGTGTTTTCCGAACTCTGCAGCAACGGATCGATGCACCCCTCAGCCTTGTCCAGAAGAATCTCGAGTTCCCGCGCAAAATCTTTGCGAGACTGCGCTTGCAAGCGCCACTGATCCTGCACCGGAGCGCACACGTTCGGAATCAGATCCTCGAAGCGCTCCATGGCTTGCGTGAAATAATCAACGTCCTTCCGAAGCAGTCGAATAAACTCGGCATCGCTGATGGCAGACATACAAGCTCCTCCAGACCAGTGGCGGAAAGAAGCAAACAACCTATCGTGCAATTAACGTGCCAAGCTGGTCGAGTTCGTAGGAAGCACAAGGAACTGTCGTATTTTCAAATTCCTAGCCCGCATTGGCTACGCGACGAAGCTCCGATCCAGCCTTTTCGGTATTAACCCTTGCAGCCCAATCTAGTTGCGATGCGTGTAAAAGTTTCGGCAGGTACTTCTCATTTCATTGCGTCGAACTTAACGATCCGCTTCGACCGTTCCACTCCTCGCCCAAGCCAACCCGTCGGGATCCTGGCCAGCTTCAATACGGCCCACTACCTTCATCGAGCGCAAATCGATGACGGCCACATAGCCATCGGGAGAGCACGCTACGAATGCGCGCGCGCCATCCGGCTGCATAACGATGCCCGCGGCGCCGTGCCCAACGGCGATTCTCTGCACGGTTTTTCGCGTCGCGCTATCGATCACGGTGACGTCCGCACCGCGCAATGACGAAATCAGTGCAAGCTTGCCGTCGGGCGTAAACTTCAGCCGGTTCGCGCTGCCTACATTCGCGTCCAGCGTTTGCGTGACCCGCTTACTGGCAGAGTCGATGATGGAGACAGTCCCGTCGCTAGCGTTCGCCACCCATATCTCTTTGCCGTCGGGAGAAACATCGAATCCTTCTGAGCCGTTGCCGACCTTGCACCACCGTCTCATTCCAGTCTCCGCCGGGTGCGGCCAACGGACGACCTTGTCCCGCGACACCGGCGTCAGTTTTCTCGATGATGCTCACCGTGCCCGAACTCACGTTCGTAGTCACAATCAGCCTCATATCCGGCGACACGTAAATCATGTGGGTTCGGTTCTGGCCGGTGCCAAGAATCCAATCCACGCTTTTAGTCGCCGGATCATATCTGCCGATTGCCTTGGCGCCTTCGGCGGTGAACCACGTTTTTCCGCCTACGAATGTCAATCCATGCGGACCGCGCAAAGCTCCGAGATCGATTGCAGGCAATGCCTTTTTGCGCGACCAGATCGACGACGGCAAGCGTGTTGTAGGCACCGAATCCGTAGTTGGAAACGTACGCTGTCTTGCCATCGGACGACGTAATCACCTCGTGCGGATCTTTGCCCACCGGAATTCGCGCAATCACTTGCAAGCTGGAAGGGTCAACGATCGCCAGCGTGCCATCATGCTTGGCCAGCACCAGCAGCGCATTTGCGGGCGTGTCCGCAGCATGTACAAAACCAGATCCGAGCGTAACGACGAGCAGAACAAAAACGAGGAAGGACAAAAAGAGTTTCATAATGCCGAAAGGATACGACAGCGCGGTCCGAAATCGTGCAGGAATTCGCGGAGCTACGGTTCCTCTTCGGCGGAGGGAATTGCCTTCAGCGTCACGCTGGCGCGCCGGCCTTCTTCCAGGTGAACCAGCCTTCCCTGCCCCTCGTAGCTCTTGAGAAATTCAGGATTGTAATAAGCTTCTCCGTCTATGCTTTCCCATGCCAGGATGGTGTAGTCGCCGGGAGGAAGGCCACGCAGAGTGAAGCGTCCGCTCTGATCGGTGACACCTTTGCGATAACGTTCGGGATGGCTGCGGAAGCGTTCTGCGGGCACGGCTACGACAACCGCATCCGCGAGCGGTTCATCTTTCTGATTGGTGGCGATGCCCTCGGCGATCGCTCCGTTGGCGCTCGCTACCAAATTCAGCGCGGTCACGCCGCTGCTGGCGCTGAATCCAGAATCCACTGCCTCGCGCCCGCCCGCGGCCACGGATTTGAGAAACCAATCCGGCATCGCACTCGCATCGGCGATCTGAACAGAATAGCGCCCTGCGGGAACATTGTTCCATTCAAAGCTGCCATCGGCATTGACATGCGCCAGCGTGGAAAAACCATCGCCCATGGTCACGCTTCCGGGAGCGTCCTCATCACCATCGGTGGAGCGAAGCAGAAGAAACATCTGGCTGGCGTCTGTTCTGGCTTTGCCGCCGGTCTCCATTTGCACGCGGCCGCGAATCGTGCCGCCGGTTTGCGGCGCGAGCCGAATCCCCTCGACGCTTTCCGCAATCTGCAGCGACTGCCGCGCCATCATCGGCACCGTAGCGTTATCCACGTTTGCGAGGATCGTGTAGGCTCCGGGAGAGATATCGCGAATCTCGAAGCTGCCGTCTTTGTGCATCTCCGCGCCGTTGAGCACCAGATTAAAATCCTTCGACTGCAGCATGATCGCCGCTGTTGCGCCCGGCGGCAGATTCACGACAGAGCCGCGAATGGTCAAGCTCGGGCTGGGTGTGAGCGAGAAACTCACCGGAAAATCATCGCCGGCATGCAACTGGATCGGCGCGGCCTGTCCGCGATCTCTGGTGCCGGGATAATAAGTCGTCTGATATGCGGAAGGCGCTGGCTTGTCCGAGGCTGTGCTGTTGTGAGCTGTCGCGGGCGCGCTGCCGGTGGTTTCGATCAGGCTTCTGAAATCTGGCGGCGGCGTGACTGAAACGAAGTAGCTTCCGGCCGCGAGGCCTGCAATGCGGTACTCGCCAAGATCGTTGGTGCGCTCGGCTCCAACCGCCTCCCAGTGACTGCGCCCGGAAACGAACGTCTGGCGCATCACGACGACTTGCGCCTCGGGCGTGGGATCACCGTCTTCATCGGTGACGCGGCCCTCGACTACCGCCGCGGCCTGCAGACGAATGACGAGATCCTTCATCTCCTGCCCCGCGCTCAGCGTAAGCACGCGGCCTTCGGTGCGGTGACGATGCTTGTCGATTTCCTGATAGCCGGTGCGCTCCACAAATAAGCGATAGCGTCCGGGGACGATGTTCTCGATGCGGAAGCTTCCATCCGCGCCGGTGAGCGCCGTGTAGTTTCCGCCGTCGCTCTGACTCTCGGCAATCAACTCGATGAGCGCCTTCTTCAGCGGCTCGCTACCGGAATCCTTGGTGACCACGCCGGATACGACCGCTCGAGTTGGCTGCGCGGCTTCCGCTGTCTGTGTTTGGGCCCAGGGCGAAACGGCTCCCAGCAGGACAGTCAG
This sequence comes from uncultured Acidobacteriaceae bacterium, assembly GCA_963777005.1. Classification (GTDB taxonomy): domain Bacteria; phylum Acidobacteriota; class Terriglobia; order Terriglobales; family Acidobacteriaceae; genus Sulfotelmatobacter. Next base: position 337,475 of record CAVZPC010000012.1, on the reverse strand, counting down.
CAGACATGCGTAAGCCAGCTTCATCGGTTGCGATCTTCTACGTGAGCTTCTTCCGAGTTGGGAGTATCTGGAAGTTGCCCTTTTACGAGCTGACCGTGAGGATCGGTCGAGCGAAAGAACGCTTCCATTCTAACCGCAGTTTGCTTTGCGGCTCTTAGAAAATGCTGCCGGCCGTCTTAGTAATAAATGGGTATCCCCATGCCTTGGGTCTTATGAATCATCGAGTTAGCAGGAAATTTTCGTAAGAGGCCTCGCAAAATATGGTTTTCAAAGAACTTAGGTATCAAAATCGTTAAAATCAATGACTTAGAGGCCCACGACTTGAGGGGTCCCCCACTGATGGCCTCCATCATGATCGGATGTCGTGGCTGTGGAAGACAAGGTTGGATGTCACGCTCGAACCAAATTTTTCGCGGCAGGACTCAGCTTCCGGGTCGCTGAGGGCCATGGATGATGGATACGGATGCTTCGGCTGCGGTTGAGCTTCGCATTCGTGACGCGCAATCCTCGCTCAGCATGACAGAGTTTCTGAACCGTTGCACTGGGGCGGGAAGCCGGCTTTGCGGATGAAGCGGCCCATCGTCCCTCAGCGGCTAAAGCCGGATTCTTTTTGGGGAAGCTTGGCGGCACGACTGAAGTCGTGCCCTTCCCGGTTATTGGGAACCACGGAGGTAGGTCGGGATGCTTCGACTGCGGTTGAGCTTCGCATTCGCGAAGCTCAATCCTCGCTCAGCATGACAGATTCTCTGAGAATCAATCCAGCAAACTAGTTCAAGAAGAACTGCCGGTAGAGCGTGTCACGCTGGGCGGGGCGGAAACCGGCGTCGCGGATAATGCGGCGCAACTCTTCTTCTGTAGTGCAGTTGGTCACGCCCGCGGCGCGCACTACATTTTCTTCGAGCATCACCGAGCCGACGTCGTTGCCGCCGAAGCGCAGGCCCATCTGGCAGACCTTGAGGCCTTGCGTGACCCAGCTCGATTGCACGTTCACGAAGTTCGAGAGATACAGGCGCGAAATGGCCAGCACTTTCAGGTACTCGACGGCGGTGGCTTCGTCCCAGTGGCGGCCACCGAGAGCGGTATTTTGCGGCTGGAAGCTCCAGGGGATGAATGCGGTGAACCCGCCGGTTTCTTCCTGCAAATCGTAGAGCTCCTGCAGATGGTTGATGCGGTGTTTGTAATCCTCGCCGACACCGAACATCATGGTCGCAGTGGTGCGCATGCCGATCTGGTGCGCGGTACGGTGAACGTTGATCCAGTCGCCGGTGAGGCATTTGAGGCGGGCGATCTTGTAACGGACTTCGTCGTCGAGAATTTCGGCGCCGCCACCGGGGATGGAATCGAGACCGGCATCGCGCAGGCGCAGAATTGTGTCGCGAATGCTGAGATTGCTGTATTCGGCGATGGCGATGATCTCTGATGCGGAATAGCAGTGCAGATGGACTTGCGGAAAACGCTGCTTGATTCCGCGCAGCATTTTTTCGTGCCAATCAATCTTGAGGTCGGGATGCAGGCCGCCTTGCATCAGAACGCCGGTGCCGCCGAGTGCGACGGTCTCGCGAATCTTTTCGTAAATGGTGTCGAAATCGAGGATGTAGCCTTCCTTCGCGGCTGGCCCTTTCAGCGGGCGGTAGAAGGCGCAGAAGGTGCAGTATTCGGTGCAGAAGTTCGTGTAATTAATGTTGCGGTCGATGATGTAGGTGACCGTGCCTTCGGGATGAAGCCCTCGCCTGACCGCGTCGGCTTCCATGCCGATGCCGATCAGGTCATCGGACTCGAACATCTCCAGAGCTTGCTGCTTAGTGAGAGACATGTTGACCATCCAATTCTAACGGAGGACGGCAACTGGCTCCAAATGAGCGGGCGATGCGCTACTTCTTCTTCATCCGGAGATATTCGACGAGCGAGACCACGGTGCCGATCACCGCCAATCCGATCAGGATGGCCAGCGACGGTTTGTAGTACTTAGAGAAGAAACGCAAGATGTGCCTGCCATAAACGAATCCCAGAGCGGCCTCGACGAAGTAGCGAATCCCGCGGCCGAGGGTTAACGCGCCCAGGAATTTCTTTTTCGAGTACTGCATGGCACCCGCGGCCAGGAGAAACGGCAAGAAAGGAAACGGCGGAGGCAGCAAGGCAGGAATCGCGACCGCGGCAAATCCCCAGCGTTCAAAGGTCCGGATGACCTGCCGAGTTCGCTTCCTGGAGAGCTTGCGCTCCATGGTCTCTTTGCCGCCCTCGCGCGCCAAAGCATAAGTAATGTAACCACCGACGACCGCGCCCAGCGTCGCCATCAGGGCATAGTAGGGCCAAGGCTCGCGATGGCGGGCGGCCAGCCAGATGGTTAATACATCCATACTGCCGGTGAGCGGAATCACGGAATTATCGGCGATGCCCAGCAGGATAAGGCCGGGCCCGCCCATGCGGCGGAGGTATCGCCACACCGAAATTGCCAGCAGCGGATGGATGTGCGGAAGCATTCAGGTTGTAGGAGTTTACAGGCTGCTATCGCGATTGCGCTATACAGGCTTTTGCCGTGCTGAGAAAGTCGATGGACGGGGCGACAGGCAGAGCACCGACCTCGGCGGCATAGCGATAAAACAGCTGCAAGCCTTCCAGGCAGGGCGCGTCGAGTTGGTAATAAATGTTTTCGGTCAGATAGGCGCGCACATCGGCTTCGCTGAGGGCGAGCCTGGGAGCCCATTCACGGCTGATCTGGTCGAGGCGGGCAGGTTCCAGTCCGTGGTCGCGGGATTGCTGAAAGACTGCGGGCAAGTCTAGTGAAGGGTTTGCTTCCTGCAGCGCCGCCCCGCGCACCGCCCAGAAGGCAAAAACGAACGGCTTCCCGGTGTAGCGAATCCATTCTTCAGCGAGATCGAGGGTGAGGTAGCGTGAGCGATCGATCTGCAGAGCGGGATCTCCAATTACTAGTCCGGCATCGTGCGCGGCGAGCATTTGGTTGATGTCGGGCGGCATCGGGGTAAAGACTCTGCCGCCACCCAGCCATTTTTCAAACAGAACTTTCGTCAGCGCCACCGAGGTCATTGAAGATGTGTCCAAAGCCACGGTGCGAATTTTTTCCACTGGAACTTTACTGACTAAGAGAATGGAGCGCACGGGCCGCCGCGACGCGATCGCGACACCGGGCAACACCAGCAATCCGGGGATTTGCGTGTAGGCGGCGGCAGGGATGATTCCAATGTCGGCGGTGTCGGCCTGCAACGAGCGAGCACAGACCGAGGGCAGCGTGTAAGAAATATCAAATTCTTTGCCCGCGTCGCCGTGTTCGAAATCCCACATCAGGGGCGCAGTATTAAGGTAGGAAATCGCAGAGATGCGCAGACGTCTCATTCCTGTTTTGATTCTAGCAGAGGTTTTTGATCAGCCCCTGTGACAGCTTCCCTTGACACTGCCTTCCTTGAATGACTACAGTCCGGCCCAGTCAAGGAAAACTGGAGTAGAAACTTGCCGAATGCCGTAGCCGCCCCCACGACCCATATTCTGGAATGGCTCGCCATCTCGCTGACGCAGGGCTTGGGGCCGACGAAGGCGCGGAAGCTCGTGGAACACTTCGGCAGCGCGGAAGCGGTTTTCCACGCTTCGCTCACGGAACTGGAAGGCACAGGGATTCAGGCAGTCTCAGCCCAATCGATTGCAACAGGAAAGTCTGCGGAATTGGCGCGGGAGGAGATCTCTCGCGCCGCCGGCGCGGGCGTGACGATTGTTACCGGCGAAGACGCTTGTTACCCGTCGCGGCTGAAAGAAATTTATGACCCGCCGCTGGTCTTATTTGTTCGGGGCAATCCCGAAGTGCTGCGGCAACCCGGAATCGCCATGGTGGGCACGCGTCATCCCACGCCGTATGGCTCGGGGATGGCGGAGCGGCTGGCGACTGACCTGGCAGCGCAAGGGTTGGTGATTATCAGCGGCATGGCACGAGGTGTAGACACCGCCAGCCACCGCGGGGCGATCGCCGCGAAAGGCAAGACTATCGCCGTGTTCGGCACGGGCGTGGATGTGATTTATCCCAAAGAAAATTCGCGGCTGGCGGAGCAGATTCTTGCCTTGGGCGGCGCGTTGATTTCCGAGTTCCCGATAGGAACATTTGCGGCGCCGCAGAACTTTCCGATTCGTAACCGGATCCTCAGCGGAATGTCGGTCGGCGTGCTGGTAGTGGAAGCTGCGGAATATTCCGGGACGCGCATTACGGCGCGCTGCGCGCTCGAACAAAATCGTGACGTTTTCGCCGTGCCCGGAAATGTTACGAATAAAACTTCCTGGGGGCCAAACAGCCTGATTAAACAGGGCGCAAAGCTGGTCGCGACCTGGGAAGATGTGTGGGAAGATCTTCCGGCGGAAGTGAAGCTGGCGCTGACTCCCGCAGCCTCGCTTGAATCCGGCGGCACGGGTTCCGCATCTCTATTCCCGGACGAAGGGCTTCCGCCGCACGAGAAACGGATTCTGAGTCTGCTGAAATCGGACGAGGCCACGCACATCGATGAACTAGTGGAGGGGCTGGAAGCTGAGTTGTCTTCATCAGAGATTTTCGCAGCTCTGTTTGAGCTAGAGTTGACGGGCAAAATCCGGCAGATGCCGGGAAAGAATTTTGTGAAGAGCTTTTAGCTTGCCACCCCGCGCTTTTTCACCGGTAACTTGTTGCCGCCGTCCCATTCGTGCTAGCTTCGAAGCGAAATCTTAAGAACTGAGGGTCCATTGGTAAAAAGTTTAGTCATTGTCGAATCGCCGGCTAAGGCGAAGACCATCCAGAAATATCTGGGGAAGGGATTTACTGTCGAGGCCTCGCTCGGCCACGTGAAAGATCTGCCCAAAAGCACGCTGGGCGTGGATACCAGCAACGAGTTCGAGACCGACTATGTTGTGATCCCTGGAAAAGAAAAAGTTCTGGCCAAGCTGAAGAAGCTGGCGGGACCGATGGATGCGATTTATCTGGCGCCTGACCCGGATCGTGAAGGCGAGGCGATTGCCGCACACCTTGCGGGGGAACTTGACGGCAACGGAGCCAAGGCGAAAAAAGGAAAAAAGAAGAAGACAGATACGGATGCGCCGCCGCGCATTCAGCGCGTCACCTTCAACGAAATTACCAAGCGGGCCGTACAGGCGGCGTTCGAGCATCCCCGCGCCATCGACCAAAATCTAGTAGACGCGCAACAGGCGCGACGGGTGCTGGATCGGCTAGTCGGCTATCAGGTTTCTCCTCTTTTGTGGGATAAAGTGCGGCGCGGTCTTTCCGCCGGTCGGGTACAGACGGTCGCGCTGCGATTGATCGTGGAACGCGAACGCGAAATCAAGGCGTTCGAGAAAAAAGAATATTGGACGATCGACGCGCATCTCGCCGCCAGCAAGCCGCCCGCATTCGACGCTCGCTTCCTGGGCAAGGGCGAAGAGAAGATTGAGGTCACGAACGGCGAGGATGCGGAGAAGATCCGTGCGGCGCTCGAGCCAGCCGAGTGGATCGTTCGCTCGGTCGACAAAAAGGAACGCCGCCGCAACGCCGCGCCTCCGTTCACAACCAGCAAACTTCAACAGGATTCTTCGCGCAAGCTGCGCTTCAGCGTGAAGCGCACGATGATGATCGCGCAACGTCTGTATGAAGGTGTGGAACTGGGCGAAGAAGGCCTCGTCGGTCTGATCACCTACATGCGTACCGATTCCACTCGGGTCGCACCCGAGGCGATTCAGGAGGTACGCGAATATGTAGGCAAGGAATATGGCGCAGCTTACCTGCCCGAAACGCCAAACACATATAAGGAGAAGAAGGAAGCGCAGGCGGCGCATGAAGCGATTCGGCCGACCTCGGCGATGCGCCATCCCGATCAAATTAAACAGTATTTAAAAGAAGATGAATTCAAGGTCTACAAGCTGATCTGGCAGCGCTTTGTGGCGTCGCAGATCATGCCCGCGGTCTTCGATCAGACCACGGTCGACATCGATGCCAAGGCGAAGAACGGAGACGTTTTCTGGTTCCGCGTGACTGGATCGGTGCTGAAGTTCGACGGCTTCCTGCGGGTTTACGAAGAATCGAAAGAAGGCAAGGACGAAGAAGACGAAGAACTGAAGCACAAACTGCCGGCGCTGGAAGCTGGGCAGAAACTCACGCTCAAAGAGTTGAAGCCGGAGCAGCATTTCACCGAGCCGCCGCCGCGCTACAACGAAGCGTCGCTGGTGAAAGAGTTGGAAGAACGCGGGATTGGGCGTCCTTCTACGTATTCGGCGATTCTCTCGACCATTCAAGAGCGGCAGTATGTGCAGAAATTGGGCGGCAAGTTTACGCCGACGGAGATTGGATTAGTGGTTACGGATCTGCTGGTGGAAAACTTCCGTGACATTTTCGACGTGGCGTATACCGCGCGGCTGGAAGAAGAGCTCGACGAGATCGAAGAAGGCAAAGAGAAGTGGACCGACACGCTCGCCGACTTCTACAAGAAATTCCAGAAGGATCTCAAGTATGCCGAAAAGCATATGGAGAACATCAAGCGGATGGAGAAGCCCACAGACGAGAAGTGCGAGCGCTGTGGCGCGCCGCTGGTGATCAAGTGGGGCAAGCACGGGTCGTTCTACGCGTGCAGCACCTACGACAAAGAAGATCCGAACACGTGCACGTTTACGAAAGAAAATCCCATCAACCTGCCCGACCTCGATTCGGCTGATGTGCAGGAGACGACGCAGGAAGAATATTGCGAGAACTGCGGGCGGGTGATGGTATTGAAACGCGGGCGCTTCGGGCAGTTCATGGCCTGCACCGGCTATCCCGATTGTAAGACTACGCGGCGTCTCGACCAGGGCAAGAAAGTTCCCGACATTCCGCTCGACGAGCCCTGCCCAAAGTGCGGGCGCAATATGATGATCCGGCACGGACGCTTCGGCGAGTTCACGGCGTGCAGCGGGTATCCTGAATGCAAGTACGTGAAGCAGAATTTTATCGGTGTGAAATGTCCGGAGTGCAAAGACGGAGAACTGGTGGAGAAGCGCGCGCGTAAAGGCAACACGTTCTACGGATGCGGAAATTATCCGAAGTGCAAATTCACCTCGGCGCATCGACCGATTGCCGAAAAGTGTCCGAGTTGCGGCAGCGAGTACCTGGTCGAGAAAAATCTAAAAGCGGGACCAGTAATCGCCTGCCCGAACAAAGAGTGCGAGTACGAGCGTGCCGCACCGCCCGCAGAGGCGGCGGCGACCAGCGCCTGAAAAAACTGAGCAATTGGGTGATTTTGTAATCGGAACGTGATCGGTCTCGATATTCTGCTTCTGCCGGTTTCAACCCAAATCGCTCAATCAACCAAATTACAAAATCTCTCTTGAGGTGTTTCATGGCCAAAAAGCCCACTGCTGCCGATGCTCAACTGATTCTCCAACTCTACGATCTGCGCCGCGAAGCTGAAATGCGCAAGGCGCGCAGTTGGTGGTTCACAGAATTCTGGCCGTCGAGCGCTGACGATTTTATGAAGATCGCGTTTACGACTGGATCGCAGGAAAACAACTGGCTTCGCCAGGTATCGGGCTACTGGAGCATGGCCGCATCCTTCGTATTGCACGGCGTGCTCAACTCGGATTTATTCCTGCAACCCGCGGTCAGCGGTGAAATGTTCATCGTATTTGCCAAGGTTCATCCCTTTCTCAAGGAACTCCGGGAAAAATCAGGCGATCCGCAGATGTTCGGAGTCATCGAAAAAGTAATCATGAGTTCCAAGTATGGCCGCGAACGTTTCAAGTTCATGCAGAAGCGGGTCGAGACGATGCGGGAAAGAATGGCTTCCAGGAAGGCCAGCTAGAGGCTACCCGTGACTTCCCTTTTCAACGCCGATGATCTGTTATCCTGATCAGCTGTGCGGATGATCTGGTGGTTCCTGATCCTGGGTGTGAGTACCCTGGTCGTGGTGTGCGTGGCAATCGCCCTGTACATGCGCTTGCGGCGGCACTTGCAGGCTGCACATGCGGCCCAGGAGCTTAGTGCCAGCCAACTGGAACGCGAGAATCAGTCGGGCAAGATTGAGGGGTAATACTCCGCGTGGAAGATTCGGAGACTTTTCCATGGAAAAACCAGCAGTGCACGTTTTAGACAATTCGAAGGAACGGCATCTTTTTCCTGAAGCTGTGCGGCAGGTCGGACTGGTGGTGAGTGGAAGTCTGTTCGTGGCCTTGTGCGCGCACATCACGATTCCGCTGCCGGGGACGCCGGTGCCGCTAACCGTGCAAAATTTTGGCGTGCTGCTGGTGGGTTTGCTGTTCGGCAGCCGTCGCGGGTTTGCCGCGCTGGCACTCTACCTGGCCGAGGGCGCCATGGGAATGCCTGTGTTCAGTCCTTTGGGTCCGGGGGGAATCGCGCAATTGCTCGGACCGACTGGCGGATTTCTGCTGGCTTATCCACTGGTTGCGTGGGTTGCAGGGTATGTGATGGAACATGGTCGTCGGAGCTTCGCTCGTGCCGCGATCGGCAGCCTACTCGGCGAAATTGTGCTTTTCGCCGCAGGATTGGCATGGCTGGCGGTTCTGACGCATTCGCTTGCGCAAGCTTTCCGCTGGGGACTCTATTGGTTTCTGTTTGCGGAAATTATCAAAGTGATGGTGGCTGCCGGAATAGCGGCTCGCTGGCAACGCAATTCCGCAGATGCCGAGAGGAGTAGCATTAGGCAGTAGGAGTTCAAAAGATGACGGTGAGTTCCGAACTAGAAACAAAGCAATCCCGCGCCGGCGATTCGCAGGTGCGTGAGATTTCGATTGCTCACAGCCCGGATTCCGACGACGCCTTTATGTTTTACGGCCTCGCGACCAGCAAGGTTCGCGTTCCGGGTCTGCGCTTCACGCATACTCTTTGTGATATCGAAACCTTGAACCAGAAGGCGCGCGAAGGCGTGTACGATGTGACCGCAATTTCATTTCACGCCTATCCTTATATACAGGACTTGTACGCGCTCATGTCGTGCGGCGGCAGCGTGGGCGAGGGCTATGGGCCCATGATCGTCTCGCCGCGACCCTTCACGCAGAGTGAGATCAAGGAGAAGCGCATTGCCGTGCCCGGAAAGCTCACCACGGCCTACCTTGCGTTGCAGCTTTTTGCGCCGGGAGCGGAGACGGAAGTCGTGCCCTTCGACCAGATTATTCCGCAGGTGCTTGAGGGCAAGTTCGAAGCTGGACTCATCATCCACGAAGGCCAGTTGACCTACGACAAGGTCGGGCTACACCGCATCGTGGATTTGGGCCGTTGGTGGCAGAAGATGACCGGATTGCCGCTGCCGCTCGGAGGAAATGCTATCCGCCGTGCGCTCGGGCCGGAGCTCATCTCCGCCGTCAACGGCGCGTTGCGCGACAGCATTCAGTATGCACTCGACCACCGCGAAGAAGCTTTGTCCTACGCCATGCAGTTCGCCCGCGAGCTCGATTCGCAAACCGCCGACCGCTTCGTTGGCATGTATGTCAACGAGCGCACGCTTGACTACGGTCCAGAAGGACGCGAAGGCGTCGTCCGCTTGCTCGATATGGGCCACAAAGCTGGGATCATCGGACCGGAAGCGCGCGTGGATTGGGTAGCGTAGCTTCCTCAAGGAGCATGGCGCATTTGTCCGGCACGACAGAAAATACCTACGAAACGCAAACCCTCCTGATCGACGCCGACGATACGCTGTGGGAGAACAACATTTATTTCGAGCGGGCGATCGCCCGCTTCATTTCGTTCCTCAATCATCACGAGTTTTCTCCCGAGCAAGTGCGCGGCGTGCTCAATGATGTAGAGCGGGAATGCATCGTGAAGCATGGCTACGGTCTGCATAGCTTCGCGCACGCGCTGGTCGATACATTTGAGCGGCTCAGCGTGGAATCGGTTACGCCGGAGTTGCACGCCCAGATCAACAGCTTCGCCCATACCATCGCCGATCATCCCATCGAAATTCTCCCCGAGGTCGTGGAAACGCTGCAGTATCTTTCGGCTCGGCACCACCTCATCCTGATGACCAAAGGCGCAATTGTCGAGCAGACAGGAAAGATCGAGCGCTCCGGATTGAAAGATTATTTTGCGGCGACCGAGATTGTCGCGGAAAAAGACGCCGCTGCCTATCACACGCTGGTCGAGAAATATGAACTCACTCACGATTCCACGTGGATGATCGGCAACAGTCCGAAATCTGACATCAATCCGGCACTGGCCGCAGGACTCCACGCAGTTTTTGTTCCTCACGGCAACACCTGGATTCTGGAACACGACGAACTGAATGCGGCTCGGCCGCCGCAGCGTCTGCTCATCGTCGGCCGCTTTGCCGAACTACGCGAGCACTTCTAAAACTACTCCTCAGATGGGTCAGAATCAGATTCGTAAACGGCTTCATTCTTTAGCACCAAACTAACCAACAACGCCTCTCCCTGTGGTTGTTCCTGCGTGTTACGCTCATTTTGCTCAGCATTCTCGGACCACTCGTCTATCGTGGAAACCAATAATTTCCGCAGGCTGTTGCGCACGGTGGAAGCTCTCTCCGATCTCGGACCGGAGTTGACGGCCGAGCGCGAATTCACCGACACATCGCGCCGCATGTTGTCGGCGGTGATGGAAGCCGCTGGCGCGCGCGAAGGTGCGCTTTTCGTATTCAATGAGAAGCCCACCATGCTCACTTCCGTGGCGGCTGACGGCTTCGCCATGCTGCCCGAGCCGGCCTTCATTCCTCTTCTTCCCAAGCACGCTCACGCCCTCGCCGCGGCGCGCGGACCGATTGTGCTCAACGCTTCCACGTACTCGGTATTTCTCAGCTCCAATGGCAACGTTGCTCCTGAGTTATTCAAGTGCATCGCCCCGCTCAAATCGGTAGGCAAGCTTGCCGGAGTTATCGCTTTGGGACGCCGCCCCGGCGATGCTCCTTACATGGAAGCAGAACTCGATGCAGTCGAGCTGTTGTGCAGCTATATCGGGCTGGCCGTGCACAACCACGCGTTGACGCAGACGCTGGCGCAGCGGGTCACGGAAAACTTGCGCCTCATGGCCTCACTGCACGGATTCTATGACAGCGCTCTCGAAGCCTTTGCCACTGCAATCGATGTGAAGCACGTAAACATTCACGGCCACTCTCTGCGCGTGGGACGTTACGCGGCTGCGATTGGCGAAGCCATGGGCGTCGAGGCGGGAGAAGTTGCCGCGCTCCGCAGCGCGGGATATTTGCACGATATCGGCAAGGTGGCCGTCGACCGCCGTCTGTTCAGCAAGCCAGCAGCACTCAACCCGGAGGAATTCCGCGAGATGGCGGACCACACCGTGGTCGGCCATCAGATCGTCAGCAGCGTGGAGTTTCCCTGGCCGAAGATTCACGAGTCGGTGCGCTGGCATCATGAGCGCTGCGACGGCTCCGGATATCCCGACGGCTTGGCCAACGAGGAATTGCCTGTGCCCGTGCGCATCATGGCGCTGGCCGATACTTTCGATGCGATGACCAGCCTGCGGCCTTACCGCGAACCTCTTTCGCTGGGCGGCGCGTTGACCGATCTGGTGCGCATGACTCCGCAGAAATACGATCCCGCCGTGGTGCAGGCCCTGCTGATCCAGGTGCGGCGCGATGCCGTGGGCAGCAACCGAACTCCGCTGCTCGCTGACCATATGGCGGTGAACATCGCTCCCACCGATGTGGATCAGTTGGCCGCGACCTTACAGCACAAGGTCTCCCGCGGCAAAGTGTACCTGACGTAATTCTCGGCTGCTGGCTTGCCTTTTGCGCGTGGGCCCGACGGTAACCTCGGCCTTCGGTTACCTTCGAGGCAGCAACTTTTTGCTCCCCGCGGGTTGATAATAAGAGGGCTGTGGCCTTTCTCTGATCCGGAGTCTTCAATGCCTGTGGGCCGTGCGAAGATCGGGATTTTCTTTCTCTGCGTCGGCTTGGCGTGCGCCGTTCCGCCCCTGCTTGCGAAAAAGAAGGACAAGCCGCCTTCCAGCGCCGGCGAGCAACGCCGCGCCCTTCACGCCCTCAATCGCTTGACCTTCGGTCCGCGTCCGGGGGATGTGCAGCGCGTCATGGCGATCGGTGTCGATCAGTGGATTGATCTGCAACTGCATCCCGAAAAAATCGATGACAGTGCGCTCGCGTCGCATCTGGAGCCGCTTCGCACCACGCGCCTGAGCACCAAGGAATTGGCCGAAGATTTTCCGGATGGTCAGGAGATCAATCAGATCATCAGTGGCAAGCGAGCCATGCCCACGGACTCGGCATTGCGCATGGTGTATCAGATTCAGGTCGACCGGCAACTAGAACGAAAAGAGCGATTGCAGGAAGCTAAGAATACAAATCCCGCGGCTGCCGATCGCGCCAGCGAAACCCCGGCTGACGGCGCGACGATGGCGCCCGGCTCTGCGGCAGGCGGCAAGAGTGCTTCGACTGATAATTCTGTGATGAGTGCGGGCAACGACTCAGCCGCCGATGCAAATACAAAAGCAGTTGAGGGCGGTGATGCGATGGCGTCCACCGCGCCTCCGGCAAAGCCGAGTCCCGAGGAAGAAGAGCAGGCGCGCCGCCGCGAGGAGCGGCTTTACACGGACCTGGATGTCCAGCAGCTGCCCAGCCTTCCTCCCGACGAACGCTTCAAGAAAATTCTCAAGATGTCTCCCGATGCACAGCGTTCGCTGGCTGATTCCTTGCGCGGCGGCAAAGGCCCGGAGTTTCTGGAGGGCCTATCTCCGAAGCAGAAGGAAACCCTGCTCGCCATGAATAATCCCGCAGGCGTTGTGACCAGCGAACTGGCGCAGGCCAAGCTCCTGCGGGCTATCTACAGCGATCGCCAGCTGGAAGAAGTGATGACTGATTTTTGGTTCAACCACTTCAATGTCTTCGTGGACAAGGGAGTCGATCGTCTGCTCATCACCAGCTACGAGCGCGATGTGATTCGGCCGCACGCCCTGGGAAAATTTGAAGATCTGCTCGTGGCCACGGCGAAAAGTCCGGCCATGTTGTTCTATCTGGATAACTGGCTGAGCGTCGGGCCGGATTCGGCGCAGGCTTTGGGCATTCCGCTGCATCCGTATGGTCCGCACGGAGGATTCCATCCGCCGCATCCCAATCAGGGCAAACGCCCGAGCGGGCTGAACGAGAACTATGGGCGCGAGTTGCTGGAGCTGCACACGCTGAGTGTGAACGGCGGTTACTCGCAGCGAGATGTTACCGAGGTTGCCAAAGTATTTACCGGGTGGACCATCGATAAGCCAGCCCAGGGAGGCGGTTTCAAGTTCGATCCGCGCATGCACGAGCCCGGACCCAAGTTTGTGCTCGGTCGCCGCATCAAGCCCAAGGGTGAAGATGAGGGACTGGAGGTGCTGCATCGGCTGGCCACGAGTCCGCAGACGGCGCACTTCATCTCACTCAAGCTGGCGGAGCGCTTCGTTGCGGACGATCCGCCGCCGGCGTTGGTCGATCGCATGGCGAAAACATTTCTGAAAAAGAAGGGTGACATTCGTGAAGTCATGACCGTGCTTCTTCATTCGCCCGAGTTTTGGGATGACGGCACCTATCGTGACAAGGTGAAGACGCCCCTGGAATTCGTGGTGTCGGCGGTGCGCGCTACAGGCGCTGAGGTCGACGATGCGATGCCGCTCACCCGCCAGCTCAACAACATGGGCATGCCGCTTTATGGCGCGCAGCCGCCGACGGGCTATTCGATGAAGGCAGAAACCTGGGTGAGTTCATCCGCGCTGCTCAACCGCATGAATTTTGCTTTGGCGCTGACCAGCGGCAAGATCAAGGGCGTGAAGGTGGATGTAGCCCAATTGGCTGGAAGCAATGCACCCAGCTCACCGCCGGCAGATTCTACGGTATTGCTTTCCGCGCTGGAAGCCTCGCTGCTCACCGGGGATGTGTCCAAGCAGACGCACGATTCGATTACGGCGCAAATCGATGGACCAAAGACCGACGTCGGAAAAACCTATGGCGCAGTGAACGGTCCGCCCCCGAAGCAGAACAATAAGGCCGGAGTGAGCAAGCCGGCGAATTCAGCGCGTCCCTCTGACATAAGCGCGATCGCGGGTTTGCTGCTGGGCTCGCCGGAGTTTCAGAGGAGATAGCTGCCAGGAGCGTTTTTATGTCCATCACACGCCGCGTGTTTCTTCGTAACAGCGCACTCGCCGTAGTCGGAACCGCGGCCGTGCCAAGCTTTCTGGCTCGCGCCGCCATGGGCGCGGCTGCACCGGGGACGCGCACCAAGCGCCTGGTCGTGATTTTTCAGCGCGGCGCCGCCGACGGTCTGAATATCGTGGTGCCTCACGCCGAGCCGCAATATTATGCGATGCGGCCCAGCATCAATATTCCGCGCAAGGCTGTGCTCGATCTCGATGGCTTCTTCGGCTTGCATCCTTCGCTCGCGCCCTTTCAGCCACTCTGGCAGCAGCGTCAATTGGCGATCGTGCACGCCGCCGGTTCGCCAGATCCTAACCGCTCCCACTTCGATGCGCAGGACTTCATGGAGTCGGGAACTCCTGGCGTCAAGTCTACGGAGGATGGGTGGCTGAATCGCGCTCTGCGCACCCTGCCGGCGCCGCCGCAGAAATCGGCCTTCGAGGCCATTGCCATGGGACCTTCGATCCCGCGCATCCTGGCTGGCCTGGAGCCAGCCATTGCGATCAACAACATTAATGATTTCGCCGTCGGAGGCCGCAATCCGAAGGCTTCGCCCGTGGCCAATACTTTCGAGGCCATGTACGACCACTCCCTCGACACGGTGATGCACGGGACTGGCGAAGAGACGTTTGACGCGGTGAAGATGCTCAAGGCCGCGGACCCATTGCAGTACAAACCCGCGCCCGGCGCCGATTATCCCAAGGGGCGCTTCGGCGACAGCCTGCGCCAGCTCGCACAACTCATCAAGGCGAATCTCGGCGTGCAGGTGGCGTTTGCAGACATCGGCGGCTGGGACCATCACGTGAACGAAGGCTCGACCGAAGGCCAGATTGCCAACGTGCTACATGATTTCTCGCAAGCGCTCGCCGCCTTCTGGACCGATCTCGGCGACCTTGGCGAAGACACGGTTGTCGTCACCATGTCGGAATTCGGCAGGACGGTGCGCGAGAACGGAAACCGTGGCACCGACCATGGCCACGCCAACGTGATGTTCGTTCTTGGCGGGCCGGTGAAAGGCGGCAAAGTCTACGGACGCTGGCCGGGCCTCGATCAATCGCAGCTTTATGAAGGACGCGATCTGGCGTTGACCACGGATTTTCGTCAGGTGCTCGGCGAAGCCGTGGCGCGGCACATGGGGAACAAGAATCTGGCGACGGTATTTCCGGGATATGAGAATCAGCCGGGGAAATTTTTGAGATTGTTGGGATAGTCAGAAGACGATGGCGTAGCCGGACTAGATTTCGATTAGCACTTCGCCGCCTTCAATCTTCAGCAGATAGACAGCAACTTTCATGCTCGGATCCTGTACGGCTTGGCCTGTCTTGGTATCCCACGCCCAGCCGTGCCAGGGGCACACAACCTTATTACCTTCGATCATTCCCTGCCCCAGCGGGCCGCCGCGATGCGGGCAAACGTTGTCCAGGGCGCTGTAGACACCTCTAACATTTGCGACACAAATGGCCTTCGCACCGCAGGGAAATTCTTTGGCTTCGTCGGAGGGCGGAAGTTCGGCTTCAGTAGTGAGCTTGATGATGTTTGCCATGAGTCCTCAATCAATCTTTACTAGAAAAGAACGGCCGAGCTTCGCTGGGCCGACAATTCCAGAGCAACAAACCGTTCAAGGCTCGGAGCCAGCCACAGTTCGCACCAGGCGCTCCTCATTCAAAGCCGTAGCAATTCCTTCCCGATGCCAATGCTTTTTGCATCCCGGATAGTCTAGCGGCACACATTGCGAGGCAACACCTCGGGTGCGCATTTCATATCCGCCGGGCAGGATGTTTAACAGACAGGCAACCGCAGTCACGCCACAATCCGGCTCCTGCTGCCATCGTTGGAGCCATCGGCTGAATCCGGTGGCGTGGGGAACCAGAAAAACCTCGACCCCTTGGCTTCGCATCCGCCGGTTGATGTGGTTGACAGGGCAGGTGCGGTCGCAAGCGGCACAAGTGATATCGGTATCCTTCACCCGCGCCCGGCATGTGCGGGCGCGCTCGCCACGCATGCACCCGGGAATCAGCACAACCCGCCGCGCCGTTTGGGCAAAGTCTTGGCG
Source organism: uncultured Acidobacteriaceae bacterium (assembly GCA_963777005.1). Classification (GTDB taxonomy): domain Bacteria; phylum Acidobacteriota; class Terriglobia; order Terriglobales; family Acidobacteriaceae; genus Sulfotelmatobacter. The sequence goes on along the minus strand of CAVZPC010000012.1, from coordinate 321,332 downwards.
AAGTCCCCGGTTCATCACCCCGGCTGCCACCATGTTCAGGTGATACTCCACCGGCTTCCGCCCACAGAAGATCTGGTCCTCACACCAGCGGTGCCTGCGATATTCCCCTCCGAGGAATCGCGGAACACCACGGGTATAGGATCCCAAGGTTGCGGCGGCCTGAGATTGAAACCAGTCGAACAGCTCCGTCGAGACTTGCATCCAGTGTTGAGATTCTGCTTCCGGAAGCGTGTCCAGAAAACTCCGCCAATTGTCGAGCCGTGCCACCTCCTGCTCGAACTCGCCGGTCGCGCGGAGCCACGAGACCAACGCCTCCAACCCGCCGATTGTGGGCTTGGAGGTGCCTTCGCGTTGAATCTTCCCCACCAGAAAAACTCGGAAAACGATTGCTCGCAGAAAATCGGCAGTACCCTTGATCGGCGCGGACGCTCGACGCAGCAGTAGGAGCCCGTTCAGCAATTCGACAGTCCAACCCGGCGTGCTTTCTGCCGCGCCCGCATATTCACGCAGGGCCATGCCCAGCATGAGCAGATCGATCGCGTACTCGCCACGGCTTCGCGGAGACTCCAGCAGCTCATTCTGGACATGACGGCTGTACGGATCAATCACGGTTGCCGCGCGGAATTCAATCTCGGCCAACACTGTTTCCGAAAAGCGTTCCACATCCGAATAGAAGCAATCAGAACTAGCGTTGTTCAACCGCAGGTTGTATACCAAGTCCGCGGGCCTGACCGGGCCGTTGCAGGCTCTCGTCACGGGACTGGGCTGCGAGGATATTTGCATGGCTGGGCTCTTTCCACAAATCCGCGCGGACACGGCTGACACAATTGTACGCTCGCGAAACATGCGACATTCCCCCAGCCTTTTGAGAGTCAGATAACGTTCCACGCGGCTTTGCAGCACAAATCCGACTTCCCCATCGCCGATGCGCAGGATAGATTTTTTGCGTTGGACTCTAGCGCGAACATGCCTCATAGTGGAATCACTTCGTAAACCAGCTCTGCAGCCGGTCCCGCGAAGCTGATGTTTGCATGCTGGCCCTGCCGTCGGTATTGCAATTCTCCTGACCCTGTTGTTCTCCACTCAATCTGAGCCCACGCCATTCGGCCTCGCGCCGGTAGTGTGCTCTTCAGACCAAAGAACAGGAGATTCCAATGAAATCGATTCGCAAGTACGCCTACGCCGTTGTTTTGACTTTGAGCGCCCTGAACTTCGCACCCAACCTGGCTTCTGCCCAGGATGAGGTCGGAAGCTTCACCTTGCCCCACGAGGTACTCTGGCAGAACGCCGAGGTTCCGGCTGGAGATTACAGGTTCACGCTCCAAGCCATGGGCCCGACGGAAATGCTGACGCTCACCAAGATGTCAGGGGCGCCCGCGTCCTTTATGCTGATGGTGAACGATACCGAGACGATAAATGGTTCCGAGACGGCACGCCTCGTAATCCATTCGAAATCCGGCAGCAGTTACGTCAGCTCCATGACACTTCCGCAGTTCGAGATCACGCTGCACTTCGCAGTACCCAAGAACTATGAGAAGGAGATAGCCCAGGCGCATACATCTGCTACGAACATCTCTGCCCAATAGCCGCCCGCAACACGAGAGCCGATCCGCCATGGATCGGCTCTCGATTTTCGCCTTTCTTTGGATTCGCCAACACTCGCGCGGTTTCTAGGGGTCAGCAACGTCTTACGACGGACCCGGCGTCCGCGAATTCCCCCTCACCTCTTCGCTGAGTACAATCGCTTCGGCAATCTCTCGCATGGCTTTGCGCTTTTGGCGGCTCTGCCGCTGCAATGCGAGATAGGCTTGCTCCTCGCTCAATCCCAAGTCGCGCTGCAGAATTCCTTTGGCACGTTCCACCACTTTGCGGGTCTGCAATTGTTCCGCCAGGTTGGTGTTTGCGTCTTCCAGTCGCGCCATTTCAATCTCGGCGCCTACCAGAAACCCGACCGTTGAGATCAGCCGAATTTCACGCCGCCGGTACACGTGAGGCTGTCGGTGCTGCAGGTTGATGACGCCCACTACGCGCCCCCTGCACATCAAAGGCACCGACAAGAACGCCTCATAGCTATCTTCCGGCAGCTCGTGGAAGAACTGAAAGCGCGGATCCAGCGCCGCTTTTTCCGCGACAGCCACCGGTTCCTGATGTTCTGCCACCCATCCCGTAATGCCTTGCCCCACGCGGAGTTTCAGACGATCCACAACTTCCGGATGGGGATTCTTGGAGGCGCGCAGAACCAACTCCTCGCCCTCCAGCACATACACCAGGCAGGAATCGCATTTGACCAACGCAGAAGCAAATTCGACCACACGAGTCAGCACGTCATGAAAGCCATCTGCCGTCGCCAGCCGATTACCGATCTCGTGCAACAAATCAACATGTAAATCCTCAGCCGATATTAATGAGTCCATAGTTAACAGTATGGACTTTTTCGCCGCCTGTCTAACGTTAATTTTCAATGACAGCCATGCAGAATTTTCCACACGATTGTTAACGTTATTTAACATCCTCCGAGTGAACGCAGCATCGACAGGGTTCCTTGAGCACCGCGGACAATACGCAAGAATTTGGCATGTGGCGATGCAAGCTTTTTCACTTCGAGTCCAGATCCATACTCTTCACCGGCAGATCCCAGTGCGCGTCGAGGATTTCGAATCGCCGCTGCTCCTCTCGTTGGAATGTTTCTTGATCGGGATACATCTGCTTCTGCAGCGCCGCCTCATCGAACGGCTCGTTAGCCAGGGTTGCATTCTTGAAGACGATAGTTACGCGATAGTCCCAGCGCCCATCTTCCGTGGTGTGGTAGCGCGGCTGATCCATCCACACTTTCGCGATGCGCCCCATCTCCATTTCCTTTTTAAGCACCGGATAATGATTTTTCTTGAATAGTTTCAGAAACTCCTCCGCATGTCCCCACTTCGCTTTGTAGTAGTACTCCACCACAAAGGGCTTGTCGGAGCTTGCGGGCGCAGACTGGGCGGGAGAAACGATCGGCGATGCAGCGACGAAGAAAAGAAATAACGCGAGAGCACGAGACATTGGAATCACAGAAGCCTCCTTCTGAATATCAGCCTTGTACACTAACAGGAGCCTAAAGAGAAGGGTCGACAAGTTGGGGAGCAAATGGAAGACGACGAAAAGCAAATCCTGAAGCTGTTTGAAGACGGAGACCGCGCCCTGATCGCGGCCGACGTTGCCGCACTCTCACGCATCTTCGCCGACGACTACGTGCAGTACGACGAATCCGGAGAGGCTCACACCAGGCCGGAAGTTCTGAACAAGCTCAAGTCGGGCGCGATTCGCTACGTTGCCATGGTCTCGACCGGTCGCCGAATCCGCCTGCTGAGCGCAGATGTGGCCATCGTCCACGGCTCGGAGGAAGACGATGTGGAGCAAGGTGGACAGCGCTTCCCCGTTTCCTATGTCTACATGGACGTGGTTATGAAACGCGATGGCAGGTGGCAGATCGTGGCGTCACAGTTGGCGAAATCGGCGTAGCGCCGGCGTCAGGCGGGTGTTTCGCCCACTCGCAACTAGCTCGCAGTCCGCATTCTGTTCTGCCAGTGACTCCACACAAACCAAACTGCCCCCGCCACCAGCATCACCATAATCACCGCATCGAACTTGTGAAAATATTTTCCCAGCTCGCGCCAGTTCTCGCCCAACTTCATCCCGAGATAGGCCAGCGCCAGGCACCACGGCCAGGAACCTAGAAACGTATAGATATGGAATCGTCCCCGCGGCATCCGCGACACTCCCGCGGGAAGCGCGATGAATGTACGAATCACCGGCAGCAATCGGCCGACAAACACCGCCAGGTATCCCCAGCGCAGAAAGAATCGGTCAGCCCAGTCGAGTTCTCGCCGGCCCATCAGAATCCAGCGCCCGTAACGCTCCACCAGCGGACGCCCGCCGTAGCATCCAATCTCATACGCTACCAGCGACCCCAGGTTGCAGCCGATGGCCCCCACTGTCGCCACCCATAGCAGCTTGAACGTACCGGTAAAGACAAGATACCCGGCAAAGGGCATGATCAATTCCGAAGGCAGCGGAATGCAGGCCGATTCAATCGCCATGAGCAGCACGATCCCGCCGTATCCCGTGGCGCTCACCACGGAGCTGATGAATACAAAAATGATTGCAAGGAGTTTTTCGGTCATGAAAGCAGTTCTCGGTTCTCAGTCAGACCCTTCTCCTTCAGACTGAGAACCGGGAACTAAGAACTGAGAACTAATTCAGTTTATCGGAAATTAAGGATTGAGACTGTCGCGCTAGAACGAACCATCCTGGGTAAAAGTGTAACCGGGCAGCGCCGCGCCCTGCGGAGTCTTCGTCACTTTAATCCGCACGGTTGGCGCGTCTGGCGCGGTGATTCCTGCCGGGCGCAGCATGGCATATTGCGCAAACACTTCGTTGTAAACCTTGGTGACCAAGTAGTCCTGGCCGTCAGCATCGCTGCGCCACACTTGCCCGAGTTGAATGGAACTCACAGCCACGGTAGCTTTCCTGGATGAAGTAAGGTTCCTTCCAGACTAACGAGTGTGATCAAGTCAGTCAATCATTCCCGTGGTTACCGAGGTCTCTGCTAAGATGTTGCCCTCATGCCCCGCGGTAACATGCCCCGTCAACCCGCCCGCACCGGCCGTCAGGACCGTGTGGCGCGGGCACTCTTGCCCGCGAAGGCGGCGCCTAAACAAGCGCGCGGCAGCAAAGGGAATGTCGTGGGCACAGCAGCTCTCGGGCGTCCGGGAAGCGGCAAGGCTGCGGAGGCAGCCCGGAAACCAAGAAAGCAAGCCTATAATCCTCTCGCTCCCGACCGCATCGCCGAAATCCTGAAGCGCCTCGACCAGCTTTATCCCGATGTCACCTGCGCGCTCACCCACGCGAGCGCATGGGAGCTACTGGTCGCGACCATCCTCTCCGCCCAGTCGACCGACGTGAACGTCAACCGCGTCACGCCCGAACTGTTCCGCAAATATCCCACCGTCGAAGCCTTCGCCGCGCTCACGCCCGAACAACTCGAGCCCGACGTCCGCTCTACCGGATTCTTCCGCAACAAGTCAAAGTCCGTGGTCGGCGCGGCGAAAAAGATTGTTGCCGATTTCGGGGGCCAGGTTCCCGGCGACATGGAAAGCCTGCTGACCCTCCCCGGCGTGGCCCGTAAAACCGCCAATGTCGTGCTGGGCACGTGGTTCAAGAAGGCCGATGGTGTAGTCGTCGACACTCATGTTCACCGCATCTCGCGCCGCCTCGAACTCACCACCAACGATGATCCGCAGAAAATCGAGCAGGATCTGATGCGCATCATCCCACGCGAAAAGTGGATCCTCTTCTCTCACCAGATCATCTGGCACGGACGCCGCCTCTGCATCGCCCGCAACCCCAAGTGCGTCGACTGCCCGCTCGAAAATATTTGCCACGCTGCCGACAAAACCTGGAGCACAGTCGAAATGCACAAGAACGCGAAAGCCTGAGTTCCTCTGCTACACTTTTTCTTCGATCAACTTTTTTTCGATCAGCGTCCGAGGCTTCGACTCATGCGCAACTTCGCACTCTTTGTTATCGTCATACTCATGAGCACCGTCGTCACCGAAAGCATTGCCGCCGCCCAGACTCTTCCCGCGCCGCAAGCCGTCACCGATCCCAAACAGATCGCTTCCAGGCCCAACGCGCAGGTGGAACCCAAGAGCTTGACCATCGAAAAGCTCTACATGACGCGCCAGGTCGGCCGTCCCACGTGGTCTCCCGATGGCAAAAGCATCGCCTTCATCTCCAACATGAGCGGACGAAATAACCTGTGGCTTGTTCCCGCCGAAGGCGGATGGCCCGTCCAGCTTACGGTCAGCGACCAGCGCCAGACGGCGCCTGCGTGGTCGCCCGACGGAAAATGGATCGCTTATCAATCTGATTACGACGGTGACGAACTCTGGGATATTTATCTGGTTCCGCCGAAGACCGGCAAAGTGGTGAACCTCACCAGCACGCGCGAGATCGCCGAAACGGATCCGACGTGGTCGCCCGATGGCCGCTATCTTGCGTACCTGGTGAAACCGAAAACGTCGGCGGCCCACGAGATCGATATCTATGACACACTGATGCGCGAGGTGAAGCACCTCACCAGCAACACGCCGCAGGACAAAGGCAATTTCAATCCCATCTGGTCGAAAGATGGAAAGTACATCGTCTACACGCAGGAGCAGGCCAAAGGCACCGACTCAAATATTTTCATCGCCAATGTCGAAAGCGCCCAGAGCGTTTTGCTGACACTGCACGCAGGCGAACAGCGCTACTCGGCGAACGATATTTCTCCCGACGGCAAGCGCATTCTGTTCAGTTCAAACGCGGCAAATGGCTACGAGAACATCGGCCTGCTGGAGATCGCCAGCAAAAAGATTTCGTGGCTCACGCACGATAAATGGGAAATTCGCGGCGGCGAGTTCTCTCCCGATGGCAAGCACATCACCTTCAGCGCCAACGTGGATGGCAATGAAGATATTTACCTGCACGATCTCGCGACCGGGAAATCCACGGCGCTGCCGATTGCAAAGGGCGTGAATGAGCCTGCCGGCGGGCACTCCGCCTTCACCAAAGACGGCACGCGCCTGCTCTATTACCATAACGGCCCCACCGCTCCCGGCGATCTCTGGGTGTACACGCTCTCGACCTGCAAGTCGCATCAAGTGACACATTCGCTCGTTGCCGGAGTGCGCTCCGAAGATATGGTCGAGCCTTATCTCGTGCACTATCCCAGCCGCGATGGCAAGTGGACCATTTCCGCGTTTCTCTACGTCCCCTACAACATGGCGCGCAACGGACAGAACGCCGCCATCGTTTATATCCATGGCGGGCCAACTTCGCAGACCATGAATTCGTTCAACCGCTTCGTGCAATATGCGGCCAATCAGGGATACATGGTGCTCGCGCCCAATTACCGCGGCTCAACGGGGTACGGCAAAGAATTCCAGCAGGCGAATTTATTCGACATGGGCGGCGGCGATTTGCAGGACGTGCTAGCCGGTGTCGACTGGATCAAGCAGACCGGCCACCTCGATCCCAAGAAAATTGCTGTGATGGGCGGAAGCTACGGCGGCTATCTGAGCATGATGTCAGTGACGAAAGCGCCTGAGGTGTGGGCAGCGGGCGTTCCCATCGTGCCTTTCGTGAACTGGTTCACCGAGATCGAGAATGAAGATCCTGTGCTGCAACAGTCTGATCTCGCGACCATGGGGGATGTGGTGAAGAATAAAGCGCTCTATGAGGACCGCTCGCCCATCAACTTCATCGATCAGATCAAAGCTCCGCTGCTATTGCTCGCGGGAGGACACGATCCGCGCTGCCCGAAGTCCGAAACGCAGCAGGTGGTCGATGCCATCAAGAAGCGCGGCGGGACGGTGGACTACAAGATCTACGAAAACGAAGGCCATGGCTTTGCCCGCGTGGAAAATCAGATCGACGCCTACAAACGCGTCGCCGATTTCCTGCAGGCGCACGTTCCCCCTGCTGATTGCAGTTGCTCGTTGACGGAATAGCTAGAGTCGTTCAGAAGATACTGCGGAGACGATCGCTTTCACCATTCCGGGGATGGTGAACTCTTTGGCTGCAATATCGACGCGAAGGCCGAACTCGCGCAAAGTCGAAGAGGTGACCGGGCCAATCGAGGCGAGCTCGATTCCGTTCAGATTCGTGCGCGTTTTTCCCAGCAAAGCCACAAAGTTGCGCACGGTTGAGGAACTGGTGAACGTGACCACATGCGGCCGGCGCCGCGGATTCTTCAGCGCGCTGCGCAAGCGAGTGCGCGAAGACTGAGGCACAACGGTTTCGTAGGCTTCCACCACATCCACCTGCGCCCCGGCTTTTCGCAGTTCAGTGGGAATCACGTCACGGGCAACTTTAGCGCGCACCAGCAACACTCGTTTCCCTTTCACCCGCCGCCGTAGGCTGCGCACCACCGACTCGGCCACATATTCTTTGGGAACCACATCTACTTTAACGCCGCGCTTTTCAATTGCCTTTTTCGTCGCCGGACCGATGGCCGCAACACTTGGGTGCCTGAGCTTCGTCTTCGTCAGGTGCAGCTTGACCAGCCGCTCCCACATCGCGTCGACGCCGTTCGCGCTGGTAAGAATGAGCCAGTCATACTCGGCAAGATTCTTGAGAACCGTATCCAGAGGCTGGAAAGACCGCGGCTTGCGGATTTCAATGAACGGAATTTCCAGCACCGTGGCGCCCAGCTTGTGCAATTCGCCGGAGAGGGCGCCAGCCTGATGGCGTGCCCGCCCCACCAGCACGCGAACGCCCGTCAGTGCCTGAGGTTTCGCGCCGGTGCCAGCCGCTCGCTTCCTCATTCGTGTTCCTTTTCTTTAGAGATTTTTCCCAGGTGTTGCTCTTTCATCATGCGCGCAACGCCAGAAACCGCTGAGTCTTCCGCATTCTCCAGGGATGCGATCACATTCGCCTGATCCTCGCGGGTTCGGTTCTGGCTGAGTTTGAACTTGCCTTCAATCTTCGTCGCCACAATTTCAAAGCCCACAATCTGACGCAGCATATTCTCGCGATACTTCTGGCTCAACTCCTCCCACTGCAGGCGATACGCCGGTTCGAACGTCTCCATCAGTTCCTGCAGCATGCCATGCACATCCGCCTCTAAAGAAAACAATCGCGCATTGCCATACACGTGCACCGCCGCATAGTTCCAGGTAGGAACGCTTTCGCGCGCCGTGTAGTTGCTCGGCGAAATGTAGGAGTGCGGTCCGTGAAAAATCGCGAGACATTGCGGCTGCTGTTCCAGATATCGCCAGTGAGGGTTCGCCATCGCCACGTGGCCGTGGAGCAGAACGGTTTGGTCAACCTCACGCACGAAGAGAGGCAGATGGGTGGCGAAAGGCCCAGCGTCGGTGGTCGAAATCAAAATAGCAAATGGATTCGCGCGCATGAATGCAACGGCATCCCCATCGTGGCGCAAACGAAAATGTTCGGGAATATACACGGGTCGATTCTCTTATTGTCTTGACGGCTCTAGCTGCTTCTTTCGCACGTGCAGAATCTTCTCCACTTCGGCAATCACCACTCCCGCCTCATCTTGCACGTCCACCGAAAAAACCGGCTCATATTTCGGCAGGGTCTTCAGTTTCTCGCGAATGTCGTCGATCTGGCTATCGGATAAGCGAAACTCTGCGCGCACCCTCCCCTTCCCCGGCTTTCGATAGCGAATGGTCGCACCCTTATCCCACACGATGTAATCGCGCCCCAAGTTTGCCATCAGCATCAGCATATAGAAGGCGTCGGTCATGGCAAAGAGCGATCCGCCGAAGTGCGTGCCCACGTAATTCGCATTCCAGAAGCGCAGCTTCATCTCGACGTCAACCGCCTTCATGTCAGGCGCAATGTGCTTGACGCGAATTCCCGCGCCGAGAAACGGCGGCCAATAATTGACCCAGCGGCGCAGAGCCCGAGAATTCTTGGTGCCGCCGAGAAGTTGCAGGAGGACGCTGCCGCTCTTCATGCTAGATCATGATACGGGATCACGGCTGCGGCGGGAGGGCCAGACCACGGCCATAGACAGCTTCAAGGATTTCGTCGCCGCCGCGACTAAGCAATGTATCGCCCACAGCGTTACCGAGTTCTTCGGGATGGTTGAGATGACCGTCACGCGATTCGCGCAGAAGCTTGGAACCGTCGGGATCGGCAACGATGGCCTCAAGATGCAATCTTCCATCGCGCATTTCTGCGAAGGCGCCGATCGGAACCTGGCAGCCTCCGCCCAGCCGGTTAAGCAAAGCTCGTTCGCAGGTAGTGGCAGCGCGAGCGGCAGGGTCGTTCAAGAACTCGAGATGCTTACGCGTGGCGGAATCGCCTTCGCGGATTTCGATACCCAGCGCACCCTGTCCAGCAGCGGGGCACATGATTTCCGCGGGGATGATCTGCTTGATCAATTCCGTTTTGCCCAGGCGCTTCAGTCCAGCCGAAGCGAGGATGATGGCATCATATTCCCCCTGCTCAAGCTTGCGCAGCCGCGTGTCGACATTGCCGCGCAGGGGATGAATGTCGAGATCCGGACGAATGGCCTTGAGTTGCGCCTGCCGTCGCAGGCTGGATGTGCCCACGCGCGCGCCCTGCGGAAGGTCCTCCACTTTCGCGTACTTGCGCGAGCAGAAGGCGTCGCGCGGATCTTGCCGTTCTGTGATCGCGGCGATTTCGAATCCTGGCGGAAGCGCGGTGGGCAGGTCTTTCAACGAATGCACGGCGAGGTCGACGCGTCCGGCGGCAAGAGCTTCCTCAATCTCTTTGGTGAACATGCCCTTGGTGCCGACCATGGCGAGAGCAACGTCGGTAATCTTGTCGCCCGTGGTGTGGATGATTTCGATCTCGACTTCGTGGCCGCGCGCGCGAAGAAGTGCGGAAATGTGGTTGGCCTGCCACAGGGCAAGTTGGGAGCCGCGCGAGCCGATGCGGAGCTTCGCCATCAGTGACGCGTCCCCACTTCTTTCTTCGTCGCGTCGGGCGCTGCCAAGTCTTTATCTTTATCTTTGTCGTGCAGATTGAACAGCCTCCGCACCACGTCGATCACCGTGGTCGCTTCCGCTTCGCGCGCCGCGGTCTTCAGCGTGGTGATCGGCGTATGCATGACTTTGTTGATAATGCCGCGAGTCAGCGCTTCGACCGCCATTTCCTGTTCCGGAGTCAGCGCACCCATGCGTCCGCGCACGCGATCGATCTCCGCCTGGCGGATGGTTTCCAGATGATCCTGCAACGAAACAATCGTCGGCACCACGTCCAGCGTATGCAGTTTGGCTTCGAAGCGCTCGACTTCGCTGGTGATGATGGCTTCGGCGAGTTCCGCTTCCTTACGGCGATCCGCAACGTGGCTGCTGACGGCCTGCTGCAGGTCGTCGATGTCGTAGGCAAAGATGCCGTCGAGCTTGGCCATTTCCGGCGAAACGTCGCGCGGGACGGCGATGTCGATGAAGAACATCGGCTTGTTCTTGCGGCGGGCAAGGAATTGCTCGCCATGTTCGCGGCGGAAGATGGCGTGGGGCGCGCCGGTTGAGGTGATCACGATGTCAGCTTTGTCGCAGGTATTGTAGAGATCGTCAAATTTGATGGCTTGTCCGTTGAATTTCTGCGCCAGGCCAATGGCGCGGTCGTAGGTTCGATTCGCCACAAAGATCGACGCGCAGCCATGAGCCATCAGGTGCCGGGCCGCGAGTTCGCTCATCTTGCCGGCGCCGACGATAAAAACGTTCTTGCCCTGCAAAGTTCCGAAAATCTTCTTGGCCAGTTCCACCGCAACCGAGGCGATGGAAACGGAAGACGACCCCACGGCGGTCTCGCTCCGAACTCGTTTGGCGACCGCAAACGCACGGGTGAAAAGTTGATCGAGCTGTCCGCGCACCGAGCCCACAGCGCGCGCAGTAGCGTAAGCCTCTTTCACCTGACCGAGGATCTGCGCTTCGCCAACCACCATCGAATCCAGACTGGAAGCCACGCGGAAAATGTGGCGCACCGCATCTTTTTCTCGAAATTCGTAAAGATGCGCGTCGAGTTCCTCCGCCGTCAAATGAAAATGATCATGCAGGAAGCCACGCAGGTCGGCCGAGCCGTTGCTGGTATGAGTCACCAGTTCCACGCGATTACACGTGGAGATGATCATGCCCTCTTCGATTCCCGGATGCGCCGTAAGATCGCGGCAGCAATCGGGCAGGCGCGATTCCGGGATCGCCAGGCGCTCGCGCACTTCGAGCGGCGCACTCTTGTGATTCACGCCGATGAGCTGATATCTCATGAGGCGGCAAACCTGTGGATGGCGGAGAAGTAGTTAGCAGCCCAGGCCACGATCGCGGCCACGAACGCAAACGTAGCGAGAACTGCGGCGCGGCGTCCGCGCCATCCCGAGTTCCAGCGAGTGAAAACCATGATCATGTACACGGCCCACATCAAGATCGAGAGCAGGATCTTGGGATCCTCGAAGTCGATATGCCCGTAGGTCGACATGGCCACGATCGAGCCGGTAATCAGCCCCAGCGTCATGAACGGAAAGCCCAGCAGCAAGGAACGATAGCCGATCTGGTCGATCACTTCCAGCGCGGGCAAGAACGAGATCAGGCTGCTCGGTTTCTTGGCCTTCAGGCGCCGCTCCTGCAGCAGATACAGCAGGCTGGCTCCAAAGCTGAGAACCAGTGCGGCGTATCCGGTGAAGATCAAAATAATGTGTGCGATCAGCCAGCCCTTATGCTGCACGAACGACGTCGATAGCACGGGCTGCTCGTCAATCGCTGCAATGAAGGTCAGGAAAAACACGATCGGAAAGACGACGACACCGGGCGAAGTGGTCTTATAAATGGCGTAGATGATCATGAAGAACGTCATCGAAAAGAACGCCAGCAGCGATTCGCCGTTGTGCACCGAGGCCCAGACCACCTGCCCGGAAAGGAAAAGCTCGACCAGCGAAACGAAGTGGAAGACCATCCCCATGCTGGCGGCATGCAGCGCGATGCGGCTGAAAAGATCGCTGGTGCGGCTGAGCGCAAAGAAAGCGTAGATCAGCCCGATAAAGTAACAAGCCAGCGCGAAGCGCAACCAAAGCAATGCCATAGGCTAGGTAAGTATTAGAGTCCGCTGAGGTTAATGCAAGTCAGAGTCCGTTTGTAAGCGTCTTCTCCAGTCCCCAGAAACCCCATCTCTTTCCACGCATTATATTCTGCGCGGAGAGCCTGCAGCAGGAAAACGCCAGGCATCACTGAGGAGTGTGATCTGAATCACAAAACAGTCATTCCACGCCCAGGCTGCCCAGCGCTTCCTCCAGCAACCCCACATCAATTACCAGTCGTCGTCCCTGCGCTTTCATATCCTTCAGCTCATCGAAGCCCCAGAACAGGCGGAGTTTGGCGGCGGCATACTGCTCTGCATCGGTCAGCGACCGCGCGTGAGCAACCGCCCACGCCTGCACAGATTTTTCCGGCAAGAAGACGCTGACCGCGTAGGTCAGCTTGCGATCCGAGGTGACATCAAAAACAAATTCCGTGGCTGGAGCCTCGGGATCATCGGCCAGGGCAGCACGCTTCCCAACGAAGTAGTACTGGTAAACGTATCCCTGCGTGCCGGCGTAGGTCTTCAGGCGGCGGAGGATCTTATCGGGAGACATGCCGACATTATGAACGTTCGTGCGGATCTTTGTCCTGCACGGGTATCTGCTTGAGAACAAACGGCGCCGACTCGCAGCGACGGATTGACGCCAGAGCTCACTAAGTCTCCTGCGCGATTCGCCGATATCTTTCTTGAGGGAACTCTTCGGCAATCATGATCGAACACTGGCAATGGATTGTCTTCGGCGCCTTCGCCATCCTCCTGGTTTATCAGGAGGTTCGCGTCTACCGGATTCACCGCGAGTCGAAAAAACGCGAGGAGTTGTTCCAGATCGTTACCGAAAACGCCGCTGACATGATTGCCTTGGTCGATGTGAAGGGCAATCGGCTTTACAACAGCCCGGCGTACAGGCGAATCCTCGGCTACTCGGGCGCAGAACTCGGAGAGACCTCCGCCTTCGACCAGATCCACGCCGACGATCGCTTCAAGGTACTAGAGGCAGCCCGCGAAGCGCGCAGCACCGGAGTCGGTCGAAAATTGGAATACCGTATCCGTCATAAGGACGGCACCTGGCGGGTTCTGGAATCCATGGCCGGCACCATCCGGAACGAAAATGGGGACGTCTCCAAGCTGGTCATCGTGAATCGCGACGTCACCGAACGCAAGCGTGCGGAAGAACAACTCGAGCATAATTCCTTTCATGATGCTCTGACCGGCCTGCCCAATCGCCGCCTGTTCCTAGACCGTTTGCAGCAATTGTTTGAGCGCGCCCAGCGGAGCCCCGAACGCCAGTATGCCGTCTTATTCGTAGATCTGGATGGTTTCAAGGTATTCAACGACACCATGGGTCCAACGGTAGGCGACCAGGTAATTGTCGAGATCGGCCGGCGCCTCCAGGCAAGCCTTCGAGACGAGGACACAGTCTCACGACCAGAGCACTCGGCCACGAGAAACGCCATCCTCTCGCACATGGGGGGAGATGAATTTACCATCCTGCTGGAAGGCGTGGCCGATCCCAGCGACGCGATGCGAGTCGCGCAACGCATTCTCGGGGCGGTAGCCGCACCGTTTGTCCTGCAGGATCGCGAAGTTCGTACGTCAGCCAGCGTGGGGATAGCGGTGAGTGCAATTACCCACGTCCGGCCCGAAGATGTGCTGCAAGATGCCGACGTTGCCATGCGCCGGGCAAAGGCTCTCGGAGGCTCTCGTTGTGAAGTCTTTGACGAGGCCATGCACACCCGCGCCGTCAACCGCCTCAAGCTGGAAGCCGAGCTGCGGGAAGCCATTGATCGCGGCCAGTTTCGCGTATATTACCAGCCCATCATGCAGCTTGAGAGCAAGCAACTTACCGGATTCGAAGCCCTGCTGCGCTGGCAGCATCCGGAGCAAGGCTTAATTTCGCCATATCATTTCATCGATGCCGCCGAGGACACGGGACTGCTATCTGCCGCAGGGCATTGGCTCATTCTCGAAGTTTGCAAGCAGCTGCAAAGCTGGAAGTACGAGGATCCCGCGATGGCCACTGCCACCGTAAGCGTGAATCTCTCCGCCAAGCAGTTTGCCGACGCACGCTTCGTGAACGAGCTCCAGGCGGCCGTTCGCGAAACCGGCGCCGACCCCTGGCGTCTGCAGCTGGAAATGACCGAGAAAGTCGCAGCCACCGATCCGAAGCTGACGGTGACTGTGCTCTCTTACCTGAAGCACCTGGGAATTGGCGTGATCCTGGATGATTTTGGGACAGGAAACTCTTCGCTCAACGGATTGCGGCAATTGCCCGTCGAGGCCTTGAAAATCGATCGCTCCCTTATCTCCGGAATGCTCGCCGACCGCGTAACTTGCGACACGGTCGAGTTGATCATTCTGCTGGCCCGCAAGTTAAAGTTGAAAGTGATTGCGGAGGGTATTGAAAACGCGAAACAGTGGGAACACCTCCGCGACTTTGGTTGCGATCTGGGTCAAGGATATTTCTTCTCACCACCCCTTGACCCGGAAGCGGCGAGCAAACTCTTACGCACACGCAGTAGCGCTTCGCAAGCCAAGGTAGCTGAAGCGTAATCGGTTAGGTTCCTGCGAGCGTCGGGCTCAGCTTTGATTCCCCGCTCGTTCTCTCCAGTGTCTATACTCATCTGTCTGGTCGAGATCCGTGCACAATCCCACTGCCAAGCACGTGCGTCGCGTGAGCTGGGCCATCAGCGGCCTGGAGGCGGGCGTCGTGCTCTTTGCCCTTGGTCTGACTCTCCTCTATCTCAATCCCTTCTGGCATTTTGATGAAAGCGGCTTCCTGGATTGGCGGGTGCACTGGTGGAACGCTGCGAGTACGTTCCTCACCGCCGCCGGCTTGTGGGTCGTCGCACTGGCCCTGATCGGATCAGTGGCCGTGATCGTGTCCCGTTTTTCCGGTCGACAAGCCTGGCCTTATGGGATTGCGGCTTTGCTGGTCGTCTGCACTCTTGTGTGGGTCGCTCCGGATGGCTTTACCCGAAATCTGGACGCGCATTTTGAATGGAATGCAGCCGATGGTTTCACTGCTTTTCACCTGCAAACCTGGGACGAAGCGTCAGGAGCCTGGCATTCAGCGGGAAGTTCCGCGTTGCAATCAATCGTTCAAGTCGAGATTCAGCCTCTGTTGCGCAACTATTTCAAACTCAACGATTGGCGGAAGATGAATGGCGATGTCAACCTCAAAGTGACTCGACTGATTCCCATTGCCTGGCCCGTGGGGCTCGGAAGTGGTGGCGAAACTCTCGAAGATCCTGATCAAACCCCGCTCATGCGGGCGGCGGCCCAGGGCGACCTGAAGACTGTACGGGAACTGCTGGCAGACATGACCGCCGCCAGCGTCAATGCCTTGGACCAAGACGGGCAGTCCGCGTTGATGCTCGCCTGCCAAAATCCTAAGACAGGTCCGGATCTGGTGAAAGCGCTCCTCGCAGCCGGTGCGAACGTAAACCTGCGCAGCCGGAACGGCTACACTGCCCTTACCTGGGCGCTTGCACGAAATAATAATGACGTCAGCCGGTTACTGCGCCACTCCGGCGGCAGACCTTAGCAGCTTCCCTACCGGCTTCCATTCCCCGGCGATACAACTCTGCCATACTCCGACGCACGGCCGAGGCGATCGAACATTCTCCAGGCCGCCAAGGAAACTTTGCTGATGGCCTCTTCGCCATCGCGCTCATTCGTCAAGAAGGCCGTCATCACACAGATCACGTAAGGCCGACCCTCGACAAAGACGATCCCGGAATCGTTCCGCACCCCTTCGAGCGAGCCCGGCTTGTTGGCGATCTTCACATCGGCCGGCAGATCGCGCGGAATCCAGGAATCTTTCCCGGTGCTCAGAATTTTAAAGAAGTCAGCCGTCGATTCCTTGTTCAGGACTTTGCCTCGGTAGATTGCCTCCAGCAGCTGCATCATTTCGCGCGGACTGGAAATATTTTCGCGGCCTTGCTTGGCGGCTTCGAGGTCCATCATCTTCCGCCGCAGGCGAGTATGCTCGAGTCCGAGCGAATCGAGCATGGCGTTCACGTTGTCCATGCCCACGCGGTCGATCAGCACATTAGTCGCGGAATTATCGCTGACGGCAACCATCATGGTCGCGAGATCGCGCAAGGTGACGCAAGTAACGCCCGGCGTGAGTCCGCCCATGATGTCGCTATCAGCAACGAGGTCAGAGGACTGCACCGTGTAAAGATCGGTCAGCCTCAGCTTGCCCTCCTGCGCTTGTAGATACAGATTGGCCAGGATTGTGATTTTGATCGAGCTGGCCTGGGCGAAAACTTCATTCTCATGAAGGAAATATTGATCGCCTGTGCTGAGGTCTTCAATGGCGACGCCCATCACGCCGTCGAGGTGCTGATCCACATCGTGAATGCTGGATTCGAGTTTCTGCCAGAGAACTTTCTGCTTTTCGTTTCTTTGGGCCCCACCTGGCAGATTACTGGCGGTCTGGGCGAAGGTCGCTGCGAGAAATAGAATAACGCAGGCTAGAGGTTTCAACGGGCATCTCCTGAGCCCAGGATTGTAGCAGTCGGGGAATCTGGCATGCCCTCAGCCAGCCCGGATAATCGGCCAGCAGAAACCCGGGATTCACCCGTCGATCTTGGCTTCGCGCATCTGCCTCACCGCCGTCTCGGAGCTCACCGGCGAGTAATACACCTCCTTGAAAGTGTACGAGCGCGCTTTGGTTGCAACTACCGGCATGATTTCAATGTGCCAGTGATAATCCTCGTCGATCGTTTTCCAATATCCCAGAGTTTTCGAAGGATGCAGGCTGTTGGGCGAAGTGTGCAGCACCAGGTGGAAGTCCTCAGTGAAGGTGCGCACCCGCTGCAGCGTTCGGCGCAGCAGCGCCGCAAGATTTACTCGCAGTCCCGGCTTCGTCAATCCGGTGCGCTCGAAGGATGCCTCGTGATTGCGCGGCAAAATCCAAGTTTCGTAGGGCACGCGAGGCGCGTAAGGCCCAATGGCAACATAATCGCCGCGTGCCTCAATCACGCGCGCAGCTTGGCGCTCCTCCTGCGTCAGAATGTCGCAAAAGACGCAGCGTTCCTTGCTGACGAAATATTCGCGCCCGGCCCGCAGTTCGTAAAGCACGCGCCGCGGCACGAACGTCGTAGCCGTGATCTGCGACGTCGGATGGCTGAATTCCTGTCCCGCATTCTTGCCGTAATCCTTGAAAAAGCTCACATATTTGATACGCGGATCGCGCTTGAGGTCCAAAATGCGTTCGGCGGCCAGGCGCAAAAACTGTCCGATCTCATCGTCGCTGGCACTCCACAAATGGCGGTCGTGCCGGGGATTCTCCACCAGAACTTCGTGAGCGCCCACCGAACTCATGCGATCATAGATGCCGTCCCCACGCCGGCTTGGTTCGCCTTCGATGTGATACAGCGGAGTCGGGTGCACCACCGATCTCGCCGACCACGCTCCCGCGCTCGGGACTGAAGAAATCAACTGCGTGGCGTTGGCGGCATCGGGACAAAAACGGCAGGCCGTCTCAGGACGCGGGCTATGCTCGACTGGGTCGTCTCCCGTCATTACCCAGGAACGAGTGATCGGATCTTTGCGCAGTTCCATGCCTCAGCTAAACACTCTGGAAGAAGCGGCGTCAACTAGGATTTCGCTTTAGCCATGTGCGCGGGATCACAAGGGCCGAGCGGGGCTTTGTTATAATCCGCGCCAAGCCCGCTGCTGACCGAAAGAATGACCGAGCCCTCCACTCCGCTGATGCGGCAATACGCCGCCGTCAAGAAGGAACATCCCACCGCGCTTCTATTCTTCCGGCTCGGCGATTTCTACGAACTTTTTTTTGACGATGCCATCGTCGCAGCCAAAGAACTGCAGATCACGCTGACCTCGCGCAACAAAGAAAAAGGCATCGCCGTGCCCATGTGCGGAGTTCCCCATCACGCGGCGGAAGCTTACATCGGCAAACTGATTCGCAAAGGCTTCAAGGTGGCCATCTGCGAACAGATGGAAGATCCGCGGCTGGCCAGGAAACAAATTGGCGCTAAACTGGTTCGCCGCGAAGTTACGCGAGTCGTCACGCCCGGCACGGCTGCGGATTCCCTGCTGGGTTCGGAAGAAAATAATTTCCTGGCCGCGCTCGCGCAGGTCGGCGATCGCGTAGGCTTTGCCGCCTTGGATCTTTCCACTGGAGAATTCCGCGCCACGGAGTTTGCCGGAGAAGCCGCAATGCGGCGCGTGCGGGAAGAACTGGAGCAACTACGCCCCAAGGAACTCCTGTACGGATCAGCAGCGCCGTTGTTCGACGCGCAAAATAACCGGGACCAAATCGGCCAGGAAAAGATCAGTCAGGAAAAGTCGAGCCGAGGTTCAGCTCCACAGCCACGCGCTTCCGGAGCCACCTGTACCGAAACTCCGCTCGACGACTGGATCTTCGCACCCGACCACGCGATCCCGCTGCTGGAGAATCATTTCGGTGTTCTGTCGCTGGAGGGATTCGGACTCGCGGGTCGCGCGGCCGCGGCCGCCGCGGCCGGCGCCATTCTCTACTATGTTCGCTCCACCCAGCGCGGATCGCTCACTCACGTCGACCGCATCGGTTGGTACGAACGGCAGAACTGTCTGGTGCTCGACGCCGTCACCGTCCGCAACCTGGAGTTGATCGAGCCGCTGTTTGCCGGAACCGACGCAGGCGTCACGCTGTTTCGCTCCGTCGATGCTGCCGTCACTCCCATGGGCAAGCGTCTGCTCCGCGCGTGGCTTCTGCGGCCATCGCTCGATCTCGCCGAGATCAATGCCCGCCTGGACGCCGTAGAAGCCGGCGTAAACGAAACCATCGCCCGCGAAGAATTGCGTCGCGCCCTCGATGGCGTCCTCGACCTCGAGCGACTGCTCAGTCGCGTAACCTTGGAAACTGCGAATCCGCGGGATGTATTGGCTTTGGCCGCGTCGCTGGCAAAGATTCCGGCCATCAAGCAGGCCCTCTCGAAGTTGGCGGCCGAGCGGCTTAAAACTCTGCACTCATCGCTCGACGAACTCACCGACCTGCGCGACCGCATCGAAAAAACTATCGTCCCCGAACCGCCATTGAGCTTTGCCGATGGAGGCGTCATCGCTGCCGGAGTCGACCGCGACCTCGATGAACTGCGCGAGCTCTCCCGAAACAGCAAGCAAGTGCTGGCGCAGATCGAGCACCGAGAACGCGGGCGCACCGGAATTAGCTCGCTCAAGGTGAAGTTCAACTCCATCTTCGGCTACTACATCGAGGTTTCGAAGCCGAACCTGCACCTCGTTCCGCAGGATTACGAACGCAAACAAACTCTGGTCGGGGCGGAACGATTCACCACGCCTGAGCTGAAAGAATACGAAGCCAAAATTCTCGACGCCCAGGAAAAAATTGTCGAAATCGAGCGGCGCCTCTTCACCGAGTTACGCACCGCTATCGCCGCGGAGGCGAAGCGCATCCGCCAGACGGCTCTGGCGCTGGCCGAAGTGGACGTGCTGTCCTCGCTGGCCCACATCGCGGCGCTGCGAAATTATTGCCGGCCACAACTCCTGGCTTCGACGGAAGGAGATGCCGGCGATCTCGAAATCATCGAAGGCCGCCACCCCGTGATCGAACAGCAGGAGATAGCCGGCGGCAGCGAGCGCTTCGTCCCCAACGATCTTTATCTGAACGCGTCCACGCACACGATCCTTCTGCTAACCGGACCCAATATGGGTGGCAAGTCAACCTACCTCCGGCAAACCGCCCTGATCGTAATCCTCGCGCAAATGGGTTCATTCGTTCCCGCACGTTCGGCGCGCCTCAGCGTAGTCGACCGCGTCTTTACTCGCATCGGGGCCAGCGACAATCTCGCCCGCGGCCGCTCCACGTTTATGGTCGAGATGACGGAAACGGCCGCGATTCTGCACACCGCAACTGCGCGCTCGCTCATCCTGCTGGACGAAGTTGGCCGCGGCACCTCCACCTACGACGGTCTCGCCATCGCCTGGGCCGCCATCGAATATCTCCATGCCCGCGTGCGCGCGAAGACTTTATTCGCTACTCACTATTTCGAACTTACAGAACTGGCCGACCAGCTTACCGGAGTGAAAAACTATCACGTCTCGGTAAAGGAAACCGGAGGCGGCATCGTCTTTCTCCGCAAGGTCGAGCCCGGCGCCGCCGACCGCAGCTACGGCATCGAAGTCGCCAAGCTGGCAGGCCTACCGAATGAAGTGATTACGCGCGCCCGTGAGGTACTGACCGAGCATGAATCGGCCGAGCACGAACTAACGGAGCATCTATCGCCCGGAGCGTCGCCTCCGCCAACGCAGCTAACCATCTTTACGCCGATCTCACAGCCGGTGCTGGAGAAGTTGCGCGCGGTAGACTTGAACCGGCTCACGCCCCTGGAGGCGCTCAATTTGCTGGCGGAACTGAAGAAGCAGATCGAATAGGACAGCAACACGCTAAGAGGCATCAGGAGGTGTCCCATGTTCGAGACCGCAACTGACAGCGAACGAATGACGAACGCAAAAGTCGGCTTCGCGCTTGCAGCCACCATTTTCATTGCGATCTTGGCGGCCTGGAATTTCGCTTTGATGCTCGCACAACACGGCCGGATGCCACGCCCGTCGCTTGCTCTAGTCGTGGGCGCGATCTGCTGCGCAGCCGCCATCCCCCATGCTAGAGCAATGCCGTTAAGGCTTGCCTTCGCTATGGCTGGCACTCAGTTTGCTGTTCGCGCCGCACTGTGGCTGGCTAGCGCGCCCCGCGGCTTGCAGCGTGTCGCTGCACTCGGCGGAGAAATGCTCACCGCGTTGGCTGCGATGATAGCGATCTTTGTTATCGTGCAGTGGCGTGACTCGGCTAATCGCCGCCATCCTCCATCGGATCGAGAGAACCCCTTTTCGTGAAGGACCAGAATCAGATCGGCCAACTCCTGATCGTCGGCTTCGACGGTACAGAAATGACGGCGCGCCTTCGCTCCCTGCTCACACGGCTGCAGCCGGCGGGAGTAATTCTGTTCGCACGGAATATAAAAAGTCCCGAGCAAACCTGGCGCCTCCTGCGCGATTGCCAGAAATGCGTTTCCACGCCGCTGTTTACCTGCATTGACCTCGAAGGCGGCAGCGTCGACCGATTTCGCGACGCGCTCGGACCAGCGCCCTCGGCTGCCGATGTATTCTCCACCGGAGATCGCAAACTTTTCCGCAAGCACGGCCAGTTGATCGGAGAAAACTGCCACGCCCTCGGATTCAATGTTGACTTCGCCCCCGTGCTCGATCTCGCCTTCCTTGCCTCGCGCAGCGTAATGAGTTCGCGCGCGGTCTCGGCAAACCCGCGCGAAACCGTGGCTTACGCCCGTGAATTTCTCGCCGGCCTTCGCACTTCCAAAGTTTTAGGGTGCGGCAAACATTTCCCCGGGCTGGGCGAAGGCAAACTCGACAGCCATCACGAGCTACCAATAATTCAGAAGGCGCTGACAAAGCTATGGGCGGAGGACCTGTTCCCGTACCGCGCGCTCCGTGCTCAGTTGCCGATGGTGATGGTTTCGCATGCCGCGTATCCCGCTGTGACCCACGATCAGACTCCAGCCTCGCTCTCAAAAACGTGGATCACCGACATTCTGCGCAAACGCATCGGCTACCGCAACCTGATCGTCTCCGACGATCTGGAAATGGGCGCGGTCCTATCGGCAGCGTCTGCGGGCGAGGCTGCTGTCGAACACATCCGCGCCGGTGGAGATTTGTGCCTCGTATGCCACCGCGAAGACTACATCGCGCAAGCTTACGACGCGCTCATCGAAACCACAGAACGCGAAGCACAGTTCGCCAAGCGCGTCGCGGACTCCGTACGGCGAGTTCTGGCCTTCAAGAAAAAGTCAGCAAACTTGCTCGGCAGGACAAAAATCCCTGCAAGCAGTACGGTCGAGAGGCTCTCTCGAAAGCTCTGGGAATTCGGCGAACAAGTGCGCGTGCAAGATCTGATCCGAACCGTGAATGAACCCAAGCAGAATACGCGACGGACGCGAGCATGAAAAAGCAGGGCATGATCGTCGCCGGAGTAATGAGCGGAACTTCCGCCGACGGCATCAATGTCGCTTTGGTGCGGATGAATGAACATCTCGCCTTGCGCAAATCGACTCACTCTCACGCAAGTTTTCAACTGCTCGGCCACGCCGAATTCTCTTACCCAAAGAAAGTTCGTGCGGCAGTGCTGGCGGCGATGAATGCCTCGCAAGCGAGTGTAGCCGATCTCTCCCGCCTGAATTTCCTGCTCGGCGAACTTTATTCTGATGCGGTGCTGGCTACCGAGCGGCAATTCCGCGTGAAGGTGGATCTAGTCGGATGCCACGGCCAGACTCTCTATCACCAGGGCGAGCCACAGCGTTTTCTGGGCCGCAGGATTGCGGCTACCTGGCAGACAGGCGAGGGCGCGATCGTTGCCGCGCGAGTCGGCGCTCCCGTAGTTTCAGATTTTCGACCGGCCGATATGGCAGCCGGCGGCAAGGGTGCTCCGCTCGTTCCCTTCCTCGACTACTTGTTGTTTCGCGATGCGCACGTCGGAAGAATCGTTCAGAACATAGGCGGCATCGCAAACCTTACAATGATCCCCGCGGGCGCAGCCGCAACGGATGTGGTTGCGTTCGATACCGGTCCCGGCAACATGGTGATCGATGCTGTCACCGAAAAACTCTTTGGACTGCCCTTCGATCGCGGCGGAAGAATCGCCGCTTCCGGAAAAGTTCTCGCGCCGGTCATCCAGGAATTGTTGCGGCGCGATTTCTTCCGCAGAGATCCTCCCAAGACCGCAGGCCGGGAGGAATTCGGCCGTGAGTTCGTCCGCGATTTTCTGCGACGCTGCAAACCTCAAGCGGGATGCCGTAGCCACAGCTACCGCTCTAACCGCAAAGTCGATTGCCCACGCCGTGCAGCGCTATGCCGCGCAAAAATCAGGCCCCTCGCGAAAGCCCGTGTTTCAAGAAATGATTCTTTCCGGAGGCGGCGCGAAAAACTCCACTCTCGTAGCCATGTTGACCAATGAGTTCGCGCCACTCGGATTGCGTTTGCGATTTTCCGATGAGTTTGGCCTGCCTTCGGTGGCGAAAGAAGCCGTGGCCTTCGCTATCCTGGCGCATGAAACGTGGCAGTTGCAACCTTCCAGCGTGCCTTCTGCGACCGGCGCCAAACGCGCAGCGATTCTGGGAAAAATCTCGTATCCTTAAAACATGCAGACTTTTATCTCCATGCTGCGCGGGGTCAACCTCGTCACCCACAATCGGATGAAGATGGAGTCTCTTCGAACTTCCCTGAGGGCGCTCGGCTTGGAACAGGTGCAAACCTATATACAAAGCGGGAACGTGGTTTTTCGCTGCAAAGAAAGCTCAGCCGCGAAACTTTGCGAGAAGATTGAAAAGCGAATTCTCTCCGACTTTGGTTTCACCGTGCCGGTCATTTCGCTGACCGCAAAGGAAATGAGCGAGATTATTCAGAACAATCCGTTTGTGACGCAAGCTGGGGTCGACAGCACAAAGTTGCACGTCACTTTTCTGTCGCAAGCTCCGGCGTCCTCCGCTGTGCAAACATTGGGGAAGCTGCCCGCAGGCGGAGACCAGTTTCGCCACTCGCGCAAAGCTATTTATCTTTACTGTCCCGGTGGATACGGCGAGACGAAGCTCTCCAATAATGCGTTTGAAAAGCTGCTCTCCGTCCGCGCCACCACCCGCAATTGGAAAACTGTGAACACCCTCTATCAAATGGCAGCCGGATTGGAATGAACCGAACGGTGCTTCAAGAACCCAGTTGGAAGGTGCTCGTTACGCTCGCCGCCCTTGCCTTCACACTGTTTCTCTCAGCCTGCTCCAGTAAGCCCAATCCCAACACGCTGGTGATGCTGATTGAATCGAGCCCCACGAATCTCGATCCACGAATCGGGGTCGATGCACAGTCAGAGCGCATCGATAACCTCATCTTCGACGATCTACTCTCGCGTGGAGACAATCTAGATGTCGCGCCCGGACTTGCCGAGCGCTGGGAAGTTCCCGATCCTCTCACCTATATTTTCCACCTGCATCACGGAGTTAAGTTTCATGACGGGCGTCTGCTCACCTCGCGCGATGTGAAGTGGACCTTCGACTCCCTGCTTCAAGGCAAAGTTCGCAGCACCAAAGCCGCGGTTTATCGCTTCGTCGATCACATCGATGCGCCCGACGATTTCACCGTGATCTTTCACATGAAGGAACCCTTCGCCACTTTGCTGTGGAATCTTTCCGACGGCGCGATGGGCATCGTTCCCTTTGGCAGCGGAAGCGAAATATCCACGCATCCCATCGGCTCCGGACCGTTCAAGTTCGTCAGCGCCGAGACCGACAAGGAAGTCATCATCGAACGCAATGACGATTACTGGGGCCAGAAGGCGAAACTCGCTCGCGTGCGTTTCGCAGTAGTTCCCGATGCGACTACACGCGCCCTTGAATTGCGTAAGGGCAGCGCCGACGCCACCATTAATGCGCTCACGCCGGATACCGTGCTGACCCTCGAGCGCAATCCGTCGCTCGCAGTCGAACACGCTCCGGGAACCGTGCTGGCTTACATGGGATTCAACCTGCGAGATCCGATCCTGCGCGATACGCGTGTGCGCCAGGCCATCGCCTATGCTCTCGACCGCCAGCCGATCATCGAGTATCTATGGCGCGGTGAGGCGCAACCAGCCCGCAGCATCTTGCCTCCGCAGAGTTGGGCTTACGACGGCAACGTCCCCGCCTATGATCACGATCCCGGCAAAGCGGAAAAGTTGCTCGACGCGGCCGGATACCCCGAAGTCAACGGTGTGCGCTTTCATCTCACCATGAAGACTTCTACTGATGAGAACACCCGTCTGATGGTCGCCGTCATGCAACAGCAGTTGCGCGAAGTGGGCATCGTGCTCGACATTCGCACTTTCGAGTTCGCTACATTCTTCGCCGATGTAACCCACGGCGCATTTCAGCTCTACAGCCTGCGTTGGATCGGCGGCAATGAGGATCCGGATATCTTCGAGTACGCGTTTCACTCCGCCAAATTTCCTCCGAACGGCGCGAACCGTGGCTACTACTCGAATCCCAACGTTGACGCCCTGATCGATCAGGCTCGCCGCGGAGTCGATCAGGCCAAGCGCAAGTCAGCCTACGCCGAACTGCAGCTCATCCTCGCCAACGAGCTGCCTTACATCGATCTCTGGTATCTGGATAACGTTCTTGTTCACAACAAACGCGTGCGAAATCTCCAGTTGAATCCGGCGGGCAACTACGACTTCCTGCGAACGGCGGAGCTGGCGCAGTGAACATTGTCTGATCGCGCGGGAGTGGCCCATTCTCGGCAATCAGCAATCCGGCACGGTTTCATAATTAACGCACTGCGAGCTATCCGCTCCCACGTACCACAACGCCGACATATCGCTTTGATCGGCAAAGGCCGAGAACCAAAAGGTCCATCCCTCTCCGCCGAAATCGATTAACTCTCCAAATCCAATTTGATCCGCAACATCGTTGGCATTACAAGTTGTCCCGTAGTAGAGGATCGCGTTGAAGGAATACGTTCCCGGATTGCCCAGCGAGAAATCGACCGCCTGATAGCTGTGGCCGCCTTGCTTGTACCAGCAGCCTTTGAACGTCGCATCCGGATTGCCGGAGCTATTAGTCACTTTCAACGTCGTCTTGGCCGAGGCCGAATCGCTCCCCTCGCTCGAGGTGATCGTCAGCGGATAACTGCCGGCCGGCACGCTGCTCCCCACGCTGATGCTCAACTTGGAGGTCCCGGAACCCGGCGCGGGTATCACTTTCGGATTCAATGTCAGCTTTACACCGGCGGGCTCGCCAGAGGCTTTCAATTGCAGCGAATGATCGAACCCGCTATCCACTTTGCTGGTCACCGTAACCGAACCGGATTTCCCCTGCTCCAAGGTCACAGTGGCAGGCCGAACGCTTACCGTGAAGGAAGCTGCTGTCGCCGGAAGGACCGAAAGATCCGCGCTCACGGTCGCAGCGCCATATTGCGCCCGAATTGTAATCGACTCGGCGGCTGCTACCGTCAAAGTGGCAATCGGGAAACTCACGCTCGTTTCACCACCTTCGAGTCGAACGCTCGCCGGAGTTAGCACCACCTTGGGGTCGGAACTGCTCAGCGAAATCCTCGCCCCAGCGGCAGGCGCTGGATTCGCCAGCGTCAACATGACCGTGGTGGATTCGCCTCCGACCACACTGGTTTCTGAAAACCTCAGAGTCGTCAGGGTCAGCGAGCTTTCCCCGTCGACGCTTTCCGATTGTCCGAAAGACCGCATCCCGAATCCATTAGGACTCGTCGAAGAGTTCTGCGCCTGTGCCACGCAAACTGCAAGCAACACCAGGCTGGCGAAAGCCACGAGCTTCGTCCGTCCACTTCGAGCTATTGATAGTTGGCTGGCTTTAGTCATTGACGAGATATCACACGCGGGAGGAAACTTCCGGTAGAGCTTACAGGTTTGAGAACTACTGATTTATTTGAGAGCCCGTCGGCGTACCCCGCGGATACCCCGGATTTCCTCCGAAGCCTTGGTGTTACCATCAGGTTTCGCCCTTTTTTCTGGACTAATCGATCCAGCTGGGCCGCCAAGCATGCGAATTCTCTTCATCGGCGATATTTTCGGACGGCCCGGCCGCAACATAGTGAAGGACCGGTTGCCGGGCATTGTCCGCGACCAAGCCATTGACCTGATCATCGCCAATGGCGAGAACTCGGCCGCTGGTTTCGGCATCACGCCCGCGCTGGCCGAGGAACTGTTTGAGCTGAATATCGACGTCATCACCACCGGCAACCATGTCTGGGATAAGCGCGAGATTCTGGATTATTTCCAGATGGTCGAAGGCAACGGCCACGGGCCGGCGCGCCGCGTTCTGCGTCCGGCAAACTATCCCGCGGATATGCCCGGCTGGGGCCTCTATCAGGGACAGAAAGCAAAGATTCCTTATGCCGTCATCAACCTTCAGGGACGCGTCTTCATGGCTTCGAATGATGATCCCTTTCGCATCGCCGACCAGCTTTTGAAACAGGTCGAGGCCAAAATCATCTTCGTGGATTTCCACGCCGAAGCCACATCCGAAAAAATTTCCATGGGCTGGTATCTCGATGGCCGAGTTACCGCCGTCGTCGGTACGCATACCCACGTCCCCACCGCGGACGAGCGAGTCCTGCCCAATGGAACGGCCTACATTACTGACGTCGGTATGACCGGCCCTTATGACGGCGTGATCGGAGTCAAAAAAGAGCTGGTGGTCAACAAATTCCTCAACGGCATGCCGGTACGCTTCGAGCCCGCCACGGGCGACGTCCGCCTCTGCGCCGTGGTGATCGACTGCGACGAAAAGACCGGTAAGGCCCGCGACATTGAGCGGCTCATGCTCAGCTGAGTCTTGGGTCGCATGAACGTCCTGCAAGTCCACGCCAAGTCACCGTTCTATCTGCGCTTTCGCTCCCCCCGGCAATCACCCGGCGACAGCCGGCGAACACCGAAGGGCCGGGTACCATTAGTTATCTGCGGAAGCCTCGGGGCAAGGTAAAATCGAGCGAATGCGTTGGCTGCGGCTCATCCTGTCGGCTTGTTTTATGGCGGCGCTCGTCGGCCTTCCCGCGCTTGCCGCCGATAGCGCAATCGATCCCCCGGCCATCTCCTGTGGTAACGGAGTTCCCGGCGGCATCAACTGCTTGGCTTCGAAGCAGGATCTCAAGGAAGCCCGCAACGCTTACGCTCACGGACTGAAACTCGAAAAGCGCAGCCAGTTGCCGGAAGCTTTCGCTGCCTTCGACGAAGCCTCACGGCTGGCTCCGAACGATACCCATTTCTTTTCCGCGCGGGAAGTCGCGAAGTCGCAATTGGTCTTTCAGCACACTGAGCGCGGAGACGCGCTCCTGGCCAACGCCCAGCGCGACCAAGCCGTGGCTGAGTATCGCGCCGCCCTGAAGCTCGACCCTGACAATGACTACCTGCAGAAGCGCCTTGCCAATGCCCTGCTGGTTGACGCATCCGGTCCCGCACCAGTCGGGGTCCCGTCTTTGGTGGCCGAGTCAGGCGAGATCCATCTGGAACCGAAGACCGAGCTGGCAACCTTTCACTATCGCGGCGACGTCCGCGGCCTTTTCACGGAACTCGCATCGGCCTACGGAGTAAGCGCAGAATTCGACGATTCGGTGCAGACCAAAGCCGTCCGCTTTTATGTGGATAATGTCGACTTCTTCACCGCGCTCAACCTGGCATGCCGCGTGAGCAAAACCATGTGGACCGCGCTCGACACTCACCAGTTGCTGCTGGCGGCCGACAATCCAGAGAATCACAAACAGTTTGACCGCATGTCGCTCGCCACTTTTATTGTGCCCGGCGCCAGCTCTCCGCAAGAAGCTACCGAACTGGTCACTTCTCTGCGCAATATCTGCGACTTCCAGAAAATAAGTTCAGGGCAAATTGGAACCGTCGAAGTCCGCGCACCCCAGGCCACGCTGCACGCCTGCACACGGCTTCTCCAGCAGTTGACCACCGATCGTCCGCAGGTCTCACTTGATATCAAGGTCTACGAAATCGACCACAACTTCACCCGCGACATCGGCATGCACATTCCCGATACTTTTAATCTGTACAACATTCCCGTCGCTGCCCTGGCCGCACTGGGCGGGCAAAGCATCTCGTCGCTGGTCAACCAGTTGATTTCTTCCGGGGGCATCAATGCGGCCGGAAGCTCGGCGCTTTCCGGCCTGTTGGCGCAACTGCAGGGACAGACGAGCGGGATTTTCAGCCAGCCGCTAGCCACCTTCGGCGGCGGCCTCACCTTTTCCGGAGTCAGCCTGGATCACTTGACCACGGCTCTTTCTCTCAATGAATCCTGGGCGCGCAGCTTGACCAATGCGACGCTGCGCGCGGGACAAGGCAAAGAAGCCACCTTCCATGTTGGAGAGCGCTATCCTATCCTGAATGCTTCCTACGCTCCCATTTACAATTCAGCGGCGATCTCCAAGGTGCTGGGCAATCAGAGTTACGTTCCGCCGTTCCCTTCGGTCAGCTACGAGGATCTGGGATTGAACATCAAGGCCACCACTGTCATTCACGGCGACCGGGAGGTCAGCCTGAAGCTTGAGTTGCAGTTGCGCTCCCTGGCCGGAAGCAGCGCGAATGGAGTGCCGGTGATCAGCAACCAGGAATATCAGGGCAGCATACGCCTTCAGGATGGCGAGCCTGCCGTGATTGCTGGCGAAATCACCACCAACGACGAGTACACCATCAGCGGTATCCCTGGCGTCGCCGCTATCCCCGGTTTAAATCAAGCCCTGGTCGACAACAATCGCATGAAAGAAGATGACGAACTGCTGATCATGATCACGCCGCACGTGGTGGCCAATCGTAGCGATACGACGAATGAAATTTGGGTCACCCAGAACTAGCGCTTCACTTACCTTGCTTCGCCGCAAAATCCACTAATCCCTTCAGCGTTTCCGCCGGGACTTGACTCACATTTCCAATGCTGCGGCCGTTGATAAACAGCGTGGGTGTGCCGGTCACATTCACCGCTTTCCCCAACGCAATGGACGCATCCACATGCGCTTTTGTGACCGGCGTAGTGGCGCATCCTGCGATCTCCGCGCCCTTCACGCCGGAAGCGTCAGCCAGCGCCGTCAATTTTTCATCGGCATTTTCGGCCGTAATATCGGATTGCGTTTCATAGGTCTTCGCCACGAACTTCCAGAAAGCCTCATTCGATGCCTGTCCCACGCAGTCGGCATAAGCCGCTCCCTTGGCAGCCCAGTTGTGCATCTCCAGAGGAAAGTTCTGAAAAACGAAGCGCGCATTCGGTTCCGCCGCAACCAGCGCCTCAATCCCCGGCTGCGCCGCTTTGCAAGCCGGACATTGCAGATCGCCAAACTCCACAATCGTGACCGGAGCATTTTTCGGTCCGCGCGAAGGCCCGGTAATTCCCTTCTCCAGCGTCTTCCTGACCGGCTCGAACGGCTTGGCACCGAACGGAATAATATCGCCTACAACGGCGTGCTCGCCGTCCGCCGTAACGTAAAACCGGCTCAACTGCTGCCCCTGAGGACTGGCGAGAACCACGTCAACCTGTGCCAGTCCCGGCACCGGCGCCGGCTTGATGCTAGAAATCTTCCAGCTCAGCCCGGCTTGGTAACCAAAAGTTTGCTCGAGGAACGAATCCACCGTGGCATCGGAAGGAAGAGTAACGGCAGCTGCCGAGGCAGGCTTATCCGGCGATTTCGCAGCAGAAGATTGCGCGGCAGCCAGTCCGCCGGTTAGCACCAGGATAAGAATCGACTTGAGAAAAGGGCGCATGGTTTCCTTTCGATTTCAACTTCTCAGAGAATGTTTTTGAAGCTGGCACAGCGGACGAATCTAAAAATACTTTCAAACCTCGCTCTTCGCAGCGATCGGGAATCGGCGGCCGAAGCCGAATGCCTTGGGAGAGATCTTGATTCCCTGCGCTGCCTGCTGGCGCTTGTATTCTGCGCGGTCCACCATACGGACTACGCGCCGCACCACTTCGATATCAAAACCGTGATCGGCCGCGATGCGTTCCACCGAATGCGCGTCTTCCACGTAATCCTCAAGCACCGCGTCCAGAATTTCGTAGGGCGGCAGTGAGTCGCTATCTTTCTGGTCGGGCCGCAACTCCGCCGAGGGCGGCTTCTCCAGCGTAGCCTGCGGAATCACCGGCCGGCGCGAATTCACATAATGACTCAGCCGGTACACTAGCGTCTTTGGCACATCGGAAATAACCGCCAGCCCCCCCACCATATCTCCATAAAGTGTACAGTAGCCCACTCCCAGTTCGCTTTTGTTGCCGGTGGAGAGCACAATGGCCCCGAATTTATTGGAGAGTGCCATCAGCAACGTCCCCCGCGCACGGGACTGCAGGTTCTCTTCCGTTGTATCTTCCTTCTGGCCTGCGAACACTTCCTTTAAAGCCTTCCGGTAGGCCTCGAACACGCCATCGATCGAGATCAGCTCGAACCGTATGCCGAGATTCTTCGCCAGTATGCGCGCATCCTCAATGGAACCCGGCGAAGAATAGGGTCCCGGCATGCCCACGCCAATCACATTTTCCGGCCCCACCGCATCCGCGGCAATCACGGCAGTCAGCGCCGAATCGATCCCGCCGCTCAGGCCGACGATCGCTTTTTGAAATCCGCATTTCCCCATGTAGTCCCGCGTGCCCAATACCAGGGCTGCGTACACGCTGGCGTCTTCGCCTTCCATCTGTTGGTGCATCTCGCCGATGAGCGCCTTGGAATCGAAAAAGATCAGGTCCTCTTCAAACGAAGATCCTTGTGCAATGATTTTTCCCTCGGCGCTGAGAACGATGCTGGACCCGTCGAATATC
Source organism: uncultured Acidobacteriaceae bacterium (assembly GCA_963777005.1). Taxonomy (GTDB): domain Bacteria; phylum Acidobacteriota; class Terriglobia; order Terriglobales; family Acidobacteriaceae; genus Sulfotelmatobacter. The sequence goes on along the minus strand of CAVZPC010000012.1, from coordinate 289,401 downwards.
AGGCTGTCATTGCCGCCGACCTGGTTCACCATCGCCACCGGAACCTTATGGTGGCGGGCGATGGCGGCCAGCATATCGCGGCGCACCTCGCGTTTGCCGATCCAGAAGGGCGAGGCAGAAATGTTCAAAACAATGTTGCCGCCCGCCTTTACCAGCGTCTCGATGGGGTCGACCGTGTACAGCCGCTTCGGCCAGAACAGCTTATCGTTCCAGGCATCTTCGCAAATGGTAAGCGCTACTCGATTCCCGCAGAATGAAAACAAGCTCTGGCTTTTTGCCGGCGCGAAATTGCGCATTTCGTCGAAGACATCGTAGGTGGGCAACAACATTTTCGACTGCAGAAAAGCCACTCTGCCATCCTGCAAGAGCGCCGCGGAATTCATCACCGACTTGCCCGTTTCCGATTCCGCAGGCGTAACCAGACCGCAGATCACCGAGATCCCGTGCGTTTCGGCCGCAATATGCTCGACCGTCTCCTGATTGCGAGCCACAAACGAGGAGCGCTCCACCAGGTCGCGCGGAGGATAACCACAGACGGACAATTCAGGAAACAGAACGAGTGCAGCGCCACTGGCTTGCGCGCGACGGGAAAACTTGATGATCTTGGCAGCGTTGCCGGAAAAATCTCCGACGGTGGGATTAATTTGCCCGAGTGCGATCTTCACACCTTTAGTGTAAAGCCGAGGTCCGCCGAGGTGCTAGCCGCCTGAGACTCGGCATGGTGTCTCGCCGCGACTCAACTCTTGCTGGGCGACGAACTCGCGCTGGTTGTGCTACCCGTGCCCAACGCCGCCGCCTTCGCCAGTGGAGCACTCGTGGCCCCAGTGGCTGGCGGCATCAAACATAGCTCTACAGCTTCCGCCATGCTCTCGGCGGCCTGCTTCTTCAGCGTCTGCCACCTGTCGAATGCGGCCTTCTCCCGCGCCACGCCATCCAGGTTGCGCGTAACCCGAGCCATGTATTGGGCTTTTACGCGTTCGAGTTCGGCCTCAATCTGTGTGTTCTCTTCCGCCCTTCGCGCCCACTCTGCCTCCACCTGTTTCTGCTGATTTTTCTCGTAGCTATCCAGTGCCTCGCGGCGCGCTTTCGCGTCCTGCTGAATCTGCCCGATCGTCACTCCGGCCGCTTCCAGCGCCACCAGCACCGCTGCCCGCTTTACCTCCGCCGACACACCACGGAGGTGTTCGCTCTGAAGCATATCGACCACCTTCGCAACGCTGTATCCTCTTCGCGGAGTCAATACTCCGGCTGCACGGTAAATCTCTTCCATGGGTAAAAGTTCCACCTGAAAACCGCCTTCCTCCCGAGAGTCCACAGGGCTTTTTTCCTTTGAGGCAGATACGTTGACCGCAAGACTCGCGTCGCGGCCCTTGCCATCCCGGTTTCCGCCGCCGCTTGCCTCGCTGCCTTCATCGCTCCTCACGATGTGAAAGTTCTGCTTATGGCGCCACGGCGCCAGTTCGAGCCATTTGCGTTTCATAGGTTTCCTCTCCTTGCTGGCTTCCTTTCTCTTGGGAGGCTGTTTCGTCCGGACTTCGCTCCGTCGAAGCACACCGCGTTCTCGCGGCTGAGAAATCTGAGGCCGCTCCCGGTTCGCTATTTCGCGACCAACTCGCACCGGCCGGGACCCTGTGCTCACGCTAGGAATGACGGGTTTGCTTTCCGCATGCAGCCTGGCTAAGGGCGGTTCACTGAGCTTGCTTTCCTGTCGCTCCAGCAGGGGTTGGATTTCAGCGGTCGCAACCTGAGTAGCCTGTCCTTTAGTGCTCTCCTGCAGTGCCGCTTCCGGACCAAGCGGCTCGCTGAGAGACCGCGCTCTTATCCCGCTGAATGCCAACCAAAAACTCCCGTCCATCGCTGCGGCAATACTTGGTAATGCCACAGAAGCGATCAAAGCGCCACTGAATCGTCAGCTTCGCTCCCACTGCGACCGGCCGCTTCATCCGTATACACGCCCCGCCGGCGGACCGGTCTTCCATGCGCGCGGGGATTTTCTGCAAAGCTCCGCTTTCGTCTTCCCACGACGCTTCGACCAGGATCATCACCACCGACCGTAGTTCTCGCACAGCGGTGCTCATGCGGGATCTATCGGCAGTAAATAAAATCAGTTCAGAAAAAGGGAGGATCCCAGGTTGGTAACGGTGGAAATGGCTTTCCCGTTCTGGAAAAGCGTGGGAGGCGTTTCTTCGCTGCCTAATCGCTTCCCGCCGGAAACACCGTTGCTTCGGCTCCGGGACTGGCGTGTCGCCCTTCTGATCACGCCACAAAACCTCGTTCAGGCGCGCTGCCCCGGCTGCGTCTGGACGCGAAAAGTCCATCTTGGCCGATTCGTTCGCGCCCTTGGCATCGCGCCTGTTGGTTTCGTAGATCAGACCGTTCTTAAGATTGCGATAGTCGGCTTTGAACGCAGGCTGGTCCCCTGCTCCCGAGAACATTGGCCCCATCGCAGGTGCGTAGGCGTCATTCTGGTTCATTGGCGGCAAACCGAGCAGCATCTCCATCGTATGAATTACATTCACAGTCGTATAAAAGCGATGATCGACATAAGGCTCACTTGCCTTGCCGGGTGAATATTTGCTGACCACGAAGGCGATCGACCGATGGGCATCGACATGGTCGCCTCCATCCTGCGCATCATCTTCCAGGATGAAGATCGCCGTATCGTCCCAGTACGGACTGTGCGACACCGCGTCCACCACGCGACCCAACGCGAGGTCGTTGTCCGCCACCGAGGCCGCCGGACGCGGCCGCTCCGGGCGCGTGCCCCCAGTGTGATCGTCGGGAAGATAGAGCAGAACGAAGGCCGGCAATTGAAAATCCTGGGTCTCGTTTGCTTCGCGGGCGTGAGTATAAGCGGCAAACTCGTTGAGGAATTCGTCGGCGCGGAGCTGGTCGGGATAGTCGGTATTAAAATCGGGATAGAGCGCATCGAAGTGATCGCGCAGCACTGCCTTCGTCGGCTTCACCCCCTTGAACAGCGGCACCGTCCACGGGTATGGACTCGGCGCGCCGTGCGGGTCTCCTACATTTGGCGGCAAAGAATCTCCCTGATGCAACTCGGTCTGCGGGCAGGGCGATTCCTGCGCCGAAGGCGTTCCCTGCTTCGGCGATGCCGCCTTACGGACTTTATTGCACCACTGCGCATTCACATATTCGCCGTAGTCGCGATAACTCAGGTTGTTGCGGGCCACGTTATCCCAGAGATAACCAGTGGAAGGATCGTCGATATCCGGCTGCTTATGATCGAGCGGATATTCATCGGCGACCGTACCCTGGAAATCGTAAGTCCGCTCCTTGCCGCGATAAGCAATCTGCCATGTCTTTTCGTTGTAGTCGCTGGTGATCGCGGCGGTCGACCATAGATGTCCGTCGCCGGAAACTTCCCCGCTGTCGTAGAAGTTGTCCAGCACGCCGAATTGCAGCGCGAGTTTGTGCTCGTTCGGCGTGATATCAGCGCCATACATCGTGAGCGACGGATCGCCGTCGCCCACCTTCAGGTCGCCGAGTATCTGGTCATAAGTCCGGTTTTCCTTGATGACGTAGATCACGTGCTTGATCGGATTCTTCCCGCTGCGAATTGAATCTTTCCGGGGTCGTTGTGCAGAAGATTGTCGTGTTCCACGACACGCGTAAGTTCTTCGAGCTTGGGAAGAGTAGAAGGAATATTCGAGCCGCGCAATCGAGCCGCGCAGCAGTGTCGGAATGTAAGGATGCTCGTGATGTCGTACCTCCCACGCCGTCTTGCCCGGACCCGGGTTCGGGCGCGTGCCCTCGCCCTTAGCCGTGGCGATGAGGAGATCGTCCCCGTGGACGGCGAGGGCGCTGGGATACCAATCGGTGGGGATGAACCCGAGCGCGGAGCCACGCACCTCCTGGCAGACTTTCTTCGATCAGACTCGACACAGCAAACACTGCAACCGCGTTCATAGACGCATCGGCTACAAACAACCGTTTGCCGTCCGCAGACTGAGCCAAGGCACTGGGATAGGTTCCTGAATTTCGTTGATCCTGAACGCGGTGCTCAGAAGGCTGACGGTTTGAGCACTCTTCGTCGAGACCACGGCGACCTCATCCATGTTCGACAGTGCCACGTAGAGCAGCTTCTCGTCGGGACTCAGCAGCAGCGCCGTGGGATGCGAGCCGGGGGCAATGGGATCATCAGTTTCTTCGAACTTGATCCAGCGGACGACCTCGCCACTAGCCAGGTCAAGCTCGGCCACGCGGGATGCATTCCACAAGCTGCACCACGCGCGGCGGCCATCGCGCGTAGCCACTACCGTGTAGGGAAAGGATGAGGGCACCAAAGCACGTCTGCTCAAGTCGAAGCTCTTAAGCACCTTGCCGCTCGCCACATCGAGCAGCACTACGTTATCGGAAAGATTGTTGGCTACGAGCAGCCGGTCGTGACCCTCCGCAGATACCAGCGCGAGTCCGGCAGGATAAGGAATGGCGGTTCCCGCCGGCGTCTTCTGTAAACCGATGGCGACTCTCTGTTCGTGGGCGATTGCCTGCGGTTCGATGGCAATGAATCGCTCGGGCGTAACCTTGCCGTCAACGAAGCTGTAGACCGCAATTCCATTCCCGGTGTCGCCGGACTTCTGTCCGGTGGGATCCGTGATCGAACCAACCGAAGCATAGAGATGCTTGCCGTCCGAGCTGAAGACCAGACCAAGAAAATAGCTTTGATGAACTTCCTCGCCGAAGCGCTTGTCGGGATAATCCGACAGTTGATTCGTTTTCAGGTCGAGCACCGCAATCGACTGCATGGCCATGGTCTCCTGCGTGCCATAGCCGTCGTTCAACAGCACCGCATAGCGGCCGTCGGGGCTGAGCGCGATCGTGGCGGGAAAGCTGTTGGTACTGCCGATGCGCCCGGGGGAGGGAATCGTTAAGGTCTTGCTGGTGGGCAAGGAGATCGACGAGCTCGTCAGACTTCGATTCCTGAGCAACCGCAACTGCCAGGCAAAAGGAAAGGAGAGCTGCCAGGAGAACGATACGGGAAATTCGGATCACGGGGCCTCCGCAGATTGATTCTGCACCAGCAGTAGATGAGGAGAGATGAGCGTAATCTACGACGGAACCCGTGGTCAAAGAGATCGCGGAGGCATGTCAGGCCACAATCGTGTTTCGCAACCCCAGCGGTTAGACGCCCGATGCGCGCGTAGAGCCCTCGTGGCTGGAGGAAGGCTCCGAATGCCCCTCCTCCGGGTTCACATTGTGGCGAACGTCGGAGCCCTGCACCCAGAAGATCACATCTTCGGCAATGTTGGTGGCATGGTCGGCAACGCGTTCCAGATTGCGCGCCACCAGCAACGCATCCAGCGCCTGCCGCACCACATCCGGACGCTGGTTCATGGTCTTCACCAGTTGGATGAAGGCGTCGTCCTTCATACGATCGACCACGTTATCCATTTCGAGCACGGCCTGCGCCAGTTCGGCCTTCCCTTCAATAAATGCCTCCAGCGACCGCCGCACCATCGCGCTGACGGCTGCGCCCATACGCGCAATATCCACCGGCAAATCCACCGCCGGAAGCTCCACCATATCCATCACGCGTTCGGCGATGTTCACCGCCTGGTCTCCCACGCGCTCCAGATCGGAATTAATTTTGGTCACCGCCAGGATGAAGCGCAGATCCACGGCCATGGGCTGCTGCATGGCCAGCAAGTCGAAGGCGGCCTCGTCGATCTCCCGTTCCGAGGTATTGATTTGGGTCTCGCCATCGAGAACCAGATGGCACCGGTTCAGATCGCGGTCGATGTAGGCCTGGCGCGCGCGATCCACCGCCTGTTCCGCCAGTCCACCCATGCGGAGCAATTTCTGCCGCAGATCGTCGAGCCCTTGCTGAAAGCGCGTGCGCATTATCCGAACCTGCCTGTGATGTAGTCTTCCGTACGCTTGTGCGTCGGCTTGGTGAAGATCTTTTCCGTCTTGTCGAACTCAATCATTTTGCCCAGCAGGAAAAATCCGGTGAACTCGGCCACGCGCGCCGCCTGCTGCATGTTATGCGTCACAATTACGATGGTATACCGTTCTTTCAGCTGAAAGATCAACTCTTCAATTTTTCCGGTCGAAATCGGATCGAGAGCCGAGCAAGGCTCGTCCATCAGCAGCACCTCGGGTTCCACCGCCAGCGCCCGCGCAATGCAAAGCCGCTGCTGCTGCCCACCGGAAAGGCTGGCTCCGGACTTCTTATGCACGTGATCTTTTACTTCGTCCCACAACGCAGAAACTACCAGAGATCGTTCCACAATCTCATCCAGCTTGCGGCGGTCGCTAAAACCATTCAACTTCAACCCCGAAGCAACGTTATCGTAGATCGACATGGTCGGAAAAGGATTCGCTTTTTGAAAAACCATCCCCACCCGGCGGCGAAGCTGCGTGGCCGATGTACCGTCATAGGCGTCAATGTCGCCGATGCGCACGCTGCCCGTAACCCGAGCCTCCGGGATGGTTTCGTGCATGCGGTTCAGGCAGCGTATAAACGTCGACTTGCCGCAGCCCGAGGGCCCAATCAGCGCCGTCGCATGGTTCGCCGCCACGGCCAACTGAACGTCATACAGCGCCTGCGTCTTGCCGTACCACGCGTTCAGGTTTTCGACCTGTATGCCAACACCCATAAACTATGCAGCTCCAAAGGTTCCGCGGCGTACGGCAAAGCGCACGGCCGCGACTGCGGTAACGATAAGGACAATCAGTACCAGAGCTCCCGCCCACGCCTGCCGGTGCCATTCGTCATAGGGAGAAATGGCGTAATTGAAAATCTGCAGTGGCAGCGCCGCCGTTGGTTGGTCTGCGCGCAGATTCCAGAATTGATTTCCGAACGCCGTAAACAGCAGCGGCGCCGTTTCTCCCGCAACCCGGGCAAAGGCCAGCATGATTCCCGTAATCACTCCGGAAGTCGCCGTGCGCAAAGTGATCGAGAGCGTCGTCCGCCAGCGCGGAATACCCAGCCCATAAGCCGCCTCGCGCAAGGCCTGCGGCACCAGCAGCAGCATCTCTTCCGTGGTTCGCGTGATGGTGGGAATCATCATGATGGCCAGCGCCACGCCACCCGCCGTCGCGGAAAAATGCTTCTGATAAAGCACCACGATGGAATAGGCCACGATGCCGATTACGATGGACGGCACTCCGTTCAGTACGTCGGCCGTGAAGCGAATCGCATCACCGAAGCGGTTGCGTCCATACTCCGCCAGATAAATTCCCGCACCCACTCCCACCGGCACGCCTAACACGCTGGCCAGCGCGAGAATGAACACCGAGCCCACGATGGCGTTCGCCATCCCGCCGCCCGCTTCGCCCACCGGCTTCGGCGTCTGCGTCAGAAACGCCCAGTTAATCGACCCTACGCCACGGTATACCAGGTAGGCAAATATGGCGAACAACGGCACCAGCACCAGAATGACCGTCAGCACCGCCACGCCGGTCATGACATGGTCGGTAATCCGTCGCCGCAAAGCGATCGGAGGAACAGTATGCAGCGCGGAAGCGGTTCCGGTCTCAGGCATTCGCCCTCGATGGCTGGCCGCGGGTAACCGTCCAGACCAGCAAACGCGCCAGCGCATTAACCACGATCGTTACCAGGAACAAAGCCAATCCAATCTCGATAAGAGCCGCCAGGTTCAAGTCGCCCGTGGCCTCGCTGAATTCGTTGGCCAACACGCTGGCCATGGTGTAGCCCGGCGCAAATAAAGATTTCGCAATCTCAGGACGATTTCCGATCACCATGGTGACTGCCATGGTTTCGCCGAGAGCGCGACCCAAACCCAAAATGATGCCGCCCATAATCCCGGCGCGCGCATTGCGCAACACTCCCACCCGAATCATCTCCCAGCGTGTAGCGCCCAGCGCCAGTGCGGCCTCGCGCTGGTGCTGCGGCACCACCATCAGAACTTCCCGCGTGATGGAAGAAATAATGGGAATGATCATGATCGCCAGAATGATTCCCGCCGCCAGCATGCTGATGCCGTAAGGAGGCCCCACAAATAATCCGGTCCAGCCCAGCGTCTTGGATAAGAAAGGCTCAACGTAGCCGCTGAGGATTGGTACCAGCACAAAGATTGCCCACAGCCCATAGACCACGCTCGGAATCGCAGCCAGCAATTCCACGAAAAACGAGAGTGGCCCGCGCAGCAACTTCGGACACATCTCCGTAGTGAAGACGGCTACTCCAATCGACAGCGGCACCGCGATGATTAAAGCGAGGAGCGACGATACCAGGGTTCCGTAAACAAACGGCAGAGCGCCGAATTGTTCGTTCACCGGATCCCAATCGCGCCCGGCAAAGAACTTCAACCCGAACGCGTGCCAGGACGGTCCGGATCGCAACACCAGTTCGTAGACGATCAGGACCAAAGTTCCCAACACCGCCAGACCGCATAGAAGCATGGCGATCTTGAAAACCTGGTCGCCAACTTCCCCCGTCGGCCCAAGCAGCTTCACGGCTCGCCTCCCATCTGAGGCAAGTTCGCTAACCTTCTTTGCTTCAACGGGTTGCGGAGCAGGCATATCAGGCCGAGGTCGGGCAGCATTGGCCATCGATGTAAAGTACCAGAATCCTGTTAACAGGGTGTTAAAATGACCAAGCTTTTCGGATTGCCTTTTCGCGGCTAAGCCTGTATTTTCTTCTTCCAATCGCTTCGCGTATGCCAATTGCTCCCAACCGCAGCCGCCTCGTGTTTCAGAAGCTTGAACGGGACCTCATCAAGCTTTCCTCGAAACCGCGGGCAGAGACCGTGCATCGCTTCCGCACCGGCACTCGCCGACTGCAAATATTGCTCGCCGAACTTTCTCCCAAGCTCGACCGCAGCGAAAAGAAATTGCTGAAACAGCTCGGGCGAATCCGAAAACGTGCCGGCAAGGTCCGCGATCTCGATGTTCAACTCGCCGCTCTGCGCAGCTTAAAGGTCCCGCGCGAACCGCGCCGCAAGACCCAACTCGTAAACCATTTGATCGAACTCCGCCGCCAGCAGGAAAAGAAACTGCGGCAGGCGGCGGATAAAGCCACGGTGCGCGAGATCCGCAAACGTCTGAAACGCGCTGCCCGGCGCTTCAAGCCGGAGGCGAGCCGCGACCCGCTGGCGGCCGCCAGAGCCATGCTGACCCCGCTTGATCACACAACTTCGCCGCCCACCGAAGCGGTGCTTCACCAATACCGCATTCTCAGCAAGCGCGCCCGCTATGCGGCCGAGTTTGCCAGCCCCTCCCCCGAGGCTGAAAAGTTTATTGCCGAACTCAAAGTCTTACAGGACGCTCTAGGCGATTGGCACGATTGGCTGACCTTGCGGCAGACCGCCATCGAGGATATCGGCGAGGTGCGCGAGTCACCTCTCGTCGCCGAACTGCACAATGTCACGGGAGCAAAATTCCGCCACGCCGTTGCCGTTCTCTCCCGCACTCGAGGAAAGTTAACCACCTCAGCCGAGCACACCGCCAGGGGGCCGCTTCCGGCCGCGCTGAAACCGAAAAGCGATATCGCCTCCGCCGCCTGATCGCCAGCCTTAATCTCCATATCGGTGTCACTAACTTCCATCTGTGATCCGCTGTCACCGCATTCCTCCGCCGCTTCCTGTTAAATACCGATGGGCTACTGTGTGTGCAAGACTCGATGACCTTCCGCGCGCTCACAAAGCAAGCTCACGTGTGAGCTCTGTACAGCCGCGCCTGCGGTTCTCGAATTCGAAATCCTATCCGACCAGGGAACCTCGCGACAGCAAGGCTCCTGTTGCAACCTTTGCGCCCGCAATCTTCTGGATGCTCTCTCGCAGCTCTCGTCGAAATCTTCCTAACCGCGATTGCGCATAGCCTATCCATCGTTTCCTTCGCCTGGTGATGACCAAGCCATACCGACACATGTAAACTGTTGCCCTTGCCTCATGCCGACCTTTGCCGCGGTTGATATTGGTTCTAACTCAGTTCGCTTGAAAATCGCGCGCCTCACGCGCGGCTATCTTCGCCCCATCCATGAAGACCGCGAAGTTACACGTCTCGGCGAAGGCGTCTTCCGCTCCGGCTTCCTCACTCCCGAGTCGATGGCCGAGACAGTAAAGGTTCTGCGCCGCTTCCACCGCGCCACGCAACAAGTCGTTACCGACCCCGTACGCGTAGTCGCCACCAGCGCGCTCCGCGACGCTCGCAACTCGCAAGCCTTTCTCGAGTGGGTTCGCTCCGCCACTGGCTGGACGGTCGAAATTATCTCCGGACTGGAAGAAGCCCGTCTGATTCACCTGGGTCTGGTCTCGAACCTTCGTGGCGACAGTTCTCCCACGCTCATGATGGATCTCGGCGGCGGTAGCTGCGAACTCACCGTCTCTGCCAGCGGTCACATTCGCGATCTTGTCAGCATGCCGCTCGGCGCGGTCCGTCTCACCGATGAATTTCTCCGCCACGATCCGCCGCGCAAGGGCGAACTGAAACGCTTGCAGGGATTCGTCGTCCGCGAAGTGAACCGTATCGCGGCTCGCGTGGTGGCCGCGAAAGTTAAGAATGTCATCGCCACATCCGGAACTGCCGCCGCTCTGGCCACCGCGGCCAGCCATCTCCGCAAGAACGGCACTCGCCAGCGCATGCTGGTCTCCCGCGCGGAGATCACCCGGCTCGCCAAGCGCTTAGCGCACTTGCCCGTGGAGGAGCGCCGGAAGATTGAAGGCATCGGCCTGCGCCGGGCGGAAATCGTCGTAGCCGGAGCCATGGTCTATCAGGAATTGCTCGATCGCTGCCATCTCAAAGGTTTTCGCTATTCCCCGCTAGGTCTTCGCGATGGATTGCTTGCGCAGATGGCCGCTGAGCATGACCGCAGCACGCGCTCGGGAAGGCAGATCGAATCCGAACGCTGGGAATCGATCACCCGGGCTGTCGCTCACTATGGCGTGGACATCAAGCATGCTCTCGATGTGCGCGAGTCCGCAATGTTCCTGTTCTCGGCGCTGCGTTCCGTGCATGGTCTCGCGCCGGAATTCCGCGAGTGGTTGTCGGCCGCCGCCATGCTCTATGAGGTGGGAGATTACGTTAACCGCAACGGCCATCACCGGCACACGTATTACATCATTTCGAACTCTGAAATTCTCGGCTACACCCCTCAGCAACGTCGATTGATCGCGGCCATCGCCCGCTATCTGGGAAAGTCGCGGCCTACTTTGGACGAGCCTCCCATGAAGGCTCTCGATCCCAATGACCGTCCCGGCGTGCAGAAAGCGATCATCCTTCTACGGCTGGCGCGCGCCCTGAACCTGGGTCGCAGCCGCGCCGTGCAGAAGGTTCGCGTCAGCCATCGCGCGGCTGAAGTCCACCTGACCTTGGTGCCACGCCGCCGTATGGGGGTGGATCTGGAATTGTGGGCGATCGAGAAAGACGCGCCCTATTTTCGTGAGGTATTCGGACGGGAACTTTCTACCGCAGCGGTATAGAGAGTACGCAGCGCCTTCGGCGTCAAACACCATTGCAGCGTGCCCGAGCTGCGCCGCATATCCACTCGCGCCACCGCTCCCTTCTTCAACTCAACCGAAGCTTCACAACCCGACTCGCTGATCACGGTTCCCAGGAACTGGCTTAGATTCGGGTTGTGTCCCACCACCATAATCGATTCCTGGCTTGCGTATTTTTCCAGCAGACGGCGGAAGTCCGCAAACGTTGCGCCCGGCCGCAGGCCCGCATCCATCTGCAGCTTACCTTCGTATCCCATTTCGTTTCCCACCAGCGAGGCCGTCTGCGTAGCACGTTTCAGCGGGCTTGAAATGATAACGTCCACCTGCGCATCCATAGCCGCCAGCGCCCGGCCTACATAGCCGCACTGCTCAATGCCATCTTTGTCGAGCGCGCGCTTCTCATCTTTTTTCGGATTCACCAGGTGTTCCCCGGCACTGGCGTGGCGCAGAAAATAAATGATCATTGCAGCTTATCGTTCCCTTTCCGCTGGAGCCTTGCGCTTCCGCGCCGGAAGCTGCGGAGGAACCGGGTTCAACTGCTTGCCTTCGGCCACGCTGATCAGAAAATCCTGCGCACTGAAAGCCGCCGCTCCCTTCGGAGGCTTGCGATTCCGCTTGCCGTGCAACGGCTGCCACGCCCGAATATAAGTGGCATCGCTGAGCAGGATGCGCGACTTCCGGTTATCGGCGAGATAAACGTCGAGAATTTCGCGGTGCACGCGCTCGCGCAGGAATTCGTCGCGCAGCGGCACCAGCACTTCCACCCGCTCGTATAGATTGCGCGGCATCCAGTCGGCGCTGCCGATATAAATTTCTTCCTCGCCCCCGTTGCCGAAATAGTAGATCCGGCTATGCTCCAGAAATCGCCCCACGATGCTGCGCACCTTGATGCGGTCGCTCAACCCGCGCACGCCCGGGCGGAGCGAGCAAATGCCGCGCACAATCAGATCAATCTCCACGCCCGCCTGCGAAGCTCGATACAGCGCCTGAATCACGTTCTTGTCGAGCAAAGCGTTCATCTTGCCGATGATCCGTCCCTGCCGGCCTTCGCGGGCATGTTCCGCTTCGCGATCGATAAGCGCAATCACCTTTTCCGCCAGATCGAGAGGCGCCACCAGCAGCGGCTCATAGCTGGGGTTTTCGGCGTAGGCAGTCAGGAAACTGAAGACATCGTGCACTGCGCGCGTGATTTCCGGATTCGCGGTGAACAAACTGAGGTCGGTATAAATTCGCGCCGTGGTGGCGTTATAGTTACCCGTCCCAATATGCGCGTAGCTGCGCGGAACGCCATCCGGATCGCGGCGCACCAGCAACGACAGCTTGCAATGCGTCTTCAATCCAACCAACCCGTGAAACACCTGCACTCCGGCATCTTCCAGATCGCGCGCCCAGCGGATGTTGTGGGCCTCATCAAAGCGCGCCTTCAACTCCACCACTGCCGTCACTTCCTTGCGTTGCGCCGCATCGATGAGCGACGGAACAATCAACGAGTGCTCGTTCGTGCGGTAAAGCGTTTGCTTGATCGAGAGAACGTTATCGTCTTCCGCCGCCGATTCGATGAATGCGACAACCGCGTCGTAAGAATCGTAAGGATGGTGCAGCAGAATATCGTGCCGCCGCAATTCCTCGAACAGATTTTGCGACTTCGCCGTGAGCCGCAGCTCGCGAGGAGTGAAGGGACGATCTTTGAGATCCGGCCGCTGCGTCTGCTCGTAGATATTGAACAGTCGCGAAAGATTCACCGGACCATTCACCGGAAACACCTGCCACGGATCCAACTCAAAAACGGTTCGCAAGCGTTCGATAATCTCAGGATCGGCGTCGGCCTCAATCTCCATTCGCACCGCATCGCCCTTGCGCCGGTTGTGTAACTCCGCGCGCACCGACTCGAGAAGATTCCGCGCCTCTTCTTCCTGCAGGTAAAGATTGCTGTTTCGGGTCACGCGGAACGGCGCCGACGCCACAATGTCGTAGCCGTGGTACATGCTCTCCGCGTGATGCGCCACCAGGTCGGCAAGGAAAATAAAATCGGTCGTCCCCTCCGAAGGCAGCCGCACCAGCCGCGGCAATGCCCGCGGCACCGAAACCACGCCCGTATAAGTGAGCGCCGACCGGCGCCGCCGCCGCAACAGCAACCCCAGGCACAACGCCTTGTTGATCACCCGTGGGAACGGATGCGTGGGATCCACCGTCACTGGCGTAAGCAGAGGATCCAGTTCCTTCTCGCAATATTCGTCGACAAACCGCCGGGCGGCCGCGTCCAACTCATGCAGCGCGAGCACCCGGATGCCATGCTCCGTCAGCGCCGGCCGCAACGTATTCCAGCAATCGTATTGCTCGTCTACGAATTTGTGCGTCAGGCGCGCCAGAACATCGCGCTTCTCCGTCAGCGTCAAACCGTCGGGACCAGCCTCGTTGTAGCCGTCCTCGATCTGCTGCATCATGGCGGCCACACGGATCTCGAAAAATTCGTCCAGATTGCTGGCCGAAATCGAAAGAAACTTCAGCCGCTCCAGCAGAGGATTGCCCGTATCCTCGGCCTCTTCCAGCACACGTTTGTTAAACGCCAGCCATGAGGTGTCGCGGTTGAGATAGTACGCAGGATTGTCCAGCGAAACACGTGCCATGGGAAAAGACTGTTATCCGTCGGTTCTTGCCGTTTTCCTTGTTGATTGGGATCCGCTTTCGATCCGATCCGGGAGGAACTAGCCGCTCAGACAGTATAAAACATCCGACCGGAAGGCGCAGTATAGCGCATCGACGCATACATATCGAAGACCTCGCAGGATTCGGTCCGGCTGGAAATTGTGGGTTAAAAGAAATCGGCGCACCGACAGCGGAAATCCGCCGTGCGATGCGCCGAGGGAACGTGTGAAGACACCGCGCCCCTTACGGTAAGTAATAACGGAACGACGTAAAGACCATTCCGTCGAGTCCTTCGGGCGTGACTCCGGGTTGTCCCTTTCCCAAAGGTCCAATCCCAGACCAGGTCTGGCGGGTCACGTATGAATACTGCGCGCCCCACTGCAGCCGGCCCTTGGGCCCGGTATAAATGCGATGCCAGAAGCCCGCCGTGCCTTCAATGAGCGCTCGCGTGTCGGCTGTGCAACTGGAAAGACTCCCAGGAAAGAATCCGCCGCCGATGCTCGGCGCGGTTTCGGTGTAGCAGCCGGTGTTACTGAAGAAGGGCGACCCGTAGCCCACGTACTTGCCCGTGACCGGATCGAAATCCGCCGCGCGGCTGGCGTACTCCGAACCAGCGTTGAGGTAGATATCCACCTTAGGCCCGTGCCACTCCAGCGTCGCCAGCCCCTGATAGCTCCTGATCAGATCAAAGGTTCCGTCAGCATGGATTGAAGTATCAGGTAGACCACCCGATCCGTATCGTCCGATTCCACTTCCGCCGAGGGCATGCAAACCGAAGTCCAGATGCTTGTTGACGAATGACCACCGGGCATTGGCGCCGATGCCGCCACCGTTCTTCGAGGAATTAAAGGCCAGCAGGCCGTTCGGACCATTGCCGTTGCCGTTCGGGCAAGGCCCATTCGTTGCCGGTGCGATGATCACCACTTCCCCGCAAGGGTATATCCGGTCGCGGAAGCGATCATACAAACCATACACTTCGTAGTGTCCGAATCCCGGTTCAAAGACTACCTTTGCGATGATGTCCGGCGAGGGATTGAAGGAATAGCTGGCTGCCAGAGTACAGGTCGTGATGGGAGCCGCTCCAGTAACTGGATTGTTGGCAGTCGAGCAGTTGGTGACCGCGCCGTTGTAGAGACCGCCGCCAGCACCTTCGGAGCCCACCAGGAAATTATTCCCATTGTTGTGGCTTGAAACGGTGGCCTGCGCATTTTCCATCGAGACGCCGAACCACACTTTGTTGTCAAAATTCTTGACCGCGCGCAGTCCGTACTGCCGAGCCCAACTAAAACCTACGGTATACTGCGGGTCAATGGTCAGCGGCGTAGCTTCGGTTCGGTTGTCCATGCCATGCTTGGTTTCGGTTACCAGGCTCCACATCTGTCCGCCCGTAACCGAAAAGCCGTTATCCAATGCCGCCTGTCCCCACGCCTGCCGCTGCCGCAAGGTGTAGCTGTTGCTCTCGTTGTTGTTGGAGGTAACACCGGCCGAGAGGAAGTCAGCTTCCACGTACCCGCTCAGTTTGGCAGCTTTCAACCGCCCTTCCGCCAACATCGAGATGCGCGACTGACGTCCAGATCCGAAGAATTCGGAAATGCTGCTTTGCGCAGCACCGGGCATGGTCAGAGAGTTAAAGGGCGTGTTGATGTCCGATCCCAACGCCCTCGACCGCCGCACAAATTCTGCCGCCAGGAATCCGCCCGGCGTGATGGTGATTCCCTTGTAATGCAGCGCCAGCGGACTCTCCAGGGCTGAATTCACATTCTTCTGCGTCTCCTGCAGCGACAGCGCCGTGTTGTTGACGTTGGTCTTCAGGTCGGTCACGTCACTCTTCAGTTCCACGACCGTCTGCTGCTGCTGGCTGGCAGTGGCTTGCGCCGCATCCGCCTTGGTGGCGGCATCGGTCGCCACCGCCTGCGCCTGCGTTACTGCCTGGTCCTTGCGATGCAATTCATCGCGCAATTCCTGGATCTGCCGTTGCTGGGCAGCCAGCGCCGCTTGCTGCGAGGCGATTGCGTCCTTCAATGCCTGCACATCCGCTGCGGTTAGAGTCGCCGGCTTGCTCTTCTTAGCTTTGGGTGGCGTGCTGGTTTGTGCCACCACGCTTGTAGCCAGAAACAAAATCGCACACCACTTCCATACAGAATTCATCACACTCTCCTTTTTCAAACTAGGAATGAAAATTTGTCTGCAGATCTATCGGACTTGCTTGATTGCATCCTTTTCTTTCTGAACAACGCCTTCGGGTAGCGGAGCATAGGAAAGTGCAGCTGTCATTTTTTGTCCATCGGTAACCATCCAGTTGAGAAAATCTGCGAGGATCTTGCCCTTCGCCGCATCTTTCGATTGAGCAGGAATCAACAACCAGGTAAAGCTGGAAATCGGATATGCATCCTTCCCCGGCGCATTTGTAATCGAGACTCGAAAATCCGCCGGCATCTTCGGCGCTGAAGCAGCCGCTGCGGTCACACTCTCAAGCGATGCCTTCACAAAATTTCCCGCCGCGTTCCGAACGCTCCCATAGGTAATGTTGTTTTGTACGGCGTAAATCAATTCCACGTACCCGATCGATCCCTGCAACTGCCGGATCGAACCGGCAACACCTTCGTTTCCCTTTCCACCTAGCCCGATCGGCCACTTCACTGATGTGCCCTTCCCCACCTGGCTTTGCCATTCGGGGCTGATTTTCGAAAGGTAGTCCGTCCATATGTACGTGGTGCCGCTGCCATCGGAACGATGCACCACGATGATATCTTTGTCGGGAAGATTCACTCCGGGATTTGCGCTGGTAATGGCCTTGTCATTCCACTTCGTGATCTTGCCCAGGAAAATTCCGGCCAGCGCATCGGGAGTGAACTTGAGCTCCGCCGTCACCCCGGGGATGTTGTAGGCGGGAACGTCCGCGCCTAAAACCGTGGGCATGTGAAGGATTTTTGTCTTCGCTTCTTTCAGCATGTCGTCAGTCATCGGGCCATCGCTCGCCCCGAAATCGACGGTGCCGTTAATGACTTGCCGGATCCCGCCGCCGCTTCCGATCGATTGGTAATTGATCTGAATGTCAGGATGCAGCTTGTGATATTCGCTGAACCACTTGGAATACATGGGGTAAGGGAAAGTGGCTCCTGCCCCGTTCAATGTTGTCTGGGCAAGTGCAGGCAAAGCGAACAGTGCGCACACCAAAACCAGCATGGTTCTTCGCATCAGTTTTATGACCCCTCGTCGAATAGATATTCTGGTTCTAACGGCGCTGTGTTACAGGACGGTTACAAAAGAGTGAATTTCTGATGAATGGGGCAGGCGGGGAAACCGCGACTTCTGGATGAATTGTTTTAAGACACAGCTCCAGGGTCTCGGAAACGATCACTTCTGTTGTTTCCTGAGGAAGCCGCAATTCTTTATTCAATGAGAAGTTTGCAAACGCGCAATCTCCCGCGGAAAAAGAGTATTCCCAGGAAATTCGCTGCGCAGCGACGCCAGCAGTTGCAGGGCGCGCTGCTTGTTCTTGTCGCGCACGTAGGCAATCGCCAACAGGATCCGCGCAAAGGGCGCCAGATAGTGACCGTGCTCCGCGGTCAATTGCAGGTCAGCGATCCCGTCTTGTTTGTTGCCAGGCAGTCCGTCCACGTGCATGAGCCAGCGCAGAGGCGCGGCCATGCTGCCAATGAGGTACTTGCTGAATCCGGTGGCCACTTCCGCGTCATAGCAATTCGAACAAACCGCCAGTAATTGCTGCGCCCAGACGGACGCCTCCTTTGTGTAGTGCAAGGATGCCAGGTTCCGTTTTTCGATCAGCGCTGCGTAGTCGGCTTGCAGCCCCGACCCTAACGTCAACGCAAACAACGCATCTGGATCTTTATCATTCTGGCTGAGCCGCGCGTGTGCTAATCGGTCCGAGCGCTCGATCGCCGCCTCAAATTCATTGTGAATCGCTGGGTCTGGAGTAAGCGTGGACCGATCGGCAAAAGCCTTGTCGTTCTCGTAGAATTCTCCATCCAGAACCCCCAGCCGGTTAAACTCAGAGAACAGATATCCCGCCGCCTGGCTGACCGGCCCCAACGGATCGTCCGGATGCTGCGTCTCCCAAGCCGTAAAATCCCGTTGCGCTCCCGCGAAATCCAGGTTGTAGAGCCCCACAAATCCCCGATCCAGATCCGTGCTCGGCGCCGCATCGGGTCCTGCTGCAAACCCCGACCCGCAGAGGCCCAACCCAAGGGCTGCTACCATAATCAAAAGTAATGCTCTCCGCGTTTGCTTGGTCGTCGTTTGGTGGATGGCCGGCATCGGTTTTGATGTGGGTCCGTTAATTGTCCTTTGTTCCATGCAAAGCCCAAGATTTCTTTTTGCTTCTTTCTTCGATGCCGTTCATCAGCTTGGTGTCCACGCCATTGTTGCAGCCTCGGTGGTTCCCGCCGAGATTACGGTTGAAACCAAACTGGAGTTCCTTAGGATGAAAACTGCATGAGCGATTCTCCCATTCGTTACGCCCCCGGCTGGCCCGGCATTCCTCCGCGCTGGACCTCGAGCGCCAAATCCGGCGTCGGCACCGCCCTGAACCAGCACAGCAAAGTCTGGTTCACCACCAGCCATGGCATTCTGAATGAAGTTTATTTTCCGCGCGTAGACCAGGCTTGCACCCGCGACCTGGGCCTGATCGTCACCAATGGACGCGATTTCTTTTCCGAGGAAAAACGGCACTGCACATTCGACAACCGGCCCTTCGAACCTGGTATCCCCGCCTATGACCTGACCAACACAGAAATCGGGGGCCGCTACCGCATTCACAAGGAAATCCTCACCGATCCTTATCGCAACGTTGTCATGCAAAAGATCCGGTTCGAGCCACTGCAAGGCCAGCTCTCCGATTACCGGCTCTACGCCTTACTTTCGCCCCACCTGGCCAACTGCGGATACGACAATACCGGCTGGGTCGGCGACTACAAGGGCGTCCCCATGTTCCTGGCGCAACACGATGGCGTCGCATTGGCTTTGGGCAGCTCCGCCCCCTGGAAAAAGATGTCGGTCGGCTTCGTCGGCTTCTCCGACGGGTGGCAGGATCTCTCCGCTCACTTTCAAATGGAGTGGGAGTATCAGCGCGCCGAGATGGGCAACATCGCCTTCACCGGGGAAATCGATCTCGCGGCCTGCAACGGAGAATTCCTCCTGGCCCTCGGTTTCGGTGCCATCGTCACCGAGGCAGGACAGCAAGTCCGCTCCACCTTGCTCGAAGATTACGACGAGCTTCGCGAGCACTACGTCTTTCACTGGAAAAACTGGCAGAGCACATTGCTCAAACTCGACGAGCCGAAGCGTGAGTACGATCTTTATCGCGCCTCCGCTTCGGTGCTCCGGACCCACGAATCGAAGGATTTTCTCGGCGGCATCATCGCCAGCCTTTCCATTCCCTGGGGCTTCAACAAGGGCGATGAAGATCTCGGCGGCTATCACTTGGTGTGGCCGCGTGACTTGGTTGAAACTGCAGGTGCACTTCTCGCCGCCGGCGCCGTCAACGATGCGGTAAGAGTGCTGCGCTATCTCGAAGCCACGCAGGAGGCCGCAGGTAACTGGGCCCAGAATCTATGGCTCGACGGCCGTCCCTACTGGAGTGGCGTCCAGATGGATGAGACCGCTTTCCCCATCCTCCTGCTCGATCTCCTGCGCCGCGAAGCGCCCAAACAGTTGGGCAAACTGGATCGCTGGTGGCCGATGGTGCGCCGGGCAGCCAGCTACATCGTGCGCAACGGCCCGGTGACGCAGCAGGATCGTTGGGAAGAAGATGGCGGCTACTCTCCCTTCACGCTGGCCGCCGAAATCTCCGGGCTACTCGCTGCCGCCGACATCGCCGACCTCACGGGACACAGCGAGATCGCCTCCTATGCTCGCGAGGTAGCCGACGCCTGGAACGACAACCTCGAACGCTGGGTATACGCCACCGGCGGCGATCTCGCCGAGCAAGTCGGTGTAGAGGGATACTATGTCCGCATCGCTCCTCCAATTACCGATACCGCGGCTTCGCCGACTCAGGGCTTCGTCCCTATCAAAAATCGCCCGCCCGGCCAGGACGTGGAACGCGCCTTCCGCATCGTCAGCCCCGACTCCTTGGCTCTGGTGCGCTTCGGATTACGTGCCCACGATGATCCTCGCGTTCTGAATACCGTCCGCGTCATCGACGCGCTCCTGCGCGTGCAGTTGCCCCAGGGCCCCTGCTGGTACCGCTATAACGGCGATGGATATGGCGAACACGAAGACGGCTCGCCCTTCGATGGCAGCGGCATCGGCCGCCCCTGGCCGCTGCTCGCCGGCGAGCGCGCTCACTACGAACTCGCCGCTGGCCGTCGCACTGAGGCCGAATCGCTGCTCACGGTGATGGAGCAATCCACCGCCGGGCATGGCCGCTTGCTTCCTGAACAGGTTTGGGATGCCGATGATATCCCCGCCCTGGAATTGTTTCGCGGCAAACCCTCCGGCTCCGCCTGTCCGCTCGTATGGGCCCATTCCGAATACATCAAGCTGCGCCGTTCCCTGCGCGACGGCAAGATTTTCGATCAGCCTCCGCAGACCGTTCAACGATATCTGGTTGAGAAACCAACTCGCCAAATTTTTGGCTGGAGACTGAATAACAAAGCCCGATCCCTTCCACGCAACAAGAAATTGCGCATCGTCCTTCTGACTCCCGCGATGGTGCACTGGAGCATCGACGGCTGGATCAGTTCTCAGGACACCAACACCCGCGACACCGGCCTCGGCACCTTCATCCTCGATCTGCCCACGGCTTCATTACCCGGTGGCAGCCAGATCGTCTTCACTTTTTACTGGCTGCAGGAGAATCGCTGGGAAGGAAAGGACTACACCGTAGTGGTCGAATAGCAGGTGCCCCAACCTTGTCGCGCCCTTGGCGACAGGTTGGGGATTTTAATGGCGGGTGCCCCATCCTTGTCGCGCTCTTTGCGACAGGGTGGGGATTTTGATTTCAAAAGCCGGAGTCCTGATCCTACGCTTCGGACGCCGCACTCGAATAAATAATCTCCACCACCGTGCAGTCGTCGTTCAACGGATTGCCCGCACAGAACTCCGACACTGCCGAAAAGATTCCTTCCAGCGTGGGAGCCTTGGCTGCCGCCGCTTCCAGCCTGGAGTCTTCAAAAAAGTCGCCCATCGCGTTTTCCGCTTCGGTCACTCCATCCGTCACCAGAATGAAGCGGTCGCCCGAATTGAGCTGGCAACGCGCGCTTTCAAATGTCGCATCGGCCAGCAATCCTACCGGCACATTGCCATGCGGCGGACGCATCACTTCCCCACCGCAAACCAGCAGGGGCTGCACGTGGCCACAATTCACATATTCCAGATCGCCATCTCGCCGCAGCCTGGCCAAAAGCACGGTCGCATATTTCTCGCCGACCAGTTTCTCGGTGAAGAAACGATTGACCGCCGACACCACATCCAGCAAAGGCATCCCCGAACTCAAATGCGAATAAATCATTCCCTGCAGCGTGGAAGCCAGCAGCGCCGCGGAAACTCCCTTACCGCTCACGTCCGCCAGCACCACCGCGAGCCCTTCTTTCGTGTTGACGGCATCAAAGAAGTCTCCGCCTATTTCCTTACAAGAAAGATTTTTCCCGCGCAATTTGGCAAACGGCACTTCGGGAATCTTCACCTGCATCAGCCGTTGCTGGATGCTGGCCGCGATCGTTAGCTCCTGCTGATATCTCCGCGATTCCTCTTCGGCCTGCACCAGCCGCGCATTCTCGATCAGGGACGCCGCTTCTGTCGCGATCGCCCGCAGAATGTCATGGCCCACGCCGGAGAATTCGCGCGAGGCAAAGCGCGAGTCCACATACAAAACTCCCGTCACTTCCGCAGGCGCACCGGGCACCGGCGTCTGCTGTTCGCGCGTCGCCTGCACCTGCCGCTTGCGCAGAGGAATGCAAATCACCGTCCGCAGATCGTAGGCCACAATGCTTTGCCGCCCCGCCAAGTCCGCGGAGCTTCCCGTATCGGTCAGCAAAAACTCGGAGTTCGACCGCAGCGACTCTTCCAGCGCAGAATGCGAAATCGTTTTATCATCCAGCAGCGCCTCGCCTTTGTTGTTTCGCCCCGCCGCCAGCCGCAGATTGCCTTCGTCGTCTTTCAGAAAAACATAGCCGCGCTCGGCCCGCGTCAGCCGCAGCGTAACCTCCAGCATGGTCATCAGGATTTCATCCAGCACGCCCGCGGTATTCAACTTGCGCGCCGCTTCCAGAAACAGCGTCAGTTTTTCCAGGTCGGTGGCTTCCTGCGAAATCTGTATCCCGGAAATCTGGCTCAAGAACTCCCGCGCCGTGTTCGAGGTTCCATGCGCCGGATTGAAAATCAGGTAGGTTGAATCCCTCGCTCCGAACTCCAGGCGGTCATTGCGCTCCAGCCGTTGCCGCTGAATCCGTTCTCCGTTGACAAACGTGCCGTGCTTGCTGCCCTGATCGACGAGAAAGAACCCGTCCTCTTCCAGCACGATTTGCGCGTGATCGCGTGACACGCGCGGATCGGCAATCACCAGATCCTTGTCGACCTTTCGCCCCACGCTGAACGGAGTTCGGTTCAGAACGATGTTCTTCTGCTCGTTCCCCTGCACCAGTACCAACGCCGGGAACACTCCCGATCCGGAAGACTGCGGACGCCCTATTGCGCTAAGACCCATGAGATGTAGTCACGAAAGCGGTTGCCCATCCTGGTCGCGCTCCTCGCGACGGGGGGAATCCTGCCCCACACCCAAAGCCACCGCTGTGCTGCCTATGCATAATGACAGGAATCATGCCCCGGCGAAAGGGTCTTTGTTGAAACCCGCTGTGGCGCTCCCAGAGGCCGTTCGGTAGACTGCGACGTGCCCTCACCGCAGCCATCTCGGAACCCGCTCGTCGCCTCTGTAGCGAAGACGTTGATTCTCTTAATCCTGGTGTCGTCCCTGGTTCGTTTTGCCGGCGTACGCCTGTCCGCCTCGCTTCAGGGCACCGACTTCGTCGATTTCTACGCCGCGGCTCGCATGTTGGCCGAGGGACGCGCGCACCAACTATACGATGCCCATCTGCAACGTCAATATCAGGCTCGTGACGCGAGCCGAGTGGGCACCCTATATATTCACCCTCCATTCGAAGCCGCGATCTATCTGGCCGTCGCGTGGCTGCCCTTGAAATCAGCGTATCTCTTGTGGTCGGTGCTCAGTTTGGGCTTTCTCGCCCTGGCCGCTCGCCTTCTAGCCAAAGATCCGCGTCCGCCGTGGGATTGGCGAATCTCTTTCGCAGTCTCGCTCACTTTCGTCCCCGTGCTGCTCTGTCTGGTGCAGGGCCAGGACTCGCTACTCCTGTTACTGCTCATCGTCTTTGCGTTTACATCCCTGAGGCGCGCTCACGGGTTTCCCGCCGGATGTTGGCTGGCCCTGGCGCTCTTTAAATTTCAAATCATTCTGCCATTGACGCTCGTGCTCGCCCTGACCCAGGAGAAAACTGCACGAAGCGCGCTGCTAAAAGGATTTGGCCTGGTCGCGCTTGCGCTGGCGATTCTATCCGCCGCCATTTCCGGATGGTCAGTCTTCGTCGTTTATCCTTCGTTTCTGCTGCATCTCCAGGAGCAACCGTTTGCCGGAATTTTCCCGCAAGCCATGGCCAATTTCCGCGGACTCATCTACCTGATCTTTCCCGGCCACCGCTCCGGTTGGACGGTCGCCGCCATGGCCGCCTTGTTCGGACTGGCACTGGCGAAAACATTGTCCGACTGGAAGCGCGCGTCCATCGTATTTCGATCCGATGCATCTCAATCAGACTCGGCCAGCCGTCCGGAGTTCGATGCCGCTTTCGCCGGCACGGTCATGTTTGCGCTGCTGGTCAGCTATCACCTCAATCCCCACGACCTCGGCCTCTTGCTGCTCCCGATTTCCCTGCTGATGCGTTCCGTTTGGCGGCAGACCCAGCGTCCACGCCCGCTTGCAAACTGGCTAATCCTGAGTCTGCTGGCGATTCTGTTTCTGCCGCCGCTGCATCTGTACGCCCTGCAAGCTCACTCCTACGCTTGGATCAGCGTTCCCCTGCTTCTGCTGTTTCTGACGAACGGTCACGCGGCACGACAGGACCAAGCCCTGGCCGCAACTCGCAAATAACCTCACGCTCTCCTTCTCAAGAGCGAACAAAATCGGGGGCCGCTTCCGTTCCCACGCTGGTGGCCTGCCGCCACAGCGCAAAGCCAGCCATGGCGTAGACGCCCATCGCAATCAGCAACAGCGCACGCATGCCGAATACCAGAGATAGATTCTCCATCAAGCCCCCGGCTACCGCGCCCAACAGATTCGCCCCTAGCGCCGCGCTCTGCGATTCCACCGCCCGAAATTGCGACGCGAACAGCATTCCGGCAAACACTACAGGGAAGGAGAAAACCGCAACCGCCACCATCCCGACAACCGCGGGTGATCCTCCCATCCGTTCGAACGGAAACCAGAACGCCAGCGCCAGACCACCCAGCAAAGCCATCAGATTCCACGCCGGCGACGGAGCCTTGCGCCTGCGTTCTACGATCACATTCGCCAGCAGCAAAGCACACAGCATGGCCGAGATCACAATACCGTTGACTTGCCATGTCGTCCCGAAAAACAAAGCCAGCCGGCTGATCACCTGGGTCTCCAGCAGTAGGAAGCCCGCGCCCATGCAGAAGAAAAACAACGAAGGTCGTCGCAGCGCGTCGCCAGAAATTCGCGAATACAGCACTAAGGCCAGCAAAATAATGATTCCGGAAATCGCCCAGTAAGGGCGCGGAATTGTCTTATCGCGCTGGTATAGATACGGCCAGTCATCGGTCGTCACCGGCACCTCTGCGTCGCCGCTGTCGACAGGATTGCGCGCCACAAAATCCGCCAGCCGCTGGTCGTGGTGCAGCGCGTCCAGCACGCGGCTCGAAGAAGAGATCACGAAGCAACGGGCCCGCGCCGCGTAACTCGACTCCGCGTTGAAAACCACCGGCTCTTTGCCAAAGGTCGAGGCCAGCATCTCCTTCAACCGCCGCGCCATCCAGGGCCGGCGCACTTCAAATTTCACAAAAATGATGCCGTCCGGCTTCAGGTGCGCCTTCGCTTCCTGAAAGGATTCTTCTGTATATACAAAATTGTCGATCCGCATATTCGCGTAGTCGGAAAGCTCGGTGTGCGAATCGAGCAAACCGAAAAGGATCAGATCATACTTTCCCGTACTGCGCTTGAGGTAGGCTCGCGCGTCGGTCAGATGCGCGGAGACTCGCGGAGAATCATACGGGTGTTCGGGATGCTCTCTCTTTCCAATCTCCAGGATCGCTGGATCGATCTCCACTGCATCGACCCGCGAACTGCCATGCCGCAGCGCGGCGGCAACGTCATTGCCTGTCCCCGCTCCCACAATCATCACGGAAGGCGCGGGCGCCGCAAAGCGAAAGGGCACGTTATACGGATTCTCGTCGATCGCCTCCGTTACCGCCCTCGGGTGCCGGCCCAGAAAGTCGTCAGACAGGTTCACGATGAATTGATATCCAACATGATTGACCTGCACGATCCCCTCCGCCATCTCCCCGTTTGCCGCATAAATCCGGCTAAAATTAATTTGCTGATAAGGCGTCCAAATGCTGTAGTGATCGTGATCCGAAGGTTCGTGCAAGAGCAGCACCACCGGAATCAACAAGCTCCCCAGCAAAATCCGCCGCTCCCTTTTTCTTTGCAGCAACGCGAAGCCCAGCAGCACCACCCCAAGCCAAACCCACGGCGGAAGCATCAGCCGGCTGACCGCGAGAAACGCCAGAATGCCCACCAGGCTCGCGGCCAGGTTCAGCGAATATGCAGTTAAAGGCTTCGGAGTGAGGTTCATCTGCCGGCCAACCACCTGCCCCAGGGGCACGAACACCCACACGATCAGCACAAAAAGCAAAGTGGAAAGAGCTGCGGCTGACAAGAACCCCAAAGCATTCCCCGCGGCGGCCGTGTCCCATATATTCGTGTCGGCTCCGGCTCCCAGGTTCTGCGAGAGATTTTCCAGTAACCGTCCCGCTCCCCACGGCACTCGCACCAAAAGCAGCAGCCCCAACAGCGCTGTCACCGCCCTATTCCAGCGGGTTGGTTCGCGAACCAGCGCGCATCCCATTCCGAAACCAAGAAAGCAAAGCAGCAGCGCGAGGTTCTTGAAGTACGCAAAGATCCGCACTTCCACCGCAATCCACCGGATGAACGCCAGTTCGGCAAACAACACCAGAAAGCTGGCCAACAACAATCGCCACACCTTGCGTTCAGATTCCTCTTCCGGCTCCGCAGTCGACGAATTCCCTTTGCGCCGCTCGCGCATCGCGACCACCAGCCGCACCGCTACCAGCATCAACGCAGCAAGAACGTAGGCGGTGATTCGAGAATTCATACGGGCAGGATTATCACACAATCTCGACAAGTACAGTCACGCCGGAGAACCCGCGTAGCTAGCTTTCACGAATGATCGGTTTGCGCTCCGCCTCGGCTCGCCTTCAGGACGAAGAGATTCAGCGCGAATATCCACACCGGCACGGCGAACGTAGAAAAAAATGGCAACGTCCAGTGCTCAAGAGTCCAGCTCCGCGCGCCCAACAGGTAGAGCGCGCTCAGGCTCAGGCTTGCAATCCACTGCCATCCCACGAGCAACGCACCAACCAGATAACTCAACCGCCAGCACCGCGATCGCGAGAGAAATTTTGCTCGATCCCTTACCACCACAAAGATCGCCGGCAGAAGCAGAACCTGGTTATACGGCGCGTACATGGGCACAACGAGCACCGTTAGCGCCATCACCAGCGCCGTCGCCGTACCAAACTCAGCCGTATCAGGAGGCACGTTGCGCAACTCCCACAGAACATACGCACAGCTCAACGCGGCAACTCCGGCCAACAACTTTCCCGAATAACCCCAAGGTGCCAACACATCCAGCACGGATTGATTTTGGGTATAGCGATGATACTTTCCCACGGCGTCGACAAACATTCGCCACCATCCCGGCAGAACAACTTCTGCTCCGCCGAGCAACAGTCCCATCGTTATCGCAAATCCAAACACCAATTTTCGGCGCGCCCTCCAATCGCTTATGGCCCACACCAGAAGCCACGCCAGCAAAGGACCGGCCAGTTGCGGCTTGACAGTGGCCAATGCCAGCAACACTCCACCGGAAAGTAAAAGTCCGCCGGCTGCACATGCCGCTGCTCCCGCCAGCACCGCCGCCACCAGCAAGCTCAACTGTTGCAACTTGATTCCCTGCACTGCAGGAAAGCTTCCTAAGGTGAGCACCACGCAAATCCCAACGGAACTCAGCGGCAACCGCCATCGCAGCACTCGCAGCCACAGCCACACGCTGGCCGCGGTCAGCCCGACCAGCAGCCAGTAAAAAAATATCTGCACTCCATGAAACGGATATCCAATCAGCGGCGCCAATAGAAATACGACATAGACCGGGTAGGCAAATCCTTGCTGGTCCTTAGGGTCATTCGGTCGAGCCGGGTCGAGCACCCGCCCGTAGTATCCCATCTGAATTTCCAGCGTGATGTCTTCCGCATAAGGATTCCGCTGGTGCAGCAGCAATTCGCGCGCCCCCCACCAGCGCGGATAAAGATCCGAAAGATTCCCGCGTGGCCGCTCGTGCATTGCCGCGTCAACTCTTTCATGCGGGATAAGCACGCGCTGCACGTAGAACCACATACTGCCCGCGCACAGCAGCGCAACCAGCCATCCGAGTTGAGAAGCTCTACGCAAAATGTTTTGAAAATAAGTTCGCCGTTACTTTGGCATCCGCGGTATTCGAGGGTCCGATTCCCCGGCCGTTCATGTTACAACTGAATGCTCCGAAGAACTCTGCATGAAGCTGCGTGTCGTGGTTTCAGCCGCCGTAGGCTTGGTCACCGGCGTCTTGTGCTGGTTCCTGATGAAACATCTTCATCAGGATGCCGCCGATTTCCGCTGGGCTCTCCACCTCGCGCAGCGCCTGCTTGCCCGCCAAAATCCCTACGACACGCCGTTTGAGCAATATCCGCTCCCCGCTGGCCTCTTCGCCTTGCCCTTCGTCCGCCTTCAGCCCGAGACCGCTGCCGGCCTGTTTTACGGTATCAGCTCCGCAGCCCTGGCCTTTGGGCTTACTCGCTACAGCTATCGTGGCCTGCTTATATTTCTCGCGTACCCGTATTGGGCAGGATTGATCACCGTACAGTGGTCTCCCATCATCGCCGCCAGCGCGTTCTTTCCGCTTCTGCTGCCCGTCACCATGGCCAAGCCGCAGATCGGGCTACCGGTCTTCCTCACTCGCCTCAGCCGCCGTGGCTTTGTAGCTTGCATAATTGTCGGAGCCATCAGCCTCATCGTCATGCCCCGCTGGCCCCAACTTTGGATCGCTCAGCTCGGCCACTACGAACATTTCATCCCGCTGCTGGTGCTGCCCGGTCCGCTGCTGCTGCTCGCCCTGTTTCGCTATCGCGACCGCGATGCGATTTTCCTTCTGCTTGCGGCCTGCATGCCGCAGCGCTGGTTTTTCGATAGCTTCGTTCTCTGGCTCATTCCCCGGTCCCGCCGTGAGATCGTATGGACTGTCTTCTTGAGTTGGGGAACTGGCTTGTGGCGCTGGTACCACCCGCCGCACAGTTTCACTCAAGTGGGACGGTGGACCGTTCTCTTTATTTATCTGCCTATGCTGGCCGTCGTACTATTCAGACCTCGCTCATCGCCGGCAGATTCCCCCGCTTAATCAAGCGGGAAGGCTAGCGTTGTCGCCGGGCAATTTCTTGCCGATCTCCCACACCCACCATAGAAGCGGGATCGCCATCAGATTCATATGGCCAGCCGCAAGCCAAAGAACCAGCCACAAGGGGCTGATCAACATCGGCACGGTGGGATACAGCAAGGCGAACTGATCCCCTGGCTGTCGCGGCGTCGTACGCAAACAGTAGTCCACAATCAAGATCAGAGGCAAAACCAGAAGACTAAAGTCGTGAACGTTAGTCTGCCAGCCGATTAAGTCCGCCGCCGCAATGGCCAGCGACAAATGCAAGGTGCTGTTTCCCAGGTCCGACGACCTTCGCCCCTTCCCCGCGACGAAAATAAACAAGCCCACAGAACTCAAGATAATTGCTGCGGTCCCTACCGCTCCCGTTAGGTGGAACGGCCACCCCATGACCAAGCCATGCAGGTTCGGGAGGAAATCAGGAGGCACGCCCCCCAGACTCGGCGTGTTCGCGATCTGCAGAACGAAAGCCGGATAGCTCAGCAACCCCCGCCACCCGATAAGCCCAACCGAGATCAGTGCAAGCACCGCTGAAACTTCGGCAAACCCCATCAGCACCCGCCTTCGCTTCCAGATGACGATCAGAAGTACGATTGGCAGCATGAACTGAAATTTGAAGGCCCCGAGGGCGAACCAGCAGCCAGCCAGTAAATCGGCCCGCTTCTTGAGCGCTTTCCATCCCAGCACGCAAAATAACAATTGCAAAATGGAATCCTGACCCTGCAGCAAGCCTTCGAAAACTGGAAAGAAAGCAAGGCTGCCCAACACAAATTCCCAGGGCGGAATCAAGCGAAGCCAACTTACGTCGGACCTCAACAACCAAGCCACACCGAAGAGAATTGCAATGTTCAGCAAGCCCCACAGCAGGTACGCGTGGAGAAAAGACAGCCCGGTCAGAGGCACGAAGATCAGAGCTTCAGCCGGGGGATGGATGTACGGCAATGGCCCCGGTCGAGAGGGAAGCTCGCCAGTGAATCGCTTCTGCACTTCTGACTGCACATGTAAGACATAAAGCTGGTGCCCAAGCCCATTGCGCAGAATTGTCGCGGCCGTGTAATAGACCACGAAGTCGGGGTAGCCTCGCTTGATGCGTGGCCACAGGTCGATGAAAAACAGCGCGTGCAAGCACAACATGCCCGCGATAAAAAGACGCACCAGGCGTCGCCTCGATGCGCTCCAAATTGCCGGTATGGATTCACTGCCGTTCGCAGCCACGATCGCTCGCGATTGTACCTCCTGCTTCCATCACCCGCTATGATGGATTCCTTATGACGTCTCTGCTCGGAACAGATTTCAGAGCAACGTTCAGCACTACCCGCGTCTTTCTTGTCATCCTTTTTCTGGGCCTGTTCGCCATGGCCGCCCGGAACGCTACCGATCCCGACCTCTGGTGGCACCTGAAGACCGGAGAGTACATCGCCCAGCATAAGTCCGTTCCTCACACCGATCCTTTTTCGTACACTCGCGCCGGAGGGCCCTGGGTCGCTCACGAATGGGGTACCGAACTTCTTCTCTATCAGATTCAACGCACCACTGGATTTGCCGGATTGATCCTGATCTTCGCCGCAGTCCTCTGCGCAGCCTTCTACTGCCTTTACTTGCGGTGCGGCTCTGCGCCCTACATCGCCGGCATTGCCACTCTCTGCGCCGCATGGGCTACGGCGCCCATCTGGGGTGTGCGCCCTCAGGTTCTTTCGCTGCTCCTGACCAGCCTCTGGCTCCTGATCCTCGAACGCGCCGACAGCAATCCCAGGCTTCTTTGGTGGACGCTTCCCCTCAGTCTCCTCTGGGTCAATCTGCACGCTGGATTCGCACTGGGATTAACCCTCTCAGCTCTGTTTCTCGTGGGAGCCTTGTTTGACCACTATTTCGGCGACTCGTCGCCTCGCGCGCCCTGGCGCATATCCGCGCTCGTTCTTTTCCTCGATCTCCTGCTCGTCCCCCTGAACCCCAACGGCCTGCTCATGTTCTCCTATCCGATCGAAACTCTGCGCTCCACCACCATGCAGAACTACATCCTGGAATGGGCCTCACCCAACTTTCATCGTCCCGAGTACTTGCCCTTTTTCCTGATCGTGCTCGCCACCTTTGCAACTTTCATCTGGTCTCACATCCCGGTGCGCCCCCGTGACCTGATCCTTCTGCTCGTTAGCCTCTACGCCAGTCTGATTTCGATCCGCTTGATCCCTTTCTTCGTTTTGATTGCCATCCCGCTCATCTCCCGCCGTCTGGGCGACTGGCCTCGGCGTGCCCACTCTTCGCGGCCCCTGCCGACCGGAGTTCGCACCCCGCTCAACGCTGCCATCCTCCTCGCTATGGCCGTCTTTGCCAGCCTTCACATCGCTCAGGTAATCCACCGCCAACCCCAGGCTGAGGCCCGGCAATTCCCCGCCGATGCCGTGGCATTTCTCCAACGTCATCCTGCCTCCGGCCCCATCTTCAACCACTATGACTGGGGCGGCTACTTAATCTGGAAGCTTTACCCATCCACCCCAGTTTTCATCGACGGCCGCGCCGATCTCTATGGCGCAAAGCTGTTTCACGACTTCGCCGACGCTTATGAACTCAAAGATTCGTGGCAACAGATTCTGCGGAGCTGGGAAGTCCGGACGGTCGTTGTCCCTCCGGACTCGGCCTTGGCGGTCGGGCTGCAGAATGCTCCTGGCTGGACCGTCGTCTACCACGATTCCCAGGCCATGATCCTGACCACGCCGCACCCTCCAGCAGGCCCCACCCCTCATTCCGTGGATCAGGAATGACCGGGCCGAACCTCCCGCCAACGGTTACTCCCGATATGCAATTAATTACGCATCTTGGTTACTTTGAAGGGTAATATGGTTTATATTCTGGACACTCCTCCGTAGGACAATGCAAGCAACCTATATGATAGTTCTGCGGTGGTAAATGCTTTTGTGCGCTCGACACGTGTTGTTTCTTAAGGAGGCATCACCTATGCACCACTTTTACCGACTCTGGCGCGACGATGAAGGACAGGACATTGCGGAATATGCTGTAATGCTCGCCGTCATTCTGGTCATCGTTGTCGGCACCATTCGTCTGATTGGCTCAAACGCCAACAACGTTTTCTCGAATGTCGCCAGTTCCATTCAGTAATATTTGGCTTCGGCGCTGCGGGGCGAGAACGGCTCTCGTCCGATTTTCAATGCGTCCCGGCGTCTTTGTTTGTCCTGACGGAGTCCTATGAATCGTACGCGTCTGTTGATGATTGGGGCTGTGGCTTTAGGCTTGGGCATTGTTGTCAGCCTCTTCGTCTACAGGAATCTGCAAGGTAGGGTTTCGGGGAACAACGAACCCGGCGCGGATGTAGTTGTGGCTGCCGACGATATCCAGGTCGGAGCCCGCGTTGAAGAGCATGACGTGCGCATCGTCAAGTATCCGGCATCTGCCCTGCCCGCTGGAACCTTTAGCACTCGCGGCAAGGTACTCGGACGCGGCGTTATCCTCCCTATTTCCCGAGGCGAATTCATCTTACCCAGTAAATTAGCGCCGGAAAATGCGGGCGCAGGTCTGCCTTCCCTGATTCCACCCGGCATGCGCGCCGTCTCCGTCCGCGTGAATGAGGTCGTTTCCGTCGCTGGCTTCGTCGGCCCCGGCACTCGCGTCGATGTGCTCCTTACTGGCACTCCGAACGGTAGCACTGAGACTCAGACCACCACCGTATTGCAGAACGTCGCCGTCATCGCGTCCGGCCACACCTTGGAGCGGAACGCCGCTGGCGAAGCGCAGAGCACGCCGGTGATCACTCTTCTCGCTTCACCCGATGATGCCGAACGCCTCACCCTGGCTAGCTCCGAAGGCCATATTCAACTTGCCCTGCGCAACCCCCTGGACACCCACCAGGAGGAAGTCGCCGCCGCCAATGCCAGAGGACTGTACAAGGGTGGCACGCCGGCCCCGGCTCCGCCGACGCCGGTTCATGTTCATCCCGTAAGACAACAAAAGGCTCAACCACCGACTCCCCCTCCGTCGGTGTTCAGCGTTGACGTCTATAAAGGTGTTACAAAGACTGTCGTTCCCTTAGCGGAACAAAGCAGCGAAGACACCAAATAGTTAAGAATGCTGGTTTGCCCTACGCGTTCCGTACGCGCATTGCAAGTTTCCTCACGTGGAGAGGAATCACACGATGACGTTTCGCTCGACATCTTTAGTGGCTGTCGCACTATGGCTTCTGGTCCCGGCCTTTGCCCTCCCCAAGTCCCGGCTTCAACCACCCGCGGAACTCCAGGAAGCTGCGGCCCCCGTTCCCGCCCAGGACCAGACGGCCCCGGTTACTCAGACCACGCTCCCCGCTCAGTCGCAAGGTTCCGCGCCTCTGCGCGTGATGGTCGACAAATCGCTGCTCATCAATACCACCGAGCAGATCAAGCGCATCTCGGTGACCGACTCCAGCGTCGCGGACCCCGTCGTCATCGCCCCTACCCAGATCCTCGTCCACGGCAAGTCTCCCGGCGAAGTCTCGCTCATCATCTGGGACGAACTCGAACGTTCGCGCAGCTTCGACCTCCGGGTGGACGTCGATGTCAGCGCCTGCGCCGAGGAAGAACATCGCGTCTTCCCCGATGAGCGAATCACGGTAACACCCTCCCGCTCCGCTATTGTTCTTTCTGGCCACGTCACCACCGAGGATGTCGCCAAACGCGCCGGAGAACTCGCCGCCGCCTATTCCAAGAACGTCGTCAACGTGCTCACCTTCGGTCCGGTAGGCGCTCAGGAAGTTCTGCTGGAGGTAAAATTCGCCGAGGTCGACCGCTCCGCCCTCAGCCAGGTCGGCATCAACATTTTTTCCACCGGCGCCGCCAATGTGATCGGCACCACCACCACCGGCCAATTCGGCGGCTTCGCCTCTCAGGCCATTACCCAAACGCAAGGCCAGAACACCCCATATTCAGCCACCCAGACCGTCAGCAACGTTCTCAACATGTTCTTATTTTCGCCCAACATTCACCTGGGCGCGGTGATCGAGGCGCTGGAAACCAAAAACCTTCTGCAGATTCTTTCCGAGCCAAATCTCATCGCTGTCAACGGCAAGAAGGCCAGTTTTCTCGCCGGTGGCCAGTTCCCGTTTCCCATCGTGCAACCCGGCGCCGGCTTCACCGCGGTTACCATTTCTTTCAAGGAGTTTGGCGTCAAGCTGGAGTTCACTCCGGTCATCATGCCCAACGGCAATATTCACCTGACTGTGGCTCCTGAGGTCAGCACTCTCGATTTCGCCGACGCTCTCACCATCTCTGGTTTCACCGTCCCCGCGTTGAGCACGCGCAAGGCAGAGACCGAATTCGAACTCCGGGATGGACAGAGCTTCGTGATCGCTGGCCTGATCGACAATCGCGTCACCGATACTTGGAACAAAATCCCTGGCCTCGGTGACATTCCGATCCTCGGGACCTTTTTCAAAAGCAAGAGCATTTCAAAGAGCAATTCGGAGTTGATGGTTTTGTGCACCGTGCATCGGCTTTCGCCCAGCAATGAGCCCCCGCACGGTCCCGCAAACCCGCAACCCTTTATCAACAACGACAAGTTTGATGGCTCCAAGTCCGGCGCCAAGCCTTCGGGCAAATAGCGGTACTGCAAAGCAGTTGCAGAACGGACAGACCGGCAATAACCTGATTTCAGCCCCTGACTGGGGGCGGCACATGAAAGCCCGGCGCAGCAGCGCGGGGCAGGAGAAGTAGGCGGTTTATGGCCGAGCTTTCAGTCGTTATCGTAGCCACCGACAACGAACAGCGCACCGTGCTCCAGGTGCTGGTCGATGGCACCAGCGTGGCCAACACGGTTCATACCTGCGCCAGTTTCCCGGTAGCCGCTTCTGATCCCATTATGCGCCGCGTGCAAGCTGCCAATCCGGACGTGCTCTTGGTGGATATCCCCGCCGACAATCCCCCGATCGCCATGCGCGCCATTGAACTTCTTCGCCAGGAAATGCCCGATTCCGCCGTCTTCGCCATCGGAGGTCTCAGCCAGCCGCAGACCATCGTCAATGCTATGCGCGCCGGCGCCCGCGAGTTTATCGAGCGCCCTACAACGACCACCGACTTGCTCGAAGCATTTGTTCGCCTCACCACAGCACAGCGCCGGGTTCAGAAGGAAGGCCCCCGCGGAAAAATCTTCTCCATCGTGAACGCCAAGGGCGGCAGCGGTGCCACCACGGTGGCCGTCAACCTCGCCTTGGCGCTGCAATCCGCCTTCGGCCATACCGCCCTGGTCGATCTCGCGCCGCTGGGACATTCGGCGCTTCATCTCAATCTCAAGCCTCTGTTCAACATTTCCGACGCCACCCGCAATCTTCACCGCATGGATAGTTCTCTGCTGGAAAGCTTCATGACCCGGCATGGTGGCGGCCTGCAACTGCTGGCCGGAACCAATTCCCCCGCAGCCATCGAGCCCTCCACTGCGGAGTTTGTCCGCCTGTTCGATATGTTGGTCTCCCACTACCGCTACGTGGTCGTGGACAATTCGTCCCGTCTCGATGCTGCCAGCCGCCTGGTTTCGAATTTAGCGGAATGCGTTCTCCTGGTCGCTTGCACCGACGTAGCTTCTCTCTGGAGTGCCGCCCGCGTGCAACAATATTTGGGAGAAACCGGAAACCGCGAGCGTTTGCGCCTCGTCCTGAACCGCTTCCGCAAGGTCCCTGGATTCACCGAGGCCGACGCCGAAAATGCCGCAGGGGTGAAATTGCTCTGGCGTATCCCCAACCAGTACTTTGCCATCTCCTCTGCCATCGATCGCGGCGCGCCGGTGATGGAACAGAGTCATACCGAAATCGCCCGCTGTTTTGCCGGGCTCGCACAGGAATTGACCCGCAACGATGCCGACGTAAAACGCGCGGCCTGGTCGCTGTTTAAAACGGTGTAACGTTTCAGAGCGTATATAAGAGTTATGGCTAATCTGCAGACCTTCGAGCGTAGCGAGTACCAGCAGGTAAAGGCGGATCTGCACCGCAAAATCCTCGACCGCCTGGACCTCGAAAAGCTTGGCCGCTCCACCGGCGATTCTGCTCGCGAAGAAGTTCTCGTTCTCATCCGCAACTCGGTCAACAGTGAGGTCGTTCCTCTCAGCTTCGCCGAGCGCGAGCGCCTCTCGCGCGAAATCCTCGACGAAATTTTCGGCCTCGGCCCGCTCGAGCCCCTGCTCAAGGACCCCACCATTTCCGACATCCTGGTCAATCGCTTTGACCGGGTCTATATCGAGCGTGCCGGCAAGCTTGAACTCACCGGCTTGTCGTTCAAAGACAACGCGCACCTCATGCAGATCATCGAGCGCATCGTTTCCCGCGTCGGCCGCCGTGTAGATGAATCTTCTCCCATGGTTGATGCCCGCCTCCCCGATGGCTCCCGCGTCAACGCGATCATTCCTCCTCTCGCGCTGGATGGCGCATGCCTCTCCATCCGCCGCTTCGGACGCGACCCCGTCACCGCCCGCAACATGATCGAGAATCACTCCCTCACCGAGCCTATGCTCGAGCTTCTCTCGACCATGGTGAAGGGCAAATTAAATCTTCTGATCTCCGGCGGTACCGGCGCCGGAAAAACCACGCTGCTCAACGTTCTCTCCGGATACATTCCCAACGTAGAGCGCATCGTCACCATCGAAGACGCGGCCGAACTCCAGCTCAAGCAGGAACACGTGGTCCGCCTCGAAACCCGCGCTCCTAACATTGAAGGCAAAGGCGCGGTCCGCCAGCGCCAGTTAGTCATCAACAGTTTGCGTATGCGCCCGGACCGCATCGTCGTCGGCGAGGTCCGCGGCGAAGAAGCCTTCGATATGTTGCAGGCCATGAACACTGGCCACGAGGGTTCCCTCACCACTGTCCACGCCAACTCCGTGCGTGATGCCCTGGCCCGCATCGAGAACATGGTTTCCATGGCGAACCTCAATATTCCCGAGCGTGCCGTCCGCCATCAGATCGCCTCCGCCATTCACGCTGTCGTCCAGGTAGCCCGTCTCTCGGACGGCACCCGCAAGGTCATCTCGGTTTCCGAGGTCAC
Source organism: uncultured Acidobacteriaceae bacterium (assembly GCA_963777005.1). Lineage (GTDB taxonomy): Bacteria > Acidobacteriota > Terriglobia > Terriglobales > Acidobacteriaceae > Sulfotelmatobacter. Next base: position 252,570 of record CAVZPC010000012.1, on the reverse strand, counting down.
CGGCATGGATAATGAATCCATCACCATGCAGGATATTTTTGTCTTTGAGCGTCGCGCCGTCGACGAGAGTGGAAAGGTGCGGGGGGCGTTCCGCGCCACTGGCATCCGGCCTCAATTTGCCGACCGCCTGGCCACTTACGGTGCCCGCCTCCGTCCCGCGCTGTTTGAATCGAGGACCGAGATATGAATTCTTTTGTCATCCTGAGCGAGCGATTTTTGCCCAGCGAAGGATCCGGGCCAGCCGCGCCACGTGTCGCGTTTTTCGCGGCACAACATTGGCGCGTTTGGCTCGCTTCCTTATCTAGATTGGAATTGCCCAACACTTTCTCATGCCAGCGCTGATTGCACTTCTCGTCTTTATCGTGGTGGCCCTGGCGGTCTTCGCCGCAGGCTCGCTTATCGACGAGCGTAATGCCCGCGCCCGTCTTATTAAAGACCGCCTCGCCACGGTCCAGAAAGCACCCGAGCGCGAACCCGACGAGGAACTCGCCCTTCTCCGCGACGAGCAACTCAGCCAGATTCCCGCCCTCGATACTCTGCTGCGCCGCTCCGCGCGCGTCTCCGCCATTCAGGACGCTCTCACTCAAGCGGGCATGAAATTCCGCGCCGGCAACTTCCTGATGTTATGCATTCTCTGCGGCGCGCTCGCCGGACTCGCCGCCGTCCTCTATACCAAGAATCCCGCCATTGCTTGGGCCGCGCTCGTCATCGGCGCTGTGCTGCCCTATTCCGTCGTCTCCTATCGACGCCAGAAGCGCTTCGAGAAATTCGAAGAACTCTTCCCCGAAGCCATCGACACTCTGGCCCGCGCCGTCCGCGCCGGACACGCCTTCACTACCGCTCTGGAAATGATTTCCAACGAAGTCGCCGAACCGCTTTCCGGCGAATTCCGCAAACTTTATGAAGAGCAGAAGTTCGGCATGCCCGTCCGTGACGCCCTCATGAATCTCACCGAGCGCGTTCCGCTGGTCGACGTGAAATTCTTTGTCACCGCCGTCATGCTGCAGCGCGAAACCGGCGGCAACCTTGCCGAAATCCTCGATAACCTGTCCTACGTCATCCGCGAGCGCTTCAAGATCCAGCGCCAGGTCCGCGTCCACACCGCCCAGGGCCGCCTCACCATGGCTCTGCTCATGGCCATGCCGCCGACGGTGGTTGCGATTCTTCTCGTCTTCAGCCCGGATTTCGTCAAACCACTTTTTTATGATCCCATTGGCCACGCCTTGCTCGTGGTCAGTATCGCGTTGCAAACCGTGGGTTATTTCGTGATTCGCAAGATCATCAAGATTCAAGTATGAAGATTTCGCATTCAGGTTGAACTATGCCGTTGATTTTGACCATCGTCGTATTTGTCACCGTCGTGCTGGTGGTATTCGCCTTCGGCGCCGCCGCCGTTACGCCCGGCTCCGTGTTGGGAGCCCGATTGCGCGCCCTCGGCGGCCAGCCCGCGATGGCTCAGGAAAAACCCGCCCTCAAGGTTCGCGAGCGCATTGAGCAGGCCCTCGATCCCCTCAGCAAAGCCATCCCGCTCTCCCCCTCCGACGTCTCCCGCACCCGCGCCTGGCTCATCCAGGCTGGACTCCGTGAATCCCGCCATGTCAGCTACTACTTCGGCTCCCGCATCATGTTGGCAGCCCTGGGCTTGGCCGGCGTCGTCGTTTTCTCAGGCGTCGATAGCGTTCCCTTGCTGGTCTGCATTCCCGCCCTCGGTTTCTTCATCCCGCGCTTCTTCCTCAAGCGCATGATCAAGGACCGTCAGCGGCGCATTCGAATCGCGCTTCCTGACGCTCTCGACCTCACCGTCATTTGCGTGGAAGCCGGCCTCGCCCTCGACCAGGCCTTGATGCGCGTCGGCAAAGATCTTCATCACGCCCACCCCGACCTCAGCGACGAATTTCATCTGGTCAACCTCGAGATGCGCGCCGGCAAGCCCCGCGCCGAAGCGCTTCGCAATCTGGTCGACCGCACCGGTGTCGATGACATCCGCTCCCTCGTCGGCACCCTCATCCAGACCGACCGCTTCGGCACCAGCGTCGCCCAGGCCCTGCGCGTTCATTCGGATTCATTGCGCACCGCCCGCCGCCAGCGCGCCGAAGAGCAGGCGGCCAAAACTACCATCAAGATGGTCCCTCCCCTCGTCATATTCATTCTGGTTCCGTTCCTCTTCGTCACCATAGGCCCGGCACTCATTCAGGCGTATCACTCCCTCACCAGCAAGTAGCCGCGGATAGTGACAGGACTGGAGGACTGACGAGGTAAACGCTTTGGAAAGGGAGAAATCCATGTCGGGAGGCGTCCCGCAGGGTCAGGCCTTCAACCAAACCCGCCAGTGCTATCTCGCCAGCCAGCTTTCCGTGGCCCAGACCCACTGGACCCGCCTGCGCGGTCTCGTGGGAGTCTCCGAAAATGACTTCCGTAACGGCGGCGGTCTCTGGATTCGCCCCTGCCACGGCGTTCATACTCTTGCTATGAGCTTCCCAATCGATGTAGTCTATCTCGACCGGGACGGCACCGTTGTGCACCTCGAGCCGAACCTGCAGCCTTGGCGTTTCGCCCCCATCCGCCTGCAAGCCGCTTCAGTTCTGGAGTTACCGAGCCACATCGTCGCCGCAACCAAAACCGCCTTGGGCGATAGAATCGAAATCAACCTGAAGGGGGACGCATGAAATATAAATACATCGGAGAAGCGGCTCTCTAACGCCGCGTAAAGCTTTTGGGTGGCGCAGCGCTTTCAGCGCTGCGAAAACCGTTCCCGAAGGGATGTGGGCTTTAGCCCCAGGGGTCGAACCAACCGCATTCAAACTCGTCGTGGCCAACACTCTCCAACTCGAAGAACTCACTCACCTCCACGACGCTCCCAAGCTTCTGGTCGAGTGGACGCCGCGCTGGCAGGAATTCACCACCTCCATCCGTCCCGCCTTCGCCCGCTCCGCCCCGCGCCTGGCCGGAGAAGCTCCCCACGGAATTTTCCCCTACCGCGGCATGACCGCATCCCTGCTCCTGCAAGCATTCATCATCTTCGTCTTCATGGTTCTCCCCCACGAAATTGACCGCCTCCGTCCCTACGCCCCTCCCCGCATTTCGCCCGACGAAGTCATCTATTACTCCGCCGACGAACTGCCGCGCACCGAAGATTTAGGCGGAGCTCAGTCCGGCGCTACCGGCCGGGCTGGCGGCCGCGAAGCTCATCACCGCTCTCAGACCATCAAGGTCGCTCGCGGTGTCTCCCTCGCCCAGAAAGTGGTTGATGCTCCCAACCTCAAACTGCCTTCTTCCGCCGGCGCCGTCGCCAATCTTCTCTCCTTCAAGTCCGTCGCACCGCAGCCCGGTCCTCCAAACCTTTCTGCCGCGGAAGGTTTGCACTCTTCCTTTTCGGCTCCCAGTCTCTCCGCCAATGTGATTGCTCCCGCGCCCACCAACGTCGCCCGCGATCAATCCCGCAGCGGTCTCACTTTCACCTCGATTGTTCCCCCGGCTCCCAGTGTTTCCGCCAATCAATCTCGCAGCGCTCCCGTCTTGAACTCGGCCATCGTCGCGCCCGCTCCCAGCGTAACTTCCGAGCACCCGCTCTATGCGCCCAAACTTGATTCCAGCATCATCGCTCCCGCTCCCAACGTCTCTGCCTACCGCACTCGCGACGCGCCTTCTTTAAGCTCCACCGTAATTGCTCCTGCTTCTACGCGCGTCTCCCGCGACCAGGCTCGCTCCGCTCCAGCGCTGAACGGCAGCGTGATCGCGCCCGCGCCTTCCACCGTCACGCGCGAAGTTGCTCCTTCCCGCGTGCAGATGAATACCCTCGCCGTCGTGCCGCCGCCTGTGTCCGCGCCCGAGCGTGATTCCACCCGCACCGCGAAGCTCAACATGCCCGCTCCCTCCGTCGTCGCTCCTCCACCTTCTGCGGATTCTTCCCGCGACCTGCGCCGCCTAGAAACCGGCAGCGTCCGCTCCAACGCACCCCAAGTCGTTCCTCCGCCTCCCACCCAAGCCGCAAACGGATCGTTCGTCAGCACCATCATCGGAAAACTTTTTGGCACGCAGGATGTCGTCCCACCTCCGCCGTCCGTCTCATCGGCAAGCGCTGCCGGAAGCTCCCGCACCTCTACTGGCGGATCAGGCAGTTCGCTCACCGCCAATGTGGTTCCCCCTCCACCATCCGTCGGCGGATCTGGCTCCGCCATCGGTGGTTCTTCCACCGGACGATCTCACGGCGCGCCAAACGTCGTCCCTCCGCCTCCTTCAGTTTCCGGCGCAAGCGGCAGCGGTTCGTCCCCCAGCGGTTCGCCCTACGGACGAAGCCAAGGCACGCAACTTGGCGCATCCAATGTGATCCCTCCTCCTCCATCTGTCTCCGGCACTGGACAGGGTTCGGGCAGCGGAACGCGCAATTCCGGAGGCTCCGGCAACGGAGGCCTGCTCGCCAGCAACATCGTTCCCCCTCCGCCGTCAGCCGGCTCCGGCTCCGGCCTTTCCGGCTCCGGACGAAGAGGCTCGGGTCTTGGTGGCCCTGGCGATGTCGGCTCCGCTCTTGCTCCTCCCAAGGGCGCCGGCGGAAACGCGGACAACTCTGGAGTCGTTTTATCGACTGATCCCGGCTCGCAACCCGGCAAGCCCGGCACCGGGGGCAAAGGATCGCTCGCTATGTCTCCTGCCGGAGGCGACAAGCCCGGCCTCGGCGGCTCTGGCGGTGGCTCAGGCATCGGGAGCGGTACTGGCCCTGGCAGCGGCCTCACGGGAGAAAACTCAGGTTCAGGAAAATCCGGCGCAGGCCGTGGCTCCGACCCCCATGCAGGCGCCGGAATCTCTCCCACTCCCGGCCCCGGCGGCGCCGGCACCGCCCCGACTGGAATTCCCGCCGCTCCCGGCGTGGATGTTCGCGGCGGCAGCACCGTAGTCAATCTTCCCAGCTTTGACTCCGGAAACAGCAACGCTCCGACTCTTCCCGGACGTTCCACCGTAAAAGGCGATCCCGGCCCCGCCATCACCATCGTCGCCACTTCCCGCTCCGGCGGCGTGTTTGATTTCTACGGCAAGCTTCCCGGCGATAACTACAGCGTCTACGTCGATACCACCATCGGAACTGTCGTGATGCAGTTTGCCGAAGTCGACCCCAGCGCTCACGCCCGCTCCGGCACTCTCATCGGACCGCAAGGCCTTCGCACCGATCTTCCCAAGGATCTTCCCCACGCCCGCGTCGTCGTCAAATGCAAACTCGACTCCTCCGGCAACCTGAAAAATCTGCAAGTCCTCGAGCCCGGCCCTGCCACCATGACCGCGAAAATCATGGCCGCACTTCCCAGCTGGAAATTCCGTCCCGCCACCCGCGGCGCCCAACCCGTTGAAGTCAACGCCATCCTCGGCTTCAACATCGACACCAACGACCGCTTTTAAGTGTTGGGAGAAATAATGTTTCCGGAAGTGATGCTCGGGAAGGGCACGACTTCAGTCGTGCCGACAACGCATCAAATATTCAGGGCACTAACGAACGCTAGCAGCTTCGTGGAAGAGCGGCGCTTTGGCGCCGCGAAAATGTTTTTGGGTGGCGCAGCGCTTCAGCGCTGCGATTCACGCGTTCTATAGCAGAGGCCTTTAGCCCCTGCCCCTACAGCCGCAACCGCGCGATCAACCCATACGCCCGCCGGAACCATACCCGCTCCCGCCGTCTCTGATATCCCGGCATCGTCGCCCGCTTATCCAGAATTTTCTGCGCCCACTGCCGCGCCTCATCCACTCGCCCCTGCGACTGCAGAAACGTCGCGTAGTTGTAGTAGGTCTCCGAGCTGGTAGAAATCTTCGTAGCCTTTTCAAAAAGTTCTGCCGCTTTCTCCGCCTGCCCCGTCTGCGCGTACGCGTGTGCCAGCAATCCTATCCCCCGATGAAAGTCATACTTCGGATCAGCCCCCACCGCGCGCTCCAGATCCGGCACCGCCGCCGCGAAGTCGCCCAACTCGACCTCCGCCACTCCCCGCCGGTAAAACGGATCCACCGAATCCGACCTCTGCGCAATCGACCGGTCGTAACACGCGCGCGCCCGCGCAAAATCGCCATCATCCAGGTACAGCAATCCCAGCTCTTCGTAATTTCCCGCCGAAGGATTATCCAGAATCGCCCGCTCCAGCTCGTGAATCCGGCGCCTCCGCGGAAATGCCTGAAACGATCCGCGCAGCAGCCCCGCATCCGGAATCATTTCCGCGACAATGTAAACCGCAGCCCCAATCCATCCCAGGAACAAAATGATGAAAATCCAGTAAGTGTCCGGCCGGCGGCGAATGAAATGCACGATCGCGACTGCCTGCAATAAAAATCCCCACCAATGTATGAAAAAGAAAAGGTATCCCATGCGAAGCGCAATATATCACGCCGAGGGAACAGCCCACGTCGCGCTCTTAGGATGGATACCGTAGGCCTCTACGCGAAACTCTGTACAGTATTTCCGCCAGCTTTCTGCCATGCTCTCCCGAATGCCAATTCCCCCCGAAGAGCGCGTCCGCCAGTTGTGTGCCCTGCTCTCCGTCGCGGAAGGAGAAGAGCTGGAAAATGCGATCGCCGAACTGCGCTCCGCCATCCGCGCACTTCTCCATGACGCTCAAAACGTCTCCACCTACAACCTGATGAACTTTCCCGCCGCGTTGGATAAACGAAAAAAAGCGTAGCTCGCTCATGTGGGGGCAGCCGCCCAGGCCTGCCCTGAGCGGAGTCGAACGGGCTGTCCATCCGAGCGAAGCTCGAAAGCCCGTGTAAGCCCGCTTATGTAACAATGAAACGTGATAGAAACTGCGAGTCCCTTGCCGACACCGGAAGCCGGACGCCCGAAGCCCGGCCCCATCCGCCTTCTCGCCTCCGATATCGACGGCACCCTCCTCAATCCCCAATTTCAAATCTCCGCGGATGACCTCGAAGCCCTCCGCCGCGCTCACGCCTCCGGCATCGAAATCGTCCTCGTCACCGGTCGACGCCATACCTTTGCCCTGCCCATCGCCAGGCAACTCGGCTTCGATCTCTGGCTCATCAGCTCCAACGGCGCCGTCACCCGCTCCCTCGCCGGGGAAACTTTTCATCGCGACCTCATGCCGCGTCAGGTCTGCCACGATCTAGTCACCGCCATGCAAGATTTCCGCGGCCATACCGTTCTTACTTTCGACAAGGAAAGCAAAGGCGCCATCGTTCTCGAGCACCTCGAAGCCCTGAATATCAGCATCCGCCGCTGGCTCGAAAAAAATATGCAGTACATCGACTTCATCGTCCCTCTCGAGAACGCCCTCGTCACCGATCCCATCCAGGCCATGTTCTGCGGCTCCATGGACCGCATGTCCCAGGCCCTGCGCGCCCTCGAAGCCACCGGCATGGGCAACCGCATCACCGTCCTCCGCACCGAATATCCCGAGCGCGATCTCTCCATGATCGACATCCTGAACGCCGGCTGCTCCAAAGGCCACGCTCTGGCTCGCTGGGCCGCCCACCGCGGCTACCGTCGCGAACAGGTCATGGCCATCGGTGATAACCATAACGACGTCGAAATGCTTGAGTTCGCCGGCCATCCGGTTATCATGGGGAATGCCTGTGCCGAGCTCCGCGCCCGTGGCTGGCGCGAAACTTTGGCCAATGACAACTGCGGCATCGCCGCCGCCATCGCCGACTTGATCTGAGGGAAGTTTCCGCAGCAGATGCACAAGCCGATCCAACTCGCACTCTGGACCGTGCTCCTTGCCCTCACCTCGCTTCCCTCTTCTGCCGCCGATTCTGCCATCCTCCGCAACGGCTTCTCCATCCGTCACGAGCGCCGCGAGATCATCGGCACCATCACTCGCCTGTACATCGATGGAGATCAATCCAGCTTCGTCGACATTCCCACCGCCGAGATCGATCACTTCGAATCCATCCCCGACACTCCCACTCCTCACACCGAGCCCGAGCGCGCCGCCGCGGCTATGTCCCATCCCTTCGACCTGACTCAAGCCGTAAAAGACGCCAGCGGCACCTACCAGCTCGACCCCGATCTCGTCACCAGCGTCATTCGCGCCGAAAGCGGATTCAATGTCCGTGCCGTCTCTCCCAAAGGCGCCCAGGGACTCATGCAGCTCATGCCGCAAACCGCCTCGCAACTCGGCGTCCGCAATGCCTTCGACCCGCAAGCCAACGTCGAAGCCGGAACCCGCTATCTCCGCGAACTGCTCGAGCGTTACAACTTCGATCTCGTCAAAGCCCTGGCTGCCTACAACGCCGGACCGCAGCGCATCGACCAATACAACGGCGTCCCTCCCTACTACGAAACCCGAGCCTACGTCGCCCGCATCGTCCGCGACTTCAACAAAAAGAAACTCGCCGCCAAATCCGCCACTGCGCCCGTGACGAAAAAGCCTTCCACTCCCAAGCACGTCGCGCAGAACTAGCCAAACATCGCCGGGTGCCCCGTCCTTGTCCCTGCCTTCTTTACAGGGACAGAGCCTGCCCTGAGCGCAGCCGAAGGGCCGGGGATTTTGATCTCAACGGGGCTTGACACGGCAAGCCCAACGGAACAGAATTTCTGCACCCGTAAAGCCTCTGCCCGGCGGGCAGAGTCCAACCGAGCCTCGGGAACCAGGAGCTGTGCTGTGCCGGAGAAGAAGATTCGTTTCGACGATTTCCAGCTGGATTACACTCGTTTTCAACTCTGCCGCCATGGCATCCCAGTTCGGCTGGAAGGCTTGCCGCTCCAGTTGCTCATGTTTCTGGTCGAACACCGGGGGCAACTGGTTACGCGCGAGCAAATCTCCACCGAGTTGTGGAGCAGCAAGGACGTCTTCGTCGACGTCGAACAAGGCATCAACACCGCCATTCGCAAAATCCGCCGCGCCCTGGCCGACGATGCCGGCGAACCCCAGTACCTTCAAACCGTCGTCGGCCGCGGCTATCGCTTCGTCGCCCCCACCGCCCACGAAGATGCCACGCAATCCGCTCCCGCCGAGCCCTTCGTCATTTCTCCCGTAGATTTCGGTCGCGCCATCATGTGCGCGGCCGGCCTCGATCCAGAGGATCCCCGCGGAACCCCGAAGGCTTCCGCCGAAGACCAAGTCAAGCCTGAGTAACCATCGGGGCTGCGTAAGAATCGGGGATGCGGCGGGGCCGTCTCCCTTCGCGCCGAATCCCGCCAGGTAAACTCGCGAGTTCGATCTTCAGATCGCTTCAGACGGCTTCAGATTCTCTCCATGGACTCTTCCTGCGAGCCGGTTCAATATCTCAAACATGATTTCGGCCTGCCGCTACCGTCGGGTCGAAATCAATTATCCGGCAGCATCGCTCATTGACATGAGTTCGGGGCAGCCCCGCTGCGTTCCTGAGTCATGGCGTAGCGCCGGGCGTGGATGAGTGTCCGACTGCTGTTGCGGACGATCTGGGGGGATCGTCGACCAACACAGTCGGACCGATCCGCTTTCGGCCTCATCCTTGACCGCCCTGCTATAATAGCTATTAGAAAATCAATTCAACTTCTATACAGCTATAAATGACGATAAAGATTCCGGATTAAAGACAACAATTAAAGATGAAGGCGGAGCCCGCTTCGGCTCCTTCCACAGTCAGAAGTCCCGATGCCCAAGCCGCGCCGCCGTCCCGACCAGCCTCACCGCCCCAACACCAAGCGCACCGGAGAGCGGTCCGAAGCCGCCTTCCTCTACCAGGCCACCCAGCGCCGTTTCGCCATCTCCAAGCCCTGGGGCGATAGCGAGCGTTACGATTTCATCCTCGACAATCGTCCCCAGCCCCAGGTTCATCTCTTCCGCATCCAGATCAAGTGCACCGACTGCCTCCGCGCAGACGCCTACGAAACCCGCGCCACCTACACCACCGGCAAAGGCCGCGCCGTCTACACCAAGCGCGACATCGATTTCATCGCCGCCCACGTCGTCCCCCTCGACATCTGGTACATCATCCCCGTCGAAGTCTGCACGCCCCAACCCATGCTCCGCTTCTATCCTCACCGCAAAGCCAAAAAGATGCGCCTGGAAAAATACCGCGAAGCCTGGCACCTCCTCGACCCTCCCCTAACCATCCACGCCAGCATCGACCCCGATTATCCAGACCCCGATTACCCAGACGAAGACCACCTTGTCATCATGAGCGAACCATGACGTTAGCTTTGTCCTCCTGAGTGAAGCATGACGTCCACCTTGTCATCCTGAGCGAACCATGACGTCCACGCAGTGGACGCCATGCGCAGTCGAAGGATCCCATACCCGCCAGAAGCTGCCATCAGCGTCGCGAGGGATTTCCATCATCCGCCCGTGTGGGACAGAGACTCCTGTCCATCGCCTTTGACCTTGCCCGTGAATTGAGAACTACCACTCCGCCAGCACAACCGTGGAAGAGCGGCGCTTCAGCAGCCTGCCCTGAGCGAAGGTCGAATGGGCCGCGTCCAGCGCTTTTGGGTGGCGCAGCGCTTTCAGCGCTGCGATAAGCCCACTCCCCGTTCAACCCGTTGTCATTCCGAACCGGGCTGAAAGCCCCGCGGGTGCCCCGTCCTTGTCCCTGCGTTCTTTGCAGGGACAGAGCGGGGATTTTGATCTCACGCCCAGCTGCCCGATTTCTTCCGTCCCTTGCGAGAAGTGGGCACTGCTACAGGCAGACAACTCACAATCAAACCCGGTCCTTCCAATACCCCGGCTTTCGTTTGCTATGCGCAACCGCCACGACGATGACCGAGTCGAGCTCGTCAAGATAAACGATAGAGAACGGGAAGCGCTGCATCACAAGGCGGCGCGTTTCATACAAGTATTTCGGCCAGCGCTGCGGGAATTCTACGACCAGCCGAATCGCGCTCGATGCAGCTATGCGAAATTCTGCCGACATTAAGAGATTTTGCTTGCGATACCAGCGAATTGCATTTCGAAATTCTTCCCTTGCCTCAGGATGAAACTGGAACGTCTTACTCCCCATCAGGGAACTCTTCCGCCAACTCTCGCAGGACCTGCTCCCCCGGAATGGTCTTCACGCGCCCAGAACGAATATCATCCACGCGCCGCTTGATCTCTTTGTCCCACGCCGCCTCGACCCCCTCTTCGGCCGGCTCGTCGTCTAAGCTCTCGATCAGGCGATCGATGAGCAAGCCACGTTCCTGCGTAGAAAGGCTAAGGGCTTTCGCCAATAACTCCGAAACCTGCGGCGTCATCTGCGCCATGACCACCCCCGCTATCGCTTCATCTTACACCCACCGGCAAATCGCCGCGACCAATAGCCTCTTTTCCTTTCAACAACTTACCTCCGCCCAATCCCCCATTTCCCCGCTAAACCCCATTTTTCTCCCGTTCGTTGTCTTAAGGATGCGCCATCCCCTTCCCTTCCAATAGTCTGCCTACAGACAACTCCCAGGGAAGAGTGTATAAACCCGGTTCAATTCCCGGGAGAGCCACAGGTTTATGGGTTTTTGTTGGCTGATTTTGTGGACGGGTTTTGTGGAATAGGATCTCAGGTGAAGCCAAGGCAAGTTTCCGCCGGAGTTTTTTCCTAAGACCGAACACTCAAGGCCTAGAAGTTAAAGAGCTGGAAGCCAGGAGCTAGAAGCTATTATGCGCAAGCCGATCAAGTACGTAGAAAAAGCAGTCACCGTCGCCGCCAAAGGCGCTTGGGTTGTCTTCGACCGCTTGAATCGCATCAAGCCCAACCCGTCGCCCACCCCGAAATGGTCCGACAAGCCTCTGCTCAAGTCCTACGAAAAATCCAAGCCACCCCTCGGCTGGCCCCGCTCCACCGATTCGCTCTGCCCGAAGTGTGTGCCGGAAATCCGCCAGCAGATTCTTGATGGCAAACTGCCGCACGAAGTTCTGATGAACGAAAAAGTCGGCGAGATCAAAGCCACCATCGTGGAGCGCGACGGAAAAATTCTGATGGTGAAGGATTGTCCGAAGCACGGCCACTTCGAAGACGTGATGTCGATCGACACCGATTTCTCGAAGCACCTGGAAGATGTTTTTCCTGGCCGCGACATCGTTGCGCACAATGACGAACATCTGCATCACCACGGCTCTTCCACCGTGAAGTATGGACGCGGCTCCGTGCTGACCATCGATCTTACGAATCGCTGCAACATGATGTGCGATCCCTGCTTCATGGACGCGAACCAGGTTGGCTTCGTCCACGAACTGACGTGGGAAGAGATCAAGACCATGCTCGACAACGCGATCACCATCAAGCCGCGTCGTCAGATGAGCGTGCAGTTCTCCGGCGGCGAGCCAACGTTGTCACCATATTTTCTGGATGCGGTTCGCTATGCCCGCAAAGTCGGATACAACTCCGTGCAGGCCGCGACCAACGGAATCGAGTTCGCAAAAAGTTTTGAATTCTGCCAACAGGCCGTCGAAGCCGGCATGCGTTACGCGTATTTGCAATTCGATGGCATCGGTAACGCTGCCAACGCGCATCGCGCGGTCGGCAACTTGTTCGATGTGAAATTAAAAGCGATCGAAAACCTGCACAAGGCGGGAGTGGAGATCGTTCCCGTGATCACCATCGTGAACGGCATCAACAACGAACAGGTCGGACGCATCGTCAAGTTCGCATTGGATAATCCGAAGACGATCAGCTTCCTCAGCTTCCAGCCCGTAAGCTTCACCGGCCGCGACGAAGCCGTCACCGACGAACGCCGCCAAGCCCAGCGCTACACGCTCTCTCACCTGGCACACGATGTAAAAAATCAAACTGGCTTAGGCGAACCCAGCCGCGACTGGTTCCCGATCAGCTTCATGGGAACTTTTTCAGACTGGGCAGATCTAATGCACGCCAACGACGTCAAAAACGACTGGGGCCAACTAAGTTGCGGTTGTCACCCGAATTGCGGAACTGGCATGGCGGTGATGATTGACAAGGAAACGAAGGAAGCTGTGCCAGTGACGGCGTTTCTATCGGGGGATCAGCTGGCCAAGGATATTGCGAAGGTGAATGATGCTTCGCGAGGAAAATTCCTGACGGGGTTTGGAATGGCGTTGTGCCTGATGAAGAATTACGACCCGTTTCAGGCACCGACGCATTTCAAGATGATGGATTTGTTGAAGAAATTTGACAAGAATTACAACGTTACGGGACGCAATTATGGGAAGGTTGGCGGTGATCGTACGCTGGATGATGTGATGAAGCGGCGTACCAATGATCGCTGGAATTTCCTGTTCATCGCGGGCATGTGGTTCCAGGATTTGTTCAACTACGATTTCCGGCGGACGGAGCAGTGCATTATTCCGTATGCGACGCAGGAGGGCGAGATTTCGTTCTGCGCGTACAACACGGGCGTGGGCTGGCGGAACATCATCGAGAAGATGCACATGACGGCGACGCTCACGAAGTGGTACGAGGAACATGGACGGCATGAGATCTTCGCCGGCGGCAAGAAGGTGAAGATGGAAGAGGAGCATGTCGACTACTTGAGGCTGCGCGAAGATCTGGTCACCAACGAACTGCAGCACGATCTGGATAATCTGGGCATCGCGAAGACGGCTCGCGAAGAGAAGAAGCGGGCGAGGGATGCGAAGGCGGCTACGGCAAGTGCGGTGGCGGGATCCGAAGTGGCGAATGCGGGGACGGATCATTCGGCGACGCCAGTTCCGGGACATCGTGGGCCGCAGAAGAATGATGAGGCTTACAACGCGCGCATGGCTGCTCTCTACCGCGAAGTAGTGCTGAAAGAGAAGCCGGCGGTGGCGGAGAACGGATTTATTCCGCTGGGAGCGCTGGGCAAGCCGAACGGAAATGGCAATGGAGCAGCACCCAAGCCGGAAGTTGCCGAGCCGGTAGCGGGAGACTAGCTCTCAGCTGTCAGCTTTCAGCTATCAGCTGTCAGACAAATAGACGGGCCGCCTGCGGGCGGCCCGATTTATTTTGCTACGAGATAATCGCGCGAATGCGGCATGGGGCGCGGGTTTCTACGTTATGTGCTGTATTGATGTGCTTGTAAACCCCCGCTACGGTGGAAGTCTCGGCGGTCTCTTGCAAGCTTCCCCGGGGGAATGGTTGGTAAAGATGGTTGCGAAAAATATTCTGTTTCTTCTGTTGGCGCAGGCGGTGTTGTCAGGCTCAATGATTGCGCAGAGTAGCCCAGCGCCGATCTATCCCACTGATCCTCATCCTGCTCAAACGCCAAACTCGGAGCAGGACCGCGCTCCAGAGGGGATGAATCAGAATACCGGGCAGAACGACCAAATGCCGGTGTTTCGCGTGCAGGTGAGTGCGCGGACGACGAAGGCGGTGAATTACCGAAACCGAGGCGGTTCGACTGAAGTGAATTTTAAGGGCACAGATCTGATGCCGGATGTGGAGGGTCACGCCAAGGTCGAGGGCAAGAATGGACGGCTGGCCATCGATTTGGAACTCAAGCATTTGTCACCAGCGAACCGGTTTGGAGGGCAATACCTTACTTATGTGTTGTGGGCGATCACGCCTGAGGGGCGGGCGGTGAATCTGGGCGAAATTCTGCCGGGAGAGAATGGGCAGGAAAAGATGGATGTGACGACCGATCTGCAAGCCTTCGGGATGATCATCACGGCGGAACCCTATTATGCGGTGACGCACCCGAGTAACAAGGTGGTGGCGGAGAATATTATTCGCCGCGGGACGAAGGGATTCGAAGAGCCGATTGATGCGAAGTTCGAGGTGCTGGAGGGCGGGCAATACACGATCGATGTGCCGGCGGATCAATTGCCCTCAAGCGTGGCGAGTATCAAAGTGCCGCTCGATCTGCTGGAGGCGCGCAATGCGGTGGTGATTGCGAAGGCGGCGGGAGCGGAGCAGTATGCGCCAGACAGCCTGACGAAAGCGGAAGACATGCTGCAGCGTGCCGAGGATTATTACCAGCGCAAGCAAGGGCGGACACCGATTGGGACAGCGGCGCGCGGGGCGACGCAGATGGCGGAAGACGCGCGCGTACTGACGCTGCAGCGTAAGGAACAGGCGAAGATTGATGCCGAGCGGCGGGCTCATGAGGAGGCCCAGGCGGCAGCTGAGGCGAATGCCGCGGCGGCGCAACAACAAGCCGCGCAGGCCCAAGCTCAGGCCGAGGAAGATGCGCGCCGACGGGCGGAAGCGGAGCAGGCGCAGGCTCAGGCGCAACAGCAACAGGCTGCGGCTTTGGCGGCAGAGCAACAGGCGCAGGCGGCAGCAGCAGCGGCGCAACAGGCTGCGAGCGTGGCGGAACAACAGCGGCAAGAGGCAGTTCAGCAGAAAGAAGCCATGCGGGCGCGTTTGCTGGCACAGCTGAATCAAGTGTTGCAGACGCGCGACACGGCGCGAGGATTGATCGTCAGCATGCCGGACGTGCTGTTCGACTTTGGAAAGTACACGCTAAAGCCGGAGGCGCGGGAGCGGCTGGCAAAGATTTCGGGGATCGTGCTGGCATACCCCGATTTGAAGCTGGAGATCGATGGGTATACAGATTCGGTGGGGAGCGACGAATACAATCAAACCCTTTCTGACAAGCGGGCGGAGGCCGTGCGGGATTTTCTGGTGAGCAATGGGGTCTCAATGAATAATGTGGCGGCACGCGGGATGGGCAAGGCCGATCCGGTGGCGGACAACAGCACGGCCGAAGGGCGGCAGTTGAACCGGCGAGTGGAGATGATTGTATCGGGCAATGTGATTGGAAATCAGACGGGAGCGGGCAGCGAGCAAGGGGAGGCTCCGCCAGCGAATCCGCAATAGGTTGGCGAAGCGGGAGCGGACAGGAGATCGCCAGGAACAACGGAGGTACCCCTCTGTGCGCTAGCGGACAGACGTGGTTAGTCCAACGGACTAGGCTGGCCGAATCGTAGTGGGGTGGGCCGTGAACAGTCTTGATGGACGCGATCCGCATTCGTCAGAGAAGCTTCCTGATTCGCAAAGTGACGCGGTAACGTGCGCGATCTGCAACCGGGGGGTGACGCTGGAAGGCGCCAAGTCGGACGAGTACGGGAGACCGGTCCATGAAGAGTGTTACGTGTTGAAGACGCAGCGGAAGCTGGCGGGAACTCCACCGGCGGCTTGACCGTAGGAATCGAATCAATTCGGGCCGAATGTTCGTTCTGGAAACTCCCCCGAAGCCAAAACAGCAAACCTATCCAGAGTGCCGTTTCAATCGCGATTCGATCCAATGAGCGGGTTAACCACCTGAACCGAGCCATAATTCTGCGACGCTGCCAGATCCTCGGAATAGAGAACAGCAGCGCCGGATTGTTCGGCTGCCTGCAAGATGAGGGCGTCCCAGAAAGACGTCTTATGTCGTTCCTGGATCTCGAGAGCCTGGAGAACAGCATCGGAAGTATTAACCACGATCTCCCAGCTCATATAGTCACGAACCAGCTTGCGAAGTTCCTCGAGCGAGACTGGGCGAGCGACTTTGCGGCGCAGGTTGACGCAGAGTTCCTGTAAGACTTGCGTACTCAACACACCCTGCCCGCTCTCCCACAGGCGCTCGATGGTATGCCTAGCCCGCTGGTGTTTAATGCCCGACGAGCGGTCATGAGCATAGATGAGAATATTAGTGTCGACGAAGTATTTGTCGGCCATTTCGCCTTACCGCTCGTGCAGCTCGTCGCGGGAGCGGGGACGAGTCCAGTGCAGATCCATGCCGTCGCGCAGCCTGGCGAGCGCACGCTTGCGGGCGCGCTGAAAGCTCTTGCGTTCGCGCACGATTTGTTCGAGACGTGCGGCAAGCAAGGCGCTGATGGAAGTGTCTTCCTCCGCTGCGAGTATGCGGACTTCACGCAGGAGATCGGAGTCGAGTTTCAGGGTGATATTGGTCTTCATACGTGGCACAACATTGTGTGCAGCACTATTTTACGTGCTCACCAAGAGATCGTCAACATCAAGGATATGCACGGCAATTGGGCAGAACTACGAGGACCGCCTGGACAGGAAGCGCAGAGGCGCTTTGTTACAATTCTTTCAAATGAGCCCACAAACTTCATTTGTTGATGTTCCGGCGGCGATCGAGGAGATTCGCGCGGGCCGCATGATCGTAGTGGTGGACGACGAGGATCGCGAGAACGAAGGCGACCTGACTCTGGCGGCAGAGAAGGTTACGCCGGAAGCCATCAACTTCATGGCCAAGTACGGGCGGGGGCTGGTTTGCCTGGCGATGACGGAGGAGCGGCTCGATCATCTGCGGCTGGGGCCGATGACGGCGGAAAACACTTCGCAATATGGAACCGCATTCTGCGAGGCGATTGATGCGCGAGTCGGAGTGAGCACGGGAATATCGGCGTACGACCGGGCGCGTACGATTCAGGTGGCGATCGATCCGGCGACGAAGGCGTCAGACCTGGCGCGGCCGGGACATGTGTTTCCGCTGCGCGCGCGAAAAGGCGGGGTGCTGGTGCGGGCGGGGCAGACTGAGGCTTCGGTGGACCTGGCGCGGCTGGCGGGAATGGTTCCGGCGGGAATTATTTGCGAGATCATGAAGGATGATGGAACCATGGCGCGGGTTCCGGACCTGATTGAGTTCTGCCGCCAGCATGGAATGAAGATGCTGACGGTGGCGGAGCTGATCCGGTACCGGATGGCGCATGAACGGTATGTGCATCGCGTGGGCGAGGCGCTGGTGGAGACGCGGTTCGGGGAGTTCCGGCTGATTGCCTACGAGAGCGAAGTGGACGGTGGAGAGTCGCACGTGGCGCTGATTCGCGGTGACGTGGAGAATAGCGAAGCGCCGGTGCTGGTGCGCATGCATGCACACTGCCTGATGGGCGACGTGTTCGGATCGACCGGGTGCGAGTGTCACGCCACGCTGGAAGGCTCCCTGCGGCGGATTGCGCAGGAGGGACGTGGGGCTTTGATCTATCTGCATCAGACGTCGCAAGGATTTTCGAAAGAAAAAGTGGGGGAACGGACGGCGCTGACGTTTCATCGAGGAAGGAAATTGCCGGCGTTGCTGGACAATGAGCGGCAGACGCAGCGGGAGATTGGGATTGGCGCGCAGATTCTTTCGGATTTGAATTTGCGGCGGATTCGGCTGCTGACGAACCGGCCTAAGAAAGTGGCGGCGCTGGAAGGATTTGGAATTGAGATTGTGGATCAGGTGGGAGTGGAGTTGAGCGGAGTGCAGGCGGGTAAAGGCTGAGAATTGTGACGCCGCAGATTGTCTTCTTAGTCACGGGAAAAAGCAGGTTCCTCTCTACAAATTCCGTTCTTAGCGGTGACGGAATTCTTCGGTCGGAATGACCACTATGATGGGCATGGAGCATTCGATAGAACGGTAATCTAGAACGGCTTGCGGACGACTACTTCGGCTTCACGAATAAAAAACTGCGCGGAACATTTTTCGGAGCCGCAGATGACGGGAACGAGACCGTTGATCTGGCGGCGCGTGATCAGGCCGAGCATGCCGCAGGATGGGCAGGCGAGCACGGCCCAGTAGGGATCTTCCTTCTCGCCGACTTCGCCGGCGTTTTCAAGCACAAAGACGGTTCCGGGCTGCATTTGTTCCGGGATCCATTCATTCAGGATGTCCAGTTCGGCGACCATGTTTCCCCCCTTTGAACCTAACTCTGTGTGATCCAACTTGTGAAGCACGTCTAAGAGACCTTTCTAGCACGCCGACGCTGGGGCGGCGGTATTACGGAAGTACTCGATTTTCTGGCTAAGACTTCGGCGCGCACGTGACGAACGGCGTCGCTGAGGCAGACGCCGAGAATCGGCTGCTCGGAATTTTTGAGGATATCGACGATTTGCCGCGCCGATGTTTCGATATAAAGGTGCGTGCCGTCGGTGAGCAGGTGAACGTCGGAGGTGCGGCTAACGATGTCGGCCAAGCCTTTGCCGAACTCCTGCGCCAGGAAGCGCATGACCTTTCGTACTCCCTGCAGCGAAAAGCCTTTGCGGCGTAGCTCGCAGATGACGGCGACTTCGGTGAGGTTCTGCAGGGAATACACACGACGATGGCCTTGACGCTGGGGCTTGACGACGCCGCGCTCGTCCCACCATTGGAGCTGGCGGGCAGTGATCCCTGTCAGAGCGATGACTTCGTGTGATGGAAAGCTATCTTGCATTGGTCCCCGATTATGTTTGAAACAATCTATCAGGTGAATGTTTGAAACATTCTAGACACGGGCGAGCGGGAGTCAACCAAGATTCGTGCGGGAGGGGTAACTAGAAGAGTGCGCGAGAGTTATGAAAAACCGCCGCCGCCGACAAAGTGGACGATTTCGAGGCGGTCGCCATCTTTGAGGATGGTCTGGGGCCAGCGGTCGCGGGGGGCGATTTCGCGGTTGAGTTCTACGGCGACGCGGTCGGACTTCATGTTCAGGGATTCGATCAGGGTCGCGAGGGTGAACTCGGCGGGTGCAGCGGGATCGGCGAAGTCGCGGGCGTCTCCGTTGATGTGAAGCTTCATGGCTTATTTTCTCACGGCGAAAATTGCAGGCAAACTTTCTACTCGGTTTTGCGAAGGGCGAACTTGCGGGTGACGGTGCGGCCTTCGTGGTTGGCCTGGACCATGATGGAAGAATCGGGGAGGGCGGATTCTTCGACTTCGACCGAGATTTCGGCGCTGCCGGTCGCGTCGGTGACGGCCTGGGTATAGAAAGGAGCGGCCTCGGGACGGGCGAAGCGAAAGGTAAGGCGGGCGCGGGGACGGCGGTTCCATCTTCGGTCACACGCAATCGCATGGTGAGATTCCGGTTGGCGTGGATGGAGGCGGCGTTGATCCATTCACGTCGAGTTGCTTGATGGCGGCCAAGGTTTCGGTCTCAGCGCGGTCGAGGACGGAGTCCAGCTTCCCTTCCCGAATGGCTTCGAGGACGAGGCGGTGCTGGTCGCGCAATTGCTGCTCTTTCTGCGCATCGCTGAAACCGGCTTCCAGGGCCGAGTTGGCATAGGAGATGGCCTTCTTGCCGATGCAACGACCACGAACGAAAACCTGGGTCTGGAGCAGTTTTTCGCTCTCGCGCGCTTCGCTTTGCACGTGGTAGATGGTGTCGCCGTGTTTGACGTCGGTATTAAAGCCGAAAATCATAAGAAATTTGCGATCGGACGATTGTGCGATCTGGCGATTGAAAACCTTACGACCCCGAGCTTACAACGTTTGTGGTCCTATCGGAGTTTTGATTTTCGATTCCCTGATTATCCAATCCTACAATTGCTAAATTGTTCCGGGTTCCCTTGACACTCGCGCGCGCCAACACCTAATCTAGAATGTTTAGCGACGCATCGCGCGAATTATATATACGCTCTCCTATGCCAGACAATTACTTCGTTCGCTACCTGCCGTTCCTGATCCACATATTGCTGGCGGGAGGGATTGCGACTGCCATTTTCACGCTTTCCTGGCTGATCGGGCAGCGGAAACCGACGCGGGCGAAAATGGAAGCCTACGAATGCGGCATGCAGCCGGTGGGAGATTCGCGCGGACGCTTCTCGGTACAGTTTTACCTGGTGGCGATGCTGTTCATTTTGTTCGACGTTGAGGCAGTCTTCCTGTATCCCTGGGCAGTGATT
Organism: uncultured Acidobacteriaceae bacterium; assembly: GCA_963777005.1. Classification (GTDB taxonomy): domain Bacteria; phylum Acidobacteriota; class Terriglobia; order Terriglobales; family Acidobacteriaceae; genus Sulfotelmatobacter. Next base: position 232,149 of record CAVZPC010000012.1, on the reverse strand, counting down.
CTGCGGGATCTGAAGCATTTTGGGCTGTGGGAGATGTTTGTATACATCGGCATCGTTCTGGTCGGATTTTTTTATGTGTGGAAGAAGGGCGTGCTTGACTGGGGCCCGGACGCGGCGCGGCGGGGAGCACGCTGATGGCTTTGGCGCCGCCGATCACTGATCTCGAGCAACTGAAGGGTCATCCTGCGGTGGACAGACTGCTGGCTTGGAATGCGGCGGCGGTTACGGGAGTGAAGTTCGACCGCGACGAGATGACGATTTATGTGGACCGGGCGAATATCCGCGAGGCTTGCGCATTGCTGCGCGATGACGCGGGATGCGCCTTCAACTTCCTTTCCGATATTACCTGCGTCGATTGGTATCCGGCCGAGCCTCGGTTTGAAGTGATCTATCACCTGCTTTCGATCCCCAATAAGGAGCGGGTGCGGCTGAAGGTTCGCCTGGATAGCGCGAATCCAGTGGTGGAGTCGCTGACCTCGGTGTGGCCGGGGGCGAACTATTTTGAGCGCGAAGTTTTCGATCTGTTCGGGATACGGTTCACGGGACATCCTTATTTATTGCGGCTGCTGATGCCGGAGGATTGGGAAGGGCATCCGCTGAGGAAAGACTATCCGGTAGAGGGCTACCGCTAGAAATTCGTTATGGCGCACCTGACACCAACACCGGTTTTGGAGCCTGGGCAGGATCGAACCATGATCCTGAACATGGGGCCGCAGCATCCTTCCACGCACGGCGTGCTGCGCGTGCTGCTGGAGATTGACGGCGAGACTGTGGTGCGGATCATGCCGGACATCGGCTATCTGCATACGGGAATCGAAAAAACATGCGAGGCGAAGTTCTACCAGCAGGTGGTGCCGCTGACCGACCGCATCGACTACCTGTGCCCCATGACCAACAATCTTTGTTATGTGCTGGCGGTGGAAAAGCTGCTGGGGCTGGAGATTCCTCCAAAGGCGCAGTGGATGCGGGTGCTGATGAACGAACTGACCCGCATCAATTCGCATCTGGTGTGGCTGGGGACGCATGCGCTTGATATCGGCGCGATGACGGTGTTTTTGTATTGCTTCCGCGAGCGCGAAGATATTTTGAAGCTGTTCGAGGCGATTGCCGGGCAGCGCATGATGACCTCCTATTTTCGAATTGGGGGACTGGCGCTGGAGCCGCCGCTGGATTTTTTTGACCGCGTGCGGGAGTTCGCCGGATATTTTTCCAGCAAAGTAGATGAGTACGAGAACCTGCTGACGGGAAATCCGATCTGGATGATGCGGACCAAGGGCGTGGCGAAGCTGACGGCGGAGGATGCGATTGCGCTGGGAGCGAGCGGACCAACGCTGCGCGGAAGTGGCGTGGATATCGATTTGCGGCGAGATATGCCTTACTCGGGCTACGAGAATTTCAAGTTCAAGGTTCCGGTGGCGCAGGAAGGCGATGTTTTCTCGCGGTACATGTGCCGCGTGGCCGAGTTGCGGGAATCGAACAAGATTGTGCAGCAGGCGCTGGACGGGATGCCGGAAGGGCCGATCAAAGCGAACGCGCCGGGAGTTGTGCTTCCAGATCGGGAGAAGATGAAGACGCAGATGGAAGCACTCATCTATCACTTCAAGATTATTACGGAAGGCTTTGCGGTACCAGCGGGTGAAGTTTACCAGGCAGTGGAATCGCCGCGCGGCGAGATGGGATATTACGTGGTGAGCGATGGAACGGCGAAACCTTATCGCGTGCACATGCGGGCGGCGTGTTTGGCGAATCTGCAGACTTTGCCGAAGATGTGTGAGGGCGGGCTGATTGCGGACGTCGTCGCAGCGATTGGGAGCATCGATATCGTGTTGGGAGAAATCGACCGGTGAGATTTTCGGACGAATTCGAAGCGCGGTTTGCGGAGATGGTGCCGCATTATCCGACGAAGCGGTCGGCGCTGGTGCCTACGCTACTGTACGCGCAGGATGAAGTTGGATTTCTTTCCGATGAAGTGATTGCGGAACTCGCGGGACGGCTGGATTTGACGGAACTCGAAGTGAGGAACGTGATCAGCTATTACTCGATGCTGACGACCAAGCCGCGGGGCAAGTTTAATGTGCAGGTTTGCACGAATATCAGCTGCATGGTGCGCGGCGGGGAAGAAATCCTGCGGCATTGCGCGAAGAAGTTGGGCGTCGGGAACAAAGGCACTACGCCGGACGGATTGTTTACTTTGGAAGAAGTGGAATGCATTGGGGCGTGCAGCTGGGCTCCAGCGGCGCAGGTGAACTACGATTTTCACGAGAACCTGACGACGGAGAAGATCGACAAGGTTCTGGACGAGTATAGAAAAAAGGGTACGCAGTAGAGAGCATTTGTAACTTTGTAATCGGGTAATTTTGTAATTCAAAACCTCGCCGGTTACAGAATTAGTCAATTACGAAATCACAAAAATGGCTGACTTGGTTTCACATCCCGATGAGGTAAAGGTCGTCTCGCGACGGTTTGGGAAGGGCGCGACGAATATTGACCGCTACCTTGAACTGGACGGCTATAAGGCCGTGCAGAAGGCGTTGGGCATGGAGCCGGACGCCATTATTAATGAGGTGAAGAACTCGGGGCTGCGGGGGCGCGGCGGGGCGGGATTTTCGACGGGCATGAAGTGGTCGTTCGTACCGAAACAATCGGCCAAGCCGAAGTATGTGCTGTGCAATGGCGATGAGAGCGAGCCGGGGACGTGCAAGGACCGGCTGATCTTTGAGCATGATCCGCACTCGGTAATCGAGGGCGTGATGATCGCGGCGCTGGCCGTGGGCGCGGCGAGTGGATATATATACATTCGCGGCGAATATCGATATCTCTCGAACATCATGCAGAAGGCGATTCGCGATGCGTACGCGAAGGGCTTCGTCGGGAAGAACATTTTTGGCAGCGGGCGCAATCTCGATATTTACTGGCACGGCGGCGCGGGAGCGTATGAAGTAGGTGAAGAGTCGGCGCTGATGGAGTCGCTCGAAGGTAAGCGTGGGATTCCGCGGATCCGGCCTCCGTTCCCGGCGGTGGTGGGACTGTGGGGCGGACCGACGGTGATTAATAACGCGGAGACGCTGGCGAATGTGCCGCACATTATTCTGGGCGGCGGGGAGTGGTATGCCAAGCTGGGCACGCCGAAAAATGGCGGGACGCGACTGTTTTGCCTGAGCGGAAATATTGCGAAGCCCGGAGTGTACGAGCTGCCGATGGGCTACAACCTGAAGAAGATGATTTATGAAGTGGGTGGCGGGATTCCGAACGGGCGCGGGTTGAAGGCGGTGGTGCCGGGAGGGTCGTCCTGCCCAGCGCTGACGGCCGATGAAATCGACGTCGCGATGGATTTCGATTCGGTAGCAAAAGCGGGATCGATGCTGGGATCGGGCGGAGTGGTGGTGGTCGACGACCAGCAATGCATTGTGAAATTCGCCTTGCGGACCATGAAGTTTTACAAGCACGAGAGCTGCGGATGGTGCATTCCGTGTCGCGAGGGCACGGACTGGCTGGAGAAGACGCTGACTCGCTTCCATCGCGGCGGAGGGCTGAAAAAAGATATCGACAACATGCAGTACCTGGCGGAGAACATGCTGGGTCGGACGTTTTGTCCTCTGGGCGATGCGGCGGCGATGCCGACCATCGCGTTTGTGAAGAAGTTCCGCAGAGAATTTGAAGATCATCTGGAAGGCAGACCGTGTCCGTATGAAAAAGAGGGTGCGGTGGAAGAACTGCCGGTGCTGGCGCACTAAGAATTCTTTATGGCTGACGTAACACTTACGGTTGACGGCAAGAAGGTGACGGCCCCGGCGGGGACGCTGCTGATTGAGGCTTGCAAGACTGCGGGCATTGAGGTGCCTTCGTTCTGCTACTACCCCAATCTCTCGCTGCAGGGTGCTTGCCGCATGTGCCTGGTGAAGATCGAGAAGATGCCGAAGTTGCAGACCGCGTGCACCACGGTGGTGAGCGAAGGAATGATCGTCATCACGGAAAGCGAAGAGATTAAGCAGGCGCGGAAATCGATGGTGGAGTTGTTGCTGGGGAATCATCCGCTGGATTGTCCGGTATGCGATGCGGGCGGCGAATGCGAGTTGCAGGACATGACGTTCTCTTATGGGGCGGCCGAATCGAAGTTCATGGAGGCCAAGAATCATAGAGAAGAGCAGCAGTGGTCGCCGGTAGTGTTTTTCGATCGTCCGAGGTGCATCCTGTGTTACCGCTGCGTGCGCGTGTGCGGTGAAGGGATGGATGTTTGGGCGCTCGGGGTGCAGAACCGCGGAGTGAGCTCGATCATTGCGCCGAATAGAGAAGATCACCTGGAGTGCGAAGAGTGCGGGATGTGCATCGACATCTGCCCGGTGGGGGCGCTCACTTCTGGCGCGTACCGCTACAAGACTCGGCCGTGGGAGATGAAACATGTAGGCACGATCTGTACCCACTGCGGAGACGGCTGCAAGACGACTTTGGGCGTGCGGCGCGCTGATACGGGGATGGAAATTGTTCGCGGGGATAATCGCGACAAGAGCGGCACGAATGGAGACTTTCTCTGCATCAAGGGGCGCTATGGTTTTGATTTTGCGAATCATGAAGAGCGGCTCACGAAGCCGCTGATTCGCAAGAACGGCAAGCTGACTCCCGCGACGTGGGAAGAGGCGTTTGAACTGATCGGCAAGAAGTTTGCGGGAATTCGTGATGCGGAAGGCGGGCAAGCGATTGGAGTTGTAGGCTCGACGCGGACCACGAACGAAGAAGATTATCTTCTCTCCAAGTTTGCTCGGGTAGTTTTGAAAACAAATAATGTCGATCACCACCGGACGGCGGACTTCCCTGCCCTGGCGGCTGCGCTTCGCGGTAAGGCCGGTGTGACGGCGAGCATGGCGGACGTCTTTACCGCTCCCGCGATTCTGTTGATTGGGAACGATCCGACGGAGCGACATCCGCTGCTGGCGTGGCAGATTCGCAATAATGTGCGGCTGCATCGCGCGCGGTTGTATGTGATCAATTCCAATTCGATCAAATTGCGGCGGCAAGCGACCAGCTTTGCGGAGATTCCGGCGGGAGCGGAAGGGAAAGTCGTTGCTTTCTTGAGTGGCGCTGACGCCGCTGCGGAGGCTCTGTCCGGTTCGTCGATGAATAAAGAGGCCTGGGTCGCACTGCGCGAAAAGCTGCGCGGCGAACAGAATCTGGCCATTGTTTTTGGCTCCGAAGTTCGGGGCGAGGATCTCTCGAATCTGGTGAAGTTTGGATCAGGAATCGCGGGGGCCAAGTTTGTGTGTCTCGCGGATTATGCGAATTCCCGCGGAGCGGCTGACATGGGGTTGTATCCGGATCTGTTGCCGGGATATCACCCAAGCATCGGGAACAGCGAGTTTCACCGGGAATGGGGAGACATCCCGCAGGCGGCTGGGCTGGATTTGCATGGGATGATCGACGCCGGAAAAGCGGGCAAGTTGAAAGCGCTTTATGTCGTGGGGTCGAATCCGGTAGGGCGGTTGAACATCGATGCATTCGCGTTCTCGAAGAGTTTCGCGGTGGTACAGGATATGTTCCTGACCGAGACCGCGGTGATGGCGGATGTGGTTTTGCCGGCAGCGAACGCTTACGAAAAGTCTGGAACGTTCACGAACACTTGTGGCGACGTGCAGTTGGTGAAAAAGGCCGGCGAAGTGACGGGAACGAAATCGGATTTTGAAATGATTGTGCGGGTCGCGGACGCAATGGGTTTTGACGTTCGCAAGTTGGTGCCGTTCGGCGGCGGAACCCACGCCGACATGGGACAGTCTCGGGGAGCGCATTCGGGCGAGGCCGACCGTCACGCCGTATGGCTGGAGGCGCACGGACTGGAACCGAAGATGAGCCCGTTCGATCCGACAGCGATTCTGGATGAGATTCAGCGGCTGGTTCCCGGATATGACGTATCCCGCATTAACCTGCTGGCGGGAAACAGTCAACATACGTCGCTGGCCAAGGCTGGAGCAGGAGTTGCGCATCGGCCGGAATCGATTGACCCGGCGAACGACAATCTTTTCAGTTCCGGAACTCTGGGACGCTATTCGCGCGCATTGCAGTCGGTAATTGAGAGCCACGAAGTGAAGCCCGCCGAAGTGGCGGCAGACTGATTCGCGTAACGTAATAAAGATTCAAAGGGATTCGCAGCACAGGGAGAGGAAGCAAAGGCCTTGTCGGTTGGCGTTTTCATACTCGTGTCGGTGATCAAGTCTGTGGTCGTCCTGGTCGTGCTGCTCACCGCGGTTGCATACACGGTGTGGCTGGAACGCAAGGTGGTGGGCCACATGCAGAATCGCTGGGGACCCACGCGGGTGGGGCCGTTTGGATTGCTGCAGCCGGCGGCCGACGGTTTGAAGTTTCTGTTCAAAGAAGATCTGACACCACCGCACGTTTACAAGCCGCTGTTTCTGGCGGCGCCGATGATGGCGCTGATCTTCGCGCTTACTTCGATTGCGGTGATCCCGTTCGGAAATTCGATCACGATTGGCGGCACGAATATCCCGCTGGAAATAACGGACGTAAACATCGGGCTGCTGCTGATTCTGGGCGTGACTTCGCTCGGGGTATACGGCGTTGCGCTGGCGGGATGGTCGTCGAATAACAAATATTCGCTCCTCGGCGGGCTGCGCGCCAGCGCGCAGATGGTCAGCTACGAAATTGCGCTGGGACTTTCGCTGGTAGGAGTACTGATCCAGTCCGGGAGTTTTAGTTTGCGAACGATCGTCGAGGCGCAGGGCGGACATTTCTGGGGATTCATTCCGCGATGGAACATCATTCACGGACAGTTCGTTGGATTTTTTATTTATCTGATGGCGGCGTATGCGGAGACGAACCGCATTCCCTTCGACCTGCCGGAAGCCGAAACCGAATTGGTGGCGGGATACCACACGGAATATAGCGCCATGAAGTTCGCCATGTTTTTTATGGCGGAATACTCGAACATGATTACGGTGGCTTGCCTGGCCACGCTTTTGTTTTTCGGGGGATGGAACGGGCCGCTGTTCGGGCCTCCGCTGTTGCAGGCGGTGCTGCCTCTGGTCTGGTTTGGCGCTAAAGTTTTCTGTTTTCTTTTTCTTTACATCTGGGTGCGCGGGACGTTGCCGCGCTTCCGTTATGACCAACTGATGTCATTTGGCTGGAAGTTTTTGTTGCCGCTGGCAATTGCCAATCTGGTGGCAACGGCGATTGCCGTGGCCTGGTAGGAAAAAAGAAGTTCTTAGTTGCCAGTTCTCAGTAAGAACTCAGGGTTCCTGCTGAGAAGTAGCTGTCTGAAGGATTTACTGAGAACTAAGAACTAAGAACTGAGAACTGCTGATGAGTTTTCATCTCATTTTATTTCTGGCATTCGGCGCGGTTTGCGTGGGCGGGGCGGTGAATCTGCTGGCGCAGCGGCATCCGATCAACAGCGCGCTGTCGCTGATTGCCGTGATGGCGGCACTGGCGGGGGAATATCTGCTGCTGGGTGCCGAGTTTGTCGCTGCCGTGCAGGTGATTGTCTACGCGGGCGCGGTGATGGTGCTGTTTGTGTTTGTCATCATGTTGCTGAACGCAGGCGAGGAAGAAGAGACCAAGGGAAGCCGCGTAGCCCTGTTGCTAGGTGTGCCCGGTGTGCTGAGCGGGGGCGTGCTGACGGCGTGGGTGATGGTGCGGCACTCAGGAATGGAAGCAGTGGCGATCGGCGCGTTGACGGGGCATCCGACCGATATCGCGCAGCTTCTTTTTCACGATTTTCTTTTGCCGTTTGAGGTTACTTCGGTGTTGATTCTGATCGCGATCATGGGCGCGGTGGTGCTGGCCAGCAAGCCGGAAGCTACGGCGAGGAAGGTGGACTGATGGTGCCGCTCTCTTATTATCTGGTGCTGAGCGGATTTCTGTTCGCGTGCGGCGTGATCGGATTTCTGATCAAGCGCAACATCATCACCATTTTCATGTCGATTGAACTGATGTTGAATGGCGTGAATCTCTCGTTCGTAGCGTTTGCAGCGCACTGGCATGCGCTGGCTGGCCAGGTATTCGTCTTCTTCGTGATGGTGGTAGCGGCAGCGGAAGCGACGGTGGGACTGGCGATCATTATCGCGGTATATCGCACGCGCGAAACTTTGAACGTGGATCAGGTGAATCTGCTCAAGCTATGAACCCGATGCTCAATCTATGGCTGATCCCGATTCTGCCGCTGGCGGGGGCTGCGATCAACGGCTTTCTCGGCAAGAAATCGTCGAGAGCGGCCGTCACTATCGTTGCGTTATTTTTCAGCGGGGCAGCTTTTGCGTGGGCTTTGTGGGTGGCGATGCGCTTTTCATCGCTCGCGCTTCCCTACCACGAGTATCTGGTGCACTGGATTCGCTCTGGAACTTTTAGCGTCGACTTCGCTTTCTACCTCGATCAACTCTCGCTGGTCATGCTGCTGGTAGTTACTGGCGTCGGATTTCTCATCCATATTTATTCCGTCGGCTACATGTGGGAGGATCCCAGTTACTACCGCTTTTTCAGCTATCTGAATCTGTTCATGTTTTTCATGCTGACGCTGGTGTTAGCCAGTAATTACCTGATGATGTTTATCGGGTGGGAGGGCGTGGGCCTGGCGTCGTACCTGCTGATCGGGTTCTGGTTCACAAAGGATTCGGCAGCGTCGGCGGGCAAGAAAGCATTCATCGTTAATAGAATTGGAGACTTCGGATTTCTGATCGCATTGTTTTTGCTGATCAAGCATTTTGGATCTCTGAATTTCGATCAAGTGTTTCAAAGCATTGCACCGCTGGGTGCAGAGACGGCTGGCGCGGGGCTGCTCACAACGATTGGGATTCTGCTGATGGTTGGAGCTTGCGGAAAGTCGGCGCAGATTCCGCTGTATGTCTGGCTGCCGGATGCGATGGAAGGTCCGACGCCGGTTTCGGCCTTAATTCATGCTGCAACCATGGTTACGGCGGGCGTGTACATGGTTTCGCGGTCCCATGTAATTTTTGAGCGGGCGCCGATTGCGCTAACCGTGGTCGCGATCATTGGAACGCTTACCGCGTTTTTTGCGGCGACCATCGGCATCGCGCAAACCGACATCAAGAAAGTTCTCGCGTACTCGACTGTGTCGCAACTGGGATACATGTTCATGGCGTGCGGGGTGGGAGCATTCTCGGCTGGAATCTTTCACCTGATGACACACGCGTTCTTCAAAGGGCTGCTGTTCCTGGCGGCGGGCTCGGTGATTCATTCCGTGGGCGGCGAGCAGGACATGAGGAAGATGGGCGGGCTCCGCTCGTATATCCCGTGGACGTTTCTGACCATGGGCATCGCAACGCTGGCGATCTCTGGAATCCCGCCACTGGCGGGCTTCTGGAGCAAGGACGAAATCCTGTGGAAGGCTTACCAGGTCAGCTGGATTTATTGGCTGATTGGTTTGATTACCGCCTTCATTACGTCCTTCTACATGTTTCGACTGCTGTTCATGACGTTTTTTGGCGATTACCGCGGCGCCAAGGTGGATGAGCACGGACACGGATCGCATGGCCACGACGAGCATGGGCACGGAGAACCGCACGAGAGTCCGATGGTGATGCTGGCGCCGCTGATGATCCTGGCGCTGCTTTCGCTGGTCGGCGGGCTGGTAGGGATCGGCAATGGCTTTGAACATTTCCTGGCTCCGGTGTTTGGGAGCGGCGTAACTGCAGAGGCTGCGGGGGAAACGGCAAGCCGCCTCGTGGAATATGCGCTCATGGGTGTTTCGGTGTTTGTCGCTGTTTTGGGTGCGTTGCTGGCTTACTGGCTTTACTGCGCGCGGCCGGAATTGCCGCAGAAGATTGCGGATTCGCTGGATGGGCTCTACGAGGCGGTCGTACACAAATACTACATCGATGAATTGTATGCCGCGATCTTTGTCAGGCCCCTGATCAATGGATCGACTCGAATTCTGTGGCAAGGAGTGGACCGCAAGATTATCGACGCGGCAGTGAATGATGCGGGCGACGGTGCGCGGCACGTTTCGGACGAAGTGCGCCATATGCAGTCGGGGAATATACGCTCGTACGCGGGCTGGGTCGCGGCTGGATCCGCAGTGGTGATCGCTTTCATGATCTGGATGGGAGTGCGATGAGCACCGATAATCTCAGTTCCATCATCTTGACGCTGGTGACGTTGACGCCACTGGCGGGCGCGTTGCTGCTGATGTTCTTTCCGCGGCGAGACCGCGATATTCGAGTTTTTGCTCTGGTCATTTCCCTGCTGACATTCATTTTGTCGTTACATCTGCCGGTTTACTTTCATCGCGCACAAACGGGTTTTCAGTTTGAGATCGACCGGCAGTGGGTCTCCAGACCAAATATTCACTACCACATGGGCGTGGATGGAATCTCGCTGTGGCTGGTGGTGCTGACCACATTTCTGACGCCGCTGTGCGTGCTGATTTCCTGGAAGTCGGTTCACGACCGGGTGAAAGAGTTCTTCATCCTGCTGCTGATCATGGAAACAGCGCTGATCGGGGTGTTCACTTCGCTGGACCTATTCCTCTTTTATTTTTTCTGGGAAGCTACGCTGATCCCGATGGCGCTGCTGATTGGCATTTTCGGCCACGAGCGCAAGGTCTATGCCGCGGTGAAGTTCTTCATGTACACCATGATCGGGTCGGTGTTCATGCTGGCGGCGATCTTGTGGCTGTACGCGCATACGGGCAGCTTTGACTTTGTGGTGATTCGCGAACAGATCATGAGCGGCGCGGTTCCGAACTTCCCGGCAGCTGGGCAGTGGCTGTTCCTCGGATTCTTTTTGGCCTTCGCGGTGAAGGTTCCGCTGTTTCCTTTTCATACATGGTTGCCGGATGCTCACGTGGAAGCACCGACGGCAGGATCGGTGTTGCTGGCGGGCGTGCTGCTGAAGATGGGGACCTACGGGTTGTTGCGGTTCAACCTTGGATTGTTTCCAGAACAATCGCGGAACAACGCACCCTGGGTGATGACGCTGGCTTTGATTGGAATTATTTATGGCGCGCTGGTGGCGATGGTTCAGCCGAACATGAAGAAGTTGATTGCATATTCATCGGTGAGCCATCTGGGATTTGTGGTGCTGGGCATTTTCAGCTTCACCCAGGCAGGACTGAACGGCGCAATGTTTGTGATGCTGGCGCATGGAATTTCGACGGGCGGCTTGTTCATGCTGGCGGGGATTATGCACGAACGGCGCCATACCTACGAGATCAGCGAATTCGGAGGGCTGGCGGCGCCGATGCCGGTATACGCGGCGTCGTATCTGGTGATCGTGCTGGCGTCAGCGGGGCTGCCGTTGCTGAATGGATTCATTGGCGAATTTCTGGTGTTAAGCGGCGCATTCAAGGCCAGGCCGATTTTTGGAATCCTCGCGGCCACGGGCGTGATCTGGAGTTCGATTTACTTGCTGTGGATGTACCAGCGCGTCTTCTACGGCAAGGTTACGCACGCGGTGAACAATTCTTTGGAAGATCTTTCGGGATTTGAAAAGTGGGCGGTATGGCCATGCGCGGTGGCGGCCCTAGTGATGGGCGTGGCGCCGATCTTGTGGCTGGCAGCAATTGATCCGGCGGTGCAAACCGCTCTGACACCCCTGACGCGAATCGCAAGCCGGGTGGTGGGACAATGATCGCCCACCTGGCGACAGCCGAAACCGTGATGGCGAGCCTGGTCCCGGCGTACTCGCAAGCGTTACCGCAGAGCGCGGATTATGTTCGCATCCTGCCGGAAATTGTTTTGTCGATTTTCGGCATGATCGTGATGTTGCTGGAGCCGCTGCTCGACGAGAAAACGGGGCAAAAGATTCTCGGCGTGATCGCATTGGTGGGCGCACTGGCGGGGATTGGGGCGACGTGGGTCATGGCGCAAGTTCCAGGGGTGGCGTTCTGGAACATGGTGCAGGTGGACCGGTTCAGTGTCTTCTTTCATTTCCTGATCATTGCGATTACCGGCGTCGTCATTCTAAGTTCTTACGAATACATGGCGGTGCAGCGGATCCGCGCGGGGGAATACTACGCGTTGGCTCTTTTTGGCGCGGTCGGGATGGCGCTGATGTCGTCCGCGGTGGAACTGGTTCTGATTTTCATTGCGCTGGAGATTTCGTCCATTGCTTCTTATGTGTTAACCGGTTTTCGGCGGCAGGCAGCGACCAGCGCGGAAGCTTCACTGAAATACTTTTTGTTAGGGTCGTTTGCCACGGCATTTTTTCTGTATGGAGTGGCGATGATGTTTGGCGCCACGGGCTCGACAAATATCGATCAGATCAGCGGCGCGTTGCAAATGGGTCGGATTCCGCTGCTGGCGTTCACAGCAGTGGCTTTCATGTTTGTGGGTCTGGGATTCAAGGTGGCTGCTGCGCCGTTCCACGTTTGGACACCGGACGTATATGAAGGAGCACCGGCTCCAATTGTGGGATTGATGTCGACGGCGCCAAAAGCGGCGGCGTTTGCGGTTTTGTTGCGGATCGTTTTCGTGATTAATGTGCCGGGAACAATCTGGTTGATTTGGGTTGCGGCGGCGCTTTCCATGACTCTGGGCAACGTGGGAGCGCTGGTGCAGAATAACGTAAAGCGGCTGTTGGCGTACTCATCGATCGCGCACGCTGGCTATGTGCTGGTTGCATTCGCAGCCGCGCCTGTTCTGGGGACTTCGGCGGCCATGTTTTATCTGGCCTCTTACGCTGCTATGAACCTGGGCGCATTTGCGGTGGTGAGCCATTTCGCCAACGCTGGCGAACGTTATGTGACGCTGGAAGACTATGAGGGACTGGGACGCAGTTCCCCGCTGCTGGCGGCGACGCTGACCATTTTCCTATTGTCATTGATCGGCATTCCGATGACGGGCGGATTTTTTGCGAAGTTCTACGTGTTCAGCGCGGCCGTAAAGGCCAATTTGATCTGGCTGACGATTATCGGTGTGTTAAATAGCGGGATTGGCGCGTATTACTATTTGCGGATTATTGTGGTGATGTACATGCGGGAATCGAGAAAGGAAGTTCCGGTGAGCCGCGTTCCGGTAGCACTGGGCTTGGCCTTGATAGCCTGCGTCACAGCGACCATCTTTCTTGGTGTATTTCCTGACCGAGTGTTGCAATATGCCCAGAATTCCGCGCGGCAAATGGTGGAGCAGTCTCGACCTGAGACGCGGCCAACCACACCGGTTTCAGCGCTGCACAATCCTTTTTAGCTAGAAGTTTAAGAAACGTTTGCTGGATTTGACAAGCGCGCGGCGCTGCGGCATTATGTCTGCACCGATTTCTAGTCTCCGCTCATGGAATGTTGCCGGATTTGGAGGTAGGGCATGTCCGAGTTTATACGCAAAATACTATCGGAAGATTCGGGGCAAGACATCGCCGAATATGCAGTGATGCTGGCGGTGATTCTGGTTCTGGTAGTGGGAACGATACGACTGATCGGATCGAACGCGAATAACGTTTTTTCGAACGCGGCAAGTTCGATTCAATAGTTGAGGACGAGTTGTGCGGCGGCAAGGCCGTTTGGGAGAATAAGAAGAGGATATTTATGGCGCGATTTACCTCGTTTAGCGTGCAGTTTCGCTACTGGTTTAGCGGAGTAGCGGCTGCGGCACTTGCGAGGAGATCGAATCAGCCATGATTGACTAGATTCCAGCAAGTTCAGCCAAAAGCCGCGATCCAGGATCGCGGCTTTTGCTTTTGCAGCGAAAATCCAGGAGGCGTCGCAATGATCGTAAACATGTCAGAGAAGGCAACCGAACAACAGATTGCGCACATCATCGAGCGCATTCGCGAGGCGGGATACCAGCCTCATATTACGCGTGGAGTGGAGCGAACGATCGTGGCGGCAGTGGGCAATGGACGGCGGCATGAGATCGAGGCCCTGCAGGTGGCTCCAGGGGTAGAAAATGTGGTCGCCATTGCCCAGCCATTCAAGCTGGTGAGCCGGCAAGTGAAGCCGGAGCGGTCGGTGGTGAATGTGGGCGGAGTTGGTATTGGTGGACCCGGAGTCGTAATCATTGCTGGACCTTGCTCGGTGGAATCGCGCGAACAGTTGCTGGATACAGCGCACGCGGTAAAGCGCGCGGGGGCGACGATGTTGCGAGGTGGGGCGTACAAACCGCGAACCTCTCCCTATGATTTTCAGGGGCTGGGACTGGAGGCGCTGAAGATTCTGCGAGAAGCCCGGGAGCAGACTGGACTGCCGGTGGTCACGGAAGTGATGAGCACGGAAGATGTAGAGATCATCTGCGAGCATGTCGATATGCTGCAGGTGGGAGCGCGCAATATGCAAAACTTCGCGCTGTTGCGGAGACTGGCCACCGTGGACAAGCCGGTGCTGTTGAAGCGGGGACCTTCAGCGACGGTGAAGGAGTGGCTGCTGGCGGCAGAGTATTTGCTTTCGGGCGGCAACAGCCGGGTGGTACTTTGCGAGCGCGGCATCAAGACCTTCGAGACGGAGATGCGCAATACGTTTGATCTTGCGGCGGTGGCACTGGCGCGGGATCTTTCTCATTTGCCGGTGATCGCCGATCCTTCGCACGGAACAGGCAAGCAGAGTCTGATTGCGGCGGTCTCGCGCGCTGCAGTCGCGGTGGGAGCGGACGGGTTAATCATTGAAGTGCATCCGTGTCCGGAGCGGGCGTTGTCGGATGGAGCGCAGTCCCTGGATTTTGCCGGATTCGAGAAAGTGATGAAAGCCATCGCAGAGCCGCTGCGGAAAGCCGCAGTGACTGCGAATATGGCCCAAGCTTAGCAAAACGTCAGTGCGCGGGATTCGCGGCCGGAAGTTTGATCTGCATTGCCGGATCGCCCAGGAGGTTATAAGTCTTGCGCACGGAGAGATCGGTGATGCCGGACTTCGCCTTAAGAATGGCATCTCCCAGGGTCAGCTGCGGCGAGTTCATCGCGGCTTGCACGATAAGCTTGTCGAGAATCGTTTGCGGCGGAGCCTGATTAAGGCCGCTCGAGGCCAGCACTGCCACGCCACCGCCGTTCGGGGCGAGCATCAAAGCTACCGCCAGCGGTTCTTCGTAAACATCCTGGAAGAAGCCATTGAGGCAGTTCATGATGAGGAATACCGGCAATGAATTGCCGTTGGTGAGGGCGGTCGCGGTGCCGCTATCGAACAGATCATCTCCTGACCATTCGTCTTCCGAACCGTGGCCGGAATAATTCACTAATACTTGTCCGGAGTTGATGGCGGCGAGAATTGCTTGCCGGGCATCCGGGACGCTCATCGAAGTGGCGAACACATCCGTCACCTGTATGTTGGAAGGCAGCTGAGCCTGGGCGATCTGACTGTACTTCGTAAAGTTCAAGGTGTCGTTTACGTCGGCGACCATGAGGGCCTGCGAAGTCCAAGGTCCGTTGGTGGACTGGCCCTCATAGGTAGCGATCCTGCCGGCCACGAGCTGGGATTCCGCCAGTGTGCTCACGGGCAAGCGTCCGGTTGCGATAGTGGGCAAGCCGCTGTTGTTGAAGTCAGAGAACCAGTCATCGGAGGCGGTCATCAAGCCGGTGGTTGGAATGATTTTCGTGGGAACGAAATCCAGGTAGCCGAAGCCAAGATAATTGCGTGGATCGAACGAGGCTCGGCCGTTTAGCAGGAGATAGCGGGGCGCAGTGTGCCACGCGTTGACCGCAGTCTGCAAGAATTCGCGGATGGCGGCTGGACTGCGCTCGCCGAAATTGAATTCGTCGTACAGATCGTCAATCAGCACAACTGCTGCGGATTTTCCTTCCGCCTGGTGCGCATGCAGCAAGGAGTTCAGAGCGCCGGCAAAGGCTGCAGGAGAAATCATCACAATTTCGCTACCCGGCTGTGCGCTGTGCCAGTGCGAGGGATGGTTCGGGTGGATCTCGGCGGCCAAAGAGGTCCGGTCCGCTTCTACAGCCATGAGCGTATGTATTCCGGAGTTGGAAGCAGCCCATGGCACTTGCAGTTCCAGTGCATAGTCTGGTTTTGAGGCGGCATCGGGCATGACGTGAGCAGTGAGCTGCACAGGCTGGGCGGGATTGGTGATGTCGAGGACGGTGACCGTAGGTTGCGTGAAGCCGGAAATTTTCAGTTCATCGCCGGGCCGGCCAGTGAAGGTGAGCGCGCCTGAGTCGGCTACGTAGGAGTGCGGATAGATGATGGCAATCGACTGGAGCAGGCTGTAATCGTATTCGCCGTCTTGCGCCGTGAGGCTGATAGTGTTTGCACCGTTCTGCAATAGGCCGGGCGGAACATCGACGGAGAATCTTCCTTTGGCTTGACCAGTGAAGGTCACATCGCCAAGAGTGGTACCGTTCAGCGCGACGGTGACGTCGTGCGGAAAGCCAAGAATGACACCCTGCAGAATGACCTCCAGCTGGGCTGGCTGAGTCGAAGTCGTGTCGAGGTGGTATACCTGCACGGTCTCATCGACGGCGGTGGAGGAGACCAGTGGTCCGAAGAAATTGTTGCCATGTGCCGTAGTCAGCGCCGAGAAGTAAGTGGTGTGAGGCGTGAGCTCCACGGTAAAGGGGAAGCTGGCCGGAGGCTGATTGGAGCCAGAGGAGGGCGGCAACGATTGAATGCGCTGACCTTGTGATTCTTCGGTTGCGAGCCAGTAAACTCGGGCGTCGGAATATTGGGTATTGATCCCTGTGCCGTAGAAACAAATTTGAGACTGAGGACCGAAGCCTCCAGGGCCAGACTGGGCCTCGGTGATCTGGATCGGTTGCTCGATGGCTTCAGCGTAAAGATGCAGGAGTGAGGGATCGATATTAGAGTCCAGCCCAGCCTGGACCAGTTGCGGCTGAGTTATGCAGTACCAGCCTTCGTGTTTGACAAATATTTTGACTGCAGAATGAGCTGCCAGGAAGAACTGCTGCTGGCGCTGGGAGTTTGTCGGAACGAATTCGCGCCAGACATTTTCAGCCGAGTGACTTGCGTTGCTGGGCGCGGCGGCGGGCTGGGCTTGGTTCAGCTGATTCATCATGACAGCGGAAGTCGCTTCGCTGTCGGCGCTGGAGCTCGCGGAAGCCGCCGGAGAAATTGGTCCGTGGAGGGTGCGAGTGCCGTTTACATCCACGTCCTCTAGCCAGTAGGAACTGCTTCCGGCGCTGGGGGAGGAATCGATCCAGGTGTAGGTTCTGCCGGAATGCTTTGGCAGGGCGCCGTTCATGAGCAGCGCAGAGCCCGCGATCAACGAAGGATTCAATGGAAGCCGCTCGCCGCTCTGATCGCGGTAAACATTGAAGCCGAGGTTATGTGCTTCCCCACCCGTTTTCCAAAGAAGTACAACGCGGTTGGCTCCGGTCTTATCCTTGCCACTCTGTGCGGTGAAGAATTCCAACTTAATGTTGGTTGCGAAAGTAATGGTGGTTTGAACCTGATTGGAAGTGTTGGGCGAAGTCATCTGATCCGCAGTCACGCTGGCCACGTTGGTCGCGGTTCCGGGCGAGCCTGCGCGGGTGAGGATCGTAATTATGGCAGAGCTGCCGTTAGTCATCGTTCCAAGCAGACAGGTTACGGTGCCACCGGCCTCCGAACACGTACCGAGTGTAGAACTGGATTGCAGATAGTTGACGTTGGCTGGCAAGGGGTCAGTTACGGTCACAGTTGTCGCGGTGGCGGGACCGGTATTGTTCACCGTGAGGGTGTAAGTCAAAGTATCGCCGCTAGCCACGGTGGGACTCGGCGTGGCGGTCTTCGCAATGGTCACGTTGGCGCTGCTCGCATTGGCGACAACAACCGTCGCGGTCGCGCTATTGGTGGTGAGGTTGGGAACTATGTTAGTGGCTGTGGCCGTGGGGGTTTCAGCGATGTTTGTTCCGGGGGCCGTGGCGGCAATCACTTGCAGTACCAGAGTGAAGTTGGCCGTGGCATTGAGAGCAAGAGTGGTGGCGGTGCAGGTGATTGTGCCAGCGGCGCCCACGGCGGGAGTGGTGCACGTCCAACCCGCGGGAGGCGTGATGGACTGGAAGTTCGTATTTGGCGGCGTGGTTTGCGTAAAGCTGGGAGCCGTGGCGGCAGCCGGACCGTTGTTGGTGACGCTCTGGGTGTAAGTGACATTGCTGCCTGCAGCAACGGAGGCAGGAGCCGCGACGTTTGTGGTGATCAGATCGGCCTCGGTTGCTGTCGCAACCACGTCCGCGGCTGTTGCAGCGTTGTTGGCGGAGTTGGGATCTGTGGTTGTGGAACTGACGGTTGCAGTGTCGTTGATCGCAGTGCCGGCTGCGGTTCCGGCATTCACTTTCACGATAACCGGGAAGCTGGCGGTTCCGGTGGCGAAGCTGGGATCGGTACAGGTGATGCTTCCGGTGCTACCCACGGTGGGAAGAGTGCAAGACCATCCGCTGGGGATTGGGGTCAGCGAAACGAATGTAGTGTTTGATGGCGTGGTTTCGGTGAAACTTACGCCCGTGGCTGTGCTCGGCCCAGCGTTGGTTACAACCTGCGTATAAGTAATGTTGTTGCCTGCCTGCACCGGAACCGGACTGCCCGTATTCGTGACGGATAGGTCAGCGGAAGCAGCGACCAGCACGCTGGCGGATGCGGTGTTATTCGCGCAACTTGGATCGCTGGCGGAGCAAGTCACGGAGTCGGTTTGAGTAATAGTGGAACCGGACGCCACACCTGTGTTCACGGTCACGACGAAAGTGAAGTTCGCAGTGGTGTTGGCCGCGAGAGAAGCGATAGTACAGGTAAGAGTTCCAACATTGCAGGTCCAGCCTGCCGGACCGGTTAACGACTGGGCGGTCGTGTTTGCTGGCGTGGTCTCGGTGAAGGTAATGGTGCTGGCAGCGGCCGGACCGCCATTGGTTACAGTCTGCGTATAAGTGATGTTACTACCGGCGGACACCGGATTCGGGCTAGCTGAATTCGTAACGCTAAGGTCAGCCTGTGTGGCTCCAGCAACAGGGATATTCAGCGTGGCCGAGTTATTGTTCAGATTCGAGTCGTAGGTGGTGGTGGTAGCGGTGTCGGTGTCCGTGATGATGGTTCCTGCGGCGGTTCCGGCATTCACGGTCACAACCACGGTAAAGGTGCTCGTGGAGCCGGGCGCCAAAGTCGGAATAGTGCAACCGGAAGCGAAGGAAGTACAGGTCCATCCGGGCGGAGGTCCGCTATAGGAAGTGAAGGTGGTGTTGGCGGGAATCGCTTCATTAAAAGCTACGGTGCTGCAATTACTGGGGCCGTTATTGGTTACAACTTGGGTGTAAGTAATGGTTCCACCCGCCTGAACTGGGCTAGGTGTACCAGTATTAGTGACAGCCAGGTCGCAAGCTACGGTCACTGGAGTATTCACGGTGGTGCTGTTGTTGCCTGAGAAGGGGTCGCTGGTGGACGAGGAAACGGAGGAACTCGCCGTGATGGTGGTAGCGGCGACGGTAGGCGCCACATTCACAACAACGATGATCGAAGCCGATGTAGCTGAAGCCATGCTAGAGTCGTTGCAAATGACAGAGGTGGTGGTGGTGCATGACCAGCCGACCGGAGCTGAGACGGAGACAAATGTTGTGTTGGTGGGAATCGCTTCGGTGAAAACGACGCTAGTGGCCGCCGCAGGACCATTGTTCGTTACTGTCTGCGTGTAAGTGATGTCGTTGCCGGCAAGGACCGTGGGTGGCGAGGCTACCGTAGTGAGGGCAAGATCAGCCTGGACGGCGGTGGCCACTACGTCGGTGGCGGTTGCGGAATTAGAACCAAAGGCCTGGTTCCCGGCATTTACTGTTGCCGTATCCGTGATGATTGTGCCGGCAGTCGTGGCCGCGTTCACCTTGTAGACAACGGTAAAAGTTCCCGTGGAACCTGCGGCCACGCTGGTATTCGTGCAGACTGGAGGAAAAGCGGTACAGGTCCAGCCTGCCGGAGGCGTGATGGATACGAATGTGGTGTTGGCCGGAGTTGTCTCACTGAAGGTCGCGCCGGTCGCCGCTGCGGAGCCGGTATTGGTTACAACCTGGGTGTAAGTGATGTTATTACCGGCCTGCACGGGATATGGAGATGCAGCATTAGTTACTGTCAACTCGGCTCCAGCAGTGGTACCAACGACGGTGGACGCGGAGGCGGTGTTATTGGCCGAGTTCGGATCAGTTACGGACGAACTTACCGTGGCAGTATCTGTAATAACCGTCCCGCTGGCGGTTGCGGCGTTCACTTTGGTGATCAATGTAAAAGTGGCGACGGTGTTCCCGGGCATGTTCAAGTCGGTGCACACCACGTTACCTGTATTCCCGACGCCCGGAGTCGCGCAGTTCCATCCTGCAGGCGCGGAGAGAGAAACCAGCGTAGTGTTGGCGGGGATAGCCTCAGATAAAGTAGCGTTGTCGGCGGCGCTCGGTCCGCTGTTGGTGACGACCTGGGTATAAGTGAGGTTGCTACCTGCGGCGACCGGGTCTGGCGAAACTGCATTGGTCACACTGAGGTCGGCGCTGGATACGACAGTCGCAACATCGGTGGCACTATCATTCGCGAGATTGACCTCACTGCCGCCACTAACGAGCGCGGTGTTGGTCTCAGTGGAAGGGGCGGTCTGCGCGACGTTGGCAGTAATCGTGATCGAAGGATAAAAACTATTCGGCGCCAGCACCGTTGAGTCGGTGCAACTCACGGTTTGGGACGCGATGGAGCAAGCCCATCCTGTGCCAGCAGCGCTGGTCGGAGTCAGGCCCACAGGCAGCGTGTCGTTCATGGTGACGGTGCCAGTGGTCGAACCGTAGGGGCTTACATTCTCAACTGGAATGGTATAGGTGGCGGTTGATCCGCGAGTAAAGTTACCGACGTGGCTCTTGCCGAGAGTCATGTCGGGAGTACATTGGGCTCCGGACTGAGTACCGGAGGTCTGCGTGATCGACTCGTTGGTGATGCTGACACCGGCGGCGCCGGGCGTCGACCCATAGGCCACACCCGGATTCTCGGTGAGGCCATTCGTGCCGCCGCTGACACTGGCGCTTGCTGGCGTACCAGAAACGAGAATCACACCACCACCACCACCGCCGCCAGGGCCGTGACGATTTCCGAGAGTGAAGGGTTCGGAGGCCCAGGCATCGCCGCCGTTGCCGCCATTGGCTTGCAGCGTCAGGCCGCTTTCGCCGCCGTTGGCGGAAAGAACAACGATACTGCCCCCGGCTCCGCCGCCGCCGCCCGCGTCATTGGCTGTACCGTTATAAGCCGAAACGCCGTTCGCGGTGAGGGTTCCAGTTCCGCTGAGCGCGAAGGTGCGAATGATGATGATGCCGCCACCGGTCGCGCCACCGCTGGCCTGATTGTCTCCGTCAGAATTGTTGCGCGTACCTGCGCCGCCACCGCCGCCCATCGCGATGCGGTTGATGGTCGCGGGAAATGCCGTGCCACCCTCCCCGCCGACACTCAGGTTTGTATTCCACGAGTCTCCGCCGAAGCCTCCGGCGCCACCGTTCGCGCCGCCGCCGCCGCCAGCGTTCTCGTCGTTGCCGCCAGGAGACGCAGTTTGCGGATCGGCATCTGTGCCACCGGCACCTGCATTGCCCGGTGCGCCGCGCGCCATGCTGCCGTCAGTTCCGGCGGTGCCGCTGGGATAGCCAGTGTTCGTGTGCAGGAACGTGCCACCGGTCTCCACCCATTCGGGCGTGCCTGCGATTCCCTCGCCTTTCGAGGCATCCCAGCCAGCCTCTCCCCCCGCCGCTCCGGTATACGTGGCGGGTGAAGGCTGGCGATAATCTGTGTTAGCACCACCTCCGCCGGTTAATTGCATTCCTGCGCCGCCGCGGAAGCCAAGACCATCGACCGCGATGGTTGCGCCGTTGAGGGTGAGCGTGCCGGAAGTATCCAGGGCGAGTACTCCGCCGGTGGAACCGTTCCATGCTTGCGCCGTTGGTGGCGTGGTTGCATTGAACGAAGCGGTTGTGTACTGCGGCACGACAATTACTTGATAAGTGCTCTGGCCAGCCGTGGCGGAGGCGGCGGCGGAGTGATAAGGGAAGACAAGTCCTCCGCCGGTACCTGCACCGGTAATGGTGAGGGTGCCACCGGTTGCCGGGACTGCGCTTTTCGCGGTAACAAACTCATAATCGCCAGCGCTATTCAACGCGGTGAAACCCTGACCTGTGTAGCCGTTTCCATAGGCGACGGTGTTCGAGTCATTGATGCTGGCATCCTGCATCTGAATTACGAGCAGGAGATTTCCGACCGCGATCGGCGTGGGTGTGCCCCCGGGACCGCCGGTAGCGGCGCCCACAGTGATGGAAGTTGCGCCCGCGGCCACACTGGCGCTTCCGGGATAGTAAGTGTTCAGGACACTAGAGAGATTGGTTCCGGGAACTGCCTGGGAAACTCCGGCACAAGCAACCGATTGCACAGTTGCGACCGCTACATAGGTATTGTTGCCGGTGTTGAAATCGGGGGGCGTTCCGGAGTCGGAGACGACGGCTGTATTGGTAAATGCGCCAGAAGCGGTTGCGGTCTCAACCACGGCAACCGTAGCTGTGGCGCCTTTCGCAAAAGGAGTTGGCAGAGTGCAGGTGATGGGGCCAGTTCCGGTGCAGGTTGTGCCAGCGCTCGGAGTGACCGAGTTCAATGTCATCCCTGCAGCAAGGGTATCGGTCAGGACGACAGCATTCGCCGCAGAGGTTCCGTTATTGAAGACGGTGATGTTGTAGGTAGTGCTCTGGCCGAGAAAAACGGCGCTGCCAACGGTTGTCGTAACGCCGATGTCGGCTCCGCTGGGATTGATCGATATTGCTCCAAGGGCCCAGTTGAAGGTGCCGTTCGTGGTCGCCGTTCCAGCGTGCGTTTCCGTAACTCCGGCGGTGTTGCTGCAGGTGAGAGTAGTCGCGGTGGACGCGGTACAGGTAAATGTTCCGTTGTTACCGGCATTGGTAAATCCCGCGATCACAAAGCTGTCACCGGCGAAGCCATTGCCGGTTCCGCCGGTAATCGTTCCCACGTAGACGGTGTTGGTGGAGCCGGTGGCCAGAACGGCGGTCGCGGGATCGGTTTCCGTAACCCCAGCTTTGTTGCTGAGCGTCAGTGTGGTGGCAGTGGATGCGTTGACCAGGAATGTCCCGTTGTTGCCGGCGTTAGTGAATCCGGTGACCACGACAGTGTCACCGAGGAAGGCATTGCCGGCACCACCGGTGATGGTACCCGTATAAACGGCGGTGGTCACCGCTGCTGTTCCAGCGTGCGTCTGCGCAATTCCACCCGCGTTGTTGAGAGTTATTGTGGTCGCCGTGGAAGCAGTGCAGGTAAACGTTCCATTGTCGGCGGCGTGAGTAAAACCCGCCACTACGACGGTATCCCCGACCAACGCGTTGCCGCCACCACCCGTGATCGTTCCGGTGTAAACGGTATTGCCGCCGGCGGCATTCGCAACAGCGGTTAGAGTGAGCGTAGCGGTGTTGGGCGCAACGGAGGTCAGGTTGAATGCGACGCCGTTCGGCACAACGGACGTGAGAGCCAGAGCCTCATTGAAACCTTCCGAAAGAGGCACGCTGGGTGCCCCGGTTCGGCTGCTGCCTGTGCCGACTATATCCTGAGCTGCGTTTGGAGTGGTGCCGCCGGAGGTTATGTTCCACTGCGAAACCTGGGGACCATTCACCGTGATCGTACCCATGCCCACTGCCAGCGTGTCCAGGATCATCCCGTTGACTACGCTCGGTATATCCAGGGTGGAGGAGCACTGGGAGTTTTCCGCGGCAGTACTGGCCACGCAGCCGGCCGATTCACCGTCAGAGGAAGCAAACGTACCCAGGGGAACGGTCTGATCTACGTCGGTGAAGACGGTCGCACCGGCCGCTACGCCGACGGTCGCAGTCGCCGGAATGTTGATGGAGACAATAATCGGCAGATTGGTTCCGGAGGCAGGATTCAGCAGAAACCACTGTTCCACGCGGCGAGTGTTTGCGGCATCGTTCTGCGCACCTACCAGGGTGAGAGCCGTGCCGTTGTAGGTGACGCCGGTGACGGTAGTGGTGGGGCTGTTTTTGATATTCATCGAAACGCCGACGAGCAGTCCCCGATTCGCCGTGGCCGAGGTGGTGTGATTGAAAGTGAGTGTCAGCGTGCCTGGCCCTGTCAGATCTGCCGTGGCATTTGTACTGGGGCTAGTATCGACTAAGACCTGAGCGCGGGACGTGGGCGCAACGAGAAGAACGAGAATCAGAGACAGCGCTCCAAGCAGAATCCCGGTTCCGTTATCCGCGCCTTGTGATGAGCGCTGCAGCCTCGACCTGCGCAGGAGCGCGCCGGCCAGGTATTGCCCGCGGGCCGTCAGTCGCAGCAATTTACCGCCGATTCCTTTTAGTTTTGTCCGCACGATGGTTTTTCCCAACCTGACTTCTTTCGCAACGACCACGCCCAAAATTTGGTGGCCGCGCGCTGGAGGGTCATCTTGCTGTCCACAATCGCCGCGAGTAATAAATAAATCGTTATCATGATCGACACGCACGAGGCGGTGAAGGCGGAAGCCGCTATGACCTTTCGTAAGTACAATATCGCCCTTTCGTAATTTGCTCACGATTACGGGGGTAACATGCACAATCTGGCGGTCGCGAATGCACGGGGACATGCTCGCGCCGCGCGCCTCGAAACGCACGCTCAATCCGCTCTTCAGCAGCTCGCGGCTGAGGGCCTCGAAGCTTTCTGAATCAGACTCGTGGTTCGTCATGGAAGCGACTTTCGATGCAGAAAGAGTCTTGAAGATTTTTGCTCAAGAAAAGAGCCCACCTCAGCGGCTAGAAGCCGCATCGATCGAGCACGATGTACGGCACGAGTAAAACTCGTGCCCTTCCCGGTCCCACTTGAGACCGAGCTTTTCAGCCTGCTAATCATGGAAGTGAAGAACTTTTTCTACGGCGCGCTCATCGGGCTCGAAAGAATAGTGATAGCCGGGGACGGAATCGGCGACGCGCTCCAGGAAGCTGAGGGCGGAATCGACGTACTCGTGACGATGAAATGGAACGAAGGCGCGCGCGAATAGTTCGGCGACCATCTGGCTGCAAGTGAGGCGCGTGAGGACGTTGCCGTGGCCGTGCTCGAGGACGAAGATGCGTTGCAGCGGAGCGCGCTGCGGGAGAGCGAAGCATCCCTCACCATGCCAGGGAGTGCCGTACATGAAGATTTGCCCCGGATCGTCGCCGGGCTGTAGTTCGCGGGCCGGGCGTTCGCGGACGATGATGCGGTCGTCGCTGAGGATTTTGACTTTGTGGAGCGCGGTCCAGAGGCGCGCGGTGGTGCTTTTGCCGGCGCCGGAGTGGCCGACGAACAAATTGCTGGCGCCGTCAGGACCGACGATGCCGACGCCATGGAGCTCGATGGCTCGCTCCTGGGTGAGGCGATGCATGATCAGGAGTTCGTCAAGGGGATACTCCAGGGGTTCGGGAACGGTTGGCAAAGTTGCGAAAGACTGCTCATTCATCTGGAGCTTGGCGCGGCGGAAGTTATTGTCGACGATCAGTCTTTTATAGGGTTGCTCTCCGAGGGAGGGCACGTTGAAGTCGAACTGCAAGAAATCCTCGTCCTCGGACAAACGCCACACCGAGCCAGAATCAAACACTCGAAGAGCGGTGGACGGAGGAATTGCAGCGACCCACTCCACTTCCACATTGATATCGGAGGCACCTGTCTTTACGCGAAATGGCTCCAACGGCGGGACCAGCGCAACATCTGCACTGCGATAGCCGGTGAGCTGGACGGTTAAGCCGCCGACAGAAAAACCTCCGCAGAGTGCAGCGCTTGAGTCGTCGAATTTCGGTAATGTGCCCACAGGATCACTTGGTATTTCCCACCGCGTCACGCCAAGATTGCAACAGTTACGACCCAGCGTTCATGCAAGTAAATCCGCAGATGCCGCCGGGGCCACCCGTCCCCGCCACTTTGCAATGCCCTAGAACCGCCTCTTCCGGGCGAAGACTGATGGTTGTCAGTTTCGGTGATTCGTACGGCTTCTTACCGTCGGATTGATTTGTTTTCTGTTCCATGCCTCCTCAATCCTTACCCCTACGGTTCAACGACCACCACAGTTGCCGCAGCCCGCAGTAGCACTTGGGTTGTTCAGAATCGGAAAAATTTGCTGGGGACCAACCCAGCTTTCGACGTCGATCTCTTTGTTCTGAATGCGGCGTGCAGACTCCATCAAATCCTTGTGTTGGGTGCCACCGGCGCAGAATTCGCAGTCTCCATGGTGTGGAATTTCAACTCCGATCACTGCTGCACGGAGATGCGCGACATGGCAAAGAAACTCAACTGGACTTTCGCGATCACCGTTTTCCATTTCGCCGTTCGCCGGACACATCCCGCACAGCGATTGAATGCGACACTGCATGCACTTCGTCACCCGCGTACGCTTGCGGGTGCGCAACTCACGAAGAGAATGCTCCCACGCTGGCTTCAGGCCATCCCGACGTACATCGAATGTCTCTTGCTGCGAGATGACGCAGATACCCATCTCGCCATAAGCATTAATGGCGAAGGCGTTGAATCCGCCGCCACAGAAGTAGATGGAATCGGTCTTCGACAAGCTGGGAGGACCTTCCATTTCGTGCTTTGCCAACCTGAGATATTCGCTCACGCCCTTGGGAGCATGCATGTCGAGCGCTACAACGTCTTCCGGGGAAAGCCGCACGGCCAGCGGACTCTGCGAGCAATCGATGCGGGGATTGATCTGGCCGTCCATCTTGAACTCAACCCCTAGCTCTTCTTCCGCAAACTGCCGCATGGCGGAGACTTCATGCTTGTTGATGGTGGTGGCCACCGTCTTCAACTTGACCGGCAATCCTCTTTCACGCAGGAGTTTGATTCCGCGCAAGCAGCGGTCATAGGAGCCGGGGATTTGGGTGAGAGATTCGTAGGTTTCACGGGTGCGGCCGTACAAGGTGATTTCAATGGCGAAAGGAGGCCACTCGACGAGATAGTCAGCGATCTTTTCATTGATCAGGGTGCCGTTGGTGAAGAGGGTAATCAGAAAACCACTCTTCTTGGCGTAGGTATAGATTTCGAGAAAATCCTTGCGGGCGAAAATTTCACCGCCGGTGTAGATCAGCCAGAAGCAGCCCATCTCGACCATTTCGTCGAGCATGCGGAAGTGTTCTTCCGTGGTCATTTCGCGACCGCGGGCTTCCTGATCGCCCATGGGGAGATTGTTGTAGCAGTGCTGGCACTCGAGCGGACAGCGGCGCGTGACTTCGACAGTCACCTGCATGGGAGCACGCTGGCCGGACTGGCGCTGGTGCAGGTCGGCGCTGAAGGCTCCGTAACTCAGTTGCTCCATGATCCTCCGGAATTGGTCGAGATGGCAGTGTGCGACATCAGTGCGAGCCCGCCGACCGCAGTTCTCCGTGCCCGGTTGAATTCATGGCGGCCATCGAGACTTGCTCGCGGAGCTCGACCAGACCGGCGGATAACGTGTCCTGCAGGAATTGCTTCACATCGTGTTCAGCTTGCTCGTGACCGACGGCATACTCCTGCTGGACGGCACCGATCAACTCAACGAGAGTCTTGGGAGATTCCAGCGATTGCCAGATCAGAGATCCGGTTTGATTGAAGCTGTAGATGGATGCCAGATCTCCAACTTTGCCGCGCACCGGGACGATCAAAGTTTCTCCGCCAACGCGGCGCGAGACGACGGCCAGGGAGCGGACATAGACTTGATCGAGCTGCGTTTCGCCTTTGTCAGCAACGAATTCCGTTTTCCGTAACAGGGTTGTGTCCATAGATAGTTGGAGAACATCCTTACCTTTGGATTACCGCAGAAGTGATGGCATTGCGCAATTGCGCCTTTGGGCACCCGCATCCAGTTGGTTATCACCCTTGTTGGTTCACAACTGTAGACGCCACAAAGGGTTACGGCATCGTCGCAGAGTGAGAAGGTTCTTGCGAAGCGCGCACCTCAGCGGCTAAAGCCGGTGATTCGAGCGAGCAGGTGATCGCAGCGATGAATCGCTGCGCCACCCAAAATCTGCAGATCAGCCGCAGGATGAGATCGGAGACAGCATCGGTCAGAGACAGCATGATCACCGGCAACATCCGACTCAGAGGGCGCGTGGTGGACAAAAGGAAAACAATCGTTATACAAACGAAGACGAACGATGCCCACCTTTGACGTTACGATTGCTGGAGAAGTAAATCTGGATTTGATCCTTTACGGCGTTCCCGAAGAACTGCCCCGGGAGCGCGAACTGCTGGCCGATCGCATGAAGCTGACGCTGGGAGGGTCCTCTGCGATACTGGCGCACAATCTGGCCGCGCTGGGCAGCCGCGTGGGATTTCAATCCTGCATTGGAGACGACGATTTTGGGGAGATTGCGCTGCAGCCGTTGCAGCAGAGTGGAGTGGACGTTTCGCGGGTGCGTCGGATGGAGGGAGCGGTGGGAACGGGAATCACCGTGATCTTGCAGCGCGAACACTGGCGAAACATGGTGACGTATTCAGGCACGATTGCAGAGTTGGCATGGGATGAGCTTGATCTTGATTATCTGAAGAATTCGCGCCACTTCCATCTCTCATCTTTTTATTTGCAGCGGAAATTGCGCGAGCGGATTCCGGAACTCTTCCGGCTGATGAAAGAAGCAGGACTTACGACTTCGCTAGATACGAATGACGATCCGGATGATGGTTGGAAGGGTGGTCTGCACGAGGCGCTGCGTTATGTGGACATCTTTCTGCCGAACGAACGGGAGGTTCAGAAGGCGGCGGGGGTTGCCGATGTTGAAGCTGCGGTACAGAAACTCTCTGCAATGGTGCCGTTGCTGGTGGTAAAGCTCGGCCGCAAAGGAGCGCTGGCGCAACGAGGGAGCGAGCGCTTTGTAAGTGCTGCGATCACGGTGGAGAGCGTGGATCCGGTAGGAGCGGGAGATAGTTTTGATGCGGGATTTCTGCACGAATATCTGCGAGGCGGCGATTTACCGGCATGCCTGGCCGCGGGTAATCTGGCGGGAGCTTTTTCTACGACTCGTCCGGGAGGAGTGGAGGCATTTCGTGACGCGGGTGACCGGCGGCAATTTTTCGAGCAACATCGTCTCTGAAAAATAAGCAACTGAAAAGTTTATTTCTTAATTCATTGTCCGCCGCGTGGGCGTGGCGCCAGGATCGACTTTCGGATTGGGAATTGTGTAGTTACTCTGGTTACCATCGAAGATCGGGAAAGTTGATTATGATCGAGCAGTGGCTTCGTCATGAAAAAACTCAGCTTCCTGATCTCCCTTACGAACGACGATAACGACTATCAGCAGGAACAGGCATCTGCCGCGGAGAAAGCTGCGCGGCGGCTGGGCGTGGATCTGAAAATCATCCACGCTAGCAATGATGCGGTGACGCAGAGCCAGCAGTTGCTGCAGTACATTCAAGGCTCGGGAGCGCGTCCGGATGCAATCGTGTTCGAACCGGCGGGAGGAACGGGATTTCCGCAAGTGGCGCGTGCGGCCACCAGCGCGGACATTGGCTGGGTCATCCTCAACCATGATGCGGACTATGTGCACAAGCTCCGGCAGAATTGCCAGTCGCCGGTATTCTCCATCAGTTCTGACCACAACGAAGTTGGACAGATTCAGGGAAAGCAGTTTGCAGCGCTGCTGCCGAAGGGCGGATCTATTCTGTACATCGAAGGCCCGGCCAACAGTTCGGCGGCGCAAGAGCGGACTGCAGGAATGAACCGGACGAAGCCCGCGAATATTCAGGTAAAGACGATGCGGGCCAACTGGACCGAGGAGAGTGCCTATAAGGCAGTCAGCTCATGGTTGCGCCTGCGCACTTCGCAGGAAACGCATATCGATCTGGTGGGAGCGCAAGACGACAGCATGGCGGCGGGCGCGAGAAAAGCATTTTCGGAAGTTGGTGGAGGTGATCGCGAGCGATGGCTCAAGATTCCGTTCACCGGCTGTGACGGCTTACCCAAGACGGGGCAGGCGTGGGTGCGCAACGGATTGCTGGCGGCCACAATCTATATTCGTCCGAATGCTGACCTGGCTTTGGAGATGCTGACCGAGGCGATCCGCACCGGAACTCAACCGCCAGAGCGTAAGCTGATCGCTCCCGTGTCGGTGCCGTCTCTGGAGGAACTTGCAACGCGCGCGGCGAAGACCGAAGGGGCAAAGCTTCGCTCTGCGGGAGCCTGAGTCGGCTCCCGTTCGCAGCGAAATTTCTACATGATGCGCTTGGGCTCCAACTTCCGATCCACTACCAGTTCAGGATGGAGACGCCGAAACGTTTCGGTCACGTGACAATTCCAACAGACTGGCCGGTGCGTGGAAAATACGTCGGGCAATTGCTCGGGGCGGAGTTCTCTCCACTCGACCGATTTGTGATCTGGGCTGAGCAGAGCCGGCGCATGGTCGAGATGGTGAAGTCCGCTTAAAGTCTTGTGACAGAAGACGCACTGCTTGCCTTCGTACCACTTCGACACGATATTCCACACCAGACAGTTCTCGGGACTAACTTCGATTTGCTGCAGGCACTGTTGGCCGCAATCCTGCCGCTCCGGCCAACGCGAGCATTCTTTTAAACGCAGTGTAGGCTCGGAGAGAAAAGCGCCGACGGCGGCCTCGCCCGCGGCAACATCAACGGCTGCGGCTTTGTGAGTTTCGGGGCAAGTAATGAGGCGCTTGCCCCGGTATGCAAAATAAGCTCGCAGACCAGGGATTGCGCGGAATGCGAACAAACCTACTGCCACTACAACCACAACAACGGCGACCCAAACTGTTCCAGTCATATACACCTCACACGAGCGGTCGCTTGCTTCAGTCTCACACGGTTACCGGCTCTGCAACCTGCCGGGCTTGCTGGTAAGACTCATTTTCCTGGG
The DNA here is from genome assembly GCA_963777005.1 of uncultured Acidobacteriaceae bacterium. GTDB lineage: Bacteria > Acidobacteriota > Terriglobia > Terriglobales > Acidobacteriaceae > Sulfotelmatobacter. The sequence continues at coordinate 201,466 of CAVZPC010000012.1, read as the reverse complement.
CGTCCACTACGGCGATGGCAGCCACGTCTACGATTTCCTCGACTTGAGCACCCCGGTGCAGAACGTGGACGGGCCGGCTCATTCCCATGAGGATCGGACCAATGGTTTCGCACCCGCCGATCTTTGCCACCAATTTGCAAGCGATGTTGGCGGAGGCGAGGTCGGGGAAGATCAGGACATTGGCGCCACCCTTAAGTTTGCTGAAGGGATACGATTGCTCGATCGTTTCCGGAGACAACGCTTCGTCGGCCATGATCTCGCCGTCGACGATGAGGGTTGGATCAGCAAAATGGAGCAACTCTACGGCTTTGCGAACCTTCTTGCAGATAGGGTGGTCGACGCTGCCGAAGCTGGAGAAGGAGAGCATGGCAATGCGCGGCTCGACGTCGAAACGGCGGGCGATGTGCGCGGTGCAGAGCGCGATCTCAACCAGGTCTTCGGCGGTAGGCTCGATGTTGACGCTGGCATCGGCGAGAAACAGCACCTCGCCTTTGCGTGTGATCACGGCATAGCAGCCGGAAACACGGTGGAAGCCTTCGCGCATGCGCACGATTTGCAGCGCGGGACGAATGGTGTCGGAAAAATGTTGAGTGACACCTGAGACCAGCGCGTCGGCATCTCCCGTGTGAACCATCATCGAACCGAAAACGTTGCGATCATTGATGAGCGTACGCGCCTCATTCAGAGTTACTCCCCGGCGTTGCCGCAGGCGGAACAACTCCTGAATGTAGGACTCGCGCAGCTCCGATACCGCCGGATTCACAATCTTCATGCCCTCGAGGCTCAGGCCGAGTTCATGAGCGCGGGCTTGAACCACGGCGAGATCGCCCAGCAGAATCGGCTTGGCGATTTTTTCTTCGACGAGGGAGTGGCAGGCACGGAGGATCTTTTCGTTTTCACCCTCGGGGAAGACGACTTGTTTGGGATGAGCCTGCGCTTTGTGAATCATGGTGCGCGTAACTTCGTGAGCCTTGCCCAGCCTGCTTTCGAGTTGCTCGCGGTAAGTGGCGAGATCAACGGGTTCCTGGGCCACGCCGGTGCGCATAGCGGCTTCGGCGACGGCAGAGGCCTCCCAGACCAGTACGCGCGTATCGAAGAGCGTTGGAATCAAGTATTCGCGGCCGAAACTCAGACGTTCCACGCCATAGGCGCGGCAGACTGAATCGGGAACATCTTCTTTGGCCAGTGCAGCCAGAGCGCGCGTAGCGGCCAACTTCATTTCTTCGTTGATGGCGGTGGCGCGTACATCCAATGCACCGCGGAAGATGAAGGGGAATCCGAGAACGTTGTTGACCTGATTGGGATAGTCGGACCGGCCCGTCGCCATAATGATGTCGCTGCGGCAAGCTTTCGCCTCTTCGTAGGTGATCTCAGGATCGGGATTGGCCATGGCGAAGACGATCGGGTCTGGGGCCATGGAGCGAACCATGTCCGCAGTGACCGCGCCCTTGACTGAGAGTCCAACAAATACATCAGCACCGCGCATCGCGTCCGCCAAGGTGCGCTGGTCTGTTGGCTGAGCAAAGCGTTCCTTGTAAGGATTCATGCCTTCGGTGCGGCCCTTGTAGACAACGCCCTTGGTGTCGCAGAAAATAATGTTCTCGTGCTTGACTCCCAGCCTCTCGTAGTGCTCGGCGGTGGCGACGCCTGCGGCGCCGGCGCCGTTGAAAACCACGCGGACGCTGCCGATATCTTTGCCGACGATCTCCAGAGCATTCAGCAGCGCGGCTCCGGTGATGATCGCGGTGCCATGCTGGTCGTCGTGGAAGACCGGAATCTTCATGGTCTTGCGTAGAGTCTCCTCGATGTAGAAACACTCCGGGGCCTTGATGTCTTCGAGATTGATGCCGCCGAAGGTGAGTTCGAGAAGCTGGCAGACCTTGATGATCTCGTCGGGATTGTGAGTGTTGACTTCGATGTCGAAGACATTCACGTCGGCGAACCTTTTGAACAGGACGGCCTTCCCTTCCATCACGGGCTTGCCCGCCAGCGCACCGATGTCACCGAGGCCCAGGACGGCGGAGCCGTTGGTGACAACAGCAACGAGATTGCCGCGTCCAGTGTAGTTGAAAGCGTCATGCGGATTCTTGTTGATGGCGAGACAAGGTTGAGCGACGCCGGGCGTGTAGGCCAGGCTGAGATCGCGTTGTGTCCGGCAGGGCTTGGTGGGGGTAACTTCAATTTTTCCCGGCTGGGGGCTGCTATGGTAATCCAAAGCTTGTTGCTTGGTAATCATTGCTTCCTCTCTGATTTTTTCCTGACGCTACCCCGACCCCGGTTTCCGGTGGCCGGTTCTATTCCTTCGGGCTCCGGCGCCATACAGGAACGTTCGGATTCCAGTGGTGAACGTCTTTCGTAAAGTCTCTGCTCTGGGGTGGAGTCGCCGCGACGCTGGTCAGGTCAGCAGACTGAGATTGCAACAGGCTGGCGACGTAATTCTCCACTTGTTGGCGAATCCTGGTATCGCGCAAAGCGGAGAGCAATTCGGGCTTGGCGACGTGGGTGAAACCACCGCACAGCGGACACTTCACTAAATCATCATTTACCATTGGCGCCCCCGGAAGGACCGCGATCGACCCTCGATGATGATCACCGCGCTCCCTGTTTTATTAGAGTCGCGGCGGAATGGGCAGGCAGTGATAAGCGTCTCGGGGGTAAGTGATCCGAGTCACACGCAGGTTGCGAGAAGCCGACAAAGCTGACAAAGCGCGATAGCAACACTCACCACTGGCCGTTGGTTAGATAGTCGTGGATCGATTTGGCGGCGCGACGGCCAGCGCCCATGGCGAGAATGACGGTGGCGGCCCCGGTAACGATGTCGCCGCCAGCGAAGACTCCGGGGCGCGTGGTGCGCTGGGTTTCGGAATCGGCCTGGATATAGCCGCGTTTGTCTGTACCCAGACCCGGCGTGGTGCTTTGCACGATCGGGTTTGCGGTGGTGCCGATTGCCATGACCGCGACGGACAGGGGCAAGTCGAATTCTGAACCCTTGATGGGCACGGGCCTGCGACGTCCGGAGGAATCCGGCTCGCCTAATTCCATGCGCACACAGCGTGCCGCGGTGAGCCAGCCTTTGCCATCGGAAAGAAATTCGACGGGAGCGGTCAGCATCTGAAAGTCGATTCCCTCTTGCCGGGCGTGATGAACTTCCTCGGCGCGGGCGGGCATTTCCGCGTCGCTGCGACGGTAGATGACATAAGCTTTGCGCGCACCAAGGCGCAGCGCCGAGCGGATCGCGTCCAGCGCGGTGTTGCCGCCACCGATCACGGCAACATCTTTGCCGTGCAGGTCGACCATGGGCTCGTCGTAGGTGGGAAATTTATAGGCCTTCATTAAATTGATGCGAGTGAGAAATTCGTTGGCGGAGTAGACGCCGTTAAAATGTTCTCCGGGAATGCCCATGAACTGCGGCAAGCCGGCGCCGGTGCCGATATAGACAGCGTCGAAGCCTTCTTCGTGCATGAGCTCGTCGATGGTGACGGTGCGGCCGACGACGACGTCGGTTTCGAACTCGACGCCCATCTCGCGCATATAGTCGAGTTGCTCGCGAATAATTTGCTTGGGCAGGCGGAACTCTGGAATGCCGTAGACGAGCACTCCGCCGAGCTCGTGAAGAGCTTCGAAGACTCGGACTTTGTGGCCCTTCTGAATCAGGTCGCCGGCCACGGTGAGGCCAGACGGGCCGCTGCCTACGACCGCAACTTTCTTGCCCGTTGGCGGGACATTGGGGAGAACATGCGTGCCCATGCGTTGCTCATAGTCGGCGACAAAGCGCTCCAGATAGCCGATGCCGAGCGGCTTCACTTTTTTCGAGAGCAGGCACTTGCCTTCGCAGTGATCTTCCTGCGGACAGACTCGTCCTGTAACAGCGGGCAGAACATTGTCTTCGCGGATCTTGGCAGCGGCAGCAAGAAAATCTCCAGCAACGATGAGTTCCACGAACTCCTTCACCTTCACGCCGACGGGACAATTGTCAGTGCAGGTGGGTTTGGCACACTCCAGGCAGCGCAAGGCTTCCTGCCGGGCTAGTTCGGGATTGTAGCCGAGATTCACTTCGCTGAAATTCTTGTTGCGCTGGTCGGCGGGCTGCTCGGGCATGAGCTGCCGAGGAACCTTCATGCGCTCCTTCATCGGCAACGGGTTGAGGGATTTGTTCGTGGTCGGACTCATCGTTCACCCCTTTGCGCAATGGCGCAGGATTCTTCGACTTGGTGAGCCGCAGTTTTTTCGGCGGCGGCGCGCTGGTACTCGGCGAGCGAGCGCTGTTCGGCGTCTCGATACATCGAGTTGCGCTGGACCAGCACCTCAAAATTTACTTTGTGGGCATCGAATTCAGGCCCGTCGACGCAGGCGAATTCGCTTTTGCCATCGATGGGAACGCGGCATCCACCGCACATTCCGGTGCCGTCAATCATGATCGGGTTCAGGCTGACCACAGTGTGGATGTTTTCTTTGCGGGTGAGCTCCGCCACCGCGCGCATCATGACAATCGGCCCGATGGCGAGGACAAGATCGATGCGAGTGCCGTTCTGAATGAGCTGGCGAAGTTTGTCGGTGACGAAACCCTTGTCGGCGTAACTGCCGTCGTCAGTGGTGATCATGACTGCGTCGCTCACAGCGCGCAGCTCCTGTTCGAGGATGACCAACTCTTTGGTGCGTGCGCCAACGATCGAAATGACGCGATTTCCCGCGCGCTTGAAAGCCGCCGCCGAGGGATAAGCCATAGCCGTACCCACACCGCCGCCGACTACGACGACGGTGCCATAGTTCTCGATCTCGGATGGTTTGCCCAAAGGCCCGACGACATCGAGAATGCTGTCGCCGGTATTCAGCGAATTCAGCAGATGGGTCGTCTTTCCGATCGACTGGACCACGATGCTGATGGTTCCGAGCTCAGGATCCGAGTTTTCGATGGTCACAGGAATCCGCTCGCCTTCCTCGTAGATGCGAAGAATTACGAACTGGCCGGGCTTCTGTTTGCGGGCGATGCGGGGAGCTTCCAGGACGAAACGTTTGATGCCGGGGGCGATGAATTGTGCGTGGGTGATTTTGAACACGGGCTCTCCAGCGAATGAATGACTCTTCGATTCTGAGTGGTCCCGGCAGGAGCGGCAGTGATTAAGATCACAAGCGTCTGTGAGCAGAGTGGCGGGCTAAAATGCGCAGGCTGACAGCTGCATAGGTCCGCTTCGGCTTCGCTCAGGGCGGGCTTTCGGCGCAAAAAAAGCGGCTCAGGATGAAAAGGTGATCCGACTCGCCGTTGAACCGGCGATCACGGCTACGCAGGCACAGTGAGCACGGGGCAGGCTGCGCGGGCCACGACCTGATGAACGGTCGACCACGGCAAATGCGCCGTACCATCGACGGGACGGGCTCCGAGCACAATCAGATCGGCCTCGCGTTCCACCGCAGTATTCACGATGCATTCGGCAGCCGGGCCGAACTCCATCACGATTTCCGGCGCGTACGGGAGCGACGCATCTTTGGGAAGCAGTGCCTGCAGCTTCTGGACTCCATCTTCAATCGGCCCGGGACGATTATCCAAGTCCGAGTACTGCTCAATGACGTGCATGAGCGTCAGATGCGCCCTGAATTGCTCGGCCAAGGCCACGGCCACTGGGGCAACCACCACCGAGGCGGTGGTGAAGTTGGTGGCATATAGGATCTGTCGCAGTTCCAATTCGGCCGGCGCCAATTCGCCGTCCTTGGCATGTATTTCTTGCAGCTTGGCATGGCCAGAGACTTTTGGTCCGACGGTCAGGACCGGGCAAGGCACGTGACGCAGGATATCCTCGGCCACGGAACCGAGCAGAAGCTTTCCCAATCCAGTACGGCCGTGGGTTCCAACTACGAGCAAGTCAATTGCGTTTTCGACAACAATACGGCTCAGACTTTTCCAGGGCTGCCCATGGCGGACATAAGTGTAGTAAGGAATTTTTCCCAGCCGGTTGGTGATTTGCTGGAGCTTTTCCTGGGCCTGAGTGTGGGCATCTTCGTAAATCGTGCCCATACTCACGTAGTCGACGCCGCCGGTCATCAGCAGAAGATTGGCATCGGACAGAATATGCGCGATATGCAATGTGCTGCCGAAACGACGGCTGATGGCGGTAGCATAAGGAAGAGCAGACTCCGATGTGGCCGAGAAATCCGTAGCGTAGAGGACGTTCTTGACTGAGATTGCTTTGCGTTGCTTCTCGGTTTCGGGTGTGTCTTGCCTGGTTTCCAAGACTGTCATACGACACCTCCGCACCCGGATTCAGGGTTACACCTGGTGGGGATTTGGGCGATGCGTGATGTCACTCCTCCATGTGATTGCGATCACGAGCGGGCGGCTGGTCGGCAGCGAGTTCCCAAAAACTGTTAGAGGTCGAGATAGGCGCGCACTGAAGTCATATCTTCGCCGGTGCGAACGCGGAAGCCAAGGCGCCTCATGACAATCTGCATGGCTACGTTGTCGGTGAGCATTTCGGCGGAGACCTGACTCAGTTTTTCATCGCGAGCAACCTCGATGACACGACGGAGCAACTCGTGTCCTAAGCCGAGTTTTTGATAGTGGTCGGAAACCAGCACGGCGACTTCAGCCTCATTCTTGCTGTGCAGTTTGCTCAGGCGACCGACAGCAATGATCCGGCGTTCTTGAGTGGCGGGATCGGTGAGCTCGGCGACCAGCGCCATTTCGCGGTCGTAATCACCGAAGCAGATTTTCAGCAGGCGTTCGTGGGCGATGCGGCGGCTCAGGCTGAGAGAGCAGAAGTAGCGCAGGTAGACGCTACGATCGGATAGCGTTTCATGGAGCTTCACCATGAGCGGCTCATCCTCGGGGCGGATGGGACGAATGGTGACCTGATTTCCGTCCCTCATGGTCCAGCGCGCGACATACTGCAAGGGATAGGGACGGACGGCGGGCTTAGGCAGAGTATCGAGGGCCATGGCCGGGCTATGCAGGACAATTCTGGCATCGAGGGCGAGAAGACGTTCCGGCGAGGCGAGCAGAGGGTTGATGTCGATTTCTGCGATCGAGCGCTGTTCGAGGACGAGTTGACTGAAGCGGACGAGCAACTGCTCGAGAGCGGCCATGTCGACGGGCTTGCGGCCGCGAACTCCCTTGAGCGCAGTGAAGATTTTTGTTTGCTCCATCATTCTTTGGGCGAGGGTGGTATTCAGCGGCGGGAGAGCGAGGGCACGATCTCGATAGACTTCTACTAACTGACCTCCGGAGCCGAACAATATGACCGGCCCGAACTGTGGATCGATGCTGCTTCCGAGGATTAACTCGTAACCGTCCAGCTTGACCATCGGCTGAACGGTGACGCCGGAGAATTGATTGGGACCGGCTTTTTCGGCTACGGAAGACTGGATGGCGCGATAGGCGGAGCGAACGGCCGCTTCGTCCTGCAAGTTCAGCCTGACTCCACCGACATCCGTTTTGTGGGTAATGGTTTCGGAGAAAACTTTCAACACCACTGGGAAACCGACTTTTGAAACAACCGCGGCCGCCTCGTCTTCAGTGGACGCGACGCGAGTTTCCACTGTGGGAATGCCATAGAGCGACAGCAACTGTTTCGATTCCAGCTCGGTAAGTAGCGCGCGTCCGCGAGTGCGCGCGTTGTTTATGATTAGCTCGACCTGTTTACGGGAAGCATCATTGAGCTCAGAGATTTCGGTAAGGGCGGGAATTTCATAGAGTCCGCGCAGGTTGTAGGTGTAGCGCCACATGTAGGTGAAGGCGCGGGCTGCGGTGTCGGGAAAAGGAAATGTCGGAATCCCGGCAGAGTTGAGAGCTGCTTCGCCTTCCGCGATACTGTTTCCTCCCATCCAACTGGCGAGCACGGGCTTGCCGTACTCCTTGGCATAAGGCTTGAGGCGTTCGGCAATGTGTAAAGGGTCGGTCATGCCTTGTGGAGCAAGGACGACGAGCAGGCCGTCGCTGTTCGGATTCTGGGCAGCGATTTCGAGAGCGCGGGCATAGCGTTCGGGATCGGCATCGCCGAGGACGTCAATGGGATTGTTGTGGCTCCAGTGGGCAGGGAGAAACTCATTCAGGCGCTGCAAGGTTTCGGGAGAGAGCTCAGCCAACTCTCCGCCGTTGGCGACCAGCGTATCGGTGGCCAGGACGGCGGGTCCGCCAGCGTTAGTCAGGATGGTAAGGCGCGGGCCGTTGGGGCGCGGCTGCCGGCCGAGAACTTCCGCCATGTAGAAAAGATCGGCGATGTTGTGCACGCGCAAAACCCCCGAGCGGCGAAAGGCTGCGTCCAGCACTTCATCGCTGCCGGTGAGCGCGCCGGTGTGGGAGGCGGCAGCGCGCGAGGCTGCTTCGGAGCGGCCGGCTTTAATTACGATGATCGGCTTGGTGAGCGAGACTTCGCGGGCCGCCGACAAGAACGAGCGCGCATCGCCAACAGACTCCATGTAGAGCAGAATGCTTTTGGTGTGCGGATCATCGCCGAAGTAGTAAATCAAATCGCCCCAGCCTACATCGAGCATGGAGCCGGTGGAGACGATGGCGCTGAAACCGACTTGTTCACGATGGCTCCAGTCGAGAATGGCGCTCAGGAGCGCTCCACTCTGACTGAGGAAGGCGACATTGCCGGCCTGGGGTGGATCTTTGGCGAAGGTGGCGTTCAGGCCGATGATCGGATTCATGATTCCCAGACAGTTGGGACCAATCAAGCGCAAAGTACTACGCTTCAACTGCTCTTTGATCTGTTGTTCGAGCGCAGCGCCTTCGACGCCACGCTCTTTGAATCCAGCAGAAATCACGACCGCGGACTTCACGCCTGCATCGACGCACTCTGTAATGATTTGAGTAACCGTTGCCGCCGGAGTGGCGACTACGGCGAGGTCTACTGGATGAGGGATATCGCGAATGCTCTTGAAAGTCTTGAGTCCGAGCACTTCGTCGTGCTTCGCGTTGACGGCATAGACTTTGCCGCGGAAGGTATCGCGTAGCAGATTCTCGAGAACGGTTCGACCGACGGTTCCGGGACGGCTGGTGGCGCCGATCACGGCCACAGAAGACGGAGCGAACAATGCGTCGAGGCCTTGCTTCTGCTGGATTTGCTGGTTCTCTTCCTGATTGGTTTGGATCAATGCCATCGGAACCATCCTGAGTGGAACTTATAAGGTGCGGATCGCTGAACCTGCGGTAATGAGGCCTATACAGTCGAGGATAGTCTAACTCTTCAGTTGAGGTGAGAAAACAATTACGCGGAGCTCAGGCTACGGGCACAGCAATTGCCACGAGAGGCTCGAAATTTTGCGGGATCGCGAGCGCGCGCGCCACCAGGCACGAACTCTTGGCCGTGTTCAGGAGTTTGACCGCCCGTGCGCGTTCTGCTTCATCGGGAATCATGAGGTTTGCACGAATCGATATCTCGGCGAAGCTGTAGCCGGTGGCTCCGTTCTTGAGAACACCTTCGACTTCTACCTGCAAGTCGGTATGCTCGAACTTTGCATTCTCAGCAAGCGTGCGGAAAGTGGTGGTGAAAGAACTGGCGATCGCCCCTAACAACAAATCTTCAGGAGTCCAGCGGCCATCCATGCCGCCGAGGGCTGGAGGGGAGGTGAAGTGAATCGTGTTTGGCGCGGAGTTGGATTGGGCAATCCCATTCCGGCCCGAAGACCACCAGGCAACGACACGAAACTGGTCTGATTCTTCCACGATGCTGTCACCTCCCGCGTTCTCCCTTTCACGCTCCCGGAGCATCAAGAGAGTTGGAAGTTTACGGTGATCGTTGTCTCCACTTCCACCGGTTCGCCGTTCAGCAAGAAGGGGCGGTAGCGGAACTGTTGCACAGCCTTGATGGCGGCTGGTACGAGCATGGGATGTCCGCTGACCAGCACCAGATTTTCGATTTCTCCGGTCTTGGAGATCACTGCACTCAGCACAACGGAACCCTGAATGCGCGCGGCCTTGGCAATCGCCGGATATTCCGGCTGAACTTTCTGAATCAACCGGCCTTCGGTAACACCCTGCGAAATTCGGATACGCTTGGGAGCCGCCAGTTTCGGAACGGCAGATAGATTCGAAGTGGCGCTGATGATTCCGCCGATGACTCCACCCATCTGACCACCGGGAATTCCGCCGGGAACGCCTCCGACGACTCCGCCGGTAGAGAATGCTGGAGGTGGCGCCTCATCTTCTTTGATCATCTGTATTTTCTGTGGGATCTTTCCCGGAGTGCGCAGATGCCCATCGCTGATCTCGCTGACGCGTTCTACTACTCTCGAAGCGGCTTCTGCTGCGGCAGGCGGCGGAGGCGGAGGGGGAGGCGGTGGTGCTACCAGAAATGACAACAGTTGCTGCTTCGGGAGGGCTTCCGTGAACATCAGGGGAATGAGAATTGCGACTCCCACCAACAAACATTGCAGAATAAATGAGAATATCGTTGCAACTGTGAACCGGCCGTGCTTGACCCCGCCTGACTCAAGCAAACAGTCTGAAAACAAAGGCCTAGCCGCTGCTGCCTGCGGGGATGGCGATATTTGGGATTTGGCTCTCTCCTCGACCGGCTTCTTAATTTCCGGCTCGTGGACTTCGGTTGCGCTGCTCATGGGTCCTCCACATGCACAGCCTCCACAACTCGCTGTACATTACATTGTGAGTGCATAACTCCCGAGATACCATGCCCGGAGTCACGGCTTTTAGTGATCGTGGTCACGGGTCGCTAAGTGGTACAATTCACTGGACGGCGATGCAATGCGAGCTCCCTACGGGCTGAATATCCTCGACAACTGCCTCACCTGTCCGGTGCGGGAAGAACATGTTTTCTGCAATCTTCCGGCAGCTGCGGTACAGAAGCTTAACGAAATCAAATCCACCGCGGTCTATCCCAAATCTGCCATGCTTTTCATCGAGGGTCAGCAGCCGCGCGGCGTGTTTGTGCTGTGCGCGGGGAGAGCGAAACTTTCGACGTCCTCTGCCGAAGGCAAGACCATCATCACGAAAATTTCCGAGCCCGGGGACGTTCTCGGGATTAACGCTACGATCTCCAACCGGCCTTATGAAGTGACGGCCGAGATGATTGAACCGGGACAAGCGAACTTTATTGCGCGCGATGCTTTGCTTCATTTTCTGCGTGAACATGGAGAGGTTGCGGTACGAATTGCGGAGCAGTTAAGCCGCAATTACTACACTGCGTATGAAGAGATCCGTACGCTTGGATTGTCTGCCTCGCCTTCAGAAAAATTTGCGAAGTTACTTCTGGGCTGGTCCAATTCGACGAGCAATGGCGACCCCTTGCAGGTGAAGCTGACACTTACGCACGAAGAGATCGCCGAGATGATCGGCACCACTCGTGAAACCGTGAGCCGGTTATTTTCTGAATTCAAGAAACGGCAATTGGTGCAGTTGAAGGGCGCAACCCTATTCATCCGCAACAAGCCAGCGCTGCAGAAAATGGTCAACTCCTGATCTTGGATTTAGACCCTTCCGCGATCTCACACGCCCCTGCGTGTTTCCGATAGCACCGATTGAATATCTTCCAACTAAGCTGTGCTTGGTCAGTTGCGCTTGCTCAGTTGCACACGGTTAAAACCGGGCATTTGGCGTGGCAGAGAACCTCATGCGTCAGGGCCCATGGAATATGGGCCGCTACCCGTGGAACCGAAGTGTGATTCACGCCCATAACAATCAAGTCAATAGTGTGAGCGGTCGCCGTTTCCAGAATTCCTTCCGGCAGGAAATCCATTCCGGCAAGATATTCGGGTTCGATTTCAAGTTTTGTTTCGGGCGGAATCATCTCCTTTAATTTCCGGACGCTTTCGGCGCGCATGGTGCGCTGCCAGGTAGTAAATTCCTCAGCAGCGTATGCCGACGGGCCATACATAGACGGGCCGAGATCGGCAGCTGGCATCGGAGGCACCATATGTAGCAGAAATAGCTTCGCCCGATAATCTTCGGCGACGGACAGAGCCTGCGGCAAGGCTGCGTTGGAAGCAGGTCCAAAATCAGTGGCGAAAAGAATGCGCTTGAATTCGGCAGTGTCCGAGGCGGGTTGCGGGACATTGGGACCGACGGTGATCACCGGACACGAAGCCAGGTGCAGGACTTGTTCGGCCACTGAGCCCAGGGCCAGCTTCTTAAGTCCGCCGCGCCCACGTGTGCCCAGGACCAGCAAATCGATGTTCTGATCGCGGATTTCGGAAGCGAGAACATCCCATACGTCGCCGCGTTCGAGCAACAATTCATGTTGGAGGTCCCGGAACGGGGTTTGCTTTTCAAGCAGACCCAGTTGATCTTCCGCTTCCAGCCTTCGGCGATCCAGTTCGCGAGGGAGGGGACCGATCGGGATCCGATCATGGGGCTCAGCCGGGATTGCGTGGATCACGGAGAGCATCGAGCCGTTCCGGCGGGCGATCGCGATGGCGAAGTGAAGCGCCCGCTGGGAAGCTTCGGAAAAGTCTGTGGCCATCAGTACATGCCTGAAGGCAATGCTTTTCTGGCTGGGTATCTGCGCCGTCGTTGACATAAGCCTCCTTAGAGGGCCGATCGGCAGGGTCAAGAAGGCGACTCTGGGACGGCTCCGACCGCCATGCCTCGAGCCCGCTCCTGTTTTTGCTTTTCCGCTAGATCGGGCAGAGGAACGACCAGAATTCCGCGGCCGTCGGAAATGACGGTCATCTTGGTCGAACATTCCCCGCAGAGCCAGAAACGCTCATGGGTGGATGTCCCGGAAGTGCTGTCCTTTTCTGGTCCGCATGGTCCGGCGACTACGTGGAAAATCTTGCCTTCTCGCAGATAGCGGAAGATGGCCGAGCAGGAGGGATTCGCGCACTTTGACACCATAGCCGCCTCCATCGCGGTTCTCCAAGGTCAAGAGCAATGTGCCCCGAAGATGCGATTGGCCTGCGTGCCCTTGTTACGAACGTACTATTTGATGAGCGAACATGAAGTGATCGCGAGCACCGCGGAAAGTGACTCTCGTCACTAATTGGGTTCGACGGCTCCGAACCACAAGACCTGTCAGCTTTGCCCCACGGCAGGATCGACCAGCGAAGTTGAGAGCGGAGGACCGTGATGAAAACAAGGGGAGGGTTGCTGTGACCCATGTCACAACCAGACGTGCCTCCTGTCATAGCTGTATCCCGGGTTAGGGTCGAAGATTCAAGCAGTTAAGGAGGGGCACCGATGTTACTCGCATACAGGCTTCTCCGGCTGGTTGAGACCCACTCGGATGCGCTGGCAACAGGGCTTCTCGAACGAACGAGCCATTCTCCCTTTCTCCCAGATTACGACCATGTGCCACCGGAGGAACTCAGGGAGCGGGTTCACGAAATCTATCGGCATTTAGCAGAGTGGCTGCTCGGCAAAGGCGACATGGATGTCGAGAAGCGCTACCTGGAGATCGGCGCAAGGCGCGCCGCGCAGGGGGTGCCGCTCAGTCAACTGATTTGGGCAATCATTCTGACCAAGAAAAACCTCTGGGATTTCTTGAAACAAGAAGCAGTTCTGGACCGGCCGGTGGAGATTGCCGGCGAATTGGAAGTGGAAGAATTGCTGGATCAGTTCTTTGATCGCGCAGTTTTTTCCGCGGCGGTTGGCTATGAGCGGTTTATGGCGTCGAAGGTGGCTGAACCGGTGCCAACAATGAGATCGGTGGGATAACGCGGAGATTGGGGAGGAAGGATGTCCTGGGAGCTTGATTACAAGAAGAAACTGCGTACGGCGGACGAAGCCCTGAGTTGTGTCCAGTCGGGAATGCGAGTCTACATTCAGCCGGGCTGCGCGGAGCCGGAAACCTTGGTTGAGGCGCTGATGCGGCGCGGTCCTTTCGTGCAAGATGTGGAAATCGTTCACATGATGACCATGGGAGCGGCGCCTTATGTCGCGCCGGAGATGGAAGGGCACTTCCGGCATAACGCGATGTTTATTGGCGGGAATGTCCGCGAGGCCATTAATGACGGGCGGGCGGATTACACGCCGATCTACTTGAGTGAAATTGAAGGCCTGTTTGAAAACGGCGCCATGCCGATTGACGTGGCGCTGTTGGAACTCTCTCCGCCAGACTCACACGGATTTTGCAGTTTCGGTGTAGGTGTGGATACATCGCTCACTGCCGCAAAGTGCGCGCGCTACGTGGTAGCGCAAATTAACGATCAGATGCCGCGCACCTACGGAGACAGCTTTATCCATGTCACGGGCATTGATGCGGTGGTGAATTCCTCCCGTCCTTTGTGCGCCATCAAGCACGCACCCATTACCGACATGCATAAAGCCATTGCCCGCAACGTCGCCAGCTTGATTGACGACGGCGCCGTACTGCAGACCGGTATCGGGGGAATTCCGGATGCGGTGCTGCCGTTTCTGATGGACCGCAAGGATCTGGCGGTGCACAGCGAACTGGTTTCCGACGGCGTGATTCCGTTGATCGAAGCCGGCGTGCTTACCGGGGCGCGCAAGAACTTCAAGCCCCGCAAGATCATCCTGGGATTTGCCCTGGGCACGAAGGCGTTGTTCGATTTCGTGGACAACAATCCGATCTTCGAGTTTCATCCGACGTGCTATACCAACGATCCGGGACTCATCGCGCGGAACGACGATATGGTGGCGATCAACTCGGCGTTGCAGGTCGATCTGACGGGGCAAGTCTGTTCGGATTCAATCGGAAACCAGTTCTACAGCGGGATTGGCGGGCAAGTCGACTTTCTACGTGGAGCTTCACGATCCAAGAGGGGGAAACCAATCATTGCAATTTCATCCACAGCAAAGAATGGGACGATCTCGCGGATTGTTCCGATGCTGAGCCCCGGCGCGGGCGTGGTGACTTCGCGCGGACTGATCCGATACGTAGTGAGCGAATATGGCGTGGCGTTCCTGCATGGCAAGAGCATCCGGCAGCGGGCGCAGGCGCTGATTGACATTGCGCATCCGAAGTTTCGCGAAGAGCTTTATCAATTCTGCGAGAAAACGAAGTGGCTGCAGCGGCCTTTAACTGCGGAACCAGCTGGAACGAGGTGAACGATGGCGGGCCAGACGCGCGGTAAAGTGACGGTCGATGCTGAGGAATGCAAGGGATGCGGGCTCTGCGTGGAATCCTGTCCACCCAAGTGTCTTGAGTTGGCGCCGGAGCTGAATTCCTACGGGGCGCACCCGGCACGCTATACCGGCGAAGAGTGCACCGGTTGCGGGATTTGTTTCTATTGCTGCCCGGAACCGGGCGCGATTACGGTCTACCGGATTAAGGCCAAGGGAAAAGCAGTCGCGGCAACGCAGGAGGGCGAAAATGCGTCAGCTGTGTAAGGGCAACGTGGCGGTGGTCAAGGGCGCAATCCTTGC
The DNA here is from genome assembly GCA_963777005.1 of uncultured Acidobacteriaceae bacterium. Lineage (GTDB taxonomy): Bacteria > Acidobacteriota > Terriglobia > Terriglobales > Acidobacteriaceae > Sulfotelmatobacter. Next base: position 186,189 of record CAVZPC010000012.1, on the reverse strand, counting down.
TGGATGCCGCGGCTACTACGGATATCCCATCACCCCGGCCAGCGAAATCGCCGAGGCGGCTGCGCTTTACTTTCCGCAAGTCGGCGGAACGTTTCTGCAGGCGGAGAGCGAAGTAGGGGCCATCAACATGGTGTACGGGGCAGCGGCGGCCGGAATGCGGGTGATGACGGGATCGTCGGGCCCCGGGCTCAGCTTGATGCAGGAAGGTATGTCGTATCTGGCGGGCGCGGAGCTGCCGTGCGTGATTGTCGATGTAATGCGCGGTGGACCAGGATTGGGCAACATCGGGCCGGAGCAGAGCGACTACTTTGCGATGGTGAAAGGCGGTGGCCACGGCAACTACCGGAACATCGTGCTAGCCCCCGCGTCGGTGCAGGAGATGGCCGAGCTCACCATGCTGGCATTCGATCTGGCTGATAAGTATCGGAATCCTGCGGTTGTGCTGAGTGATGGCTTCGTCGGGCAGATGATGGAGCCGCTCGATCTGGAGTATCGCGAGATTCAACCTCCGGACAAACCCTGGGCGGTAAAAGGTACGCCGGAAACGCGGGCAAATCTGGTGAGCTCCATCTTTCTGGAGACCGATGAACTGGAAGCGCACCAGCGCCAGATGGAAGCCAAATACATTCGAGCGCGAGAAGCCGAGCAGCGTTCCGAGCTTTACCACACCGATGATGCCGAGGTGCTGCTGGTGGGATACGGAATTGTTTCCCGAGTGCTGCTCTCAACAGTGGAAGCCCTGCGCAAAGAGGGCGTAAAAGCCGGGCTGTTCCGCCCCATCACGCTGTGGCCCTATCCGGCGAAGGCGCTGGCGAAAGCAGCGAAGAAAGTCGAAAAGGTGATCGTCGTCGAATTGAGCAACGGACAGATGGTGGAAGACGTACGGCTCACGCTGAACGGCAAAGTGCCGGTGGAGTTCTACGGACGCGTCGGAGGCAATGTACCCTCGGTCGCGGAGCTGCAGGAACAAGTGCTGACGCGCATTGCCGCAGCAGTCTGAGAATTAGCGACAAAGAGTTGATCCGAAGAGGACAACGCAAATGGCAGACGAAAACGCAATCACGGCAACAGGTCCGGAAGCTGAAGTGAAATCTGAAAAGCGGTTTGAAGTCAGTAGCCCAAACGGCAATGGATATGAAACGATTCACTCCAAGTCGCCGCTGTTCTATGACCTGTACGAGCGCAAGTCAGAGCTGAAGCATCAGACCCACTACTGTCCGGGCTGCGGACACGGCGTAGTACACAAGCTAATTGCCGAGGCTCTCGAGGACCTGGGAGTGCAGGACAAGACAATCCTTGTGACTCCGGTGGGCTGCTCGGTGTTTGCCTACTACTATTTCGATGTAGGCAATGTGCAAGTCGCGCATGGGCGCGCTCCCGCTTCGGCGACGGCCATCAAACGATCGTGTCCAGAAAAGATCGTCATTTCCTATCAGGGAGACGGAGACCTGGCGGCGATCGGCACGGCTGAGATTGTGCATGCCGCAAATCGAGGCGAAAAAATCGCTGTCTTTTTCGTGAACAACGGAATCTACGGAATGACCGGCGGCCAGATGGCACCGACCACGCTGGTGGGACAGAAAAGCACGACTTCGCCATGGGGCCGGCGGCCTTCAAATGAAGGCTTCCCTCTGCACATGGCCGAACTACTGGCCACACTGGAAGCACCGGCCTACATCGAACGAGTGGCGCTCTCGGACAACAAGAACATCATGAAAGCGCGGCGGGCGATCCGCAAGGCGCTGGAGATCCAGCGGGACGGAGGGGGTTTCTCATTTGTCGAGATATTGTCGCCGTGTCCGACGATTTGGGGGAAAGATCCGGTGGAGGCGCGGCGCTGGGTTCTCGAGAAGATGATTCCAACCTTTTCGTTGAATGTCTTCCGCGACCGGCGGCCGGAAAACCCTGTGGGCAAAGAGCCGCCGCAACGAAGCGTGGCTGATGTTCTCGATATCGCTCACAAAGATGGGGCGCACGATGCTTCCACCGTGAGCCACCGGCATCATTTCAAAGACGTAAAAATCAAGATTGCCGGATTCGGGGGACAGGGCGTGCTGCTGCTGGGGCAACTCCTGATTGAGATGGGCATGCGTGAAGCACTGGAAGTGAGCTGGCTGCCCTCGTACGGGCCCGAGATGCGCTCGGGCAGCGCACATTGCCATGTGTGCCTCTCGAAAGAGCGCATCGGATCGCCGCTGGTCTCGCAGCCTGATGTGCTGGTGGCTATGAATGAGTTCTCACTGCGGAAGTTCGCGCATGAGGTGCCGAGCGGCGGCCTCATCCTCTACAACGGGTCCAGCTTCCCTGCTGACTTTGCTGCGCCGGGGGTGCAGTTAGTTGCTATTCCGGCGGCAGAGATCGCCGATAAACTTGGTTCGACTAAGGTTGCCAACATTGTGTTGATGGGCGCGCTGCTGGAAGAGACCGAGTGTCTGGCTGCGGGGACAGCATTAAGCGTGCTTGAAGACAAGGTAAAGAAACTCGATCTGCTGGAACTTGACCGCAAGGCGCTCTCCGCGGGCCGTTTGTTCATCGACGACCAGGCGCACGTAGGCGCGGTGAGTCAACCCGACGGCTTCGCTTAGAAACAGAAAGGCTCGCAATGTCCACCGCGTGGACCGCTCGTTACGCACGACGCACCAAAGGCATTACCAGTTCACAAATCCGCGAGTTGCTCAAGATTACGCAGCGGCCCGGAGTGATTTCCTTTGCCGGTGGCTTGCCGGCCCCTGAAGTATTTCCCATCGAGCGCTTTGAGGAAGCCTGCCACAAAGTGCTGTCGCAGCAGGCCGCTTCCGCGCTGCAGTACGGCGCCACGGAAGGCTATGAGCCTCTGCGCGAATTGATCGCGACCAACATGGCGCGCTATGGCGTCCTGGCGAAAGTCGAGAACGTCCTCATCACCTCTGGTTCGCAGCAGGCGCTGGACCTCATCGCCAAGCTGTTTATCAATTCGCGGCGACCGCGTGCTGGTGGAGTCACCGACCTATCTGGGCGCGCTGCAGGCGTTCGATCTCATGGCGCCGAGTATGTCACCGTGCCCGTCGACGATGACGGACTGCACACCGGAAATCGAGCAGGCGCTGCGCGCGGACCGAAGTTCATGTACATCCTGCCCAACTTCCAGAACCCGGCGGGGTCACGCTTTCGGAAGGGCGCCGCCACGAACTGGTGGTGCTCGCCGACAAGTATGGCATTCCGATTGTCGAGGACGACCCCTACGGGCAGCTGCGTTATGAAGGCGAGCATCTTCCCCCGCTGGTGGTGCTCGACCGCGAAAACCTGCGCCGCGACAGTGGCTATTCGATCGGCAACGTTATTTACCTCAGCACGTTCTCGAAGACGCTGGCTCCCGGGCTTCGCCTGGGATGGATTGTGGCTCCCCCCGAGGTCATCGGCAAGCTGGCGCAACTCAAGCAGGGGGCGGACCTGCACACTTCCACCTTCACCCAAGTGGTGGCGTACGAAGTGGCGCGCGACGGATTTCTCGATAAGCACGTGAAGCTGATTCGCCAGGTCTACCGCGAGCGCCGCGACGTAATGCTGCAGGCTCTGGGGGAATTTTTCCCGCCCGAAGTTACGTGGACACATCCCCACGGCGGATTGTTCCTGTGGGTGAGCCTGCCTGAAGGTTTGGACATGGCAGCGATTTTCAAAACCGCGATCGAGCACAATGTGGCCTTCGTGCCGGGCAATTCCTTCTATGCCAACGATCCTCAGGAAGGCAGCCGCCACATGCGCTTGAACTTCTCCAACGCTGCCCCGGAGCAAATACGGGAAGGAATCAGCCGTTTGGCCGCGGCTGTGAAGAGCCATCTTGACCGGTTCAGCAATCCGCTTTATTCGAGTCCGCAATTTACGTAGGAGGTCTTACCATGCCAACGCCCGACGTCCTCTCTAAAATTGAGCTCGTGCTTGCCAATCAGCAGACAATTCTTCAAAACCAAGCTTTGATTCTGAAGGGCCAGGAAGAGATTCTGGCCGGCCAACGCCACTGTATGTACCGGGAAGCTTTGGAGAGCTATCTCCGGTCGAGTGAGATCAGCGGCGTGACCAGGGAGAAGCTGGAAACGAGCCATTAACGGGAGCTATCGCTCCGATCGCGAATGTTTGAGGGGGTGAAAGCATTGGCCTGTCCTGGGCACGATTGACTCCCCTCCCGACGACTCGCCGTCCTTGCGAGTCGTTTCAACTGGAAATTTTCGAGGAAGGACTGAAGGGGATGGTTTCTGTAACCATCCCCTCTCATTTGCCTGGAAGGAAAACGGCCTACTCCAGCACGTAGATATTCTTATTCGCGCACATCTCCTTCAGCACCTTCGGCCATACTGTCACGCTGACTTCGCCGAGGTGGGCTTTGCGAAGTAAGAGCATGAGGGTGCGCGACTGGCCGATGCCGCCGCCGATCGAGAGCGGAATCTCGCTGTTCAGGATCGCCTGGTGGTAGGGCAATCGCATGAAGTCTTCTTGCTTCGACAGCGCGAGCTGCTTCTTCAGGGTCTCGGCCGTGACTCGAATGCCCATGGACGTGAGTTCATGGCGCCGCTTGGTCACAGAGTTCCATACCAGGATGTCGCCATTCAGTCCGTGGGTGTCCTTGCCGGTTTGATCGTGGGTGTCGGTGACCCAATCGTCGTAATCGGCAGCGCGCATCTCGTGGGGATATCCGTCCTTCAGGGGCCAGCCAATGCCGATGATGAAGACCGCGGGATGTTTTTGCAGGATGGCGGTTTCGCGCTGCTTGCGCGGAAGATCGGGATACATGTCGAGAATTTCCTCGGCGTGCAAGAAGATCAATTCCTCGGGCAGATCGGGATAGCGATAGTCTTTTAACTGCGGGAATAGGTTCTGGGCAAACTTTTCTGCTCCTACGATCACCTTCCAGATCTTGCGAACCGTCTCCTTCAGGAACTGAAGATTGCGTTGCTCGCTGATGATGACGCGCTCCCAATCCCACTGATCGACGTAGGAGGAGTGGTCGTGATCGAGGAAATAGTCCTTGCGAACGGCGCGCATGTCGGTGCAGATGCCCTCGCCGACTTTGCAATCGAATTGCTTCAGGGCCACGCGTTTCCACTTGGTTGCGGCCTGAACGACCTGGGCATCGACAGGATGCAGGTCACGATCATTCGAGATGTGGAACTGCACGGGCGTGCGCGATCCATCGCGATCCAGCATATCGTTGACGCCGCTCTCCACATCGACAATGAGCGGGACTTCGACCATCATGAGGTTCAGCTCCTTGCAGAGGTTATCTTCGATATAACGCTTGACCTGGAAGATGGCATGCTGGGTTTCTTTGGGATTCAGTAACGAACGGTAACCGCTCGGCAGGATTTTTTCTAGTTCGTTGTAGTCGCCGATCCCCGGTCCGGCCAGGTCGGCTTTCTTGTCTTTATTCAGCACAAGCGTGCTCATGCAGTTCTCCTTTTATTCGTGAGCTCGGCGCCACGGGGTCCCCGGGACGCGGCCTAGCGAAGTTTCGGATGGCGGGGAGAAGCGACGCCGGAGGTCCCATGGCGCGCAACATTGTTTTGAGGTCCATGTGGGTGCTCGGAACGCTCCATCATCACAGCGACTCTCAGCAGAATCCCCAAAAGGCCAGTCTCCATCAACACGAGCAGAATTATCGTGGGTGTCGACACGGCAGCCCTCGATCCTGGGTTGATCTTCTCTCTTGTTCGCGCGCGGTACCGTGACCGCGGTCACCCCCTTGCGTGACCAAAGATTCGGAATGTTTTCTAAAGATTTGGGGCGTTTTCTACGCTTGTGGTTTGGCGATGGAGTCACGGCTGTAGGTGATCTGGATCACTGCACCCTTTCCTGGCAATGTTGAAACTCTCAACTAGGCAGCGATAGGTTGCTGAGTTCTTTTACATAGAGTTAGGGAAGTGTTTCGGTTATGGGTGTTCACTTCCGCAACGATAGTGGCTCGGGTTGCAAGAAGAGTCGCTGCTTTCATTCGGTTGCAAACTAAATAAGGAGAAAAAGAGAAATCATGAAGACGACAAAGCTGGTGATGCTGGTAATGACAATCGCGGTAGGGCTGTTCATTCTGATCCCAAATCTGTCATGGGCCGCCGATGATGGAGCCTCCCTCTACAAAGCAAAATGCGCTGCCTGCCACGGAGCGGACGCAGCGGGCAAGCCCGCAGCGAAGATTCCGAGCCTGATTTCCGACGATGCCAAGAAAGCTCCCGATGCCGATCTGGCCAAAGACATCACGGAGAAGGCGAAGCACCCAGCGACTGTCAAGAGTCTGACTCCTGATCAGGCGAAGATGATTGTTACTTACATTCGGAGTTTGCAGAAGTAGCAGGTGATATTGGCTGTTCCTCTATGCGCCCCCGCCGTGGTCGCGAACTTGCGAGCGGCGGGCGAAGACAGATGGGGGAGTATGAAGATGTCCGGCTCAATTCGGCGGACGCCAACAAAAGCCTGCCGATTCGTTGCCAGAAGACAATCTCCTCTCTTGTTATTTGCTTCGCCGGATGGAACAGTCCGCCGGGTTCCGGATGCTGGCCAATCCGGGCCCGGTAATTTTTTTCAGTTCGCTCATTGTGGGCATTCTGCGCGCTTCTCAGGCTTGGTTCCGTCATCCTACGCACTCTTACCTAATTTCTCCGGAACGAAGGGCCATTGCGAAGCGCCAAGGAGAAATTTCCATGAGTAAGGCGCTGTTGTATGACGCGACCATGTGCATCGGCTGCAAGCAGTGTGAAGCCGCATGTGCACAGCAGAACAAATTGCCCTACGACGACAGGGTAGCCGCCGAGTCGGTGCAGTCGGAACATAAGTACACGGTCGTCATGACCAAGGACGACAAGTTCATGCGCCGGCTGTGCATGCACTGCGAGCGACCGGCATGCGCGTCGGTCTGTCCGGTGGGAGCATTCCACAAAACAAAAGAGGGGCCCGTCGTATACGACGTATGGAAGTGTATTGGCTGCCGCTATTGCATGGTGGCCTGCGCCTTCGCCCAACCCAAATACGAATGGGGTTCGCTGAATCCGCGCGTGCGGAAATGCATTATGTGTCCGGATCGCGTGGTTGCGGGAAAGCAAACGGCATGCGCCGAGATCTGTCCGACGGGCGCGACTAAATTCGGCGACCGCGACGACCTCATTAAGGAAGCACAGGCTCGCATCCGTGACAACCCTTCGAACTACCAGCCTCGAATTTATGGTCTTCACGAAGTCGGTGGAACCTGCGTACTGATCCTCTCCAGCATGAACGTCGAAGAGTACGGCTATCCGGCCTCGGCGAAAATCGGCGACACTCCCATGCCGGAATATACCGGCCGAGTAATGGAAAAAATTCCGGACTTTATCCCGGTATGGTCGCTGGTGCTGGGAGGCATTTATTGGATTTCGCATCGCCGGGAGGAAGTGGCGGCAGTTGAAGGTGGCGAGAAGAAGAACGGGAGCAAGCAATGAAGATCAAATTGACCTTCTGGAGAGTCGTATTTCTTGTGATTATGGCCATGGGCCTCTACTCCACATTTGTTCGCTACTTCCATGGCCTGGGCGCGATTTCAAACATGTCCGATCAGTTCCCTTGGGGGCTGTGGATTGGCTTCGATTGCTTGTGCGGCGTGATGCTGGCGGCGGGCGGCTTCTGCGTGATCGGCGCAGTTTATTTGTTCAATGTGGAGCGACTGCACAGTGTGGTGCGCCCCGCTGTGCTGACGGCCTTTCTCGGCTATTTGCTCTTCATCGTTGGCCTGCTGTTTGACCTGGGCCGGCCCTGGTACATCTGGCACCAGTTGATCTACATGAATCCGCACTCGGTCATGTTTGAAGTCGGCATGTGCGTGATGGCCTATACCACGGTGCTGTTCTTCGAGTTTCTCCCCAATGTGCTGGAGCGCTTTAAGCTGACAACTCCTATCAAGTGGATCAAGAAAATCTACGCCGTGCTGGTGGTGCTGGGCATTCTGCTCTCGACTCTGCATCAGAGTTCACTCGGTTCTCTGTATTTGATTATGCCGAGCAAGCTGCATCCGTTCTGGTACACGCCGGCGCTGCCGTTTCTCTTTTTTGGTTCAGCGATTGCGGTGGGCCTGGCGATGACTATCTTCGAATCGACGCAGAGCGCGAAGGCACTCGGTCGTCACCTTGAACTGCCGGTTCTGGTTGAGCTGGGCGGGGCGCTGCTGGTTGCTTTGTGGGTGAATGCACTACTGCGCTTTGAAGATTACTTCCATCGCGGCATGCTGGGTCAAATCATCAAACCCAGCTACGAAGCGTACTTCCTGTGGCTCGAACTGACGCTGGCGTTCGTGATTCCGATTACCATGCTCAGCTTCAAGAAGGTCAGGCTCTCGCCCAATGGCCTGTATCTGGCGTCTGTGTTCAGCCTGCTCGGCTTTATCACCAACCGCCTCAATGTCAGCCTCACGGGGTTTGAGACCTACGTCGGGCATCACTACATGCCGAAGTGGACAGAGTTCTCGGTCACGCTGATGATTATCGCTTTGGGCTTCGCGCTGTTCGGTGTGGCCGTCCGATACCTCCCCATTTTCCCCGAAGAAGAACACGCCCTGAAGCAGCGTCTGGCAAAAGATAGTCAGCCTGAGGTTGCTACCGCGGTATTAAGTCATGCCGGAGATTGAGCCAACTCGTCGCTACCCAGCATGGAGGCAATTGCGCCGCAGCCTCAGTGCGAAGCTGATTGGGTCGTTGTTGGCAATGATGGTTGTGATCTTCGCGCTGCTCGGTTACGCCAATATCCGATTGCACCGCCAGCACCTGGAAGAGGCCACACTGGCCAGCGCCGAGCGGGTGAGCGACGTGATCAAACGCAGTACCACTTACTACATGCTGCGCAACGATCGCGAGGGCCTCTACCACGTGATTCAAACCATGGCGGATGAGCCCGGAATGGTCAAGGTTCGCATCCTCGACCAGGAGGGGCGAGTCAGTTACTCCACCGATGCTACGGAAGTAAGCCATGTTCTCGACAAGACGGCGGAGGCCTGCTATGGCTGCCACAGTCAAAGCCAGCCGCTGGCGCGGCTGAATCGTCCCGACCGATTTCGCATTTATCGCAATGGCGGCGGACACCGGGTCCTGGGCATTATCACTCCCATTGAAAATCAGCCGAGTTGTTCCAATGCGGCGTGCCATGCTCATCCCGCCGACCAGCAAGTTCTAGGCGTTCTGGACACAAATCTTTCTCTCGCGAAAGCGGATGCACAAATTGCAGTGAGCAGTGTACGGTCGATCTCCTACACGGCTGCGGCGATGCTCATCGTAGCCGTGATGAGTTGGCTTTTCGTCTGGTGGGTGGTCGACAAACCGATTCGAGCGCTGAAGAAGGGCACCGAACATCTTTCCCTCGGAGAGCTCGGTTACCAGATCGAAGTCCGATCGCAAGATGAGGTGGGAGACTTGGCTCGGTCCTTCAACGGCATGAGCCTGCAACTGCGCGCAGCAAATGAAGAGATCGTGAGCTGGGCCAAGACCCTGGAAGATCGCGTCGACGAGAAGACCAAAGAATTGAGAAGCGCCCATGACCACGTGCTGCACGTCGAAAAGATGGCCTCTCTGGGCAAGATGGCGGCGGTGGTGGCGCACGAAGTGAACAATCCGCTCTCGGGCATTCTGACCTACGCCAAGCTGCTGCGAAAGTGGGTGGACTCCGGACAAGCAGAGCATGAAAAACGCGAAGAGGCGATGCAATGCCTGGAGCTGATCGCAGCGGAAAGCCGGCGCTGCGGTGAACTGATCAAAAATCTTCTGAGTCTATCGCGCACCGCGCCCATGAACGTGCAATCGACCGACCTGCATGCAGTGATCGACCGCAGCTTGTTGCTAGTACGGCATCAACTGGAGTTGGGGGGAATCGAGCTGCAGTTAGCGATTGCGCACGACCTGCCGCGAATACCTTGCGATCCAGCGCAAATCGAACAAGTTCTGATCGCGCTGATCATGAATGCCATCGACGCAATGCCACGGGGCGGCAACCTCTGGCTCGATGCTCATCTAAGTGACGACGAAACAGAAATCGAGATTCAGGTTCGCGACGATGGAGCGGGTATCGCGCCCGAGATCCTGCCACACATCTTTGAACCGTTTCTAACCACGAAAGAAACCGGGCATGGGGTTGGATTGGGCTTGGCCATCAGTCGCGGGATTGTGGAGCGGCACAACGGACACATCGAAGTGAAATCGGAGGTGGGCCGGGGAACAACGTTTGTCATAACTCTGCCGACCCAAGCGACGGAAGCTCCGCTGGTGCCCGTTGGCACCGAGAATGTCGTGGCGAATACGAGGTGAGCAAAGTGAGCACATTGGGAAAATTGCTGATCGTGGACGACGAACTGAGCGTACGCGATTCGCTGGGCAAGTGGTTCCGGGAAGAGGGCTATGAAGTGGCGACCACAGAAAACGCCAGCGATGCACTCACGCGGCTGGCCGAACAACGCTGGGATGCTGCTTTGGTCGATATCAAAATGCACGGCACCGATGGGATCGAACTGCAGCGACGCATGCATGAGGTGGATCCGGAGCTGATCGTCATCATGATGACCGGCTACGCGTCGGTCGAAACCGCGGTTACGGCGCTCAAGAATGGCGCCTATGACTACGTGACCAAGCCGCTCGATCCCGACGAGATTGCGCATCTGGTGAAGAACGCGCTGGCGCATAAGCGGACGGAGCAGGAGAACGTTCTGCTGCGCGAAACGGTGGCGGAAGTGGCGCGGCCGGGAGATCTGATCGGACAAAGCGCCGCCATGCGCAAGATATTCGACGCGATTGAGACGGTCGGTCCAACGGATGCTACAGTTTTGATCACTAGCGAAAGCGGGACGGGCAAGGAATTATTGGCGCGTGCGATTCATCAGGCCAGCCCGCGGAAATTTCATCCCCTGGTCGTAATCCACTGCGGCGCATTGACCGAAACGCTTCTTGAGAGCGAACTTTTCGGACATGAAAAAGGCGCGTTCACTGGCGCGCAGTATCGCAAGAAAGGAAAATTCGAGATTGCCGAGGGTGGGACGGTTTTTCTGGATGAGATCGGCGATATTTCTCTCAAGACGCAGACCGATCTGCTGCGTGTGCTGCAAGAGCGCGAGATCACTCGCGTGGGCGGCAATCAAATTATCAAAGTGGACTTCCGCTGCATCGCCGCTACCAACAAGGATCTGGAAAAGTTGATCGAGGAAGGCAAGTTTCGTCCCGATCTTTTCTACCGGCTCAACGTCTTCCGCATCGAGCTGCCGCCGTTGCGCGATCGCCGCGAGGATATTCCTTTGCTGGTGGATCACTTCGTACGCAAGCTATCCCTTGCGATGAATAAACGCATTACCCGAGTTTCGCCGGCGGCTATGAACCTGTTGCAACAGCAGCCGTGGCTGGGAAACGTACGGGAACTGGAGAATGCGGTTGAGCGCGCCATGGTTGTAGGGCAGGAGCCGGAACTGAAGGAGCAGGACTTCATCTTCAAATCACCGACCGGATCGAGCTCCAACGGTGCGAGCAAGAGCCTTGAGGACATTGAGAAAAGCCACATTCTGCGGGTGGTGGAAGAGTGCGGAGGCAACCAGAGCCGCGCGGCAGAGTTGCTCGACATCGATCGGGTCACGCTTTATCACAAGCTGAAGAAATATGGGTGGACTCGTGCTTCGGTGGATCGAGAAAAGAAGCCGGATGAAGTTGCCCGATGAAGGCGCGCGATGAGGCTACTGCATCTGTTGCCGATCGGGAATATAGAGGACGGACTCCTGAAGGATCTTTGTCCTTCTATTGAAGAGGTTCTTCGCGTTCCCTGCAAAGTGCTTCCCGCTCGCCTCGATCCGGAGTTCGCGTTTCACGGAGAGCGGCAGCAGTATCACTCCTCGGAAATTCTCGGGCGCATGCAAAGCTTTCTGACTCCGGATTCATGGCGGATGCTGGGCATTGGCGCTGTGGATATGTATATCCCGATTCTGACGTTCGTCTTTGGCGAGGCACAGATGGGTGGACCCTGTGCGGTGGTCTCGGCGCACCGGCTGCGCCAGGAATTCTACGGATTACCCGCCGACCGTAAACTGTTTCGCCAGCGACTGATTAAGGAAGCGGTGCATGAAGTCGGACACACCCTGCACTTGACCCACTGCGATGACTACCGCTGCGCCATGGCGTCGTCGCATGCAGTGGAGTGGATTGACCTCAAGGAAAACGCGCTGTGCCCTACATGCCAAGACACGGTGACGCTGAGGGCCAAAGCTCCGGCGGCGCGGATCTTCTAGCATCGTCGCAAAATCCCTTGAAATCGGTCATCGACGGTAATCGCGATTACTCGAGCCTCCAGCAAAACACCAACCGCCCGGTATCCTGGCTGGTTTAGCCTTGGATCCGGGCGGCTTGGTTCTGCGGTCCTCCGCGAGTGGTCGCGGATTGCGCGAGGTGCACTATGACAGGAAGAACTCTTTTGCTAACGGCAGCCACTGGTCGTCGGGGATCAGGGCGGAGACGTTGTCTACGGCTACTCCGCCGTCCTGGGCGTATGCGCCAGCTGCTGCCAGCGGCATGTGGCGTTGCAAGCGGCTAGCGGATTCTTCGGTCCACCAGCGGGCCATTGCGCCGCCGAGCAGGTTGCGGAAGCTCGTCTTGGCGTCGGGCGACTGCACGGTGACCAGCCAGCCTTCGCCGTAAGGATCGCGAAGAGCGAGCTTAGCATCCTTCACGATGGCTTCGTTAATGTCAGAGACGCTGCCTTCGATGGGCGAAACCAGGTCGACGGTGTGGCCGTCGCGATGGATGGTACACATCTTCTGGCCCTGACGAATCCACTGGCCGCGCTGCGGAAGAGTGATGCTCTCGAGCTTGCCGGTCAGCTTGGAGGCGAAATCATCCATGCCGACGCGCACCAGGCTGGGGCTCTCGCTCAATGCCCAGGTGTGGCCAGGGTGATAGCGCAGATTCTCGGGGACTTCGAAGCCGCCAACCAGAGCGGGCTGCAATCGCGGTGCATTTGCTTCCTTGCCAGGAGCGGCGACCTGCAATGCCGGTTGTACAACCGCGTGGCGGCTGCGGAAATGATCGATGAGTAAGAAACTTGCGAATGTGAAGAGAACCAGTAGGACTGTCATAAGTCACCTCGTTGGAGGGCCGTCTTTATTCTCGTCTTTGCGAGCCACTCACACTTTTCTAAAGGCAATCGCCGTGCCAAGGCGACGTGAAATGCGCATGCGTGAGCGAAGCGGGCGATCTCCTGCTGAATCAATCGGATGGAGGAGGGTCGCGGTCGTGACTTGACGCTCTCCGCTGAAGTTGTCAACAACGACGTGATCGAAATCGCAACAGGTTAAAGCTTGTGTTTCCAGCGGCGGCTAGAGGAAAAGACGAATGGCTTTTGGAATCAGGAGCTTACCAACTTGACTTCGAGAGATGCAAATCGCAACAGCGAAAGCTGAGAAATGCAACGGGAAACCTATTCTGGCGAGTACTGCGCCTGGAGTTGGGTATCTGCGGTTTCGGTAACGGCAGTCAATGCGTTGACGCCGTACTCGAATCCTTTTTCGAAGGCTTTCAAGTTTAGATCAAGGAAGCTGGGCGGAACGGAATCAGCGACTGCCTTACGAACGGCTTCGGGATCCAGCAGATGAGTGACTGCGGTAAAGAATCCTACCATGACGGAATTCAGCACCATGCGCTTCCCAAGATCCTCCGCGATGCGGGTGGCCGGGATGCTATAGACCCGAATCTCTTTATTTATGTCGGAAACTCGCACCATATCCTGCTCAACAATAAGAATGCCCCCATCTTTCAACTCGGGGACGAAGCGGACGTAGGCTTCCTGCGACATGACGACGAGGATGTCCGGCTGCGTAACGTAGGGATATAGGACTGGCGAATCGGAGAGGACCAGCTGCGCACTGCAGGCACCGCCGCGAGCTTCCGGGCCAAAGTTTTGCGTCATAGTGGCATAAGCGCCCTGGTAAATCGAGGCTGCTTTGCCCAACAGGATGGCCGAGAGGATCACTCCTTGGCCGCCGAAACCCGCAACTCGAATTTCTGTTAGCTGCATACTGTCTCCGGTTGATCTTGCTCGATGTATTTCTCGCCGAGCGATTCCTGGAATTGGCCGCGCATCATGGTTTGATAGTCGGGGCGGTCGCGGTCTACGAATTTGCCGACGATGATTTCGCCGGTCATGGTGAGGCCGACTTCGTTGGTGGGGGCTCCGTTGCGAACCTTGCTCTTCTCTTTGTAGTACTTCATGGTTTCCAGACCGTCGCCGAGCTTGTTGCGGCGCTGATAAAGCGTAGGACAGGGTGAGATGACTTCGATGAAGGAGAAGCCCTTTTTCTTGAACGCTTCGCCGATGGAGCGCGAGAGCTGGCGGACGTGGAAGGTGGTCCAGCGCGCGACATAGACCGCCCCCGCGGCTTCAACCAGATGCGGCAAATTGAATGACGGCTCGAATGTGCCGTAGGGGTTGGTGGAGGTGGTGGAGTGATCGGGGGTGGTGGGCGCGGTCTGGCCGCCGGTCATGGCATAGATAAGATTATTGACGCAGATGACCTTCAGGTCGATGTTGCGGCGGGCGGCGTGGATGAGATGATTGCCGCCGATCGCCGATAGATCACCGTCACCGGAGTAGACGACGACGTTCAGCTTCGGATTTGCCAGTTTGAGTCCGGTGGCAAAGGGGATGGCGCGGCCGTGCGTGGTATGGAAAGAATCGAGCTTGACATAACCCGCGACGCGTCCGGTGCAGCCAATGCCTGAAACCAGGGCCAGGGAGCCAAGATCGATTTTCGAATCGACCAAGGCGCGGGCGAAGGAATTTACCGTGGTGCCGATGCCGCACCCGGGGCACCAAATGTGAGGCATGCGATCCGTGCGTAAGAAGGGCTCGACTGGGTTGACGATGTCGATCAAATGCTCTGACATTTACTGGCCTCCACGATTACTTTGAGGATGTCTTCCGGCTTATGAACGCCGCCGCCGGCGTGCGATACGGCGAATGTTCTGGCCTTGCCCGCTGCGAAGCGCTCTACTTCGCGCACCATCTGCCCGAGATTGAGTTCGGGGACGACGAATGCTTTCACTTTGTTGGCCAGTTCGCGAATCTTCTTCTCGGGGAACGGCCAGGCTGTAATCAGGCGCAGCTTGCCGACGCGCAGACCCTGGCCACGAGCGACCTCGATGGCTCGCTGGGCCACGCGCGAGGTGATTCCGTAAGAGACAACCACAACATCGGCGCCAACGAGTTGTTCCTCCTCGAACAGGGAGATGCGGTCGGCGGCGGCGCGAATTTTGCTTTGCAAGCGGCGGACAAGCTTGTCCTGAACCGGTGGCGTCATGTTGGGGTAGCCGTGTTCGTCGTGGGTCAGGCCGGTGACGTGAAAGTTGTAGCCTTCACCGGCGTGCGCCATTTCCGGGACTTGATCGCCGTTGGTGCCGTAGGGAAGGTAGTCTTCAACAGACTTGTGCGTGTGCTTGCGCGGCACGACGTCGATCTGGTCGGCGGGGGGGATGACGACTTTTTCGGTCATGTGGCCGACGACTTCATCCATCATGAACATGACGGGCACACGGAATTCTTCGGCCAGGTTGAAAGCTTTGATGGTGAGATCGAAACATTCCTGCGGAGAATTTGGACAGAGCGCGATAATTTCGTAGTCGCCATGCGAACCCCAACGGGCCTGCATCATGTCGGCTTGCGCGGGCAGCGTGGGCAGGCCGGTGGATGGGCCTCCGCGTTGTACGTCGACGAAGACGCACGGGGTTTCCGTCATGGCGGCGTAGCCGATGTGTTCCATCATTAAAGAGAAGCCGGGGCCGGAAGTAACGGTGAAGGCCTTGGCTCCGCCCCACACGGCGCCTTGCAACGTGATCGATGCCGCGAGCTCGTCTTCCATCTGGATGAATGTTCCGCCAACTTTGGGCACGCGCGAGGCGAAGCGCTCGACGACTTCAGTGGATGGAGTGATGGGGTAACCAGCGGCGAATCGTGCGCCAGCCGCTAGCGCGCCTTCACAGCAAGCGTGATCGCCGTCGAGGAAGTGTATGCCGGTCAGGACACCGCGAGGATCAGCCTTCATTTCTCGTCTCCTTTTGGCCCAGGCACCTTGGTGGCGAAAATGGCGAAGTCGGGGCAGTACATGCCGCACAAGTCGCAGCCGCTGCACTTGTCGGGATGGACGACGTGCGGCGGATGGTAGCCCTTGGAGTTAAAAGCGGATGAGAGGGCTAGCACGTGCGAAGGGCAAAACTCCACGCAGAAGCCGCAGGACTTGCAGTGCTCAACAACGATGGAAACGCGTCCTTTTGCCATGAGAACTCCACGCCTAAGGTGGTAGAACACCCCAGAAATCAGGTGTCATTATGCGATTGCGGAGGTTTTATTGAATGTGACAGTAGTCACAGATGTATGTGAAGGAGCGCACCTCAGAGGGCCTTAGGAAAGACAAACCATCACCGATTTGCGGTAAGTTTTGGTGACTGGAGTGTTGTTTCTCGTGATGAGTGGTACCCTCTATTGTGTTTTTCATCACAGCAATCCAAGAAACGGTGGACTATGAATGAGTTGAGAGGAAATTTCATGATTTCTTCTGCCGCCGCGCCTGGTTTGCAATCCAGTCACTTATTGACTCGGGAAGCGTGAGCTTTGAGTTTCAGAAACAAGATCTTGATCCAAGAAGATCTTGGTCTAAAAGGAGAAAGGCAATGTCGCTGAAGAAGCTGATCTTAATATTTCCGGCAGTGGTCGTATTTGCCTGCACGATGGCCGCGCAGGACCAAACATCCGAACAAAACAAAACGGTCATCCAGCATGTCCCGATCGCGAACACGTCACCGGTTTCGGGCAAAGAGATGTATACGTCCTACTGCGCCGTTTGCCATGGAACGGACGGCAAAGGCGGCGGGCCTGCCGCTAGCGCGCTGAAAGTGCCCCCAACGGATCTAACGCAGCTGAGCAAGAACAACGGGGGAAAATTTCCGGCGTTGAAAGTTACATCGGCCATCCGCGGAACGAACGACCTTCCGGCGCATGGGTCGAAGGATATGCCGGTATGGGGAGAATTATTCTGGAGTATGAGCCACGGCCACGAGGGCCAAGTACAGCAACGCGTGGCGAACCTCACCCACTACATCGAGACTCTGCAGGCGAAATAGGACGCAAGCGGCGGTGTATAGAGTCTGGGGTACTAGCGCGAGCTTGTACCCCGCCCGCTCATCCTTAATTATTATTATCTGACTGCATTCTGACGGCGATCCCTCTTCGTCGCGGGGGACGACTCTTAGCTCCGGCTGAGAGATCTCCAGGCCTCGCGGTTCGTGACCACTACATGTTGAATGCTCTTGACCGCCTTCATGTACTGTGCACGCTCGAAGGCAGCTGGATTGGGGCAGCGGATCTGACTCATGCTGCCCTTCATCTGCTGGACAGATTCGTATTCATGCTTTTCCATCCACTCCCGCATTCCCGCCTCGACATGCTGAAGATATTCGATACCGTTTCGTAAGAGTGCGGAGCAGAGCATGGTCACATCGGCGCCAACCATCAGCAGCTTGATGACGTCTTCAGGCCCGTGAACACCACTGGTGGCCGCAAGATTGGCGCGAATGCGGCCGTAAAGGATGCCGATCCAGGTGAGCGGAAGCCGCAACGCCTGCGGAGTGCTGAGCAGCACGTTCGGCTGGATTTCCAACTCGTCGAGGTTGACGTCGGGTTGGTAGAAGCGATTGAACAGGACGAGACCGTTGGCGCCAGCGTCGTCGAGCCGTTTCGCCATATTGGCCATATTGCTGAAAAACGGGCCGAGCTTCACCGCGACCGGAATCTTGACCACCGACTTTATTGCTTTAAGGATGTCGATGTATTCCTGCTCGACTTGGCTGGAGGTCAGGTCAGGGTCGGCGGCGATGGAATAAATGTTGCATTCCAACGCATCCGCGCCAGCTTGCTCGATGAGCCTGGCGTAAGTTGTCCAGCCACCGGTGGTGGTGCCGTTAAGGCTGGCGATAATCGGTATCGACACAGCTTTTTTCGCCCGCCGGATATGATCCAGATATCCCTCAGGGCCCAAGTGGAATTCATCAGGCTGCGGGAAAAAGCTGGATGCCTCGGCAAAACTGTCCGTTCCTTGGGATAGATGGTGTTCGAGCTCAAAGCTTTCCTGCCGTAACTGTTCTTCGAAGAGTGAATACAACACAACGGCGGAAGCGCCCGCATCTTGAAGGCGGCGAATGTTGTCAATTTCCTGGGATAAGGGCGATGCGGAGGCAACCAGAGGTGTCCGCAGCTGCAAACCTAGATAATTTGTCTTGAGGTCGATCATGGTGCTCCTGGCAGAGAAGCCGCGAACACCTCTCCGCTGTCGATAATGCCGTTATTAACGCTGTCCTTGAGAGGCGCAGCTTGCCGCGTCTCGTATGCAAACCTTGTGGTTCACTCGGATTTAGCTGGCTCTTTGTCGCCTTTCCGCTGCGCGAGATATTCATACAGGTGGAAGCGAGTCATGGCGTCCTGCTGCGCTTCCGCCCAAAGGTGCTTGGCATCCTCCGGCCGGCTCTTGGTGAGCATCTTGAAGCGGGTTTCCATCGACATGAAATCCGCGACTTTGCGCGTGGGCGTGCGAGAATCGAGGATCAGCGGATTTTCTCCCTGCGCCGTCCGTTCCGGGTTGTAGCGGTAAAGCAGCCACTGTCCGGAGTCGACCGCGGCCTTCTGGTCCGACATGCCAGTGGTCATGTCGATGCCGTGAGCAATGCAGTGCGCATAGGCAATGATGATGCTGGGGCCGTTATAGGCCTCGGCTTCAAGGAACGCTTTGAGCGTGTGCTCGTCCTTTGCGCCCATGGCCACACTGGCCACATAGATGTTGCCGTAGCTCATAGCGATGAGGCCGAGATCCTTCTTTGGTCCAGGCTTGCCGCCAGCGGCAAACTTTGCCACAGCGGCGCGTGGTGTGGATTTGGACGCCTGACCTCCGGTATTGGAGTAGACCTCGGTATCCAGCACCAGCACATTGACGTTGCGGCCGCTGGCTAACACGTGATCGAGGCCGCCGTAGCCGATGTCATAAGCCCAGCCATCGCCACCAACGATCCAGATACTCTTCTTGACCAGCAGGTCAGCGACGGAGAGCAGTTGCTTCGCGTCCGCGGTTTTTGCGGCGCTGAGTTTTTCTTTCAGCAGATCGACGCGCTGGCGTTGCTCGAAGATATCTGCTTCGTCTTTCTGCGGAGAAGTAAGGAGCGCGCTGGCGAGTTCTTCACCGATAGTTCCGGCTAAGCGCTTGACCAACTCCTGAGCGAACTCGGTCAGCTTATCGATGGAGAGTCGGAAGCCCAGACCGAACTCGGCGTTATCTTCGAAAAGAGAGTTGGACCAGGCGGGGCCGCGGCCATCGGCGTTTTTCGCCCACGGAGTGGTGGGCAGGTTGCCGCCGTAGATCGAGGAGCATCCCGTAGCGTTGGCAATGATGGCGCGATCGCCAAAAAGTTGCGACATCAGCTTGAGATACGGAGTTTCGCCGCAACCGGCACAGGCGCCGGAGAACTCGAATAAAGGCTCCTGCACTTGCTGTTGCCGAATGTTGCCGATCTTAATGTTGCGGCGGTCGAGTTCGGGAATCTTAAGGAAGAAATCCCAATTCTCGCGTTCGGGCACGCGCAACGGAGGCTGCGGAACCATGTTGATGGCCTTCAGACGGGTTTCGGCCTTGTTCTTGACCGGGCAAATTTCCACGCAGATGCCGCAGCCGGTGCAGTCTTCCGGCGCTACCTGAATCGTATAGTTCAGGCCCTGCCATTCTTTGTCGCGAGTCTTGGTGGACTTGAAGGTTGCGGGCGCGCCTTCCAGTTCCTTCGAGTCGTAAACCTTGATGCGGATGACAGAGTGCGGACAGACCATGGCGCACTTTCCGCATTGAATGCAGATGTTCGAATCCCATGCGGGGATTTCGAGAGCAAGATTGCGCTTCTCCCACTTCGCGGTCCCGGTGGGGAAAGTTCCATCCACGGGGAATGCGCTGACTGGTAATTCGTCGCCACGACCGGCGTAGATCGTGCCTAGAACATCGCGCTCGAATTCCGGAGCTGAAGGAGAAAATGGTGGCGGTATCTCGATCGTGCTGGTGAGTTCAGTAGGAACTTTCACTTCGAACAAGTGGGCCAGAGTTTCGTCCACGGCCTTCATATTCTTCTGCACGATCTCTTCGCCCTTGCGGCCATAGGTGTGACGAATCGATTCGCGGATGGCCTCAATCGCCTGATCGGCGGGCAACACGGCGGAGATGGCGAAGAAGCAGACTTGCAAAATCGTGTTCATACGGCTGCCCATGCCGGTGTCGCGCGCCACCTGGTAGGCGTCGATGACATAGAGCTTCGCGTGCTTCGTAATGAGCTGCTGCTGCACGGGGCGCGGGAGATGATCCCAAACCTCATTCGGTCCGAATGGACTATTCACCAGGAAGGTCCCGCCGGGAACCAGCGAACTCAGCATGTCGTAGCGCTCGAGGAAGATCCACTGGTGACAGGCGACAAAGTTGGCGCTCGAAACCAGATAGCTGGAGCGAATCGGTTGCGGGCCGAAACGCAGGTGAGAAATGGTCGCGGCGCCGGACTTCTTGGAATCGTAGACGAAATATCCCTGGGCGTAGTTGTCGGTGTTCTCGCCGATGATTTTGATGGAATTCTTGTTGGCACCCACCGTACCGTCGGCGCCCAGACCGTAAAACATAGCGCGAACAACATTGCCGGGCTCGGTGGAGAAGCCGGCATCGTAAGTCAAGCTGGTGTGGCTGACATCGTCGTGAATGCCGATCGTGAAATGATCTTTTGGCTTATCCGCTTTCAGATTGTCGTAGACGGCCTTGACCATGGCCGGCGTGAATTCCTTGGAGGAGAGGCCGTAGCGGCCGCCCACGACGACGGGCGCGGCTTTTCGACCATTCAAGCCAGACTTGACGCCTTCGTGAAGCGAGTTGACCACATCGAGATAAAGAGGTTCACCGATTGCGCCCGTCTCTTTGGTGCGATCGAGGACAGCGATCTTGTGTGCGCTCGGAGGCAACTCCGCGAGCAGAGCCTGCACGGGGAAGGGACGATACAAGTGGACTTTCAGCAGTCCGACTTTCTCTCCGCTCGCGTTCAGGGACTCTACGGTTTCGTGAGCGACTTCGGCGCCGGAGCCCATCATGACGATCACGCGGTCGGCATCCGGAGCACCCACATAGTTGACCAAGCGATAGGAGCGGCCCACCACTTCGGCGAACTTGTTCATCACGGACTGAACAATTTTCGGGCAAGCATCGTAGTAAGAGTTTGCCCGTTCGCGCATCTGGAAGAAGACATCGGGATTCTGTGCCGTGCCGCGCAGGACAGGATGATCGGGCGAGAGAGCGCGCTGGCGATGCTCGAAGACGCGGTCCATGTTGATGAGGGCACGCATATCGTCTTCCTCAAGCATTTCAATCTTGTTCACTTCGTGGGAGGTGCGGAAGCCATCGAAGAAATGCAGAAAAGGGATGCGCGACTCGAGGGCAGCGGCATGAGCGATGAGCGCCATGTCCATCGCCTCCTGCACCGAATTGGAGCAGAGCATGGCATAGCCGGTAGCGCGGACCGACATTACATCCGAATGATCGCCAAAGATGGATAGGGCGTGGGTGGCCAGCGTCCGCGCCGAAACATGGAATGCCGTGGGAGTCAGCTCACCGGCAATCTTGTTCATGTTCGGAATCATCAGCAGCAGGCCCTGGGAAGCCGTAAACGTCGTGGCCAGCGAACCCGTCTGCAGAGCGCCGTGCACCGCTCCGGCAGCGCCACCTTCGCTTTGCATCTCGATGACGTGGGGCACAGTGCCCCAAATGTTTGGGATCGCCTGCGACGCCCATTCGTCGGCCCATTCGCCCATGTTGGAAGAAGGAGTGATGGGATAAATAGCAATGACTTCATTAACTCGATAGGCGACGTACGCCACCGCCTCGTTTCCATCCATGGTCTTGAATTTGCGCTTCATAAACGGTCTACCGCCTTTGCCTACGGATAGGTATCCAGGATTACTTTTGTTCCCACCTGTCTAAATAAGCATGGACCTTAGCCGGGGAAGAGCGCAGCTAGGCACGTCACAGACAAACGTGATCTCCGTCACATCGGGGTTCGCGACGGGAAATGTGAGGCGCGTCACATCGGAATGTATCTTGCAGCACAGCCAACGGGTTGATCCCGACGGACACTAGCGAAAGAAGAGCCGTCTCGATTTTCGTGGATGGTCGCGGACAGCGACTCGCACGAGCCGAGGCAAGGGTTGGATACAAGTGGTTCGAGGAGGTCGCATGCTCTCGCCGTACGGAATGGAGATTGTGGAAAGCTGCCTAACCTGCAAGCTGCGCGCCGACCGCATTTTTTGTGATCTGCCGCCGACGGCGCTGCAGAACTTCGAAAATATCAAGTTCGCGACTGCCTATCCTCAGGGAGCGGTTCTGTTTGTAGAGGGGCAGTTGCCTCGTGGAATCTTTGTGCTGTGCAAAGGCGGAGTCAAACTTTCGATCAATTCTCCGAGCGGGAGAACGATGATCGTGAAACTGGCGGAACCCGGAGAGGTATTAGGATTGAGCGCAACGATCTCGGGTAAGCCCTACGAGGTGACCGCGGAGACGATCGATCCCTGCCAGGTGAATTTCGTCAAGCGGGAAGACTTTCTTAAGTTCTTGAAAGACGATGTGGAGGCCTGTTTCAAAGTGGCGGAGCAACTGGGCGAGAAGTATCACAATGCGTGCAAGGAAGTACGCTCGCTGGGACTGTCGCACTCGGCCGCCGAGAAATTGGCCAAGCTGCTTCTGGAGTGGAGTTCCAAAAACGGTGAAGGTGGCAAAATGGAGCCCCGTTTGAAGCTCAGACTCACGCACGAAGAAATTGCGCAGATGATAGGAACCTCGCGAGAGACAGTGACGCGCCTTTTTGCGGAATTAAAGAAGCGGCAGATTTTGCAATCGAAGGGCTCGACGCTGGTGATCCGCAACACGAATGCATTGCGCGATATTGCGAATAACAATTAGGCACGTCTTTTCGGGACAATTTGGAGCTCCGATCAGCCCACTGGGATGGGCTGTTTATCGAGAACACAGTCGAGATAACCCACACATTCTAGACAGATTAAGCCTTGGTGACGGAAATCACAATTTGGGGTGATGACCATCACCGCTGGGGTTTTAAATCTCTTCTATCGTTGCGCCGTGGGTGGGCCGACAGCGCCCGGTTCTGGGAGGGATAGAGCACCATGACTACTGCAAACGGCAAGGGGCAGCCAAATCAAGTGACGCAAAAGCCACGGCTGATTTTTTGGGAGTTGACGAAAGGATGCAATCTTCGCTGCATCCATTGCCGAGCCAGTGCAACGGAGCTGAGTTCGCCCTCCGACCTGTCAACCCAGGCGGCGCGCGACATCATCGATCAGATCGCTGAAGTATCGTCCCCAATTCTTGTACTCAGCGGCGGCGAGCCGCTATTTCGCTCAGACATTTTCCAGTTGGCGCGATATGGCACGGATAAAGGGCTGCGCGTGGCGCTGGCTACGAATGGCACTCTGGTTACGAAACAAGTAGCGCAGAAGATTGTGGACAGCGGCGTGAAGCGTGTGGCCATCAGTCTGGACGGCGCGGATGCGGCTACTCACGATACGTTCCGTGGAATTCCGGGGGCCTTCGACGCTGCGATCACCGGGTTTCGCAACCTGAAAGATCTTGGCATGTCGGTGCAGATCAACACTACGATCGCTCGTCACAATGCGCATCAGCTTCCGGCTGTGCTTGAGCTGGCAAAGACGCTGGGAGCAGACGCGCTGCATACTTTTCTTCTGGTACCGGTAGGGTGCGGTGTGGATATCGCCGCTGAGCAGATGGTTCCACCGGAAGAATATGAGCGGATGTTGAACTGGTTTTATGATCGCTCGCTGGAGGGCGGCATCGAGTTGAAGGCGACGTGCGCGCCACACTATTTCCGCGTGGTTCGGCAACGACGCGTAGCGGAGCATCGATCCGCGGCTGCCGCGGAAGCTGCGCAAGCAGCGGTCGAAGCGCCGCACAGTTTGCCAATTGATAGTTTGGCAAACCATGGTTCAGCAGATCATGGAACGGCACACATCGGCCCGACCGAGATGGCGATGCCGGGCTCGACCGGAATCGAATTGAAACCGCATGGAATCGGCAAGGCCGTGGGACATCCTGGAACTCACCCGTCCGATATGAATGCTATGACGAAAGGATGTTTGGCGGGAACGGCTGTGTGCTTCATTTCTCATCAGGGCGAAGTTTATCCCTGCGGATATTTGCCGGCGCTGGCAGGGGATCTGAAGAAACAGTCGTTTGCTGATATCTGGCGAGACTCGTTTGTCTTCAATCAACTTCGCGATACCAATAACTTGCAGGGGAAATGCGGCTGCTGTGAGTTTCGCAATATCTGCATGGGCTGCCGGGCGCGGGCTTTTGCCGTCACAGGAAACTATCTGGATGAGGAACCGTTCTGCGTCTACGAACCACACACTAAAGTCTTGAAGGAAAAGGATATTACGCCAGCGGAAGTCACGCGCTAAGCGGGCGTCGAGAGGGAGTTCACCACAGAGGCACAAAGGTAGAGAGAAAGCCAAATTCGAAGAAAATCAAGTTAGCTGGCCTTCCCCCATGTAGTTTTGGTCGGTTTTCTCTTTGCTTGTGTGTCTCTGGGCTCTTGTAGTGGACGCGCCGGACGGGCCAAAAGACACGAGCGCAGCGTGATATCCCACTAAGAAAGCTGTTCCCCTCCTGCTTCCCTTTCCGCAGCAATCACGCTAACTCACTGACACTGTGGCACTTGCTTGCGTATAAAAAGAGCGCCTCTTTGGCACGATGGGTGCTTTTCTAGAGTGCGGAGCACAGGAGTTAACGACGTGGAACCCGCTCTCATGGTGGTTGGCCTGAACTACCGTACGGCCCCAGTGGCGGTGCGGGAGCGTTTCTGGATCAGCGAGGACCGGCGCTACGAGGCACTGTTGCAATTGTCACGGGCAGAGGGCATTGACGAAGTGCTTGTGCTAGCCACCTGCAACCGGACTGAGTTTCTGTTGTGGGTCAACGACATTACGCTGGCAGCAAACTCCGTGATGCGTTTCCTCGGCTCCGAATACGGACTCATGCTGTGCGAGTGGAAGCATTTCTACCGCCTGCTGGACGAAGCGGCGCTTCTGCACATATTTCGGGTTGCATCCAGCCTCGATTCGATGGTGCTGGGCGAGCCTCAGGTCGTTTCGCAAGTGAAGCAGGCCTGGCAGCAGGCGCAGAAGGTCGGATCTACTGGACGATTTCTCGACGCCGTAATGCAGAAGGCATTGACGGTTTCGAAGCGCGTGCGCACCGAGACGGCGATTGGCAATGCGGCGGTTTCGATTCCTTATGCGGCAGTGGAACTCACGCGACAGATTTTCGGTGGGCTGGAAAACAAGAAAGTACTGCTGTTGGGCGCGGGAAAGATGAGCGAACTTTCTGCCCGCGGATTGCTGAACCACGGCGCCGCTTCCGTGTGTGTCATCAATCGCACACTGGAGCATGCCACTGAGCTTGCGGCGAAGTTAGGTGGGTGCGCAATCCCGTTTGAAGAGCGCTGGCAACATATGGCGGAGGCCGACATCATTATCAGTTCGACCTCGTGTCCACACGCGATTCTTAGCCGCGAGGAAGCCGAGAGCATGGTTCGCGGGCGCAAAGACAAGCCCCTAGTGATTGTGGACATCGCCATGCCGCGCGACGTTGACGCTGAGGTGCGCAAGGTCCAAGGCATCTTCCTCTATGACCTCGACGATCTGGAAAATGTAGTCGATCACAACGCGGGGGAGCGTGAGGCTGCCGCGGCCGAAGCGCAAAAAATTCTGCAGACCGAGGCGCAAGGGTTCCGTCGAAAGTTGCTGGCGGAGCGCGTGGTACCGACAATAGTTGCGTTGCGCCAGCGGTTGGACGAAATTTGCCGGCAAGAATTGGATTCCTTCCGCCAAGAGTGCGGGCCGTTTTCCAAGGACCAGGACGAAATGTTGGACGCGGTGATGTCCCGAATGACGCAGAAGATCGCAGGGTCCCTGGCCCGTGAACTCAAGGAACTTCCAGAAAAGATGGAACAGGAACAGATGGCCACTGCACTGCAGCGGCTATTCCATCTGCAAGCGCCTAAGACGGCGATTGCCGGCACCATTTCCTAAGCAAATTGAACTCCGCCAGTGGACAATTTGGCGGAAAACAACGTAGAGTCTGCGTGTGAGCAGCAGCCTCAGTCGCCTTCCGCTCATCGCTCGCGCCGAGCGACATGGCGGACGCGTTGCGATCATCGATTCGCAACGGTCTTTCACCTGCCACGAATTGCTGGATGCGTCGTCGCGCGTGGCGAGGGCTTTGCTCGCCGGACGTCAGAACCTTCACGAAGAGCGGGTGGCGTTTCTGATTGCGCCGGGATTTGCGTGGGTTGCGGTGCTGTGGGGAATATGGCGAGCCGGTGGTATTGCAGTGCCGTTACCGGTCAATTCTGCACGGCCTGAGCTGGAATATTTTATTGACGATACCAAAGCATCGACGCTGGTGTTCGATGAGCAGGGTGCTTCCCTGCTGGAGCCGATCGCGGCAGCACGCGGCATTCGCGGCTTGTCCTACGATCAGCTTCTAACGCGGCAATCCACGCTGACGTCTAACTTCCCTTCGGATATTGGCGGCGACCGGCGCGCCATGATTCTTTACACCAGCGGAACGACGAGCCATCCGAAGGGCGTAGTCACGACTCATGACAACATTGCGGCGCAAATCACAACGCTGGTGGAGGCGTGGGAGTGGTCGGCTGACGACCGCATTCTGTTGTGTCTGCCGCTGCATCATGTCCACGGAATTATCAACGTGGTTTCGTGTGCGCTATGGTCGGGCGCGGTCTGCGAGATGCTGCCACGGTTCGACGTGAACGCAGTTTGGGATCGCATCGCGGGCGGAGACATAACTTTGTTCATGGCGGTGCCGACGGTTTATGTGAAGCTGATTGCCGCGTGGGAGGCGGCTTCGGCAGAGCGGCAGGCGAAGCTTAGCGATGCGTGCAGACGGCTACGGTTGATGGTATCCGGATCGGCCGCGCTGCCGGTGAGCACGCTCGAGCGCTGGAAAGAGATAAGCGGCCACATATTACTGGAGCGCTACGGGATGACCGAGATTGGTATGGCGCTTTCGAATCCGTTACACGGGGAGCGGGTGCCGGGGAGCGTGGGAACGCCATTGCCGAACGTTGAGGTTCAGCTGGTCGGGGAGAACGGCGAGCGGGTTGCGCCGGGGGTGGCGGGGGAGATTGAAGTTCGTGGCCCGAGCGTGTTTGCGGAATACTGGGGCCAACCTGATGCTACACGCGATGCGTTCCGCGATGGCTGGTTTCGCACCGGCGATACGGCAGTCGTGGAGAACGGCCGCTATCGCATTCTTGGCCGAACGAATATCGATATCCTCAAGACGGGCGGACATAAAGTATCGGCCCTGGAGATCGAAGAGGCGCTGCGGCAACATACGGCAGTAGCCGAGTGCGCGGTGGTTGGCCTGCCCGACTCTGAGTGGGGTGAGCGCGTGGCTGCGGCCGTAGTGTTGAATCAGGGCGATGCCCTGGAGCTCTCATCGTTTCGCGCATGGGCGAAGGAGTTGCTGGCGGCGCACAAAGTGCCCTCGCGGCTTCTCGTGTTGGATGCTCTGCCGCGCAATGCAATGGGGAAGGTGATGAAGCCAGCATTGGCGGCGTTGTTCCGAACTACAAACGGCGGCGATTCCTCACGCTGATACGGCCTGACGAGCTTTGACACCCCGTGTTATCCTCCTGCGGACGCAAGGACAGAGTCATGGCCGATGACGCGGTGATCCGCCCGTTCCCTGCCGTTCACAGCAAACTTTCACGCCAGCAAATCACTGGATTCTGGGGCGCGTGGGCTGGGTGGACGCTGGACGGCATGGATTCGGTGATCTACGCACTGGTGCTTAGCCCCGCACTCACAGAATTGCTGCCGAAGTCGGGATATAAAGCTACTCCTGCCAATGTGGGGTTCGCGGGATCGCTCCTGTTTGCGCTATTTCTCGTGGGATGGGGATTGTCACTGATTTGGGGCCCGATTGCCGACAAGTTTGGCCGTAGCCGCGTGCTCGCCGCAACGATTTTCGTCTACGCGATCTTCACGGGCGCTGCTGCTTTGTCGCAGACGGTGTGGCAACTTGGATTGTTCCGCTTGCTTGCCGGTGTTGGCATCGGCGGGGAATGGGCGCTGGCGGGGACATACGTCGCCGAAGCGTGGCCGGAGGATCGCCGCAAGATGGGGGCCGGATATTTGCAGACCGGGTATTACGCCGGATTCTTTCTGGCGTCTGCGCTTAACTACACAGTGGCGCCGCACTATGGCTGGCGGGCCATGTTCTGGTGTGGGCTGACGCCGGTGGTGGTGGCCTTTATGATTTTGTTTCGCGTGAAGGAGCCGGAGCGCTGGCAGCATAAGGCTAAAGTGAAAGCCGAGGATAGAGTTTCTCCTCTTCGCAGAATTTTCAGCCCGCCTTACTTGCAGCGTACGCTGGTGAACACTGTGCTGTTGGCCTCGGCGATCTGCGGGCTGTGGGCCGCAGCGGTGTACGCTCCGACGGCAATCATCAGCCTCGCAAAGCGGGTCGGCATGTTGCAGGCCCAGGCCGTCCGCATGTCATCGTTCGGCATGGGATTGTTGTCGCTGGGAACTATCTTAGGTTGCTTGGCGGTTCCTCCATTGGCCGAACGCTTTGGGCGGAAGCGGACTCTGACTTTCTATTTCTTCGGAATGGCGGCGTGCATTCTGCTCAGCTTTGGCTGGGCGTTCTACCTTGCGCAAGGACTTCATCCGTTCATCGCGGTGCTGTTTTTCTTGGGCTTCTTTGGGGGCAACTTCGCGGTGTTCAGTCTGTGGCTCCCGGAGCAGTACGGGACCACAGTGCGCGCGACCGCGTTTGCCTTCACCACTTCGTTCGGCCGCTTCATTGCTGCCGGAGTCAACTTCGGGGTGGGCGCGCTGGTCAGCCGAATGGGAACCCTCGGAAAACCGGTTGCGTTCACGGCGATTGCTTTTGGGATCGGGCTGCTGGTGATTCCTTTCGCGGTGGAGACGCGGGGGAGGGTGCTGCCGGAGTAGGGGTTTTGCTTGGCGTCGGGGTTATGAGTGTAATCGGGATGTTACGCCAATTGAGCTGGGCAAGCTCTGCCCTGGCCTTTGCATCTTGAAAAATGGAGAATTCTCATCACCCGAATTAGGAGCACTACTACAAGGATGTGCGCTGGATCTTCGAGTCGAGAGACTGGTTGCCCATCCTCCAGTAATGCATGCGCGAACATGCTGCTGTCATCATCCAAGTCCACATGAGTTGCATGCAGAAACCTATCCAGATTACTGAAGGATGCTCACGCAATTCTCGATCCCCCATTGGCCCCGGATACACAAAGTGTTGATATTGTGTAGCCAGATACATTGCCAACAGGCCACCGCCGAAGCCCACCACCAAAACGACAAGGAGTACCACCGCCGCCCTACGGCGCTCACCACTGAAGATTGAAGCTACCACGACATAGATACTCAGGGCTATGCACGCCGCGAGGATTGCCCGCAACCACCAGAAGTAAATGACCGCAGTGGCTAAACCCGTGAAGGCAAGCGCGAGCTGGGTTACTCGGTCACGGAAACCGTAGCGTATGGCCGCGTACACCAGCAGGAACAACAGGATGGTGGCGGCTGCGCAGAGCACCATGAACACCGGCATCCACGGGTACTCCGGGGGCCGATGTTGCGCATGGACTCCAACGATTGCCATTTGAAATCCGCCAATTGCCCACGCTCCAGCGTAAAACGCCGCAACAAAGGCCAACGGCCACCTCCAGGCTAGCGCAAGCACAACTCGGGCAAGCGAAAGCCAGAACCACAAGGCTCCATTCTGCGATTCGAGCTCCAGCAAATCGCCCACGATGGAAGCGGCGCGCTTCCCACTCGTGAACCGGCCAACAATCCATTCCGCAATTGAAGCGCTATGCATTGGCACCTCCCAGATCCAACCCATCAAGCAAGCTCTGGTAAGCTCGCTGTGCGTTGATTAGTGCGGCGCGTCCCGCCTTGGTCGACGCGAAGTACCGTTTCGCGCGTCCGCCCCGCTGCGGCGTTGGGTCACCGAGCCATGAACGCACAATTCCCTTGTCCTCCATGCGATCCAGCGTCGTATAGAGGGCCCCGGGAGCAACCTCGCGTCGTGTGCAGGCGGTAATCTCGGATCGAATCGTCACGCCATAAGCGTTATCGCCCAGACGCAGGATTGCCAGCAAAACGACTTGTTCAAATTCACCGAGAGAGACGGGGCGCATCATTAATACTACAATGTAGTTTATCTCAGTCAAGACTGTCAATAGCGATGACAGGCCACCGAGGCCAGCCATGACAGTCCTCATGGGCGACGTCGAAGTCATTTGTCGAAAACAGGCGATTACACTCATTGAGATTTGACGGCCCGCCTAGACCGAGCTCAATGAGTGTAATGGGGATGTTACAACAGTTATTCAGTCGGACGAGTCGTGGAGGAAGATGCTGCGAGCCAACCGGCCTGATTCGCGAGCTTTAGGGTTGAGCCGGGGTGTTGTTGGGAACTTTCCGTGTCAACTTCCGGAAGAAAAATTCTTGAAAGACTTTGGTGGCGGCACTTATGCCCGTCCCGATGAGTGCGTTTTCGAACGTTAATCCCGCTCCATTGCGATCAT
Source organism: uncultured Acidobacteriaceae bacterium (assembly GCA_963777005.1). Classification (GTDB taxonomy): domain Bacteria; phylum Acidobacteriota; class Terriglobia; order Terriglobales; family Acidobacteriaceae; genus Sulfotelmatobacter. The sequence continues at coordinate 155,458 of CAVZPC010000012.1, read as the reverse complement.
GCGCTGGATAGTAGAGATTCGAGATACCGCCCGCCGCAAGGCTTCCGATGATACCCGAGTAACTTGGCTGCCAGTGTCCGTTGTCGCCCTTGCAGATCACTGAATTGGCAATCGCATATAGAAACCGTGATCGCTTGCTCCCGATTCCCTTGTAGAAATAACGCGGATCTTGTTTCAGAAGCGATGGCAGTATGGCGCCTCCAATGAACGTGCCCGTAACTGTGTCGGTGTACCTGGCGCCGAAGCGCTTTGCATAACCTTGCGCGCCTTGGCCATATCCGCTGAAGCGATTTTGCGCCTGCTCAATTCCCGCAAAGCCCGCCGCAAATACGAAAGTGAATGGATCGACCGCCGTCTTCCCGGCAAGCTTGAACTTTTGCTTCGGTGTGAGCGGAACTGCGCCGGGGATGTAGATGGTATAGAAATTTGGAACGACGCCAAGCACACGCTGCTTCTCTTCAACCTTGATCTGCTCCTCTGCAACCTTGATCTGGTCTTCTGCCACTTCGGTCGGCGAGAGTCTGACCTGCACCTCAGTTTTCTCGGTCGCAACCGCCAAGGGCATCCACGGGACAATGTAGATCTCCCCTGGACGCAGGATTCCAGACGATATTTGCGTCTCGAAGCCCTCCGACGTAATGGTCAGCTGGAAAGGTCCGGGAGCGATGTTGGCAAAGGAGAATTGCCCATCGTTACCGGATAGCACCTCTTGGTTTAGAGATTGATCTTCCCTGGTAAGCCGCACCTGGGCTCCGACGACGACAGCTCCACTTTGATCAACGATCGTTCCGCTGATGCTTCCGGGCAATTTCTGACCGGGCAGTTGTTCCCCGGCTGAAGCTATCCCCCGGGGTTCCGGACTAGGCACAGGCGTTTGCTGAGAGGTCTGTCCTAAGCAGAGCGGCGTCCAACCCAGAGTGACAAACGCAAGAACTATGAGCTCAGGTTTGAACTGCAGGGCCATGAATTACTTTACCGGCGCCTGGACCAGTTTACCGCGGAAGCATAACGCTGGTTTTGTTGTTCAACAGTGACCGAAATCACTGGTGGTGCGCCACTTCTCGCGATTTTTTTCACGGATGATAGGGTCTTCTACCGTGGGTGAATCAGTCTAAGAAATTGCCGCCAGCGCTCTTTATGAATAACCCTTCGGTCTGTAGATGATCCTGTCTGGATCACGGGCAACTCGGAAGTAATCTACAAAGGAAGCGCCACTGAGAGAACAGGCTGGATGGTTTACGAAACCAGGCGTTAACACTCATTAATAGAGCGAGGGCACGTCAAATCCGACGATTTTACTGATCCTCGGTCACCACACTCTGTGAGGCTTCATCGTCGCCGCGGATCAGGCCGAATTTCTTGAGCTTGTAGCGAAGGGCGTCGCGGCTGATGTCGAGGAGCTTGGCAGCGTGGGTCTGGTTTCCATTCGCCTGACGCATGGCCAGCTCGACCATGGCGTGCTCCACTTCCTCGAGCGACGTACCGCCGTCCGGGATATAAAGACGCGGGAGCATGCGGCCGTTGGGTAGCGTCTGGCCGCCATCGGCGGGAGAGGTTCGTTCGAAGACGGTGCGTCCGCCGGACTCGCCGACCGAAAACGGCAGATACAGCGGCCGCAGAAGCGGTTCGTCCTCCAGGATCATGCCGCGTTCGATTGTGTTTTTCAGCTCGCGAACATTGCCGGGCCAGTTATGAGCAAGAATCAGGCGGCGCGTCTCTTCGGAAATGCCACGCACCGACTTCTTGAAGCGGCGGTTGTAGCGGTCGATGAAGAAATCCACCAACGGCAAGATGTCTTCTTTGCGGTCGCGCAGCGGAGGGATGAAGATGGCGATGATGGCCAGCCGGTAGTAGAGATCCTGACGGAACTGGCCTTCGCGCACGGCTTTTTCCAGATCGCGATTGGAGGCCGCAATCACGCGCACATCGACCTGCATATCGCGGATGCCACCGACGCGGCGGATGACCTGATCCTCCAGCACGCGCAGCAGTTTGGCTTGCAGCAACGGAGAAAGCTCGCCGATTTCGTCGAGGAATAAGGTGCCGCCATCGGCCGCCTCGAACAGGCCTTTCTTCATCTGCTTGGCGTCGGTGAAGGCGCCTTTTTCATGGCCGAAGAGTTCGGCCTCCATAAGGGTCTCAGGAATCGCGGAGCAGTTGATGGCGATGAAAGGTTTCTCCTGGCGGGAGCTCTCGTAGTGAATGGCCTTGGCGATCAGATCTTTGCCTGTGCCGCTTTCACCTTGAATCAGAATGGTGGTGGCCTCGCTGGACGCGACTTTCTTGACGAAGTTCATCAGCTCCGTCATCTTGGGAGAAACGCCGACCACGTTGCTATAACCGGAGGTGCGGCGCACCTCCCCGCGCAAGGTTTGCACTTCGGTGCGGAGGCTGGTGGCTTCCAGAGCATTCTTGATGGTGACGTGGAGCTCGTCGAAATCCACCGGCTTGCCGACGAAATCGTAGGCTCCAAGCTTCAGCGCGGCCTTGACGTCGTCGAGCTGCGGGTCGGCGGTGATCATGATGACGGCGCGGGCGTCGCCATTCTTCTTAAGCTGATCAAGCACCTCTATGCCGCTAAGGTCCGGCATGCGGACGTCAAGCAGGACGAGATCGGGCGACTCATGCTGGGCGAGCTTGAGCGCGGGCTCTCCGGAATCGGCCTCGATCACGTGGTAGCCCCACTCTTCGCACTTCTGGCGCAGAGACCAGCGCACCAGACGCTCGTCGTCGACCACCATGATTTTCTCGGCAGGCATGCGTGTTTAATTTACTACGAAACGACAGCAGCTTGCTTTGGTGGGCTTGTCCAGATGGCTGGCAGGGTGAACCTTAGGAAGCGGCGGTCTGAGGGGCGGGTGTGCGGAACGGAAGCAGGACGGTGAACTCACTTCCCTTCCCCACCGCGCTCGCGACTTCGATGCGGCCATGATGTTCTTCCACGATACGGCGGGCCAGAGAAAGGCCCAGACCCGTACCGTTTCCTTTCGTCGTGTAAAACGGACGGAAGATGTTAGAGAGATGTAGCGGAGAGATTCCACGGCCGTTGTCGCGGACAACGACGCTGGCAAAGCCATCTTGTGCTTGCGAACCGATCTCGACATTCACCGTTCCCGAGCCCGTCACAGCCTGGACCGCGTTAAGAAGCAAGTTCAGAAGCACCTGGTGAATCTGATCGCTGTCGTGTTCAACCTCAGGCAGATCGGGAGCTTTCTGCAATTCGATCTTGATAGGTTTAGAGAGGACTTGCTGCCGGGCCAGCATCACGGCATGTTCCACGGTCGTATTGAGGTTGCTCAGGCGAATCTGCGGCGGATGCGGCCGGGCGGTCTCGAGCAGATCGGTCACGATACGATTGATCTGCGCGATCTCCAAACGAACATCTTTGATGACCGCACGCGCGGGACTGGTAGAAGGCAGATCGCGGCTGACGATTTCAATGACTCCGGCGATACCAGCGAGGGGATTGCGAATCTCGTGGGCCAAGCCGGTGGCCAGCTCGCCGAGAGTTGCCAGATGTTCGGCGCGAGACATTTGTGTGCGATGCAGGCGCTCGATTTCCTCGCGGCTCTCGCGCAATTGCTGCATCATATGATTGAATCCGCGGCCGAGGTCTCCGATTTCGTCATTGCGACTGGAGAAGCTCACACGAACATCAAGGTTGCCATCACTCACCTGCCCGATCTTCTCCTGCAATTCCACCATGGGCCGTTGAATCAAATAGGCGAGCATCAACATGGAGACGGCGCAGATGGCGACGGCTCCTGCACCGGCAACGATCAGAACGGCGTGACGATCGGGATCGCGCAACGATACGGTGGCAAGAGTGAAAAGGATGAGCCCTGCCAGGAGCACGAAGCCTACCGGCAAGATTGCCTTGAGTTGCCAATTCATGCGGACGGAACTGGAACGAAGTTCCTCTGCCGGCAGCGAAGCTTCCGAGATAGCTGGCTTGCCATACACTGGCCCATCGTCAGCAGTGCGTGGCGCAACAGTCATTCGACTCGCTTCGGCCCCTGAATCAGGCCCGCGGTGTGAAGAGTTAAGCATAGGAATGCAGTCCGGGAAGCAGGTACGTGACGCCGAAGAACGTGAACATCACCACGATGAAACCCAAAATCGCGAAGTACGCGGCGCGCCGGCCACGCCATCCGCGAGTGATGCGCATGTGCAAATAGCCTGCGTACACAAGCCACGTGATTGCCGCCCAGGTTTCTTTCGGATCCCAACTCCAATAGGAGCCCCAGGTTTGATTCGCCCAATATGCTCCCGAAGCGATCATCAGAGTTAAGAGGGGGAAGGCCAGAGAGATAGTTTTGTAAGTGATGCGGTCAAGGTTGTCGGAGCTGGGCAACAAGCGCTCCAGATCCGGACGCCGCCAGAGAAGCAACAGATAAAGTAGGGAGATAAATACTCCACCGACCAGGCCGGAGAGGATGAACGGACTCGCGGCAAGACTGGTAGGAAATAAACCGTCGGCATCGAGTGAGGCATAGCGGCCATCGTGGGCGCGCATCAGAAACATGGCCAGTGCCATCACCTGGAGAAGGATGCTTAGGAAGACGGCACGGTTGGCGAGCGTCAGGAAGCTGTCGTCTTTCTTCCAGCGCGCCACTCCGTAAAGGACTAATGGAGACACGACCACCAGAAGCGCGAGGGTCATGAGCCATCCGAGATCCGGCACATCGACAAACAACCGCACGCCCCTGGAGAGAAATACTTCTGACTTAGATTCCGGATTCCAGGCCACCAGGCTCAGACCACCCCACTTTTCGAAGCGGGTAAGAACGATGGCTGCGTAGATGGCGACCGTACTGGCACTGGTTACAGCCAAGAAAGTCTCCGTCTTCATCTTGTCCTGGATCAGGAACATCGTGGCCAGGGCGAAGCTCAGCGCACACGTGGCATAAGCGAGCATGGCGAGCGTGACATGCACGTGCAGCCAGGTGGATTGGAGCGCGGGAACCAGCGGGTGCACTTCAGTTCGCAACAGTTGCATCAGAACCACGCCCACAATCGCCACGGGCATGGTGACCGTGCCGATGACTTTGACGCCGTATTTTTTTTCTACGACCAGCGTGAGCACCGCTAAGGTCCAAACGAAGCTGAGCAGCATTTCATAGACGCTGGAGAACGGTGGATGCCCGGCTTCATACCAGCGATGGGCGATGGCAGCGGTATTCGCAATCAACCCTGCCGAAGTCGCAAGCGAGGCGAACTTTACGTAGGACTCGGTGCCGGTGACGCCGAATCCCAGGTACAAGGCTCCCGCACCAGCATAGAAAATCAGAGCGGCAAACAATAAATTGGTCTCGTTCAAAAGATTGCCGCTTTTAACCACATTCAGGAATGCCATGAAGAGCAGGAACACAATCGCCAGTCCGACCATGACAATCAAGGTCATGCCGGTTGTCGTTTGCTGCGCCTCTACTTTTGCTCGTGCCATTTACCTTCCTCCGATGAGCCGGTTCAGTTGCCGGCGACCACAGCGACCTTCTCGCTCCGAGAGGTCCTGGGGATGATTGTCAGTTCTTCCGTTACCTTTGCGACGAGAGCGTCAAAGCGCTCCTCGAAAGCATCGCGATTGCGGTTCACACTGCCCCCGATCCACAGCGAGTGCTTGCCGCTTTGGAGATCGAGAACTGGTACCACCCAAATGCGTACATGGACTACATAGAAGACGAACGCAAGTCCGACGACCATCAAAACCACACCCGCCCAAACACCCCACTGTCCGGGTTCGTGCGACACCTGCAGGCCGGTGAAGTGGCCCATCTTCAAATCGGTGGCCTCCAATAGATACGGCGCCTTGGAGTTGTCGGCGATCCCTTCGATCTCAGGGAACCAGACGTCGAATTCTTTTCCGGAACTCTTCGAGGTCACCACCAGGTGGGCGGCTGGATTTTCCAAATCGTTAGACTTCCGGTAAACGTGGCCATCTTGAACCGCATAGTCCGGGAAAAATTCGGCGAAACGAACCGTGGTGTCGGCATCGAGGGGAACAGTCTCATTCACGGCCAGTCCGAGTTCCCGCTTCTCGCCGGAGCCTTTGCTCGGAGTCGCGGCGAGCAGGAGCTTTTCTACTTTTCCGTTCTGGCCGTAACTCGATTGATAGAAGCGCACCCCACTATAGAAAAGCGGGTCGTTTACTACGATTTCTTTCGTCTGCACATCTCGGCCATCTCGGACCACGGCGAGCTTGGACCACCACTTTTTCGGACTACCATCTTTATAGTTTTCCTGGCCAGCGGCATCGCAGCGAATGGAAAACGGGAGCGTGCGCGTTGTGCCATCGCGCAATTCGACGGTGTTAGAGCTCTGTCCCTCATTCAGATTGAGCGTGCCTCCCCAGCCCCAAATACCGTCCACCACCGTCCCGAAGAAAATCAGCAGGAGGCTGGCGTGGACGATGTACACAGCTAGCTCTGAGATCCGGCTGCGCTCGGCAAAAATCGAGAAGTGATCTGCATGGACCACGCGCTCTGGTTTGTATCCAAGTGAATGGAGTGCACGTTCGGCGGCCACTAATCCTGCTTCCTCGTCTGCAACGGCCAGCAATTTCTGAGGATGGGAAGCGCGACGGAAACCTTCATCGGGATATTTGTACGGGCGCGAGAAATAGCGCCACGAGTTGGGGAAACGATCGATGGAAGCGGCCACGATGCTGACGCTGACCAACAGAACCAACCCGAGAAACCACCAGGAGTGAAAGACGTCGGTCAATCCAACCTTGTCTAGGATTCTTAGAGCTTGCGGCGAGTAGGCGCGCTGCATCTCGTCCGGTTCGGTGACCGGCCGCTGCAGCACGATGGTTCCCACTGCGGCAAGAATTACGACAAGGATCAAGAGCACCACCCCAGTCTGAATGGAAGCCACGGTACGCCACACTCTATGCGGGATCGTGCGGGAATCTCCGGCCATATTCCTCCCCTTCGTGGCTTGAGAAAGCACGTCTGCCGCCATAGGTTGCAGATGGAGGGAAGTGCTTGAAACGGTGGGGGATGCGGGATTAGAAAGATGGTGGATACAAGCGAAATGTGAGGCATATCACACAACAGATTTAGGGTTCTGCGGGAATTTCGCGCAGAATCGAGAAGTACGAACTCCAACCAAGCCGTGTTTGCATATCACGATTACTTGCGTCATTTGACCATCGGAGTGTGGGAGAATCCGCGATGGTGATGAGTTTCTCAACGCCTGGCCTCGTTTAATCCTGGAGGCTGGGCTTCCATCCTATTTATTGTCAGTTGTTTACAAAGAGCTTTAGTAATCCACAGGCGCGGAGTATAAAGGCGAGACTCGTGCAAAAGCTCTATTTCGGAGGTAGGTGGGAGTGGCCCTGGAATCTCTCAAATCGGTGGCGAACTTGCGTTGCGCACTCCATTCGGTGGGATGTTTTCTTCTAGTCCTTCTATTTGCTGGCCGGGTTTCAGCCGTTCAACATCCGGTCACGCTTGATCCGAAAGCCGATCCGTCTACTTGCCTCGCGTGCCATGAAGACAAAACCAAGGGGAAGTCGGTGCATTCAGCGATCGCCATGGGTTGTACCACTTGCCACGAGATCCGCACAGTCAAAGACATAACGCACGTCAAGCTGATCACGACCACTCCATCCGCACTGTGTTTTACTTGCCACGCCGACAAGAATCCCGCCGACATAAAAGGGAAAGTCCATCCCCCGGCAGTGCGGGACTGCCTCAAGTGCCACGACCCTCACGTCTCCGATAACAAGAACCAGTTGCTGAAGCCCGAGTCGGGCGATCAGAAAGAGAACCTCTGCCTGAGCTGCCACAATACCGGATTGAGCGTCCCGGCAAAAGGTAGTCGACACGCGGCCTTGGACATGGGTTGTGACACCTGCCACGTCACGCACAAGACCGGAGAGATTGGAAAGGCCGAGTTTGATTTCCACCTCACCAAGGCGGCCCCGGCGCTCTGTTTGGACTGTCACGATGCCAAGAGCGCGGACCTGCAGAAGGCGCATCAAAATCAACCGTTCGAAAAGGCCGATTGCCTGACCTGCCACGATCCGCACCAGTCAGACGCACCCAAGTTGATGGCCAAGTTCATGCATCCGCCCTTCGCCGACAAGCAGTGCGATGTTTGCCACGCTCCGGCCAAAGACGGAAAAGTGGTGCTCACGCAGCCCGACGCAAAATCTCTGTGCGTTACCTGCCACTCCGATAAGGCGGAACTCATCGAGAAGGCAAAGGTGCAGCATCCAGGAGCGGCCGGCGATTGCACCGACTGCCACAGCCCGCACGCCAGCCGGCAGCCAGGGCTTCCCAAGACGAATGCGGTGGATATCTGCCTGGGTTGTCACAGCGATCAGGCCGAACAGTCCAAGAAGCATGTTCTGCATCAGCCCGCCTTTGGCCAGGGGTGCGCGACGTGTCACGAGCCGCATGGCGGCGAGAACGACCACCTGTTACGGGCCAAGGGAAATCCTCTTTGCCTGGAGTGCCACGGCCCAGACTCGGCGCCACAAAAGCTCGAAGCTGAGCATGTGCTGACAATTTTCAACGGTAAAGTGAAGTTGCCCGAAGACTACTACCAGAAGAACAAGGTCGCGATTCTGCCGCTGAAATATGGGCTGGGCCATCCGGTGCAGGGTCATCCCGTGGGAGATGTGATGGATCCGTCGAATATAACCAAGGTCAAGACTCACTTGACTTGCCTATCCTGCCACCAGCCGCACTCTTCGGCGCAGGCTGATTTGCTCGTGAAGGACCAGCAGAACAATATGGTCTTCTGTGATAGCTGCCATAAGAATCGAACGAACATGCGAGATACAACGGTACCGGGAAATTAGAGACGGAGAATAGAAAAATGTTCGCCCTTGCTTACAAACCGAATTGCGGCGCCAAGGTACTGGTGGCGTTCGTACTCCTGCTAGCTGTGTGTCTGGCTTCGCCGGCCTCTATGTTTGCCAGCGACAAGAAAAAGAAGAAGGCCGACGCGCCTCAGCCGACCGAAGCTCCCAAGCTGGACATTGATACGTCGAAGTTGGTTTGGCCGAACCCGCCCAACATCGCGCGCGTCCGCTGGCTGAGCTACTACGCCGGGATGAAGATCGACCGCACTCCGCCCGCCGCCACGAAGAAAAAGCAGAGTTGGATGGACCGTGTGGCCGGCGCCAAGCAGGAAGATAACATCGACAAACTCAAGACTTATCCCTGGCAGTTGCTGGGACCGTACGGCATCGCCATTGACTCCAAGGGCCAGGTGTACGTGGCTGATCAAAAAGTCGGAGCGATCTTTATCTTCAATACGGAGACGCACGATGCAACCCTTATTAAGAACGGCACCGACGCTCACTTTGGTTGGATCAACGGGCTGGCCATCGACGATGGCGACCGCCTTTTTGTCTCCGATGGAAAGATGCACCGGATCCTGATCTTCGGTCCCGCTCATGATGTACAGGGCCAGATCGTGGAGGGATTGGTGGATCCGGTGGGACTCGCGATCGACAAAGAAAACCGGCTTCTCTATGCCGTCGACGAGCAGCTGGACCAGGTCTTCGTGTACGACGCGGACAGCCTGAAGCTGCTGCGCAAAATCGGCAGCCCGGTGACTGCAGCCAAGAAACATTCTCTGACGACACCGGGAGACTTCGCTGCGCCGACTAATGTTGCTCTCGACAATGACGGCAACGTATACGTCACTGACACGCTGAACAGCCGCGTCGAGATATTCGATGCGGACGGACATTTCATCAGCACCTTCGGCAAAGCCGGCGACGGTCCGGGATACTTGTTCCGGCCGAAGGGCATCGCGATCGATTGTGACGGGCACATATGGGTGGCCGACCAATACCAGGATCGCGTGCAGGTGTTCAACCGCGAAGGGCAGTTACTCACCTACATTGGCGACACGCACGCCAACGGTCCGGGGCAGTTCAAAGCGCTGGTCGGCATTGCGATTGACAAACAAAATCGCGTTTTCACCACCGAACAATATCCGGGCCGCATGCAGATGTTCCGCTACATCACCGACGCTGAAGCAGATGCCGAGCGGACGCGACGGCAGGCCGAGTTGACGAAAACGGCGGACGCACGAAAGCAGGCTGCGACCGACGCTCCCCAGCAACCGGCGGCAGCGTCAACGCCGAAGCCGGCGGACGCACCTGCGGTGAAACCGGAAACTGCAACACCGGTACAGAAGCCTAATTAAAGGATACGTGGTATTTCACCTCACGCCTCGGCAGCCCTGCCGAGGCGTTTGCGCGATTGCTCTCACCGGCACTCTCGCCGCGCCGCCTGGAAAGTGACCTTCATCACGAGCAGGGGTGAGGGGCGTCATAGAAAGCATCACCTTAAGAATGTTTAATGGCTCCGGAGAGGAGAATCCACGTGACGTGTTGCATTTCTTTACTGTTGAAGAACGTTACAGCGAGCGATCACGCTACGTGGGGCATTTCCCCAATCCCACTGTGGAAGAAGACCCAACAGGCCAACGTCCATAGTGTTACCAAAGTGGGTCCATTTCCCGAAACGGGCTCTAAGTACAACTGTGGCAATTACTTACAAATTCCGGTCGAGAATGGCTGCGCCCGAAAGTTTTCGGTGGTTCTCGTGCAACCACTGATGTTGGAGGGTTACAGAACCTCCGTAACATTATGGACCTCGAGAGTTCCAAGAGTGCAGCAGTAGAAGCAAGCGGTAGATGTGAACGTGTTGCAACACTTCATAAAGGAGCTAATATGAAAAAGAGCTTTTTAGTCCTGCTAATGATTCTGGCCGTAGCCGCGTTTGCTGCTGCTCAGATTCAAGCGCCGACGTCTGACGTCCTCGGCGCCCACCTCAATTACGGTCGTGGCTGCGCAGCTTGCCACGCACCACACAGCGGCGCATGGGGCAACGGCGCCAACCATTCGGGTGATGTCACTTCCGGCCAGTCGATCCTTTGGGGCCAGGATACGGGCAATCTGTATGGTAGGACGATCATCACCGCGGGCAACACCGTCGAGGTTCTGCCGGCGAGCATGGCTCTTACTACTCCCGACGTGAATGGCCTGATCACCTGCCTCAGCTGCCATGACGGCAACTACGCCCAGGGCGCCATGATGAAGAATCAGGTCTATGAGACGCTGCCAGCAACTTACGGAACCTTTAACAAGATTCCGACCCTGCTGGGCAATGACGGCGACGGCGCCGGGAACTACCTAGCCAACCACCCGGTGGGCTTGAACGCCACCGTTTCCTGCGGCGGACAGTGGAATTGGGATTGCACCGAGACCAACGGCACGATCTATATGAATGGCCCGAATTCCTCCAAGTTCGTCACGAACTACGGCTTCTTCGTGTCCCTCAGCGCCTACAACGCCACCGCTGTGGTTACCTGCACGAGCTGCCATAACCAGCACTTGATGAATGTTGTCAGCGTGACCAACGGCCTCGGAAGTTACAAATCTGGTTCCTCCGGTCTGCCGACCGGCTATTACGCAACCATGTTCTTCGTACGCGGCCCCTACAACCCGGCGAGCGGCACGGCTGGATCGAACCAGACCGCGCAGTTCTGCCGCGAGTGCCACGGTGGAGAAGCGAACGAGTCGAACGGAGGATTGACGATTCCGACGACTTTCTAAGCTGTCGGCTAGGACACACACGGGGGAGAGGAAAACTCTCCCCTATTTTTTCGACCAAATTCTGTGTGAGGATAGATTTATGAAACACCAAGCGGCAATACGAACCCGGATTCTTACGGCCTACTCGCTGATCGCGATAACCCTAATCGCGCTGACCCTGGCGATGGCAGCGACGGCGACGGCCCAACAACTCGCCGTCTCCCACACCCCTACGGCCGTGGCGTCTCAACCGGACGCCGGGATGCAAGTCACGGGCAAGCCGGTGGCGCGAGTCAACGGAAGCGTATTGACCGATCGTGACCTGCAGCGCGAGATGTATATTTTGTTTCCCTACGCGGCGCAGCACAATGGCCAGGTGCCTCCAGAAATGGAGCCGCAGCTGCGCAAGGGCGCCCTGCAAATGATTGAGTTCGAGGAGTTGGTGTACCAGGAAGCGTTGCGCCGACAGATAACCATACCGCCGGCCAAGCTGAAGACGGCAGAAAGCGACTTCCGCGGTCAGTTCAGCAGTCCGGCTGAGTACCATCAATTTCTGATTTCAGAATTTAAGGGTTCGGAAAAGGCGTTAGACGAGAAGATCAAGCGGTCGTTGCTGATCGACGCCTTCCTCAAGGCTGAAGTCGATGCCAAGTCAACGGTCTCGGTGGCCGAGGCCCGGGCTTACTACGACAAGAATCCGGCCCGTTTTGAATATCCGGAGGGCTTTGCCATTCAGACCATTTCCTTCCTGCCGCCGGAGAAGCCGACGCCAGACAGCCTGAAGGAAGAGCGCAAGCGCGCCGAAGATGCGCTGAAGCAGGCTAAAGCGACTACGAACTACGAGCAATTCGGGATGTTGGCAGAAAAAGTCTCGGAAGACGATTACCGTGTGATGATGGGAGACCACAAAAGAGTGAACCGCGCAAAGCTGGCGCCGCAGGTGGTGGACGCGCTGCTCGCCATTAAGGAAGGCGAAATCACCGGCATCATCCAGGTCGAGCAGGCACTCACCATCGTCCGGCTCAACCAGCACATTCCGGCGGGGAAAGTGAAGTTTGCCGATGTGAAAGATACGCTGCTGAAGGAACTGCAACAGCAGAAAGTGAATGCGGTCCGCGCGGCTCTGGATAAGAGGCTGCGGAAGACCTCGAAGGTGGAAGAACTTTAAGGCTCGGCCAGCCCTCCCCACGCTGGAGAGAAAGACCTGATGATTTTGGGCTTTAGCCCCTGTCACCGCAGGGGCTAAAGCCCGCGAGATTTCTAGGTCGCTAACGCGGCCCTGAAGGGCCGCTCTTCCACGGTTGCGTAGTCGTTTTCCATACACCCTGATGGGTGGGTCTCCAAGCCAAAAACCAGACGTTACGACACGACCGCGCTTGCGCCAAATGCCTTGTCCTCTTGAGCTTAGCTGGGTTATATCCCCCAGAACCGGGGCTCTAATTTTTCTCCAGATTCCTTAGTTCGTTGCTGGGCAATGGTTTAGCCAAGTGCCACTTCTGGCGGGGTACGTGCTTTTGTTCCATTAGAGGAAAGAGATGCCGGTTGCTCTTCATTTGGGAGACGCCACACCCACCTTGAAGCAGCCGGATATGGGAACGGGACCGCAGTCGCGCCGCTGTGGGGAAGCCAGGAAAAAGCAGATGCTGAACCAGTCTGGAGACTGGAAGAAGTGGGTGGGTGTGAAGGCAACTTTCCGAAATACCGCTTTGACTTTGGCAGGGGTGCTCCTGCTCATACTGCCGTCTCAGGCTCAGCTCAAGCTGGGGGAGAGCAGCAATAACCTGAACGGCACTCTCTCCGGAGGATATAACGCAGATTACGGAAATCTGGTCCCTTCCGATCACAGCTTGTCGTTCGGAGGTACGGGAACGCTGTCCGGTTTTTACTACAATCCCAACTTCCTCTCTTACACAATTTCCCCATACGTGAACCAGGCGCGAGACAACTCATCGTTTCAATCCATCTCCGACGCGAGCGGGGTAAGTATCAACACCTCAATTTTCGGGGGCAGCAAGTTTCCCGGCACCGTCAGCTATTCCAAAGCCGACAACAGCGAAGGCAACTACGCGATCCCCGGGTTGGCCAACTATACGACGCACGGCAATAGCGACACCTTCGGCATAAGTTGGTCAGAGCTCCTGACGGACTGGCCGAGCCTCACTGCCACCTTCCAGACAGGGAGCAACGAATATTCAATCTATGGCTCGAACGACAACGGGAGCAGCAATTCGCGTTCTTTCAGCTTGCGGTCATCCTACCTTTTAAGTGGTTTTAACTTGAGCGCCTACTTTACCGATGGCGACGCACACTCGAACATTCCGGAGGTTCTTGAGGGTTCGTCGCAGGCGGAAACCGCGACTTCCAATAACCGTGGCTATGGATTTGCCGCGGGCCACCAACTTCCGCTTCACGGCGGATTCTCGGCAAACGTCAACCGTTCCGATGTTGATTCCAACTTTCTCGGCTACAGCTACAATGGCACCATCGATACTTACACCGGGACCGCAGCCTTTCAGCCGACACAAAAATTCCACTTTTCGGTTAGCACAGATTACTCCGACAATCTTTCGGGCAGCTTGTATCAGGCGATCACCTCGACTGGAGGCATCGTCACGCCCCCGGCGCAAGGGGAGTCATCGCACGCTTTCGATCTGCTCGGCTATGCCAGCTATGCGGTGATGCAGAACCTGCAAGCGCTGGCCTCGGCGGATCATCGTCAACAATTCTTCGAGGGCAAAAGCTACGGAGCCGACTCTTATGGCGGTGGCCTCACCTACGGACGGATTGTGCTTGGCGGAAATTTCAACACTGCCTTTACCCTCACGGAAAACAGAGTCAGCACTTCCAGCGCGAATGAACTCGGGTTCAGTGGCACGGTCAACTACAACAAGAGATTCGATGGCTGGACGGCGGGCGTATTTGCCAACTATGCGCAGAATGTGCAGACAATTCTGATCACCTACACATCCTCGTATTACGGATACGGCGGCAACATCCGGCGCCGCTGGGGAAGGTTCGGCTGGAGCGCGGGCACCAGCTTCAACAAGACTGGCTTGACCGAGCAGGCTGGAACCTCGAGCAGCAGCCAGAGTTACAACAGCTCCCTGAGTTATTCGCCCTGGATCAATATCACCGCGGGGTACTCGAAGTCGAACGGAAACGGAATCGAGACGGGAGCCGGGTTGGCTGCCACGCCAACCCCACAGCCGATCCTGACGCCGAATGATCTTATTCTTTTTGGCGGCTCAAGCTATTCGTTTGGCCTGGCCAGCAATCCCAAGCGCAGGCTGACCATTGCCGCGAGCTTCGCCCGGGCCTACGGGAACAGCAACGTGGTCGGAATCACCTCGTCGAACAACACGGAGCAGATCAACACGCTTATACAGTATCAATTCCGTAAGATGTACTTCACGGGCGGGTACAGTAGACTGGACCAGGGCTTCAGTGCGACCGGCACAGCGCCGGAGAAGATATCGGCGTTCTATTTCGGGGTGTCGAGATGGTTCAACTTCTTCTAGCCCACCGTGATGTTCCAAGCAGAAGCAGAGAGCGAATATAAGATGCGGGTCTCGCGCCGGCTAAAGTCGGTTGTTGATTTACGAATGGCGGTTGTTCTGACGCTGGCGGTTCTGATGCCGCTTCTGCTGGCTCCCGGGATTCGAGCCGCGGCCTCGCGGCAGCCGAAACCCAATGCGGATGAACTCGGACCTCCTACGCTCGAACTGGAGGGAGGGCGGAAGCTGCTCTACGAACGAAGCTTCGGCTCGGAACGCGAAGTGAAGCCGAAGCGCGGCTTCTGGAACCGGCTGGTGGACGTTATAGCAGGTGAGCCGGAGTTCAAGAATCTGGTTCGGCCCTACAGTATTGCGGTGGATTCGCATGGGCGGATCATCGTCACGGATCCGGGCGCGGCTGGGGTTCACATTTTTGATTTCGCACAACAGAAGTACAAGTTCATCGAGCGCCGCGATAAAGGGAAGGATGCGATGCTCGGGCCGCAGTGCGTTGCAGTCGATGCGCAGGACAACATCTACGTCACCGATTCGGAGACGGGCAAGATCTTCGTCTTCAACTCCGGCGGAAAATATGAGCGCGCGATTGGCAGCCTGAAAGGCGGGGAAGGATATTTCAAGCGTCCCACCGGAATCGCTGTGGACTCGGCGACGCAGCGCATCTACGTGACGGACACGCTGCGCGACAAGATTTTCATGATGGATATGCAGGGAAACATTCTGCAAACCATCGGAAAGAAGGGCGATGGCGACCTGGAATTCAATTTGCCGACCGAGCTGCGCTTGGATGGCGACAACCTGATCGTGGTCGATGCCATGAACTTTCGCGTACAAGTACTCGACCGGTCGGGAGCCTTTCGCTATTCGATTGGAAAAGTGGGCGACACCAGTGGCAGCGTGTTTCGGCCGAAAGGAATTGGAGTCGACTCGGAAGGGGATTTGTATGTCGTCGATGGTCTCTGGGGAGTGGTGCAGGTATTTAATCGCCAGGGAGATTTGCTTTATTACTTCGGAAAGAGAGGCACGCACGCGGGAGAGTTCCAGTTGCCGGCGGGATTGTTCATCAACCACGAAGACCGCATTTTCGTGGTGGATTCGTTCAATCGCCGCATTCAGGTATTTCATTATTTCGGTTTGAAGAAGGCCAAGGAAGGAATGTAGTGAGGTTCAAATTCTCATGGGTGTGCCTGACGGTGGTCCTGGGGGCAGGGACTCTGCTCGCCCAGTTCACGGGCGACGTGATCGGCTCGCACGATCTCGGCCCCGGCAGCAAGTCGCCCATAACCGGCGCCCGCACGGATTTCTGCATGTATTGCCACGAGCCTCACAATGGCGTCGGAGGACGAACGCCACTGTGGAATCAGAAGTTGACGGTCCAGAGCTACAGCTTATACACCAGCGATACTGAAACAAATCGTGGAACCCAGCCGATGATGGGAGCCGACAGCAACTTATGCCTCTCCTGCCACGACGGGACGGTGGCGCCGGGAACTACGGCGGCGTTTGGGCAGGTCACGATGTTCGGATCGATGTACAACTACGACGTGTTTGGCACCAATCTGCAGCCGTCGCATCCGGTCGCTTTTGCGTTGCCCTTGAAAGACAATGTCGATTTGATTGCATCGTTAGCGGCAAAGGGCGCGACAGGAGATCCAACCGGGGCGATTCGTCTCATCAACGGCAACGTTGAATGCACGTCTTGTCATAACGCCCACGTGCAGGCAAAGGATCTGATATCGCAGAATTTTCTGGTCCGGGATAGTTCGAACGGTCAGATGTGTTTGGCTTGCCACGACCCGACGCGCCAAATGGCCGGCAAAGTGAACCCGCTCTTGGATTGGGCCACGAGTGCCCACGCCCTGGTGCAGAACAAAATCTCGCCCCAGGCGAACGTGGGGAGCTACACCACGGTGGGGCAAGATGCGTGCATTTCCTGCCACGCCCCGCACAATGCCCAGGGACCGGCGCGGCTGCTTCGCGGACCCAACGAACAGGATTGCATTGCATGCCACAACGGAGGTGCGAATATCTCGCCCGCGCCGCCAAGCGTCTTCTCCGAGTACGCTGCGCCCAAGGTCGGGCACCCGTTCCCGACAACAACGAATCCTCATGACGCTGGCGAGAGCACACTGCTGAATAACAACCGGCATGCGACCTGCGTGGATTGTCACAACGGCCATGGGTCAGCTCAAGTGGGAATATTTCCACCGCCTCCCCGGGTCCGTGTTTCTCAAAGGGACGTCGCCGGAATCAGCGCGACCGACGGAATGTCCATCGTAGCGCCGGTGGTAAACCAGTACGAGAATTGCTTCCGCTGTCATGGAAGCAGCTCCGGAAAAGCGGTTCGGCCGATTTATGGATACCTGCCGGTGCGTGCGGCTTCCGCCGGAGATCCGTTGAACATCATCCCTCAATTCAGCACTACGGCTTCTTCGAGCCATCCGGTTACCCACGTTAGCAACAGCTCTCTGCCGCAGCCTAGCTTGCTGGCCACGATGCTGAATCTCGACGGCGTCACACAGGGGCGCGCGATGGGGACACAGATATTCTGCACGGACTGCCACAACAGCGACGACAATCGCGAGTTCGGGGGCACAGGGCCGAACGGTCCGCATGGTTCCAAGTGGACCCACATTCTGGAACGCCGCTACGAATTCAACCAAGCGGTAGCGCCCGGACAGCTGATCACAAATCTATTTCAGAATCCCGACTTGAGCGTGAACGGGCCCTACGCGATGTGCGGCAAGTGCCACAATCTCACCAGCGTCATGACGAATACCAGCTTCAGCCAGCACCAGAGCCATATCGCCGCCGGTTTCACTTGTTCGGTTTGCCACACGGCGCACGGAATCGGAGGCGTGAACCCGAATATCAGTGGGCAGCGGCTGGTTAATTTTGACGTTAACGTGGTGGCTCCGAATGGCGGCTTTCCGATCTCCTACAACCGCGCCACCAATACATGCACGTTGACCTGCCACAATACCTCGCATTCTCCCAACGGCAATGTTGCTCCCGCGACTGGCGGCAGCGTGCTGAAGAAGTGAGGACTTGAAGATGGCGACCGCAACGGCCGTGGCGACCGGTTTTGAAAAACCTGTCTCGATACTCGACAAACTCACCTATCCTGTGGCTTTAGTCGCATCGTTGTCGATTTGGTTCCTGGCAATAAGAGCGCCCCTGTGGTTGGACGAGACGCTCGCCTACTGGCAGGTCAGCGGCGGCTTTGGGAAAGTCTGGAGCCGATCGGCGCTCATGCCTTCTTCGATCGGCTACCTTTACACCCTGTGGTTTGCAAAATCGATTCTGGGCAGCAGTGAGATCGCGCTCAAGATTCCGTCAACCTTGGCGATGCTGGGCGCAGTTTACTTTTTGTTTCGGGCTGCGCGCGAGCTATTCGATCTGGAATTCGCGTTTCTGAGCTGCATCTTCTTCGCTCTGGAATACAACGTGGTCTTTGCCGCCTCCGATGCGCGCCCCTACGCCTTTGCGTTGCTGGCCACGAACGTTGCGATTTTTGCCTTCGTTCGGTGGATGAAGCGACAACAGAGGCGGGAAGCAATTCTGTTTGGCGCGGCGGTGGCGGGAATTCTCTATTTTCATTACCTGTTTGGAGCGATCCTGCCGGCGTTTGCGATTTATTATCTGGTGGCACGGCATCGATCGATCAAAAAGGATTTGCGGCAACTGGCGGCGGTGCTGATTACTTTCACTCTGGTCGCGCTTCCGTTAGTTTTTCGCGTTGCGAGTCTATACCAAAGCAAGGTCATACATGTTGTTCAGGAATTGCGCCATCCCGGTCTGGCGGCACTGAACACGCTGGCACCGATGCAGACGTTGATTGGTTTTGGAATCGCGGCTCTGGTTGCGGCGCTGATGCGGAAAATGAGGTTTCCTGGACGCGAATCTTTCCCGGCAATCCTGCTCTGCCCTTTGCTGGCTTTGGTCCCGGCCGGTGTATTTTTCGCCGTAAGCGCTGCTACTCCGGTGCATCTGGTCATCCCACGCTATCTCACGGTCACGGCGCCGGGCAGCGCCTTGACCTGGGCATTATTGACGACTTACATCGATTCCCGCGTGTTGCGGCAGATATTCTGCGTGGGCTTGGTCGGAATCACTTTATTTGAAGCCTACAGTTCACCGCTCTCTCGCCAGCACGAACTGAATTTCAAACAGGCGCATGCGTTCGTAAACGCGAATGTTGCCAAGGATGAAGGCAGAGTTCCTGTACTGGTTTGTAGCGCATTCATCGAGTCCGACCATACGACCGAGTTGGGGAACGGCAACGGCGAGAATCCCCTGTACTCGCAAGTGAGCTACTACCCGATCCATGCCCCTTTGGTCTTCCTTCCCATGGATCTGAACGATGAGACAATCCGGGTTGCAGGCCAAACCGTTCTGGAGGCCGCACAGCGGCACCAGAGGTTCATTTTCGTCGTGCCTCCCTCGTCGTATCCGACTCTGCAGTGGCTCGACAACTACACACAAGGCGCATTCACGGCACAAATTCTGGAGGAGTTCGGCCAGATCCTGGTGGTCGAATTTCGTCCGGTCGCAGAGAGTTATTGACGCCGGGCAAGGCCTACCGCTATTTGCCAACTGCGCGCGTGTACTATTTCACCCTCAAGATCAGCCGACTCGGTTACGCACAAGACTAAAGACCGTCCTGTAACCTAAGTAAATGCCGACAACCGTGAGAGTGATCACAAACGGCGAGGCCGGCGAGCCATAAAGAACGTTAGCTGCCGGAAACGAGGACGCATCGAGATAGGCTAGCAGTGTGATCCTGGTGCTTACGGCAACGGCACTTGCCAAACCCAGCGCAAGGATCGGAGCGGGATGCCTGGTTCTGAAGAAAGTGGCCAAAAGAAGACCGACGGCGCCGAGAACAATCAAAACAGGAAAAGTCATGGCATAGCCCCGGGCGACCACCGACGCAATCTTCACCTGGACCGGGTCTGCGAGCTTGGTGGAGCTAGCGCGCGCCACGCTGTCTAGGAAGAATCGCAAAGTTGGCGTTTCGATCATCGATCCTGGGGCTAACGCCGCCAGTGGGATCAGAAGTTGGCCACGGCCGGGAACCTCCAAGAGAATGTTGTCGGCCTCAACTGGACAACCAGGGCTTTCCATATCGAAACGTACGGCCCCCAGATCTGGATACTTGGCGTGAACATCAGGCGCTGGCAGAATGCTGATTGAGGACTGACACTTGGTGTCGTTTGCCATCACCTGTACAGTTGGCGCCTCCCCGGTGGCCGCTGCCCATCCCCGAACCGAGCGCACCACGTCTTCGGGTGGCGAAACGGGGCCCACGTTGTCGGCAAAAGCCGCAATTCCCCCAGCTTGGCCGCTGCTGGGAGCGGAGCCTACTTGCCCATCGCCAAGGGTGAACACTTGCTTCGCCACTGCTTTGGCGCTCGTGACTGCTTCTCCGACGTACTCCCATCGAAAGGGCGGAGCTAGAGTATGCCTGTTAGGGAGACAGTCCAGTGTGCCGATATCGCACGCCGCGTTGATTTGGTCGGCGAGAGTATCGTAGAAATGCACAGCCTCCTGCGCAGAACGATAATGGCCTGCATCTCCCACTGCGTCGCGGACCTCCCACACGAACCAACCGGATAAAACTTCGCTGCAAGGGGTGATTTTCATGGCATTGCAGCTAATCCGTTGCCATGCGCTGCCCGTGGGGCCTTCCAGCGATCCGGCAAGTTCCCGGACAGCTGGACTGACTGCATACGCACGCTGGCGAGCGTCCTTGGGAAATGGAACGTAGCGCTGCCATTCGTTATGCTGGATACGGGTTAGCGCTCCGTAAGCGCGTAGGAAACTCTTCGATCTGAATTCGCCCGTTTCAAATACGCCGTAGTGTTGGTAATTTAGAGTTGCCACCAGGCAATCAGTCGCCCCAAAAACGACGCAGGCCAGTGTGAGTGGCAGTGCGAAGGCCTTGAGCCCGGCCGGACCTTCTGTAGAGCTCGGTGCCAGCGCGGGGCGAGCTATTTCGAGAAATGCAACCGCGATCACGATGACTATCGCCGGGGCCAGCCAAATACCCTCCTCGCGTGTCAGGTAGAAAGCCGCGCTGAGGAGACCAAAACCGACACCCTGGATCACTTTGCGGACAAGGTCGTAGCGAGTTGTGCTGGGCCTCGGGAAGCTGATCACTACAAGCAACGTGACAACTCCCAGAGAGAGACCTGTATACAAGCCTTCTCGAATCACCCGTGCGAGCTCTTCATGCCAAAGAACAGGATTGAAAGCAAGCAGCGCAAAGAGGATCAAGGCCAGAAAACTGTTGCCGGTCTTCCTCCGGACTAGTCCAGACGTCGCGGCGGCCGCGAACAGATAGACTGCAAGCTCTGCCGTCTTGAGCGGTATCGAGGCATAGTGAGCGGCGGCAATGAATAGCGGATAGAACATCCCCTTGGCGAGGGTGAGGTTGTTATACGGTCCAAGCCACGCTCCTATCCTCAAATAATGCGCCAGCCTAACGAACAACAAATCGTCATGTGGGGCATCTACTACGGCCTGCACCGGGAACCCCGTACGCATCCATAGGCTGAGCGCTGCCAGAGAGAGCAAGCTCGCATAATAGACTTGTGTCGACAGCGGGGCTGGACGCGTAGAAGTCGGATCTGGCGCCACCAAGATAATTTCTTTTTCTTTTTCCTTCGATGGGCCAGGAATGGGTTCAGTGACCGTTACGTTCGATTCGCGACCCTCTCTTTGTTCTGCGGCCATTGCTCTCCCGAATGCTCGATTGAGTTTACGGCTGTGATTGACGCCTTATGAACACCACCGCGAGAGGGTCTTCATAGATCTTCTGAAAGCGTTGATCCCCGCGCAAGATCATGGCAAGAGGTTTCGTCCTGTCCAGAAGAACCACGCCCGCCTCGTTCAGATAAGGATCATTGACGTAGGAGTCGTCGCCTCTTTCCGAATTGAAAAAGAGAAAGTCGAGTTCGTCGCCGTAAAGATCGGTGCGGCCATCGATCGCCACCGGATCGTCGGGCATATACCAGGTGAGGAAGCCGCCCCAATCGAAAGTGTTGTAGAGAGGCCCGGGCTGCGGATTTTGGCGAAGAAAGTTGACGGCTTTAATGGGGAATACGTCGCTCATGGCGGCGTCCAGACCGCGCGTAGTGAACCCGGTGTTCAGGGCGATGAGATACATGAGCAGAGCCAGCACTGCTGCCAAGGCCGCTTTCTGTGGGAAAGTCTCGTCGGGTTCGCGCTCGGCATCATGGCTCCCAGAGTCGGCGATCAGGGCCGCTGCTGTAATGCAGAGGAACCAAGAGTCGCGCATGGTACGGAAGGCCACAATGCTGACGACAGTGAGGAGCGACAGTTTGAAAAGATCGACGCGCCGCTGCCGCCCCAGAACGAAGAACGCCGCGCTACCGAGCAAAAGTTCCACGTAATGGCTGAAGGCACGAAACGTGAGCGAGCGGTTTTCGCGAATGAAGGCGTAAGGAAACTTGGAACCTGCATAGGAAAAAACGGTGGGATAAAGATGATAGGTGTAAGGTCCCACGCAGGTGGCCAGCCCACAGGCGGCTAAAACGAGAAGCACTTTGCCAGCGGGAAGTTTGGAGGGCAGCGCAAAGTCCGGCGCGACGCCGATCTGCGCAGCTAGGTGCTGGAGCACGTGCACTCCGGCGAACAATCCAACTACGAAGAGGCCGTAAATAAATTGAATGTGGCAGTTTGCCCAGACGAAAAACACCAGAGGGAGCCAGTACAAAAGCTGGACACGGCCCGTGCGATGGGATTCCAGGAGCAGGGTGAGCGTCACGGCGAACAAGATCATCGAAATAAAAACCGGCCGCGGCATCAGGCTGAACAGAAATGCCGAGCAGCTGACCGTAGCAAGAACGGATGCAACCCAGAACCTTCCCGAAATTCTGCGGACCATCCAGTACACGGCATACGCAACGGCCACAGTGAGCAGTGCGCCAAAGATTCCGACACCGACGAGGCCGAACCAGGCATAGGCGCGCGACAGCAGCACTTCATAACCCCAGCTGTAGGCCGACCAAGGACGATTGGCGGCCGTGCGGGAAAGAATTCCGGTGTGAGGAAAGGCGTGGTGCTCAATGATCCACTCGCCAACCTTAAGGTGCCACCAGACATCGAGATCGAGAACGGAGAACTTCAACAACATGGCGCGCACTGCGACCGCGGTGAGCAGACAGGTCAGGACGAGCATCTGGACGAGCCGTCGCTGCAATAGTGCCCACAGCTCTTGCGCAAAACTCATGCTCCGAAGTTTCTCACGCGCGGCCAGTTTGGAGACCACCTCGAGTGAACGAGATGAGTCCGAAACCGTGGTTTCTTCGGGCCGTGTCACCGTCATTGCACTGTCAAACCTACGGTGGTGATGGTTACCGGGTTGGACTGCCCTGCTGTTGCACCTTGCACCTTGACGTTGTAAGTTCCGAGTTCAGGATTGGTGCCAGAAGAATTCGAGCCTCCTGAGCCACCGCACGCCGTCAGCATCAGCAGAAAAACGCATGCTCCGGCGAGCCTCGACCGTGGGCGCCGTTTATTTCGAGGTCTGATGATGGCGAGTAAAAGACCGGCCAGCGGGAAGAAAGCGAGATAGAAGTGCAGCCCCATCCCACTTGGTATTCCCAGGGACGCCGAACCCGTCGGAACGGTGATGGTGAGTGAGAACGGTACGGCTTGAGTCCCCGGAGTAATCTGGGCAGGCGAAAAACTGCAGCTACCGCCTGGGGGCAGTGAAGCTTGAGAACAAGAAAGCGTAAGCGGCCGGCCGATGGCACCCGTATTTGCATTCAGCAGAAGTGAATAGGTCGCCGTTCCTCCGGGAGAAATAGTTTGCGGCGCCGGCTGAGCGGCGGTTGGCGCGCTGACAATCGTCACCGTGGCTGATCCCGTCGACTTGCCGTCGGCTTGCGAAAGCGCAGTGATGGTTACTGCGGCTGGGGTCGGAATTGTGGCAGGCGCCTGGTAGAGCCCAGCTGTCGAGATTGTCCCGACGGTTGAATTGCCGCCAAGCGTTCCGTTCACCGACCATGTTACGGCTGTATTGCTGCTTCCAGCTACCGTGGCTGTGAATTGCTGCTGGGTGCTGACTACTACGCTGACGGGGTTTGGTGAAATGGTGACAAAGAGGGCCGGCACCAGTTGGCGGATGCGCGCATTGTCTGTGTCCGCGACGAATAGATTCCCGGCGGCATTGCCGAACAATCCAGTGGGCGAGTTCAGTTCCGCGAGGGTTGATTGGCCGCCATCGCCGGAGAATCCTTGTGTGTTGTTGCCTGCCACGGTTTGAATGTTGCCGGTGCTTGCAAAAACCTCGCGAATCACGAAATTTTCTGTATCCGCGATGAAAATGTCACCTGCGGTGTCGACGAACACGCCGTAAGGAGTGTCCAGCACGGCGCTCGTAGCGGCCGAACCGTCACCGGAGTAGCCACGTGCTCCAGTTCCGGCCACGGTGGCGATGATGCCGGTCGATGCCGTCACCTCACGAATGCGATTGTCAAAAGTATCGGCGATGAAGATGTCTTCCGCCGCATCGAGGAACACGCCTGCTGGAAAGTTGAGCTGCGCGCTTGTGGGCGCTCCGCCATCTCCACAGGTTGCGCCGGCAGGAGTGCACTCCGTGTTATTGCCGACCACTGTGGTGATGATTCCGGCCGACGATACCTCGCGAATCACGTTATTTCCCGTGTCAGCGATGTAGATATTGCCCGTACTATCGACGAAAACGCCGTAAGGACTGCTGAGTTCAGCACTCGTGGCTGCTGCGGTGTCACCGGAGTAGCCGGCTGTTCCAGTCCCCGCCACGGTAGCGATGGTGAGCGATGGGATCGCGATACTAGCAACCGTGATCGTTGCTGTGGTGGTGTTCACCACGCGGATGCGATTGTCCTCAGTGTCTGCGATGAAGATGTTTCCAGAGGCATCGAGGAACACGCCTTGAGGGTTGTTTAGCTGTGCGCTGGTAGCAGCCGCGCCATCGCCGCAGGGTGCGGTAGAGGGAGTGCATATCGTAATACTGCCCGCTACAGTTTGAATATCGCCGGAGGCGGCTACCACTTCGCGAATTGCGGAGTTGTCCGAGTCAGCGATGAATATGTCTCCCGCGGCGTCAACCGACACGGTCGCGGGTGAGCTCAATTCCGCGTTCACAGCCAACCCCGTATCGCCGGAATAGGAGAGGGTGTTATTTCCGATGATGGTCTGAATCGTGCCAGCCGCCACTTCGCGAATGACAAAGTTGTCGGTATCGGCGATGAAAATATCGCCCGAGCTATCGACGACCACGTTGCTCGGGTAGTTGAGTGTCGCGCTGGTCGCGGCGGCGTTGTCTCCAGTGTAGCCAGCCGTTCCGAGCGTGCCTGCAACGGTGGTGATGGTGCCAGTAGTGGCAACCTCACGGATCCCAAAGTTATCAGTGTCGGCAATAAAAATATTTTCGGAGCCATCCACAAAGACTCCTGCCGGCTGGCACAGGTAAGCACTGGTGGCTGGGCCGGTATCGCCCGTAAAGTTGCAGGGAGCGCCCTCGCCCGAGATGTAGTAAGTACCGGCAACGGTTTGAATATCGCCTGACTGGATCACAATTTGAGCGATCGTGATGGGCTGCGTTCCGGGATTGACGACGCGTATCACCGAATTCTGTGTGTCCGCGATGAAGATGTTTCCCGAGCCGTCGACGAAAACGCCGAAGGGCTCATCGAGCTGAGCAGCCGTGGCAGCGAGGCCATCGCCCGCGTAGCCGCACGGCAACGTCAGGCTGGAGTTTCCCGCGACGGTAGAGATGTTACCGTCGCTCACCTTGCGAATCAGGCAGTTGTCGGTGTCCGCGATGTAGATGTTCTCGGCGCTATCGACAAAAACGCCGTACGGATCGTAGAGCTGCGCGCTGGTCGCGAGCCCGCCATCGCCCGAATAGCCGGCAGCGCCCGTGCCGGCGACCGTAATGATGTTGCCGTTCGAGGCTGTGACCTCGCGAATTACCGAATTCTGCGTATCCGCGATGAATATGTTTCCCGAAGCATCCACGAACACGCCTTCGGGACCGTCGAGCGCTGCGCTAGTTGCGGGTCCGCCGTCGCCGGCGTAGCCGTGAGTGCCATTGCCGGCCACAACGGTGAGGTTGTTTGCCGCGTCGACTTTGAAGATATGACTCGACTGGGAATCCGCAATGTAGGTGTTACCCGCCGCATCGAGCGCGACGCCACCCGGATACCCGATGCTAGCGTTGAGCGCGGTTAGATTGTTCGGACCGCCTCCGGCGACCGTACTGATGGCATACTGGGCCAGCAAAGCGTGAGGCGCAAACAGGACGAGCGCAAGAGCAAAAGAAAACAGGAAGGGTGAGTTCTGGCGGCGCATGATCACTTCGCCTCCTGGCCAGAAATCCGGTCCAGCCGGACCACCGTCTTGCCCTTGGCGCGGCCCGGGCCTGCCACCTGCAGGACTAATCGGGGGCGGAATCCCCTTTGCCACGACTGGTAGTCTGAACGCCGGATGGTGAATTGCTGGGTCGTCTCGGCCGCCCCGTGGGCTCGGAGCGCAACCGCGCAGGCACTGGTTCCCCCCTTATCGGCGTGGGAAAGATCCCAAAGAGTCATTCGCTGAATGGAGAAATCAGACGACCCGTGGTTCACCAGATGGATGCGTATCTGGATTTGTGACTCGGACCCGAGATCCTTACTCTCGACCACCTGGTAAGAACCCGAAACCAGGGGAGCATTCTTGGCTAGCGCAGGTTGGAGGCCCAGCGCAAACAGCGCAAGCGTCACTAGCCGCCACTTGCAGAAACGAAGATTGTTGTAGTTCATGTGAACTAGCCTTCCTTAACTAACCTGCCTTGAGATCCACTCCCGGCCCGAACCACTCACTCCAGGCGGCTCAACTGCAATGCCTTGCCTCTTACTGACCCCTGGGTCGTACCTGAAGCTCGGCTTTCGCTGGAGTCAAGACCGTGCTAGCGTCCCTCAAGAGCTTTAGCACCCTTTGACCTTGCCAATTACCTTAAAGTGGAAGGAACAAACGGGCAGCATTCTACGTCACTCGCGAATGTGATGGAGATCACATGAAGCGCAGGACCGCACTGCCGGCTCAGTCAAACTTGCGCCAGTTGCACAGGACCGGGGCGTTGTCATAGGGCAACGCTGCCCTTAGTTCCTTGTCGGCAGCCCCCGGTTCGTAGCGATGCAGGAGGAAGCCGTAGTTGAGATGTAGCAGCCGATCCTGTGGGTTTCGCATAATCGCCCACTGATACTCGGCGACTATCTCACCGTAGTCCAGACTTACCCCGCTCATCTGGCTCTTGAGCCGCAAGATTTCTTCGGAATGGTTGAGTTGGTTTGTGAATGGAGGCCGCTCCAGCTTGCTTAGGACCAGACCCGCGACGCGCACACGATCATAAGGCGTAAATGCGAGCAGACGCTCGCAATCCTCCTGGGAAATAACATCCGCACCCGTGGCACCACGCTGGAATTCGGAGGGGAGAATGCTGACGACCTGTTGGAAGAAGGCACGGGCCAGCAGATAGGTCCCGCGGGGATTCGTATGCACGTGTTCATAAAAGAGCTCGCCGCCGGGGACCTCATGCGGGCTCTCGGCAGCCAGAACAGCGGCGGCGTCAACCAGGCCGATGCCCGAACCCTCGCCGGCCACGGTACGAATCACATCATTCAACTTGCTGTCGGCGCGAAAGCGAAGCGTATCGAGATCCTGCGCGCGCACGAAGCGATCCTTAGCCCCGGCGAAGTCTCCCATCGCCCAGAGACAGCGAGCGATGCGAAACTGGAGTTCAGCGTACTCAGGATCGATATCTGCGGCTGAGAGGTACAGCTTGAGGGCCTCGGAATACGATCCCGCATTTTCAAGAGCCGCGGCTTGTTGGACCAGTCCTTCCCAGGAATTCAATTCATCAGGTCGAATGCCTTCGCGATGCAGGGAAGCGAAAGGAGCGCAGTCCTTTAAGTTGGTGGCTACTGTGCTGATCAGGACATGAGACCCCGAGCGGTGGGCGACCGCGCCAATATCCCGCAAGTTGGCTGCGAAATTCTCATACACCGGGCTCATCTGTGGAGAATCAGCGCGCACCTGCCTCTCTAGAAACATTTCCATGCCACGCCACTCGGCCGCGTTATCCCTGCCACCGCCAGAGGCTTTCCCGACAAGCTGACCAAGTCTAGTGGAGTTGAGGGCGATCCTGGCGCGAATGGCCGGGAGGGTCAAGCCCCAAGGGGTCAGGACCGTTCCTGGCCCAAAGGGACCGACAACTTCGGTGTTGCCTGTGTAAATGACGAAAAGGTCGGGTTGGTATTGCACCAGATCCTTCACCATGGGCAGCAGCACATGCGAGTTGATGGCAGTAATGCTGGCGTTAACAACCTCGAACTTTGTTTGGGGAAAGCGTTCCCGGAGCATCACCTCGAGGTAGCGGGCAAATCCGTAGGTGGGATCGGGATCTCCCCAGGCAACAGACTCGCCCAGTACGAAGATCCTATAGGTTCCCGGCGCCTTTTTTGCGGGAATCACGTACGGGCGCGGCGTCCGGTACATACCCGGTGGGAAAAAGGGCGCGGCAAAAAACTGGTTATCGCAATACGCAGGGCGGCCCTGGTCTGTACAGGGACGCATTGCGCCAGTTGGCGTCCCAACTCCGCAAATGCGCAGCAACGCCTCCGCCACCACGAGCAGTAGAATCGGAACCAGAATGGTAGTGGCCGAGATGGATAACCAGCGACGCCAGGAACCGCGGAGTGGCGTCGGGACGGCTTCCGTGATTTGCACGTCTGCAGGTACAGTCATCTATGCTCTCGGTACGGCACCGGACTATAGAGTGTTCGGTCTTGCTGAGGACACGCCATGAAAACTACAGCGCGCCAAATGCGTCGGGTGCAAAGCCGCGACCATCCCGTCCAGCCCAGCTAGCTAGTATTGACGATAGCCAGGGCACCTGCCCGCAACAGTGGCGATTATCACGGCTTCTTGTGACAAAGATCACAAAACGCCAGGAATATTCAACAGGGCTAGAAGTTCCGATACATAAACTGAGCTGTACTGGCTCCTTGGGATAACGTCACAATCAACAAGAAGAGCGATACGAGGACGTAAAGGGTAGGAATCCAAAACCAGCGCCACCGAGCCAGGAGCGCGATGAATCCCGGATGGGCCGTCCCCTTCGAAGGCTCCGGCTCAATCGAATAGCGGTCCAGCATTTCGATCACCGACAGAACAATCGCATATCCCAGGGCGAGCACCAAAATCAGAAGATAAAGGCTGCCACTCAGGAAGTGGGAAAGATAGCTCGCCGGCGATAAGATCGCCGAGAGCATCTCGCGAGCCTGCGGCAAGGAGTTAGCGCGGAAGAATATCCATCCCAGACTCACGAGGCTAGTGGTCGTGATCCAGGAAAGCGCGTTCCAAGGACCCTCCGGCGGCGTCCAGTCGTACTTCCGCTCTAGTCCCTCAATCTGGCGGTGCAAGACGAGAAGTACCCCGTGATAGCAGCCCCACAGAAGGAAGAGAAGGCTGGCTTTGTGCCAGAGCCCGAACAGGATCATCGAAACCACGAACGCCATGTTTCGCCACCAGGCTTCACGGCGCATCTGCATCAATGGAAAGAAGACATAGTCGCGAATCCAGAACGAGAGCGACATGTGCCAGCGGGTCCAGAACATCGAGATACTGGTGGATTGAAATGGGCGGGCAAAATTCTCGGGTACAGTGAACCCCAAAACTTTAGCTGCACCGATTGCGATGTGCGAGTAGCCAGCAAAGTCGAAGAAGAGCTGTAAGCCGTATCCAAAAGCCAAACACCAGACGTCGGCGCCGGTCCATCGCGTAAGGTGATCGAAGCCGGAGAAGATTCCATCGCCACCAAGAATTCCCTGTCCCAGCAGTCTGGCCAGTTGCATCATGAACGCGCCGGTTGCGATCCGCTGGAAACCTCGTCCAATGTCCTGCCAGTGCAGAGCATTCTCGGAGCGAAATTGCGGAAGCATTTCGGACATGCGGCAGACTGGTCCGGAGATCGTGACCGGAAAGAAGACCATGTAGAGCGCAAATTCGAAGAGGGACGGTTCGATGTCCTCGCCCTGGTAAATGTCAAACAGGTAGCTCATGGCTTGGAAGGTCCAGAACGAGATACCAAGGGGCAGGGCAAGATGCGAAAATCTCTGCAACGACGATACAGGAAGGTGAATGGCGGCTTCCGGAAGGTACTTGAATGTGCTCAACAGCGCCAGATTCAGGAGAATACCGACAGACAGAATAAACCCGGATCGCTTCCGACGAAGCCATGCCCCCAGCAAGTAGTTCATCAAGGTCGAGGTAAGAAGGACAGCCGCAAACCAAGGTCCCCAACTGACATAGAGTGTGAAGCTGGCAATCAGAAGAACTGCCTGCCGCACTGGTCGGGAGCGAACCTTAGCGAAGATTACTGTGCACAGCAGTAACGCCAGAGCGTACAGGATGTATCGCGACAATATTCCTCCCTGCTGCGATTGAAACCGAACAGCCGACTAGCGTTGCAACCCGCGTAGTCCTTCTTTGAACAGGCAACCATAGTAATGAGCCTGGGTGAGGGTTACAACACGCGATGTCCTCTACAGGTCCTGTACTAGAATGACGTGTGTCGCGATACCCCACTCTCATCGAGGCTCTCGATAAAGCTCCCGACGACCGTCCCTTCGTGACGGCATGGGTCAATGAGGACGAGCAAGAGACCGTGACCTTTGCGGAGTTCCGCCGCCGTGCCAGGTGGCAAGGCGGAGTACTCAGGGCTCAGGGCGTGAGCCGAGGCGACCGGGTGATCGTCATCATGCCGCAAGGCATTCCTGCAATGACGGTTTTTGCCGGAGCTATGATGCTCGGCGCGTCCCCGGCATTCATCGCCTATCCCAATGACAAGTTCGAGCCCTCGAAATACCGGTCCGGACTGGCCGGAGTAACGGCGAACCTGCACGCTAAGCTGGTAGTCATCGACGAGCAAATTCCGCATGGTGTGCTTAGCGAAGTATTTTTGGGTGAGGAAACCAGACTGCTTCGCGCCGGCGATGGCAAAGCTCCCGGTGGCGAAGTACTCCCCGATCCGCAGGTTCAAGGCGATCACATTGCCTTCATCCAGCATTCAGCTGGAACCACCGGACTTCAGAAGGGGGTTGCCCTGACTCACGCCGCCGTCCTGCGTCATCTGGAACATTTGGCGCAAGCACTGGAGATTGACAGCGCGACAGACCGCGTGTACAGCTGGCTTCCGCTCTACCACGACATGGGTCTGATCGCTTGCTTCATGTTGCCCATGGTTTACCACATCCCGATCGTGATGCAATCGCCGGTCGATTGGGTGATGCATCCCGAAACTATGTTGGAGGTAATCACCGAACATCGGTGCACGCTGGCATGGCTGCCGAACTTTGCTTTTCAATTCGTGCCCCGGCGAACGCGGCCGAACCGGCGAGTGCAATACAATCTGTCCTCTGTCCGCGCGTTGATCAATTGCTCCGAGCCGGTGCGAGCCCGCAGCATGCAGGAGTTCCAGGATGCTTTCGCCGCAAATGGACTACGGCCCGGTGTGCTGCGAACCTCCTATGCGATGGCAGAGAACGTTTTCGCCGTGACACAGTCAGACACCCGGCCCCCAGTTCCGCCACCGCAGAACCGCAAAGACCACCCCGTGGACCTCGGTCTCGCGTGCATTTGGGCGGATGCGCGGCAATTTCGGAGTTCGCATCGGATCGTCCCGGTTGCGGGGGGAACGTCTGGTTCGGTCCCATTTGTCTCATCGGGCCGTCTGCTGCCCAACCACGAGATTCGTATCGAATCGGATTCTGGCGTTCTCCTCCCCGACGGCCACGTCGGCGAAATTCTTGTCAAAAGCGATTGCCTGTTTGAGGGCTACTATAACCGTCCCGACCTCACCGCCAAGGCGATCGTCGATGGTTGGTACCACACTGGAGATCTGGGCTTCACGCTGGAAGGAGAACTATATGTCGTCGGCCGAAAGAAGGACCTTATTATTGTAGGCGGCGAAAATATCTACCCGCAGGATATTGAAGAGATTGCGGCAAGCCACCCAGCCATTCGTGACGGCCGGGTGATTGCGATGGGCGTTTACAATCCCGATCTCGGAACCGAAGAAATTGTCATCGTGGCTGAGGTGGAAAGTAAAGAACTTCTCGCCAATGCGCTGGACATTGAACGAGAGATTCGCGGCGGAGTCGTAGCCGGCCTGGGAGTGACGGCCGGGATGATTTTCTTAAAGCCACCAAAGTGGATCGTGAAGAGCACCGCAGGGAAAGCGGCGCGATCCACGACGCTCGAGAAGTTGCAGAAAGAGCATCCGGAGCTCAACTTCGAGTTTTAGGGGTGTGAATCAGCATGACAGCAGAAGAAACGCAAATGATTGAATATATTCTTCGGCGAATCCGAAAGCCGAGCTTGATTATCGACGAGAACACACCGCTGGTCTCCTCCGGACTGGTCGACTCGATGGCGCTTGGGGATTTGGTACTGACGCTCGAAGACCTGACCCGCACGCGAATTCCGCCGGGAAAGGTGAAGCCGAAAGACTTGGATACGGTGGCCATGATGTTTGCTACCGCGGCGCGCGTAGGGAAGCCTCAGAAGTAGCTTCCGTAGGGGTGTAGCAAATCAAGGGGGCACGTGAATTCCACAAAGCGGGCGGGTACTGCGCCACGTAGCCCGCGGCCCGGCGATCACGAGGCTACTGCAGTGACTTTGCCGGCGTTCCCGGTTTGACCCCTGAGTGCTTTTTTGCCTGCGCCATCAGTTCCAGAACCTTGTCTTTTTCCGGATACTCGGGATTCTTATCCAACAACTTCTGCCAATTAGCGACGGCTTTATCGATATCCATCTTTCCTTGCCATTCGACCACACCGAGATTGAAGAGCGTATTGGCCTTGTTTGGGTCGTACGAAAGCGATTTCTGGAATTCGGCGATGGCGCCGTCGGCGTTGCCGGTGTACCAAATCGCCGTTGCCATGTCGGTGCGAACACCGGTATTTTCCGGGTGAATCTTGAGAGCGCGCTGGTAATAATCGATGGCTGTGGGAAACTGTTGCGCGTCATAGTAAATGTTGCCGATGCTTTCCAGCAGCACGGCATTGGACGGATCCGCCGCGAGCTTCTCGATCAACGGTCCGGCTTGCGTGTCCGCCATTTTCTGCATCTGAGCCGGAGTCGGAGCTTGGTTACTGCCGTCTGGTGTTCCGGACGGGACGGGCTCCGTGGCGCCTCGAGTCGCCGCCGCGGCGGGATTCTGGGATCCGCGTATGAACCATCCCCCGGCGATTCCAACCAGCAGACAGATGACCGCCAGTGTGTAAGCCTGCACGCTGGTCCATTGTTCGATGGAACTCGTTCGATTCTGATCCGTCATTTCTCCATGCTCCTTTGTTCTTTTGTGCGTCTATCCGAGCTGTCGCGCCCACTGACCAGCCAGCGCCAAGTCACGAAATTAGCTCTTACCTTTCATTTGAACATCAGCCATCAGTTTCTCTACCGCGGCCTTGCGGTCTGCGCTCAGCTGGGGATTTGTCTTCAGCAACTCTTGCCAGGCCGTCAACGCGCCCTTGGCGTCCTGCTTTCCCTGCCACTTGATCACGCCCAGATTGAATAGCGAGTTGGCATCCTTAGGGTCATAACGTAGCGACTGCTGGAGTTGGCTGAGAGCGCCGTCCACATCGCCGTTGTAGTAGAGGCACGAAGCCAGCTCGGTACGCATGGCAACATTCTTGGGATCGATCTGCACGATCTTGTCGTAATACGTGGCTGCATCCTTGAATTGATGAGTAGCCTTGTAGATGTTTCCCACTTGCTTGAGGAGATCGACATTGTTGGGATCGCTTTTCAAATTATCAATCAGCGGCGCGGCTTTGGTGTCAGCCATCTTCTTCATGTCTTCCAGACTCGGCATGTGTCCCGCCATGCCGCCTGGGGTTGCGGCCGGTTGTGGGTTGGCTGCTTCGATGGGTGGCGCCGGAGATTGCGAGCCGCGGAAAAGGTAGCCGAGCGCTAAGCCCACTACCAGGCAGAGAGCCGCCATGGCGTACACCTGCGTCGCTTTCCAGGCGGATCCGCTAGTTCCCTGCTCGATTGGTTCGTTGGCCATTCGTATCTCCTTGAACCTCTGCTTCCTCGCTCAAAACGGGAGCAAGCTCCAATCCGTTATGGCATATGGCACATCCTATGCCAGATCCCATTTCCAATGCTGATTGTTCTAACTATCCTTATTTTGAACGCATTGCCGGGAGCCATTCTGCGAATGACTACCCGTGAAACAGGCGATTTCGGGTTTTTCTGCTCAGACCTCGCGAAATTTGCCCCGGTGTAAGGTTTAATCAATGAATCACCTTTACCATGTTTACCTTACGTGCGCAGCAACGCCATCGACAGCAAGCTCGGTCACAGGCAAATGTGACGGAGATCACACGAAAGCGGGGTTGCAGCAGATCAGGCCGCGCATGGAATCCTACAGGTGTCCCGGCCTGCTTTGTGATGAAGCGCCGTGGGGCGTAATCGACTCCTCACCGCACTTCTCGGGCTGACTGACGGGACTTCAGTCGACTACGCTTGAAGGGTGTGCCATTGCTCTTTATCGTTCAGCATCGTGAACTTCCGCAGCCTTCATCTGTGCATCGATATGGCGTTGTATGCGATCCCAGTCCGATCGAACAAACATTTCCTTGATTTCGAATTTAGTTTCGCGCTTCGCATCATCCAGCCGGACAGCCAGCTCGTTTTTTTGCAAACGGAAGTCGATGACTTCGGCGAGCGGAATGAGCTGATTGGAAGTTTTTCCAACGATGACATAAACGACGTTGGGGGACACCAGTGTGTACTCAGGGCAAGAATCCTGGACGGGAATTGAGGGAGGGCCAAACGCCACCATCATTCCGCGATGACCCAGCATGCAGTCGCCCATGTGCATCCTCACGACGGAGCCATGTTGATAGATTCCAAACTGCGCCGCCAGCAAATTCGAAACGCTACACAACGAGAGAACCAACCAAAATCCCCGCTTCATGGACCGTCCTCCTGACGAGCGCTCCCGACGCGGCGGGAATAGTAGCCGCAGCGGCAGCGGAACTGTAAGTTGAGGTTGTGAGTGGGAAGAATGCGGATCGAGTGAAACTCAGAACTGGATTTCGGCAGGGTGTAGGTCACGAGCAGGCCGGAATGCAAATCGTCCATCACGTTGTTGAGAATCTTGACCGGCCCGTCGCTGAGTCCCATGTAGCGACCTCCGGAGTCGCCGGCCAGCCTCTGCAGAGTTGCGGTTCCGTTGGATAACTGCCTGGAGTTGCCGGCGTCGATAGCGTAAATCTGGGTCCCGCTTGCCAGTATTTTCTCGCGGACATGGCGGAACGATATTTTGCTGATGGTGTCGTCTCCATCGGAAAAAAGTAAGATGACTGGCCAGACATCTGGTTGTCTGTGCCGGATCAGCAAGGTTGTGGCAAGATCAAGGGCATCCAGCAGAGGTGTTGCTCCTCCTTTTGGAACAATCTGATCGGCGCGGAACGAAGTGCGACAGTTTTCGGCACAGAGAAGGTGTGCTTCCATCCCGCTGAATGAGATTACCGAGACGAGGTCACCAGAACTCCATGGCGATTGGAAAATCAGTTGCGACACGTCCGCGGTCACTTGCTGAAGGTGCGGCAGAACAGATTCGCTGGAATCGATCATCACGACCACGTCAAGGTTGACTGAGGCCGAGCGAGTAAAGCTGCGGAACTCTCGAATCACCCTCTCATCGTCGACGATTGCGAAGTCGTCTTTCTGAAGCTGCTGGACATTGTGATTGTGCTCGTCCGTGGCGAAGAATACGAGACGCACTTCTGAAACGGTGCTGTGGTATGTGATATCAACGGATTCCTCGGCGTTGTTTGAAGGGAGGGCGAAGAGACGGTCAGCAGGCGAAAGGGTTGCGACCAGAAACAGCAGAACCAGCAGACGGCTGGGCCGATTGCATCGAATAGCTGCGCTTACAAAATTGGAATTCATAAGCAGTAAGGACCGTCTTTTTCGGGGGAAGCGTCGACCGAGAGGCGGAGAGCACGCTCTGTTCATACGCGCTGAAAACCAGACCGGCGAGGAGAGTCTAGCTGTAAGAAGTCGTAGCCGCACAGGCTTATTGCCTCCGCAAGCAACGCGCCGAGCAAGGTCCAACAAAATTGGAGTCATAAGTGGGGAAATGTGGGCTACGGTTGACATCGGCACCCAGCTGTGAGAACTTGAGCCCTTTGTATTCGGCGGGAAGACACAGAAGGTCGCAGCAGCAAGCAATGCTCCCGCAACGACTTAATGGCGGCCAGAAGTCTCGGTAAGGTTAATTCACACTTAATCGACACATCACTTGCTTACTGCTTGGATCCCGGTCGGGGGACTTGGATCTGGTCGCCCTGATGTCCACCGCTCAGCTCGTTGAAAAACAGACGACACCTACTCCCGAAATGCACAACCTTATGGCGCGACTGTAGTTCGTGATATTCAACGATGCATTTGGCCATGGCATCTGGAGCAGAGCGTGATCAGGTTTTCGTCGGTATCGCAACCGGAGTGGCTGCGATATTTCAGGTGATGAACCTCCAAGCACGACATTGCGCCGCAAGATTGACATCGCCAGCCGTCACGTCGTAGGACCTTCTGCCGCAACAATTTGTATGAGACTGAATCTAGATAAAGGCGCGGGCGTTTTTGGGAAGTCGAGGTCACGAGGGTTTCTCGCTCAGGCTTCCTAGAAATGCCTGCCGATGTTCTTCGGGCAGAAACTTGAAGAACCTTCTCATCGAGAAAAGCAACGTCTCTGGATCTCCGTGATCTAGGTTGGCCCCCGCCAGAAAGTCGGCACAGATCATTTCCAGACAGTAGCCGCGGGAGCGGTCGCTTCCGAGCATCAACCCTGCGGTCTCGATAGCCCGCTCAATAACTGGCATCTGGCTCTGGTACAGTTTGAAGTAGATGAGCTCCCATGGCTCCGTTTCCTTTCCTGTCAGTTCCCTTTCGACCTCACGCTTGAAGTCCTCCTTCGGCATCTCACGGGCTCGGTGCAACCAGGTTGCACAATCGAAGTCCTGCCGGTCCCTTCGTGCCAGTTTTGCCAGTTCCAATCCCTTCGTCCAGCCCACCTCCTTCAACTGCTTTCTCGCCTGTGGAGGCAAGTGCTCGTGAATCGACATCAGATAGTAAGCCTTCCGTCGTGACCCTGGAAACCGTCTTTCCAGAAACTCGTCGAACGAATTCATGTCCTCCAGCCGCCAGTATTGTCCCGCCCGCACCTCACATAGATAGCGTCCAAGTTCGACGAACTTGGTGTCCCGCTCCATGTCCTTCTTCTGCTCCCACGCCAGAATCTCGTCAATCTTGGACAGCACAAACAGCGCGCGGCGGCGATTGAACTTCGGTGGCATAGGCAGATTGCTAGTAACTAAGCTCGTCAAGCCAATCAAGACTTTCTGCTCCTGGACGGCGCACCAAACAGGCGTCAGCCATTTCCTGCTTTCCCAGACAAAGTCCTACATACGGACAAGTGCTGCAGGGATTCTGGGGAAAACGGATGCCACTATGCGGTAGAAAGTCCGCCGACTCGATTCTTCGAATCGTGTTTTCCACCAAGCGACCGAACTCTTCGCGTTGCTCGTCGGTGATGGTAGTTCGCAGATACTGAACCTCGACAAGGCGTTTGCGAACGAATACGACCTGGGCGACTTCGGCGATACCCGTCACCCATGAGTAGCAGACGAGTTGAGGGTCGAGAGACAACAACCCTTCAGGCTCCTCAGGATATCGGCTGGAAGACGTCTTCCATTCGAGCAAGCAACGCTTACCGTCGAGTTTGCCGATACCGTCAATGTAGGCTACGAAATCGTTCTTCTCCGCGATCGGGCGGGTGAGCTTGATCTGCAGATTCCGCCGAGGCAGGTGGACCTGCACACGATCGTCCTGACAGAAGCGGGTCAAGAGCATGATTCCCTGCCGGAGCATCCGATCCCAGGAATCCCCGTTCGAGTAGTGCAAGCCTTGATTCTGAGATGCAGACCACTCGGTGAACAGAACTGCTCCGGGATCTTCGCGACGGAAATAGGCGCCGAGCGCCTGCTCGAAGGCGCGACCGAAGAGCATTGCCGCCCGGGTGTCCTTCTCCTTCCACCCATCGAGATAACGATGCCGATAGCGCCGCGGACAGGTAAGGTATTGGCTGATTTGGGTGTAGCTGTAGGTCATTCAGGCCACCTGCGGGTTGTCCAGGCTTGCGGGTGAAAGTTCTTCCCATCGGCCAGCAGGTGCAAAGCCATCAAGTCGGATCAGAGAAGTGCCGTTGAGAACGATGTGGCTGATCTTCACAACGCCCTTCAGACCCACGATCTGAGAATCGTCGAGTTCGTCGCGCCCGAGCAGTTCGGTGTCATAGCCAAAATCGCGTAGAAACCAGTTCATCTTCCACAAGGTTCTCGGGCTGCAATAGAGCCGGCTCGACAGGACGTGCCCTGCGAATCGGGTGGGCTCAAGAATGACTAGAGTGAGTGCGTAGTAGGGCTTCTGTGCCTGCCTCTGGAATTTGGCTCGTTGCACGCGAACGAGGAAGACTCCGTCGGGGATCTGGTCGGCGGCACAGCGATCGGCGGCGTGCAGGCCCGTGATCTGCCGTTTCATGCGACACCTTCTTTCTCGCCAGGGTAGCTGTTGAGCTGGCAGAGCAACGCGTTACGGTCTTTTTCGGCCCAATCGGCCAGGTGCGCGACGAAGTTCTCGACTTGCTCGCGAGTTGCGTCGCGAAGCGTTTTCACCCCGCAGAAATCGGTCGCATACGACTTGACCAGGTTGGGGTCGAGTTCATGCTGGCGGATAATCTGGCAAAGGCGATCGCGAACTTTCGGGCCGCCGTAGTTTCCGTTGCCGTTTGCGGGTTGAGGCGGAACCTTCTTCGACTCTCGCGCCGTTTGCGGCATTTCGTCGATTGAGCCGATTTCCTCGACAGAGCAGATGCCGATGCCGTAGGCCTTGCGAAGAGCGCGATTGACGGCTCTGGTTTCTGCGACGCGCATTTCGGCACCGTGAACAAGGAAGGAAACATTGGAAGGGTCAGCGTCACCGTATCCGACAAAACCTCGACAGGATTTGCTCTTGTAGACAGTAGCCTCGAACGCCCAGCGCTGGGCGGAAGGATCACAAAACTTGGAGACTGGCCGAACGTGAATGCCAGCACACCGAGTACGACGCGCCAATCCCAACAAGCCTGTGTGAGTGACGTACCAACCGTTACGTAGGTAGATCAAGTCGCCCGCACCAACGGAGAAGTCGTGCTGGATTGTAATCTCCTTCAGCCGGATGATGGCTTCCTGAGAGAGGTTGTTCCAAATTTTTCGGGCTATGCGGATGCTCGCCTGGGCTGCGACCTTTCTTGGCATGATGGCCCCCTTGAGTCTCGAATACTTAGGCGCTTATGTATTTATCTTATACATAGGCGCCTAAGTATATGTCAAGAACTTTTTGGTTGATTTCACCCGGCCGGAAGATTAGCTTCTAGATCATCAATGGCTAAAAAAAAGAACCCAAATGCTGTCGCCTTGGGAAAACTGGGCGGGTCGAAGGGCGGCAAGATCCGAGCGGCTAAACTAACTCCGGAAAAGAGACGCGAGATTGGGCGCAACGCCGTACTCGCGAGATGGGCCAAAGCGAGGGAAAAAGCTCGGCAGAAGGACCTGCAAGACAAACCGTGATCTACCGAGGCTCCGTCAAAATCGAGGCCACACCAACCTGGCCAGCTTCCCGACATCCTCACTCTGAAAATATGGATTCGCGAGGGAGCTAGGCGTCCCTGAATCAGCAAGATCGCGGCTGTGTGACACGAAAGGGACTCCCATTTCCACAGGCGAGTGTGTTCAAGTATTGTAGGCGAAGAAACGGTGAATAAGCCGATCTGGTCTCGCAGATCCTACACCAGCGTTTCACAGTCCGGTCATGGGGAGAAATTCTGCATGTCTCTAGAGCGACCCTCCAACGATTCGTCGGCTCTGTCGTCATCCAAATATCGTTCCAGCAAGAGGCCTACGTCGGAACGCAGAATCCAGGCTAACCGGCGAAACGCTCTCCGCTCGACGGGACCGACAACGGCGCAGGGGAAGCGCACTGTGTCCCGCAACGCGATTAAGCATGGACTCCTCGCGCGGGAGGTCGTGCTTACAGCCGGGGAGGGTACAGAGAGTTTGAAAGAGTTTCACGACCTGGCCGAACAACTCTGTGAACATTTCGACCCCGTTGGTGTCGTCGAGGAATCACTCGTAGAAACCATCGCGGTTTGTTGGTGGAGGAAAGCGCGTGTCATTCGTGCCGAGAATGGAGAAATACGCAAGGGCTTGGACACGCTAACAATGGATCGAGTTCTGCGAAATTCAGACAAGGGTAACCGTGACCTAGGGCTACAGGAGATGGTAGGTTGCTTCAATGCCCAAAGCCAGGCTGACCCGACGATGTCACCGACGCCCAAATTGACTGCCAGGTTCGACCAGTGCGATCTGCGGGGGAGTCGCGTGGGCCTGGCATACTTGCGTGCGCTGCTGGAAAAAGCTAAATCCAATATCGCCAGCGACGGTCATATATCAAAAGTGATCGCGGAGAAGATCTTTGTTGCATTCTTCCATTGGGACTTCCTGTTCAGCGTTTGGTGTGCCTACCTTGATCGCCCAGAAAACAAAACGGAAGACCGACAATCTGACGAGGTTGGGGACGAAACAACTGGTAAAGAACATGCCGTTCTCGCCGCCGCTATTGATGATCGATTGAAAATGATTAGTACATTTGAGGGAGACGTGATGACGCGCGAGAACCTGGCAATAGATGCGGAGGCCCGGAGCTTTAGCCTGCCAACCACGGACGCGACCGACAAACTTCTCCGTTACGAAGCCCACTTGGACCGGCAACTCTATCGCGCCATGGACCAACTGGAGCGCCTGCAACGGCAGCGTAAGGGAGAAACCGTGCCGCCTCCGCTGAGCATCAACTTAGGGCAAGGAAGATAGTGGTTTTTACCAAACGAAGCCAAGAAGTGCTTTATTATCAACAGCAGCGAAATACCGAAGTGGCTTCGGAGGCGAGCAAGCGCACATCGGACAACTGCACGTGAGCTTAGCCCACCTCACTGGTCATGATGAACAGCGGCTTCATCTCGAAGCTCTTGTAATGCGGGCGCAGGCGGTCGACATTGTATTGCTCTTTTACATTGACGATTTTTTTCGAGGCAGTCACGGTGTCGATAGGCAGGTTGTCGTAACGGCCGTTCCTGAGGACAACCAGCCGTCCGTGGATTTTGCCCAACAATAAATCGAGGGCGAGATTGCCGTAGGCCATGGGGACGATGGAGTCGATGGCATCGGGATCACCACAGCGGACCAGATAGCCGAGTTTTTGATTGATGACATCGATCGCTTTTCCCTTGTTATATTTCGGGGAGAGCTCCTTCAGTTTTTCTGAGACCAGGTCTCCGATGCCGCCAAGTTTTTTGTGGCCAAAAGCATCGGTGGTCTCCGCTTCGAAAACCATCTCGCCGCCCTGGAACATCGCTCCCTCGGAGACCAGAACGACGGAATAATGACTAGGATTCTTCTGGCGGTCGGAAACCAAGAGTTCCGTGAGCCGCTCGATGTCAAATTTGTGCTCGGGAATCACGCAGCGGTTCGCGGCTCCGGCCATGGTCGGCAGCATGGCGGTAAATCCGGCATAGCGGCCGAAGACTTCGAGAACCATGAAGCGCTCGTGGGATCCAGCGCTGGTGCGGAGGCTGTTGGTCATGGATATGGTGCGGGTCACGCAGGTGCTAAAGCCGATGCAGTAGTCGGTGCCGGGGACGTCATTGTCCATGGTTTTCGGAATAGCGACCACCTTTACACCTTCCTGATAAAGCCGGACGCCGTAGCTGAGAGTGTCATCACCGCCAATCGGAATGAGGTAGTCGATGCCGAGCCAATCCAGATTCTTCAAAACCTCTGGGGTCAGGTCGTTCTTTTCGGCGTTGTAGGCGGACTGCAGATGAACTGGAACACTGGACTTCTTCACTTTGCTGGGGTTGGTGCGCGAGGTGTGCAGGAAAGTGCCGCCGGTGCGGCCGGTGCGGTTGACCAGGTCCTCGGACAACGTCTGGAAATTCTCGCTGTTGTCGTAGTCTTTTTCGCGGACGATGTCGACCAAGCCAGCCCAGCCGCGACGGATGCCAATCACTTCACATCCCTCACGCAGCGCGCGAATGGTTACAGCGCGGATCGCTGGGTTCAGGCCGGGGACATCGCCGCCGCCCGTGAGTATTCCGATCACACCTTTTTTGGTTTTCACTGTTGCTCCCTTGTATTCGCAGCTAAATGGGATCCGTCGCGAACGATGGCTTTTCTCATCAACAAATACTGCTTCTCAATTGTTTGGAACCGCATTGTGGAGAGGCAGAGGTCAGGATCACATTCCATGGCACACGAAGGTGTGCGGTGGTGTCAGTGACACGAGTCACATTTGATCGCACCAGCAAAAACGCTGCGCAAGCGCTGATCGAAATGGCAGATGACAACCATCGATAATTTGCATGCAGCGGGCATTAAGACACATGCCGGAACTACGGAGCGTAGTCAACACCCATACAATCGCGTGTAAACTAGTTCCCTGCCCTCGCAGCGGGCTGAAAGCAATGGGTAATGGGTAGTAGTCAGAGGAACTTGGAGCCATGACAAAAACTGGAGCGCAGATTCTGTGGGAATGCCTGGAACGCGAGGGCGTAACCCACGTCTTCGGATATCCCGGCGGCGCGATCCTGCCGGCCTACGATGCCCTGAAGTACAGCAAGATCCATCATGTTCTGGTGCGGCACGAGCAGGGCGCCACTCACATGGCCGACGGCTACGCTCGCGCCAGCGGACAAACCGGCGTAGCTGTGGCAACGTCAGGTCCCGGCGCTACGAACATGGTGACCGGTATCGCTACAGCCATGCTGGATTCTTCTCCCATCGTTTGTATTACCGGTCAGGTGGGCAGCAAGCTGATTGGCTCTGACGCGTTTCAGGAGACCGACATCACTGGCATTACCCTGCCGATTACCAAACATAATTATCTGGTGACGCGGGCCGACGAACTTGCCCGCACTCTGCGCGAGGCTTTCTATGTGGCCGCTTCAGGCCGGCCGGGGCCGGTTCTGGTGGATATCACGAAGGATGCGCAGCAGTCCTCGTGTGAGTTCGACTGGGAGGCGGCAAAACCACAGTTGCCTGGGTATCGGCCTGATCTTTCCCCTGCTCCTAAGGAATATGAACAGGCGCTGGAGTTAATCCACAACTCGAAACGGCCGGTGATTCTATTGGGGCACGGCGCAATTGTATCTGGCGCGATGCGCGAGGTACGCGATTTCGCGGAGCGTGCTGGAATTCCTGTTGCGCTTACGCTGCTGGGCTTGGGCGCGTTGCCGGCTTCTCATCCCCTCAACCTGGGCATGATGGGAATGCACGGTGAAGCCTGGGTGAACCACACCATTCAAGAGGCCGACCTGCTCATCGCGTTCGGCATGCGCTTCGACGACCGGGTGACAGGAAATTTAAAGACCTACGCGCCGAATGCCAAGAAGATTCATGTGGAGATCGATCCCGCGGAGATCAACAAGAATGTGAAGGTGGATGTGGCGTTGGTGGGCGATCTGCGGGAAGTTCTGCATGTGATGTTGCCGAAGGTCGAATCCCTTGATCGCAGTGAGTGGCTGGATCTTATTGATCGGGTGAAAGGGGATTCAGCAGTCCGAGACATTCAGAACCTGCCGGATAGCGGCCATCTTTACGCTGCCCATGTGATCAACGATCTTTGGCGGGAGGCGCGTGGCAGCAACACCGTGGTGGTGACCGACGTAGGCCAGCATCAGATGTGGGAGGCGCAGTATTACAAACACGAAGATCCGCGTTCGCTGATCACTTCCGGAGGACTGGGCACCATGGGATTTGCCCTGCCAGCGGCGATCGGAGCAAAAGTCGCGCGTCCAGAGGCGGAGGTCTGGGTGGTCGTGGGAGATGGCGGTTTTCAAATGACGATGTGTGAACTCGCAACCATCGTGCAGGAGAATCTGAAGATCAACATAGCGATCATCAACAACGGCTTTCTCGGGATGGTGCGGCAGTGGCAGGAGTTCTTCTACGAACGCAACTACCAGGCCACGCCACTCCTGAATCCGGACTTCGCCAAGATTGCCGCAGCCTATGGCATTCGGAATGCGACCGTAACTGAGCGCTCCCAGGTTGTGCCAGCAGTGCAATCGGCTCGACAGCACGACGGACCGATGCTGATTAATTTCCACGTGGAGCAGGAAGATACGGTTTATCCCATGGTAGCGGCCGGCGCAGCTTTGCATGAGATGATCCGACGGCCAAGTCCAATCGTTGAGACGGCTGCTGACGAGTAATCCAATATGCTGAACACCTACGTGGTATACGTTGAGAACAAGCCAGGCGTGTTGACTCGTGTGGCGTCGCTGTTTCGCCGCCGCGCTTTCAACATCGACTCACTTACCGTGGGACGCACGGAAAAGCCGGAAGTGTCACGCATGACCATCACAGTCGATGCTGACTAC
Source organism: uncultured Acidobacteriaceae bacterium (assembly GCA_963777005.1). GTDB lineage: Bacteria > Acidobacteriota > Terriglobia > Terriglobales > Acidobacteriaceae > Sulfotelmatobacter. Next base: position 110,778 of record CAVZPC010000012.1, on the reverse strand, counting down.
GACCAGGCGCGCCGGATCGAAGCCAATCTGTACAAACTGGTAAATGTTCTGCTGGTGGAAAACATCACGACGGTTCCGGCGATCGTGCGTGATTTGGCGATGATCAAGGTGGCGGCTACGCACGAGGCTCGCTCCCACGTTTTGGAACTGGCCAGCGTTTTCCGCGCGCGGGTGGTGGATGTTGCGCCCGAATCTTTGATCATCGAAATTACCGGCGGCGAAGACAAAATCGACGGATTGCTGGAAGTGCTTCGGCCTTACGGTGTTCTGGAAATGGTGCGCACCGGCATCGTAGCCATGCGACGCGGAAACAAATCGTCTGTGGCGGTTTCATCGTCCGAAGAACCGGAGCGGACAGCGGCAGATGACGACCTCTCGCAGTCGGTGTAATGCGAGATAATTTTTGTTCGAAAGGAATCATTATGGCAACCATGTATCACGAGGACGCAGCTGATCTGGCATTGATTCGCGCGAAGAAAGTAGCCATCATCGGCTACGGATCACAAGGGCACGCTCACGCGCTTAACCTGAGGGACAGCGGGGTACAAGTGCGCGTTGGCCTTCCCAAGGAAAGCGAGTCTCGGGCCAAGGCCGAAGCGGCCGGATTGAAAGTGTCTTCCGTCAGCGAGGCGGCCGAATGGGCGGACGTCATCATGATCCTCGTGCCAGATACGGCGCAACCCGCCGTCTACAAGCGTGACGTCGCTCCGCATTTGTCGGCGGGGAAGACATTGATGTTTGCTCACGGCTTTAACATTAGATTCAAGACCATTACCCCTCCCGCCAATATCGATGTTTCCATGGTTGCGCCCAAAGCGCCCGGACATCGCGTGCGCGAAGTGTTCGTCGAAGGCGGTGGTACGCCCGCGCTGCTGGCCGTACACCAGGATGCGAGCGGAACCGCAAAGCAGCTCGCACTTTCCTATGCGAAGGCGATTGGTGGAACCCGTGCCGGCGTGATCGAGACGACTTTCACCGAGGAAACCGAGACCGATCTTTTCGGGGAGCAGGCGGTGTTGTGCGGCGGGGCCAGCGCGCTGGTGAAAGCCGGATTTGAGACGCTGGTGGAGGCGGGCTACCAGCCGGAGATTGCTTACTTTGAGTGCTTACACGAACTAAAACTAATCGTGGACCTGATGTATCGCGGCGGTCTGAACTACATGCGCTACTCCATCAGCGACACGGCGGAATACGGCGACTACACTGCCGGCCCCCGGATCGTCACCGACCAGACAAGACAAGCGATGCGGCAGCTCCTGAAAGAAATTCAAGACGGAACTTTCGCACGAAACTGGATCGCGGAAAATGAGTCGGGACGGGAGTGGTTCGAAGCTACACGCCAGGCTGAGCAGGAAAATGGGCTCGAACGCGTAGGCGAGCGCTTGCGAGGCATGATGAAGTTTCTCGATCCGGTGACAGTGAAGCAAAGCAGGAAACGTCCGCCCGTGCCTGCCTAAGCCGTAGCTTGACGTTTTTTGTTTTCCAGAAATTAGTTGCTCGATGCGTTTCGCGCCGCTCTACGGTTTAGCGCTGAAACCGGCGGTGAGCAGCGCCCCAAAGAGCAGCGCGTGGGCGAATTCTGTCCACCCTAGTCGACGAATCACCATCGGCTGAGGCTTTCTCACAAACCAACCAAAGCCACGAAGCAAGATGGGTACAAACGCGATCCAGGCAAGTGTCGGCAACCAAATGACGTGATACACCAGCGCCAATATCCCGACGAGGAAAAGATTTCCTGCCAGGAAGATCCAGCCTGTTGCGAACTTTTCTCTTAGCCCGGAAGCTCGGATGCCGCGAAGTCTTAGCCAAACAAAGTGGACCTGATCGGCGGCAAATAGCCAGTTGAGCAGCCACAACATCCATGCTCTCGCGTCGAGCCGGCCTGTGGCCACATAATATGCGGCGGGAGCAGTTGAGCTCAGGACCAACGCACCCACCATCTCCCCCGCCATCCGGGTCGATCGTCCTAATCTCTTTAAGAAAAGCTGCACCCCAAACATTGCGCTGGCGATGATTCCCAACCAAATCAGTTCTCGATTCTTCCCTCCCCAAACCAAAGCGATCAGAGCAAGGGCAGCAACCGTAGCAAGGGGAAGAACGACAGTCCGAACTATTTGGCGTTCTTCCCTGTTTTGGACGCGCATGCCGGTGCTACCAAACCAACTTTCCAATGGCGTTCTCAGCCAGAACAATGCCAGCACGGTTATTGTCAAAAGTAGAATAGGGACGAGTAATCCGCCTCTGAACAGACCGACGGCTGCACCGGTCGCCAGTGGAACCAGCAACATTCCCCAGGCTCCATGTTCACGGGGCACGATCAGCGCTCGCCGGCGATCTTTCTGGGCGGCATTGAGCGCGGATCTGTCTTCCTGTACTTCATAGCCGGCTCGCGAATCGGTTTGCACATCCAGAGATGGCTGCAGCTTAAGCATGGTTTCTTGCCTTCCCGCTGTAGGTTTGCAAAAGCCGCGCTGGGATCACCGTGAGCAATATTACTGTCGCTTGTGATCTAGATCACATCAAGGGCCGAAGGAAAGATCCCTGTAGACCGGATAAGTAATTGAAAACGAAGCTGATCTTCCCTTCAGCTCCGCTCCTTTACAGGTTGGCGGGTTGCGACTAGATTTAATATCGGAAGTTTCGACCAGCGAGCGGTAGCACATGTTGCGTTCTTCATCAGATCAGAAAAATAAGGGCATCAGTCCTTCGGCCAAAACTATGTCTGCTGGTCTACTTTCGGCTGACCTCCTGGAGGCGCTTCCGGATGCCATCGTAGCCGTCGATCACGACGGCACAATTGTTCAAGTAAACTCACAAGCCCAAGAGCTATTCGGCTATGACCGTGAAGAGTTGATCGGTCAGAAAGTCGAGGTGCTGGTACCCGACAGTTACCGTGGCCAGCACCACCAGCATCGGCAGAGCTTTGCCCAAACGCCAAAGACACGGCGCATGGGAGCAGATCTGGATCTTTACGGCAGGCGTCGCAATGGCTCGGAATTTCCGGTGGAGATCAGTCTGAGTCCAGTGTCTACGGAAACAGGCTGGTTTGTACTCAGCGCGATCCGTGACATCAGCGACCGCAAGAAAATTGAGGAGGAGTTGCGCAGGGCGAACGAGGAACTGCACCGGCGCACGATCGAACAGCTGGGAGAATACCGGTCCAGATTGGCCTCGATCATCGATTCTTCCGAGGATGCGATCCTTAGCAAGGACATGCACGGGATCATTACCAGTTGGAACAAGGGAGCTGAGCACATCTATGGCTATGCTCCAGAAGAGGTAGTTGGAAAGCATATCTCGCTTCTGGCCCCCAGCGACCGCGCCGACGAAATCCCGCAGATTCTCCAGCGAATTGCCCGGAGCGAAAGCATCGATCATCACGAATCAGTGCGTGTCACCAAAGATGGGCGACGGCTGGATATGTCTCTCTCGGTGTCTCCCCTGCGCAACGCGATCGGCGAAGTCGTGGGAGCATCCGTGATTGCACGCGACATCACGGCGCAAAAGAAGGCTGAGAGCCAGCTTCGTCAGGCCCAGAAGATGGAGGCGATTGGGCGTTTGGCAGGTGGAGTCGCACACGACTTCAACAACATTCTGGCAATCATCACTTCCTGCACGGAGTTCCTGCGCGACCGCATCGATCCCGCGGCCCCGCCTTCAGTCTATGTCGAGAACATCCGGAAGGCCACCGAGCGAGGCACGTCCTTGACCAAGCAAATGCTGGCCTTCAGCCGCACTTCGGCGATCCAGCCCCAGATACTGGATCTGAACGAGCGCTTAAGGGAGATCAGCAAGCTCCTGCGCCCGCTTTTGGGGGATGATGTTGAGATTCTCATTGTTCCGCGATCACCCTCAGCCATCATTGAGGCGGATCCTGGCCAGCTCGACCAGATCGTGGTGAACCTCGCGGTGAACGCGCGCGATGCCATGCCGCGAGGCGGTAAGTTTATCCTCGAAACCGGTGCGGTGAACTTCGATGATGCTCTCGCCGAGCAGCAACAGGCCATGGCAGCCGGAAAGTACATCCTGCTCGCCGTCAGCGACACCGGCAACGGCATGGACGAAGCCACGGTATCGCGCATCTTTGAGCCTTTCTTCACAACCAAAGAGGTGGGAAAAGGAACCGGCTTGGGCTTGGCCACGGTGTATGGCATCGTGAAACAGAGTGCCGGACACATCCTGGTTTACAGCGAGCCGGGTCACGGGACCACGTTTAAGATCTATCTTCCCAGCGCGGAGCATAAGCTAGGGATCCCAGCAAAACCTGAGGTGGAGACTGCTAGTCCGACGCGGCAAGGGAGTACGATCCTGCTAGTCGAAGACGACGAAATCATGCGCAGCCTGACTCGGCAACTCCTGCAAGAACATGGCTACACCGTAGTCGAAGCGGATGATGGAAAATCCGCCCTCGAATGGGTAGAGTCTCATCCGGGACGAATTGACCTGTTGCTAACCGACGTGGTGATGCGAAGGATGAGCGGTCCTGAATTGGCGGAACGGCTAAACAGTTCCCACCCAACGCTGAAGGTCGTATACATGTCGGGCTACACCGGAGAACTGATGGCCAATCGCGAAGTGTTGAAGCCCGGCGTGACTCTTCTTGAAAAACCGTTTAGCCGAACCTCTCTTCTGAACACCGTGCACGCCAACCTAGGGTAAACGTTAGTACCCATCCGGACGTTGTTCTGCCCAAGAACTGGCGGTCTCTGGTGCCCCGTAACCACGCAACTAGTGACGAGGATCACACAGCGGTGTGGGAAAGCACCCAGCTTTCGGCACTGCTTGGCCGGAGATAGAGCAATCATTCCATTTGATAATATGAGATCAAATTAATTGTTTTCTTATACTTAGACGCTCCGGAGCGCGATTCCGGCAATCACGCGCGAAGTGGCACAGCGCTTGCCCTATGCAAAGGTGCGCGGAGGCACTTTATGGCCACACAACCGATCAACAATCTGCAAAACAGAAACTTTTGCGATCTTCCCCCAGTCGTTGCCAGTGCTCTGGAGCAAGAGGCAGTGACCACGATGTATCCCACCGGAGCTGTCCTATTCGCCGAAGGGCAAGTTCCGCGGGGGATCTTCATCGTTCGCCGTGGCCGAGTGAAACTCTCGATCTGTGGCAGCGACGGCAGGACTCTGATTCTGCGAATCGTTGAACCTGGTTGCCCGCTAGGAGTGGCGGCCGTGGTTTCCGGACGGCAGTATGAAGCCACCGCTGAGACCCAGGAACCGAGCGAGATCAGCTTCCTGCGCCAGAGCGACTTGCTTCGGCTCATGCGGGTCCACGGGGAACTGACCCTCTGGGTGACGCAACACATTAGCCAGGATTACGCCTTCACCTGCCGCGAAATCCGCGACCTGATCCTCTCCGACTCGGCCACCGAGAAACTGGCCCGCTTGCTGGTGGGATGGCTCGACCAGAATTCTGATTCCAAACATCCCAGCCAAATGAAGCTGGCTTTAACTCACGAGGAAATCGGCCAGATGATCGGCACGTCGCGGGAGACCGTCAGCCGCTTGTTTGCGGGCTTCAAGAAGCAGCATCTGATCCAGCAAAGCGGGTCCACTCTGGTGATCCCGAGCCGCATCGCGTTGGAGTCCTTGATCACGGCCTGAACAGTTAGACTTCCCTTCGGGCCGACATTTGTCGGCCCTTTTCTCTTGTCCCTCGATCACGCGCGGCTGTGGCTTACCTTTGAGGTTTGGTCTCGACCGAAGCCCCGTCGGCGCTCTCAAGCGCCTGCTCTGAGTCCTGAGGTTCGTCGGGCCGTTCGATCAGGTGAGCTTTTTCCAGCGCGCGGTAATAGGCCGGGCGGGAATGGCGGTAGTGGTCGGCTGGCACTTTCCCATTGATCCAGGCAGTGTCCATGGGATAGACCAAGGGATCGAAAATCACCATGTAGAAGTGCCACAGCAGAATGGAGAAGGTCGCGAGCAGGGCCTCGTAGTAATGCACAGCCGTGGCCGCATCCGAGACCCACTTGGGCAAGTAGCGGAGCGTGAGATTGTTGAACCAGAGCAGACAGCCCGAGACGGTCATCACGACCGTGCCCCACATGAATGCCCAGTACTCCACCTTCTCCGCGTAGTTGAATTTCGCGAAGTGAGGTTCGGTCTTCGAGAGTCCCAGATTGTAGGCGAATACCTGCAGCAGGTCGGTGGCATCCTTCAACTCGGGCAGCATCGCTTTCAGGAACAAGCGGTCGCGCCGATTCGTCGCGAGGTGAATCACGTGATAGATAGTGGAAGCGATCAGCACAACCGCCGCAGTCCGATGCACGATGCCGCGAAAAGCGAAATGACCTTCCAGCAGCAACAAGGGACGCGCCCACCATTCCTCCGGATATTTCAGTGCGAAGCCGGTAATTACCAGCGTTGGGAAGCTAAGGATCACGCCCCAATGCGCAATGCGGAAGTTTCGATTCATGCGCATGACTTGCGCGCTGGTTTCGTGTCGTGGCTGACGGCGGATCAGCTTGGTCAGGAAATCCAGCAGGTTGTGCAGGATCATGAAACCCAGCGTCATCGGAATCAGGGTCAAGTACGTCCATCGGATCCACTGCACCACGGGATGGGCCGGTCCGGTTGTGATTCGCACGTGCACGGGTCCAATGACGAATCTCTCACCCGCCCCCGCGTGGCACGTACCACACGTTTTCGGAAGGTTCGCCGGATTCACCGTGGAGCGCGCGTCGGCCGTCCGGAAGATATTGTGAATGCCATGGCAAGAAGCACAGTTGGCCACACTCTGGGATCCGCCACGCATGGCCAGGCCGTGATAACTGTCAGCGAATGAAGGCACCCGGTCGGAAGGCAGGTTGTAACGAAGTTCGAGCCGCTCGTCGCCGTGGCATCGTCCACAGGTCGTTATTGAGACCCGCGCCGCATTTACCAGCGATCCGGGTTCTTTCGGCCCAAGGATCAGGTGCTCTCCGTGGCAATCACTGCACACGGGCGCGCCAGACACGCCGTTCTTCATGGCTTGTCCGTGCACGCTTTCCAGATACGTCTTCGCAATGTCGGTATGGCACTGTCCGCACGTAGCTGGAATATTAAAGTGGTTGACCTTTGAGCGAGCGTCCTGCGAGGGCAAGATCCCGTGGCTACCATGACAGTCGGAACAGGTTGCGGCCGCGCCGTCTCCATCTACGATGGCTCGGCCATGCACGCTCTGTTTATAAAGTTCGACGGGATGCGCAAAAGGAATTTTATGTCGAGAAAGGAATTGCTGATTGCTATGACAGGAAGCGCACGTGTCCGGCAGGTTTTTCTTCGCAATGGTCGAAGCGGCATCACTCGAGGTTTGAATCTGGTGGATAGACCCATGACATGAGACGCAGGTGGGTGCGTCCGGATCGCCAGCCGCGGCAGCTTGTCCGTGTATGCTCTGTTTAAACTCCTTCACTTCGTCGGCGTGGCATTGTGCGCACTTTGCCGGAGCCATCTGGGAGGCCACCGCGATTTCGTGGTGATTCCCATGGCAGGATTCGCAAGCTTCGTCGCCCAGCGCGCTGTGCACGCTGTTGGGCACATGGGCAGCCTCATCCTCATGGCAGGTTAAGCATTGAACCTTTACTACTTTTGCCGGGTGAGGATAGTCCTTGATGGTCTGGTGGCAGTCTTTGCAGCTCAAAGTACCGTGGACACTGGCTGCATGTTTGCCGGGATCAATCGAAATGTTCTTGCCCTTATCCGAAGTCATTCCCGCCTGCCCGTGGCACGCGAGACAGCTTTCATCCTGCTTGAGAGGAGGTGGTAACTTCGCTTGGGCTCGAGCCCACGAGAGTGCGGGAGCGAATGCTGATGGGATAAGAGTTACAAGGAGTAAGACTTTATAGAAGAGACCGAATCGTTTTGCGACTTCCACCGCGCGCCGCGTCTGATCCGACAGGAACTTACTTCCGCTTTTCATTTCATTCCCAAATCACTCAGGACTTTTGGATTTTCTTCACCCGCAGCCAGAACTTGATGGCATGCGGAACAATCGTTGGTAATGGTTTGACCATCGGCACTGGTGTGGCTGCCATCGTGGCAGCGGAAGCATCCCGGCGAGTCGTTGTGCCCAAGATTGTTGGGATGAACGCCCCACGTCACGCGCATCTCTGGAAAGATGTTGCGAAGGTAGATGTTCGCCACCTCGTCGCCCGCTTGCTGCACCAGCGTGCGCCGCGTCGCATAAAGCTGGGGATAATTCGTGCGATAAAAATTATTGAGTTCGTCGAGGATGCGCTCCTTAGCGACATCCCGCGCCGGATAATCCACCTTGAGAAGCTCCACCGCTTTTTTCTTGATATAGGGGAGTTCCGGACTGATACGCCCCAGGGACATCTGCTTGTCGACTGCGTTCTCGGGTAACTCGAAAGTGTGTGTCGGACGATTGTGGCAGTCCACGCAATCCATCGTGCGATGCTCTCCTTTGTCCAACTGCTGCTGAGTTGGCTTGGCATCGCTGGAAATAAATTCCGTTGTCTTCCCCTGATCGTCGGTGTAATAGACGACCGGAATCGTCTGCCGTTCCGGGTCGGTTGAAATGTAGCGGATGCGTGCGTTATCGGCGAGATGGTGCCCGTGAATACCCACGGATCCCTGCCAGGTACGTCCACCGACTTTCAGCAGCAACACGTCGGTCTGCGGTGTGTTCTTTTCATCATCTTTATAGCTAGTGTTCACCAGGAACTTGTCGCCGGTGAAGCGTTGCGGCCAATGACACTGCTCACAGGTTTCACGCGCTGGGCGAAGATACTTGACCGGCGAAGGAATTGGGCGAGAGTAAGTGTGAAACGTGACAGCGGCCACTTGCCGCAGGCCAGAAAGCTTCGATCGCACAAACCACCCGGCTCCGGGGCCGATGTGGCACTCCACACAAGCCACGCGCGAGTGCGGCGAATTTTGATAGGCTGCGTACTCAGGCGCCATTACGGTGTGACAGGTCGTGCCGCAGAAACTGGTCGAATCCATGTACTCGACTCCGCGGTACGATGCGGTCCCAATAATCAGAAGATTCACTACGGTGGCAAAACCGACCCACTCCAGAGTGCGTCGCACCACGGGCAGGCGCAGATCAATTGCCGGGTAGCTTGCCGGGAGTGTGTGACTTCCCAGCAGACTTCGCCGCCTCAGCAAGATCCCAATCGGTATCAGCAGCAACCCAAGTACAAAAATACCTGGGAGAATCAGGTAGACCAGCAGGCCGATGTAGGGATGCGGTGGCCCGGGAAGGAAGATGTCATAGAACCAGAAAGCAATCGTGGTAAGTGCCGTGCTCGTTGTGACGACGGCACCGGTAAGAGTGACGGCATTCTGCCCCAGAAAATAAATTGGCTGCGCCCAGTCCCGGATTCGCTCTCGCAGATTCATTGAAAACCTTCACTCCCCTTCATTTTGTTGCTCAGCACACACACTTCACCCTTTGCGGCACATCGTGCGCCACATCAGACAACTCAGCTTTGCAAAAAAGCTGGACTATTTCTTGAGAGTACGGATGTAACCCACCAAACCCTTAATTTCTTCCGGCTTGAGGCTGCCGTACTTGGGCATCTTGTTCTTGCCGTTGGTGATGATATCCGTCAGCTGGGCATCCGTCATTCCCTGGACTTCAGCCGTAGTGAAGTCGTGGGCGCCCATCTTCTTACCCATTGCCGAGCCGGTCCCATCAGCTCCGTGGCACATGGCACACTTTGATTTGAAGAGTGCCGATGCATCCTGCGCACGCGCTGATAAAGAAAAGCTTAGAAAAGCCACACATACCGCTGCAATCGTAAACACTTTGAATTCGATTCTCTTCATCATTGAGCTCCAGTTAAATTTCTTGCCACGACATCGAAAGCGAGGATACATCTAAACATGTTGCAATATTGAACTTTCTTCGTGGGCGGGTTCTGTGATCCCGGTCACAGGTGCATGTTAGCGCGATATTCGGTGGAACGATCGGCACACTTGCTGGGCGTGACCGCTCTCACGCCAGACTGTGACGCCGGTCACGGCGTGCCTCAAGCCTGAAGACCAAAATGTCGGGTGAGGTAGGCTTATGGCAAGGGACCAACGCAACTTGCTGGACGTGCTGAAGTTCGAGCTGGAGTTCCTGGAGCAGGGCGGCTACGGACGTCTGCCGCGTGAATCCTGGCGGCCGCGGCTTGTTTTCGAAGATTCCCCCACCTGCATGAACTTTAACTCCAAGGACCGAGAACCTTGCAGCGAGTGCCTCCTGATGCAATTCGTTCCCGAAGAGGCTCGCAAAGAGCAGACTCCCTGCATCCACATACCGCTGTCTATAAGAGGAGAAACTCTCGAGAACTTATATCGCACGGGAACCCAGCAGGAGATCGAGGCGGCGCTTGGGGCCTGGCTGCGGGCCACCATCCAAAAGATCGAGGCAGAACAAGCGAAGCCAGCTGTAGCTGGCAATTTATCACACTAGGTTCTCGTCGCAAATTTTCAGCCGAAACAAAACACTTCAGTCTAGAGTTCTCGCGTCAATTTTTCTGAACCAATCGATCGCGGTTATCGCGAGCCTATGCTGAAGTCTGCTTGCTGATTCTGATTTTGGTCTCAAAATTTTGAGCCGTTGCAAGAGCTCGCGACACCAGACATAATTCCCGAGCTCTTTGCAGAAGAGTGACGGCTCGCTCCCGGCTGTCTTCGTTGGGAATAGTCAGACTGGGACGAAGCACGATCTCGGCGAAGGCGTAGCCGGTTCCGGTTTTCTTTACGATTCCTTCGGCCTCAACTTCCAGGTCGTTGTAATCGAACTTCGAGCTGTCGGCAATGGCGTGGAATGTGGTGGTGTAGCAACTCGCCACCGCGCTTATGAATAGGTCTTCAGGCGTCCACCTGCCTTCGAGGCCGCCGAACTGCGGCGGTGCGGCAAAGTGGATTGCGTTCGGGGCTGAATCGGACTTGGCGAGGCCTGTTTGGCCTGAGCTCCACCATGCTACGACTCGGTGCTTGTGTTCATTTTCCATTCCTCACTCCCAGTTGATGATTTGTTTTTGAAGATAAGTGCCTTCCCATAACTCCGCTGAAGGATGGAAATGCCCGCGAGCCAGATCGCCCTAAGCGCTCGCGGAAACAATTGAGTCTTGCGATTCTGTCCCCAGCGGAAGATCCCCACCGTGGCCAAGGTCACAATGCGTGGTGATACGAATCACGTCGGGAAACAACCACTCAAAGCGTAAGGCCGTCATGGGTGGTCAGGTGACCCGGTTTTGCCTTAGACTCACATTTCTTCATATTTTCTATTTGGAGGCGTCTTGGCTGGTCCGCATAAAATTTCCACTGCACTCAAGAAGCGTTCCGCGCAAATCAAACTTGTGCTCATGGACGTGGACGGAACGATGACCGATGGCAGCGTTACTCTGCTTTCGCAAACCGACGGCACCGCGCTCGAAATCAAGACATTCGATGCGCATGACGGCCAAGGGCTGACTCTTGCCCAAACCGCTGGCCTTCACACGGGATGTATTACCGGTCGTGAAAGCGCCGCCTTGCTTCGCCGCGCCCGCGAAATGAAGATGGATTTTATCTATATGAAGCAGCCGGTAAAGATGCCGGCCTATGAGGAAATCCTTGCGAAAGCAGGGGTCTCGGATTCTGCCGTGGCTTATATCGGCGATGATTTGCCGGATATTCCCTTAATGCGCCGAGTCGGCCTAGCCGTTGCCGTCTGCGATGCCGTTCCCGAAGTGAAACAGGCGGCGCACTACACGACGAAAGCTCTCGCCGGCCACGGTGCCGTTCGCGAGGCCATCGAATTGATTCTCAAGTCAAAAGGGATATGGGAAGCGATGATCGACAAAGCAAGGGCGTGAAGCTCGCTGACTGGTTTATGCGTGCGGAGCTAAAAGGAATTCAACGGCAGAGCGCGGCTCCTCCGGCGATGCCGGCATCTGCTCCGTAGTGGGCTGCCAGAAGCGGTATTTCTTGGCAATGGGAATTCACACACCAAGTCGGGAGCCGCTCCTCTATCTCGCCGAAGAAGGGACGCAGCATCGCGCCCGCACCACCCCCAATAATCATTACGTCCGGTTCGAGCAAGTCCACGATATTACCCAGCCACACGGCCAGCAACTCGGCTGTCTCCTGCAAGACTTCCTTGGCGAGCAGGTCCCCTGCCGCATAAGCTTTGCCGACCATTTCACTGGTGACGCGGTCAACCCGGCCTCCAGCCAACTCCGAGATCACAGACGGTCGCCCGCTCTTCGCGATTTTTTCGGAAGCTCTGCGAGCGATCGCCGGACCGGACGCGAGAATTTCTATGCAGCCCAATTTGCCACATCCACAGCGCGGCCCACGATAGTCGATAGTGTTGTGACCACCCTCGGCGGCCGCGCCGGTGCGGCCATGATAAATACGGCCATCGAAAACGATGCCGGTTCCAATCCCTGTACCGATCGTCGCACAAAACACGTTTCGATAGCCGCGCCCCGCTCCCCACAAGGCTTCCGCCAGGGCTGCGGCATTGCCATCGTTGTCCACACGAACTGGTAAGCAGTAAGCCTTTGATATTTCAGCCGCCAGAGGGAAATTGCGCCAGCCCGGGAGATTTGGCGGATTGATGACGATACCGGTCCGGGGATCGAGCGGGCCGGGAGCGCAAATTCCAATGCCGGCAATCGCGCTGGAATGAGAATTGCTTTCCGCTCGCACCGAGTTGATGGCCGAAACCACCGCAGCTAAACCGGCGGCGGCGTCATTGGACACCATTGGCGTTCGCGTTTGGAAAGTTATGTCACCCGCGTCATTTACCAGACCGGCGGCGACTTTGGTGCCGCCTACGTCCACGCCGATGAGGTGCCCGTCTACGGAGACTTGCGTCATGCGGTTCGCACTTGGACCAGTCTATACCTTCTTCGGCGGCGTCGCGGGCACTCTGATTATTCGCTTGTTGTTCATTCCATTCTTGCAGGGATCGTCAAGAGTCCAATCGAACGGCCAATGGTAAACTATTTGGACAGGGATGGGCGCGTAGCTCAGTTGGTAGAGCAATGCCCTTTTAAGGCATGGGTCGAAGGTTCGAATCCTTCCGCGCTCACCAAGATTTCAAGATACTTAGAGGATTTCGGCAGTTGATTTCGGGCACGCTCGGACGCCCCGAACGGTTTTAGGCAGTTGGGGCAGCGCTTTGCGCTTTCAATTTCTCGGGGAATTTCGCCGCAAGCAAGATCCGGATGATCTTCTTGTGTGCTTTCTCCTGTTCGGCGGTAACGGCTTTTGCGCAGCCGACATTCCTCCACTTCAACGCGACTAACTCTGAGGCCCTCAACGACGGCATCGATGAGGGCCATCGTTGCTTCGCGCTGCTCTCTTTAATGTACTGGAGCGTTAAGCAGCAACTACCAATGGCGCACACGCCCGACGTCGACATGGACGAAGTCCGAGCTGCGATAGTAGCCCACTCCTCCGCGATGCAGTCGCAGGGCTGCGTCACGCAGTTCCGAGGTCGAAATCCCAGGTAGACGAATGTCGATCGCTTCGGCCTGCATATGCAGGCTGTGCTGCGCTACGCCGGTGTGCGGGCTGCGCGTGCGCAGGAACTCGTTGCTCCACGGCGTGCGGTAGCCGCAAATCACATCGATTTCACCATTGGAATCGCCGAGCGACGCGGTCAGGTCGTGGAGAAGATCGAAGAGCCGAGGATCGAAATGATGCACATCTCCGGTACGGTGGTCGCGTAGATAATGGTCGAGCTTGTCTAGCGCTTCGGGGATGTATTGATCACCGCGACGATAGACGACATCCAGTCGCTCGCCGGTGTGAGTGTGATAGAAGCGTAGCCGATACTCGTGCGCGCCCGCGGACGCAGTTTCCGTGCCTCCGTGCCCGAGCAGCGGTGCCAGCAGAAACAAGAGAATCAGTGACAAACGACGAATGCCGTTTTTGCTCTTTTTTCTCGGAGATGACGCCGACGTTGCTTCCCTGCCATTCAAAATGTATTGCCGCATTAGACCTATTTTACGTTAGATGCGGTTTGCTGGTCGCCTTGTTTAGGGCCTTTACCAGGCATAGGGATGACCGGCAGCCAACGCTTTATCGAGTTCTGCGTCATAACCATAGATATCGTCGAAAAACCGAATCTGATTTTCCTCGTTCACCGCAGCCGTGCCGTAGACAATCAGAACCGGAATTCGCGTGACGAGGTTCACCTGAAGATTGTTTTTCTCGCCGTTCATCGTGGCCTTCACCCGCTCCAAATCCCAGCCAGGATTGTTTCGCAACACCCAGGCAACGAGGTCCGCAGGCTTCTCTACCCGAATGCATCCGTGGCTGAAATCGCGGACGTCCTGCGAGAACAGTTCCGGAGCATCTGTGCCATGCAGGTACACGTTGTCCGGATTGGGGAAGATGATCTTCACCAGGCCCAGAGAATTCGTTTCGCCGGGCTTTTGCCGCACCATCAGGTGAAGCGATCTTATGCCCTCTAAAACCTCCGGGCTCACTTGATTGTCGGTTACGACCTCGCCTTTGGGCGTGACCACTTCAAAATTATGCTTGGCGATGTAGTTCGGGTCTTTCTGGATGTGTGGCACGATCTCGTTCCGCTGAATGCTGGGAGTCACGTCCCAGTAGGGCCGGAAGACCACGTATTGGATCTCTTTCTCAAAGATCGGAGACTTGTGGCCGTAGGCTTTTCCAATGATGACGTTCTTGTAGAAGGCGACGGTGCCATCCGGGTTCATCGCGCGTACGACGATACTCGGGAAGATTCACAACCACGGGCGGTTGTGAGAAGGAATGCGGAAGCCAGCGCCACCGTTCGAGCGTCAACTTGATCTGGCGAATGCGGACCTGCCGGAGGCGTATTGAGTTCATTGATCGTGCGCGCGTCAAGGTTGCCGGTGGGAGTTTCCCCATGTCTGTCCTGGTAATGCTTCACGCCCTCGACGAGCGCACCCTCATAGATGGTTGCATTCGGATTTAGTTGTGCGCCCGCAGGAATGTCGCCGATGATTTGAAGAAACCGCCCCAAGCGGACCACGCCAGCGTAGGGTTGGCCGGGCCGCACAGTCTTCGTGACCGTTGGTAGCTTCTGTCCGTCATCTTGCTTTGCGTATCCTTCATAAACCGGCAAGAGCGCGAGCAGCTTCCGGTAGCCCAAGAAGGGCGGCTCCAGCTTCTGGATTTCGGCGGCTGGATCGCCTGCATTCACAACCTGGGTCTGAATGAATTCCGCCAACGGGAGTTGGTCTCCTCCCATATCGAGCTGAAACTTGAATTCCTTAGGATTTGCGCGGCCGCAGTGGATGGCACGGATGTAGCGCATTGCCGAGACCGTAAGCGCGGTATCGAACGAAACCAAGTCTTGTTCAGACGGCTTTTGCCCCAGCTTGAGGAGGCGGCCCTGCCATCGCGAGCCGTCGTAATCTTCGGGGTCGAGTCCTTTAGCGTCGGCATTTTGTAAGAGCCCGATCACGGCGAGTCCCTGGGAGACGGACGCGGCCGTTCTGAACCCAAAGCAAAGAATAACCGTTCGTCTCGTAAAGTTTGGCGACCTCTGTTTTGTAGGGAGTAAAGTCGGACCAGCGAAGATCGGCATTACGACCTGAATCCACAATGCCATGGAGCGCGGCGAACACCGAGGCAGACAACGTCTGGCCTGCAAGAGCAGGGTGCTGCCCCGCGAAGAACGCAGGGAATGTCTCGCCGCTCGCAATAAACATTCCGGCAACGACTACGCTCGTTAGAACTGATCATCCACTGAGGCCGATGGAACAGGATTCCTCATAGCAAACCTCCGCTTGATGTTTTATTTGAGTATCGAAAGCAATTCCGGTTTCCTCTTAGTGGAAGGGATTTTCTTGCGCTAGTGTCGTCGCGATCGAGCGGTTGAGCCTTAGAGGTCGAGTGGCTGTGAGTCAGTCGAAAACCGCCTCTTTACTATGCCTTCAACCGACCCCTTAAAGGCCCCGCCTATGAAAAGCCCTGCAATCGTCCCAGGATCTGCAGGTTCAAGCACAAATCGCAGCACTGATCTGCTACCTTTGTGGAGTCCGAATACATTGACTGCTCTATCCACTTCCATCCTCGCGTCGGGATGGCCACTACCCTCGAGAGCGACTAGTTCGGCCACCCGGAGTCACGTAAGTCGTTCAAAGTACAATATAAACCAGCCCTGAAAAAGCCGGATGCTGGATGATTCGGCAAAATTAGATCCTGGAAGTACAGTGACTTGAGGTGGACTGGATTCAGTCTAAAATCTATCGCAGCAAACGAAATCTGACTTCCGCCCAAGACTCCCAGATTTTGAAAATTCTTAAAATTTCTCTGCAACCTATCTTTTAGGAACTCATCGAAAGTTTTACAGACGAGGAACAGAACGTATGCCCACCGCGCAAGAAAAGTTCTACGGTGAGAGAGAAACTCCTCAAACCTTCCGCCTGGATGTGCCGCTCCATAACCTTTTGACCCAATCTCCGGCCGCACGGCCGACCTTGCTGCCTGGAGATGGCGGAGAGAAGTTTCCCGAACCCGTTTTCCCACAACGGCCCGACCTGCTCGCGCAGGACGACAACTATGAAACTAACCTGGCTCTCGCTAGAGTAGGGAAACGACCCTGGTCTGCTCCATATGTTCTGCGGGCCATGAACGGGTGGCTATTCCCATACATGAAGTCTCGCGTGCTGCCCGGAGCGTTTCACCCAATCATTGCCTACCTGTTTACCGAATGGAAGTGCAATCTGGACTGCCATTACTGCTGGGCATTCGATAACAGCGTGAAAGGTATGACCGAAGAGGTAGCGAAGCGGTCGATTGACTGGCTGCATTCGACGACGTGCCGGGTGCTGGCGTTTATGGGCGGCGAACCGCTCTTGCGTCCACAACTGGTGCACAAGGCCTGTTATTACGCAGCGAAGAAAGGCTTCTGGATCTACATGCCGACCAACGCCCGATTGCTGCGTCCGGATGTGATTGACCGGCTAGCGGATGCTGGGGTGGCTATCTTTAACTTCGCCGTGGACGCGGTCGATGAGCAGCCAGGGTTGCCGAAGGCACTCGCTCCAGTGCGAAAGTATTTCGATTATCTGGCGCGCAAACAGTACAAGTACGGATACTCCGTGTTCTTCAACATCAACATCTGCCGCAACAATATGGAAGACGTGAAGCAGCTCACGGAGATTGCGCGTGACCACGGCATCGCGACCGATTATCACCTGAACGAATCCCCGATGATCGAGCAAAGCCACTTCAAACACTACGATGCCAATGACACGTTCATCTATCCGGAGCACTGGCCACAGGTCGACGAACTGGTCGATTGGCTGATCGAGAAAAACAAGTCGGGATACAAGATGGTGAACTCGGTCAAGCGTCTGCAGGATATGAAGGACTTTATGCGAGGCAAGGTGGAACCCTGGAACTGCCGCGCCGGACAGAACTCGATCATCATCCGAGTAGACGGCAGTCTGGCTCCCTGCTTCCCCATGTATTCAGCGACCCACGATTGGGGAGTCATCGAAAATCACAAGTTCGACGTTCTGCAATTGGATGAAATGAAAAAATCGTGCCAGACCCACTGCTTTTCCACCTTGAATCATAACCTGGGTTTCTGTTACAACGACTCAAGGGTCGTTAAGTGGGTGCTCAAACAGGCTGCCCGCGGATTCCAAGGCGTGAGTGGCAGCTTCGCTTAACCGGGTCAAGACCTTGCCTGAGGTCTTGCAAGTTGGGGCAACAAAAGCTGGCGGAAGTTGGCGAGTGGTGCGGGTTTTATCGCTTATCCGGCGCCCCGGGACTCGTTGGTAGACGTCTCTCGCTGGTGTACAACTTGAGCCTCCTGTAACACGCTATAGGAGTTTCCGGTGATGTTAGATCGCAGGTTTAAGAGTAATCTGCTGGGTTTCTGCGGAGACTTGCGCTTCCCAATTGCCAGTCAAAGTTTTGTTTCCTTCCATTCTTTTTGTTTCTGCAACAGCGTCTCTTTGCACCGCCATTCGCTCGTCTGCAATTCCAGAGCTCAAAATCAAATCACCGCATATGCCGGAGGAAGATAATGGCTACGCATCTCGTACAGATTGATAACGATGAGGAAATCAAACAGCGCCTGGAGGCGGAACGCGCTCGACTGCGCAAGATCGCTGGTCTGGACCAGCCGACACACTTTCATCGCCCAGTGGAGCGGGCGTTCAAAGCCGAGGAGAGGGATCGCGTGACGATTCTGTTTGGCGGATTTACATGGAAGCACGAAGATCTGATTCGCGCCGTCTTCCAGGGTTGCGGTTATCGCTGCGAGAAACTACCGGTCCCCAATGTCGCCGCCTTTCAGACCGGCAAAGAATTTGGCAACAACGGACAATGCAATCCCACCTATTTCACCGTGGGAAATCTGGTGCAGTATTTACAGTTTCTGGAAAAAGAAGGACTGTCGCGCGACAAGATTCTGAATAACTACGTCTTCTTTACTGCGGGATCGTGCGGTCCCTGCCGCTTCGGAATGTACGAGGCGGAATATCGATTCGCATTGAAGAACGCTGGCTTCGACGGCTTCCGCGTTCTGCTCTTCAAAGACAGCGATGGCATCAAAGCAGCTTCTGGTGAGCCCGGACTGAAATTCACCATCGACTTCGGATTTGGGATGCTGAATGCCATGCACCTCGGGGACGTGATCAACGATTTGATCTATCAGATTCGGCCCTTCGAGGTGAATAAAGGCGAGACCGATCGCGTGTTCCGGGAAATGGTGGATGGCCTTTGCGACGATCTCAGGAATCGTGACTCGTTCGAGATTGAGCAGCGCGCTCCCAATTGGCTCAAGCCAAAGTTCAAGAGCAACAAAGTGCTGAGAAACATCGCGAATGTGTTTGGCAAGATGCACGAACACATGTGGGGCAAGGACTATCTCGACGCTTTGCACACTGCCCGGGAGCGGATGGATCGGATCGAGGTTGACCGCACCAAGGTCAAGCCGGTTGTGAAAATCACTGGCGAGTTCTGGGCGCAGATTACCGAGGGCGACGGCAACTTCCACATGTTCGATTTTCTCGAGCGAGAGGGCGCCCAAGTCATTGTGGAACCAATTGCAACCTGGGTGGCTTACCTTTTGTATCAGGCGAAAGCGCACGCCATTGCGAAGTGGCCGGTAAACCGTCCGCATCGAAATCCAGAATGGTATGAACTCAAGAAGAATCTAGCCAATTATTTCGGTCTGCATAAGAAGCTGTGGGGCATTGGCTTCGGAGAGAAGGCGTGGCAGTTCTTCTACCACCGTACCATCAAGAACATGGGCGGCATTACGCATCACCTGGTGCCTCAGACGGAGCTCGCCGAGATGGCGCATCCCTTTTACAACCAGTTCGCGCGCGGCGGCGAAGGTCATCTGGAAGTGGGCAAGAACGTTTACTACACCGTGCACAAGATGTGCCACATGGTGCTGGCGTTGAAACCGTTCGGCTGCATGCCTTCTTCACAATCGGATGGAGTGCAATCGGCGGTCGTCAATAAGTTCAAAGACATGATCTTCCTGCCGATCGAGACTTCCGGCGAAGGCGAAGTAAACGCTCACAGCCGCGTGCAAATGGCGTTGGGCGAAGCGAAGGTCAAGGCTAAGACCGAGTTTGAGCAGTGTCTGAAGTCGACGGGAAAGAGTCTCGACCAGATCCGGGATTTCATTGCCGAGCATCCCGAACTGCGCCGGCCTTTCTACCATGTGCCGCACCACGAAGGGGTTGCGGGAACTGCAGCTCAATTCATTCTGCACGTCAGCGATCGCATGGATAGGACCACACTGTGGAGAAAGCGGTCACGCGTTCCAGGAATCGCTCTCCCGAATGCCGCCTAACCCCGTAGTGAGCCGCCATCTTGTTTGGAAATTAATTCCGCACAGGATGGCGGAACTCCTATTCGCAACATTTCAATAACTTTCTGGCCTATTATCGGAGATGTAATGCACGATCATCTGGAACACGACAAGAAGCCGCAGCTTTTTAGCATTGCTCCCCTGCCTCCGCAGAAACCGCACGATCACCATACGCGATTCATGGTTGGGCTCGATGTGGGTTCAACCACGGTCAAAGCAACGGTCGTGGACGCGGCGACCGACAGCGTGCTGTGGCAGGACTACCAGCGCCACGAGACGAAGCAGCCGGAGAAGACGCTGGAATTCCTGCGGCGCATGGAAAAAGAGGTCGGCATCAATCGTCATAACACCCGAATGTTTATGACCGGCTCTGGCGGTGGAGCGATCGCCGATCAGATTGGCGCCAAGTTCGTGCAGGAAGTTACCGCAGTTTCGCTTGCCGTTGAGAAGATGCACCCCGAAGTGTATTCGGTAATTGAACTCGGCGGCCAGGATGCCAAGATCATCGTCTTCAAAGATGACGAAGAGACTGGCCGTAAGAAGAAAATTCCTTCCATGAACGATAAGTGCGCGGGAGGAACGGGCGCGGTCATCGACAAGATCAACGCCAAGCTGAAAATTCCGCCGCTGGAACTCTGCGAAGCAGGGATACCACGGAATCAAGCTCCACAAAGTTGCTGGTAAGTGCGGCGTCTTCGCCGAGACCGATATCAACGGCCTGCAAAAAGTTGGTACGCCACCAGATGAATTAATGGCTTCATTATTCGAAGCCATTGTCTTGCAAAATCTAAGTGTGCTCACTCGCGGCCACACGCTGCGTCCGCATGTATTGCTTCTCGGCGGGCCGAACAGCTTCATTAAAGGCATGCGCGAAGCGTGGCAGGCGAATATTCCACGCATGTGGCAGGAGCGCAAAGTTGCCATTCCCGATGGCGCAAAGCCTGAAGACCTAATCAAAGTTCCGCAAAACGCGCAGTACTTCGCCGCCATGGGCGCCATTGAATTTGGCAGGAGCGAGGAAGATTGCGTCGGCTGCTACCAGGGATACGAAAAGCTGGTGCATTACATCGACTATGGGCGCCAGGAAGAGAAGGCCAAGTCCGGCGCCAAAGGGCTGACCACAAGCGACACAGAGCTTGACGAGTTCAAAGTCTCCTACCGGCGCAAGAAGTTCACTCCGGCAAGGTTTCATACCAATCAAACGGTGGGAGGGTTTATCGGAATCGACGGCGGCTCAACTTCGACCAAGGCCGTTCTGCTCGATGAAAACGGCGACATCCTGTGCAAGGCTTACCAGCTCTCGAATGGCAATCCGATTCAGGACACGATTGAGATGTTCGAGAATCTGCGCGGCCAAGTGGAGGCGCAGAAAGCCAAGCTGGAGGTTTTGGGAGTCGCGACTACGGGATATGCGAAAGATATTTTGAAAGATGTTCTGCACGCCGATGTAGCGCTGGTCGAGACCGTGGCACACACCGAGTCGGCGCTGAAGTTCTACGAAGATCCGCACGTTATTGTTGATGTAGGCGGGCAAGATATCAAGATCATCATTCTGCACAAGGGCCGCGTGAAGGATTTCAAGCTGAACACGCAGTGCTCGGCGGGCAACGGTTATTTCCTGCAATCCACTGCCGAAGGCTTTGGCTTGGGCGTGGAACAGTACGCCGATCTCGCGTTCTCGGCGCAATCGATGCCGGTCTTCGGTTACGGATGCGCTGTCTTCATGCAATCGGACATTGTGAATTTCCAGCGGCAAGGCTGGCGGGCGGAGGAGATTCTTGCTGGGCTCGCGGCCGTTCTTCCCAAGAATGTTTTCTTGTACGTGGCCAGCATTCCGAATCTCGCGGCGCTGGGTACGCGCTTCGTGCTGCAGGGCGGAACGCAAAACAACATGGCGGTGGTGAAGGCGGAAGTGGACTTCATCCACAACAGCTTCCGCGCGGCGGGCAAGAAGCCGGAGATCATCGTTCACGAATTCTGCGGTGAATCCGGCGCGATCGGTGCCGCGGTTGAGTCTCTTCGTCTGTGGCGCAACGGTCTGCAGACCAGCTTCGTTGGACTGGAAGCGGTCCGAAAAATTGAATACCGCACTACGCGCAATGAAAGCACTCGTTGCAATTTCTGCAAGAACAATTGCCTGCGCACTTTCATCGACATTCGTACCGTGCCCAAGGACGACCTAGCCTTTGTGCCGATTCAAAAAGTCACCAAGGTCCCGCTGATGCATGGCGAACAGCGCCTCATCATCGCCACATGCGAAAAAGGACTGGTCGAAGACATCAACGACATGAAGGACATCAAGGCCGGCCTCGATCAGATCAAGGACAAGTATCCCAACTTCGTGGACTTCGCCGCCCATGAGGTTTTCCGTCCGGTCAATGCGAAAAATGTCGCCGACCCGATTCCAACGAAAACGTTCTGGAACAAGGCAGCCAAAGAACGCACTCCGTTAATGGAAAACCGCAAGAAACTTCGCGTCGGCATTCCGCGCGTGCTGAACATCTATACGTACGCACCGCTCTTCAACGGATATCTGGAGAGCCTGGGAGTACAGCCTGAGAACATTATTTATTCCGACTACACCAGTTCCGATCTCTATCGCGCTGGCGCAAGCCGTGGGGCCATCGATCCCTGCTTCCCGGCGAAGATTGGGATTTCGCACGTTTACAACTTGATTCAGGAGAAGCATCGCAAGAAACCGCTGAACGTAATTTTCTTTCCGATGTACGACGTGCTCACTTCTCCGCTGGTAAAGATCGTGGGCGCCAACGCCTGCCCGACAGTAACGGCGACACCGGAAACGGTCAAGGCCGCATTTACGAAGGAAAACGATGTCTTTGCCGAACACAATGTCAAGTATCTCGATCCGGTTCTGAATTTCGCCGATCGCAAGCTGTTTGCTCACCAGATGCTGCAAGCCTGGCAGCCGATCTTGGGCTTGTCCCAAGAAGAAAACGATCGCGCCGTCGAAATCGGCTACAAGGCCTTGGAAGATTACGAAAAGAGCATTCGCCAGCGCGCTCGCCAGGTGCTCGACCAGCTTGAGCGTGAGGACCGCATCGGCATTGTGATGCTGGGCAGACCCTACCATCACGATCCTGGTCTGAACCACGAGATCATGGAGGAATTCCAAAAGCTCGGTTATCCGATCTTTTCCCAGAATACCCTACCTCTGGATGAGGACATGCTGGAGCGGTTGTTCGGCGAGGAAGTTCGCGCAGGCGTAATCAGTCATCCGCTCGATATTGGGGATGCCTGGAAGAACTCCTATTCCTGCAGCACGAACCACAAGGTGTGGGCGGCCAAATTCACGGCGCGGCATCCCAACCTGGTTGCGCTGGAAATATCGAGCTTCAAATGTGGCCATGACGCTCCCATCTACGGCGTAATCGAGGGCATCATCGAGCAGTCCGGGACACCGTATTTCTGTTTCAAGGACTTGGACGAGAACAAGCCCTCCGGCTCGATCAAGATTCGCGTCGAAACTATCGATTACTTCCTGCGGCGGTATCGTGAAGAAGTCATTCGCAAACGCAAAGCCGTGGACGATATTGAGGCACAACTGGCAGCGCTAGAGGCTGAGCTCAGGGGACAATCTTCTCTGGATGTGAATCTCGATCCCAACCTAGACCGCGTAGTACAGAACATGGCAGCCGACTAAAAACTGAATGCCGGGCGTCCTCGTTAGATTCTCCTGAATCGCTGTTAGGGCAAGGCTGCCTCTACTTCCTCAAGTATCCATTTATCGGGCGTCTCGAGATGGCAGTCATATCCGTAGAATCGACCATTGAAGATGTGCTGGATTAGGCAGGCACGCTGTCCGCGCAGAACCGGATTACCCTCCACAGGATTGAAGTCTCCGTCGGGTGAGTCTGCGGCGAAGACTTTAACCTGCCATTCGCCTTCTGGATCGGTTGTGTAGCGGTGGGGATAAACTTCGGTTGCCAGATAATAGACTCCGGACTTCTTGCCATAAACACTCCGAGCCTTCCTGGCATAGAGCAATGTCGGCGCGGCCACTGTGTCGGTTGATGTTATCAGGACTTTTTCTGGAGCCTTATCGAGGTCTTGAACGCTCATCGCACTTTTGCTGATGATTTCGAAGTGGTCCCGGTCGTTGCCGCGATAAAACGTCAGGTAAAAACGCTGCGAGCGCGGATCGAGAAAAAGATTCGGATTCTGGTTGCGCTGGTTGGGAACACCTCGTACCAGCATCTTTTCTTCCTTCAAGTGAATTCCATCCTGCGATGAAGCCAATACAATGTGGCTGCTGGGAGTGTCATACTCCCGGGTGATGGCGAAATAGAGAGTGTCTTTATGCTTGGGGTCTGCTTTGGCGAGAACGGAGGGCCAGCGTGCATTTGTCCACAATGGATTTTTGTCGTACTTGGTCCAGTTCTCCAGATCATTGCTTCGAGCCAGCCCAATCCCACGTCCTTCATTCAGCCCGTACCAGCCCCAGTAGCGGAATCCATCTTTTTTGAGTTCCAGGATGCTCAACGTATGGGGATACTGATCGCCTTCCCAAGGTTGAGCGTCAGACATAACGTGCCGAGGTTCGGTCAACTTCAAATAAGGGATCGAACTGACGTTGCTGGTTCCCGTCTTCGTCTGGCCTAAGGGAGAGCCCGTGATCATTAAGATCAAGACTGCGCCGCAGAAAATCCGATGTATAACGTTCACGACTCCCTCCACGAAGGAACTTCTAGCCAGGCTGAACTTCGGCCTTCTTGAAGCTGACAGTTGCATTGGTGATCAGCGGTTTGGCCCAGAAACCCACACTGAGAACGCATGCGAACGTGAAGTAGAGGAATGAGACTCCCGCTCTGAGGCCGAAGTGATCGCCGATGCGCCCAATGATTACAGGTACCACGGCCCCACCCATGATTCCGGTGCTCAAGATGCCCGCGAAGGAACCGTGGTGTTCTGATACAGAATTGAGCGCGAGCGAAACCAGGATCGGCCACATCACGGATGCGAAGAGGCCGATCGCGGGAAATGCGACAACCGAAACATTTGCCGGACCGAACAAAGCGGCGGTCAAGCACAAAAGCGCTCCCAGGCACGTTCCGATCAAGACATGGCGGCTGTCAAATATCTTTAGAAGCAACATCCCGATGAAACATCCGGCGGTGAGTAAACCCCAGAACCATGAGACTGCGGTTGCGCCCGTGGTGTGCGGATCGTAGCCGTGGTATTGAGAAAGAAATTTCGAGATCCAGTCGGCTGTTCCCTGCTCCGAACCAACGTAGGCAAAAACACAAAGGAAGAAGGCCCAGACCATTGGCTTGCGAAAGAGGCTGCCGTAGGTCTCCAGAGAGCCCGCTTGCTCGTCGATGGTGAGCTCTACGTGCGGAAAGCGGCTGACAGAAAGGAGCGCAACCATTGCCAGGGTGAAAACAGCGAAAATCCAGTACATGGAAGCCCATGGAAGGGTTGGAGGCGTGAGTTTGGCCAGGACTCCGAGCAATCGATTTCTAGCGGCGTGCTCGCTCCCCAGATTCAAGACCAAGTACGAGTACATGTAGGGACTCAGAAAAGAAGCGCTGCCAAAAATTAGCTGGGCAAAAGCGGAATTGAAAGCAAAATGTTCTTCACCGCCGGCAACCCGCAACAGCGGATTGATTGCAGTCTGCAGCGTCGCCATCCCCGATCCCATCACGAATAGCGAGACGACCGCGACTCCGTAGCTCGGGTGAAACGCGAAACTCAGCGATCCCGCCGTGCCCACCAGGAATGCCGCGATCATGACAGGCTTTTCACCAAACCGTTCCACCAGAAAGCCTGCGGGAATCGACATTACTCCGTAAGCAATGAAAAAAGAGAAAGGCAAGAAAGCGGCAGCGGCTAAGCTCACCTTGAAGCTGTTAATGATGTCAGGCACGATGGGTCCGAGAATATTGGTCAGCAACGACATTACAAAAAATGTCAGGAAGACGATGGTGACCATGTATCGGTTTCTGGGCATGGAGCGGGACATTGTCTGCTATTCCTTCGTGGTCACTTTTGAAGCCAGTTCGAAACGGCCAGGTTCACGTCCCAATTGCGCTGCCAAAGCCAGGGTAACCATCTGCACGGGGAGGATCTCGACGATCGGATGGATGGATCGCGGAGCGGAAGGCAACTCGCAAGGCGGAAAAGCGGCGCCTTCCCCCACAAGCTCGGCCCGACCCCGTTGGCCACGAACATCTTCGAAGAGGCGTCGATTGAGCTCGCGAGTCTTGTTTTCGCCGGCGAAGACAAGAACGAAAGTTTCGTCGCTGAGCATTTCAAAAGGACCATGGCGAAATGCTGCGCTACTCATGCCTTCCGCGTGGAAATGATCCGATTCTTTAACGATCAACGCTCCCGTTCCAACCGCAGCCAGCGAAGCACCTCTGCCAACAAGGAAAAGATGTCGAATGCCCTTAAGCAGCTGCGCCAAACTCTGTACATGTTCTTTCCAGTGAGACAAATAATCCCGAACCGCTGGGCTGGCTGCTTTAAGTTCCTGCTGAGTACGTCGCAAATCACGCTCGCAAATCACATCGCCAAGCCACTGCAAAGCCATGAGAGCCGTTAGGTAGGTCTTACAGGAAACCGAAAATTCTTCACCAGCACGGCTCAGAATGGTAGCGTCGGCATGTTTCGCTAAGGGGCTACCGGGGGTGTTGGTAATCGCGATTACAGATGACTTGCCACGATTGATTTCCAGCAAGCGGACAACTTCTGCGCTCTGTCCGGATTGCGAAACCGCGACGATCAGCGTCGCCGGATCGAAGAGGCGGTTCCGGTAGTGCAGCAACTCCGAGGTCTCGACCATCATGGCAGTCAGTCCGTGATTGATCAGCTCGATGTTGAGGGGATGGAGGGCGTGGAAAGAAGAACCCATGCCGGTGAGGACAACTGTCTTGAATTTTCCTTGCTGCAGGCGCACCGCGAGTTGATGCAGTGTCTCCGAGACCTTCAATTCAGCGAGTGTTTCGTCGAGCGCGCGGGGTTGATCGAGAATATCCCGCAGATATGCGCCTTCGAGGACAGAGAAATCAGATTGCACTGGTCCCGCTCTCCGAGCCGAAGCGGTGGTACCAGACTCTGGCGGCTCCAATCAGGTTTGAGTCTTCGCCCAGCGAGGCCAGAGCCAGTTCCGTTCTCTCGAAGGGAACCAATCGGCAACTGGCAGTTATGACCTTACGAATTCCCTCCAGAAACAGGACAGCGCTTTTCATGACGCTGCCTCCGAGCACGATGACTTCAGGAACAAACATCGTGACCAGGTTGGCGAGGCCTAAGCCGAGGTAGCGGCTCTCGCGGTCAACCGCACGCGATGCCCAATCGTCCCCCAGCTGAGCAAGTTCGCAGATTCTCTTGGCTGTCAGATCGCCCCGATGGGGATAGTCCGACGGTGCGTTTGTTTCAAGCCACGTCACCATGGCAGGCCCGGCCGCTAGAGACTCCCAACATCCCCGAAAGCCGCACAAACAGGGCGGCCCAGATGGATCAATAAGATGATGGCCGATTTCTGGATGAGATTGATCGACTCCGCGGTAGAGCTGTCCATCGAGAATGAACCCAGTGCCGATTCCGGTTCCGACCGTCACGTAAATCAATCTGCCGTTGTTCTGGCCGGCACCCCAGCCTGCCTCACCCAGCGCGGCTGCGTCCGCGTCATTCTCCATGGCGACTTTCACCTGAAAGGTCTGCGCAAGATCTCGAACCGGGTTCTCGCCTTTCCAATGAGGAAAGAAGTTGACATCGCCAATCTCGCCAGTCAGCGGATACACCGGCCCTGTAGATCCGATCCCGATGCCAGAGATTTGCGCGTTGGCGGTATGTGCGGTGGCTTGCAGCATCTCCACGATGCGCAGCAGCGCTTCGTGGTAACCACGATCGGCGTCTGTCGGGCATTCCAGACGCGCCAAGACCCTGCCATCGCTGTCAATCATCCCAACCGCTATCTTCGTCCCACCAATGTCTACTGCTGCGATCACTCCCACCTCCGATTTCCCGTACTTACTTGTTTAAGCTATTTCCACTCGAATACTGCGCCCTCATAAGCGCCAATATCGATTTTGAACGTGCCGCCTGCAATCTGAAGCGGCGTTTTTCCTGGCGGAGTGATTCTTGCAACCGAATGCAATGGGCTGGCCGCAGTGATGGTCACGCTTTCTGGTGCAGAACCGTGATTGGTGGCAACCACGTAGCCGTGGGTCCCGCCGCTCAAAGCACAGACTTCGACCGAGGGCTGGTCGCTGTGGAACAGTGGCTTAAGACCTGACCACTCCCGAAGTGCTTGGTAGATTCGATAGGTGGTCTCGGGCTTGTCAAAAACCGCCGGCGTATTCGCGAGATAGTTTTCCAATGGATACGCACTCAGCAAGGTCTTCCCGGCCCCCACTGTATTTGCGACCAGGGCCGGCCGGTTGTCCTGATCAACTGCGATGACTGTGCCTCCTTTAACCTCCAGGATCGCACCCCAGGAACGAGGACTTGCGGAAGGAACTGAGTAGTGGAAGGTGTCTCCCGCTTTCAGATCGCCGAACGGGGCGACGACTTTCAATGTGATGTCATCTTTTGGATTGGCATCAACCATCCTTGCGCCGAACAAGGACTCCATCTCTGGAATCGCCGCGTCCGCGGCAACCGAGGCGTACAGCGAGCCTCCATTCGATACGTATTGCTTCGCTTTCTCCCAGAAATCCGAGTGCACATGAACCAGAAAACTATCAGTGCTGGTCAATGGGGAGGGCATGAGCACAAGTGGGCGTTTTTGCCAGTCGTCATACTCTCTCGGGAAATCGGCTTTGAGACCGGCGCGTCGCGCGAGCACGAAAGATGACAACCACGATCCGGTGATCCAGAGGTTTTCTTCGCTGAAATTCGGTTGCGATTGCCCGGCTACGTTCGCGCCTTCGTCGGTTGTGGTGTAAGGAACAACTTCCAGTCCAGAGAGGCCAAAGTGAGAAAAATCGCCATGCGGCTTTGACCACTCATAAGGAACAATGATGCCGGCCTCTGCCGGAGCCGGCTCAATGCCGGTGAGATCCAATCGAGCAACAATGTCCTCAAAGTCTTTGAACATTTTCGCGGATGGCCGATCCTTACCATCCCAGGTGGTCAGGCCAAATTGAGTTTCATGGGGAGAGCGAAGATACGGCACTTTATGGAATTGCTCCGGCGCGGCATCGGTATAGCACCAGAGAAGAAATCCGTTTGCCCCCGCACCCAGACCCGAATAAAGGCTCGCGCGCAGAAACTTTGCGATCTCTTCGGGATCGTATTGCGCCGAGGAAGCTCCGATCTCCTGCACCATCACCGGACGTCCGGCACCTCCGGACAAGGCAGTCTCGAACGCTGACCCGTAGGTCCCACGCTCGGAAAGCATGGCATCAGGAAAGAGCTTTGGCGAATAAATGGAATAAGGATGAACGCTGAAAAAATCAGCTTCCTCACGAATGTTGTCAGGACGGAACGGACCGCGCCCAACATCCTCCATGCTGGTTCCGACAACGATCGGATGCAAGGAATCATGGCGGCGGATCGACCAGGAAAGCAGGCGCGTCCAGTTGATGGCCATCGCGTCCGTGGTGCTGTCAGGGACAATCCAAAACGGAGGCTCGTCGGTCAGATCCCAGCCTAGAATTGCGCTTTCTTTTCCATAACGGCGCGACAACTCAGCGACGTGGTCGGTTTCGATGCGGAGCATGTCGGGATCAGAATGAGGATGCCGGCCCTGCCGGTAGGAAACATCCCAGTAGGCCTCGCCCACCTCGCCGCCAATCAAAAGACTTGGGTGCAAATAGATTTGATACTTGTGAGCTAACGCAATCAGGAAATCCAGCTCACGAAATGCTTCTGGGTTGTAATCGCCGGGACGCGGCTCGATCCACGCCCAAACAAAATCGAGACGAATCGTGTTGAAGCCGAGTTCGTGCATCCGCGCAAAATCAGCTTCAATGGCTTTCGGATCCCATTGCGTAGGCCATTGCATGGCGGTTTTCGCAGGTACCCAGTTTGCGCCCACCGGAATAAAGCGGCGACCATTCTGTGAAAAATAGTTGCCGTCAAGATGTACCGCTGGCAACTGGGCTGCGTCAGGAGTAGCAGCGGTTGCGGTTCGTGGTGTGGCTTTTGGTTGCTGCGCTCGGTCGTCGGCCATCGTAATGTTGGCGTGGGCACACGCCAGCATCAGCACAATCGCCGGCACGCATCTACGGAAAGATCTTTTGTAGCTGGCCACGTTCATCAGGGTGCATTCTTTCTAATGCTGAACTAGAGTCGCGAATTTTCTAGAACATGAACTTGAGTGCCAGCTGAATTTCCCGCGAAGCGTGCACTGTACTCGTGATGGAGCCGGAAAGGCTGGGAACCAGCGGTGTTCCCGAACTCGCAGGTGATCCGGTCTGATCGACGGCAGTATAGGGCAGTCCGAACTCGGCCGTATTAAACAGGTTGAAGGCTTCCACGCGGAATTGCAGCTTCGAATTCTCGGTGAGGCTGAAGTTCTTGAACAACGAAGCGTCCACATTGTATTCCGCGGGGCCGCGCAGGGAACCGCGTCGAGCATCGCCGTACTCATGCGCAAATGTTTGTCCGGGAGCCAGTGCCGGGATCGCAAAAGCTGCGGGATTGTACCAGCACGCGATAGTCTGTTTGTTGGAAGGGCAACCTACGCTGGTGGCGTTCGAAAAATCGTAAGGATTCCCGATGATGTCCGGCCGCGGCGCTCCGGAATCTGTGTTCGTGTAATCGGAGGAAAGCAGCGGGGTGAAGGCTTCTCCCGAGTGAATAGCGACGATTCCGTTTAGCTGCCAACCCTCCGTCAGCCAGCGAGTCGGTCCGCTGCCCGCCCAAAATCGCTGATTCGGACCGATGGGGAGGTTATACGACCAGGCAGAAGAAAATTGATGGCGAAAATCGGGCGCGTTATCTCCACGCTCCGCTGCCAGGTTATATGTGTCCTGAGGTTCCAGATATTCGTCTTCTTCCGTCTGACCGATTGTGTGCTGCCACGTGTAAGAGTTCAGCATGCTCCAGTTGGCGGAGAATCTCTTCTCCAACTTAACCTGCAATCCGTGGGAGACGGACCAAGCCTCATTGGCGAGGGTGCGAATTTCGCCGACGTTCGGGACCGTTGCGTAATAGAATCGGCCAAAATTTGTTGGAGCGCCGGTTGTGCAAGATGGATCGGTGGAGGTTGGACAAGATTCGAAATTGCTGTCCAATGGCTGAGGTGGTTGATTGCGATTGCTCAGAAATGCGAGCTTGACGCCCCGTGTTCCAACATAAGCAACCTGGAGCGCCATGGTGCTGGATAGCGCCCGCTCGATGTCTAAGTTCCACTCTTCAATATAGGTGGTGCGGTTGTTAAAGAGAGAGGCGCTCGCGCGTCCGGCGGGGTTCTGTATCGTCGGATATACCGCCGCGGGATAGCCCGTCGAGATCCGCATGCTTGGTGTGGTGGCAGGACTATAGATGTTCTGACTGAAAAACAGCCCGGTCGGATTATAGGCGAGCTCGGCATCGCTCTGGTCGGCTTGGACGTCGTAGAAAATTCCGAACCCTCCGCGAACCACAGTTTTGTCGCTCCAAGGAGTCCAGGCGAATCCTACTCGGGGAGCAATATTTTTGTAATCCGTATCCACGTTTCCAGAAGCGCTGACGCCCGGCATCTGCGGTGAAACAAACAAGCCGGTCGAAAAATCAAAATTTGCCAAACGATTCTCCTGCTCCACCGGCGGAGTAAAGAGATCATAGCGAAGGCCCAGGTTGAGCGTCAGTTTTGGACTGACTTTAAAATCGTCCATGACGTATGCGCTGAACTCCGTCCAACGCATGCCGAAGGATCCTTTTTGGCCGTCGCGGTAAGCAGAGATCGGGTAGCCCATCAAAAAACTGGCCAGCGCGCTGCCTCCAGTGTCAGTCGTCAGGTCTGAGGTGAATAGCTCGTTGAACGACATATCTCCGCGTGCGTTTTGGGTCTGGAAAAATCCGTGCAGACGCCGGCGAACGTCTGCTCCAAACTTGAGCGAGTGGCGTCCGTGCACGTAGGTAAAGGAATCCACGTACTGGTAATTATTTTCATTTAAGTATTCGGGAAACCAGTCTGTACTCCCCAGCGGACTCAGGCTAGAAAACTGGAGATTGGGTAGACCTCCAGTAGCCGATGCGTTAGCGGGATTAAATATCCCGGGAATGCCGAATTGCTCGGAGATCGGCTGGCCGGCGAAGTTCTGCACGGCCCGTACCACATAGCGCGAGTAACCGATTTTGAATTCGTTGATTTTGTTTGGGCTGAAGGTGTGCACATCGCTAACTCCAGCCGATCTCGCCAGGTTTGTGATGTTGCCAGTAAAGTTCCCTCCCCCGGCTTCGCCGGGAAAAGGATCGGGCGCGAAGGCTTGCACATTATTGAAGCTGAACGTCAGCGAGAGGCTATCTTTGCTGGTGAGCTGATGATCGCCTCGTACGTCGAAGGAATCCTGATTGTTGCGAGCCACCGGATTGGATAGGTAATTACCCGCCGCTAGCGAGCGATTGGGAGCGGGATAGAGTTGTACGAGTTTCAGCGCGGCCGAGTCCAGACAGGCACCGTCGGTTGCGCCGGAGCAAGGGGGAATCACGTTGATCTGTCCATTGGATTGAACCGGGCTGCGCAGCGTCAGGTTCGTTCCGTCGGCACAGGTATAGGAATGGTTCGAGAACGGATCGAAAATTGTGCCGGTATCAAAGGTATCGGCGGGGGAGGGAGTGGGGCAGGGAGAGAAAGTTTGTCCGGTTAGCAAGTCCGTAAAGTTTCCGCCTCGCTCGGAAACAGATGGGACAATCGAGACGAAAGTCTGTGCCTGCCGGATTCGAGTTCCCTGGTAATCGACGAAGAAGAACGTTTTGTCTTTGATGATCCGGCCACCCAAGGTACCGCCAAACTGGTTTTGCTTGAAGGGCGCGATGGGCTGGCTGGCGCTGTCAAAATAATTCTTGGCGTCGAAGGCCGAATTGCGCAGGAATTCGAACAGGCTGCCGTGGAACTGATTGGTGCCGGACTTCAACACCACATTCACCACGGCGCCGCCCCGTCCAATGTCCGCGCCGAAGCTGTTGGTTTGCACTTTGAATTCCTGGATGGCATCGATCGAAGGTTGGATTACTTCAATTCCAATCTGCTGCTCGTTGTTGTCGAAGCCGTTGAGAAGAAAATTGTTGTTGGTCGCCGTAAGCCCGTTCACTTGAATGGAAGCGTTGCCACGCTGATCTTCGGGTATGCCCCCCTGCTGCACGGTGTAACCTGCGCTTGGTCCCTGGTTGACTCCAGGCGTCAGATACGCCAATTCCACGAAGTCTCTTCCATCCAGCGGTAGATCGTGCACCTGGCTCTGGCCGATTACTTGCCCGAGCGACGAGGTCTCAG
Organism: uncultured Acidobacteriaceae bacterium; assembly: GCA_963777005.1. GTDB lineage: Bacteria > Acidobacteriota > Terriglobia > Terriglobales > Acidobacteriaceae > Sulfotelmatobacter. Next base: position 77,600 of record CAVZPC010000012.1, on the reverse strand, counting down.
ACTCGATTAGCGGAGCGGCCGCCGTAACCACCATCTGTTCACTGATAGATCCCACTGCCAGGGTGATATCCACTCGCACGACTTGATTTACGTCCAACTTAAAAGGGGCTTGCAGTGCCTTCTTGAAGCCTTCGCGCTCCACGGCCACGGTGTACTCGCCAGATTTCAGTTCGGTGACGACATACTCGCCGTTGCTGTCGGTTTTTGTTTTCCGCTGGACGTTTGTCTGAGTTTCCGTAACGGCGACCGCCGCATCAGCCACGACAGCTCCGGAGGCATCCTTGACCGTTCCCACAATCTTTCCCGATTCCACTTGAGCGTGGACAGTGATGGACGCGCCGAATAAGAAGACGACCACTGCGACGCGCAGAATCTTTTGGGAAAAACAAGCGAGTGAGCGCTCTAGAAATTGGCGGATGGAAATCTGGGCAAGCATAGTGTGGATCTCCGGTACAGACGTATATGAACCTCGTATGCATACATGATGTCAAGCTCATTTTTTTGAGACCAAGAATGAACCTTTCCGATTTATTGCTATTTCCTGCCAGCGGTTAAGACTTAAGTACATTTATATGCAATGGCTTAAATAATATTCATTTCTCGCGAGCGCGATCGTGAAATCAACGGAGTTGGAAGTGAACATTTCTATGATATATACGTTGTATACTATGTATTCTAGTCTGGTTTTGGGGGAGTTTAGCGATGGCGCAATCCGAGCTCATTTCCGTAGAACGCCTGGGGCTCACGATCGACAGCAACAGTTTCGTGCCCTACTACATGCAGATTGTGGATCACGTTCGCGAGCTGATCAAAAAAAACAAATTGAGCCAGGGACAGACGTTCTGTTCGGAGGGCGAGATTGCCCAAGCTCTGAAGATCAGCAAGATGCCGGTCCGACAGGCTTTTCAGAAATTGCGATCGGAAGGGTTATTGATGATTGCAAAAGGCAAGCGGCCTGTGATCGGCTCGGGACGCGTTCCTTGGAATTTTCAGCAGCTTCGCGGCTTCAGCGAGGAGATGAGAAGGCGAGGCCTCAACCCTTCAGCCCGGCTGCTCGGTATGGGTCTGGAAGATCCGGATCTGGAAGTAGCACAGGCACTCAAGCTGACCCCGGGAGAGCGCGTGTATCGTGTCAGGCGGCTCCGTTCCGTCAATGGTGAGCCGGTCGCGGTGGTTACCAGTTATCTTCCGGCGCGAATTTTCGCGGGAATCGACAAACAGGATCTGGAGAAACAGTCGCTCTATTTTATTTTCGAGCATCGTTACAAGCGCAAGCTGCAATGGGCGGAAGAAGTGATCGGAGCTGTAATCGCCGGGGAAGAAGAAGCGGAAATACTTGGAACTTCGGTAGGCAGCGCTCTACTCATCATCCGGGAGACAACCTATGACGCGCAAAACGTAGCCATTGAATATAGCCTCTCATTGCTGCGCGGCGACCGCTACACCGCTTCAGTGATTTCGGTGAGAAAGAACTGAAACGGCGATCCGCGGCGTCTCGGTGCTACTTGAAACTCGGCTTCGGCGGTGCGCACACCGAGTCAAACCAGCGGCTGATGTAAACCTCGGCGTGCGCCTCGCCACAGTAATGCCGGGCTCCGGCCGCCGTGGCCGCCTCAGAATTCCACCGCTGGACGGTAAGCTCAGAGTCTCCACATCGAATCACGAACCAGTGGATCGGCTTACTGGTCACAGTTCCACAAAATTCACATCTGAATTCCTGCAGCTCTGTCATGTTCTTGCTCCGTAATAAGCGGCCGGTCGCAGTTACTTTGCGGTAGAGGCTTGTCGCGGATTTGGCGTCAGCACCGTTAACTCGCCGACTTGCTCCCGCTTCACCGTACCACGAAGATGGGCGGCATGATCCATCATCCAAAGCTCGGGAATGATTTCGGCAACCAGTTGTCCGTGACAGAAAATCCGCACCACCGAACTTTCAGAAACCACGATGCCCACAGCCTTGGTCACCGCACTCATGTTCGCGGCGGCGATGTGGCGGCTTCCGAGACCCAGCGGCACATCCACTTGTGCGGCCACGGCATCGAGGTAGCGACAAGCGGAGATAACAATTCCGTGGTGACTCACCACGAACCCACCATCCAGTTGCGCCAGTTCCTTGATGGTCCCGCGCAGATTGAGATTCGTGACATGGCGCGAGGACTCGGGGTGACCCATCAGCGGATCCAAAATCAACGGCCGGGATCTGGCGAGTACGGCGTCTTCATCTCCTAGGGTAAACAGAGTGCCAATGCGTCTTCCCTCTCGACCCTCGCGGGCGATCTCGACCGCAAGCCCGATCAGGGGCTCAAGAACCTCCGGATTGTATTCCGTTACTTCGCAGAGAATACTCTCGAACATCCATCACGCTCCTCGCGTAAGGTAAACACTGGTTTGACTTCGTCGTTAAGACAAATTGGGCGCGATTATCTGACGGCGCCAGCTAACGGAAGCCAAACCTGAAAGCGGGTGTCGCCGGGTCTGGAATTGACCTGAATGTTTCCCCGGTGCTTCTTCACAATTCGCTGAACCGTATCCAGGCCGAGACCCGTGCCTTCCCCAACTCCTTTGGTGGTGAAAAAAGGCTCGAAGATGTGAGGCTGCACTTCCTCTGGAATTCCCGGACCGTTATCGCCAATTTCAACCACAACGCAACCATCTTGTTGGTAAGTTCGAATGCGAAGTTCGCCTTTCCCGTGCATTGCGTCGATGGCGTTATCGATAATGTTGGTCCAGACCTGGTTGAGCTCGCTGCCAAAAGAATTTACCAGCAGCGGAACTTTCTGGTAATCACGCTGCACCGCGACTCCTTGTTTCAGTTTGTGATTCAAGATCGTGAGCGTGGTTTCCAGGCTTTTTACAACATCTACGTTCAGCACCGGAGCCTGATCCATGTGGGTGTATTCCTTGATGGCACAGACCAGATCCGAAATCCGCGACGTACTGTTCTCGATCTCGCTCAAGAGGGTGGCAATCTCCACGGAAGCGGCGATCCTGATTAATGCAGCGCGAGCCGTATCACCATCGAGGATCGCAAACAAAGACTCGACCATTTCCGGCTTTATGTTCCGCTGCGCCAGGCCAGCCGCCAGCATCCATAAGTCGTTCTGTCCATGACTGCGCAGCAGGGAATCAATCTGATCCTCTAGGTCGCTCATGGTTAGCGGATCCGGCGGAACTACATCCGGCTGGGTGAACGAAATTTCCATTTTCTCAATCTCCGCCTTCTGCGCCGCGGTGAGATCTCGCTTTCCCAGTTCGAGGCTCGCGTTACGGATTTTCGTAAGCATCTGACGCAGTTGGCTGGCGGCGCGTTTCGCTGCCGAGGCCGGATTGTTGAGTTCATGCGCCAGGCCCGCCGATAGCTTTCCCAGGGAAGCCAATCGATCTCGCTGCTGTTCCAGGCGCGTAGTTTCACGGATACGGTCGGCCATCAGGCCCACCAGACGCTTGGTGAGCTCCGGCATCTTTTGTATGAGCTCAGGGAATTGCGAAGCAGGAAAGCGCAGGGCGCGACCGTCCGTGTCGGCGCGCAAGCTCACCTTGAATTGCTTCATCCTTGAAAACGGCAGTATTCCTGTAATATCGCCCGGCTCCAAGTTAAAGACGAAGGTTTCGCCTCCCAGCTCCCCGCGCCCTTGAAGCTGCCCCTCGAGAATTACAAACATGGCGTCGGCCGGGTCGCCCTGACGTGAATAAAGATCACCTGCTTTGCTATGCAGCTCTTGCGATTGGCTGATGAACCAGTTGAGCTGATCGTCAGGCAGATCAGCGAATTCGGGGACGCGAACTAATTCAGATTTGTCGACCATTTATACCTTGCTCAGATATTGATGAATAAACTGTACGGCCACCGATCCTTCACCAACGCCGGAAGCCACTCGTTTTATGGAACCGTGGCGCACATCGCCGACGGCAAAGATGCCGGGAACATTGGTCTCGAGCAAGAACGGATCCCGATCGAGCGCCCAGCCCTTCGGACGTTGCCCGTCACGAATAAGGTCAGGACCAGTCAACAGGAAACCACGCTCATCCCGCTCGATGACGTCCGCCAGGAAGTCCGTCCGCGGCAACGCTCCAATGAAGATAAACATTGCATTCGCCGGCACGCGCTCAATCTTGTTGGTATCGGAACAAAGCACCGAAATTTCTTCCAGATGTGTTTCCCCATGCGCCTCGACCACCCCGGCATGTGTCCACAGCTGAATGTTAGGCGTCTCCTGAATCTGATCAATCAAGTATCGCGACATGGTGCTCGAAAGCGATTCTCCGCGTACAAGGATAATGACCCGCTCCGCGTACCGAGCGAAGTTCATCGCTGCCTGACCTGCGGAGTTCGCTCCACCCACTACGTAAACGACCTCACCTTTGCAGGACAGAGCCTCGGTGGCGCCGCCCCCATAGTAAATCCCCGCACCCTGCAATCTGTCGATCCCCGGAGCATCGAGGCGCCGCCACTGGACTCCGGTCGCGACCATCAGGGCGTGGCACGATATCTCATTTCCATCCGCCAGCTTGATGATTCGGTAAGGCCCCTCGGTTCGGACGCCAACCACTTCCTGTGGCGCCAGAATTTCCACGCCGAAACGCTGGGCTTGCACCACGGCTCGCCGGGCCAGATCCGCTCCACTCAGACCGGTCGGAAATCCAAGATAATTTTCGATGCGGGAGCTCATACCTGCCTGACCGCCGGGAGCTTCTCGTTCCACCATCACGGTATGCAGACCCTCCGAGGCTCCATAAACAGCAGCTGCTAATCCGGCCGGGCCCCCACCCACAATGGCCAAATCGTAAAAGCTGGTTTGGGCGCGCGTCCGCAACCCGACTTTTTGCGCCACGTCCGCTGGAATGCCCTCAAGCAGCTTCGTCCCGTCCGGGAAGAGCACCACGGGAAGATTGGCGGCCTCTGGACCGAGTGCCTCTAAGAGGCGTTTGGTTTCAGGATCATTGGCAGAAAGCTCCACATCGATCCACTGATAAGGAACGTGGTTGCGTGCGAGAAAATCTCGCAGCTCGTAAGATCGAGGCGACCAGCGGGTGCCCAGCACGCGAATCCCCTGGAATGTTGGACGGAAGGAAGCTTGCCAGTCATCGAGCAGGTCATCCAGCTGCGGGTAAAGATGCTCCGCCGGAGGATCCCAGGGCTTCAAGAAGAAATAGTTGATGCTGGCATGGTTGATGGCGCTGATCGCGGCGTTGGTGTCCGCATAAGCGGTGAGCAGTGCCCGCTTGGCACTGGGGAAGATTCCTATTGCCTGTTGCAGGAACTCCACCCCGTCCATCCGGGGCATGCGCTGATCGGCCAGCAGCAAAGCCACACTATCATTGCGTAACTTCAGCTGCTTCAAAAGGTCAAGTGCCCCCTCGGGCGAATCGCTTCCAATTACCCGGTATTCAGCACCGTACTGCGAGCGCAAATCGCGCTCGATCGCTCGCAGAACATCAGAGTCGTCATCTACGCTTAGCAAAATTGGCTTGGCCATGCTTGATCTCGTTTCGAGCTTTTCGGTTGATTGAATCCATCCCCTGATCGGCGAGGATGCACGCCGCGATGTCAGAGGTGGAAAGGTTTGTTGTAGGGCTCGACTGGATAGCCTTTCGCTTTCCAGGCCGCCAATCCGCCCTTGAGGAACTTGATTCGTAAGAACCGAAGTGAAAGAGCTCGACGCAAAATTTCTCGACTGGTTTTGTCGCTCGGGCAGGTGCAGTAGACGATCGAGTCTTTCTCTTTTGGGATGAGTGATGGGTTCTCTAGCACCTCCTTAGGAGGAATCCTTTTTGCGCCCGGAATAATCTCGGAATTCGCCAACAGGTCTAGCGGCTGGCGAACATCGAACAGAAGCACCTCTTGATTTCCCGCTATCAATGCTTGGAGTCCCTCCGGGGTGATGCTGTGATGCTCCATCTCATCTCGGTCGGTTGTGCGCCTGATCCAAATGACGGCGAACAGGCACACTACCGCGACGCAAATACCGGTCAGGATCAGAGCCACCTAGTATTCCCCTCCCACAATCTCTAATACCAGATTCCGCAGCGGTGCAAAAAGATTCTTGGAGCCGTGCAATCAGCATTAATTTCTATCGCAATCGATGCGGGAGCCCCGGTTACGCAGCCTTTGAACCACCCAGGTCACTCTCGAGCAACTGCCGGACGGCCCTCTGGGCTTCCAGTATGGAATAGCGGTGATCCATCGCACCGGCGAGATCGGTATTGGCAAATGCGATCCGGCCAAATGGCGCCTTGCGCAGAATCTCCCGCGGCGCGGGCCGGCCCTCACGCCCGAAGAAGAATCCGGGTTGCGGGCTGAGATAAGCATGACCCCAGCGGTTCAGGATGATCCCGGCGATATCCCTCTGCGCATCGAATCCGGACCCTGCAAACATTTCGGTGAATTGTTCGCGGATTCGTCTTTCATATTGCCTGAAAGAGGTCCCGAGCAATTCCGTACGGCCTAAGTTTCCCTGTTCCTCAGTCGAACGCCCTGGATGGGAATAAAGAATCTTCATGGACAAAACGATCGGAGAGTCAGGACCGATTTTGGGATCCGCGATGCCAGTAAGTGCGAGCTTGCGCACTTCGACATAGTTGCCGATTCCTTCGAACCAGCGGCAGCCGCTTATGCCCATCTTGTACAAGAATCGCCAATTCCTCAATGCAACATTGGCCATCATGCAGGGAGAGCGATGGAACTCCGCATAGGCGCTACGGTGTGATTCTGGAAGGTCTTGCACAATGTGCTTGGTCGTCCAGCTTCCTCCTGCCAGGATGGCAGAGCGGGCCTTGACTCGATACAGCTTGCCATCCTTGAGGTAGGAGATGACGACAGAATTCGACTTGCCTGCTTCACGGTCATGTTGCACCGAAATCGCGGTTGACGAAAGCCGCACTCTGGCGCTGGTTTGCGGAGTATCGAGCGCGGCAAAGTTGACGTTGTTGGCCGTAACCGCCGTAACCGCCGTCACCGCGTCTGGCCCCGCGGCTCGACTATCGATCGCCCCTGGAATTAAGGCCTTCACGATCAATCTTGCGATGGTCGTATTGCCACCCGGGAACATCTGGTCTCTAGTGCCTTCGCCAGTTAAGGGATGCAGCATTTCGAATGCATAATCTGAGTAGGCTGACAGAGCGTCGGGACCAAGACCCGCGCCGCCACCTTCCACGGGAGAGAGAAATGTGCGGATCGTCTCCCGGCTCAACCCGAAACGCTCCATGTAGTGCTGCTCCAGCGTAATCGAATCAAGGTATCGGGAAGTTTCATCCCCTTCTACTTTGGGATGGACGAATCGGTCTCCTTGCACCGGTGTGCTCTTCAGCCAGCGAAGCCACTCCGCTCGCTTCACCTCGGAAATGGGAGCACCTTTGAGATTTTTCCCCACAGGATCGATCAACCACATCCCGGCCTTCTGTCCAAAATTCGCTCCGAACCAGAATCCATATTGCCCATGCTCCAGGCCAATGGCTTCATAGGGAGTTTGCGAAAGCGGCATCTCCGGCCCCGGCCCTCCCCATTTTTGATACTCGAGCTTTTGTGCCTTCAGGCCTATGCTGTCGTAGAACTGGGCGATGAAGCTATCTGGAGCATGAAGCTGGTAAATCGCCGAGCCTTGGTGCGCAACCAGCCGCTTGCCATCTACCAGGAACTCATTCTGTTTCGCTTCACCGCCGAAAATAGGGTGGTTCTCAAGAACCAGGCACTTCGCTCCCGGGCGCGCTTGCCGCTGAAAGAACAATGCGGCGGCAAGGCCGCTGATTCCGCCGCCGACGATCACACAATCGTAGATCTCCCCGGTATCGATGACGTCCTTGGGCAGCGGCTCATAGACTCCATCGCGAATGGTATGCCCGGCCTCGAGCACAGCCAGGGTGTTGCCGTTGGACGTGCTGTATTCACCGACTCCCCCGTAACCCGTAAATTCGTCTCCTGCCGCAAGGAGTTCCGCGGGTGTGATGGATTCGAGCAATAAGGCTCCAGAGGCCAACAGCGTAGAACCGAGGAAGTCACGTCGGGTGATGGAGTCGTTCATGCCTAACTTTGTATCGCCGGGCACATTGGATTTTAGGGTCATTGGTCGCTTCTCATTCTGCATCCTGCGCAGTTTAATTCGTTGGAGTCGTTTGCGAGCCAAGACATATCCCCTCCGGTTATTGTGTCATCAGGGTCTGCCTGCGTCTCCCCTTGACAGCCCAAGAGCAAAACACGCAATATTCTGCCTGTATTAAATGCATTTAATACGTCCGCCGTTTCACGGCAAGGAGCAAGTCAATGTTCTCTCTCAGCCTCTCTCCTTCAATCCGGTTTCGACTTGTTCCCATTGCCAGCGTCTTGCTCTCGCTCATGGCATACGCTCGACTCCTGCACGCGGAGTCTGCCTACGTGCGAGTGAATCAAGCTGGCTACGAGGCTGGTGAGACATCTTTTCGCGCGTATCTGATGTCCACGGCGTCAGAAAGCGGAGCCAGTTTCAAGGTAGTCAATTCGAAACGCATCACCGCGTATTCAGGCCGTGTCGGCGCTTTGCTGGGCAAGTGGAGTCATAGCAAGATAGTGACCTACGACGTGTACGCTCTGGACTTCAAGGTTCCCGGAGGCAATCTCTACACGATTTCAGTATCCGGGCCGGAAGATGCGACTTCGCCCCAGTTTGCGGTGAATGATCCGGATGCACTTTATTCCGGCCTGCTCTTGAACACCCTGTTTTTCTACGAAACGCAACGTGACGGACCGAACTTTATCCCGAACGCGTTGCGCACCGAGCCCGGACACCTGAAGGACGAGAACGCACACGTTTACCAGACCCCGCCGCTTGATGGCAACGATTTCATCGATAACCTGCCGCCCACACCGCCTTTCGTATCCGCAGGGCTTCCAAAAATCGATGCCTCTGGCGGATGGTGGGACGCGGGAGACTACGAGAAATATGTCGAAACCACCAGCTACACTGCGGCGCTGATGCAGATTGGTATTCGCGACTTCCCCGACCAGATGGGCGCGAACTCTCGAACGAATCCTCCCGCGCCGCCGGGTTCAATTTCCTACGCGGGCAGCAGCGGAACTGGAGCGCCAGAGTCCCCCGACTTCACTCATGAAGCAAGGTTTGGGATCAACTGGCTGATGAAAATGTGGGATGACAAGACGCAAACCCTGTACTACCAGGTGGATAATACTCAAGACTGGGATTACTACGGGGAGGGCGATCCCAGTTCAGCCACGGGCAACTGCGGCGGAACGTACGTGACTCCCTACTGCTTGATCACCGAGTACGACATCTGGACGCTGCCGCAGGCGGCCGACCATTTCGATCAGCCTGGAGATCCCCGCCCCTGCGACCCTTATACAACTTTCTTTATCTGCAATCGTCCGGTATACGTGGCTGGGCCCGCCGGTTCGCCGATCAGCCCGAACCTAGCGGGCCGATTGGCGGCGGATTTCGCGTTGTGCTACCAACTCAATCACGGCACGAATCCTTCTCTCGCCAATCGGTGCCTCAAGAATGCGGAGGATATTTTTGCCCTCGCTGACACATCGTATGCAGACCCGGCACCTTCAGGAGGTTCGGGCTCGTGCAGTACTTGCCTGCTCACGGTTTCTCCTTTTGACGGCTATCCCGAGAACGTTTGGGAAGATGACATGGAACTTGGCGCAACCGAGTTATACCTCGCGCTGCACTCCAAAGAAAGCTACCAGGAGCTACCCACCGGTCTGCCGCATACGAACCCTGATTACTACCTGCGTAAAGCCGCCGAGTTTGCGGGTAATTACATCACGAACATCTACGACGCTGGTTACACCGATACGCTGAATCTTTACGATGTCAGCGGACTTGCACATTTTGAGTTGTACCGGGCATTGAAAATGGCGGGAAATTCCAGCGGATTGGCTGTATCCGCAGGGAGCGTTCGCAAGCAATTCCTGCGGCAGGTTGGTGACGCAATTACCCAAGCTGGCACGGACGCGTGGGGCTTCGGATATCAATGGAGTTTCGGCGATACCACTTCGCACGGCGCCGGTTTGTCGGTGATGGCCAGTGAAGCGTATTACCTCACGCAGACAAAGAGCTACGATACGTACTCGCAGAGATGGTTGGGTAATGTCCTGGGTACAAATCCGTGGGGCTCGTCGTTCATCGTGGGCGACGGAAGTACCTTTCCAAATTGTATCCAGCACCAGGTGGCCAACCTCGCTGGGGCGCTGGATGGAACTTCCGCGGGCACACCGATCCTTTGGGGTGCGGCTGTGGAGGGTCCAGCCAGTTCCGCCACTTCCGGCGTAGTCGATGGCATGATTTTGTGCCCGACAAACGGAGCGGACACCTTCAAGAAATTCAATGGAAACGATGGCGCGTTCGATCCGTCGCAAGTAGCGGTGTATCGCGATAACATGCAGTCGTACAGCACAACGGAGCCGGGGATCGATCTCACAGCAACATCGTTTCTTATGTGGTCCTGGAGACTGGCCCAGCACCCCAGCTTCTGACATAGCCGAGCCGGCCAGGGGAAAGCGCTATCCTGCTTTCCTTTCGCTATCCAGCCATCGCATTTGATTTTCGTCGTAGCGCGTCCCGGCGATGGCGTCGGGCGGTATCGCTTTTTCTAGCTCAGCAACTTCCTGCGTCGAGAGGTTGAGGTCGAGCGCCCGCACGGCACCGTCAAGTTGCGTACGACGGCGGGCACCTACCAGCGGAATGATATCGGTGCCGCGCGACACCACCCAGGCGATCGCGATCTGAGCCGGCGTCGCATTCTTCCCGGCAGCAATTTCTTGAAGCGTCGCGAAGACTCTCTGATTTTTCTCGAAGTTCTCTCCTGTAAAACGAGGCAAGTGAGTCCGGAAATCGCGAGGGCCAGAAGGGCGGGATCCGCTGAGTAGCCCGCGGGAGAGTACTCCATAGGCAGTCACGCTCATGCCTAATTCGCGCACGGCGGGCAGGATTGACGATTCAATGCCGCGAGTCACGATAGAGTACTCGATCTGCAGAGCGGCAAGCGGATGCGTGGCATAGCCACGGCGAAGACTCTCGGCCGAAGCTTCGGACACGCCGATGTGCCGCACGTAGCCAGTCTTCACCAAGTCGGCGATGGCGCCGATTGTATCCTCGATCGGAATTTTCGAATCGATGCGGCAAGGTTGGTAAAGATCGATGTAGTCGGTGCCGAGGCGCCGCAGACTGTAGGCAATGAAGTTCTTGACCGCGACCGGCCGCATATCGAGGCCGTTGAACGAGTTGTCTGGTCCACGCAGGGCACCGAACTTGACGGCGATAAAAACCTTGTCGCGGCGACCTTCGATCGCTTTGCGGAGGAGCATTTCGTTGTGGCCCATGCCGTAGAAGTCGCCGGTGTCGAGCAAGTTGATTCCGGCGTCGATTGCAGCGTGAATCGTAGCGATACTTTCGGTTTCATCAGCGGGACCATATAGATCAGACATGCCCATACAGCCGAGTCCGAGGGCGGAGACTTGTGGCCCATTCTTGCCAAGGGATTGACGATTCATGATGACTTCCTTCGCAGAGAAGTTTTAAAGGTAATTAATGATGGTGCGAGAGAGCCTAAATCGCGGCTGGCTCGCTCGGAGCAACGTTCGCGTTTGCAGGTATGAAAGGTTCGAACAGCGAGCTGAACTGCGCATTCAGATGCAGCTCTTCACATTGCCGGTTAAGCAGTTCGCAAGGGTTAGGGGCCGTTTTCAAAGCGTAGCGCAGGTACGACAGCCGCATAAGCCAACCCGCATGCTTGAAGTCGTCTTCGGTGCGCACGTGAAAAGTGACCCAACCAGAGTTCGGAACCCAATGATGCTCCTCGGCAAGGCCTTCCGCTAAAAGCGCGTCGCGAAGCGTACGCGGAAAAGGTATATCAAGAATGTCATCATTGTGCATGTGCCCGGAGTTCGGCACTTCCAAAACGGAATTCCCTTCCGCCAAAGCGATGCGAGTGAACCGAAATGTGCGGCCACGCAGAAAGCTCGTCTTCCAAACTCTTCAAATACGTCATATTCCTAAAAACCTCGCCGGTGTAATTCTTCGATGCCGGTGCACATTAGGGCGATTCAGCCGCTGACTCAGACTACAGCCCTACGAAACTTCTCGTAGCCATTGTTCGGTCTATCGTTGTCCCGGATTCCACGGTTTCGCAAATTCCGTGGGATTCGCAGATCTCGAAGATCGAGTCCAGGTTGGTAACTTTCAGCATCTCCCGCACCGGTTGCGTGGGGTTCACTAATTTGAGATAAATGCCCGCGGCTTGGAGCGAAACCAAAGCTCCGATGCCTGCCGCATCGATTGCATCAACCTCCGACAGGTCAAGAACGATATCGCGCCCCGCCTGACGGAGAGCCGAGCACAAGAAAATGGTTTCATAGCCGCATACAATTCTGCCCAGGCAATGCAGAATCACAACGTCATCGAGGGTTTCGGTAGTTATCGTCAACATGCTTGAATTCTCCCGTTACTCCCGCCCATGGCAGCGGCCATTATAGGCGAATGAAAAGCGAATATCAACTAACAAAATAAGAGCCTCCTCCGCTCAAGCTTTCGGCTCCGCAGCGTGCGATCCAAACGATCCACAGCGGCCACGCATGCCCTGACGGAACTTATCGCGTTCCTCAGGCGTCATCTGCTCCCATCGCTCGATCATGCGACGGCGCCAATAAAGGTGCCGGCCAGGGCTGCCCCGGAATCCACCGAAGAGGATCTTGCTCAGAACCAATATCCCCACAGCTTGCCAGAAGTTGATCAAATGCCAGCCAAAAAGACCCGGCATAAGCCAGTTCCACAGCACCCTCACCACTAAGCCGAACACGGTGACGAACAACACGGCGAATAACACGAACTTCAGTCCCCGCGCTAACCTTTTCATGTTTATTGACCCCCTGCTTTTCGAAAGTCGTTGTAGATGGTTTGGAGGCGTTCGCGAAGGTGCAAGACCGCATAACGTTTGCGGGAGAGCAGCGTGTTCACACTGACGCCAGTTTGCTCGGCGAGTTCCTTGAAGCTGTAACCGAGGAACTCGTGAGCCAGGAAAGCTTCGCGCTGCTCCTCCGGCAATTCGTCGAGTGCCGCATCTAACTCCTCCAGCAATACGCTTCGCGCGTAGGACGACTCAGGCCCAGCATCCGGTGAGGGCAGCAAATCCTCCCACTGAATTTCATCGCCATCCTCAGTTCGGACCGCCGGTTCGCTCGATGCCGTCCACTTCCTGCTGCGAAACAGATCCGTGATCCGATTGCGGGCCACCCGGAATAGCCAGGCGGTCATCTGCTCCACCGGCTTCATCATCCGGTAGGCCTCGACGAGTTCGTAGAAGACCTCCTGAAGAATGTCTTCCGCGTCGCTCTGGTCAGCCACCCGTTTACGGATGAAGTTGCGAAGCCGAGGCTTTTCCCGCTCGATCGCCTCAGAGATCCGCTGGTCTTGCTGCACCATGATCCACTGTTTTCTCAGCGCCTCGTCCATCTATTCATGTAGACGAACGAGCGAGAGAAATATTGTAGGCTTTTGATCGAATTCCGGAGGCGGGTACGGGCCTCGTCAAACCTCCGTGCCTCTTCGTCACCCTGGATTCACTACAGCAGCGAGGCTAACGATTTGCCGCTCTTGCCGGATGTGCGGCGCCTGATCCACTCACACGCGCGCGTGATATCAGCGGGATCGACGAAGAGAATATATGCCGACAAAACGTCCCACTGGAACATTGGGATGTTAAGGGAATATTCCAGAGAGAGATGAAACAGCAATCCCAGCGCGAGCAGAATATAGCGAAGGTCCTTCACCCAGATTAAAACGCCCAACGAGAATTCGAGTGCTATCGCCGACCAGGTTCCCACCTTCAGCATGGCTGGATTGAGGAGCCAACCCGGGACCGGGAATCGCTTGAGGGCATCGAGATGATAGACGTAAAACAGCGCGGTTCCCTGAAGCCAGGCCGAGCCCTTCAGTTTCCAGCAAAACGACGTGAGGTACAGAAACGCCAGTTGAATCTGGATCATCCGCTGGGCCCACGGACTCCGCAACCTGACACACATGCCTTCCTTTCCCCGCCAGATTCGGATTAGCCGATCTACGGAAAAGGCAGCGCCAGCAGGGGCGAAGATCAGAAAAAAACCAGTCACGCGCAGGAACGTGTCGCCTCCGTGAAGAATGAACAGATTCCTTTGCTGAATGGAGGTAAGGCACAGAAATACAACAACTGCGTTAATGCGAGTGAGCAATCCGATCGTCAGGAGCATCGCCGAGCCCAAGAACGCCCAGAAGAGGCCGTTGATCCCGGCATCCGATTGCGGAATAACCGTGAAAAGGTTTAGTCGCCGACCCGGCTCGAGCGCTTGCATGGTTGGCAAACTAATCCAGGCATGTGGCCCATACCACGCCAGCCAATCTGGGCGCAACAACCAAAGGGTGGCGATCACCGCTGTGCCATACGCGATGCGAAACAGCGCAATCGGCGTCGGGGATTGCTCCGCGAAAAAAAATCTGTTCCACGCCGTTGTTAAGGATTTTATGATCATTGCAAGTCCTCGGGCTTCACCCCATAGCCGTAGAGGACATGCTGGTCCAAGGGTTCAGGGCGATATGAGCCCTGTGCTCCTGGCGTTATGACCGACGACTCCTGAACCAGGATGATGGTTTTCGCTGGGTTTGCAGCCGTGCTGTTCGCGCGCGCAATATAACGAGCGACATCGGGCCACAGAGCGTCGTTCTTATCGTTTTGAAGGTTTTCCGCGAACTTACGGTAGCGCTCTTTGAAGTAGCGTTCGCGAAGACTGAGTTGCTCCATCCTTGGAAACAACCAGATCTTTCTGGACCCGTCCTGGTATACAACGATTGCTTCGACGTAGCTGTTCGCCGACCAGGGCGTTGGCGCAAATGTGTCCCAGGATTGAAACAGTCCGGCCCACACAAAATAAGGCCGGACCAGATTCCTGAATAACGTGACCAATGGCGTGTCCAGGGGCAAGCACCAGCAAGCTATGAATAAAATGTGAAAGCCTAAGAACAAGTTGATCGTGATGCGTTTTGCCCGGTCCAGCTGAACACGATTCGAATATGTTTCTTTCCTCATTTTCGAAGTAGATGCTGTTGCAAATCTCCTTTCTCCGGTGTGCACGCAAAACCTGCGCGGACGATCGCTGAGACCCAGGTTCCTCCCCCATGGAAACTTACCACCTTCAATGCCTAGAGAGAGGCAGCGGGATGCTTGGAGATCGATGGAATCAGCTACCCTTGCGAGGAAATCAGGAGAGAAAAAACTCGACTAGACCGACTTGAACACGTTCTTGGCATTTCGAGAGATCTTGATTGCGAGGATTCTTCGCAGACCTACATTTGCTGACCGGCACAGAGCTGGCGCTACCGGCTGATCCCTTGTATCAATGGGGGCGATTGCAAGGTCGTCCCGATCATTGACGCGAGGCAGTAAAGCTTCCCCTAATGGCGAGTTGCTGGGCCAGTGTCGACACCTTGCTCCACCTTGTCATCAGATGCCGGCATACCAAGCGTAGCCACCATCGGGGCTAGCGCCGCCCAGACCCTTGCCGAACGGTTTGAGGTTGTCTGTCAGAGTCAAACGAGTGATATATTTCACGTTCTTATAACCGAGCTGCCGCGGAACCCGCACACGGACGGGGCCTCCGAACGGCACGGGAAGTTCGCTTCCATTCATGCGAAGGGTGAGAAGCGTTTGCGGGTGCAACGCGTCCGCCATGTCGATGCTCTCCCACCAGTCAGGTTGGATCGAGCGGTATACCACGTAACGCACCTGGGGCAGCGCGCCAACACGGTCCAGGACGTAAGCGAGCGGCACTCCAGTCCATTCGGCGATGTAAGTCCATCCTTCCTCGCAGCCGATCATGGTGATCTGCGTACTAGTGGGGAAACTCCTGAGCTCTGCCAGCGAGAACGAGGTCGGCCGCGCCGCCATCCCGTCCACAGTCACCCGCCAGTCCACGAAACCGGCTGCCTGGAGTCGTTTGAATTCACCGCCCAAGGGATCGACTTCATTGGCGAATGGATTCTTCGAAATCTCGCTAGGGGAAAATTCACGGGCCAAGGAATGGCGTGCCAAAAGTCGCTGCGCCGCGTAGGTCAGCGTTTCTCCGGGGCCGTAAAGTCCCCCCGCGTCCGGCGGGATGAGCCCATGATGCTGCGCAACTTTGGCAGCGACGGCAATTCCAGATGCACCGGCTGCCACAGCCAGCCCCGTGGTGATAAGTTTGCGTCGAGAGATATTGCTCATAACTTCACTCCGTCGGTGGGGTAACGCGGCCGGTGATCATAGCGCGCATACGATTTCGAAATCCCGCAAGAACGACCATCAGCACGTGAAGCAACAGAAACAGCACAAGGAATATCGTCACAAGAAAGTGCAGGCTGCGTGCCGTCTGCTGGCCTCCCAACAGCCGAACCGCCAGAGGGAATTCCGAGGTGAATCCGAACGACATGGCCAGCCCCGTCCAGATCATCAACGGGAAGAGCAGGAAGATCACGAGCAGATACGTGAGGCGCTGCAGCACGTTATACGACCAGGTTTCTTCCTTCCCCGGCCGCTCAAAGCGCAAATGTCGAACCAGCGAACCGCCAAGCTCCTTCATGGAAAAGTCAGAAGCCGCGGGAAACAGATTGCGCCGGAAATGCCCTGCGAACAAGCCGAACAGCACGTAGAACAAACCCGTCCCAACTGCAAGCCATGCCGCCTGAAAATGGAGATAGCGGCTCCAGCCGTTCTGATCAGGCAGCACGTACCCATAGCCGGTGGGGACGGTATCCCTGGAGGATGGCAGGTGAAGATTCAGCCACGGGTGCGTGTTTACGTTGCCGGTCTCGCCCCAGTAAAACCGTGGATGCGAAAGCACGATCTCTCCTCCGCTGAGCAGCAGCGCAAGAAATGCAACAGTGGTAATCCAATGCGTCACGCGCACGAGCGCGGGGTGGCGCTTCTGGCGCGCGGCAGGCATAGCAGTGGCCGAAGAAGACAATTCCCGGGCACTGCGATCAGCGATCGGCAGACTCGCATTCATAAAGTGAGCCCCTCCCCGATGCTCGGAATTCTACAGCAAGCGCACCATAAGCGCCGCCGAGGGAGGCTAAGTGCAGTGCTCCACAGCCCGCTGGACGGAGGATTGATATTCCCTCGTCTTACTTTGAGGTCTAACCGGATGTAACGCCATTGTTATGCCCCATCAGTACCGACCAATGCACTTGCGACCTGTTGGTGCACGTTCGTTGTCTCCGGGAAGGAGAAGCGGTACTATTTGCGATCCAGGCGGTCCAGTTCGGAAATTCCAAATTCTCGGGGATCAAGGCAGCTATGCGGGATGAAGCGACGATTGCAGATTTCAGAGCCAGCTTGCGCGGAGGGTTGATCGAGCCAGGCGATCCGGGTTACGACGCGGCTCGCAAGGTATACAACGGGATGATCGACCGGCACCCACGACTGATTGCGCGCTGCGCTGACGTGGCTGACGTCATGACGGCGGTGAAGTTCGGCCGCGAGCAGAAGCTGGTGGTGGCCGTCCGCGGCGGCGGCCACAACGCCGGCGGGCTAGGAGTATGCGATGACGGGTTGGTCATCGATCTTTCGCCGATGAATTATGTTCGCGTGGACCCGAAGAAGAAGACCGTGCTGGCTGGCGGAGGCGCCCTCTGGCGCGATGTTGACCATGCGACCCACGCGTTCGGTCTCGCGGTTCCTGCGGGCATCATTTCGACCACTGGCGTGGCGGGACTGACCTTGGGTGGCGGGATCGGTTACTTGACCCGGCGCTACGGCCTGACTATCGATAACCTGCTGGCCGTCGAAATGGTCCTGGCCGATGGGCGGTTCGTTACTGCCAGCGCCAAGGAAAACGCCGACCTGTTCTGGGCTGTGCGTGGCGGGGGTGGCAACTTCGGCGTCCTGATATCGTTTTTGTTCAAGGCGCGACCCGTGCACACCGTCTACGGCGGGCCGATGCTGTGGCCGATGGAAGACGCGGCGGAGATACTGCGCTGGTACCGCATCTTCATCGCGAAGGCCCCCCATGACGTCTATGGATTCTTTGCTTTCCTCACTGTGCCCCCGGCAGCCCCATTCCCCGAGCATCTGCACAACAAGAAGATGTGCGGCCTTGTGTGGTGCTACACCGGACCGATCAAGAAGGCGGAGAAAGTGTTCAAGCCGATCCGGAGCTTAAAGGCTCCGGCGCTCGATATGGTTGGCCCAATCCCACATCCAGTACTTCAAAGTATGCACGATGGTATCTATCCGCCGGGCCTGCAATGGTATTGGAAGGCCGATTTCATGCGTACGCTCTCTGACGAAGCTATTGCGCTTCACGTGAAACATGGGGCCAACTTGCCGTCGATGCAGTCGACCATGCACCTATACCCAGTCAATGGTGCGGCAAGCCGCGTCAAGAACAGCGCCACGCCGTGGTGTTACCGCGATGCGACATGGGCGGCCGTGATGGTCGGGGTCGATCCCGACCCCGCGAACAGGGAAAGAATTTCCACATGGGCCAAGGAGTATTGGAGCGCGCTACACCCCTATTCCGCCGGAGGCGCGTACGTCAACTTCATGATGGAAGAAGGTGAGGATCGCATCCGGGCGACGTACGGCAAGAATTACGACCGTCTGTCGAAGATCAAGAAGCGTTACGATCCGGGAAATCTGTTCCGCGTAAATCAGAACATCAAGCCGAAATGAAGACGGAATTTCTTGTCGCGAAACTTTGGGCGGGTTACGCTTAGACCATCCCTACTGCTTCCATTTGTTCTCAATCCGCGGCGGATGCTGCAAGGTTTGCATCACCACGCAATATTGCTCCGTTTTCGCCTGCAAGGCGCTTAACTGCTCCGCTGTTGCCTGCGGCGCGCGGACGTCGAAAGTGACTCGGATGTCCTGAAATCCGACCGCCACGTCTTTCGACAGACCCAGCGTACCCTGCAGGTCCAGGTCGCCCTCGACCCTGACGTTGATGGCTTCGGTAGGGATTCCCATGGCGGCAGCTACCATTTGGCAAGTGATCTGCGCACAGGCAGCCAGCGCACCCAGTAGCAGGTCTCCGGAACAAGCGCCCGTCCCTGCTCCGCCCACTCCTTTGTGAGCTTGAGCGTTATATATCGCCCGCCCCAGGTCAATCGAGCAGGAGATGGGCGCCTCGGTCTGCTTGCCGTGCGCCGTCAGAGTAATCCGGGAACTCGCCGGGTCTTGCCGGTACTGGTCTTTTAGCGGCCGCTGCACCGATCGAATATCCATGAACTGCCTCCGAAGTGTGGGTTATTATAAACGCGCTCCGGGGTTCCGGCCGCTGAGTCCATGGCGATCGGAAAGTCCAGAATTCAAAGTTCATAGCGCAGCGGCGAGAGATGGATTCTCGGTCGGCCGACCGCTGCGCCAGCGAGGTTGATGAACCTGCCGCTCATGCCAGATTCCGTGTCATCCACCTTGTCGCCGGGCACGTGCTTTGGGAATTACGAGATCCTTCAGCAACTGGGCGCCGGGGGCATGGGCGAGGTGTACCGCGCCAGGGACACCCGCCTCGACCGTGAAGTCGCCATTAAGACGCTTTCCCTGGAGCGCCTTGCTCAACCGGAAGCCCTGGCGCGTTTTGAAAAAGAAGCCCGTTCCGCCAGTGCGCTCAATCATCCCAACATCGTCACGATTTATGAGCTGGGGCAAGTGAACAGCACGCGTTACATTGCCATGGAACTGGTGGATGGCGAGACGCTCCGAAAGTTGCTCACCTCTGGCCCGATTCCTTTTCGCAAATCGGTCGCCTTGGCGGCGCAGATTGCCGAAGCTCTCGCCAAAGCCCACGAAATTGGGGTCGTTCATCGCGATTTGAAGCCGGAGAACCTGATGGTTTGTGGTGGAGAAACGGCCAAGGTGCTGGACTTCGGTCTGGCCAAATTGGCTGCGGTGAACCGGGCCCAGGGTTCGGACGCATCCACCACGCTTACGGAAGAAGGCACGGTGATGGGCACCTTCGGCTACATGTCTCCGGAACAGGCGACCGGTCGTGAAATTGATTTTCGTTCCGACCAATTCTCGTTTGGCTCCGTCATGTTCGAGATGGTTACTGGCCTTCCCGCGTTCCGGAAATCGAACCATGCCGAAACCCTGGCCGCAATTCTTCGCGACGAGCCGGAGCGCCTTGGATCCCGAATGCCGCAAGCCCCAGCACCCTTCATTTGGATCGTGGAACGCTGCCTGGCCAAGGATCCGAAAGATCGCTATGCTTCCACACGGGATTTGGCTCGCGACCTCGCCGCGGTGCGCGAACGCCTCGCCGATGCGCCTGCCCGCGAATCGCAGCCTCGCCCCAACAGTCTGCCGCCGCAACGCACCGCATTTGTCGGCCGCGAACACGAAGAGGCTGCACTCCGCCATCTCCTGGGCCGCGAGGACGCACGCCTCATCACTCTCACTGGTCCAGGAGGAATTGGGAAGACACGGCTTGCCTTGCAAGTCGTGGAGGGAATCGCCAACCAATTCCCCGGTGGTGTTTGCTTCGTCCCGCTGTCGTCGGTTAGCGATCATAGTCTGATCGCTTCCGCGATCGCACAGGCAATCGGAGTGCGGGAAACCGGAAACCAGTCGCCCCAGGAAAGCTTGAAAGAGTACGTCAGCGGACTGGGCCAACCGATGCTTCTGTTGCTGGATAACTTCGAGCATCTCGTCGCCGCTGCGCCAGTCGTCGCGCAGTTGCTCACCATCGGCCGGAAACTCAAGGTCGTTGTCACCAGCCAGTCACCGCTCCATGTCTACGGCGAACGCGAGTTTCCTGTGCCACCGCTCGCGCTGCCCGACCTCAAGTCCATCCCACCTCTCGAAGTGCTTTCTGGTCTTCCGGCGATAGAACTCTTCGTGGAACGCGCGCGGGCTGTGAAGCACGAATTCGCATTGACCAAGGAAAACGCACCCGTGGTGACAGCCATTTGCGCTCGCCTGGACGGTCTGCCCCTCGCGATTGAACTGGCTGCGGCCCGCATCAAATTGCTTTCGCCGTCAGCCATGCTGGCTCGTCTCGAAGGCCGTCTGAACCTGTTAACCGGCGGTGCTCGCGATCTGCCGAGCCGGCAACAAACTCTTCGCGGCACCGTCGACTGGAGCTTCGGGCTCCTCAATGCCGCCGAGCAAACTCTGTTCCGACGGCTCTCGGTATTTGCCGGTGGATGCACGCTGGAAGCCGTGGAAGCCGTGTGCGACACCAAGGGCGACCTGGGCCTCGATGTACTCGATGGCATGGCTTCGATGGTCGATAAGAGCCTGGCACAGCAGGTGGAGCAGGCGGATATGGAAGCCCGGTTCCGCATGCTCTCGACTCTGCGGGAGTACGCTCTCGAACGCCTCGCCGAGAGCGACGATGAATCTGCCACCCGCCGGGCCCATGCTGCTTATTACCTCGTGCTTGCCGAAGAGGGTGCCGAGGACATAGCCGCTCGCCCCGAGTGGCTTGACCGTTTTGAAGTTGAGCACGACAACTTCCGAGTCGCGCTCGATTATCTGATCAAGACTGGGGATGCCGACTGGAGCCTTCGTCTTGGTACCGCCCTGTTCCGTTTCTGGGAGACACGGGAACATCTTACGGAAGGCCGCGCCGCCATTGCCCGGATCCTGGCATTGGAAGGTACCGCGGCTCGTCCCAAGCTTCGCGCGCGCCTTCTGTTTGCCGGTGCAGTGCTGGCCAGCGAGCAGGGCGATTACGGCCCAGCTCAGCAGATGTTCGAAGATAGCCTCGAGACCTGTCTTGAGCTGAAAGACAATCGCGGCGTTGCCGTCGCACTGAACGCGTTAGCCGTCATTACTCGTGATCGTGGCGAAATCGCCGCCGCATCCGCACTCTTCGAGCGCTGCGTCGCGATATGGAAAGACCTGGGCGATCCTGCTGACTTCGCCCGAGCCCTCAGCAATCTCGCCAGCGTGATGAAGGTGCAGGGCAAATATGAGCGCGCATCCTCTCTTTACGATGAGTGTCTAACGATCTTCCGTCAGGTTGGGGATGTCGCCGGTGTCGCCTGGACGTTGAACTACCAGGGCGACGTCGCGCGGGAAAAAGCGGACTTCGTGACCGCTCGCTCTTTTTGCGAACAGAGTCTGTCGGAGTTTCGCCGGCTGCGTGACAGCTGGGGAATTGCGAGCACCCTCTCTGATTTGGCAAGTCTAAGCTGCGATCAGGGTAACAACTCCGAGGCTCGGCGCCTTTATGGCGAAAGCATCAAGCTGTTTCAAGAGTTGGGTCACAAACGCGGCATCGCGAGGGCGCTCGAATGTCTCGCCGTAAGTGCTGCGGCGCAATCGAGGGCCGAGTTATCGCTACACTTGGCAGGGGCCGCCGCCGCGCTTCGGCAAAGATTGGGCGCTCCGCTTACTCCCGCCGGACAACCCAGGCTTGAGAAGGCCCTGGAATTTGCGCGCCGAACGCTCGGCAATGCTGCAGGAACGGCGTGGATGGAAGGTTGGGCGATGCCGATTGAACACGCTGTCCACGAGGCGCTTAACTGCGACGCGGAATCCGGTCCTCGAACTCGAAACTCTGCTTAAGTCAAATCGCAGTGTTGGGATCGATCAGGCGCCGCACTGCCGAGATGCGATTCGCCGGAAAACCTCCGCGACGTGCGTGTTCGCGAACCGTTTCCTCGTCTGGCGCCAGGTACACACAATAGACCTTATCGCCGGTGACGTAGGAGTGCAGCCATTTGATTTCCGGTCCCATATCCTTCAGCACGCCTACCGACTTTCTGGCGACTGCCTGAAGTTCCGCATCAGACAAATTGCCTGCGCCTGGGATCTCCCGCTCGATTACGTATTGGGGCATGGCTACCTCACCGAACAGTGATGGTAGCAGATTTTTCACGCGAAAGTGCATCTCCCCTGCCATGCAGAATGCCATAAGGGGCTACAGATGTGACAGCGGATGCACGAGCAGTGTTCGGCAGCGCTTGTCCCGTAAGGGCAAAAAGAAGATGCCTAGCTCTACACGGTTGAGTTTCTTGCCCAGCGATGACCTCGAAGGTCGACTGTTTGCGCAGGCATCGTCGGCTATCTGTTTGGCTGTACCGCCGCTATTTCTTGAGCGCCACGGTATTACTCTTGCCGGCTAATGCCGCTTGAGCGCCGTCGGTTAGCAACCGCGCTTCATTTAATTTCTTCAGGGTGTACGAAGGAGCATGCACGCCCCACGAGCCATCTTTCTGGACTGCGGTCAGTATTTCCTGCGCCTGGTTTGCCATCAACTGAACCTCAGCCTTCTGAGCTGTGGAAAGCCGTGACTTCGTAATTTCTGCATTGATGTTCGCCAGCGCTGCCGTGACCGCGGCCACACCTGCTTTCACCGGAGTCTCCCAGCCCATGACCTTGTCGTAGATCATGCGTTGGTTAGTGAACTGCAGATCTTTCGGCTGCGAAGATTGCACTCCACTGTGGCAGCCGCCGCCAGCGATGACCGTGCCATCCATATAACTGGTGCGCCCGCACGACCACATGAGATCGATGTAGGGCTTACCGTCTTTCTTGGCGAGCCGCCAAGCACCATCTTTATAGCTGCGATTCTGACCTTCGGGTGGGTTTAGCGATTTCTCGTCCGGGCTCACCAGGATGCGCCAGATGTGTGCGGCACGGGCGGTATCAAACCCGCCGAAATCCGGCTCTTGAATTGTAGCGAAGTTTTCGCAGCTCATCATATTCGGCATGTGGCAACTCGTACACTTATTGCCGCCATGGATTTCATTCTGGGCGAAAAACGCTGCCTGCTCAGAGTGGCAGTCCTGGCACTGCTTTTTTAAGCCAGTGACGGTATAGGTGTCTCTCCAATCATTCGCCGTGACCTCGTGGGGATCATGGCAGGTACTGCAGCGGATTCCCTTCTCGTAATGAGCGGTGTTGTAGCCTTGCGAGCCCTCGGTTCCGCAGGCCGGAGCCTTGGTCTTGAAAAATGACGTGAACGGGTGGTCCGGATTCTCCTTCGCCTGGTCCTTGTTCCAGGCAAAGCGCTGATGGCAGCGCTCGCAGTCGGAAGGCATTCCCGCCCCGCGGGCTCCGTAGAGATGAGCCCCGGCTCCGTGACACTCCTCGCAGGTGATGCCCTTGCTGATGGTGTGCTTGCGCAGTTCCTCGGGATGGCCGAGCGCAGCAGTCAATTCTCCTTCATTCTTGAAATCAAACTTAAACGAATGGCAAACCTCGCAATACGTGGTGGCGGGCTGGAACAACATGGATTTGCGGTTCTTCGCGCCGTACGACGTCATGCCCCAAACTCTGGACCCGTTGTCGCCGAAATCCTCAAGTTTGGTGGGAAACCCAGGCACAAACGTAGCGATCTTCTGCACCGTCTCGGGTGTCAGCGATTCCGCCCAAGTGCGGGAGCTCTGGTTACCGCCAGCCACCAGGGTTCCGGTTCCATCTCTTAGCAAACCACCCTCGATGTGGTAGGTGCCGCGAACCAGCCAGCTATCGATAAAACCATATTTTGTTCGCGGAGTACCGATGATCGCGTAAACCGCGTCAGCCGTGATGCCCTCAGGCAGAACTCCTGCCTGACTCCCCCAAAGCCCTTTATTCAGATCCTTGCCCGGCACTTCTTCCATCTCATCCGGGAAACGAACTACTTTAGCGTGCCGGGAGCGTACCCATTTTTCATACTGGGCAGGATGGCATTCCCCACATTTCTTAGGGCCGACAAATTTGTTCGGCAAGTCCAAAATTGACTCCGCGCCCAGACGATACGTCATGGATACCTGACGATTGTTCTGTTTCGCGTAATCCTTCCCACCGCCTTCTTCCACAAACTCTTCGTCGCGATCGCTAATGTGATACTTGCCAATCATGCGCCCATCTTTCTCATACTTGAACATGGGATGGTTTTTGAGCAGGTAATCGTAGAAGGGCTTTTCCTGCTCGACATAACCTTCCAAGGTTCGTGGAAAGATGGAGTCGTCTGTTGTGGTCTGTGGATTCTGCGTTGCAGATGCCTTGGGAGGTTCGGGGCTGGACTGCTGGGCGAGCATCCGTGAATCAGGAATTAGGACGAGGGCCGCAGTCAGGACTAAGCTGGCCCAGGGGAGGGTGCTTCTGCGCATAAGGGAATCTCCTCATGGGAAGTTCATTGAGGGATCGGTTCCCCAACCTTGGAAGGTAGCCCGCGCAACCCAGACGTTCAGTGATTGAAGTCACTCGGGAGTGTTTGGATCCGCTCCGGTCAGATCCTTGTCTTTCCGATGGAGAGACGACACTATGGGAACTCCGGGCAGGTTCTTACGGAAATCAGCAGCAGCTCACATCGTTCTTCCCAAGGGGCGCTGTGCCCGATCAGGACGACTCCCACCGACTCATGTGCAAGGTCGAGATTTCGCGCTGCCCGCGAACCGAGCGCAGAGATTACGGGGACGGCCGAGCGATTGGAGTATTTAGTCTCGGACTTACAACAACCTCTCGCGAAATTCAACCTGCACGTTCGTTGTCATGGTTCTCGGGAGTATCGCCCCTCGGAACAATCTTGCGCCGAGACTCGGCGCAACTTTGGCTCCTTCAGGTAGGAACGCCGAGTTTTGGCAGTAGCCATTGCGTCAGGACCACATAGGCGACCAGGAATGCAGCTCCCCAAATCCAATTGGGCATGTTCACTTTCTCCTATCTGCCAACTCCAAGTTTACGCAGGAAAGTCATCATCGGGCACCAGTTCGTGAATCCAGACTGAAACAGATTCAGGCCAACAAAGGCCGTGAAAAGGTACCAGTACGGGCTTACATAGTGCCCAAGCACCAGCGACAGAAGAATAAAGCTGCCAGCAATCAAACGAAGTGTTCGTTCTACGGTCATTACGGTTCTCCTTCAGTTCTTCACAATTTCGCATTGCGGTGTTTCGCATTCAGCGACGTTTTCCGGCGAATGGGAATGCCTGGGTGGAAGCGATTGTCCTCTCTGAGACAGGTAGTAAAGAACCGGAACTGCCATTCGCGACAGAACGGTAGATGCGACCTCTCCCGCCATCAGCGACAGTGCCAGGCCCTGGAAAATCGGGTCAAACAGGATCACGCTCGCTCCCACCACCACCGCGGCTGCGGTCAGAAGCATTGGCCGGAAGCGCACCGCGCCCGCATCGACCACTGCATCCTCCAGCGACATTCCCTGGGAACGGCGAAGTTCGATGAAGTCGACGAGAATGATGGAATTGCGAACGATAATGCCCGCCCCAGCGATGAAGCCGATCATCGATGTCGCGGTGAAGAATGCCCCCATCAAGGCGTGCGCGGGCAGAATGCCAACCAGAGTCAAAGGAATCGGTGCCATGATGACCAAGGGCGTGACGAACGAGCGGAACCAGCCCACGACCAGCACGTAGATCAAGACCAGGACAGCCGCAAAGGCGAGTCCCAGATCGCGGAAGACTTCGACCGTGATGTGCCACTCACCATCCCACTTCATGGAGAAGCGGTCGGTGCGCTCCGGCATGGTCGTGCCCTTGTATTGCTTTACCCCGTAGCCATCGGGCAACTTGATTTTGTCGATGGCCTCGCTCATCTTCATGATGGCATACACAGGGCTCTCTTCTCCGCCCGCGACATCTCCCGTCACGTAGACAACCGGCTGCAGATTCTTGCGATACACACTGGTGTCAATCGTCGTTTGTTGAAGATTCGTTACTTCCTGTAGAGCGATTTGGCCACCGGAGGGCGTCGGCAACTTCAGGTTGCCAAGGTCTTTGATCTCAGAGCGATCCGGGCGTGCCAGTCGCACTTCAATAGGGATGTCCTCGCGGGAATGGGGATCGTGGAGTAGGCCCGCGTTGGCTCCGCCCAGCCCCACCTGCAGAGTGCGGGTCACATCGGCGGGCGAGATCCCGTGCAGCGCTGCCTTGTCCAGATCCACTTTCATGTCGTACTTGACTTGTGGGTCTTCAACGTACCAGTCCACATCCACGACGCCTGGGGTTTGCTGAAAGACCTTCTTGATCTGCGCCGCCAGTTCAATCTGTCCTTTGTAGTCAGGCCCGTAAACTTCGGCGACAAGAGTTTGCAACACGGGGGGACCAGGCGGGACTTCGGCCACCTTGATGCGCGCACCGAACAGCGCGGCAATCTTGTCCAACTCCGGCCGCAGTCGTCGTGCGATCTCGTGGCTCTGCGCCTTGCGATCATGGCGCGAGAGGAGATTAACCTGAATGTCGGCCTGATTGGGCTGATTCCGCAAGAAATAGTGACGCACGAGGCCGTTGAAGTTGTAAGGACCGGAGGTCCCGGCATAGATCTGATAGTTGATGACCTCGGGTTGCTGGCCGAGATACTGTCCCATTGCCTGCGCCACGCGAGTCGTCTGTTCGAGCGGCGTGCCATCGGGCATGTCAATGATGACCTGGAACTCACTCTTGTTGTCGAAGGGGAGCATCTTGACGCGCACCCACTTCAATGGAACGAACGCGACCGCGGCGAGCAACAAAAACACGACACCACCAAGAAACATCCAGCGGCGGTGCGCGTCGCGGATCAGCGGGTTCATCATCCGCCGGTACAGGCGAGTGGTCCAACCTTCTGACTCGTGTCTAGAATGGTCGCCACCGCCCGCATATTTCCTCAGGAGCCTCAGTGCCGCCCACGGTGAAACGACGAAGGCCACCATCAACGAAAACAGCATGGCCGCCGAAGCTCCCACTGGAATCGGGCGCATGTACGGACCCATCAGGCCGCGCACGAAGGCCATGGGAAGGATCGCGCCGATTACCGCGAACGTAGCCAGAATCGTCGGATTGCCAACCTCGTCTACCGCCTCGACCGCGACTTCAGATAAGAAACGCCCCCGGCTTTCTGGCAACCGAAAATGGCGCACGATGTTCTCAACCACAACGATGGCGTCATCGACCAGGATGCCTATGGAAAAGATCAGCGCGAACAGTGTGACCCGGTTCAGGGTGTAGCCATACAGGTAGAAGACGGCGAGCGTGAGAGCCAGCGTAACCGGCACTGCCAGAAGTACGACGCCTGATTCACGCCAGCCCAGGGCAAGCGCAATCAGCAATGTGACCGACAGCGTTGCGATCAGCAGATGTTTGAGAAGTTCGTCGGATTTGTCCTTCGCGGTCTCGCCGTAGTTGCGCGTGACCGTGACGTTCAGGTCGTTTGGAAGCACATAACCGCGCAGGGCATTGACTTTGTCCAGCACACCTTCCGAAATATCCGAGGCGTTCGTACCTTTGCGCTTGGAAAGCGTGATGGTTACCGCGGGATACTCCGCGCCAGCTGTCTGTCCTGAACCGCCGTGAGCATCCGCAAACAAAACGTAGGTGTTTGCTTCGGCTGGTCCGTCTTCCAGTTTCTCCGCTACGTCACGCAAATAGACGGGGTGTCCGGCGTGAACTCCCACTACAACCTGACGCAGGTCGTCGAGACTCGTGAAAAAAGTTCCGCCTTCGACCTGAAACTCGCGATTGTCGCGCGCAAAACTGCCGGCTTGGCCGCGGCTGTTCGCGCTCTGCAGTTGTCCGACGATTTCGCCCGGTGTAAGGCCGTAGGCCGCGAGCCGTTGTGTATCGAGCACGACTCTTATTTGCCTGGGCTGCCCGCCGATGATCTTGGTCTCAGAAACGTCGTTGAGCGGCTTGAGGGAATTTTCCAGCTCGCCCGCGATTCGGCGCAGGCGATAAGAGTCATAGTCTTTCCCCCACAGCGTCAGGGCCATAATCGGCACGTCGTCGATCGAGCGGACCTTGATGATCGGTTGGGAGACACCGGGCGGGATGCGGTCGAAGTTGGAGTAGAGCTTGTTGTAGGTCTGGACGATCGCGTCTTCTTCTTTGTTACCGACGTAAAAACGCACCACCAGCATGCTCACGCCCGGATGACTGATTGAGTAGATGTATTCAACGCCCGGCACTTCGCGCAGTAACTTCTCCATGGGAAGGCTGACGCGCTGTGCCACCTCGTCAGCCGACGCACCCGGCATCTGGACAAAAACGTCGAGCATGGGAACAACGATCTGCGGCTCTTCTTCCCGTGGGGTCTTGAGAATGCTGAAGGCGCCAAGAAGCAGCGCAGCGACAATCACCAGCGGTGTCAGTTTCGAATCGATGAAAGTGTGGGCAATGCGACCGGCGAGGCGCAAGCCCTTCGCGGGCTGTGTCACCGATTTGGATTTGCTGTCATCCATTACTGGGCCTCAACGCGTTTGCCATTCAGGTCCACTGCACCCGGTTTGGCCACGAGCCGCTCACCGTCCTGCAGGCCCGCCAGCACTTCGACCTCGGTCCCGGAAAGCTTCCCCAAAGTGATGTAGCGCAAGCTCGCAACCTTGTTTTGGTCCAGCACATAAATGCCCTGCAATTGGCCGCGTTCGACGACCGCCGAACGCGGAATCAACAGCGCCTGCCGCTCGCCGCGAGAAAACTGGGCTCGCCCGAACAGCCCCGAACGCAGGCGAGTGTTTGTTGGCAACTCGATCTTCACCAGGAACGTGCGGCTCGCTGGATCCGCGGCCGGGACGATCTGCACGACCTTACCTTCCAGACCCGCGTTGTCGAGGGCATCGATGACGACCGAGACCTGCTCTCCTGTTCGTACATACCGGAGGTCGTTCTCATTGACAGTGGCCTCTAGGCGATAGCGGCGCACGTCCTCGACGGTGAAGATCGGTATGCCGGGTGAAGCCAACGTGCCGGAATCAGCCTTCTTCTCCGTCACCACGCCGTCGAATGGCGCTCGAATCCGCGTGTAATCCAGAGACGTGCGTGCCTGGCTCAAAGCTGCCTGCGCCTGGGCCTGCCCTGCCTTTGCCATATCGCGATGCGCGAGAGCCGCTTGTTGACGGGCTTTCACCTCGTCGAACTCCTGCGGACTCACCGATTTCTTCTCGTAGAGATTCTGGTAACGCTTCAGTGTTGATTCCGCCAAGGCCAGGTCAGAATCTGCTCCGACCAGTTGCTCTTGGGCGGCAACGTCGGCTGCGGTCGCGCGGTCTACAGCGGCTCGCGGTTGCGAGTCGTCGATTACGGCAAGCACTTGGCCGCGCTGCACGTGGTCTCCTTCGTGAGCGCGGATCTCGACGATGTTACCCATCATTTGGCTGGCGACGTCGCTGGTTTGGGCGGCACGTACGGTCCCTACCGCTTCCAGCAAATCGGGAACGTTGGCCTGCTGCACCGCGAGCACGGGAATGTTCTGCACGGTTTCCGGCGAAGGAGCCGTGCGGGTCTCCTCGTTAGAGCAGCCGGCGAGGCTAACAGCGCCGAGAAAAATCAGTAACAAAAGTCTGAGTCCTGTATTCATGCGATTCATGGCATCACCACGGGAGATTGCGGATTCAAGCTTCCGCTCGCCAGCTCCAGGTTGGCGTAGCTGATCTGGAAGTGATAAACGGCCTCCCAGTAGTCGGTCTGGGTGCGGCGCGCGGCATCTTCAGCGCTCAACAAATCGGTAATCGTAATCAGTCCGCTGTCGTAGCGGTCCCGGTTGATGCGCAGACTCTCCTGTGCCTGGGCGATTGCCGCTCGGGCCACTTCGATCTGCTGCCGATTGGCATCCGTCTCGTAGTAAGCCCGCCTCACTTCAAGGCGAACGGCATCGCTGGCTGACTGCTTCATCGCCACAACCTTTTCTTCGAGGGCTCGCTGCCGGGTGAGTTCCGCCCGCTTGGCGCCGCCTTGAAAGATGTCGAATTGCACTTCGATCCCGCCCAACCAGTTGTTGCCGCCG
Organism: uncultured Acidobacteriaceae bacterium; assembly: GCA_963777005.1. Classification (GTDB taxonomy): domain Bacteria; phylum Acidobacteriota; class Terriglobia; order Terriglobales; family Acidobacteriaceae; genus Sulfotelmatobacter. The sequence goes on along the minus strand of CAVZPC010000012.1, from coordinate 46,956 downwards.
CCACCGGCGACGAACGTGGGGTTGTCCATCTCCCAACCCGCTAAGGCGTTCACTCGCGGACCGAATGACGACTTAGCCATCGACACGCTTTGCCGCTGAGCTGCTTCCTCAGAGGCGATGCGCTTCAGGTCGGGGCGATTTGCGAGGGCCTGCTTCTCGACTTCCCCAAGCGCAGGGGCGGGAAGCGTGCGCTCAGCCAAGTCTTCGGTAGTCTGGAACGGAGAATCGAGCGGCATGCCCATCGTCGTGTTCAGCTGGGCCCGTGCCACTTCCACAGTGTTCCTGGCTCGGATCACTTCCTGCTGTCGCGCCGCCATGCGGACCTTCGCCGTCAGCAGATCTGACTCGACACTTAGCCCGCTGTCGAATCTCGCCTGGCTACGTTCCAGGATGGACTGGGCAGTTTTGGTGGACTGCTCGGCCACCTCCAGCTCCTTGGCTGCCAGCAGAACGTCGTAGTACGAACTGACCACCCGGAACACGATCTCTTGGTCCGTGCGGTCCAACTGGTGTCCGACCGCTTCATTCATCTGTTTTGCCTGATTGATCCCATGCCAAGTGGCGAACGAATCAAACAGGTTCCAAGTCCCTCCAAACCGGGTGCTGAAGTTTCCGAGGGGCAGCGGAGTGTTCAGTTTGTTCAACGCGAAGTCTGCATTGGTGAAGCGCGATTGCCGTAACTTGGTGCCGAACACGTAGATGGGATCATCCCCACGCGTCCCCGTTTCAGAGAAACTCAAGTGAGGCAGGAGGGAGGAACGTGCCTCTCGAACTCCAGCAAAAGCAGCTTTCGTGTCTGCGATCGCAGCCTTGCACAGTGGATTTTTCTCCAGCGCGATTGTCACTGCCTGCTGCAGAGTAAGAGACGAAGGCTGCGCCTCTTGTTGAGCCGACGCCGAGGGCCAGGGCAGCACCAAGGTGGAAAGGCTCAGAACCGAGAACAAGAGAACTTTCAACCTCGCACTCCCGCGGCTTGAATCGGCTTCACCCACTCTGTCTTGTCTTCAATGATTTCGTAGGTTGTATGAAAACTCGCGGTCTTCTGCACCATGGCCCCCACGGAGCAATACTTTTCCTCGGAGAGACGGATCGCCTCCTCCACCGCCTTCACGTCAATTTCATAGCCCATGACTACGTGATGGATTCGCACTGCCGTGAACACCTGAGGTGGACGCTCGGCTTGATCGGCTTCGACCCGCACCTCGTAGCCGGTAACTTTTTGGTGATATTTCTGGCGGAGGATGGTGACGACGTCGAACGCCGTGCACCCGGCCAATCCGGCGGCGACCAGTTCAATCGGCTTAGGGCCGGTGCCTCCGGCGGCATCATCTAACAACAGGTGATGGCCGCTTCCGGTCTGGGCCACAAATTGGCGCTGCTGCTTAAGTGGCTGAGTCAGTTCGACTTTGGCTGTAATCATGGTTGCCTCCTGCTGCTTCTATCGACGAAGCACACGAATAAATGCAGGAAGTCGGATTTTGTTACAGAAAAACTTTGAGTATCGGGTGCCTCGCGAAGCTCAGTGCCTCTCCTTGCAGACTGTATGATCAGGAATTGATAATGCGGAGAGAATTCCAATGAGTCTCCCTATCAAACTGCGCCCGATATTCCTTGTCTCTATCTTGGGGACCGTCGCCCTTGCACTGGCATCTGCTGGCCTTGCTTATCAGGCGAGCCTCATTCCGGCCTCGCGCCTGATCAACCCCGACGAACTGGTCAAGATCATTCAGTCGGCCAAAGGTGAGAAGCCGCTGATGATTCAAGTGGGCTCCCACGTCCTTTACTCGCAGGCACACATCCCCGGCTCGGAATACATTGGCCCAGCCTCCAGTGAGACTGGGTTGCAGTCCTTGCGAAAGCGCGTCGAATCCTTGCCGCGAAATAAGTTCATCGTCCTGTATTGCGGCTGTTGTCCGTGGAGCCACTGTCCGAACGTCAAGCCTGCCGACGATGCGCTGCACGCAATGGGCTTCACTAATGTGAAGATTCTTTATATTGCCGACAACTTCGGCGCTGATTGGGTCGAGAAAGGCTATCCAGTTGCCAAGGGAGACTAGCGATCGGATCGCTTCCTGGCCAAGGTCGGCAGATTGAAGAAATGGATTCTTTTCGGCTTAACGTTGATCGCAGTAGCGGGACTTTATTTCATGACCCGTCATCATGGCGTGCCCACCGGCACGAGGCGTAACGGTATCGCCGAACAATCTCTGGCCCCCGATTTTTCTCTTCCCGATTTAGCCGGACAAAAACTCGATCTCTCTTCCTATCGGGGCAAGGTCGTCCTTCTGGACTTCTGGGCAACGTGGTGCGATCCGTGCCGCGACGAGATTCCGCGTTTCGTCGAACTTCAAAATAAATACGGTGGCCAAGGCTTGCAGATCATTGGCGTTTCCATGGACGATGAACCGGAACCTGTGCGCGATTTCTACCAGCGCTTCAACATGAACTACCCGGTTGTGATGGGCAATGCCAAGACGGGGGAACTCTACGGAGGAGTTCTCGGACTGCCGATTGCATTCCTGATCGGGAGGGATGGCCGGATCAGTGCCAAACATATTGGCGCAACCAACATCTCAGTCTTTGAAAAAGAGATCGTCGATCTACTGAGAAGCGGAGCTGGCGCTGGTTCACCAGGCTCGTAGCCATCAACCATTAGCGGATGTTCTTTGCGACCAATTGTTCGTAATCAGCAAGTACCTTCATGCGTAGTTCGGTTGCCTTCTCGCGGTCAGGGTTTTCTGCAGGAAGTTTGCGGCACTGCTTGATCGTTGCTTCGAGACTAGAAAGGAACACCTTGCACGGTTCGCAACCGTTCAGATGCCGCTCCAGTTCCTCGCAAAGCGAATCATCCAACTGCTCGTCGAGATAGTTCGAGAGCTCGGCGAACATGGCCTTGCAACGGGCAGGTCTAGGCGGTTCGTTGCCCGGCTGTTGGGAAGACACCGGCGAAGCGACGGCTGCTCTCCCCGAGCGCAGTTTCAACCCTTTCATCAATTCCTTCCGGACAAACAGCCTCGCACGATGCAGACGAACTCGTACTGTTCCAGAACGCAGCCCAGTGATCTCGGCCACTTCTTCGTCGGTTAGCCCTTCCATATCACGCAGAACTAAAACAATGCGATATTGTGGGGGCAGCCGTTGAATGGCGTCGCGCAGCCGTCCAGCTTCCTGACTCCGAATGGCGAATGCTTCGGGGTTGATGCTGCCATCGGTCCCCAAACGCTCAAGTTCCTTCCGATCTGGCATGAGCTCTTCCAGAGAGAGGTCTGGATTGGGAGCAAACTTGCTCCGACGCCGGGTCATCAAGCAGCGGTTCTTTGCCACTTTATAGAGCCACACGACGAGCGCTTTGGGACTGTCGAATTTGGGCAGGTACGGAACCGATTTGAGCAGCACCTCTTGCATCGTATCTTCCGCATCCTCACGCTGGCCGCAGACGCGCATGCTAAAAGAGAACACGGTGTTTTGGAGCAGAAGCAAAGCCTGCTCCAGCGCAGCATCGTCACCCCTCTGCAAGAGCTGCACGGCTTGTTCGATCTCAGAACGCATTCGCTTTGAATGTAGCACTCTGTCGCTAGCGTTTTTTCAGTAATTGTTTTGTACGTCTCGATCATCAGCCCCCTTTTTGCGTTGCTGCGTAAGCCTCACGCATTCGCGTGACTCCAGTCACAGCCGGCAACCTGGAAGCCCCATCATCCTAAAGAGATGATGCGGGGGGCAGAATGAACTATCCCGTTTGGCAGCTTGGCTTTCCTGGCGGACTGCTGATCGCAGCTATAGCTGTGTTTCACGTCTTCATCTCTCACTTCGCGGTCGGCGGCGGCGCCTATTTGGTTCTGACTGAAGGCCGCGCCTACGCCCGCAACGATTTAGAACTGCTCGGCTACGTGCGGCATCATTCCAAATTTTTCGCGCTGCTGACCGTCGTCCTCGGGGCCGTTACCGGCGTGGGCATCTGGTTCACCATAGGATTGGTCAGTCCGGAGGCAACTTCTTCGCTCATTCACACCTTCGTTTGGGGATGGGCGATCGAATGGGTCTTCTTTTTCGTCGAGATCGCGGCCGCTCTCATCTACGCCTACCACTGGGACACGCTCGACCGCCAAACTCATCTCATCATCGGCTGGATCTACTTCATTGCCGCTTGGGCAAGCCTGGTGATCATCAATGGCATTATCACCTTCATGCTTACGCCCGGACGCTGGCTCGAAAGCGGCAAATTCTGGGACGGCTTCTTCAACCCAACCTATTGGCCGTCATTGTGCATTCGCACCGCCATGGCCGTAGGTCTGGCCGGTATTTTCGGACTGGTGACTGCGATGTGGGAGACCTCGTCTTTGAGGGAGCGCATTGTGCGTTGGTCGGGATGGTGGCTGGCGCTGGGGATTGCGTCGCTGTTGCCTTTGAGCCGCTGGTATTTTCACAGCCTGCCCTCATACTCGCAAGCGTACTTCAACGGAGCTTTCAGCGCACCCTACATTGCCGTCCGCCATTCCCTGCGCGGAGCAGCTTTCTGCGCCGGCGTGGCCCTGATACTGACGCTGGTATTCGCGCTTCTGCGTCCCAAGCTGATGAGCCCCGTAGTCGTGGCGGTGCTGCTGGTCGCCGGATTTGGCGTCATGGGCTCCGGAGAATATCTGCGCGAGTTCAGCCGCTATCCCTACGTGATAAACAGCTACATCTACGCCAACGACGTCAGGGTCGGCCAGATGGAGGGCATCGCGGCCAACGGTGCGGCCAAAACTTCCCCGTGGGTTGAGCCGAAAGCTGACAACCCGCACGTCTACGGCCGGCAACTTTTTGTGATCGAGTGCGGCTCATGTCACTCCGTCGATGGCTATCGCGCGATGCGCAAGTTCGCGCACGGATGGGACGCAAATTTTGGCAGCGAGGTCCTGCTGCATCTGCCCGTGATTCGCGAGACCATGCCGCCTTTCGCCGGAGACGCCTATGATCGCGCGGCATTGGGCGGCTATCTGGCTTCGCTGGCACCGGCTACGCCCTCGGGCGCGAACGAAAAAGAACTCGGCCAGCGGGTATTCGCGATTCATTGCGCCCTGTGTCACAGCGTCGGCGGCGCGCGCCGCCCACTGGCCCTCACAGGGACCGACGCCGACTCCATCGAGGGAATGCTTGGAACACTCAGCGATATCAATTCCGACATGCCACGCTTTACCGGAACGGAAGCGGAAGGCCGCGCTTTGGCCATCTATCTGAGCAATCCTGAAAAATAGTCAATACAAGGATTCATCATCATGAACTTGCCCATCCCTTATCCCGATCCCATGCCGCTGCCGGGCCCAGTCTGGCTGCTGCGCACGCTGCTCCTGCTGACATTTTTTCTCCACGTCGTGTTCATGAATTGCCTGTTCGGAGGCACGACCATCGCACTGGTCTGCGCGCTACGGCGCAGGCACTCGCCATTTTCCGCGCGGCTTGCCGGCGATCTTGGACGCCTGCTGCCCTCGATTTTTGCCTTTACCATCACCCTGGGCGTAGCGCCGCTGCTGTTCCTCCAGGTGATGTATGGGCAATTCCTTTACACGAGTTCCATCCTGATCGGCGTACTCTGGCTGGCCGTTATCGGAATGGTGATTCTGGCCTACTACGGCATTTACTTCTTTTCCATGAAGGGCGATCAGGCCGCGACGCCGTTGGTTCTGGTTTTGGCGATACTGCTGCTCGCATCCGTCGCCTTCATCTACAGCAATAACTTCACCCTGATGTTGTCGCCCGAGCGCTGGCTCGACCTCTATCACAACCGAGTCAACGGCTGGAACTTGAATTGGTCCGAACCTTCCCTTTTGCCTCGCTATCTTCATTTTGTGTTTGGCGCCTTGGCAATCTCCGGACTCGGTTTGGCAGTGCTCGGTTTACGCCAGAAGGAAGACGGATATCGCGGCTGGCTCCTCGAACAGGGAACCTTCCTCTTTACCGGAGCCTCTCTGGTTAATTTTGGCGTGGGCTTCTGGTTCCTGGCGAAATTGCAAGGTCCGGCCCGCTTCGTCTTTATCGGCGGCAACGGAGTGGGGACCGCATTGTTAGCGATGGGACTGCTTCTGCCGCTGGCTGCGGTTGCGCATCTGGTCCTTGCGAAATCCAGCAAGTCTCCGAAGCGGCAAGTCGTGATCGGAGTGATCTGCGGCCTGCTGACCGTAACAGTGATGATCGCGATGCGCGACCTGCTGCGGAACTTTGCCCTCGCACTCTACTTCAGACCAAATCAACTGCCGGTCGCGCCGCAGTGGAGCATCATCGGACTTTTCGTGCTTCTCTTCGTAGCCGGCTTGGGGACTTTGTATTACATGCTGCACAAGGTCGCTATCGCAACCAGTAAGATGCCGTCGTAAAGCATAACGACCTCTGCTAACTGACGAAAAACCCACAGACCGAGCTGTGGTTGCAATCACGTTCGTGCCCTGATGTCATTAGCGACTCTTCACAAGCCCATTTACAGTCTCTCGCAAGGATGCTAGGCTGCCCCCACGAGAAACCATGAAACTTCGCGATAAAGTCGAGCTCCAGCGTTACGAGCGAACACTTCTAGAGCTTCGCTGGGAACGGAAATCCGAAAATATTCGGGTCGAACGATTATCCGCAATCCTCGCGAAGAAGTCGGCCGCTAAAGCCGAAGTTCCTCCCGACAGGGCCGTCTAGGTTTCCGAATCCACACTTTTTATAGAGAACTGATTCCTGTGGGATCAAGCTTCCACTCACGCCCTGGTCGATGCGTGTAAAGGGGATATTGCGACAACAACCCACGACAGAAAATACTCTCGCTGGTGATGAAAATTCTTTCACATTGACGCGACTGAGGATTGCGGGGACAATAGGGCCGTTTTGGGGGTCAATGGAAATTACGGCTAAGGGCAAAAAAACTTAGGGAGATCGGACAATGAACAAAATGAACAAGAGGATCATCGCTAGACAACTCAACCTGTTCGGCGCAGCCCTGACGCTGCTGCTTAGCCTCGGGGTCGCTCGAGCGCAGCTGCCGATCGTCGGCACGCCGAATGCGACAAGCCAGATCAGCTTCGAAGTGTCGCTGCCGCTGCGCAATGTGGACCAGCTCAATAATCTGCTGACCGCGCTGCATGATCCAGCCAGTCCGCAATACCATCATTGGCTGACACCGGCGCAGTTCGCCGCGAGTTTCGGGCCCGATGCGGCGACGATGGACAGGGTGGTCGCGGCGCTGCGCACGCGCGGGCTTTCGGTGCAAACCCATTCACGCAGCTTGCATGTCAGCGGACCGGTAGCGCTGGTGGAAAGCACGCTCGGCACGCATCTGCAACTGGCGCACACCGATACCAATGCGCAGGGCACGCGCGTCGTTTCGGCCAGCGCGCTGCAATTGCCGGCCGAGCTGAAGGCGGCCGGCGCCACAGTGGTAAGTTTTGGGCGAAATGAAGCCCACGTCATGTCGCGCCAGGTCACGCCGCCCCTGAACGGCACCTATAACCGTTACAGTCAAGATGGCGGCTATTGGTTCGATGACCTCAAGGAGGCGTATCAATATCCCTCGTATCAGACCATGGTAACGGTGAACGGCAAGGCGCAGCGGCTGGATGGCACCGGGGCGACGATCGGCGTGCTGATGTCGAGCGACTATTTGCCGACCGATGTCGCGGCGGTATTCGATAACGAGAATTGGTCCGTGATCACTGGTCAGCCGGACCCGACCCTGTATAAGGATGTTGCGATCGATGGAGGCGGCGGGCTGTTCGGCGGGGCTTTCGCCGAGGTATCGATCGATACGCAGTCCGAGATCACCGGCGCGCCCGGCGCCCATGTCATCCTTTACGACATACCGGACCTCTCGGACGGTAGCATTTTTGCCGGCTACGTGGACGCCATCGAGGCGAACGAGGTGGATGTGCTGAGCTCTTCGTTCGGCGAGTGCGAGCTTCTCTACTTCCCGAAATATAATGAGGGCCAGGATTACCGCGGCATTTTGACGGCCTATCACGAGCTGTTCCTGCAGGGCAACACGCAGGGGATTACGTTTCTCGCCAGTTCTGGCGACAGTGCCGGCAAGGCATGTCCCAGCGTACCTTACTTTTTCGGAGAACCAGGAGTATTCCGGGCAGGGGTATCCACCCCAGCGTCCGACCCGAATGTCACGGCCGTGGGCGGTACAAACCTGGTAACCGTGTACATACCGGGGTCCCTTGATTCGGAATATGCGACGGAGAATGCGTGGTCGGATCCGGAAATACCGTATGACCCCTATGGCGTGGGCGAGACTGCGTCGGGTGGTGTGTGGGGGGCCGGTGGCGGTTTTAGCCAAATGTGGTCGGCGCCCTCTTATCAATCGCTGGTGGACACGGGATCCACCGCGCGGGCAGTCCCGGATATCGGGATGCAGGTTGGCGGCTGCCCTGCGGGCATTTCCGTGGTCAATCCGAAGACCGGATTTTGCAACGGCGGCGACAATCCGAACAATGGCAACGGCAATACGGATCGAAGCTACGGGATTTTCGCGCTCGCCGTTGGAGATGGCGGTGGGTTTTATGGATTCATAGGCACCAGCCTCTCGTCACCCGAATTTGCCGGCGCCCTGGCACTTCTGATCGAGCAGCACGGGCGAATGGGCAACGTGAACCCATACCTGTATGGCATCGCCGCCAAGCAGGCGAAGGAAGGGGCGGTTGCGAAATACCTGCATACCGAGATCCCTGGCTTCAATGGACTTATTCAGTCCAACATCAGTCCGACTTACAACGTGTCCACGGGTATTGGGACACCGGTTGTGAAGGCGTTGGTGGGAGCTGGTTCGGCAGCGCCGGCGGGCACGCCGCAGACGCCGTCCAATCCGTAAGGGTGGAGTAACAGAGGAAGGCCAGGCGCAGAGCGCCTGGCCTTCCTTACCCTCCTGATCAGGTAGGGTTGCGATCTTGCAACCAAGCCAACTTGCAGCCTCACTCCGAAGGTTTTACTTCCTCGAAGCTAAACTGCTTGTCGAGCTTATCGTACGGCTTGCCGTCGACCTCGACATACGGGTAGACAAAGTAATTTAGCGGTGGGCCATCCTGCTTGGGAGATAGTGTGACATCCCTGCCGGTGGAGAATTGCACCCGATTCGCATCAACGCTGCCGAAGAAATAATCTTGCTTCTCTTTCGCCTTCCACGCCTCTGAGATGTCAAGCGGGATCCAGCCGGTTTTGCTGGCGTAGAACTCAGCCCAGCAGTGATAACCGGCGACATCTCCGCCGTGCTTATTCTCCGGCAAAGGAAAACCGATGTCGAAGCGGGCCGGAATCCCATCAGCCCGCAACATGCCGATGAACGGGGAATGGAAATCTGTACAGTTGCCATGCTTGGCGTCACAGGCCCAGATCGCATCCCCGCGTCCCCAGCCCGATCCCGTCTTGTCGTAGCGCATGTTCGTAAAGAGATAGTCATAGGCCGCCTTGGCTTTTGCTACCGCACCGATCTGGGAGCCCGTGACCTCGATAGCCAGCTGCTTGATTTTCCCGTCCGTAGGAATCAGAACGTCCGGCGCAATCAAGCGGCTCATAGACGCGGGCACGACCCCAGGCTCCTGATCTGCTCGCTCAAGTTGCGCGTAATCTCCCCGTGAGTATTCGCGCCGTGTGACCTCGTACTCGAGAGTAAACTCTACTTTGCCTGGAGCAGAATTCAGGAACTCGGCATACATCATCCGATTCCCATACTCGGGCTCCTCCGTCATCCGTGTTTTAATCGGGGCCTTGACCGCCAGAATCCGCACAGTCTGATGCCGGTCTGTTTGCGGCACCGGAGCCCAAACCCGCACTCGCTTCGCCCCAGAGGGAATGTCCTTTACGGTGAAGTTGTAGGTGAAGCGAAACGTGCGGGCGGGAGGGCTGAATTTCTGAGTACCCGGAGTAGCTTGAGCAACCAGCTGGTATGCCGGAAAGAATAGCAGCAACAACGACGAGAGAAGTCGCAGCACGGAACACTCCTTAATCGGCGGACATGATCACGATATTACCAGCAGCCAACACAAGCTGTCAGCGCTGCGGAGAAGGTAAGGTCGTTGTGATAACCGGCAGCACCCGCTTCGCTAGATAAACATTTGGGAATATCGTATCTTTTCACTCCGGTGTAGCATCCCATGGGACGAGGTTCACCATGACAACGAACTCAACCTCCCTGCAAAGTGGCGTGAGCCCGGCAACCCGCCAACCGCAAGCCGGGAGTGGTCTGGCAATTGTGCGGGTGACGATCGGCGCAATGTTGGTATGGGTCTTTTTCGAGAATCTGGGGAAAGGCCTCTACACGCCGGCGGGTTACGCGGGCCTGATCAATTACTACATCAAGAACAGTCATTCGCCAGCCATTTGGAAGTCTGTCATGGCGCTGGCGGCTGGTCACGCCGCGATGGCCGCTCCTATGCAGGCCATGACCGAGATCTCTCTCGGCATTCTGCTCGTCATCGGTCTGCTTTCCCGGCCCGCCGCATTTGTGGCGTTTCTGTATCTCGGTAGCCTTTGGATTTCGGAGTGGGGCACAGCGTGGATTTGGGAGCTGCTGGTTCCGGTGCTGGCTTCGCTCGGGCTCGCTATTGGAGGCGCCGGCCGCAGATGGGGCGTTGACGCGTGGCTGGCGCAACGGTGGCCATCTTCTCCGTGGTGGTTGATTTAAGCCACTGTGCGAGTGTCGGTCATCATCCCCACGCATAATGAAGCGCAGGCGATCGAGCGCGTTCTAGCGGATTTGCCCTCCGATCTCACAACCGAGGTCATCGTTGTCGATAGCAACTCGAACGACGGGACTCCTGAAATTGCCGCAAGAATGGGAGCACGCGTAGTGCAGGAACCTCGCCGCGGCTATGGGCGAGCGTGCCTCACGGGTCTGGCCTCGGCCAAGTCTCCTGATGTGGTTGCGTTCCTGGACGGCGACTACAGCGATCGGCCATCCGAACTGCCCATTCTTTTAACTCCAATTATTGAGGGGCGCGCAGACATCACCCTCGGTTCCCGCCTGCACCGGGGTTATTCCCCTGGGGCGTTGCCTTGGCATCAAGTATTTGGTAATCGTCTCGCGGCCAGCCTCATCAGGCTTCTCTATAAGGTGGAAATCAGCGACCTCGGTCCATTTCGCGCCGGCCGCGCAGATGCAATACGTGCGCTCGCACTCGAAGAAACCACATATGGCTGGGCGGTGGAGATGATTCTCAAAGGCGCGCTGGCTGGATTCCGCGTGGTGGAAGTCCCGGTGAGCTACTATCCGCGTATCGGGAAATCGAAGATCGGTGGTACGCTGAAGGGCACGGTCGGCGCCGCTTGGTTTATTCTCAGCTTGATCGTACGTTATTATTTTCGGCGGCGAAGAACAGGGACACTACGGCCGGGCTGAGTCCGCGTCAAAACTCTTCTATGAAATCCTCAAGCGAGACATTGGCGCGCTCGTCGGGTAGTGACCGTGTGCTGGTAATCATGGCGAAGGCTCCCAGGCTCGGCGCGGTCAAAACTCGCTTGGCATCCAGCCTTTCCCCTGAGGCTGTCATTGATCTCTATTGCTGTCTTCTGGATGACACGCTGGCACTGGCGCGGTCATTGGGCGATGTGGAAGTTGCCATCATGTGCCCAAACACCGACGTAAACGAGCTGACTCAATTGGTCGGCGGAGAAGTGAGCGTAGTTGCCCAGAGAGGTGAAGGCCTGGCCGCAGGCCTCACTTCGGTGTTTGCGCATTTCGCCGAAGACAATCCACGGCGCACCATCGCCTTCAACAGCGACAGCCCGCACCTGCCACGTTCTGTTCTTGAAGACGCTTTCGAAACGCTGGTCGCACATGACGTGGTCGTGGGGCCAACGCACGACGGAGGCTACTATCTTGTCGGGGCAAAGGCGTCTCATCCTACGCTGTTCGCAAATGACGGCATGGGTACCAGCACTGCGCTGGAAAGACTCCTATCGCGCGCACGAGATCTTCAGCTATCCGTAGGTTTCGGGGATGCTTTCTACGATATTGATGTAGTGGACGACCTGACTCGCCTGGCAGGGGAATTGCGTCTTGCTCCGGCAAGGGCACCGCGCACGGCGGCGTGGCTTAAGGACTGGGATCTCGTGGCGGAGCAATCCAGGAAAACATCTCGAGCAAGCTCTCAGACGGGCCATCGGACCGGCGCGGGAGAACCGTGAAGGTCTCCTCCGAGTGCAGAGTGTACATTCTCGGCGCCACCTTGTGCGTAGCGCTAACGATCTGCTCGAGGAACTTCGGCGATCGGGGTGGACCGTGGTTCATGGCCACGTTAACCGCTGCGGGAATCGCATACTTGTTGGCGATGCGCGAGTTTTTCGACGCGCCAAAATTTGACTGAGATTTTCCCGACGTATCGTCGTCATCGGGCTCGTCCTGGCTGCCGTCTGGCACATTGAATTTCTTCGGCTGCCCCCGGGAGCCGATGATGATATCCATCGATATGTTTGGGATGGCCGTCTGCAGAGGCTCGGCTACAACCCCTATTTTGTCGTCCCCGGCGATCCTGCCGTTAAGGGGTTGCATACCCCGGAAACACGCAGCTTGAACAATCCGGATCTACCGAGCCCGTATCCACCGGGGGCACAGCTCTTCTTTCGCGGAGTAACCGCCATTCACGAATCTGCCTTTGCACTAAAGTAGCATTTGTAGTTTGCGATCTGGCCATTGTTCTCGTGTTGCTCGATGTCATGCGTTCTCGCCGGCTGGGAGCGCATCTGGTTCTGGCTTATGCGTGGAACCCGTTGTTGGCCATTGAGGTGGCAGGAAGCGGTCACATCGACATTGTGGGCGCGCTGTTGTTGGCGGTGTCGGCCGCCGCGCTGCTGCGTCGATGGCGGACTACTGCGGCGGTCGCGCTCGGTCTGGCTGTGGCAGTGAAATTTCTGCCAATCGTACTTTTGCCTCTTTACTGGAAGCGGGTTCGCATTCGCGACGCGGCGCTGGCCGCAGTTGTGGTCGGACTCTTGTACTTGCCATTTCTTAATCGTTCATCTTTTAACCAACCCATCCCGATCGGCTCGCTGGGCACGTATGTGCAGAATTTCCGTTTTAATGGTCCAGTGTTTGCCGCGCTCGCCCGACTCGCGCCTCCACAGTTGGTCGTTGGGCTGGCAGTGCTCGCTGGATTGGCGACGGCAACCTGGCAAAGAATAAGGCGTGCCACGGGCGAATGGTCTCTGGATGAATTTAGCTGGCCAATGGCCGCATCTCTTTTTTGCGCGCCCGCCGTATTCCCCTGGTATCTTCTCTGGCTATTGCCGTTTCTGACGTCCGCATCGACTCTGCTGCTCATCGTCTGGACCGTTAGCATTATCCCCACATACGTCCAATGGCACTTGCGCGCTCTTGGACATCCATGGGGGTCGCTTCCCGGTTGGGTAATGCTGCTGGAATACGGGTGTCTGGCGATCGCTGCTGCAATTATCGCCTTCCGTCGGATCCGGCAATCGCCTCCTCCCCAGCGCTCAACGGAGTAGATGGTCTGAAAATACCGCGCCGAGAAATCATTATGTATCCGGGAGCCTTATGCCGTCATCCTAAGCGGCATTCGTTCAATTCACCAAGGAGCGACTCTATGAGAAATGCTCGCAGTTTCACCATGATGGGTCTTCTGCTTAGCGGAATGCTGGCATTCGCTTCAAACTCCTGGGCGCAGGAACGCGCGCCAGTTCTGGAACAGATGGCCAAAGCCTACGGCATCGATTCGTGGGACAAAGTTGAGGCCATCCGTTACACCTGGAACGGAGAGATCACCGGGCTCTTCAAGGCTGCGCACAAGTGGGAATGGGAGCCTAAGACAGGCAAAGTCAGCTACGAAGGAACGGATAAAGACGGCAAGCCGGTCAAGGTTTCGTACGACAGCTCGCAGCTCAGCAGTCAATCCGACCAGGTAAAGAATGAAGTCGAGCCATCCTTCGTCAACGATAATTATTGGCTGCTGTTCGTCTTCCACGCGTACTGGGACAAAAGCGCCAGCGCAATCGATCAAGGTAAGTTTAACCTGCCATTCGGCCCTGGTATGGCCGAACTGATCCCGGTAAAGTATCCCGCAGATAGCGGTTACACGCCCGGCGACACCTGGGATCTCTACGTCGGCAAGGACAATCGCGTCGTGTTCTTTGACTACCACCGCGGCGGGGCCAAGCCGCCGAGCCGGGTCTTCGCAACCTGGGCAGGCTACAAAAAGGCAGGTCCGATTCTGATCTCAACCGAGCATAAGGGCACCGCCGACGGCAAGCCTCTGCACATTTTTATTTCGGACCTGGCAGTTAAGGTGATGGGCTCAGACAAGTGGATGCCCGCGCAGTAACCAAGGGGTAGGCTGGTTTGGATAGCTCATGTCGTTCTCACAAAGCAGCCTACCTTGCAATCACGACGGTAGTGCACGAACTGCGCAGCTTGGGAAGATCCCGATTTGCGGCCATGTGGATCTCAAGCGTTGGGCGCTCGCCCCGAATGATCGGACAGTAACAATCAGGCTGTAGCAGCGCGCCCTGCAAGCGTCGGCGTCCGGCACACCCGCCGTGGCATGATTCGCGGAACTCGCACCGCGTGCAGGTTTGAGGAAGCATCCGTGCCTCCTCGAAGGGCGTTGAGCTCAAAATGTTGACGCCTCCGGAGATCAAATCTGACAGCGGCTCCCCGGATCCGGGCCAATAGACGCAAGGTTGTGTCGTAGCTCGTGGCGTCACTCGGACCGTGCTCACGCCACAACCACCTCGGAGCGGTGGCAGCCCCGCCATCGCACGAACCAGCGGCTCGGCAATCGCGATGACATCGGTTTCCTCAAGCAGGCGTCGGAAGCCCTCCCAGTACTCTTCATAGCTGAGGGCATAAACGTCGGACCGCACGGCCTGGTACACGTTTACTCGCAAAGGTGCGCCAAACTGTTTGGCCACTCGCGCCACATCCGCCAAGCCCAAGTAGTTCGACTTCATCATGACGGCCACGATGGTGACAGGAATATTCAGCCTCAAACATCGTTCTGCTTGCTGGTGGATGAGTGCCCAATTGCCCTGCCCGCGCTGGGCATCCTGTTCCGCTTGCGTCGGGTAATCGAGGGA
The DNA here is from genome assembly GCA_963777005.1 of uncultured Acidobacteriaceae bacterium. Lineage (GTDB taxonomy): Bacteria > Acidobacteriota > Terriglobia > Terriglobales > Acidobacteriaceae > Sulfotelmatobacter. The sequence continues at coordinate 31,920 of CAVZPC010000012.1, read as the reverse complement.
GAACTCGATGTCATGCAAAGTTCGCAGTTCATCGTCTTCTAGAACCGCAACACTATGACCATTAGAAGTGATGGTGAGTTTGACCGGTTTCGTTCGCAGATAGGCCAGTATTGCCTTGAAGTCGGGATGCATGCCGTTCTCTCCGGTGCCGAGATTCACCGACCGAACGGGCAGGCGTTCCATTATTGCCTTCACTTGATCCAGGGAGAGACGATCAGTGCGAGTTGGATCGCGGTAGCAGAAAGCGCAGGCGAGATTACACTCATTGGTCAGCCCGAGCCCGAGCGCGACATCCTCATCAGGTGCGATCATGCGCGATCCCGACGACGAAGACTGATCCGTAACATTGTTCATGAGGCGTCCTTCATGACTGGGCTGCGGCGTCCGGACATGCGCGATGTGCCAGGCAGTGCGTGTAGCGGGCAACGGCGGCAAATTCCGGTCGCCTGCCGAGCTTGCGCTCCAGCTCCAGAATCCGTTCGTACTCATCATTTCGGGAAACCTTCGGAGGCAAGTAATCCGAGACAACCCGTACGCCGCGCTCCGCCATGACTCCAAGTGACGATTCGAGCAGCATGGCCTTCAGGCTCTCTACCGTAAATAGCCGCACGCTTCCTCCGTACAGGGACTCATGTCCGCACTCGGCGATGAGATTGCGTTCGGTCGCGGCCAAATCGCCGTCCTTTATAGCGGCCTTTAACACCTCACCCGCTTGGTTACGCACCAGTATCGAGATGATGCTGGTTGAATCCCGCAAGCCACGAGCGGCACTACGCAATACAGCGCTCGGATCGTCAACATATTCCAGGACATTGTGGCAAAGAATTAAATCGAACGACCCGGCGTCGAACAAGTTTTCTAATTTGGCGGCATCGCCGTGTTTCAGCGCAATCCTCTCCTCAACTCCTGCTTCCTGCGCGGCACGCTTGGCGAAATCCAGCATCTCCAATGACGCATCCAGCAACGTGACCTGGAAACCGAGTTGCGCCAGGCGCATCGCGATGGCGCCGGTCCCGCACCCAATATCTAGAGCGAGAAAAGGCGCTGCTACCTGCGGGAGAAAGTCCTGCAAGTTCGCAAAAGCGAGGTCAAGACGCAATTTTCCCTGCGGCGTCTCCATGTAGGCGGCGTACTTCGCTGCGTCAGCCCGGAAGCGTTCGAAGTCGTCACGGGTCGTCATTTCCTTCATGCGCCGGGTCAGGCGTAGCCGCCATTTTCGAATCGTAGGTGAGTACCAGAGCGTATACCGAAAGGCTTAGGAACGACAAGTCGGCTTCGGGCAATTCTCTATTGATCTCATTTTTGGCTAACGTCATGGCTCCATGCCCACAAGCGCGTTTGTGGGACCAACCTGGAGGCATTATTTCCGGATTGCTCGTGACTCGGGCAATACCTGTCAAGCGCTGATCTTGCCCTGCAAGCAGTAGGATCTACCCCACCATGGGTGCGATAATTTCGGTAACGAATCCTCCTGCAACTTATGAAGCGCCACGTCCTCATGTACGGGTTGATCGCGGGAATCTTGATTGCTCTGCTCCAGTGGACCGAGTATCGGTTCCTGGTCGTCGAACATTCCATCGAAATCTACGGCGGACTGATCGCCGCGACCTTTGCCGTTCTTGGCATCTGGCTTGGCCTCAAGCTGACAGCAAAACGCCAGACAATTGTGGTGAAGGATTTCCCCGTCCCCGCCGAGGGGCCCTTCATCCCTGACGAAAGAAAACGTGAGGACCTCCATATCACTCGCCGTGAGCTTGAGATCCTTGAACTGATCGCCCAGGGCCTGAGCAACCGCGAAATCGCCGAGAAGCTTTTTGTGAGCGAGAGCACGGTGAAGACCCATTCCAGCCGTGTCTTCGACAAACTCGGGGCGAGACGAAGAACGCAAGCGGTGCAACTCGGCAAGGAATTCGGCCTTCTCCCCTGATCTACTCGTGCACAAGCACGGTCCGCGCCAATAATCATTCCCCCAAACGAGTGATTTTTCTCTCCGCCGCCAAAATCAGCCAAAAGGATGACGACACCGACCCCGCCTCATGCGGTATGTTGAGCCGCTCAATACGAGCGAACCTGAAGTTCATGAAAAACAGGAAGTTTATGAAAACATGAACTTCTTGAAAAAAGGAGCGAACATGAAGTCTCTGAATTCGATGAAGGTCTTTGTCGTGGCTACTCTGTCGATCGGCTTGTTTTCAAGTACTGCGCTCATTCCCGCAACCGCCGCCGCCCCGGAATATGAACTCCCCCGGGTCTACGACGCCTCCATGCCGCGTGACCAGCAGATCGCACTCGCTGAAAGCGCCGCCCCGGCCGAGGTATCCAGTAAAGCCACAGTTTATGTTCTCGGCCCCAAAGGCTACGAGAAAGCGCGCGAAGGCACTAACGGCTTCAGCTGTTTTGTTGGCCGGCACTTCGTGAAGCCCGCAGAAACAACCCAGCCAGAAACAACCATCGAGCCGCAGTGCTTCGACGCCGAAGGCAGCCGCACTCTCTTGCTTGTCTACATGCACGGTGAAGAGCTGCGCACAAACGGCAAGTCCGAGGCCGAAATCAAGGCAGACGCCGCCAACGGATACAAGGACGGCCGTTACCAGTATCCCAGCAAACCGGGATTCCTCTACATGATGTCCAGCCGGAACCGCTTGAGCGCGATCCCTGAGCACGGCACTGGCATTTTTCCTCCGCACTTGATGTTTTATGCGCCGAACATGACAACGAAAGACATCGGGTTCGACGCCGAACCGGGCCTCGACAAGCTCGATTATCTTGGGATGACTCACCCCGGAGCAGGCGATAACCTGATCGTAGTTATCCCAGCGGCATCCAAGTCGCCAGCTGACGTGGCTGGTCGCTGAGCGTATGAGCATGGGGCCGGCCGCATACGTGGAAAGGTCAGGATCGATAAAAGACGATCGGATAAAAAACGATCGGATAAAAGACATTGCCCGGATATGAGAAAGATCATCGTCACCTTCGGGCTGATTTCCGGCGCTATCTCGTCGCTGATGATGATAGCGCTGGTGACCTTCGGCGGCAGGATTGGCTTCGACCGCGGCGCGATCATCGGCAACACCTCCATCGTGCTCTCGTTCTTGATGGTGTTTGTCGGCATCCGAACCTACCGGGACAACATCGGCGATGGCCAGATTACCTTTTTAAAGGCCTTTGCCGTCGGCCTCTCCATTACGCTGATATCCTGCATCGTCTATGTCGTCACCTGGGAAGTGATCTATTACAACTTCCTGCCTGGTTTCTGGGACGCATACGGCGCTCATTTGGTTCAGAAGCTCACCGCCTCGGGGGCGAGCCCGGCAGCCGTCCAGGAAAAACTTCAGCAGGTCAGAAAATACAAAGAGCTGTACAAAAACCCATTCTTCAACGCAGTGCTCACTTTCATTCATCCCTTCCCGATTGGGCTCGTCATCACGCTGTTCTCCGCGTTGGTCCTGAGGCGAAAGCCGCAACCGCAACCCGGGCAATCACCCTTGCCGGAATGCTGAAGCTGTTCCAGCGGCTTCGCCCTAGGGCTAGGACCACCCCTCGATTGATGCCAAATCGCCGACTCACTCACCAAGGGCAGATCGGTAACGAGAAGTCGGCTTCGAGGAAACCTATCGATTTCCTAAAACCGGTTTCTGGATAGCTTCAGCATTGCCGACAATTCGCCAATGAGCTATCGAGTCTGGGCATGTATGTGTGGGAATAGGCCATTCGGATGGCGCTCGGCCTCTCTGGATTCATTGACTTGCCCATTTGACTCACGTAAGATTTCGCGCCAGTGATCGGCCAAACCATTTCGCACTACCGAATCATTGAGAAGCTTGGCGGTGGTGGGATGGGCGTAGTGTACAAGGCCGAGGACACCCGACTCCATCGTTTCGTCGCCCTCAAGTTTCTGCCGGAGGACGTCGCGAAAGATCCTCAAGCCTTGCTCCGCTTCCGTCGCGAAGCACAGGCTGCCTCGGCCCTGAATCACCCTCACATCTGCACTATCTATGACATCGGTGAGCAAGGTTCCCAGGCCTTCATCGCCATGGAGTTTCTCGATGGTGTGACGCTCAAGCATAAAGTCGAAAACCGGCCGCTCAAGACTGAGGAGTTCTTAGACCTGAGCCTGCAGCTTGTCGATGCACTCGATGCGGCCCACACTCGAGGCATTGTGCATCGCGATGTCAAACCAGCCAATATCTTCGTTACCAGCCGGGGACAGGCGAAGATCCTCGACTTCGGACTAGCCAAGCTGAACGTCAGCCCCAATCTTACGGCTTCGATGGATGGCTCCACGATTGCAGATATTAAGCGGGAACAACTCACCAGCCCGGGCAGTACCGTGGGCACCGTTGCCTACATGTCCCCCGAACAGGCGCGAGGTGAAGAGCTTGATGCCCGCACCGATTTGTTCTCCTTCGGCGCTGTCATGTATGAGATGTGTACTGGAAAAGTAGCGTTTGGCGGCAGCACTTCCGCGATCATCTTCGAAGCTATTCTCAATCGTGTTCCTACGCCGCCGCCCCAACTCAATCCTGGATTGCCCCCCGATCTCAACCGCATCGTTGGCCGTGCGCTGGAAAAGGACCGGGAGTTACGCTATCAGGCGGCTTCCGAAATACGCGCCGAATTAAAGAGATTGAAGCGTGACCTGGACTCAAGCCGGAGTACAGCTGCGCAAGGCACGGTATCCGCAGCACAGGCTGCTGGGACTTTGGCTCCTGCAGCCGTGGCCAGAAAAAGACATTCCCTCGGATTAACAGGATTGATCGCCTGTATTGTCTTCTTTTTTCTGGGCGCAGGGGCAGGCTGGTTTCTCCGTGACAGTTGGATGCCGGTGTCACAGCCGTCATACCATCAACTTACCTTTCGCCGAGGGACCATTCGGTCGGCGCACTTCACACCCAACGGACAGTCGGTCGTCTACGGAGCTTCCTGGGAAGGATCTCCAATCGATCTCTTCATCACCAGTCCGGAGAGTCCCCAGTCGCGTTCCCTCAATCTTGTGGGAGCCGCGCTTTTGGCGATCTCCTCCTCCGGAGAAATGGCGGTATCCATGAATAGCCGCCCTTCCGGGGTCTATGCCCAGGTGGGCACGCTGGCCAGAGTGCCTCTCAACGGCGGATCTCCTCGTCCTGTGTTGGAAAACGTGCAGTGGGCGGATTGGTCTCCTGATGGAAATAACTTGGCTATCGTGCGCGATGTCGGTGGTCGAAACCAACTCGAGTTTCCCATCGGGAAAGTGCTGTACCAGACCTCCGGCTGGATTAGCCACCCTAGAGTTTCGAGAAAAGGGGACCAGGTGGCGTTCCTGGACCATCCCTTGCCCGGCGATGACGCAGGTTCAGTCAAGATTGTGGACCTGGGCGGAAACGTCAAGACTGTGGCGGCTGGATTTCAAACAGCCCAGGGACTGGCTTGGTCTGCTGACGGTGCGGAAATATGGTTTACCGCCGCCGAACTTGGCCTCAAACGTTCCATCTACGCGGTCACGCTCAGCGGCCGGGAGCGGCTCATCGCACGGGTTCCTGGGACCCTGATGCTACAGGATGTTTGGCAGGATGGGCGCGTTCTCCTCGCCAAGGACGCATGGCGGCGAGAATTGATTGGCCTGGTGGCTGGCGAGAATAAAGAGCGTGATATGTCGTGGCTCGACTACTCGTACCCGTCCGATCTCTCGCGCGATGGCAAAGACCTTCTCTTCACCGAGGCAGGGGAAGGCGGAGGCCCGAACTATTCTGTCTATCAGCGAAAGATCGGTGAGTCCTCGGCTGTCCGCTTAGGAGATGGCATGGCGCTGAGTGTGTCGCCCGATGGCAAGTGGGTGATAGTAAGTACGATCTCCGCGCCCGCCCAGTTTGTTCTTCTCCCAACAGGGCCGGGCGAGGCCAAGCCTCTCACTCACGACTCCATCAATCACAGCCGGGCCAAGTGGCTTCCTGATGGTCGGGGCTTTCTTTTCTCCGGCAAGGAACCAGGTCACGCTGCCCGCATTTACCGCCAGGATTCCCCCGAGGGAAGGCCGGTACCGATCTCGCCGGAGGGAATCGACCCTCTTGCTTTGGTCCTTTCGCCGGATGGTCAGCAGGTGGTCGGCATCGGGTCCGACGAAAAAGCCTATTTTTACCGGGTTGCCGGCGGGGAACCTCGCGCGGTTGCGGGTATTGAGCCGGGAGAGCAACCTATTCAATGGAGTGATGACGCTAAGGCAATCTATTTCTACAAACCGGGGGACCTGCCAGCCAAAGTTTATCGGCTTGATTTGGCGACGGGCCACCAGACTCTGTGGAAGGAACTGATGCCCTCCGATTCAGCCGGCGTAAGCCGTATTGGTCCTATTCTCCTCACGCCGGACGGCAAGTCATGCTTGTATGGCTATCACCGAATCTTGTCAGACCTCTATCTGGTGGAAGGACTCAAATAAGCAAATCTGTTCTGAGTCTTCAAGATCACGGCGACAGCCAAAGTCCCGCGAGATCCAGTGGCCGGAAAAGAAACGAAGCTTACGTCGTCGCCCTGATGCTTTAGCCCTGCGAACGCGGGGTGTCAAGCGGACTGCTGGGCGGTTGGTCGGGGTAAAGAGGAAATTATCCAGAAAGGCCTTCGAGAAGATCAGTAGGAGCATTTCCCCGAAGCCGACTTCTGGACAACTTCGTCGGAGTCAGCGTCAGAACGTAACAGGTGACTCGGGTGGAACCGCCACGGTGTCACGAATGGCTGCACCCTCGTGAAGGAATGAATCGGGTTGCATTGTCGTTTTCGCCAACGCGAGTCAGGGTGCGGAGGGGTTTGCCCAGCTATCGGGATGACCGGGGCCTGCGCATTACAACGGATGTAGTTCGATAGCCATCCAGATGCAGTCCGTGTCCGCATAATAACGGTGCCATGGATAACTGAAAGTGCGGTCGTCGGCAACGGTAAAGAACGGGTCATGAGTGAATCCGACGGGCATTAGCACATCTTCATAAAGCGTGTCTGCATTTTTCTCCCGAAACTTCTGCATGTGGCCGGTGCCGAGGATTTGCGTATGTACTTCCAGAAACTGGTGGCCGGTGTGAATTCCGCAGTCCGTTTCCTCTGGCGTATACCAGAGATTGAGCTTGAGTCGATATCGTCGCTTCGAAGGCGAGCTTAAAGTCATAGAACCGAACGCAGCCATCGGATCCAGTTCTATATCTCCAATATCGTCCTGGGGTGAGATATAGAGTGGAGTGTCACGAGGAAACTGCGCATTGCGGTGACCATACCACTCCCAACCCAGAGCAACACCGCCAAGATTCGTGCGCTGACGAACATGAAGCAGCGCAGCCGACTCCGCACTCTCAATCGTGCAATTCCGGAGGATGGCTGATTTCCAAGGGAGAATGATCCCGTGATCTCCTCCTGCCCGGTAGCGCAAAGCGGTGGTGGAGAGGTTTACCACGATCGCATCCTCAACTTCCATCTCACGGACTGCGTTGACGAGGACGCTCGCGATCCAGTCATTGGAAAAGGAGAGAGGACGACGCCGGTTGTTTTCGGGCATGGGATTCTCACCGAACAAGCGCGGAGCCAAACCTGCGGCCATTAACAACTGCGAAGATTGCGACAGAAACGTGCGCCGGTTCATATTCATTGTTGCTTCTTAAAGTCCGCTGGATTATACAACCATGCACAGGTCGCAGCCGGGCTGCGGCAGCGGGTCAGGTTCCGGTTTGCCGGTCATCGGTCCAGAATCTGAAACCAGCCAGTCTTGGTTATGAGCGTTATGGCCTGATTGCAACAATCTAGTGTTTCAAGACCAGAGTCGAACGTTGCCACGGCAATGTCGTTCCATACTCTTGTCCGAGGTCTGTCCAATCCATCGTGTCAACGCCCTTGCCGAATGCGACCAAGTAGGAATGTGGGCCACAACTCGCGTGGACTCCGGTACGGCTGATTTGTCGTGCGCAGCCAAGAAGTCGGCCCGCGATGCTGGTCCACTCCGTGCGCCGAGGGAAGTGCACCTCGCCCCTGATGTCGGTCAAACGATCTTCCTCGTGCGAAGAGTCTTCGAGACTGTACTGCCGCCATGACTCGCGGACGGTGATGCCTGTGAGGGGTCTACGGGCGGCGTCTAAGGTCGTGATGGCCCAGTCTGGAGCGACCGTTTGCGGTACGGGAAAGAAAACACTTGCCAGCGCGACTGCTGCCGCGACACAAACAATTTTGGTGCGAGTTAGTCGTTCCACGCTTCAGATTCTAATCCGAACCGTCACGGTTGACGCAACATCGCGATAGCACTCACAACCCCAGAATCTTGGTAACTGGGAGTCGTCGGCCACGCGGAACTGGCCTACCACTATCCTGCCGGTTCGTTCGCATCCCGCTTGGTCCAAGAGTAGAATAGCCGCGCAGAAAAGAAGGTTGGAACGAGGAGGTTGGCTATGCGACTCACCGCGGGACAGTTGATCGGAAAGGCTCTCAAAGCATACGGAGTCCCTTACGTCACCGGTCTGCCGGGGCACGGTAATTGGAGCATGATCGACGCCTTTAACGATCCCGTCTCCAAGCTGCCCTTCATCCAGGTGATGCACGAACAGAATGCCGTCCACATCGCCGATGCACACTATCGAGTCACGGGTCAGCCGATCGCGGCTTGCACATCGATCGGGCCCGGCGCGACCAACACCGTCATCGGACTGGCAACCGCCCACTGCGATTCGACCGCGCTTCTGCTCATCACCGGCAGCGCCGCCACGCACATGCGTGGGCACGGGGTCATGCAGGAGCTGGACCGCGTCGCCTCGCCCGACTTCCCACACATAGCCGCGGCCGTGACCAAGCGCACCTTCGACGTGATCCGCGCCGATCAGGTTCCCTTCGTGATGCATCGAGCATGGAATGCGATGTTGACGGGCCGTCCGGGCCCGGTGCATATGGAACTGCCGCTTGATGTCCAGGTAGAGACAACCGACATTGACGTAGCAGAGCTCGACCAGCGCCTACCGGTCGGGAAGCCGCGAGCCGACGCCCAGGCCATCGAAGCTGCCATCCAGCTTCTGCTTACCGCTAAGCGGCCGTGCATCGTTGTGGGCGGCGGGGCCATCAGTGCCAATGCCTCGCCCGAGCTGACTTCGTTGGTCGAGAAACTCGGCATCCCGGTGGTCTTTACCTGGAACGGCAAAGGCGCGATCGCGGAGGATAATTCGATGTGCGCCGGGACCGCGGGTTGGCCAGGATCGCTGCCCGGCAATCACACAGCGGCAAACGCCGATGTCCTCCTTTCCCTCGGTTGCCGCTTCACCGATTGGTCGGCGTCGTCTTACCGCAAGGGTGTCACCTTCTCGATTCCGGATACCAAACTAATTCAGGTCGACATCGATCCGCGTGAGATCGGGAAAAACTATCCCGCTCGGGTCGGCATCGTGGCCGACTGCAAGTTGGCGCTTGCCGACATGCTGGCCGGAATTTCGGATGAACAGGCGCGTAGAGCTCGCACAGCCCGGGCTTCTTACCTCAGTGATCTCGAAGGACTGAAGCGAGAGTGGGAAAAGATACTGGAACGGCGTCGCTCCTACAATGGCATTCCAACCACCATGCTGCGCACGCTGCGGGAGTTGCGCAAGGTGCTGCCGCGCCATGGGATCGTAACCGTAGGATCGGGGCATCCGCAGAGCACGACCAAGCAAGCCTTTCCGGTTTACGAGCCGCGCACCCACATCACTTCCGGTTCATTTTCATCGATGGGTTTCGCCCTTCCTGCCGCTATTGGCGCCAAGCTTGCCAAGCCGGATGCGCCGGTCGTGTGCATCATCGGCGACGGCGACTTCATGATGTGCGTGCAGGAACTCGCCATCTGCGTGATGTACAACATTCCGGTCGTTTTCCTGGTGCTCAATAACTCGGGCTATATCTCGATTCGCGACGGGCAGAACTATCTCATGGGGCGGCAGATCGGATCGGAGTTCAACCAGCACAGCGGCGACGGCCGGCCATACTCGGTGGACTTCGTCGCACTGGCGAAATCGTTTGGCTTCGATGTTGCCGCCAAGGTGCAGGCGGCGGACGAAATTGGATCCACCATCAAGCGCGCGCTCGACTCCAACGCTCCTGCTCTGGTCGAAGTGCCAATTACGCGGGACGTTTCCGTCGCCGCCTCGGAAGTTGTCGGCTGGTGGGACTTTCCGGTGCTGCCAACGGCATCGGACGCGGTCAAAGCAGATTACAAAGCAGGCTATGCCGCGGAACAACATCAGTGTTCGACCGCCGAGGTCGAGCTCACTGAACCTGTCTCGGCAGTTGGCTAGGCCCGGCTGGCTCGTGTTTTCCCTGGGCCGCGCGGTCGCACGCAACTCGTTCAAGAGGAGGTCCCCATGCCACGCCATCTGAAAACCGGCCGCACACCCGAGCAGACCACCGCCGAAGCGAAGAAGGTTCGCGACATCGTCACCGGAATCATTGAGGACATCGAAAGTCGCGGCGAGACTGCTTTGCGCGAAATTTCAGAAAAGTTCGACAAATGGAACCCACCTGCATTCCGGCTTTCGGAGCAAGAAATTGAGAGCTGTCTCTCCCAGCTTTCCCGTCAAAACCTCGAGGACATCAAGTTTGCGCAAGCCCAGGTGCGCAACTTTGCCCAGGCGCAGCGGGTCCTCGATACGGGACGTCGAAGTCGAGACTCTTCCAGGAGTCATTCTCGGGCACAAGAACATGCCGGTTGATTCGGTGGGCTGCTACGTCCCAGGCGGAAAATATCCGCTGGTGGCCTCGGCCCACATGAGCGTGGTGACGGCCAAGGTCGCGGGCGTGACCCGCGTGATCGCGTCCTCGCCGCCTTTTCATGGCAAACCGAGCCCTGCCGTCGTGGCTGCCATGCACCTCGGTGGCGCGCATGAAATCTACTGCATGGGCGGCGTTCAGGCGATCGCTGCCATGGCACTCGGCACCAGGAATATTGCTCCCGTTTCCATGATCGTGGGACCCGGTAATGCCTTCGTGGCCGAGGCCAAGCGCCAGCTCTTCGGTCGTGTCGGGATTGATTTGATTGCTGGTCCGACTGAAACCCTCGTCATTGCAGATGAAACGGTTGACGGCGAACTCTGCGCAACCGATCTCCTGGGCCAAGCCGAACATGGATTCAATACGCCGGCTATCCTTCTTACCACGTCCGAAAAACTCGCCCGCGAAACCATGACCGAGGTTGAACGGTTGCTTTCCATTTTGCCGACGGCGGAGTTGGCCTCTGTTTCCTGGCGCGACTACGGCGAAGTGATCGTGTGCGACTCCGATGAGGAGATGGTGCGGGAAGCCGATCGCATCGCGTCCGAGCACGTCCAGGTAATGACCCGCGATCCCGACTACTTCTTCAAGAACATGAAGAACTACGGAGCGTTGTTTCTCGGTCCCCGGACGAATGTCGCCTACGGCGATAAGGTAATTGGCACGAATCACACGCTGCCTACCGGCAAAGCGGCACGCTACACGGGCGGGCTTTGGGTCGGCAAGTTCATCAAGACTTGCACCTACCAGAAAGTTCTCAGCGACGAAGCCTCAGCCATGATTGGCGAGTACTGCTCACGTTTGTGCGTGCTCGAAGGCTTTTTGGCTCACGCCGAGCAGGCCAACCTGCGAGTGCGTCGCTACGGTGGCCGCAACGTCCCTTACGCGGGTGCGGCCGACTAGAACTGGTCGAATGAAATGTTGCCGCCAGCACGCAATGGCTCCCGATTCGTCGGCTCACCGGAGCCTGTCGAGAAACGCGATTGGAGGACATCGATGGCGATCTCCTAGAAGCCGAGTTCTCGCGTCGTTGAAATTTTGCTCGGGAATCACTTCGGTGGCTCGTCATGCATTCCGAATCTGCCTTGTGCACCAAGCACGCGTGCTTGCCTGTGGAAAGTCAGTGTCCGTGTTTCACAGGAGTGGCCATGGCAGGAAGCTCTTCAGCGGGCCGACGCCCAATTCGCGCCATGCGAGGAACGAGAATCAGAGCCAGCGCATACAGGAAGATCGAAACGGCTGTAGATCCCGGATGTCCATGTTGCAAGTCTTCGAACAACAACTTCGCCGTGACTAAAGCCAGCGTGCCGTAGGCAATCCATACCAGTTCAGTCCGCTGCCAACGGGTACCGCTAAAGGCAAGCGCGAGCGCGACCGCGCAGGTGATCAATGTTCGGATGACTGCAACGTGGGAGGCGCCCGGAGTCATGCCATTCTCCGCCAGCCACACCAGGACAGAAACCAGAAACGTGATCGCTGCGGCCACCGCCAGAATGGCCGAAAGCGCTTGCAGAAGGCGCTGGTTCCAGCGCTCCGTGCGCAAGTGGCCTGCGATCGCGTAGCACGGAATGGCCGAAGCGGCGACGATCCAGACAATCCATCCCGGCGCGGCTGGAAACGTTCCCGCGAGCGCACGTCCCGCATATTCCAGCAGGCCGGACGCGTACGCCGCAGCCGCCAGGTACATCAGGCCGTGGAATTCCAGCGTCAGGCGAGATGCCCGGGCGCCTAAGATGGTGGCGACGATTGCGGCTACGCTCAAGCACAGCGCCAATAGCACCGGCGGAAGACAGAGAGAACTGCCCGCCAGGAAAAGAGCCCCGCTCCACGTCGCATATACGTGGTAGTTACGTTCTTCGTGGTAGCGGTCGAAATAAGCATAGGCAGCTCCGTAACAGACTGCCGAGAACAACAGGCAGAGCGCCCCTAATACCGGCGCGCCGGCAGTTCCCCCAAAATGCAGGATGCCAAAGGCAGCCAGTAAGAACATAATGACGGCCTGCCCGGTCTCGAAGACTCCGATTTTCTGACGAAGCCGCACGGTCCGGAAAACGATGCTCCCTCCATAAATCAGAAACCCCATGCATCCGAGTGCCATCAACTCTGACGTCGCTACGCTCCTGTACTCCGAGGGGATACCCTCCGGGCGGGAGTAAACGTAGACGAGAATAAATATGGCAAGATCCGCTGCGGCGGCTATCAGGGGCCGGAGCCTGAGCCAGTGGTTACGGCCAGCCGCCGCCTCACTGGCCAATGCCATGAACAGCAGCACCGAGATGAAAGGCACGAGATCGAGCGTCGCGATCAGCAACGCGAGGGCAGTGAAGACCGCGGCGAGATTCGCCACCCAGATGATCGATACCAGATTGCGCTTCCAGGCCAGAGCGTACGCGGTGGCCACGAACACGCCGAGCACGGCGGCTGTCGCCGAAGCGGGCAAGACCTTGAATCGCAGAGTCAGTTCCCAGAGCATAGGAGCGATGATCAAGGACGCCGTGGTGGCATAAACACTACTCACAAAGCGCGTCTCAGCCGGCACTCGCGCTGCCCATACCAGCCACATCTCCGCATAGACGAGCGCCAGAAATACGACCGCCAACTTTGGAAACGAGCCCGATTCGGCCACGGCCCGGAGGAGATAGGCGCCGGCGATTCCGAGCATGGCTTTGCCCACCACCGGGAACACTCCACCAGCTTGTGCAAGTGAGAATGCAGCCGCGGTTGGCTGGAGTACGGTCGGAGCGGCGGGTATGGCGGCAACACATGCCGCTTTCTCGGATCGATGTTCCAGGTCGGAGACTCGGCTCTCCAGCTTCTCCAAACGTGCGATGAGCCGTGCTAAAGCGTCGAGATCGTCCATAATCTCCACTCGCTTTGAGGCTGGCAACAAGAACTAGTCGAACGTCGCGTCCGAAATGTCGTCCTAAAACTTCCGCTTGGAAATTAGTGCGCGGGTGCGGCGTCCGGAGACAAGCCCGAATCCTTCTCCGGCCAGGGAGGCAGAAGCTTCACCAGCACCCACAAAATAACCAATGGCAAAATCGTCAGCGCAATGGCCACGAGCAGTCCTTCGCGCGTGACCAGTCCCATCTTGTAAGTCGTGTATCCCAGAAAACTCTTGGAAAACAACTGGCCTCCGATCACGACGTTCCAGCGCATGGCAAAAATTCCGACCAGGGTCAGGCATCCTGCCAGGACGTAAATGCGCTTGCGGGCCATTTCGCCGAGCCTTAACACCTGAGTCAAGGCCAGAAGCGCAATGGGAGTAACCGTGCCAAGCATGATCTGGACCACGATATGCGACATGTACAGCTTGGTATGGACCATGAAATCCAAGCTGCGGAAGCTCTCATCGGCCTCGTAGATGCGGTGAATCAGGTCGAGCATTTCCAGGCTGAAATCGATGATGAAGGTGTAGAACAGGTAGCGCGCCACCGTGTCCACGCAGCGCATATCAATCGTCTCTTTGCGAGCCCACGTCAGCAGCATGTAGAGCAGCATGACGGTGGCGATCCCCGACACCATGGCAGAGAAGATAAACACCACCGGCATTAGCGGCGACGACCACCACGGGTTCGCTTTCACCGAGCCAAAGATGAAGCCGACGTATCCGTGCAGCAGGAACGCCGAAGGAATACCGATAAGTGTAATCAGCCAGCCCAGTCGGTCATCGATCTCAAGTGCGCGCTCGCTGATGTTGTTCGAACCCAGGGTCATCAGACGGTAGAGCAAACGTCTCCATCCGGTGGTGGATTGAGACATCACCACGATGTCGCGCCGGTAGTCGAGCCAGATTTCGAGCAACAGAACACCCATCAAGTACCACAGATACACAAACCCGAACATGGCCATCGCGGAAGTCCGGTGCGGCGTCAGGTACATCTCGTACGAGCGCTCCGGATGTCCAAGGTGCAGTTGTAACGGCAGCGGCGCTACCAGCAGGAAAGCCAGGGCCGTCAGCAACGCAAGGCGGTAGGTGGGCTTTACCGCCTCCACTTGGAAAACCCGCTCCAGCGAAGCCAGAATGAATGCGCCGGCCACCAAGCCTGTGAGAAACGGATACAGCACGATGAGGACGCTCCACTGGAGTTCCACTTCGTTCGGATACATGAAGCCTTCAACGCCAGGCATAATGGTCAACCGTCTCCTTATCGCACTGAACCATCCAGGTCGTTGTAAAACACCTTGGCATGGGTCGCCATGTAAGGTTTCAAGACCTGAACGTCATGGGTCTTCAGGAATTCGTGAATCGGGTCGTTGGGATTCTTCAAGTCCGCCAACTGGCGCGCGCCGGTCGGGCACGCCTCGCAACAAGCTGTGGTCAGGCCCTTCGTAATCCGGTGGTAACAGAGAGTGCACTTCTCGGCGGTTGCAGTTTTCGGATTGATGAAGCGGCAACCGTAGGGGCAGGCCTGAACGCAATAGCGGCAGCCAAGGCAATACGTCTTGTCCACCAGAACCACCCCATCCGGGCTTATGAACGTCGCACCCACCGGGCAAACCTGAGTGCAGGGTGAATCCGCACAATGATTGCAGAGCTTAGGCACGAAGAAGTTTTTCCCTCCCTCTGCCTTGCCCGGAGGAAATCCCTTCTTGCCGCCATCGGGCGAGTCCACATGGGGATTTTCAATGTCATAGTCCGACACGTGGTAGCGTTCCACCCAGGTGCGGAAGTATTCGTCCGGCACGTCGTTCTCGGCCTGGCACGCCCGCACACAGTTCCCGCATCCGATGCAATTGGGAAGGTCGATCAGCATGCCCCACCAGTGCTCTGACATTTTGTAATTGGGGGCGGCGTCCGGTGCCCCGGCAAGAACGTACTTCCAGGCGACCGCGGCCGCCGGTAATAGAAGAAGCATGTGGCGTCGGGTGATGCTCATTTCTCCCCTCCGTCAATCACCGGACTATGCGGCTGATGGCACGTATCGCACGGCACGCCGGAGGAGTGGTCGACGGAAGCGACTTGCGGAAATCCCTTGGGCTTGGCGATGTTCGCTTCGTGACAGCGGACGCACAGTACCGCCGTGTCGAGTTTGGCGGGTGTCACCGATCCCGGATCATCGACATGTTTCGCCAGCGGTCCGTGGCATGCCTCGCAGTTGACATGCGCATGTTTACCGCTCTTCTTTTTTTCCAGGACATCGGCATGACAGTCTTCGCAAGCCTGATGGCCGGCGAAGTTCACCGGACGGGCTGCCATCTCGGCCATGGCATTTCCGCGGTAGTGTCCATACTGTCCGAAACTCTTCGGCACAAGAAGCGCACGTATCCCCAAGAACGCCATGCCGATGACGACGAAAACAACAGCAACACGAAAAAGATGTCCCGCGTCTCTGAACATATTCATAAAGTGTGCTTTGCTTAGTTACCCTAGCTTGTCGCCAGATGCTGTGCGCCGGATCACGCGAAAGCCGTGTCTAAATCACATATAGATGTGATCTCACGGAGTATCCCGGCTATCAGTTGCTGTACAGAGATTACTAATGTGGAGGGAATGCAGAGATTGGAATTGTAATTGACTCGTTCCTATGCTGTCGGCGATTCTTCGTGGTGCGACTTCCATTGCCAGCGGTCCGACGCTGAAAGTCATTTCGCATGTACAAGAAGAACAAGCTCACCTCCATAGCCTCGACAGGACTGCGTTTACACCTAAGGCTGACGCATAAGCAACCGCAGTCATGTAGGCGAATTGGATCATGGGCCACTTCCAGCTGTTGGTCTCGCGCCGCACGACGGCCAAGGTCGACGCGCATTGCATGGCAAATGCAAAGAAGACCAGTAGCGCCATTGCCCCGGCTGGAGTCAGATCTTGCCGTAGCGCATTCTGCAGCGTCATTGATTGCGTTGCCGGGTCAGTTCCATAAATTGTGCCCAGAGTGCCGACGATCACTTCACGCGCGATCACGGATGTCAACAGGCCGACGCCAATCTTCCAATTAAAACCGAGAGGTCGAATAAGCGGCTCAATTCCATGTCCGAGGTAGGCGATCGCACTGTGTTCCAGTTCCGGAGAATGGCCTTGGTCCAGTGGGAGATGCGTCAGGACCCAAACCAGTAAAGAAACTGCCAGGATCACTGTTCCCGCCTGCCTCAGGAAGACCCGTGAGCGGTCGAGCACGTGATGGTGTGCGAAGGGAGTTTATCGGTCAGCCGACGCTCGACCGTATTCAATGGACCATCCGGCGGCCCACTGTTTGCGCAAGAAGCTACCAGAAATGGGCGGCGACCACTTTCGGCGCGGCGGGAGCATTTGCAATCACCTGCATGCGCAACACCAGTTGCAGATTCTTGTTCTGCCATCCCGCCGGAGCTTCGCGCAGCGCGGCGGCGAGGAGTTCGGGATTGGCGATCAGGTCGGCTGCTCCCTCAGTCCCATATTGCGTGCAGCCGCTGATCAGGATCAGCATCGCGTGCGTCTGCGGAAGAAACGCCCGCGAAATCACCGCATAGTCCTCATCGGTGTGAAAATCGTGGGTCACATGGTGCGGATACCATTCCGTCGGCTTGCCGTTGTCGCGAATCATGCCCCGATCACTGTCATCCACATAGAAGCGGAAATCTTCCGTAACGTCCTTCCACTGTGTGCTGGAATACCCGATCAACACGGTCGGCGTGTTGCGCAGATCCTGAAACGAAATCGCGTTTCCCACCCTCACTTCAGATGCGTGCCCCATCCGGCCGAGCATTCCGGCAACGCGCGCGGCCGCCACCAAATCTCCGCCGCCAACATATTGGTCGGGCATGAGCAGCAACTCGCCCTGGTCGCCGGGCATCCGCGGATCATGCGCGTACACCGGCACGTAGGCCGCGGCAATCAGCACCGGGCCTGAACCGCGAAGCACCGGCTCCCAGAATTCGTTCAGCACCGAAGGTGTCTGCTGTCCGTGCCACCAATAAGTCGACAAGGAGATCGCCGCAATCATTGCGGCGGCAATCAGCGAGGCTCCGATCCACACATTTCGCGCGCGATGTCCCGAGGTGCCGTCGCGCGTGACTTGATTCCCCGAGATTGCGGCGACGCTTTCTGAGCTTCCCTCCGCGCTGCCGTTGGATGAAGATGCTCGCGCCGCAAAACTCGGAGCATAGCCGCCCACCGGCAGTTCGATGGCCACTTTCGCCGCCTTGCCGCTCCCGGCGTAGTAGAGGCTCAAGCGCTTGCGAACCTCGCTGGCCTTGATGCGCACGACTCCGTCGAGATTGGTTTCGTAGTCGGCGGCGCGGCCAAACGCTTCCACCCCAATCGTCCGTTCTTTCAGCACGCCGGCGTGACCCGCGAGCGATTGTTCCACCACGAACCGGAGAAACTCCTGGCAGCGCTGGCTCGAGCGAAATTCAGGGCTCGCCAGGATCTGTGCTAATTGGGAGCGAATGGCCTCTTCTTCGAGATTGAGGACTGGTCGAGCGCCCGGCGGGGCGGCGTTGGAATCCGGCGAATCCGTGACCATTAGGGCCGTCTGCTCAAAATTCTAGCACCTGCGGAGCGCCGCTCGTTGCACTTTATGGCCGCTCGAATCGGATCGAATCCGTCGCGCAACCGTTAGGCACTTCACGGATGCTGCGGTTTGACGTCAGACTGAAGTATCGCAGACCGCAAATCATCGCGAATCTGCGCGGAGTGGCGGCAAGGGCGGAATAAGGCCAGACAGCAGAGGCGGAGGAAAAATAGACCAGAGGAATCTTATGGCACCCACGCAACCGCTTACCCCGCGGGCGCCGTCCACAGAAGGCGATCACGCGAACCCGTACCCTGGACGGCTGATGTGCCTCGACGTTTTTCGCGGACTTCTAGTTGCCGGCATGATCCTGGTTGACAACGGTGATGACAGTTCCTACTGGGCCATCAAGCACGCGGAATGGAATGGCTGGACACCGGCCGATTTCATCTTTCCATCGTTTTTGTTCCTGGTTGGCGTCTCCATGGTGTTCTCATACTCGGCGCGGCTGCGGCGCGGCGAATCGCGCGGGCAGATTCTGTGGCACGCCTTTAAGAGAAGCTTGCTGCTGATCGCGATTGGGCTGTTCGTTAACGGCTTTCCATTTATTGGGATCGATTGGCACGGCTACCGTTTCGAGGGCGTAACGCAGCGGATAGCACTTTGTTACTTTGCCGCCGCCATCCTCGTGCTGTGGTCGAACCGCCGCGGACAGATCATTGCCATCGCCGCATGTCTATTGGGGTATTGGGCGATACTGCGCTTTCTGCCCGTACCGGGTTTTGGCCTGCCGGGGCGCGATATACCGTTTATGGACCAGAATGGAAACATTGCCGCCTGGCTCGATCGCAAGCTGTTCATGGGACATCTCTACAACGGGAACCGCGATCCAGAAGGGATCATCCACACCATCCCGGCAATTGCAACCACCTTGATCGGAGCGTTGACTGGAGGTTGGCTGCGCTCGGGACGAGACCGTGGCACCATCCCCCTGCGTATGTTGATTTTTGGCATTCTCGGCTTGGTTGCCGGCGAGGGCTGGAACGTGTGGTTCCCCATCAACAAGAATCTGTGGACCAGTTCGTTCACGCTCTTCGCCGCCGGCTTCAGTCTGGTGTTCCTCGCATTGCTTTATTGGATACTGGAAATCAAGGAGTGGCGCGGCGCCTGGACGATGCCAATTCTGGTCTTCGGAATGAACGCCATTGCCGGATTCGTCGCCGACTCGTTCGTGTATGGCCCCGGCTACACCTGGACCGTAAAAGGAGCAAATGGGACCGCCATTTTGTGGCACGACGCCGCTCAGGCGCGTCTGGCAGCCCTGGTCGCAAACCCCGCCAACGCTGCGCTGATATTCGCCGTGGCCTCGGTTCTGTTTTGCTGGGTCCTGCTCTGGCTGCTCTGGCGCAGGAATATATTTCTCAAGGTTTAAGTTCGATTTTGCAGTTTTGTCATATACGCGAATCTGTAAGGAGGTTCCATGTCAAGAACCATATGCGGCGCAACCAAGCCACACGCAGCACTCTTCCATCTGGTCGTTTTCTTTGCAATCATTTTTCTTGCGATCTTGTCCCCAGCGGCGCTGTCGGGCTCCGTCAATCCATCTGCGATCCAATTACAGCGAGGATGGCGAGTTCAGTCCTCGGCCAAGGTCAGCGCCGACGGCCCGGCCATCTCCGCGCCAGGTTTCCCCACGGCAGGCTGGTATGAGGCAACTGTTCCCTCGACTGTCCTGGCGGTGCAGGTGGCGAGCGGCGAGTTTCCCGATCCGAATTTCGGCATGAACCTGCGTCAGTTGCCCGGGATGACCTATCCCATCGGGCTGAATTCCTTCAACCGATTCCCCATGTCGAACGATAGCCCCTACGCCGTTCCCTGGTGGTACCGCACCGAATTCCAACTACCGCCGGATTACAAGGGAAAAAGTGTCTGGCTCCATCTTCAGGGTATCAACAACCGCGCCAGCCTTTGGCTGAACGGACACAAACTCGCCGGCACGAAGGAGATCGCAGGCGCCTACAGAATCTATGAATTCAACGTCGCCTCCCTGGTCGAGCCCGGCCAAGCCAATGTGTTAGCAGCCGAGGTCTTCGCTCCCACCCCTGATGACTTGGCCGTCAACTGGGTAGACTGGAACCCCACTCCTCCCGATAAGAACATGGGCCTCTGGGGCGACGTCTCTCTGAGCGCCAGTGGCCCGGTCAGCGTGCGCTACCCGGCAGTGAGCACGCATTTCGCGGATAACTCTCTGAAGCAGGCGGACCTGACTGTCAGGGCCGAGTTGCAGAATGCCACAGTGCAACCGGTCAACGGCGTTTTGCAAGCCGAATTTGACAGCGTGTACCTTCAACAGAAAATTCAGTTGCAGCCCAACCAGAAGCTCTCCGCCACGTTTACTCCCGAGCAATACCCGGAACTGCGAATCAAGTATCCGAAAATCTGGTGGCCAGCCGAGATGGGCACTCCCAACCTGCACCGGCTCGCCGTGCGTTTTCTCGTCGACGGCCAGCTCTCGGATGAAAGCGGCGTGCGCTTCGGCATCCGCGAGGTGACCTCGGAGCTGACGCCGCAGAATTATCGGATGTTTCGAGTCAACGGCAAGCCGATTCTGATCCGCGGCGGCGCCTGGGATCACGACATGCTGCTGCGTCCCATGACGCACGAGCAGTACGATGCTCATTTTCAGTATGTCCACGAGATGCACCTGAACACCATCCGGCAGGAAGGCCAACTCGAAACCGACGAGTTTTACGATCTCGCCGATGAGTATGGCATTCTCGTCATGTCGGGCTGGTGTTGCTGCGACGTCTGGGAGCAGTGGGACAAATGGCTTCCCGGCACGCTCGACATTGCAACCGAGTCACTGCGCACCGAGATGCTCAAAATGCGCTCGCACCCCAGCATGTTGACTTGGCTGAATGGTAGCGATGGCCCGCCTCCGCCGGATGTGGAGCAGCGCCTATCTTGATGTCGAAAAACAGGTGGGCTGGCCGAATCCGGTTATGTCCTCGGCTTCAGACCAATCGACTCACCCTCACGGGGAAGTCCGGCATGAAGATGACCGGCCCCTATGACTACGAGCCTCCATCCTACTGGCTGGAAGATAAATCGAAGTGGGGCGGCGGGTGGGGCTACAACACCGAGACCGGACCCGGGCCGGCGATTCCTCCGCTGGAGAGCCTGAAGAAAATGCTGCCCAAAGAGCACCTCTGGCCAGTCGACGAGTTCTGGAATTTCCACGGTGCCGGTGAGCGCTTCAAGGATCTTAACCGTTTCAACGAAGCGATGAATGCGACGTATGGCGCACCGTCGAACCTCGAAGACTATCTTCGCAAGGCGCAGGCAATTGCCTATGACGGAGAGCGCGCCATGTTCGAAGCCTATGGCCGCAATAAGTACACGTCGACCGGCATAATCCAGTGGACGTTGAACAACGCATGGCCGTCGACTTACTGGCATCTTTACGACTACTACATGTATCCCGCCGGCGGCTATTTCGGCACCAGGAAAGCTTGCGAGCCGCTGCACGTCCAGTATTCCTATGACGACCGCGGCGTGGTCGTGATCAACACCAGCCAACAATCCGCTGCGGGGTTGACCGTGAGCGCGCAGGCGTTTGACTTCAACCTTGACAAGCTCTTCTCGCGCGAAGTGAAGGTAGACGCCGGACCCGACAGTTCAGCGACTGTGCTGACTCTGCCCGATTTCCCTTCTCAATCGCAGAGCGCCGTCTACTTTCTGAAGCTGGCGCTAGCCGACTCCTGCCGGCAAGGAAGTCAGCTCGAACTTCTACTGGTTGCCCGCCAAGCTGGCTGTGATCGACTGGGACAACACGCCCGATTCCGCCTTCACTCCGGTCAAGACTTTCGAAGATCTGACCGCGCTGAACAAATTGCCAAACATCAAACTGCAAGCCTCGGCCACGAGAGAGAAGACTGCGGCCAACGACCAGGTTCGCGTAAGGTTGCGCAATCCATCGAAGAGCCTTGCCTTTCAGGTGCATGTCGGAATCCGTACTTCCGGGTCAACAGAAGAAATTCTGCCGGTGTTATGGGAGGACAACTATTTGACCCTCATCCCCGGCGAATCCAGGACGCTCACGGCACGCTACCTCAGCAAAGATGCTCTCAAGAAACCCTTGGAACTGGTAGTAGATGGCTGGAATATCGAAGCCACCACCATCGCGATCAAGGACTAGCGTCGCGTAGCGCCAAAGGAGCGATCGGGCATTCAGCGCACTCTTAGGCGGCGAGCCCTTCACGAAGACGCGGGCCAGAAGTCGGCTCTTGGGAAGGCTGCCGGGATCGGTACTGAGAAACGCGCAAGCATCCAGGATTTTGTCTCCAGCCTAGCCGACTTCTCGTTACTAATCTCCTGATGCCTACACGTTCGGTCACGTGAAGCTGTGACCTCAATCACTGACGGCAGTATGGTGGTTGGACCATAAGTGTTATCACGTTCGCAAGTGGTTCGGCACGGTTAACGTGAACGCGGATGATTCGAACGAACGTTCGATCATTCCCGGAAGGTGGACTGTGGAAGTTCCTCTCGCCACCGCCTGTCAAGACGCACCCTTTCTGGCCTCGTGTCTTCGATTGCCATTACATCAAGAACAATCTGCGGGCCTCTCCGGCGGCTATCAACCGAAGGGAGGGTTTCAGCTTGGAGCTGATGTCTTTCATGGAGGGGAGCGCTTGCTGTTTGACGCAATCGGTCCCGAGATAGGGCCAACAGTTAAGGATACAGTCGAACGCCGCAATAACGGATTGTGAGAACGAAGAACGGAGCAGCACCAATTCAAGTTCGGTAGGAGGTACGGTATGGCAGCTCGACTTGCCGAAGAATGGTTTGCTATATGCGGAGGCTGCGAGGTAACCATCCTCGACATCGGTGAACCACTCCTAGATGTACTCAAACAAGTGCAAATCGTACACATGCCGGTTCTGATGGACCACAAGCTATACGGTCAGACCGGCGAAAGTACCGAGATGGAAATACCAGCGGCGGATATTGGGCTCATATCTGGCGGAATCCGCAGCGAAGAACACAAGAAACTGGCGCAGGAGATGCGCAAGAAATGCAAGACACTGATTTCTCTGGGTTCCTGCGCGTGTTTTGGCGGTGTACCAGCGTTGGCGAACCAGTTCAGCACGGAGGAGTTGTTGGAGAAGGTCTACCGCGACAGCGTGACGACCGAGAAAAACGGTCTGCCTCATGAGCAGATTCCGGCCCTTACTGATAGGGTCTACGCGGTCCACGAAGTGGTAAAGGTGGACGCCTATCTGCCCGGGTGTCCAACTACGCCAGAGATGGTAGCCGGAGCGCTGCTTGCTCTCCTTGAAGGCAAGCCTCTGCCCGCTCTGCCCTCGAAGAGCGTTTGCGACGAGTGTCCGACGAAGCGTGAAAAGAAGGCAGTCACCACCCTGAAACGCCGCCTGGATGCGCCGGACTTCAAGCCGGGAGCGCCTTTGAGCGAGATGCGCTGCCTGATGGAGCAGGGCATCCTGTGCCTAGGGCCAGCGACGCGAGCCGGTTGCGGTGGCAGTGATGGCAACCCGCGCTGCATCCGTGCCTACATGCCGTGCGAGGGTTGCTTTGGTCCGTTGTCAGAGAAAGCCAATCCCATGGTGGACATGATGGGCGCGCTGTCCTCAATTGGACTTGATCCAAAACAGATTCCGGATCGAGCCGCGACTTTCAACCGTTTTTCTGGCGCTGGCCGTCTGCGGCCGATGCCTCGGAGGTGATCCATGGCAAAGACAATCGTCATTCAACCTGTCACCCGCATTGAGGGCCATGCCAAGGTGACCATTCAACTCAATGATGCCGGTAACGTGGACACCGCCCGGGTGAACGTGATTGAACTGCGCGGCTTCGAAAAGTTTTGCCTCGGAAAGCCGGTGGAAGATCTCCCGCGCATCACGCCGCGCATTTGCGGTGTATGTCCGTGGTCGCATCATCTTGCCTCGGCCAAGGCTTGCGACGCAGTCTTTGGAGTCGATCCACCCCCCGCAGGCAAGAAGCTTCGCGAGCTGTGTAACAGCATCGCCTACATGGAAGAGCACATCCTCCATTTCTATTTTTTGGCGGGAGCCGATTTTCTGCTCGGTCCGGACGCCGACTATTCCATCCGCAATGTGATCGGCGTGCTGCAAGCGGCGCCGGATATTGCCACGAAGGTGGTGAAAGTGCGCCACCTCTGCGCCAAGATGCTCGAAACCATAGCTGGCAAGTCCATCCATCCGCAGGCTGCCGTTCCCGGCGGATTCAGCAAGCCTCTGGCTTCTGCTGATCGTGACGAGTTGCGGAAGCAAGCAGATGAGACGCTGGACCTCGCTAAGTTCTCCATTGCCTTTGCCAAGCAGAATGTCTTTCCCAAGTACCTCGATGTGGTGAAGTCGCTGGGAGTGATCAACACCGGCTTCATCGGTACGGTCAAGGAGAATGGCGCGCTTAACCTTTACGACGGAAAGCTTCGCCTGATGGCCTCCAACGGCGCATACCAGGACTTTCCGTACGATCGCTATACCGAGTTCATCTCCGAGCACATTGAATCGTGGAGCTACTTGAAGTTCCCCTACGCCAAGCAGTGGGGCGAGGGTTTCTCCATGGATGTCGACAATCCCAAGGGCGTCTATCGCGCCAACACGCTGGCACGCATCAACGTTTGCGACTTTATCGACACACCGTTGGCGCAGGCGGAGCTAGAGGAGTTTCGTGCGAAGTTCGGGCGCCCCGCGCAACTCACGCTGCTCTACCACTGGGCGCGGCTGATCGAGCTGCTCTACAACGCGGAAAATACCATTCGCTTGCTGGACGATCCCGAGATCACCAGCACTGAAACCCGGGTGAAGGTTACGCCGCGGGCGGCGCGAGGCGTGGGTGTGACCGAAGCGCCACGCGGCACGCTCATCCACGATTACACCACCGATGCCGATGGTCTAATCACTAATGTCAACCTGATTGTGGGTACCACGCACAACAACGCTCCCATCAATATGTCGGTCACACAGGCCGCCAAGAGTTTGATCCATGACGGCAAATACGACCAGGGAGTGCTAAACAAGGTAGAGATGTCGATCCGTGCCTACGATCCATGCTTGTCCTGCGCGACCCACCGCCTGGATGGGAAGCTCTCGGTGAAGCTGGATATCTTCGACGCCGAAGGCAAGTTGCTCGGCTCGCTCGCCAACTAAACGGCAGCGAAGAAGGAGTAAGTATGCGGGAGATCGAGCAATCCGAGATCGATCAATCTGAGGTCGACCCATCCGATCTTCCTGACTTCTGCCGGAAGCCGATCTTGGTGCTAGGCGTTGGCAACATTCTGTTTGGAGATGACGGCTTCGGGTGCGAGGTAGTGGACTATCTCCAGTCACACTACCAAATACCTGAAGCTGTCTGTTTGCTGGACGCCGGCACGGGCGTGCGCAAACTGTTGTTCACGCTCTGCCTGAGTCCGGCGCGTCCGCAGCGCTTGCTCATCTTAGATGCGATCGATGTCGGACGCACTGCCGGCGAGATCTTCGAGATCAATCCTGCCGACATTCCTGTGGTCAAACTGGATGATTTCTCGCTGCACCAGTTGCCCACATCGAACCTGCTGCGCGATTTGCAGGAATCCTGCGGAATCGAAGTTCGAGTGCTAGCCTGCCAAACCGGGCCGTTGCCGGAAGAGATCTCCCAGGGATTGTCGAGAGTAGTCAGCAGCGCTGTGCCGCAAGCGGCGGATTGGCTCGTCCGCGAATATTTCCCTCGCGCCGCGTCGTTAGCAAGGAACATTTACGCAGCACCATGTGCGCTCGTTGGAGGTTCAGTATGAGCCCGAATCTCGCAATGATCAGCGACAGAAAAAAATTCATGTGGGATGGGCAGCCCTACGACAACAAAGACGACGCATCGCGCGTGGCGGAGTCCTATCAGAACGAAGGCTTTCAGGTTCAGCTCATAGAGGAAGGCGGAAAGTTCCTGGTCTACACCAGAAGGACAGTCAAGGAATGGCCCGTCGCTGTGCAGTAGCGGCACCATTCGGTAGAGGTGGCAAATGGCTGCAGGCACATTGCAGGTTCAAAGCGATCCCACACTGCTGTCCGATATCCGGCGGTATGGAAAGTTCGATCCCACGGGCTGCTATCAGTGCGGAAGCTGCACCCTCTCATGCGATCTGGTCGGGAATTCTGTAACTTTTCCCCGCCGGAGTATTCGCCTCGCCTTGCTCGGCTTGAGACAATCGCTCCTCGAAAACCTGGACCCGTGGGTCTGCCACGACTGCGGCGACTGCTCTCTGGTTTGCCCGCGGCAATCGGAGCCGCGCATCTCAATGCTCACGCTGCGGCGCTTCCTCAGCGCGCAATACGACTGGACGGGCATTGCCTCCAAGCTGCTCCAGTCCAAAGCATGGTATCTCGGTTCCTTAATTTCCGTGGCGTTTGTCGTCCTGCTCCTGATTGTTGGCTACCACTTGTGGTACGTGGGGATGGGGGCCAAGGATTTTGCTACAACGCCGTTCGGATTGGAACACATGTTCCCAATGATCACCTACTACACGCTGACAGTGATCCTGGTTCCCCTATTGCTTTTGTTCTCGCGTGTCTTCCGCATCTGGCGGCTCACCATGGGTGGCGAAAGGCAGGCCCGTCCACAGCTTTCCCTGTACGCACTCGAGGCCTGGGTCTATGTCTACCAGACCGTGAGCGAGTCGCTAATGAGAAAATGCCCGCAAAAAGGCCGGTGGCTGGGGCATTGGATGATGGCCAGCGGCGTGGTCTTAATGTTAACCATCAAGGTCTTCGCGCTGCGCTGGTTTCAAACCGACAACATTTACCCCTTGTATAACCCGCAGCGCTGGCTGGGATACCTCGCCACGAGCCTCATCCTCTACGGTCTCGCAGACATCTTCGCCGGCCGTTTGCGCGCACAGAAGGAAATCTATAAAGAGACGACGTTTCAGGATCTCATCTTTCCTATCTTGCTTCTCTTGACCGCGTTTAGCGGCATCGCGGCTCACACCTTTCGCTATGACGGCTTTGCCCTCACCTCTCACTACATGTACGCCCTGCACATCATCATCGCGACGCCCATGCTGCTGGTAGAAATGTCGTTTGGAAAATGGTCGCACATGGTCTATCGACCGCTAGCATTGTATTTCCTGGCGGTCAAGGAGAAAGCCGCGCAGCAGGCGCCGGCGGCGGAGGTGGTTCCCCATGCGCTCTGAAGAGTCCCAAGCCCCACCCGTGGGCGCTGCGCTCGTCGTGGGAGGCGGTATCGGCGGCATGCAGGCCGCCCTCGATCTGGCCAACGGCGGCATCAAAGTGTATCTGGCCGAGAAAGGCCCTGCCATCGGCGGGGTCATGGCGCAGCTCGACAAAACCTTTCCCACCAACGATTGCGCGATGTGCACGATGGCGCCGCGTCTGGTCGAAATCGGTCGGCACAAGGATATCGACATTCTCACCTTGACTGAGGTGGAACGCGTCGTGGGGCAGCCGGGAAATTTCACGGTCAGTCTCAAGCAGCAGCCGCGTTTTATTGACGCGACGAAATGCACAGGTTGCGGCGCTTGCACAACGGAGTGTCCAGTAACTTTGCCGTCGGAATTCGATCAGGGGCTAGGCTCGCGCAAGGCAATCTACCGGCCGTTCCCGCAAGCCGTGCCGAATATCTTTACCATCTCCCGCCGCGGCAATTCTCCCTGCGAAGCGGGATGTCCAATCCATCAGAGCGCGCAGGGCTATGTGACTCTGATGGCGCAGGGACGCTTCGACGAGGCCCTCCAGGTCATTCTGCGAGACAACCCGATCCCATCGATCTGCGGCCGAATCTGCACCCACCCGTGCACTGACGCCTGCACCCGCAACGGCGTGGACGATCCGGTGAATTTGCCCGCGTTAAAGCGCTTCATCACCGACCGCTTCTCCGACTACAAGTTGCCACAGCCCACCGTGCCCGATCGTCCGGAGAAGATTGCCATCGTGGGGTCAGGCCCAGCTGGGCTTCTCTGCGCCTATCAACTCCGGCAGAAAGGTTATGGCACAACGATCTTCGAGGCACTTCCGGTGGCGGGCGGGATGCTCGCTGCGGGCATTCCTTCTTTTCGCTTACCCCGTCCCCTGTTGAACGCCGAGTTGGACCGGCTGCGGGCGATCGGCATCGAGATCCTGCTGGATACGCCAGTCGGCCGCAGCATCACGTTCGATGAATTGCGCAAGAGTTATGCGGCCGTCTTCGTCGCCATCGGGGCCCACGTGGAGCGGAGACTTGGAATTCCCGGCGAAGATCTGCCCGGCGTCACCGGTGGCGTGGAGTTCCTGCGACGTGTAAACCTCTCAGGGCGGGTCGCGCCGGGGCAGCACGTGCTGGTCGTGGGTGGCGGCAACTCCGCGCTGGACGCGGCACGCGCCGCGCTGCGTTGCGGTGCTGCCGAAGTGACCATTGTCTACCGGCGAACCCGCGCAGAAATGCCCGCGGACCATCGCGAGATCGAAGATGCGGAGCGTGAAGGCGTCAAGTTGATGTTCCTCGCCGCGCCCAAATCATTCCATGCGGGCCCGGGAGGGCGCGTGGCTGGCCTTGAGTGTACGAAGATGAAGCTTGGCCGCCCCGATGCCAGCGGCCGACCGGCTCCCGAGCCGATTCCAGGCTCGGAGTTCGTCATTCCCTGTGACGCCGTCGTAGCCACGATTGGCCAAGTGCCCGAGGTGAATAGCCTGGGTGAACGGCTGGGCCTGACGACCACAAAATCGGGAACGCTTCGCGCCGATCCGCTAACACTGGAAACTGAGCTGCCCGGCGTCTTCGCGGGCGGCGATTGCGTGACCGGTCCCGACGTGGTCGTGACGGCGATGCTCGCCGGCAAGAAAGCCGCCAACTCTATCGACCGCTGGCTCAATGGCCGAGACCTCCGCGTAGCGCGCGAACTGGAAGGACCGTATCACACTGCCTACACCGTGGACACGGCAGGCGTGCTGATGCAGCGCCAAGTACCCGTACAAGCCCTCGACCCCAAGACTCGCGGAAGAACATTTGCCGAGGTCCACGTCGGCTACACGCAGGAAGAAGCAGTGGCCGAAGCCAAGCGCTGCCTCGCCTGCGGCATCTGCTGCGATTG
The DNA here is from genome assembly GCA_963777005.1 of uncultured Acidobacteriaceae bacterium. Lineage (GTDB taxonomy): Bacteria > Acidobacteriota > Terriglobia > Terriglobales > Acidobacteriaceae > Sulfotelmatobacter. Next base: position 2,655 of record CAVZPC010000012.1, on the reverse strand, counting down.
TCATCTCTGCCAAACCGCCTGCCAGGCCAATGCCATCGACTATGCGCAGACTCAGCAGACGCGCGAGTTAAAGGTAGGCGCCATCGTCCTCGCACCTGGATTCGAAATCTTCGACGCCCGGCTAAAGAAGGACCTGGGTTACGGCCGTTTCCCGAATGTGCTTACGTCGCTGGAGTTCGAGCGGATTCTCTCCGCCTCGGGACCCTACTCCGGCCATGTGCGGCGACCTCTCGATCAACAGGAGCCAAAGCGCATCGCCTTTCTACAGTGTGTTGGCTCACGGGATTTCGACCGCGATTATTGTTCATCCGTCTGCTGCATGTATGCCACGAAGGAGGCCATCATCGCCAAAGAGCATCTCGGCGAAGGTTTGCAATGCGACGTCTTCTTCATGGACCTGCGCGCTTTCAGCAAGGGTTTCGAGCAGTATTACCGCCGAGCCCAAGAACTCGGTGTGCGTTATATCCGTACCCGGGTGCCGAAGATCGAGGAAGTCCCCGGCTCGCGAAACCTGATCGTCAACTATCTCGGCGAGAACGACAGAAAACTTTCCCAGGAATACGATCTAGTCGTGCTGTCGGTGGGCATGCAGCCGCCCAAAGAAGTCAAAGTGCTGGCCGAACGACTCGGTGTCGCGCTTAACAGTTTCAACTTCTGCCAGACCCCCACGTTCCGCCCGGCAGAATCCTCACGAGTGGGAATCTTTGTAGCTGGACCGTTTGCTGAGCCCAAAGATGTTCCGGAAACTGTCATGCAAGCCTCGGCGGCCGCTTCCCAGGTGCTCTCGCTCTTGCACGAAGCCCGTGGCACGATGATTACTCCCAAGGTCTACCCACCCGAACGAGAGGTGAAGGGAGAAGAGCCGCGCGTCGGAGTTTTCGTCTGCCACTGCGGAACCAATATCGCCGGAGTGGTCAACGTCCCCGAGGTCGTGGAATACGCCAAGACCCTGCCTAATGTCGTGTTTGCGGACAACAATCTTTACACCTGCTCCAACGACACCCAGGATCGGATCAAGGAAAAGATCGCCGAACACAACCTGAATCGTGTGGTGGTGGCCTCCTGCACTCCGCGAACCCACGAGCCTCTGTTCCGCAATACTATGGCGGAAGCCGGCCTCAATCCCTACCTGTTCGAGATGGCCAACATCCGCGACCAGTGCTCCTGGGTGCACATGCACGAGCCGGAAAAGGCTACGCAGAAATCCAAAGACCTGGTGCGGATGGCGCTGGCCAAGGCTCGGCTGCTGGAGCCGCTCCACCGGCAAACGGTCAGCGTAGAAAAGTCCGCCCTCGTCATCGGTGGAGGACTGTCAGGCATGACCGCTGCCCTGTCGCTGGCACGCCAGGGCTTTGACGTTCATCTGGTGGAAAAAGAAAAGGAGCTGGGTGGCAATCTGCGCCATGTTCACTACCTACTCAACGGAGACTTGCCACTGGATGAATTAGCGCGCTTGCGCAACGAGGTCGCACACAACAGCAAGGTCCATGTATTTACCGGCGCGGCCATCGAAAAGATTGATGGCAGCATCGGCAACTTCAAGACAACGATCACCGCAAATGGCAAGACCTACGAAGTCACGCACGGGGTCGCAATCGTGGCCACGGGGGCCAAGCAGTATCAGCAGAAAGAATACTTATACGGACAGGATGACGGCGTCATCACGCAGCGTGACCTTGAAGCGCGCCTCGCTTCCGGAGGTGATTTTCTGGCCGGCAACGGCATTCAGGCTGCGAAGACCGTCGTCATGATCCAATGCGTGGGCTCACGAGATGCCGACCATCCCTACTGTTCCCGTGTATGTTGCGCCGAAGCCATCAAGAACGCACTAAAGATCAAAGCGCTCTCTCCGCAGACGAATGTGTACATCCTCTACCGCGACATCCGGACCTACGGGTTCAAAGAGAGCTACTACACCAAGGCGCGCCAGCAAGGCGTGGTCTTCGTGCGCTACGACGAGAACCGCAAGCCCGAAGTGTTACGAAATGGCCAAGGACTCAAGGTCACCGTCTACGATCAAACTCTGGGAATGCCGATAATGATCTCGGCAGACATGATAGTTCTGTCTGCAGGGATTCATCCCCATGAAGAGAATCGCAAGATCGCGCAGTTCCTAAAGGTTCCGCTGAACAGCGAGGGATTCTTCCTCGAAGCTCACATGAAACTGCGTCCCGTGGACTTCATGACCGACGGTGTCTTCCTGTGTGGTCTGGCCCATTCTCCAAAGAGCATCGACGAATCCATCTTGCAGGCCCAGGCAGCATCCGCGCGAGCCGCATCCGTCCTCGTTCAAGATCGCCTTGAACTCGGAGCGAATATCTCGCAGGTAGTAGACGAAAACTGCGACGGCTGTGCCTACTGCGTGGACACTTGTCCCTACAAAGCGATCACGCTGCTTGAATACAAGTGGCAGGGGTCGATCAAGAAAGTCGTTGAAACCAACGACTCCACCTGCAAGGGTTGTGGCTGCTGCCAGGCCACTTGCCCGAAGAAAGGCGTATTTATTCGTGGATTTACCCTCGAAGAGATCGAGGCCCAGATCCATGCAGCTCTGGGAGTAGAGTGATGGACGACAATTTTCAACCCTTGATTATCGCTCTGTGTTGCAACTGGTGCTCCTATGCCGGCGCGGACTTGGCGGGCGTCTCCCGCAGC
>CAVZPC010000011.1:0-371940 GCA_963777005.1 uncultured Acidobacteriaceae bacterium | reverse complement strand
CAGCGGCTCGCTGCTAGTAGCCTAATTTTGAAAGGAATCATATGCGCAAGAAAGTCACCATCGTAGGATCAGGAAACGTAGGCGCCACAGCAGCCCACTGGATCGCTTCGAAGGAACTGGCCGATGTCGTGCTGATCGACATCATTGAAGGCGTCCCGCAGGGCAAAGGGCTCGATTTGCTCGAAGCCATGCCCATCGAGAAACGCGACTCCTACATCACCGGCACCAACGACTACGAAGACACCGCGAATTCCGACATCGTGGTCATCACCGCCGGCATTCCACGCAAGCCGGGCATGAGCCGCGACGATTTGCTCAACACCAACTACAAGATCATGAAGCGCCGTCGTCGGCGAGGTGGTGAAGTATTCGCCAAACTGCATTCTGATCATTGTTTCGAACCCGCTGGATGCCATGGCGCAGGCCGCCTACAAGCTCAGCGGATTTCCTCGCGAGCGCGTCGATCGGCATGGCCGGCGTTCTGGATTCCGCCCGCTTCCGCGCCTTCATCGCCGACGAACTGAAAGTCAGCGTGGAGAACGTCACCGCCTTCGTCCTCGGCGGCCACGGCGACACCATGGTTCCGCTGCCCCGCTATTCCACGGTTGCGGGCATTCCGATCACGGAATTGATCGAGAAGATCCCGTCTCGACGCCTTGGTGCAGCGCACCCGCGACGGCGGCGCGGAAATCGTCAAATATCTGAAGACCGGCTCGGCCTACTACGCGCCGTCGGCCGCGGCCACCGAAATGGTCGAGGCCATCCTGAAGGACAAGAAGAAGATCCTGCCCTGCGCCGCCTATCTGCAGGGCGAATACGGCATCAACGGCCTCTACGTTGGCGTGCCCGGTAAAGCTGGGCGCAAAGGGAATCGAGCAGATCATCGAGATCAAGCTGACCCCCGAAGAGAAAGCCGGCCTCGACAAGAGCGCGGCTGCGGTGAAGGAGCTCGTGGGAGTGATTGGGGTGTAGTTCCTGGATTAGGCCTTCCCCGATGTAGCGCCTGGATTGACCATGGTCAGTGACCATGGTACGATCATCGCATGAAAGAAATCGCCATCTCCGAGTTCAAAGCCAAGTGCCTCGGCATCCTCGAAGAGGTTCGCAAGACACGCAAGCCGATTCGCATCACCCGCTTTGGTAAGCCGGTGGCCGAAGTGGTGCCACCTGCTCCGGAAGAAAAGCCAAAAAGTTGGCTCGGTTGCATGGCGGGCACCGGAGAGATTCTGGGCGATATTGTCGGTCCTACTAGCAGCCTAGAGGACTGGGAAGCCGGTCGCGATTGAAGCTGCTTCTCGACACCCACATCTGGGTTTGGGGGACTCTAGAGCCCAAGCGTCTCTCCGCACGCGTAGCCCGGCAGCTGACCAAACCAGAAAATGAACTTTGGTTATCTCCGATCAGCATTTGGGAGCTGCGCCTGCTGCATGACAAAGGCCGAGTGAGGTTGATCCCGGATGCGGCTAGCTGGATCAGTGACAATCTTACTCGCCTGAGAATTCGTGAGGCCCCGCTCACGTTTGAGGTAGCGCTCGCCGTATCCTCTTTGAACCTGCCTCACAACGATCCGGCAGATGGCTTTATCGCTGCCACGGCGAAGATATTCGGCCTCACGCTAGTAACCGCCGACGAACAACTTGCCAAGTTGACGGATATCATTGTGCTGCTGAATCGCTGAGCACTACACCTTCTCAATCGTTACCTTCTTCACCACCACGTCCTTTGCTGGACGATCCTGCCGGTTGCGCGGAACTTCGGAAATCTTCACGACGATATCCTGACCCTCGACCACTTCACCGAAGATGGTGTGCTTGCCCGTCAGCCAGGTCGTGGGCGCGACCGTGATGAAGAACTGCGAGCCGTTGGTGTTCGGACCGGCGTTGGCCATGGCCAGGATTCCTGGCTTATCGAGCTTGTGCGGCGAGCCTTTGGTCTCGTCCTCGAACTGGTAGCCGGGGCCTCCCATGCCGGTGCCTTGCGGATCGCCACCCTGAATCATGAAATCGGGAATGACGCGATGAAAGATCGTCCCGTCGTAGAGGCGGTCTTTCGATTTTTTGTGGGTCGAGGGATGTGTCCACTCGCGCTTGCCTTCGGCGAGTTCCACAAAGTTGGCTACAGTTTTCGGCGCGTCTTTTTCAAACAGACGGCAAACGATGCTGCCTTCGCTGGTTTCAAACGTCGCATACAGTCCGGGTTGGCGAGTCATGAGATCCTTTCAGGTGGTTTTGGTTGTTGCTCGTAATGGGTTGTTAGTTCGAACCAGCTGGCGGCTTAGCGGCAGTAGATGTCGGCTTCTTTGCCGGACCCCCAGCCGCATCGCCGTAAACAATCTTGATATGGATGATCTTCACCGGCCGAAATGGACGATTGTTGCTGGGGTCAGCGGCCATGCGCGCAATCTGCTTGACGAGCGTAACCGTTGCCTCGTCACATTGGCCGAAGATGGTGTAGCCCCCGTTGAGGTGCGGTGTGGCCACCTCGGTGATAAAGAACTGCGAGCCGTTGGTATTCGGGCCGGCATTCGCATAAGCCAAACGCCCCGGTTTATCGAACGTCAGGTCGGAGGAAACTTCGTTCTTGAATTTGTACCCAGGATCGCCCGTCCCATCGCCCGCTGGATCGCCGCCCTGGATCATGAAATTAGGAATCACACGGTGAAAAATCGTCCCGTCGTAAAGCGGCACGCCATGCTTGGTAACCCCCTTCACGGTCTTCCAATCTTTTGTGCCGGTCGCGAGGCCAATAAAATTCTGCACGCCGATTGGCGCTTTATCGGGAAATAGAGTGCAGGTCATATTTCCGACGCTGGTCTCAATGATGGCCGTCGGCTCACTCGTTGCCGCAGCATGGGCCGCAGGATGAGTTGCAGGCTTGACCGCGGGTTTGGCGGGAGCTTGCGTGCTGGACGAGTCTTGTGCCCAACTCGCCATCGCCGTAAAAAAACACAAGGCCACAACCGCAAATATGCTACGCATAAGAACTCCTCACATAGGAATCAAAATAGTTTGAATGCGACCCGATATTGTACGACAGCTGAAACTCAATTTGGGTGAGCCTGCATTTCGCGGCTCACCGCCTCGACCTGGCGAAAAACTCGCAGCAGGTTGCCGCCGAGAATTTTCTTGATGTCGTCGGCGCTGTAGCCGCGATCCAGCAAGGCCTGCGTGATCTTCGGCAAATCAGCGGCGGAGTCCATCCCTTGAGGGGTGGCACCACTTACGCCGTCGAAGTCCGAACCCAGGCCCACATGATCCACTCCCGCGACTTTCGCGATGTAATCGATGTGGTCGATTAGGGAGTTAAAAGGCGGACGTGGAATTTTCGCTGTCCACTCGCGCTCCATGCGATCGACCTCGATGTAGCTGACCGGCTTGCCCTGCGCCTTCAATGAGTCGACATACTTCTGAATCGCGGCTGCCTGATCCTTCTCCTGCGCCAGCATCGCCTTGCGATAGTCCTCATCCACAAATCCCGAGAAAAAGTTCACCTGCACCACGCCGCCGTTCTTGGCGACTGCGCGCAGCATGTCGTCCGTCATATTTCGCGGCGCATCGACCAGGGCGCGAGCCGACGAGTGCGAGGCGATCACCGGAGCCTTCGTGATGGCGATCGTGTCGCAGAAAGTTTTGTCGGCGACGTGGGAAATATCGACCATCATGCCGAGGCGGTTCATTTCCAGCACAACCTGCTTGCCGAAATCAGTAAGCCCGTTGTGGTGCTGAACTTTCGGATCGTTGATATCGCCCGAGGAATCAGCCCACTCGTTCGTATTCGACCAGGAGAGCGTCATGTAGCGCACTCCCAGACGATAATAATCGCGCAGCAGATGCATGTCGTTTTCGATCGAGTGGCCGCCTTCGATGCCCATCAGCGCGGCCAGTTTGTGTTCGTGGTGCGCGCGTTCGATATCGGCTACCGAAAACGCCATCATCATCCGGTCCGGATGATGCGCTGCCTGCTCGTACACGGAGTCAATCAGATCGAACGTATGCTGCGCAAAGTGGCCTTGATTGGTTTCCGGATCTACCCAGATGGAAAAGAACTCCGCGCCCAGATTACCGCGCCGGACTTTATCGAGGCTGATGTGGCCAACATCGTTCGGATCGGTTGAGCCAATGTCGAAGCCTTCATCCAGAAACCGCTGCGGCGTATCCGCATGCGTATCAATGACGATCGCCGATTCTTGAATCGCGCGCGCCCGGGCGCTCACGGTAGGGCCAGATGGGTTCGAGGACTGAGCAGTCGTTAAGGTGGTGGCTAGCAGCAGGCAAAAGAACGAGAAAACGCGTAAGCGAGTCATAGTTTCGTGTGTGGAACAAGGTCCACTGGATGCGAGCACGATTGTATAGGCGCGAGCGCGATGAAACCAACCGATTCAATGAAGAACTGCCAGCGCCTGCTCGACACAGGCTTCCAGAGGCTGGCTGGTATCGATCACGGTCTTCGGCAAAGTAATGGCTTCAAATCGTGATTTCACCTCCAGATAAAGCCGAAAGTCACGATTTCCTGCCGGATGCGAGCCCGAGGCCGATTGATCCTCCAGACGCTTCCTGCAGATTTCTTCCGGGCAGATGCATTCGAGGATGCGCCAGCGTTGGTGCAGGGAAGCCGCGGTGCTCACCACATTCTCGATCTGGTACCGCCGCGAGAACGGTCGGCCATCCAGAAGGATAATCCGATCGCCATTCCTTTCGAGCAACTGGCCCGCAGTTTCCAGCATAATGTGCAGACAAAAATCATCCTGCCGCGATGAGTACTCAATTTCCTCCGACGCGAAAAGCGCGTGGCGGATCTCATCTTTGCTGAGCAGGCGTCCGCCGGCGCGCGAAGCCAGTTCGCGGGCAAGTGTAGTTTTGCCGCTGCCGGGAAGGCCCGCCATGAGGACGATCATCTACGTATTAGAACACCTCCCGCGTTTGAATCGCACTGAGCCAGAGATTCATCCATTCGGTAAAGGCGCTTGATGTCTCAATCCCTCGGAGGAAAAGAATGCCGCTAGTTCGAATTTCTTTACGCCAAGGCAAGTCCGAAGAATACAAGAAGGCGCTGGCAGATGGAGTGCACCGCGCAATTGTGGAGGGTGCAGACGTGCCGTTGCAGGATCGCTTCCAGATTATTACCGAGCACTCCGCCAGCGGCCTGATTTACGATCCCAACTATCTCGGAATACAACGCTCAGACGACATTGTCATGGTGCAAATTACGTTGTCGACCGGGCGCAAACTGGCGCAGAAGCGCAAGCTGATGAAGCGCATGGCGGAGATCCTGCAAGAAAATCCCGGGCTGCGCCCGCAGGATTTGATGATCAACCTGGTGGAAGTGGCGTGGGAGAACTGGTCGTTTGGCAACGGCGAAGCGCAATATACGGCGTGATTAACTACTCCGTGCTGCTAGCGGCGAGGGTGGCAGCGGGTTCTGGCCGCTCCATGGGAACGATGTCCTGCGTCTCGCGCCAATCGGCATAGCGGCCCGAAACCATGATGTGGAAGACCCACTGCCGTCGCTCTTCCTCGGGCTCAACCAGACCGAGAGCCTTCATGTAGAACAGATAATGTTCCATCCAGTGAATCTGCTCCTGGGTCATGCCGCGGCGTTGCAGGTCCACCGTGAGGCCGGCCAGATGCGAAGACGCGGTATCGCCTTCCGCAGGTGCGGCATTGCGATTGTGCCGGCGAAGTTTTTTCTGCACCTTCACCGTGCGCACCGCTGAATTCACTTGAATCTGCTGGTGAAAACGGTTGTAGTAAGCCTGCGCAATATCCTGCACAAAATCGCGAGTCCAAGGACGGCAATACCGTCGCGAAGGATCGAGCCGGGGATCGAAGCGCAGCGAATCACCAGAGATGATGGGCTGCAGCGCTCCGCTGGCCTTCAGGGCTTCCAGTTCATCGTCATCCTGAATGCGCGGCAATTCCAGCCGGTCCACTTCTGCATTCTGCAGCAAAAGAGATTCGTGTGACGGACGGAACATCGGATTCCACAGCGTCCAGTGCAGCCGGTGCCGGCGTGCATGATGAACCGGCTTGTGCAGCGTGGTGGCAGTTGCCGCATAGAGCGGGCTGCTCGCGCAGGCCAGAAAGAAAAGTACGATTACGTGGCGCTGTAGTCTTGATCTCAAGAATCAATCTCGTAGCCGGCCGCAGGAGTTCTCCCTGCAACTGTCCGGACATTCTAAGCTATGCTGTCAAGTCGTCCAACCATCGACCGCAAAGTAACCGTTACCAGGGTTACCGGGGCCGCATTCCGGCGCAGTTACCTCTGGTTACTCTGCTCCGGTCGCGCAACGCTCCCTCATAAATAGAAGCACGCGGAACGCCATATCCGGCGGCCCATTGCGGCCGGCTCATGTGCTCTCGCAGCAGCCAGTTAGCGCTAGTTAGATACACAACGGCTATGCTCTGTTCTGGCAGGAGTGACAAAAATCAGCGCCGGAAAAGGTCACCGATGGCCTGTTTCATGACCGCGCCGCCTACCTCGGAAATCGAGCGGGTCAGCGGGATATCCTTGGGGCAGACCTCCACGCAATTCTGCGCGTAGCCGCATTCCTGTATGCCGCCGTCGCCCATCAGCGCGGCCAGCCGCTCGCGCTCCAGCGCTTTGCCCGTGGGGTGTGTGTTGAACAGCCGTACTTGCGCGATGGTGGCCGCTCCCACGAAGCCGGTATCTTCATTGAACTGCGGGCAAGCCTCCATGCAGCAGGTACAGGAGATGCAGCGCGAAATAGGATAGGCGACCTCTTGCTCTTCGGCAGTCATGCGCGGTCCGGGACCAAGATCGTAAGTGCCGTCGATGGGAACCCACGCTTTCACAGCTTTGAGATTTTCGAAAATCACGCTGCGATCGGTGGCCAGATCACGCACGATGGGGAACTTGGAAAACGGTTCGAGGCGAACCGGTTGTTCGAGATTGTCGATCAGCGCGGAGCAAGCCATGCGCGCGCGTCCGTTGATCAGCATGGCGCAGGAGCCGCAGACTTCCTCCAGGCAATTGGAATCGTAAGTGATCGGCGTGGTCGCCTTGCCCTCGCGCGTGACGGGGTTGGCGGCGATCTCCATGAGCGAGGAGATCACATTCATCCCCGGGTGCCAGGCGAGTTCGAACTCCTCCCAGTACGACTTGGAAGTCGGGTCATTCTGCCGCTTGATTTTGATGATGACGGATTTATTAGCCATGATTTAGTGTCGTTCTAGGATTGTTGATGTTAGTGTTCGACGCGCTCCGGGTGCAGCGCCAGAACAAGTACGCTCCGTCGACCGCAGCAGCGAGCACGACCACTCCGATGAATCCGTCGTCACCTCGTCCTCGGCTGCCAGAAAAGAAGCTAGGTCCGAAGAAAAAACTCTTCATAACTATTGTGCCTAACGCCAGCGACGTAATAGCTCCCAGCACGGAAACTCTTCTCGGGATATCGTAGCGTTCTTGAAACTCGACTTGTCGCTGCATCCTGGCAGCTGTCGGCAGCGCGCTCAAGACGAGAGCGATGCCAAAGCAAAGGCCCGTCCAACGATGCAGCCAGAAACCGCTAAACCATCGTAGCCAGATGAACAAACCAACGAAAACACATGCTCGAACGATTTCGAACCACTTGCTTTCATTCGTTCGCCCGATCATGGTTGTATCTCACTTTGCCGCGTCATACTTCCTCGGCCGCGGCGGAATCAACGATACATCCACTGGCTCGAACTCAAACTTCGGTTCGTCTGCATCCGGCGCGAAATAAGCCTTCGTCGTCTTCAGGAAATTTTTGTCGTCGCGGTCGGGAAAGTCCGGCTTGTAATGTGCCCCGCGCGATTCGTCACGCAACCGCGCGCCCTGTGCAATCACCCTCGCCAACTGCAGCATGTTATAAAGCTGGCGGGTGAAGACCACGCTGGTGTTCGCCCACTGCGTCCGGTCGCTCAAATTCACCTTGCGGAATCGTTCCAGCAACTCCACCAGCTTGGCATCGGTCTGCTGCAAATTCTTGTTGTAGCGGATGACGGTGCAATCCTTGGTCATCAGCTCCCCCAGCTCCTGCCACAACCGGAATGGATTCTCCGTGCCCGTATTATTCATGAGCAGGGAATTGCTCTCTTCCTGTTTCTTCTTCTCGGCGTCAAAAAATGCGTTGCCATCCGAAAGCGGTTGCAACCCACGCGCATACTTCACCGCGTTCGGTCCCGCGATGCCTCCGCCGTAAATGCACGAGACCAGCGAGTTCGCGCCCAGCCGGTTCGCGCCGTGATATTGATACTCGCACTCTCCCGCTGCGAAAATGCCGGGAATATTAGTAGCCTGCTTGAAGTCAACCCACAACCCGCCCATGGTGTAGTGCATGCCGGGGAAAATCTTCATGGGCGTATCGCGCGGGTCATCGCCCACAAACTTCTCGTAGATTTCGAGAATGCCTTCCAGCTTGCGGTCGAGAATCTTGCGGTCAATGTGCGTCAGGTCAAGGTAGACCATCGGCTTGCCATCGATGCCGAGGTTGTACTCGTACACAACTTTGAAGATCGCGCGCGTAGCCACATCGCGCGGAACAAGATTCCCATACTTCGGATACCACTCTTCCAGGAAGTACCAGCGCTCGCTCTGAGGGATCGATTTCGGATCGCGCTTGTCGCCCGCCGTCTTGGGAACCCACACGCGCCCGCCCTCGCCGCGCGCCGATTCCGACATCAGCCGCAGCTTGTCATTTCCGGGAATCGACGTAGGATGCACCTGGATGAACTCGCCGTTCGCGTAGTAGCATCCCTGCTGGTAGAGCGCGGATTGCGCCGAACCCGTACACACCACCGAGTTGGTCGACTTGCCAAAGATCGCGCCGATACCGCCGGTAGCAATGATGATCGCGTCCGCCGGGAAGACGCGGACTTCCATGCTGCGCAAATCCATGGCGCAGATGCCGCGGCAGACGCGGCTTCCATCGAGCACCGCCGATAGAAACTCCCAGTGCTCGTACTTCTTTACTTTGCCTTCGGATTCATACCGTCGCACCTGCTCGTCGAGCGCATAAAGAAGTTGCTGGCCAGTCGTTGCACCGGCAAACGCGGTCCGGTTGTACAAAGTCCCGCCGAAGCGGCGAAAGTCGAGCAATCCCTCGGGCGTGCGGTTGAACGGAACGCCCATGCGATCCAGCAGGTCGATGATACCCGGCGCCGCCTCGCACATATCTTTTACCGGCGGCTGGTTCGCCAGAAAATCGCCGCCGTATACCGTGTCGTCGAAGTGAATCCAGGTTGAATCGCCCTCGCCCTTCAGGTTCTTCGCCGCGTTGATGCCGCCCTGCGCGCATACCGAGTGCGAGCGCTTCACCGGAACGATCGAGAACAGATCGACACTCGCGCCCATCTCGGCGATCTTGATAACCGCGGAGAGACCGGCGAGGCCGCCACCAATAACAATAATTTTCGGAGCTGCCATCTTCACTCCACCGGCTTTCCGTAAGCTGTTGCTCGATTATTCTGCTGAGACGCTGGACTTGACTGCATTACCGATGTGCCAGGTTCGGCGGTCGACTGCGGAAAGCGCTCTCGGAACGTATATAGGCTCACTAGCCCCACTAGTGTCATGAGTGCAAACAATGTAAGGCAGACCGCCAGAAATCTTTGCCGCGCCTTCTCGCCCGAGGTGATGCCCCACTTGGCGGCGAACAGCCAGATTCCGTAGCAAAAATGCCAGCACGCCGCGATCAGCCCGACAATATAAAACGCCAGCAGCGCGGGGTTCATCAACTCCGCCTGCACTTTGCCGAAAGAAGCGTTGGGATAGGCGTGAAGGTCCGTGCCTGTAAAACGCATCGTGTACGTATGCCAGAGGATGTAAGCGAAGGCGATACCGCCGGTCCAGCGCTGCGCCGTGTACATCCAGTTTCCGCTCCAGGGATACTCCATCGTATTTCCGTCGCCCCGGTACCATATGTAAAAGCCATACAGCGCATGGAACGCAATCGGTAGCCAGATCCCGAACAATTCCAGGAAGAACACCAGCGGAAGGTTGGCGAGAAAGCTCACCTGGCGCGCATAGGCGTCAGGGCCAGTGATCGCGGTGGAGTTGGAAATCAGAATATGTTCGAAGAGAAACGCGCCCACGGGAACGATGCCCGAGAGAGAATGCAACCGGCGCAACAGAAACGTCGTGCCCTGCCCGGCGCGTAATGGAGCCACGCCGTGCACTGCACCCTTCGCAATAACGGGAGCACTGGAACTGGCCGCTGAAGCCACGAATCGCTCCTTATGATTCCTGATTCATCTACCGGTTATGTACTGGTTCGTTCGGTGACGACAAAATAACTTTTCATTATCGGGGCAAGGGAGAAGCGAAGTCAAGAAAGCAGGTACCGGGGGTGGCGGCTGAATTGTTGCCGCACCTTCACCAGTAATTCATGCACAGGCGGTAATTATCGCACTGGTTCGCCAGGTTCGAATCACGTCACACAGGCAAGTGCGCCGACGTACATCGCAATATTTCCCTTTATGGTCGAATTGGAACGTCCTTCACTATTCCGGAGGCGAGGATGATGCTCCCTCAACATTGCAAATATTGTAAAGATGTACAGATGGAATGGGACGAACGTGCTAGCTGCCTGAGATGTTCATCATGCGGACATCAGGAGTTTGAGGAGAGCCGCAAAACCTGCCTCTGTTTCAAATGCGCTTATCAACCGAACTTCTGTGAGTGCGGGCACGCTAAAACAGACCATCTTCCTAGCGGATTATGTACGTGTTCCCCAATGATCCCGGGCGCCATTCCTTGTGGGTGCAAGACTTTTGTTCCGTATAAATCTTCGGCTAAAGGCGATTAGCATTCCGTTCTCTCAACGCAGCGAGGCAATTTCAGCTACCTGCGCCCGTCATCAGCCCGTGATCCCGTCGCACCAATCTAGAAACTGCCGGAACGCCGCGCCGCGATGACTGTACCTTGATTTCTCCTCTGCCGTCAGCTCCGCGAACGTTTTCCCGATCTGTGGAAAATAAAACAGTGGATCGTAGCCAAACCCATTCGTGCCTCGCGCCGCATCAAGAATAATTCCCTCCGCCGTCCCCCGGAATGTCGCCAGTGTTTTGCCGTCACGCGCCACGGCCAGCACGCATACAAATCTGCCCGTGCGGTCGTCTGCTGGAACGTTCTTCAGCTCCCGCAGAACCCGCGCATTGTTGGCTTCGTCATCGGTATTAGCATCCGCCTCGTGCGGCTCTTTATTTTGCAGATCAGGCGCAGCATAGCGCGCAGAGTGCACGCCGGGCGCGCCGTTCAGCGCATCAATCTCCAGCCCGGAGTCATCGGCAACCACGATCTCTCCCGGAACATATCGGCTATATTCTTCCGCTTTTTTCCGCGCATTCGCTTCGAACGTCGCGCCATCTTCCACAACCGTGGGCAGGGAAGAGAAGCCCGGCACGCCAGCAATCTCGACTCCGTGCCGCGCCGCGGCGCCCGCAAAGTCGCGCAGCTTGCCGGGATTCGAAGTTGCAATCAGTATTCTTCTCATTCTGAATTCGACAGCCTGTCAGGCGGCGGCTGAAACAGGTTTTCGCCACAGCAGCCAGATCGCCAGAATAACCGCGAGCACCGAGATCGATCCGCCGCCCGTGCGATCCCAGGTACGAATGAAAATAATCTGCACCCGATTCTCCCCCGCTTCCACCGGGATCAGCATCTGCCCCGTTCCCTCGCGCGAATTACCCTGCACATCTCGTCCATTCACTTCCACGCGCCACGCCGGATAATTGAACAAATGCAATACCAGTTCATCCGGCGCGGACATCTCCGCTGTAACTAGTTTGCGTTCGGCGCTCCATTCCGAGACGCGAATGGCCGCGTGCGCAGCTCCATCCACGGTCACGCGCCGAGCATCCTTATCCACAGCGGAGGGATCAGCCCCCGTGGGCGTATATTCATCCACACCCTCGTATCCCTCACCATCCGCGGCCATGTTGTCCTGCATCTCGCGCAGGTCGGCCTTGTTGTCCCACCACGGCGCCTGAAAGTGTTGCCAGCCGAACGCGATCACGGCCAGCATTGCTATGTAAAGCGCAGCGCGCATCCACCATCGACGTACGCCTAGCGCCGTGAACATGGTGAACGGAATGCCCAGGCAAAGCATCCAGCGCCAGGGAAACTGCATGAAGCGCAGCTTGGGCAGCAGGTTCCATAGCGGATTGGAAATCGACAACATGAGCAACGCACATAATGCTGCCCAGCCCGCCAGCAAATACCACAACTCTGAACTACGACTTCGCCAGCGTCGCGCCGTCCACGCCGCCGCAATTGTCACGGCAATCTCGGCCAGCGCGACCCAGGAAATTAAGCGGTTGAAAGCGTCATGATCCGCGTCAGTCGTACGGACGAACAGAAAGTTATCCAGCGGCCGCGAGCCGGCGGAAACCGCCTGCGCAATGTTGACCCACTTCTGTTCGTAGACGGCCGGTAGCAAATAGAATGCAGCGAGCGCTGCGCCGAGAACTACCGCGGCCAATCCATGCAGCAAAATCCGCGGCGAGCGCCGCAGCCACGCGATCACCACGATCAGAAGCGCCAGAGAATAATGGATCATCACCGCGGCGGGCGCGTTGACCAGCCATGAGCCAGCCAGAACGAAAGCCAAGAAAATAGTTACGCGCCGGCCTTTTTCCTCAGTCCGGAACAGCAGTAACAGCAGCAGCGGCAGCAACGAACTAGCCAGCAATTCCGCGAACGCGCTGCGCCAGTACACGATCACCAGATGATAGGGATTGACGGCATACAACACGGCGGCGAAGGTTGCGTCGCGGCGGTCCAGCCACTGCCGCGCCAGCAGAAACATCGACGCGCCCGCAGCCACCAGCACCAGCCAGATGTAAATATCGGAAACCACAACCCAGGGAAAGATCGCGCTAAGCAGCGCTCCCAAAGTCCACGACGCCGGTGGATAAAAAATAAAGCGAGGTTCGCCGTAGGCGAAGTGCCCCAAGGCCGCCCAGCGCGGATAGACGATCCCATGTTTCCACTGCGAAAGAACTTCCAGCCACGAGTACAAATGGAATTCCACATCGTGCCCAGAAGGCGTCCCCAGAAAAAAGAAGGGAAGCTCAACCGCAAAGGCCGCCGCCGCAATCGTTGCCGATGGACCCCAGATCAGGCTCCCGCACGCCGGGCGGACTGCGCCAGCCTGCCCCGATTTCGTGATTGCCGACAGTTTCGTTCCCACCCGGCTCCGCGTCCAGACTTCCTGATGACGATGTACATGTTCGCACAACGGCTATAACCACGCACGGCCGCGCGAGATCCCGATCGCGGTGCGCATCCCGGTTCCCGGGCAATCCTTAATTCATCCACATTTAATATTGCTGAAACCACCGCGCAACAGGGATCGGCTACGGTAACTGCCATAGGGGTGGAACAGACCACGGAGAATTGAAGGATCCGCACCAGAGACGGGGTGTCGGATCCTTCGCCTCCGGAAACATTCCACCGCAGGCCTCTCGCGCACTCCGCTGTCCTCGCTGCCTGCTTCTGTCCTGCCTTCTGATATTCCCTGTAACTTCTGCCAGTCAATAGCCGCGAGAGGCTGTTGTTTGCTTATTGAAGGGATTTCGGTGGGACCACATTACTGAACTAGGAAACTTCAGGGAACTAAAGACTGCGAGGGTAGTTAGGTGGCAACGCTCTCTCCGGAGCGCTGGCGGCGAAGTTCCTCAAGAAAATCATCTTGCTGCATCGTGGTGGCGTGAAGTAATAGTTCGAGCAGGGGATCTTCCAATTCCTCGTTCTGCGCAGCCTCGCCCGCCGCCTCTGGAGCGCATTCAAATTGGCTCAAATCAGCGGTCAGAGCGCGCGGAGAAACGCTCATCTCCAGCATCGATTCCGGACATCCGCGCAGGAAGCTAATGAGATTGCCCACCTGCGCCCGCTGCTCTGGCGTGCGGGAAGGGAACTCTACCCCCATGCCGTGACCGGGATGCGCAACCCGTACCATTCCCTCCGTATGCACCGCCATCTCATCGGTTTTGAGGCAAAGGTCCACCAGGGAATGTTCGGGAAACGGCGAGTCGGTTTCAACGTAGCATCCGCCCAGACTCAAGTCCGTGAGCTTGCAATGAGGAACTGTTTCTTCCGGACCCGCACCGTGCGCCGCTGCGGCTGCCTGCAGCCAGGCACGCATCTCCGTCTTCGTCGATTCATCTAAATCCAGGAAGTGAACTCCGGTTTGTCCGTTGGGCTTCGCCCATGCCACTTGCCCGTGAGCGTTGATTTCAAGAGCACCGTCAGGCAGTTCGAAACGGAAATTCATCAGGGCCCCAGGAACCTGCGGCTCGGCTGTCAGAACATCCATTCCCGTCTCGCTGAGATCCAGAAGAATCCCCTCTGCCTTGCGAGTATCGGGCAAGCTCAGTTCTACGGGAGCTTGTACGGGCACGCGATAAGCGCGGCGCCGTTCGCGATTCAACAAAGCGCTGACCGCACGCAAACCCGCTCTGGCGCTTTCTTCGGAGAGCGGCTTATAGAGTACGAAGTGCGCCCCGCCACTCAGAATATCGCGGGTTTTGGCTCGCTCCGCCACCAACGCCACGGTGACCGGAGCGTTTCCGGAATTCAGTCTGCGGCCCTCTTCGAAAATTTCCTCCGCAGCCGGCGCGTTCTCGTAGTCGAGCACGAGCGCATCGAAGCGCTGCTGCTGAAGCCGAGCCATGGCACTCGCCAGATCGCTGAAACGCTCCACCGCGATCCCCGAGGCCGGAAGCACTCGGCCTAGGATCTCGGCTGCGGAATCGTCTGTAGAAATCAGCAATGCCAGAAGGGTCATAACTGGAATCCCCGCCTACTGGGCGAGACTATGGCCACCGCGGCGCAGTGGGTCGAGCTGCTTTGGAGCCTGCTCCCGAACCTGCTGCGGCTGCCTTCGAGCTCGCAGCCTCAGCGCCGGTCAAGGCTTCGTCGACTTCCATCAAGACCGCATTATCGTCATCATCATTTTCTGCCAGCAGGGGAGCCACCTCGCGGAGTTTCTCCGCCGCCTGCTGGAGCATCTCAATCTGCTTCCCCAGTTGGGCATACTTGGTCTGCTTCTGCCGCAACACTTCATGGATATCTTTCATACGACCCCCTGTGGCGAATGTAAGGATGGGGTACGGCAGGCGTCAACGGTAATCCCCTGCCGCAGGTTACTGGGGTAATTTGAAAGGTCCGCCGTTGAGAATTCGCGAGCGAGCCCAGTGCGAGTGACAAAAGCAAAAGCCCCGCTGTGTGCGAGGCTTTTGAGAGGTGGATTCAGAGAGAGCTCAGACCCTTAACTTGCGATGCAACGCTCCGGCCAAACCGATGAGACCTGTTCCAAGCAAACCCAGGGTACCCGGCTCCGGAACCGCAGTCACAATATTGGAATCGCCGCTGGAGATTCTCTTCTTCCCGTTAAAGAATCCCTTACCCGTGTTGATCGTCAACTGAACGGTGGCGCCATTCGCAATCGATCCGTTATACCAATTACCCGAGACCGACCCCGACAAGGTGTAGTCGTGAGTGCCATTGGCTAAAGTAATCATGGTCCAGGTCACCGGTCCAGAGAACGTGCCCTGGAAAAGAGTGCCGCTGGGAAGGCCAAAGCTGCCGTTGCTGGTAATAGTAAAGCTGCCTCCAGTGTTGAAGACGGCTCCCATGGCCAAACTGCCACTTGCCATGCTTCCTGTCGAAAAACTCATAGTGCCCAAAGCACCGGTGATCAACCCCCCTCCACCGAAGCCGTTAACCGCAATCAACTCAGAACCGGCCAGCGAGAGACCTACAGAACTGCCAGAAAGCATTCCACCACTGTTGGTAAAGTCCACCGAAGCATCGGCAAAGGCCGCTAAGGGCAAAGCCAGAGCAAGGAGAGCCAGCAACACCATCCGCTTCATAACTATCTTCCTCCTGAACCTGTTAAGAGACCCTGTGAGTGTTGACTTAGAGGCCCGCGCCTCCGTTGGGGGAGAGACCTAACTCTCCTACCCCTTGTGGTGCAACCTGTCTGCCAAACCATCCCCAACGCCAAGCGGTTGATTACCAAAGGCTTGTTGCAACCGACAGCACAAGCGGCTCATCTGAAGTTGCAAAGCGGTGCACACTAAGTACTTTCCTCTTACGTTTGCCCGGCCAACGGCCACCGGCTCATATCGGCATCGATGAGGCTCAGGATCGGGAAAATACAGCCGAAACCCTAGGCGGGTCGTGCCATTCCAATGGCGCGGCGGTGGAATTTACGGTCGGATCCTCTGCAGATATTGTGGCTGTGAGCAGCTCTTGGGGGAGGGCTGTTCGGGCGCTCCGGAACCCCGAAACGAGTTGCGGAGCGCTCTTAAATTTTTTTTCTTGGGATCGAAAGGTCCTCGCGGACCGCGCTGGGCTCTATCATCTCCCGCAGCCGGCGGGAAAGATTAGTAGCCAACGACCGGTAAAACCGCGATGCGAGATGGGGAAAAAGCTCGAATAGACTTTCCAGCGCCGGACGGTCCAAATGGTAGGCCTCTACATCCTCATGTGCGACCACGTTCGCGCTCGCGGGCATGTCTTCCAGAAATGACATCTCCCCGCAAATCTCGCCTGGCCTGATTTCCGGAGACGTGGTGCGCGGCGGAATCTGCACTCGGGCCGTCCCCTTCAGCAGCAGATACACGCCGTTTGATCTCTTACCCTTATGAATCAGTGTCTGCCCTTTACGGAAGCTCACCCGGGTAGCCTTGTCGGCCACCAGCGTCCAATCGTTGGGCGTGAGATAAACCAGTCCGTTCTTCGACGCGGAAAGTACAGACACTTCCTGTTCGATAACCTTGGGCATCGTTCGTCTGACCCGAGCTCCGGAGATTCGCTCCGGCGGATGACTGAACAGCTTCGACAGAAACAACAGGGTAGGGTTAAGACTAGCAGAAAACCCACTTCATAGAAATCCGTCTGCCTCTCCGCTATGCACCGAAGTACCGTAACCTGCGGGGCGCGCGGCTCCGGCGACGGAGCGATAATTGCCCGAGAGGGAACAAAATCTCTCAGCGAATATGAGCGGACATAAAATTAGCCGCCACTTCAACTGCACAGGCCCGAATCCGCAGTGGCCGGGGTACTTCGTTCCCAAAGTGAGATGCCCGGGACGCCGATGCGATGGAGAACGTTTTCCAAGCTTATTCCGGTCGCCGAATCGAATAACATCGACAACGATAATGATCGTGCGCCCCTGAGAGATTCGGACTTGAGGCGCTTTGCGGGCGTGCGTGAAACGGGAGCCCGCAGCCGAAATCCTGAGCCGGTTTTCGGCGAAGGATCTGAAGGAGACGGATCTGCTTGAGATGGTGCGCCCTGAGAGATTCGAACTTGAGGCGCTTGGCGGGCGTGAGCGAAGCGGGAGCCCGCAGCCGAAATCCTGAGCCGGTT
The DNA here is from genome assembly GCA_963777005.1 of uncultured Acidobacteriaceae bacterium. Taxonomy (GTDB): domain Bacteria; phylum Acidobacteriota; class Terriglobia; order Terriglobales; family Acidobacteriaceae; genus Sulfotelmatobacter. The sequence goes on along the minus strand of CAVZPC010000011.1, from coordinate 354,582 downwards.
TTCGGCGAAGGATCTGAAGGAGACGGATCTGCTTGAAATGGTGCGCCCTGAGAGATTCGAACTTGAGGCGCTTGGCGGGCGTGAGCGAAGCGGGAGCCCGCAGCCGAAATCCTGAGCCGGTTTTCGGCGAAGGATCTGAAGGAGACGGATCTGCTTGAAATGGTGCGCCCTGAGAGATTCGAACTCCCGACCTTCTGGTTCGTAGCCAGACGCTCTATCCAGCTGAGCTAAGGGCGCAGGTTTGTGGTGGGCTAGTGAACGTGCACACAAATTATAACGGAAACTCGCCCATGGCTGAAAAGTTCCGTCCGCAAAAACAAAAACCGCAAAAACAAAACAACGAACGGTCCTTCATTGCTTGAGCTGTCTTGATTCTGCGGACGATCCTAGGTCCGCGATAACTTCCAGAGGCCTTTTTCGAAGCCATCTAAGGTGTTTGCTGTACGACGATAGACGCCGCCCACCGGCCTTTTCAACAGCCCTTCGGTTGCGCCATTGCAGCCCGTTCCCGTCCAAAAGTAAATCTTTCCACGCCCAGAGCAATTCCTACAAACCCTCCTCAGCGCGACACTTGTATTTTGAGTAGCTTACGGAACGGCACGACGTGTGCATATAACATCAACAGACGAAGTGGCGCGCAACGGGGCGTTCCAAGGATGACTTCGGCCAGAGGTTCTCTTGGGCGCCCCTTGCATTAGCAAGCAGCGAAGCGTTGGCCCTCCCCCCAATTTCCTAGGCTAGCGCCAGTTGTTCTCTCACGTCGACTCCGGCTTGGCGCAGCAGTCGCGCCACCGCGTCTGCCTTCAGGCGCGAGGCATCATAGCCCACCCGCACCGTGCGATCCGCTTCGTTGAAACTCACTCCACGAATTCCATACACTTCGCGCATCCCATCGATGGCCCGCAATGCGCTTTCGCCCGGCACTGCGCCGTAGCGGAAAACAATGTCCAGATACGTCATGAAAGCGTCCTCTTCAGCGTAGGATAGTGACGCCCAGGTGGTTCGGGCTGAATCCAATATAAAGCATCGCCCATCGAACAGCCTTACCTGGAACTATGTCGACCAAGCCATCCGATCAATCGGCAACCCTGGAGCGCGATCCTGTCTGCGGGATGAATGTAGATCCCGCCAAAACCAAACACGTATCTGACCATGGCGGCAAGAAATACTATTTCTGCTGCGCGTCCTGCGTGGAAAAATTCCAGGCCGATCCGAAAAGATATCTGAGCGCCTCTCCACCGCCAAAGGCAGCAGCATTAGTGATGCTGGGCGCAGTCAAGCCCGCGTCTCCCGCCCAGGAAGGCGCTTCTCATAGTCACTTGCATTTGACGAACCCTCAGTCCGGCACTCGTCAAGCCTCTGTATCTACGGCCTACGTTTGCCCCATGTGCCCGGAGGTTCGCGAAACCAAGCCCGGAGCCTGCCCATCCTGCGGCATGGCGCTCGAACCAGATGTCCCGGTCGCCTCCACGCGCACTGAGTACACCTGTCCCATGCATCCGGAGATCGTCCGGCCCGGCCCCGGATCTTGTCCTATCTGCGGGATGGCGCTTGAGCCGCGCACCGTCGCCGCCGCGGCTGAGGAAAATCCTGAGCTCCGCGATATGACCCGCCGTTTCTGGGTCAGCCTCGCCCTGACCGTGCCGTTGCTCACCGTTGCAATGGGAGCGATGTTCGGGTATCGGCTTCACATCGATCTGAACCTGGACGGCGTGCCGATCAATCTGCCTTGGCTCGAACTGGTTTTGGCGACCCCCGTAGTTGTCTGGGCTGGATGGCCCTTCTTCCAACGTTTCTGGACATCGTTGGTCAACCGCAGCCCGAACATGTTCACGCTGATCGGCATGGGCACCGGCGTTGCTTACGGATACAGCGTGATCGCCACTCTCGCGCCACAGATTTTTCCCGAATCTGTGCGCGCTGGGGCAGGCAATATGGGCGGTTATCCCGACGTCTACTTCGAAGCCGCCGCCTCCATCACCACGCTCGTGTTGCTGGGCCAGGTCATGGAGCTCCGCGCCCGCAGCCGCACCAGCGCCGCCATTCGTGTCCTCCTCGATCTCAGTCCACGTACTGCGCGTCGTCTCAACGCCGATGGCACCGAGAAGGATATTCCACTCGAGCAAGTGCAACCCGGAGATCGTCTGCGCGTGCGCCCCGGAGAAAAAATCCCGGTAGATGGCACGCTCCTTGAAGGCCGTGGTTCCGTCGACGAATCGATGATCACCGGCGAATCCATGCCGGTCGAGAAATCTCTCAACAGCCAGGTAATCGGCGCAACCATCAATGGCACAGGCTCGTTCATCATGCGCGCCGAGCGCGTGGGCAGCGAAACTTTGCTGGCGCGCATCGTGCAACTCGTCGGTCAGGCGCAACGCAGTCGCGCTCCCATCCAGCGTCTCGCCGATCGCGTCGCCAAGTGGTTCGTCCCCATCGTCGTCGCGGTTGCGGTGCTCACGTTTATCGCGTGGCTTCTGTTCGGCCCACAGCCTCGCTTCGCGCACGCCCTCGTGAACGCGGTCGCCGTGCTCATCATCGCCTGCCCCTGCGCCTTGGGCCTCGCAACTCCAATGGCGATCATGGTCGGCGTCGGCCGTGGCGCGCGCGCCGGTGTACTCATCAAGAACGCCGAAGCTCTGGAAATTCTGGAAAAGGTCGACACCTTGGTCGTTGACAAAACCGGCACGCTCACCGAAGGCAAGCCGCAACTGCTCGGAGTTACTGTCTCGCAGAATGAAGCCGAAGCCGAGGTCGAAACCGCGGAAGCCCTTCGCCTCGCTGCCAGCCTCGAGCGCGCCAGCGAGCATCCTCTAGCCAGTGCAATTGTCACCGCTGCGCAAAGACAAGGCCTCTCGCTCTCACAGCCGCAGGATTTCAAAAATATCCCCGGGCAGGGAATCACCGGAACCGTCGATGGCAGAGAAGTCGCCGTCGGTAACGCCGCGCTGATGGCGGAGTTGGGCGCCGTCGTCCCCGCGAACGCGGAATTCCACGATGCCAACAGCATTGGCGCCACGCTCTATGTCGCCATCGACGGCAAGTTCATTCGAACGCTCTCGGTCGCCGATCCCCTGAAGCCCACCACCGCCAATGCCGTCCGTACGATAAAAGATCAAGGCATCCGCCTCGTCATGCTCACCGGCGACAACCGCGCCACTGCGGCAAATCTCGCCCAGGCGCTTGGCATCGACGAATTCGAAGCCGAAGTCTTACCCGAAGGCAAATTAGAAATCATCCGCAAACTGCAAGGGCAGGGAAGAGTGGTCGCAATGGCGGGCGACGGCATCAATGACGCCCCCGCGCTCGCGCAAGCCGATGTTGGGATCGCCATGGGCACTGGCACCGACGTCGCCATGGAAAGCGGCGGCATCACGCTGGTCAAAGGTGATCTCACCGGAATTCTGCGCGCCCGCAACCTGAGCCGCGCCACCATGCGCAACATCCGCCAGAATCTTTTCTTCGCCTTCGTCTACAACGCCATCGGCGTCCCCATCGCCGCCGGTGTGCTCTATCCCTTTTTCGGCCTGCTGCTCAGCCCCATCTTCGCCGCCGCTGCCATGAGCTTCAGTTCCGTCTCCGTGATCACCAACGCCCTCCGCCTCCGCCACGCAAAGTTGTGATGGATTTGCCGCGGCGTTGCCCCCTGAATCCTTTGTTCCGGAGAGTGGTATTGCCCATTGAATCTTTGTTTCGAGAGTAGGATTTTGGGTGGCCCAGCGCTTCAGCGCTGCGATTAAATCCTAGCTTAGATTCTGGGCTTCAGCCCGTGAGGTGCTTGCCCTACAGCTTCCCCAAATACTCAATCACATCCGGCTCCGTCCAATCCACTGCTCCGATGAACTTGCGCCGCACCACCCCGTTGCGATCGATCACGTAAGTCTCCGGAAACTTGAACGTCCCATAGAGCGCATTGCTTTTCTGATCGCCATCACGCACCGAAAGTAAATTCACATTGTGATCTTTCAGGAATCGCTGGTAATTGTCCTGATCTACATCCACGCTGACCGCCAGCACCGTTACACCCTTGGATTTCATCCGTTGCTGCATCTGCACCAGCGACGGCATTTCCTCAATGCACGGCGGACACCAAGTCGCCCAGAAATTCAGCACCACAACCTGTCCCTTGAGTTGACTGAGCGTCACCGTGCGGTCAGCATCATGCACCGTGAAATCCGGCGCCGCCGAACCAATTCGCGGCGGCCTCGTGCCGCTATAGCAGCCGGAAAGAGAAAGCAGAATGAAACCCAGGGTCGCAATGCCGGAAAACCATAGGATGCGTCGCACCCCGCTATAATAATAGATTCGGCGTATGCCTGCGACAGACACCGCAACCCGTCTACCAGTCGTGTCAGTGATCATCCCGGCGCGCAACGAAGAGGCCTGCCTCGGCGCGTGTCTCGAATCCCTGGTCGCGCAAGCCGGAGTCGCCTTCGAAATCATCGTGGTTGACGACCATTCCACCGACCGCACCCGCGAAATCGCCTCCGCTTTTTCGAGTTCGCCCATTCAATCCCCAGTCCGCGTCATCAACCCCGGACCGCTCCATCCAGGCTGGACTGGCAAGAACAACGCCGTCGTCGCCGGCTCCAGAACAGCACAGGGCGAATGGCTCCTGTTCACCGATGCCGATACCATCCATCTTCCCGGATCCCTCGCGCGCAGCCTCGCAGAGGTCCAGCGCCATGGCGCGGCCATGCTCTCCTATTCTCCCGAACAAATTGTGAAAAGCTTCTGGGAGAAGGCTGTGATGCCCGTGATCTTCGCCGAACTGGCCTCGACTTTTCGCCCCTCCCAGGTGAGCGATCCCACTTCTCCCGCCGCGGCCGCCAACGGCCAGTACATACTGATCACGCGCGAGGCCTATGACGCCGTCGGCGGACACGCCTCCATCGCCGGCGACCTACTCGAGGACGTTGCTTTGGCTCGCGCCGTGAAACGCTCCGGCAGGAAAATATTCTTCCGCTTCGGCGGCGACGCTGTCCGCACCCGCATGTACCGCACCTTCGCCCAACTTCGCGAAGGCTGGACCAAGAACCTCGCGCTCTTGTTCCCCTCGCCGCTTCGCCTGGCGGCGCTTCGCTCAATCGAATTTGTCCTGATCCTCGCCGGCTTCGCGACCGCCGTCACCACCGCTCTTCGTGGACATTGGCGCCCCGCAATTGCGGCAGCCATGCTGACCGTGATCTTGTACTCGTTTTTTCTGGCGCGAATCCGCCGCGCCCATTTTTCCTGGGACGCAAACCTTCTCGCTATCTTCGGCCTTCCTCTGTTCTCCTATCTCTTGTTGCGCTCGGCCAGGGCGCACGCTAGAGGTAGTGTCCCTTGGAAGGGCCGCGAGTATTCGCACGAAACGCACTTACTGGCAACTGGCCACTGATCACTGGCAACTTTTCTCCTATGGTCTATCTCACGCGCAAAGCTGAATTCGCCGCATCGCACTACTACCACAACCCGGAGTTCACTCCGGGAGAGAACCGCCGTGTCTTCGGCAAATGCAACAACCCCAACGGCCACGGCCACAACTACACGCTCGAAGTCACGGTGAAAGGCGAAGTCGATCCCCGCTCCGGCTTCGTCGTCGACCTCAAGCAACTCAAAGACATCATGCACCGCGAGGTCCTCGACGCCATGGATCATCGCTTTCTCAACAAAGAAGTCCCCGAATTCCTGCACCAAATCCCCACCACGGAGAACATCGCCATCGCCATCTGGCAGCGCCTGGTCACCAAACTCGAACACGCCAGGCTGCACCGGGTGCGCGTTTACGAGACTCCAGATCTCTTTGTCGATTTCTACGGAGAAAAATGAAACCCAAGCTTAGGAGCTAGAAGCAGACGCCAGAAGCTGATTATGAAAGCTCATCTCTCTCGCCGCTACCTGTTCTCCGCGTCGCACCGCCTCCACAGCGAAGCCATGTCCGACGCCGAGAATCAGACGGTCTACGGAAAGTGCAACAATCCCTACGGTCACGGACACAACTACATCCTTGAAGTAACCGTCAGCGGCCAAGTCGATCAAAGAACCGGAATGGTCTGCAACCTCACCGATCTCGACGGCTTCATCGAAAGGGAAGTGCTCTCTCGCTTCGATCACGAGAATTTGAATATGGTGAAAGAATTCGCCCAGAAAGTGCCCACCACGGAAAATCTCTGTATTCAGATCTACGAAATAGTGCAGCGTGGCTTCCTCCACGCGCATCTTGAAAGAGTACGCTTAGAAGAAACGATGATGAATTCTTTCGAATACGAAGGCTAAAGCGAACACTGAGCTGTGTTGTTGTTTTCAAATTGCCCAATTACACGATTACAAAATTACCAATCGTTATCACTATGAAACCCACAACCGAATCCGCCACCCTCACCAGCGCCAGCTTTGAAGACCTCATCCAGGAAATGCTCGTTCGCCTCGGCGAAGACCCGCACCGGGAAGGTCTTCTGCAGACTCCCGAGCGCGTTCGCAAGTCCATGCAGTTTCTCACCCGCGGCTACACCGAGGACGCCGAAGCCTTGCTCAAGGGCGCGCTCTTCACCGTCTCTTACGATGAAATGGTCATCGTCAAGGACATAGAAATGTTCAGCCTCTGCGAGCACCACATGCTGCCGTTCTTCGGCAAAGTGCACGTCGCCTACATTCCCAACGGCAAAGTCATCGGCCTCAGCAAAGTTCCGCGCCTCATCGAACTTTTCTCCCGCCGCCTGCAGATACAGGAGCGCCTCACTACCCAGATCGCCGAAACCATTCAGAAAGTCATCGAGCCGCAAGGCGTCGGCGTGGTCATCGAAGCCCGCCACCTGTGCATGATGATGCGTGGCGTCGAGAAGCAACATTCGGAAGCCGTCACTTCCTCCATGCTCGGCTGCTTCCGCGATTCCAACGAAACGCGCTCCGAGTTCCTGTCGCTGATCCGACAGCGCCCGAACGGAATCTAGCTGCGCTGCGCTTGATGGAGCACCGGATGTCGGTTTGAGGACCGATGGTGTGGTTCGGATCAACAATCAATTTCGGCTGCCGCCTCCTCAGTGCATGAATCTACTTAGAACACCGGTGAGCAACGAGCCAACGATAGCTCCAAGAAGACTCGCGTAGAGCAGAGATCGGATGTTGCCGTAAAGCTGCAACTCTCCTTCAAAGAAAGTCAGTGCAGACCCGAACGAAGGCGGCACATTAACATCCGCCTCAGTCATCCCTTTACAGTAATCATACAAAGGTGACGCTTCGCCGCTCTTCCTAAGGTTTTCTAAAGCTCCAGCCCTTGCGCTAGCGTAATCAAGCAACTCGCCTTCGAGTTCCACCAATCGCTCGTGAACCGATGCAATACTAATGCGAGCTTGGCGTGATGCGGCACGGGTTCTCCAGATGTTCCAAGAAGGCATTTCCATCAGCTCCCGAATCTTCGACGATGCTGCCGAAAAGTGATTGCTCACCTCAACGTTCTGATTCAGCATATGGACTCTGTTCACAGCTAGCTCGTAAAAATCCCCGATAGAACTACGAAAAATCAAGAAGCACTCAGCAACCAATTCCGTAGTCAAATTACTGACGCTTGTCACGAAAAAAATGTCATCATCTTGATGATAGTACTTACGGACCTGGTCTTTGTCCTCTTCAGAATGTTCCCGAACGACGATTACGATGTTGGGATGAATCGGACAGGGGCCGATGTTAGGACTTTTAAGAGAGGTTTTACTCTCGATCTGTGATCGACCAAGTTCACGAAATTCGTGCCCGATGTTAGACCATATCGGGAAGTCCTGTATCGGTGCATACGCCGCGAACATTGACCCGTCGCAGAGAACTGAAAAATGCTCCTCAGTGTCCATGTCATCCGTATATTTCTGCTTCGCCTTCGGAAGATGTATCCGGTATTGGCAAATGTTTCCGTGGACAAAAAACCCGAATTTATCACCCCATCTGACTTCAGAGATTTCAACAATGATCCTTGGATCGAAAACATTGGGATGATCCTTGAGAGCGGCATGAATGGTAGAAACGACGTTGCGCGGGTACTCGAAAGGCTTTTCCCCTATCGCCTCCTCTTCCGTTATCGGAAAGTCGGAGTTTGACGGAACAGTCAACCCGGCGAGCAAGAGGTGTCCGAACTTCACCACAACGGCTTCCTTGATGTGCAGGTCCTTCTCACCAAGTGCAGATAGTGTTGCCGTCAAACGGTCGAAGCGCGCCATGGTTGTGAATTGTACACCCCCTAACAGACGAACAAAAGACGAAGTATTACAAAGTGCCAAACGGAAGAGAATCGCAAACGCGCGATTGGAATCACGGCGGTGATCTAACAAATCTGCACATGGAAAATGCCGTTGACTTTCTTGGAGGTCAACAGGGAAGCCCAGGGGCGGACAGGTTGATTGTAGGCGACGGACGCTCGCGTCCCTCCCTCGTGATTCTGTAATGGAAAACCTGCCATTCATCCCAGTCTGTTTTACTTGTGTGACATTTCCAGCTAAGATACGCGCGTCCAAATTCTCCGCAGGAGCCAGCCATGAGAAAGGCGTCGTTTCTGATCGCAGTCGTGTTCTCCTTAGCGATTCTTGCTTTCCCCGCCCACGCACAAGACACTAAGAAAGAAGTGAAGCCGCCCGACAGTCCCTCGAAAGTTGTGCTCGACTCCTGGAACGACATTGGCCGCAAGCTCATCGCCATGGCCGAAGATTTTCCCGAGGACAAATACGACTTCAAGCCCACGCCCGCCCAGCGCAGCTTCGCCGAGCAGTTGCTTCACGCCGCCAACGCAAATTATTTTTTTACCGATCCCGCGATGGGTAAGAAGATGCCAGCGGAAGAAGATCCCAAGCGGTCCGATTACAAGACCAAGGCTGACATCGTCGCCTTCGTGAAAAAGTCTTTTGCCGACGGCGCCGCTGCCATCAAGGCCAAAGGCGACAAGGGAATGTCCGACCTGCTCATCGACCCCTTCGCCAACCAGAAGGTTCGCGTTCTGGATATGGCGTACGGTTTCATCGAACACTGCGGCGAACATTACGGTCAGCTCGTCGTCTACTATCGGCTCTCCGGTCTCGTCCCTCCGGAATCGCGCCCCAAGAAATAACTGCACATGTGGGACGGACACTCTTGTCCGTCGCTTTTGACTTTGTTTTTAATTCCGGGCCGAAAACCGCGTCATCCTAGCGCGTAGGGATGCCTCAACTGCCGCTCGCCGAAAACTTTCACCAGCAGCGCCCCCGAGACAAATCCGCCCACGTGCGCCCAGAAGGCTACTCCACCCATGTTCCCCCGTTGCACCGCCAGCGCCGTTGCCGTGCCGCTTAGAAAATTCAGCACAAACCAGTATCCCAGGATGATCCAAGCCGGTACCCATAGCACAAATATAAAGAACCACGTCAGCACCCGCGCCCGGGGATACAAAACGAAATAAGCCCCCAGTACTCCAGCAATCGCACCGCTGGCTCCAACTGCAGGCGCGGTCGAATGCAAATTCATGGCTATATGCGTCCCCATCGCGATCACCCCAGTGAGCAGGTAAAACACCAGGTACTTGAAGTGTCCCAAGTAGTCTTCAACGTTGTCGCCAAAAATGAACAGAAACCACATATTGCCGATCACATGCATCCACGATCCGTGCAGAAAAAGCGATGTGAAGAGGGGAACCACGATCGCCGCCAGCGGATACCGGTGCGAGCCTCCCAGAAATACGGCCAGATGATACGGCACCACACCGAACTGATGAATCAGTGAGTTCAGACTCTGCGGATCCAGCGACCATTCAAAGAAAAAAATCACCACGTTCAGCCCAATCAAAAACCACGTCACAAACGGCGTGCTATATCGAGGCTGATCGTCGCGAATAGGAAGCATAAGAAATCTGGTAACTTGGTGACTGGGTGATTTGCTTTGAAAATGGCCGCGAGCCAGCCTGAGCTTTTCAAAGTAGCAAATTACTCAATCACCAAATTACCAAATTCCTCTATGAATGGCGTCATCGTCATCGACAAGCCCGCTGGCTGGACCTCCCACGACGTGGTCAATCGCATGCGCCGCATTCTTCAGCAGCGCTCTGTCGGCCATCTTGGCACGCTCGATCCTCTCGCCACCGGCGTACTCCCGCTCGTCACCGGATCTCTCACCCGCCTGGCGCAGTTCTACATCGCTTCCGAAAAAACCTACGAAGGCATAATCCGTTTCGGCTTTGCTACTAATACTTACGATGCCGATGGTGAACCATTAAATGAACTGTTTCCCGCAGGGTCTCATGTGGGGACAGCCGCCCTCGGCTGTCTGGCTCTGGATGATCTCCAGAAACTAGCTGCCGGATTCCACGGCCTCATTTCGCAGATCCCTCCACCTTTTTCCGCCAAGAAAATTCATGGCGTCCCTGCATATAAATTGGCGCGAAAACAGAAAGAGGTCATCCTGAAACCCGTTCAGGTAGAGATCAAAGAATTCGTTATCACCGCGGTCGAGGCCGACCGCGCCCACTTCCGCGCGCGCGTCTCTTCGGGGACCTACATGCGCTCCATCGCACACGAAATGGGCCAGCGCCTTGGCTGCGGAGCCCATCTCGAATCCCTCCGACGCACCTCCGTCGCTGAGTTCGACATCACCCAAGCCCACACCCTCGAGGCGATCGAAGCCTGCAGCGTCTTGCCACTCACCGGCGCTCATTCTGCGGGCGAAGCAGGGAAGATGGCGATGCCTGAAAACGAACTCTGTCATTCTGAGCGAGTGCGAGTGGATGCGAGCGCGAGTCGAAGAATCCCTGCTCGTGTTGCTGCTGTCAGCATGAACTTGAACGTGCACGACCACGCGGATGTAATTGAAGCTCGAACCATAGAATCTCTCTTTATTCACCCCCGCCATCTTCTGCCCCAGTTTCCTTCTGTCACTGCCGACGAAGCCACCGCCGCCCGCATCCGCAGTGGCCGTCCCGTCAATCTGCCTGAACTCTCCCGTGCCCGCCAAGTGAAAGTGTTCGCCAACCAAAACGACTTGCTCGCCATCGCCACCCGCGTCGCCGGCACCTTGTTCCATCCCAAAATCGTATTCCCATCCGACTAGCAACTATCGCAATAAACGGTTTGGGATGACTTTGGGAAGGAGCGGCTTTGCAACAGAGTAACTCGACCATTGGTTTTGGGAAGGGCACGACCTTCAGTCGTGCCGCCTAGGTCCACTGTAAAAAAAGGGCTTTAGCCCCTGGGGCAGGTTCGTTTGCAGGATTGAGTATTGCACGGATAAAAGCGGGGTAGCAATGTCCGATAACAGGTATTATGTAAAGTTAAACAGCTGAGCTCAGACTCGCGTCCGCTCCGATAAGTTGTCCAAGGAATTTAGACCGCGTGCCGGCGAGCCTGCCCTGCGAGGATACTCCTACATCTTGTACTTCCCCAGGTCTTCGTCGTTCAGCCCTTCCAGATATTTCCGCAACTCTTCCGCGCTCACGCGGTCCGACATATTCGCCGCCTGCTTCGAATTCTTCAGCACGATCTCATCCACGAAGATCGGACAATCCACCCGCAACGCCAAGGCCAGCGCATCCGACGGCCGCGAATCAATGCTGACCACCTCGCCTCCGCGCTCCAGCCAGATCACCGCATAAAACGTATCTTCGCGCAGCTCCGTCACCACAACTTTGTGAACCTGCGTTTCTAATCCCGTCAGCACATTCTTGATGAGGTCATGCGTCATCGGACGCGGAGTGTTTACCTTCTCCATCTCCAGCGCGATCGCATTCGCCTCGTATACTCCCACCCAGATCGGCAACACCGACTCTCCCGCCACATCTTTCAAAATCACAATAGGCGTATTCGTCACCGGATCCATTAAAAGGCCGCGGATTGTCATCTCTACTTCCATCGGAACTCCTGGAAACTCTGCGTCTTTCGCCTTTATACCACCAATTCTCCCGCCAGACTGTTAGGAAAGCTGTGGGTCGTCCTTACGTTTACATACGATCCCGGTTGAAGAGCGGATGTTTCGGGTGCGGTGAAGTTCAGGGTTTTATTATGACTGGTTCGGCCGACCCATTGCTTCCGGGCTTCATTTTTGCCTTCCACCATTACTTCCAGTATTTCTCCTATGTATTTCTTATAGCTTGCGATTTGTATTTCTTTCTGGCGCGCCATCAAGACTTCGAGGCGGCGTGACTTTTCTTGATCTGGGATCGCATCTTCCAACGCCAGCGACGGCGTGTTCGGGCGCGGCGAATATTTGAAGGTAAAAACCGCGTCGTACCCAACTTCGTCCAGCAACGATAAGGTCTGCGCGAAGTCTTCTTCGGTCTCTCCGGGAAAACCGACGATGACGTCGCTGGTGATGCTGATCGACCGTTTGGCCGACTTCATCCAGGCGATGCGTTCGAGATATTGCTCGCGAGTATAAAGCCGCTGCATCGCGTTGAGCACGTGGTCGGAGCCACTCTGCACGGGCAGATGCACATGGTCGCAGAGTGTAGGGACGGCGTCGATAGCTTCGATGATGTCGCGTCCAAAATCGCGCGGGTGCGAAGTAGTGAAGCGAACTCGCCGAATCCCGGGAACTTCTCCTACGGCAGCCAGCAATTCGGCGAAGGTTCTCTTTTTTCCGGAAGACGCGCAGTCCGGATCTTTATAGGAATTCACGTTCTGGCCCAGCAACTGGATTTCGGTATAGCCGAGATCGGCCATCTGGCGGGCTTCGGCGAGTACCGACTCGGAGGTGCGGCTGCGTTCCTTTCCGCGCGTGAAGGGCACTACGCAGTAGGCGCAGAATTTGTCGCAGCCTTCGATGATGGTGATGTATCCGCGATGGGGATTGGTGCGGGCGGTGAATTCCGTCTCGAAGCATTCGTCGGTCTCGCGATCGTCGAGTCCGGTGACGCGCAAAGGCTTCCCTGCTTCAGGCTTTCCTGTTTCGAGTTGGATCAGCATCTGCGGCAGATTTCTATACGAGGCCGAGCCACATACCATCGATACATGCGGCGCACGCTCGAAAATTTTTTCGCCTTCCTGCTGCGCCACGCAGCCCAGCACGCCAAATTTTTTGCCCTGGGCCAACAACTTCTTGTAATCCGCCAGACGATGGAAAACTTTCTGTTCCGCCTTATCACGGATGGAGCAGGTGTTGTAGAGAATTAAGTCGGCCTGCTCGACCGTTTGCACCTGCTGGTATCCCTCGTGGACGAGTGTGCCAATGACCTTTTCGGAGTCGTGGACATTCATCTGGCAGCCGAAGGTTTCGAGGTAAAAGGTCTTCTGTGGGTCCCCAGACATAGTTGAAGTCAGTATAAGCGATGCGCGTGTGGGATCGGCTAAAGCTTTTGTCCTTTCGCAAGTTGCCCGGGCAGGAGGAAGGTTTTTGGATAACGGCCGTTACCGCAAAGCTTGAAGGAGCCGAAATCCTTGTACCACTGACCTTCGGGGACGTCTGGCTTCGATTCCATCCAATGCCGCAGTTGGTTCAGATCGTCGAGGCTGATGTTCCGGTCGCGCATGCGTTCGACCAGATGATCACGAATAGCGGCGGGAAGCCCGGACCATCTCTCGATTTGCGCCATCCACTCACCCGGCGTTACTCGGCATTACTCGCCGAAGACGAAGCGGCCCAGTTGATCACCCAACTGCTTGACTTGATCCGGATCATCGGCGGCGCGGAAGCGTTCTGCTAACTGAAAGAATGCCTTTTCCTTTTGCCGGCGGGCTTCGATTCCCTGCTCGATCAGTTCGACCAAGACCCGGTTATCGCTAAGAGAGCGCTCCTTGGCCAAGGTCTCGACCTGTTTCGCAATCTTGGGTGGCAAGGTTACGCTTCGCCTGACATGTCTTGCGCGGGCTGCTTTTATGCGAGTTCGTTTCGCCAGTGCCATGGTAGCACCAGTATACACCATTTCGGTGCAGGCTACTCCAGCAGTCAAGGAAATCCAAAGCGTATTGCGGCGTTCGTGGAATCCCGCCCTTTGGCATTTGGGTGGTCGGCGGCTGTCGTGGTTAATGTCGGAAATCAGAATCCCAGGATGAGAGGTGTGGAATCCCACCCTTCTACTGCCGCTCAGGGCAGGCTCTTTGGCAAAGGGCGCCAAAGATGGAGCACCCATCATTTGTGGCTCCGGCGCAAAGGATGGGGACAGGGCGCGCTCAGCTGCCAGGGGCGAAAGCGCCGCTCTTTCACGGTGCTGCCGACATCAGGGAGGGTCGCCGGTCAAAGGCGTACCTCAGGGGCTAAAGCCCGCATTGAAAAGTAATCCAGATCGCAGCGCTGAAGCGCTGCGCCACGCAAAGGCAATTTTGCACCGCGACTGAAGTCGGGTGCTTTTGAAACGTGGTTTCCATGAAATGAACAGGAGGTTCCCTTCGGCTACACTCAGGGCAGGCTCTTTGGCAAGGGACGCCAAAGATGGGGCGCCCGTCGTTTGTGGGTCCGCTGGAAAAGGGCTCTCGGCTGCCAGGGCTAAAGCCCGCTCGTGGCCGGCGCCTTCCGCGGCGCTGAGGCGCCGCTCTTCCACGATGCTGCCGGCGTCAGTGAGAGTCCGTCAAGGCGTCCCTCAGGGGCTAAAGCCCGCTTTGAAAAGTAAATCCAGATCGCAGCGCTGAAGCGCTGCGCCACCCAAAATCCCTTTTTGCGGCACGACTAAAGTCGTGCCCTTCCCGGTCTTTCGCCCTTCCGATTTTGCTCCCTTCCGATCCCATTCGCTCCCCGATCGATCAGGTTTCCCCGATCTCAAAAGCCCGTACCGGTCCCATTCAGCCGCGCTGGGGGCAGACGGCGCAGCGGACTTCGAGATGTTTGCTGCGGCAGCGGCGGGGGTCGAATTTGCGGAGGCGGACTTTGCGGGAGGAATCGAGGAGGCACCAGGCTTCGCGGTATTTTTCGAACAGGGCGCGGGACTGCCGGCGGGCGTGGGGATAGAAGCGCACGCCTTTGCGGTGTCCGATGGCCTGGATGGGAATGATGTACCAGAGGTTTTCGGGGACGATATAGGCGACGAAGAAATCGATTTCGGCGGAGGTGTAGACCTGGCCGTTGGCTCCGGTAGTTTTGACGCGGTAGCGGGTCTCCGCGTAGCGGGTGGCGGACTTGACTTGCACGCGGAGGAAGCCGCGGTCGAGTTCGACGACCGAATCGTAGCGGTTGCTGTCTCCCCAGGGGAGGCAGACGCTGAAGCCGAGATGGGTGGCGCGGGCGAGGAAGGCGGCCTCGGCGGCTTCTCCGCGACGTTTGCGGGTGGGGACGGCGACGGCGTGGATGGTGATGACTTTTGGGGTACGAGGTTCGGGGCGCGGGCTGTGGATGATGTTCGACATAATAAAAAAGCGCAGCAGGCGGCTGCGCAGGGTGAACTCCTTAAGATTTAAGGGCAAAAACGAAGACGGCGCTGCTCCGATAGGGGCTGCGCCGTGGTTTTTACTCTATATATCCAGAATAGCAGGTTGGAGGGGGTGATTGGGACATTTTGGGGAAATTATATCTGGCAGCGAATCAGTGGGTTGAGGGAAATTGCTGAGGTTTAGGGTCTTGACAAGGATTGGGTGGGAGTGGGATCAAGAGCAACGGTAATCCCGACCGCGAGCGCGAAGACGGATCAAGGAACATTTCCCGCGCATTCGTCGTATCCACAGACATAAGGGAGGCACGATATGTACTGCAATGCTTGCGGTAAGGCCATCGCGGAGGGGGACCGGGCGTGCTCCGGGTGCGGCAAGATGGTGGGTATGTTGTCGACGCCGAGGAAACTGATGCGCTCCCGCGGCGAAAAAAAGATCGCGGGGGTTTGCGCCGGGCTGGCCCACTATTTTGATGTGGACGTAACCCTGGTGCGCATCGTATGCCTCTTTATCACATTCGCGTCGGGAGTGTGCCCGGGCATCATCACGTACGTGCTGGCATGGATCATTGTTCCGTCGGAGCCGGAGGTGAGGTCAATGGTCGGAGTACAACAGACGGTGGCGGGCTAGCGCGCAGGCACGGCGGGCGTTCGCGGCTATCCTAGTGGGTTAAGGCTAGGGGCTAAAGCCCGCATCGAAAAAACAAATTCATATCGCAGCGCTGAAGCGCTGCGCCACCCAAAGGCAATTCTTGTGGCACGACTGAAGTCGTGCCCTTCCCGAGCCCATGCCCTTGCCAAACCTATGCCCTGCCTGAACCGATCCCTTGCCAGACCCGTGCCCTACCAAAACCATTTAATGACATCACTTCTAGTCGGGAGTTATCCCCAACATATCTTCGTGGCCTTCGAAGGCGGAAGCCAGCTTGGTAAGGCGAAACAGCTGTTTCAACCTATGGTTCAGATTGATCAGCCGCAGCTCGCAATTATTCGCAATGATGGCTTACGGGGCATCGGGCAAGGTGTATTCGAAGTCGTAGGAATGTTTTCCGTCAGCGATGTGGATGTTCAGCTTGCCAGTGAGGCCGACGAGCTGGCCGGTTCCGGAATCGGGGACGACGGTGACGCTTAATTCAGGAGTGCCGCGCGTGAGCGTGCCGATGTGCTGAAGGGAGAACGATCCGGCGCGCGGGCCGGCGGAAGTGTGAAGCGTTCCGGTGAAGCGTTCGATGGCGACATAACCGGCAGAACCTTTTACGTCGGTAGAGGCGGTGAGCATCTGGCCTTTGCTGGTGCCTTCAAGATCGCCGTGGAAAGTTTTGCCGATGGTCATGCGGCCGAGGGTGGGATCGATTTTGTCGTCCTGCGGCGTGAGTTTGACTTCGAATGGTCCGGTGGCGTGGGCAGACATGGGAGTTCCCTTCTGAGCTGGGGTGGTCTGGGCGGCGATGTGAAGGATTAACAACAGCGCGACGATGCAGGCGGCGATGAGAGATCGATGCTTCGACGATCGCGGGATCACGCCTGCATTGTCGCGTGAGGTTGTGCGCGCGGTCAATGGCGCGTGTCGATCGTCTGTCCTTTCTCGATGAAGAGCTGCGCCCAAGCAAGAACACGTGCCCAACCCTGGGCATGGCTCTTGGCTTGCTCGGGGTTACCGGCGAAGCCGCTGTGATGAATCTTCACCAGTGTCCCGGTGCCCGCGCGTTGCGGCCCGCTTGGGTGCAGGCCATGCACGCTCTGCGGCTCGAGCTCCCATCGAACCACGGTTTTCAGATCGCCCGCGTAGCTGGAGGTCCAGGTCTGCACCAGGAGACGCGGCGGATCGACTTCGAGGTACTCGCCGCTGACCCAGAAGGTGTCACCATTGGCGCCGACGCCGGTGCTCTTCCATTTGCCGTGGACGCGCAGGTCGGATTCGAAGTTGGTGACGCGATACATTTCTGTTTGTCCCCACCATTGCGGGAGCTGGCGAGGGTCGGTGATGGCGTCAAAGACGCGGGCCGGCGGGGCGGCAATGAATATCTCGCAGGTGACAACATCTTGATCGGGGGTGATTGCAGCGTTCGCCATGGTGCTCTCCTAGCGTTTTTCAGATCGAAAGTCAAAGCAAAATGCAAAATCAAAAGCAACGGACAAGAGTGTCTGTTCCAAACGTCAGCGTTCGGCGACTTTTTTCAGATTCTCGAGCACACCGGGCCAGCCGCCGCTGTAATCCTTACGGGCAGCCGCTTCTTGCGCCAGGCCGCTGTGAGTGACTTTTACATGCGTGCCGCCGGCGGCGGGAGTTAGCTCCCAGCGGACGACCGTGCGCGCCGATTTATTCTCGTGCCAGTTGCCATACCAGGTGTAGACGAGCAGACGCGGAGGATCGAATTCAAGGATCTCGCCGTGGCACTCGAATTCGCTAACTCCGTTGACGACGACGCTTCCCTTCTGCGTGGCATAGCTGTAGTGGCCGCCGGCGCGGGCGTCCATTTGCCAGAATTTGATCGGGCAACTTGGGTCGTTGAACCAGCGGATGAGCTCGCGCTCATCGGTTAAGGCCTGGAAGACTCGCTGGGGCGGCGCGGAGATTTGGATTTCGGTAACGACAGCATCGTTGTTGGAAGTGACGGCGGATTTGGGAGCGGTCATGATGGCGTCCTTTGGAGTACCCCGGCGCTCCCCACTTCTCGCAAACGGAGCGAGAAATGGGGCAGCCGTTACGCAGATTATTTCTGAGCGACTTCGTTTCGCTTCAGGTCAAAGAATTCCTTCATCTCTTTGCCTGCACCAGCGTTGAAAGTCCAGTCTTCGGTGTGATGGTTGGCATCGAGGATGGTAAAGACGACGCGCTGCATGTGACCGGCATCGGGAGAGGCGAGATTGGTGCCGTCGAAGAAATTAAAGGTGTAGGTTTTGCCGTCGGGCGAAACCGTAGCTTCCATGCGTGGCTGGTTGCCGGAGCCGCAGTAGTGCGTTAACAGCAGGCGGTTGGGACCATCGAGATGGATCATGGAAATCATATCCTCGTGCCCCTCGCCGATAATCTCGCTCAGCAGAGCGGAGCCGCTAGCGGTGTCCCGGAAGACGACTTGTAGTGGCTTGCCTTGGGAATTCTTCCCTGCCCAAGACCCGGTAAGAGTCTTGAGCTGGTCGAATGACTTCTGGGTGGCGGTCTGCGAGAGCGCAGCAGTTGCGGCGAGGAGCAGCAGGAGTGAAAGGGTGAAGCGAAGTGATTTCATGTTAGACCTCTCCTTTTAAGTTTTTGTGAGTCGGTTTTGATGCAGGCTTCCGCCTGGTTTCTTTGGCGTACTCGGATTCGACAAATGTCTTCAGATTGCTCAGATTCATCTTCCAGAAGGTGCGGTATTGATCGAGCCAGGAATCCACGGCGCGGAGCGGCTCGGGATTGAGATGGTAGACGCGGTGACGGCCTTCGCGGTGCTCGCGCACCAGGTGGGCCCGGCGCAGCAGCCGAAGATGTTTGGAGATGGCCGGACGCGAGACGGGGAAAGCTCCAGCGATTTCTCCGGCAGGCTGGCTGCCGCGACGCAGTAAATCGAGGACGGCGCGGCGGGTGGGATCGGCGAGGGCTTGAAACGTCGCCTCCGAAGAATATGTAACCGAACGGTTCCGCATAATGCGTATCCTTACGGTTACGCGATGAACATGTCAAGAAAAAAGTTTTGGGAAAATCCGCGCGCGAGGAAACCAACCTCGAAGCCGAACGTCAGCGGACCGGTGTTTCCGTTCCACACAGGTCGAGGAAGGCTTGGTGGACGCGCGTGTCGGTGGAGAGTTCGGGGTGGAAGGTGGCGGCCATGACTCTTCCCTGCCGGACAGCTACGGGATCATTGCCATCGGTGGCGAGGACTTCCACGCTGGGACCGACACGTTCAATCTTTGGGGCGCGGATGAAGACCATTTCGAGCGGCGAGGCAGCGGGCTTGCCGTGGAGAGCGCCCAGAAGTTTACCTTCACGAATGGAGCTATCGAGCTGGCGGCCGTAGGCGTTGCGGCGGATGCCGATATCGATGGCGCCGAGGCCGGCTTGCTTGGGATTTTCGACTTCTGCCGCCAGCAAGATTGCGCCGGCGCAGGTGCCGAAGGTGGGCTTCACGCGCACGAACTGTTTCAGCTTTTCGAAGCCGTCTTCGCCCAGCAATTTAAGGAACGTGCCCGATTCACCTCCGGGGATCACGAGGCCGTCGATTTCATCGAGTTGCTCGGGCCTCTTGACGAGTGCAACGTCAGCGCCCAGCTCCTCGAGGCGGCGGCGGTGAGCATCGAAATCGCCTTGCAGCGCCAGAACTCCTATTTTCATGCTGATTTGATTTTACCGGATCACTCTTTCCGGGCTAGCTTGCAGGCACCGGCCATATGACGGTGATCAGCAAGGCCACGGCGATCCCCAAGGACACCTCGACAAAACGGTGCACTGCTACGATCCAGGGCGGCCGAGTATGTGTGATGAGCAAGACGATGCTCAGCGTAATGGCGGCGAAGCGATAGGCGCTTCTGATGCGCAAGAGTGCCGAAACAATGCCGCAAAGCAAAATCCCCAAGCCATAGACGATCCAGGTCGGACGAAAATACGTTGCAATCAGCGCACCCAGGGCCGCGCCCAACGCCGTACCCGCAAAACGCTGCCATGCGACGGTCCTGGGATTCAGGGTGGAGAGAACAACGACGATGGTGGAAATAGGAGCCCAATAAAACTCCGGCAGATTGAGCGCGCGAGCCAATAGCATAGAGGCGACACACGCCACAGCTGTGCGCAGGGAAAGGATAAGGGCTTCGCGGGGAATTCCGAGCTGCTCCGCCCAGTGTGGCATATAGCAGGATTGTATCTTGGGCGGCAATTTGCTTGACAGTCTAGCGCGTGTTCTGTATATTACCATACGGTTATGGAACAATATGGTTATGCACGGTCGACGGCTCGCCTCGATGCAACCTTCGCGGCCCTGGCCGACCCGACCCGGCGAGCCATCCTGGCCCGGCTGGCGAAGGGCGAGGCCTCGGTAACGGACCTGGCAGAGCCCTTCGCGATGAGCCAGCCGGCAATTTCCAAGCACCTGAAAGTGCTGGAACGGGCAGGACTGATTTCCCGGGGACGCGATGCGCAAAGGCGTCCGCGGCGATTGGAAGCGCGCCCTCTCCGCGAGGCCACGCAATGGCTGGAGAACTACCGCCAGTTCTGGGAAGCGCAGTTCCAGCGACTGGACGCCCTTCTGCACGACTTGCAAACCAGTGCGGGAAAGAAGCGAGGAAGACGCGCGAGCAGCAAAGCAGGTTCCTCACCGGGCTAGGCGCCCGGTTCGGAATGACAAACCACACCAATGACAAGCTCGTGCGAAACGACAAGCCCATGCTAATGACGAGTCCATACTCAAGGAGAAAGCAATGAAAAATAGTGGGACGTTCAGCATCACAGCCCATGGTGACCGCGAGATTCTGGTTACCCGCATCTTCGATGCACCGCGACGGCTGGTATTTGACGCCTACACCCAGCCGGAGCTGCTGAAGAAGTGGTTGCTGGGACCGGATGGCTGGTCGATGCCGGTGTGCGAGGTCGACCTGAGGGCAGGCGGCAAGTATCGGTACGTATGGCGCAACGACAGCAACGGACGCGAGATGGGGATGGGTGGCGTTTATCGCGAGGTGGCGGCGCCGGAGCGGATTGTTGCTACGGAAGTATTTGACGAGGCATGGTATCCCGGCGAGGCCGTAGACACGATTGTGCTGACGGAGCGCGATGGCAAGACTACGCTGACCCAGACGATTTTGTATAACTCGCGCGAGACGCGCGATGCGGTGCTGAAATCGCCGATGCAGTACGGCATGGCCATGAGCTACGACAGGCTGGAAAAATTCCTGCCGTCGCGCGAGGCAATGAGCGCTTGAGTACGCGGTGGTGCCCGAGTCCGTGCCGGCTGCACATTTGAGCCGTTCCGCCGGTCAGTCCGATTTTGCTCGGCTGGCTGGCGGCACGATGCCGTTCATCCGCAAATACTCGACCATCTGCCCATAATGATCATAGGCGTGGGCGACACCGAATGTGGCCAGGTGAAGGCGGGAGGATTTGCTGTGCTCCGGCGTCTGCAAAATATTCTCGCTGGTCAACGTAGCCGCAGCCCTATGACCCAGGGCAAAAGAATCCTTCAGAAACTTAATGATTTCGGCTTTGGTTTTCAATTCTGCGGGGCCGTTCCCGTCCTTAATGTTTTCCGGAATCTTCTCGCCGGTAAGCGGGGACCATAAGAAATAGTTGGAAGCGGCCACATGCTTCAGCTGCACGGCGAAAGTGCGCACTCCTTTGTAGTCGCTGCCTGGAATGTTCAAGCCTTCGGGAGAGAAATTGAATTTCTCTTCCGGCATAGCTTCGGCCACCTCGACCATTTGTTTTTCGATGGCGCTAATCTCGCGGTCCACGGTGGAAGCGATGGTGGGCAGCGGCTGCGATGGTTGCGCTTGCGGTGTGGCGGTCGCGGAGCTTGGCGCGCCGTGGCCGGCGGCGGTCGCAGCAGAGACGAGTGCAGCCACCAGAAGAAGGATCCGTATATGTTTCATCGAATAACCATCCTTATCATCGTCATCTTTATCATCGTCGTCATCATCATCAATCATCGCCGCGAATCCGGCGGAACCGTATTGTTGGCGCGGTAGTAGACCACAAGCTGGCCGTAGTGCTCCGCACTATGCTCGATAGCGAAGATCCAGATGTCGGAATTGTGGTGCAGCTTCTTCCCAAGCTTCGTGGTTTTATCCAGCCCCGCATCGCCTTGCTGTTTGATCACGTCCGCTCCGTCGGCAACGGCCTCCTGAACGAATTTCACGACGTCGGCTTTGGTCTTGAAAGCATCTCGCGATGGGTTGTCGCCTTCACCGAAGTCGGGCCCGATATTGGAACCGGCAACCGCCCGGATAAGGACGAAATCGAGTGCGGCTGCGTGGAGAAGATTCAGGGCGAAGGTGCGCTCGTCTTTCTGCAGCTTGTAATCGTACTTGTCTTCGGGAAAATCCTGAGCCATGGCGACCAGTTTGTTGCCGATGGCGTTCCATCGATCCAACATCTCATCGGATCGGGAGCGCGCAGGAAGCGGAGTTTGATCTTGAGACTGGGATTGAGCACAGACGCCAGTTGCGAGGACAGCCAGCACAATCAGCACAATAAGATGCTTCATCGAGGTTCCTCCTGAGGGTCGCAGTGAGGACTACTGTGGGAAGTAGACGTAGCGCATGTGTCTTTGTTAGCACGAACCGGCGTTCTTCAGTGGCTGAAGTTGGTTGGTTTATGTGTGCTTGAATCGCAACGCCGGAAGCGCCGACCGACCGAAGAACCTGCACCAGCCGTATATACTTTTCTCGTGTCGCTCGCTAAACAAGTGCTCATCACCGACGTGCGCCAGAGCGCGTGGGCCAATCAGGGCTTGCTGGACGGGTGTGCGCGTCTTACGGCGGAGGAACTTGGGCGCGACTTGGGCATTTCGCACAAGAGTATTCTGGCCACTCTCTTTCATATCTACGACGGCGAAAGAGTGTGGCTCGATTGCTTGCGGACAACGGCAGATATGGGAACATGGCGGCTGCCGATAGCTCCGGGGCCGAGACTTTCGTTGGAACAGCTTCGACAGAAGTGGCCGGTACTCTGGGACGGGTACGATCATTGGCTGGATGAGCGGTCCGAGAGCAGCTTGACGGTCGAGCTAAACCTGCAGCTTCCGGGCGAAGTTGAGAAGCGCTTGCCTCGCTGGAAAATTCTGCGGCATGTGCTTCATCACTCCACGCTGCATCGTGGGCAGGTGGTTGGCATGATGCGTATGTTGGGTCACCAGCCGCCTCCGAACAGTCCCATGGATTACTATCTCGCGGGCGAAGGTGCCAGAAGTGCGTGAGAACGCAGGGCTGTCGCAGCCTCGGACGTTCGGCTTGGTTGCGGGGCTCGGCGTGGGCGCCGGGATCTTCTATTACAAGGAGCTGGTGGCGGCGCATCTCGCGCTGGGTCTCACCCCGCGGATCGTAATGGTGCATGGGGATGTGCGCCGCGTGATGAGCCACGCCGCCGCCCGCGAGGCGGACCAGTTGGCGAACTACCTTGCCGCATTACTTGGGCAGCTCGCTCGCGCCGGAGCGGAGATTGCGACCGTTCCCGCATTTTCACCGCAAGTGTGTGCCGCCGAATTGGCGGCCATTACGCCCCTTCCGCTGGTTAGCCTTCTCGATGCCATTTCTGACGAGGTAAAGCGACGGGAGCTCCACCGCGTAGCCTTGTTTGGAGCGCGGGTGACGACGGAGACGCAGCTGTTTGGCACGCTCGAAGATGCAGGTGTGAACGTGATCCCGGCGAGGCCGGAAGAAGTGGATCAGATCGCCGCTATCTACCTTCGCGTGGTGGAAGAGGGGCGCGCCTCGGCTGAGGATCACGGCACGTTGCGTTCGCTGGCGCACACGCTGATCGAGCGTGAAAAGCTGGATGCGATTATTCTTGCCGGGACCGATCTGGCTTTCGTTTTCAATCCGGAGAACACGGATTTTCCCCACGTGGATGGCGCTCGCGTTCACCTGAAGGCCATCATGGCCGAACTGGTTCGGTAAGGCTAGCCCAGTCCTTGTTAGCAGTGACAATGCTCACCGACTAGCATCCTGACGCAATATTCAGACCCATTTATTCGTCTACAAGAGTAGCGTGGCTTCGAAGGAGGCGGTGATGGCTCATCGAATCTGTCCGTGGTGGCTGGGCTACTTTTTGGCCAGCCCGCTGCGCCGACTTATGCTGGACCCGCATAAGTTACTGCTTCCATTCATTCGTGAAGGGATGACGGTGCTTGAGCCTGGGCCCGGGATGGGATTCTTCACGGTAGAACTGGCTCGTTTGGTTGGGGCATCGGGGCGGGTGGTTGCGCTGGATATCCAGCCTAAGATGCTGGCCGGGCTGAAACGGCGCGTAGCCAAGGCTGGACTTCTCAACCGCGTGGATGCACGTTTGATCTCGTCTGAGTCTCTTGCCGTCGCCGACCTGAAGGGAAAGGTGGACTTTACGCTCGCTTTCGCCGTGGTGCACGAACTGCCGGACGCAAGCCGCTTCTTTGCCGAGGTGGCGCAGGCTTCGAAACCAGGAGCGGCGTGTTTAGTGGTTGAGCCGGCCGGTCACGTGAAGCAGGCATATTTTCAGTCTGAATTGGAGGCTGCGGGCCGAGTTGGGCTGTTGCCGACGGAGCATCCTTCCGTTCCGCGCAGTCTCGCCGCACTACTAACTAAGCAACTGTGAATCGCTGGCTGAAACAAGTTTTGGCGTCGTCTGTCCTTTTCGGGTGCTTGGTCGTTTTGCTCGCTGAAAGGTCGGTATGCCCCCCTCCCCCCCACTCTATTAGGATCATCGGGTTAGCAGGAAATCCCGCGCAAAATCTAGATGTCAAATCACTTAAAGGTCAAAATCTAGAGAACAAAGGAGTTGGGAGCGGGCCAATGAGGCTGGCTGCGCTCCGTTCGCCTCGACCATGATTGCGCGAATGAAATCGCGGGCGCAAGGTTGGATGTCACGCTGCGATGTGGAAAAAATCTATCGCCGGACGCGCCGCTCCCTCCAAAGAGAATGGCCCCGGAAGTCCGGAGCCATTGGGAAAATCACGTGGTGCAAAGCACTCTGTCGATTTCAGTATTGGCGAAGCGAACCACAGAGTCAAGTTACTTGAGGAGATTATCTCTGCGTTTTCTCCTCCGATGGAACTCTCCTCCACAATTGGGAGAATGGACCCGGCGGGACTCGAACCCGCATCCGCGACTGTGACAGAGTGCTGTGTTCGCTTTACACCACGGGCCCTGAGTGGAGTCTTCTTCGTTCTGTAGAAGATGGCAAGGTTAGAGATCACAATTTGATTGGGCGCGTGCTGAATTGGGACTGTGAGTACCTCAGCGGCTAAAGCCGGCTAATTTATGGAGTGCTTGATCGCAGCGCTGGAAGCGCTGCGCCACCTAAAGGCCTAGGGCCTCGGCAATTGAACTGATCCACCTTCGAAAAGCGCGAAGGGTGAGCCACCCGGGTAGTGGGTCTTTTCTTTTCCACACGTTACTAAATCGGCTCGTATAAGCCTCTGCTAACGCGCCGGAAGCGTGCGCTCATCCCTCTGCGGCGTACCATGTAGCCCTTCAATTCGTAGTTAGCCAGCACCGTGCGGATATGGTTTTCGCTGACTTCTGGAAAGTGTTCGCGGTAGTCTCCCACGCGGAACGGAGTTTGGATTGTTCCGTTTCGAGAAAGCTTTACGATCTGGTCAGCAAGATGTTCGTCGGTTTGTGTTCTCATAGTGGGGTCGCTAGTGCTTTCTGGACGACTGCCTTGTCCGCCTGGACTCCGATCCTGTGATTCTGTGGAATCAGATCACACGGTTCCCCGATGCTCTAAATGTGGGGAATAGGCACGATCACACAAACAGCCGGGTGCCCCGTGTCACGCCGCTCTTGCGAGACATGGGAATTCGGCGCCTGAGACCTACACCACGCGCCGCCATCAATTGCCCGGCTTGCGGCTGAGTAGCCTTGACACCGCCGTCTGCAGTTCGGCTTCCTCCTTGAGTGCCTGGGAGAATCGCTCCGCCAGTTCTGTGAGCACGACCCTGATTTCTTGTGCAATCTCGAGGCATTCTTTGTCGGTGTGCTCGTGCAATCCCTCGCTCAGCGCCGTGTGAAGTAGGGTGAGAGGATTGTGTCGGCCGATCCTTAGAACCTCGGGAATTCCATCCTTGATTTCGTCAATTGCCTTGCTGAACTGCGTTTCCTTCTCAGCCAGCTTGAACGTTTCGAGCACACTGGTCTTGGCGCCCAACTTCTGCGCGACCCTAGCGATCTCCGCAATTATTCGACCCTTCTGATTCTCAACGACACGGCGGTAGTACGAGAAGGCACCAATTCCCATTCCGCGGTTCTCGGCCCTGCGACCCTGAAGGAAAAGCTCCCTGTCTGGGCCGATCAGCGTGATGACGCGAGCCGGGGTATGTGGCCCGAATGGAGGTATCTCGCCGAGCTTCATCGCAGAACCGGAAAGCGTTTCTCCCCGCCGCACCACAATGGAAAATATCTTGGTTTTCGTCTGACAGTTGCGACAGGTGTAGTGAATAAAATCGAATACCCAGCTATTGGATGTGATGTTTATACTCGTGCCCTTCGCGCATCCGAAAAAGCGCGCTCCCTTACACTGCTCCGAATCACAATGTAGCAACAGGTCGGGCGTCGTCAGATAGATGAGGTCGCGCCTCTGAGGCGAGTAATACCTTCCAAGGTCCGAGATCTCCACTGCCACGTCGGGTGGCGTGGCAACCAAGAAATCGGCGAAAGACTTCGCTGCCGGAGGCGTCCCGGGCTTGGTTTTTTCCTTTTGATCGTCGGGCATACGGTAGACGCTGCTCGATAATCTACCATCCTCTAGTCTGCAGCATCTGCGCCTCATCCATCCCTGCTATCGCAAGGCCCTTCATCGCTCCGGTCAGGTCTTCGCTGACTTCAAGTAATACTTTAGGGTCGTTGAAGTGGGTGGCGGCTTTGACGATGGCGCGGGCGCGCTTTTCGGCTTCGGCGGGATCGGCGAAGGTGGTGGAATCCTTCATGAAGATGCCGCTGCCGACGAAGACGGCTTCGGCGCCGAGTTGCATGACGAGGCTGGCGTCGGCGGGCGTGGCGATACCTCCGGCGGAGAAGTTGGGGACGGGGAGCTTGCCGGTTTTGGCGACCATCTTGACCAGTTCGTAGGGCGCGGCGTGCTCCTTGGCTTTGGCGTAGAGTTCTTCTTCGCCGAGGACGGTGAGGATTTTCATCTCCTGGACGATCTGGCGGATGTGCTTGACGGCGTGAACGACGTCGCCGGTGCCGGCCTCACCTTTGGTGCGGATCATGGCTGCGCCTTCGGCGATGCGGCGCAGGGCTTCGCCGAGGTTGCGCGCGCCGCAGACGAAGGGGACTTTGAAGGCGTGCTTATCGACGTGGTGGGCTTCGTCGGCGGGAGTGAGGACTTCGGACTCGTCGATGTAGTCGACGCCGAGTTCCTGCAGGATTTGGGCTTCGGCGAAATGTCCGATGCGGCACTTGGCCATCACGGGGATGGAAACGGTGGCCATGATCTCGCGAATTTTTTTGGGCGAGGCCATGCGGGCAACGCCGCCTTCGGCGCGGATCTGCGCGGGCACGCGCTCGAGGGCCATGACGGCGACGGCTCCGGCTTTTTCGGCGATGGCGGCCTGCTCGGCGGTGGTGACGTCCATGATGACGCCGCCTTTTAACATTTCGGCGAGGCCGGTCTTAAGGCGGAGGCTGGTGGAGCTACCGTTGTTGCTAGACATGTGTGGATACCGTGGGTACCTTTTCGCAAGCGCGAAGGATTGGCTGGTGGCGCGCGGCTACCGGCTGTTTCTATTTTACAGGGCATTCATAATTCGCGGTACCCCGGCGCGTAAGACGGACAATTCGTCGACGAGAACTCCTTGCAGGGCCGACGTTCGGTTGAGCTGAAAGGGGTCCTTCGACTTCGTAGTTCGGGCCGCGACGGCCCGACCTACTACGCTCAGGATGACAAGGATTGATGTTCCTAGCGTTCTGCATACTTGGCGAACATTTTTTCGGGGTCGATGGCGACAAAGGTGCCGCGGCTGCGGGCGAGGACTTCGTTTTTTTCGTTGAGGATCTCGGCGGTGTTGATGTGCTGGCGGCCGTGGACGCTGACTTCCCTGCCCTCGACCCGCAGCGGTTTGTGCAGCGGGACGGGCTTGAGATATTCGACGGTCATCTCCTTGGTGAGGGCGACGACGTGGTGGAGCTTGTTGACCTTGCCCATGGCGTCGTCGAGGATGCAGGCGATCACGCCGCCGTGGCAGTGGCCGGGAGGTCCGGTGTAGCGTTTGCTGAGACGGAAGTGGCAGATGAAAGTTTGGCGGGCTTCGTCGAGGATGAACTTGAGGCGCATGCCATCGGGATTGTTCTGGCCGCAGACGAAGCAGTTGTTCTTCTGGAGTTTGAGGTAGCGGGTTTCGTGGCCGTGGATTTCGGGCTTGCGGGGCATCGGATGATTTTAACGTGATTCTGCGAGGTGGGTTAAGAGTCAGAACCCAGACGCACTGCTTAATTTTGTGATACTTGTCGAAAGTCAAAATCCCCACCCCTTCGACAAACTCAGGGCAGGCTCTGCGCGAAGAGCGCGCAAGGGTGGGGCACCCGCACTCTTCTGGAAGTACGCAGGGTCGTAGCGGTAGGGTTCCTTCGACTGCGGTGTGCTTCGCGGTTGCGAAGCGCGACCTTCGCTCAGGATGACAGACTGTCGAGATATCGCTTCTAACCGGGGGCGGAATCCTGTATACATATCGGTTTTGGAAATCTTTGGATTGGAGCGCTTCGTGAAATCGAATCGACGGAATGTTGAGAGTCTTGCGCTGGGCACCTCCGGGGCTAAAGCCCGCGTCTGCAAAAGTGCTTTAATCGCAGCGCTGAAGCGCTGCGCCACCCAAAAGCATTCTTCGATCGCAAGCTGCTGGATGTTCGTGCTTGCTTTCCTGCTGATCGGTTCGGCTACTTTCGCTCAGGATAAGGATGCGGACAAGACGGCGGCGGCGCCGTCGGCGAAGAAAAGTCAGAAGAAGGATCAAAAAAAGGAAGCTTCAGACTCAGAGAAAAAAGACGAAGATAAAAAGGGCGGGATGACGGCCGATAGTTTTTCCGGGCTGAAGTTTCGGTCTCTGGGGCCGGCGGTGGCTTCGGGGCGCGTGATGTCAATCGCGGTGAATCCGAAGGATAAGTTTGAGTATTACGTGGGCGTGGCGTCTGGGGGAGTGTGGAAGACGGTGAACGATGGGACGACGTGGACTCCGGTGTTTGATAAGGAGGCATCGTATTCGATTGGATGGGTGGCGCTCGATCCGAATGATCCGGCGGTGGTGTGGGTGGGCACGGGCGAAAGCAATTCGCAGCGCAGCGTGGCGTATGGAGATGGAATTTACCGGTCGGATGATGGGGGTAAGGATTGGCAGAATCTGGGATTGAAGAAGTCGGATCATATTGGGCGGGTGGTGATTGATCCGAAGGATTCAAAGGTGGTGTACGGGGCGGCGGAGGGTCCGCTGTGGGGAGCGGGCGGGGATCGAGGGCTGTATAAGTCGGTGGACGGAGGAAAGAATTGGAAGGCGGTGCTGACCATCAGCGAGAACACGGGCGTGGTGGATGTGGCGCTGGATCCGTCGAATCCAGACATTGTTTATGCGGCGGCGTATCAGCGGCGGCGGCATGTTTTTACTTTGATCGATGGCGGGCCGGAGAGCGCGATTTATAAATCGACGGATGCGGGCGCGACCTGGAGCAAATTGAAATCGGGATTGCCGACGGTGGATATGGGAAGGATCGGGCTGGCGGTTTCGCCGGCGGATCCGAACGTGGTGTACGCCACGATTGAGGCAGCGGATGGCAAGGGCGGACTTTTTCGGTCGAATGATCGCGGGGCGACGTGGGAGCGGAAGAATGAATTCGATGTGGGCGCGATGTACTACGCGCACGTGGTATGTGATCCGAAGAATGTGGATCGCATTTTCGTGATGAACGTGAATTTGCGCGAGTCGCTCGACGGCGGCAAGACACTGCATAAAGTTCAGGAGACGAATCATCACGGGGACAATCATGCGATCTGGATTGATCCGGACGATACGAAGCATTGGCTGCTAGGTTCGGATGGCGGGATGTATGAGACCTGGGATGACGCGAAGAGCTGGGAGTTCAAGGCGAACCTGCCGACAGTGCAGTTTTACGACGTGGCGGTGGACAACGCGCTTCCCTTCTATAACGTGTGCGGCGGAACACAGGACAATTTTTCCTGGTGCGGGCCGTCGCGCACGCGAAACGTCAACGGAATTATGAATTCAGATTGGTTTGTAACGACGGGGGGCGATGGGTTCCGGTCGGTGGTGGATCCGGCGGATCCGAACACGATTTATTCGGAGTCGCAGTATGGCGTGCTGGTGCGGTATGACAAGCCCACGGGACAGGAGCTGGTACTGCAACCGCAGGAGGGTAAGGGAGAGCCTCCGCTGCGGTGGAACTGGGATTCGCCGGTGATTATCTCGCCGCACTCGCATACGCGGCTGTATTTTGCGGCGAATAAATTGTTTCGCAGCGATGATCGCGGGGATACATGGAAGGCAATCAGCGGAGATCTAACGCGGCAGATTGATCGGAATAAGTTGCCGGTGATGGGGAAAGTGTGGGAGCCGGATGCGGTTGCGAAGAATGCTTCGACGTCGTTCTACGGAAACATTGTGGCGCTGGCGGAGTCGCCGAAAAAAGAAGGATTGATTTATGTGGGAACCGATGACGGGCTGATTCAGGTGACGGGCGATGGCGGACAGACGTGGACGAAATATGAAAAATTTGCGGGCGTGCCAGATATGACGTACGTGAGCCGGCTAGCGGCTTCGCAGCATGATGTGAATACGGTGTACGCGGCGTTTGACAATCACAAGAATGAGGATTTCAAACCTTATTTGTTGAAGTCGACGGACGCGGGAAAGACGTGGACATCGATTGCGGGGAACTTGCCGGAGAACGGGACGGTGCTGGCGTTCGCGGAAGATGCGGTGAATGGAAATCTGCTGTTCGCAGGAACGGAGTTTGGAGCGTTCTTTAGTGTCGACGGCGGCGCACACTGGGTACAGCTGAAGGGCGGGCTGCCGACGATTGCGGTGCGCGACATGGTGCTGCAGGCGCGGGAGAGCGATCTGGTGATTGCGACCTTTGGGCGCGGGTTCTACGTGCTTGACGATGTATCGGCGCTGCGGCAGGTGAAGGCAGAATCGTTGGAGCAAACGGCGGCGACGTATCCGGTGAAGGATGCTTTGCTGTACATCGAGCGGCATCCGCTGGGTGAACCGAAGAAAGGGTTTCAGGGGGACGCGTTTTACACGGCGGAGAATCCGCCGTATGGCGCGGTGTTCACGGCCTACTTGAAAGACAAATTGAAGACGAAGAAAGAGAAGCGGCAGGAGGCGGAGAAGGAAGCGGCGAAGAAAAATCAGACGCTGCCCTATCCCTCGAATGATGAGTTGCGGGCGGAGGCTGAGGAGAAGAAGCCTGAGGTTTACTTTATGGTTTACGACGAATCGGGGACGGCGATTCGGCGGGTGGAAGGTGGCATCGAGGCAGGATTTCAGCGGGCGGCGTGGGATTTGAGGTATCCGGTGGTGGCGCTTCCAAAGCATGAGGAGGATGACGAAGAGGATTTCCCTCCGGCTTCGGCAAATGGAACGCTGGTGCTGCCGGGATCGTACTCGGTGAAGTGTTTCCAGGATGTAGATGGAGTTGTGACGGAGCTAGGTGCGGCGCAGAATTTCAAGGTCGTAACGGATGGGCAGAGTTCGATGAGTGCGGGGGATCTGGCGGCGCGGGAGGAATTTCATCGCAAGGTGGCGCGGCTTTACCGGGCGGTGTCCGGAGCTACGCATACGGCGCATGAGGTGGAAGATCGGTTGAAGTTGATTCGCGAAGCGCTGAAGGATACTCCGGCGGCGGAGAAACAATTGGATGCGGAGGCGGATGTGATCGAGCGGAACAATCGAGCGATCCTACGAGCTCTGAGTGGGGATTCAGAAATGCAGAAGCGGAATGAGCCGGTGGCGTCGTCGATCCATGACCGGATCGAGGCCATCATGGAGGGTGAGAGATTCTCGCTGGCGAGGCCGACGCAGAGCCATGTTGAGGATTACAACATTGCGGCGGCGGAGTTCGCGGGGCAGTTGAGCAAACTTCATACGCTGGTTGAGGTTGATTTGGCCAAGCTGGAGAAAGATATGGAGGCTGCGGGTGCGCCCTGGACGCCGGGAAGGGTGCCGGAGTGGAGTGAGAAATAAAAAGTTGGCCGCGGATTTCCAGGGATTCACACGGATCAAGAACGATCTCTAAGGCGGTGGCGCGCGTGTTTCGCAGGTCTTGGGTACTGCCGGCGACAGCAGGTTCCTCGCTTCGCGAGGAATGACAAAGGTTTGTTTGGGTGGACAAACTTTTTTATCTGCACAAAGTTTTGTGGTTCGTCCATAAAAGTTTCTTCTACAAGTCGCTTGCTTTTTTGCTGGCTGGGTGTGGTAAACTCGCCGCCGACTGTTGCTTAGCGCTGTGGGGCGTGGCAACGGCCGTGGGGAGATCGTCTCGCTTCGTCTTTCTTTCCGGAGGACTGGGGAATGGGCCTCGCGTTAATGGCAGTGATCTGGGTGATCACGCTCGCCAGCACTTACTTCTTCGTCGCCAAGACATGGTGGTTGCCCGCCGGGGCTGCCGAAGCCGCACACTTCATTGACGGACAATTTGCCCTGACATTTGTGTTGATGGGAATTGTTTTTCTGGCGGCGCAACTCTCGCTCGGTTATATCGTCTGGCGATATCAGCAGAAACCTTCCTCGCCACCGGTGCTGTATTCGCACGGCAATACCAAGCTGGAGATTATCTGGACGGTGCTTACGACGATTTTGTTCATCGGATTAAATCTGATGGGCGGTCCGGTGTGGGCGAGCCAACGCTGGGATCCGGCGGGAGCGGGTGCGGTGCAGGTGGAGGTAACCGGGATGCAGTTTGCCTGGTACTTCCGCTATCCGGGACCGGACGGAAAGTATGGGGCGACGAGTCCGAAGCTGATGGATCCTTCGTCGGGCGGCGAGGCGGCGGTGGGATTGAACACTTCTGATCCGGCCTCGAAGGACGATGTGGTTACAGGCACGATGTATTTGCCGGTGGATCGCCAGGTGGATATCAGCTTGCGATCGGTGGACGTGATTCATTCTTTCTTTGTGCCATCGCTGCGCTTCAAGCAGGATGCGGTGCCGGGATTGAATATTCACATGCACTTCAAGCCGACCGCGATTGGCGAATATGAGATTGCATGCGCCGAGCTGTGCGGCTTGGGACATTACAAGATGCACGGAATGGTGCACGTGGTCAGCCAGGAAGATTTCGACAAGTGGCTGGCGGCACGGGAGGCGGAGAAACAATAACATGGCGACCCCGGTTACGGTTCATGCGCACGCGGCTCCTCAGGGCTTTATCCGGAAATACATTTTCAGCCTGGATCACAAAGTCATTGGCATTCAGTATTTCTTTTTGGCGCTCACGGCGGTGTGGGTGGGGATGTTCTTGTCGCTGCTGATGAGGCTGCATCTGGTTTGGCCGAATGCAGTGCTGCCGCTGGTGGGGGAGATCAAGCCGGAAACTTATCTCAGCCTGCTGACCATGCATGGAACGATCATGGTGTTTTTCGTGCTGACGACAGCGCCGCAGGGCGGGTTCGGAAATTATTTTCTGCCGATTCAAATTGGGGCGCCGGACATGGCGTTTCCAGTGCTGAATATGCTGTCGTTCTGGACGACGTTCGTGGCGTTCGTGACTATCATCGCCGCATTTTTTGTGACGGGCGGCGCCCCGCTGCATGGATGGACGGGATATGCGCCGCTGAGTGCGTTGCCCTCGGCTGGACCGGGGGAACAACTCGGGGCGGATTTGTGGATCACGAGCATTGCGATCTTCTGTGTTGCATCGTTGATGGGCGCGCTGAATTTTATTACGACGACGCTGGATCTGCGGGCGAAGGGCATGACGTTGATGCGCATGCCGCTGACGGTGTGGTCTTGGTTTATCACAGCGATTCTGGGACTGCTGGCGTTCGGGGTGCTGCTTTCTGCAGGGATTTTGCTGCTGATGGATCGGAACCTGGGTACGAGTTTTTATGTGCCGCTGGTGGTGGTGAACGGACAGATCATGGGGCACAAGGGCGGATCGCCGCTGCTGTGGCAGCATCTGTTCTGGTTCTTCGGGCATCCCGAGGTCTATATCGCGATCCTGCCGGGGATGGGCGTGGCCTCGCAGATTCTTTCGACGTTTTCGCGGAAACCAATCTTTGGATATAAGGCGATGGTTTACGCGATGATGGCCATCGGCTTTTTCGGATTCATGGTGTGGGGCCACCACATGTTCATGAGCGGCATGAGTCCGTACTCGGCGTTTGCGTTTTCCATTCTGACCATGTGCATCGGAGTGCCTTCGGCGATTAAGACATTTAACTGGCTGGGCACGATGTGGAAGGGGCATATCCGGTTTCAGACGCCGATGCTGTATGCGATCGGGTTCGTTTCCCTTTTTGTTTCCGGCGGATTGAGCGGGCCGTTCCTGGCGCAACCGGTGCTCGATATTCAACTGCATGATACCTATTTCGTGGTCGGCCACTTTCATTTGATCATGGGCGTGGCGGCGATCTTTGGAATGTTTGCGGCGACCTATTACTGGTTCCCGAAGATGTTTGGGCGGATGATGAATGAGACTTGGGGACGAGTGCATTTCTTCATCACGCTGGCGGGAACGTATGCGATTTTCATGCCGATGCATTATCTGGGCATCGCCGGAGGAACGCGGCGGTACTCGCAATATACGGAAGTGGCGTATTTGCAGAAGCTGATGCCGATTCACCAGTTCATGACCTATGCGGCGATCATCACGATCGCGGCGCAGTTTATTTTTGTGATCAATCTTTTCTGGAGCATGTTCAAGGGGCCGAAGGCGAGTGACAATCCCTGGGAGGCGACGACGCTGGAGTGGACGACGACAACACCTCCGCCGCACGACAACTTTGGTGGAAGGACTCCGGTGGTGAATCACGGGCCATATGAGTATGGAGTTCCGGGGGCGGCGCGGGATTACGTGATGCAGACGGATCCAGCAACGACGGCGGCACACTGAAGCGCGGGCACCTCAGGGACTAAAGCCCGCGCCTCAGTGGGAAGAGGGTTTTCGCAGCGCTGAAGCGCTGCGCCACCCAAAAACTTGTTAACTAATGAAAGTGCGGCGCTATCCAAGAACTTTGCTAACTCTGGCGGTGCACTTAAGCATCTGAAGTGATTATGGCAACGTATAGTCCAACTACTCCGGTAAATAAGCTAGGCCGCGGCGGGGATATTCCCGTGCCACCGAGCGGCGGGGATGGCGGCGATAACTCACAGGGGTCAAATTTTCCGAATTATGGGGCGCGGTTGCGGCGGGCACGACTGGGGCTGATTTGCGGGATCGCGACGGTCAGCATGGTTTTTATTTCGCTAACCAGCGCGTATGTGGTGCGGCAAGGGCTGCCGACGTTTGATGGCGCGACGAATTCTTACGTGCGCGACTGGGGGCGGGTGCAGTTGCCCTGGCTGCTGCTGGGCATTAATACCGTGTTGTTGCTGATCAGCAGCGTGACCATGGAATTTGCGCGGCGGGAGATTAAACGGCGGGCGGCGCTGGCTCCGCTGCAATCGATGCCGGGGATTTCGCTGGGCGAAGAGAAAAGCTTTCCCTGGCTGGGCGTGACGGTGCTGCTGGGCTTTGGATTTCTGGTAGGGCAGTGGATGGCGTGGGGAGAATTGAAGGCCCGCGGATTTTTCGTCGACACCAATCCGAACAGTTCATTTGTTTACCTGCTGACGGCGGCGCATGCAGTACATCTGGCGGGTGGGATCGTGGCATTGATTTGGGCATCGGTCACTTCCCTGCTGCACCGGCCGATTGAAGGCCGGAGGATTGTGGTTGATGTGACGGCATGGTATTGGCATTTCATGGCGGTGCTGTGGATTTATGTTTTTGCGTTGCTGGGGTTAGCGCGATAAGCAAATAAGGAAGCGAGCCAGACAGGCGATTATTGCGTTGCAAAAAGCGCGACCCGTTCGACTTCGCTCAGGGCAGGCTGCTTCGCGCGGCTCGCCCGGATCCTTCAGCGGGCAAAAGGCGCCCGCTTCAGGATGACAACGGAAAGGGGAAACTGGGGAATGGCTGACGCCACGCTGCAACATGACGCGGTCGCGGTGCACGGAGTTGCGGGCGAATATGAGGCGCCGCTGTTTGGGGCCTACTCGAAGAAAGTTGGCATGTGGCTGTTTCTGGCGTCGGACTCGCTGACGTTCGGGGCACTGCTGTTTGCCTTCAGCTACAACCGCATATACACGGCGTGGCCGACCCCGTTTGGCAAAGACAGCATCATCAATGCGACGGTGATGACGGCTTGCCTGCTTTCGAGTTCGCTGACCATGGTGATGGCGGTGTTTGCCGCGCAGCGGCATGACCGGTCGTGGACGCGGAATTGGCTGCTGGCAACGATGGCGTTCGGCACGGCGTTCATCGTGTTGCACGGGATGGAGTGGACGAAACTGATCCATGAAGGGCTGACGTTGCCCGGATTTCCCAAGCCAGCGGGGCAGAGCGAGGGCGAGTTCGCAAAGATCTCAACGGGCGTGCCGCAATTTGCCGCGACGTTTTTTGGATTGACGGCGATGCACATGCTCCACGTGACGATCGGGGTGATCTACTTAGGCGTGGTGGCGCTGCGGAAGTGGTTCCTGCCGATTTTGGCAGCGCTGTG
This sequence comes from uncultured Acidobacteriaceae bacterium, assembly GCA_963777005.1. Taxonomy (GTDB): domain Bacteria; phylum Acidobacteriota; class Terriglobia; order Terriglobales; family Acidobacteriaceae; genus Sulfotelmatobacter. The sequence goes on along the minus strand of CAVZPC010000011.1, from coordinate 317,938 downwards.
GCTGGCAGGATTTTTCCTGATTCCATCGGACAACGTTTTTCACTATGGAGTGGATGCGCTGCTGATCGGGCTGGTTGTGGCGAGCGTCATTCTTTTTTTGAAGCCGAAAGATTATGACGCGCACGATGTTGAGGTATCGGGATTGTATTGGCACTTTGTGGATCTGGTGTGGATGTTTATTTTTCCGCTGGTGTATTTGATGTCGACCAAAGTTTAAGGCCAGGAAGGGCTTGACCTCAGCGGCTAAAGCCGCAAAGGGGAGGAGGGCGTGATCGCAGCGCTGAAGCGCTGCGCCACCCAAAGGCGTCAGAAGCAACATACCCGAAGGAACATCAAGAGCCGTCGATGGCAGCTCCAAAATCAAAGGGGGTTGAGAGGAAAAGACGATGCACGATGTGGCGACAGAAGAATTTACTTCGCACGACAGTAAGGGACAGTATTTCTGGGTGTGGGGCGCGCTGCTGTTTTTGACCGCTATTGAGGTCTGGCTCGGCTATCGACAGATTTTCGAGCCGGTGCGAATGCTGGAAGCGCTGCTGGTGCTGTCGGTGATCAAGTCGGCTTTGATCATTGCCTACTTCATGCACTTGAAATTTGAGAAGCCGCTGATGCGCTGGTTGCTGGTGATTGCGGTCACTGGGTGTTTTGTGATCATGTATTTCTTCTTCTTTCCGGATGCGGGGCGGATTTTGAGGCTGGGAGTTCATTAGAGTCCATGAGCAGTGCGGGGGCGAAAATTCGGGCGGTGGGGTTGACGGCGATCCTCGGGCTACTGACTTTACCGGCGCTGGCGCAAGGGTGCGCAATGTGCAATGCGGTAGCGAGGAGCACGCCCAAGGAAGGTCAGCGGGCACTCAACCGGGCGATTCTGGTGATGCTGGTGCCACCGATCAGCATCATGGTATTTGGAGTGGGGTTTGCGTTCCGTTACGGAAAACGGCGGGACGAAGAGCAGGATCGCGGCGAAGAGTAAGTCGACACCTGACGCGCGGGTTCGCGGCGTTACGGTTCATGCACAATCGCCAAGCCACAAAATCAAAAGCGACGGACAAGAGCGTCCGTCCCACGTGAGCTTTCAGGCTGCGGCGGTGGCGCTCAGGCTGGTGGTCTCACGCAAGGTGGAGGCTTCGCGGGCGCCGGTGTGGCGCAGCACTTCGCAGGCCCAAGATATCTTTGCGCTTTCCGCGCAAGAGACGTAGACCAGAACGCCCAAGTGCCGCAGCTCGTCTTCGAAGCGATCGGCTTCGTCATCGGAAAAACCTAGGCCGACGAGAGTGTTGGAGTTCCCGCAGAAGGCGGGAGTGTCGCGGGCAACCATGAGAGCGTGGAAGAAAGCCTGCGAGCGGATGAAGAAGCCGACGGTGGGAATCATGACGGCGCCAAATTCGGAGAGCCATCCGATGAGCCCGGCGGTCGCGGCATTGGCCTCGCGTTCAGAGCTGAAGAGGCTGGCATCGCGAACCAGTTGTGCAATGGGATGGGTGGGCGACAACATCATGCAAATATTTTCGTTGTCGAATCCAGCTTGATTCAGGGTGTGGACGACATCGTTCAGGGGGACATTCTGGGAATACATTCCGTAGGCAGCGGCGTGTAGTGCCATAGCGAACTCTCCACATCGGCGAATACGAATTAGTACTGCTGACAACAACGACCGGTGAGACTGAACCTTGGGCTCCAGCGAGTTTGCGAATGAAGTAAAGTGCGAACCGAAAGTACAGACGGTCTCCACTCAACCCGAGCGTCTGGATTGACTCAAACTACGCTTCCGGAGCGGAATTGAAACTCGGGTAAATCATGTAGGGTCCGATTTTTCCTGAGGAATTATGGAGCCCTGATGAATTTCCCGCCCCGCGACGCTGGAAGCGGTAAGAGATTCCGATGGATTGGCGGAAATTTCATGGTGACGCTCCAGGCGGATACAAAGAGCGTTTGTTTGCATGGGATGGGATTGGCAAGGACTTTGCAACCGGGGATGGGCGAAGCCTTTGCATAGGTTAACCATGAAACAGTTCCTGATGCGCCTGTTGTTCGCGACCGCAATTACGTTGGTAGCGGTGGTGCTGGCTCCGCCGGTTCGCGCACAACAGGCCGATCAGGACGCGGCGCCGGCTGCGCCGCAGAAGGCCGATCCGGGTGCGGTGCCGAGCCCCCAACGTGCGAACGAAGGCCAGATGCCGGCCTCTGGCGAAGCGACCACGGAGGAGGCTAAGTCCTTTACTGGCAGGATCGTGAAGGAAAATGGTGAGATGGTACTGCAAGATACCGTCACAAAAGTCAGCTACCGGCTGGATGACGCAGCGAAGGCGAAACAATATATGGGCAAACGGGTGAAGGTTACCGGCAAACTGGACATGGACAGCAACACGATCCGGATCGAGAACATCCAACTGGTCCCATAGTTTTGAGGCGAGATCAACCAATATGGCTAGCGAAATTCTAACCCGTCCTCAGTACGAATACGACATTCCGACTGCAGTTACGTTCCTCATTGCTGGGCTGGGGCTGGGATCGATCCTGACTCTGCTGTTCGCGTCGCGCTTCGAGAAAGCGATGCTGATTCCCTCCGGCGCGACGCAACGCGCCACGCAGTAAGCCTGCTTTATAATAAAAGGTTCGACACCGCCTACTGAGGCCGCTGGGGAGCATCCCGGTGGGCCAGGGGTGCGGTTGTCGGCCAACTTGCCCGATGTCTCCTACAACAGCTACGGACAATATTGTGGTGCGCGGAGCGCGCGTGCACAACCTCAAGAATATCGACTTTGAGGTGCCGCACAATACCCTGACGGTGGTGACCGGGGTTTCGGGATCGGGTAAATCCTCGCTCGCATTTGACACAATTTATGCGGAGGGGCAGCGGCGGTATGTCGAGTCGCTCTCCGCCTATGCGCGGCAGTTTCTGGAGCGGATTGAGAAGCCGGATGCGGATTCGATTGATGGAATCGCGCCGGCGGTGGCGATCCGGCAGAAGAATACGACGCGCAATCCGCGGTCGACGGTAGGAACCGCGACCGAGATTTATGACTATCTACGGCTGCTGTTTGCACGGGTGGGGCGAACCTACTGTGTGAACTGCGGACGCGAAGTAAAGAAGGATACGGTCGACGAGATCGCAGATACGATTCTGGGGCTGGATCCGGGGACGAGAGTGCAGGTTGTGTTTCCGTTGCGGGGGGCAACGCCGGCGCAGGCGGAACCAGCGAAGAAGGGTGGGCGCGGACGCAAGGCTGGAAAGAAGGCTGCGGCCGCAGATTCGGGATTGACGGAGCAGGTGAAGGCTCGGCTGTTTGATTTGCGCAAGGCGGGATTTAACCGGTTGTATCAGGCGGGGCAGGTGTTTGAGTTTTCCACACCGGAATCGTTGCTGGACGTCGACTTCAGCCAGCCGGTATTCATTCTGGTGGACCGGCTGGCAGTTTCGGCGGAGGCGCGGTCGCGCATTGTGGATGCGGTGGAGTCCGCGTACCGGGAGTCTGGGGAAGTGATCTTCGAGATTCCGCAATCTGAAGTTGTTGTGAATCACGAGCAGGCGACGGACAAGAGTGTCCGTCCCACACAGTTGCGCTTCTCGCAGCGCTTCGAGTGCAAACAATGCAACCTGCGGTACGAGGAGCCGGAGCCGCGGCTGTTTTCTTTCAACAACCCGTATGGGGCGTGCCCGCGCTGCCAGGGCTTCGGGAACACCATTGACTTCGATTTGGATCTGGTGATTCCAGATAAAGGGAAGTCTCTGGGAGAAGGGGCGATTGATCCGTGGAACAAGCCGAAGTACAAGCCGCTGTTTGCGGAGATGAAGCGCTTCGCCAAGCAGGCGGAGATTCCGCTGGATGTACCGTGGGGGGAACTGGAAGCGGAGCAGCAAGAGCTCATCCTGAATGGGGATGGCGATTTTCTTGGGGTGCGCGGATTTTTTCAATACCTGGAGCGGAAAAAGTACAAGTTGCACATACGGGTATTTCTGAGCCGGTATCGCGGGTATTCGACTTGCCCGGAGTGTCAGGGAAACCGGCTGCGGCTGGAGGCGAGGCAGGTCAAGATCAGCGGGAGGAATATTTGTGACGTATGCGGAATGACGGTGGAGGATGCGGCGACATTTTTCGCCGGCGTGCAGTTGAGTGCGGAAGAGGCGGAGATTGCGGAGAGGTTGCTGGAGGAAATCCGTGAGCGGCTGCGTTTTCTGAACGACGTGGGCCTGGAGTATTTGACGCTGGACCGGCTGGCGTCAACGCTTTCGGGAGGCGAGGCGCAGCGGATTCAGCTGGCAACGTCGCTGGGGTCGCGGCTGGTGGGAACTCTGTATGTGCTGGACGAACCTTCGATTGGGCTGCATAGCCGGGACACGCACCGGCTTATCAAGATCCTGCACGATCTGCGGGATCTGGGAAATACGATTCTGGTGGTGGAGCATGATCCTGACATCATGCGGACGGCGGACCGAATCCTCGATCTGGGACCGGGAGCGGGAGAAAACGGCGGCAGGCTGGTGGCGGCGGGAAGCTACGAAGAGATTCTGAAGAATCCGGCATCGCTGACGGGGCGTTATCTGGCGGATGAGCTGCGTATTCAGGTTCCGGCGGTGCGGCGGCAACCGGGCACGCAGCAGATCAGAATCAAGAGTGTGCGGGCCAACAATCTTAAGGGGATCGACGTGTGCATTCCGCTGGGGATGCTGGTGGCGATCACGGGAGTTTCGGGCTCGGGAAAATCGACGTTGCTGCATCAGGTTCTTTATCAGGCACTGGCGGAGGCCAAGCAGCAGCCAATCACAGGTGGGGCGCGAGGAGCGGCGACGTGGGAGAGGCTGGAGGGCGAACAGTTTATCGACGAGGTGGTACTGGTGGATCAATCGCCGATTGGGCGGACGCCGCGCTCGAATCCGGTGACTTATATCAAGGCATTCGATGCCATCCGGGAGCTGTTTGCTTCCCTGCCCGAGGCGAAGAAGCGAGGCTTCGGCGCGGGACATTTTTCTTTTAACATTCCGGGCGGACGGTGCGAGACTTGTCAGGGCGACGGAACGGTGACGGTGGAAATGCAGTTTCTCGCGGATGTGGAATTGATTTGCGAGGAGTGCAAAGGGACGCGATATAAGGCGCAGGTGCTTGAGGTTCGCTACCGCGGCAAGAATATTCATGAAGTGCTGGACCTGACGGTGAAAGAGGCGCTGAAGTTTCTGGCGGAGGTCCCTAAGATTACGGAGAAGCTCCGAGTGCTGGAGGAAGTGGGGCTGGGATATTTGAGGCTGGGGCAATCGGCGACTACGTTATCGGGGGGCGAGGCGCAACGCATGAAGTTAGCGGCGCACTTGCAGCCGGCCGGGCGCGAGATCGGACGGCCCAGCGCGGGGCGGCAGGATGAAAGCCGGCGGAGGCGGCGAGTACTTTATATTTTCGACGAGCCTACGACGGGATTGCATTTTGACGACGTGAGCAAACTTCTGGCGGCATTCCGCCGTCTTATCGATGCAGGGGGCTCGATTCTGGTGATCGAGCATAATCTGGAAGTAATCAAGACTGCGGACTGGGTGATTGACCTGGGTCCGGAAGGCGGAGCGCGAGGCGGCCGGATTGTTGGAGCAGGCGCGCCGGAGATGATTGCGAATTTGCCGGGTTCCTACACGGGGAAGTATCTGGCTCGCCTGCTGAATGGCCATGGCAACAGAGTATCGACTCCCGATGGCAGCAAGTAAATCTATCGCGAGCGTGCTGCTGGCTTTGGCGGTAGGCGCGTGTACGGCAGTGGCGCAGAATTCGAACCAGCCACCGGCGCAATCTTCGGCACCTGCTTCTTCCGCACCATCCTCTTCTGGATCACCGTCTACTGCGCCGTCATCTTCTCCTCCATCGACCGGAACGTCATCTTCTGCTTCACAATCCTCGAGTACGCATCGATCTGGTCATCGCATTCGAGTTCCGGATGATGATGCTTCGGCGCAACCGGCAGAGCTCACCGAGGCCGAGGCGGCGATCGAAAAACAGAATTACGCAGCAGCTGAACCTCTGCTGCAAAAGTTGGTGGAGCGGGATGCGACAAGCTACGTTGGGTGGTTCGATTTAGGCTTTGTGGAAAATGCGTTGGGAAACGAGGAGGCGTCGATTGCGGCGTATCGCAAGTCGGTGGCGGCGAAGCCGGACGTTTTCGAATCGAACCTGAACCTTGGCTTGCAACTGGCCAAGAGCGGGCAGCCGGGAGCAGAGGAATTTCTGCGGGCTGCAACTCACCTGAAGCCAACAAGTCACGTTGCCGAGGGGCAATACCGGGCGTGGCTTGCTCTGGGGCACACGCTGGAAAAGTCGAAGCCGGAGGAAGCGGTTGCGGCTTTCCAACATGCCGCTTCCCTGCAACCGAAAGAGACCGAGCCGCACTTCGCTGCGGGGATGCTGCTGGAGCAGGAAAATAAATTTGCCGATGCCGAGCAGGAATACAAGCGGGCGCTGGCGTTGGATCCGGGATCCACAGATGCGGCGATCGCACTGGCAAATCTTTCCATGCGCGGACGGCGGTTTCCCGAGGCGGAAGCGTATCTGCGCAAACTACTTGCCGAACATGCTTACGCAGGCTCGGAGTCAGCAGCGGTCGAGATTCAATTGGGGCGAGTGCTGGCTGCCGAGGGCAAGGATGACGAGGCGATTGCCGCGATGAATGCGGGAATCAAGCTGGCTCCGGGAGATGAAGCGGCGAAGCGCGATCTGGCCGAGGTTTATGTGACGGTCGGGAAGAATGACCTGGCGGAGTTGAAATATCGTGAGCTGGTTGCGGCCCATCCAAATGATGCGGAGTTGCATCGCAGCCTGGGGCAGGCGTTGCTGCGGCAGAAGAAGTTTCCTGAAGCGCAGCAGGAATTTCTCACCACGGTGAAGCTTAAACCGGATTTTGGAGAGGCTTACGGCGATCTGGCATTCGCGGCGGGCGAGACTCAGAACTATGCGCTGGTGATTCGTGCGCTGGATGTTCGGGTCAAGCTGCTGCCGGAAACTCCGATTACTTATTTTCTGCGGGCCTCGGCGTGCGATCATCTGCGGGATTTTAAGACGGCGGCGGTGAATTATCGCCTCTTTCTCAACACGGCCAAGGGGAAGTATCCTGATTATGAGTGGAAGGCAGAACATCGCCTGATTGCCATTGAGCCCAAGAAATGAGTTTGGCGGAAGCAAATGAAACTGGGGATGGGAGATTTGCGGTGGGAGCGAGCGGCAGTGGCTTTCGCACTTTTCTTGACGGTTGGGTTGAGCGCGCGCGGCTGGGCCAAGGAACTGACGCTTGAGGAATTGAAGGAACGCGTGGCTGGCGCTTCGGTCGCGGATCGGCCTCCCTTGTGCATTGAGATCGCAGAGCGGCAAGAAGAAGCGGCAGGCAGGCTGTATGGTGCGGGCGACATCGACAAAGCGGCGGCGGCGCTGGTGGACGTAGCGGCATTCTCTGAATTGGCCCGCGACTACGCGATTCAGTCCCGCAAGCACGAGAAGCAAAGCGAAATTGCGATCCGCAAGATGGCTCGGAAATTGTCGAATCTTAAGCACGATTTGCTGCGCGAAGACCAAAAGCAGATTCAAGACACGATCGACCAGCTGGAAAAGATTCGCGACGATCTGCTGGCGGCCATGTTTACGAATGGAGTCAGGAAATGAAAGGTCATTGGCTGGCAACGAGCACGGGCTTCTGCCTGATGTTGCTGATTGGGACGGGAACGGCGTCCGCGCAGCAGCGGCGCGATCCATTCACGCCGCCGGAAATCGATCAGATCCGCGATACCAGCTGGGAGCCTCAACTGCGGCTCGGTCTCTATGTGAAGTTTGCACGCGCCCGGCTGGTCGGCATGGAGCAGATGCGCAACGATCCGAAAACCAAGGACCGAGCGCAGCAGACGCATGACCGGTTGGATGACTTTCTGCTGATTTATGACGAATTGAACGACAACATCGATACTTATATCGATCGCAAGAACGACATTCGCAAGCCGCTGAAGGTGATTATCGACGCCGATACGGAGTTCCAGGCGAAGCTCCTGGCGCTGCGAGATGCCGCAAACGTCCCGCCGGAAGAAGCCAAGCAATACGAGTTTATTCTGAGCAACGCGCTGGATACGGTCGACAGTTCGGCAGAGGACCACCGCAGCCTTCTCGCGGATCAAGAAGAGGCGGCGAAGCACAGAAAGAAAACGACAGCCGGACCATCGGGCAGCAGGTCGGAGTGAAGAGGCGGTGCGTATCTGGTCTGGTTACTCCGATGCTTATCAATCCCGTCCATGCTAATCTGGGCTCACCGTGCGCGAGGGATTGCTCGATATCTTCCATGAGGAACACCGGCAGCTGCGTCCCAGCGCTGCGCTCCCTGAATTAAAGATTGAGTTCTTCGCGTTTGCGAATGTGAATAATACGATTCGCTTGCGCGAGGGGAGGCTTCTGGTAAGGCTTTCCGATCTTCTGGAAGCCGCGCCGGAGGCCGTGGTGCGGGCCATCGCGCACATTCTGCTCGCGAAGATGTATCGCAAGCCGATTGATCGCGGGCATGCGGCGCGCTATCGAAAATATATCGGCAGCCATGAGGTGGTGAACAAGGCACACCTGGTGCGCCAAATGCGCGGGCGCAAGCGGCTGCATTCGCCGCAGGGGCACGTTTACGATCTCGATGCTATTTTTGAGGATTTGAACCGGCAGTTTTTTCATGGATTGTTGGGGCGGCCGCGAATGAGTTGGAGCCCAAGCAAGACCAGGCGAATTCTGGGGCACTACGACCCGGCGCACAATGCGATCGTCATCAGCCGCATCTTCGATCATGCGTCGATTCCGCGTTATGCCGTGGAATACATTGTGTACCACGAGATGCTGCACCTGAAGCACCCGGTGAGGCTACGCGGGAGCCGAAGGTGTGTGCACTCGGCGGAGTTCCATGCGGAGGAACAATTGTTTCCGCAGCTGGATCAGGCAAATGCATTTCTGAAGAAATTGTGAGTGAAATCGAAGCGCGCTTTCTTCTTAGAATGCTCGGGGGAACCATCTGATGCCGAGTTCGGTGGTTCGCGCCGAATCGATTGCGGATTCGCTGGCCGAGCGATTCGTGCGATCGTACGGAACACGTCCACAGATTTTTCGGGCACCGGGCCGGGTGAATCTGATTGGTGAACACACCGACTACAACGATGGATTCGTGATGCCGGCCGCCATCGACTTGTATACCTGGGTTGCCGCGAGCCGTCGAAGCGACCGCATCGTGCAGGCGCAATCAGACCAGTTTGCCGAAACGGTTGATCTGCCGCTGGATGCGCTTGCCGGTCCGCCACGAAAACATTGGAGCGACTTCATCCGCGGCGTGGCCGCGACGATACAAGCGGCCGGGCATGGGTTGAAGGGCGCGAATCTGGTGGTCGACGGGCAGGTGCCGATCGGCGCGGGATTGAGTTCGTCGGCGTCGCTCGAGGTCTCAACCGCGCTCGCGCTCCTGTGGGCGGCAGGCCTTGAATTGCCGCCGCTGGAACTGGCGAAAATCTGCCAGCGGGCCGAGCATGAGTACGCGGGCACGCGCTGCGGCATCATGGACCAGTTCATCGCTACGTTTGGCCGCTCGGGGCACGCTCTGATGCTCGATTGTCGTTCGCTCGAACACAAGGTGCTGCCCATACCTGCTGGTGTTCGCCTGGTGATGTGCAACAGCATGGTGAAGCACGAACTTGCGGCTGGCGAATACAACCGGCGCCGGGCAGACTGCGAGAGTGGCGTGAGGATATTACGACAGCATCTGCCCAACGTTGTTGCGCTGCGCGATCTCGCGCTTGCCGATCTGGATAGGTATGGGAATGAATTGCCGGAGGTGGTTTATCGGCGGTGCCGTCATGTGATTCGCGAGAACGAGCGTGTGCTTGCTGCGGCGGATGCGCTGCAGGGTGGCGATCTCGCGCGGTTTGGACAGTTGATGTACGAGTCTCACGCCAGCCTGCGTGACGATTACGAAGTTAGTTGCAGGGAGCTCGATCTGCTGGTCGAAGTGGCATCGACTTGTGAGGGCGTCCATGGTGCGCGCATGACGGGCGGAGGATTCGGCGGGTGCACCGTTAACCTAGTCCGGTCTGACGCGGTCGATCGCTTCAAGAATCGGATTACAGAGGCGTACGGGAAAGCGACAGGCAAGGCGCTGGATATTTTCGTGAGCTCGGCGGCGCAGGGAGCAGGCGCCTGGTGAGTATCGATGAGAGAGTGAACGTTCTCTGGCCGGGCGGCGCGGCTTAGTGACCGGAAGGAAAATTGGACGGATGGCGATCGACGATTTGAATCAGATGCCGCACCGGCGCTTCAACCCGCTCAATCGGGAGTGGGTGCTGGTTTCGCCACATCGCGCGGAGCGGCCATGGCAAGGCCATGTTGAGAAAAACGGCGTAGCGAAGGCTCCGCAGTATGACCCCGGCTGCTATCTGTGCCCCGGCAATGAACGCGCGGGCGGCGTGCGGAATCCTGCGTATCAGTCGACTTTTGTCTTCACCAACGATTTTGCGGCTGTGCGGCCCGATGCGCCGGACGCGAGAATCGATCAGGGCGGGCGCGGATTGCTGGTTTCTGAGAGCGAAGCCGGGACCTGCAAGGTCGTGTGCCTTTCGCCACGGCACGACTTAACTCTGTCGCGCATGAGTTTGGGTGAGATTGCGGCGGTCGTCGACGTCTGGACGGATGAGTACAAGCAACTGGGATCGCTGCCTTACATTGATTATGTCCAGATATTTGAGAACCGCGGCGAAATTATGGGATGCAGCAATGCGCATCCGCATTGCCAGATATGGGCGAACCATACAATCCCGAACGAACCTCGCAGGGAGCAAGATTCGCAGGCCGCGTACGCCGCGGAAAAAGGTTCCTGTCTGCTTTGCGATTACCTGGCACTGGAGCGAAAAGCGGGGAGCCGCGTGGTGTGCGAAAACGAGTTTTTCGTGGCGCTGGTTCCCTTCTGGGCGGTGTGGCCGTTTGAAATCCTTCTGGTCTCGAAGAGCCACGCGCGCGACCTCGCCTCGCTCGATGATTCCACGCGCAGAGGTTTGGCCGATCTACTCAAGCGAATTACCACACGGTACGACAATCTCTTCGAAAGTCCATTTCCGTATACGATGGGCTTCCACCAGGCGCCTACCGACGGCGAGCTTCACCCGGAGTGGCATCTTCACGCCCACTTCTATCCACCGCTGCTGCGCTCGGCTAGCGTGCGCAAGTTCATGGTGGGATATGAAATGTTGGCTGCTCCGCAGCGTGACTTCACGCCAGAAGCGGCGGCCGATAGGCTGCGAGAGGCCAGTGAGGTGCACTACGCGGATCGTGAGTAGTAAGGGCTTCGGGCCCCCGAAGGCCCGTTTAATATTTCTCCGTGTGATGCGAATCACAGCTGTTTGTGAGATCGCTGAGACTATTGAGTGAGTTCGAACACTGTTCCGAAGTTTGATGCTCCGCCGTTCTGCGTTGTGCCGTACAGATTTCCGGTGGCATCAATGGCCAAGGTGCCATACTCAGGGGAAGCTCCATCGCCTCCGTTCGGCTGGAACGCGTACAGGACTTTTTCCGTCCAGACGCCGTTTACGCCAGGCTTTAATTTGAATACCGTACCAAGATGGTGGCCGCCCGTGAAGGTAGTACCGTAGAGGCTGCCGGCCTTGTCGAAAACGAGCTGCGCCGATGGATATGCGCCGTCGCTGCCCCCGGTGAAATTATGAAGCACTGTCTCGGTCCAGGCACCTTTCGGACTCGGAGAGAGTTCAAAGGCGAGATATTGTGTTACCCCGTAGAGGTTACCGACGCTATCGATGGCCAATCCACCGATAGGGGCGATTCCGGTTCCGCCACCGGTGAATGCATAAAGAATCTTTTCAGTCCACGTGCCGTGCATCAACTCGAAAACGACACCGTAGTCATGAGAACCAGCTAAGCGGCTCACCCCGTACAAATTCCCCTGCCCGTCGAGCGTCAGCGTGATTGCGTACGGAAGTTCACCGTCGTTTCCGCCGGTGAAGCTGTGTAGGACCTTCTCGGTCCATGTACCACCCTGCCCCGGAACAAGCTCGAAAACGACTCCATACCCAAGCGCTCCGCATTCTTCGGCCATGCCATAGATATTGCCCCCGCTATCAAGGACCAAGCCACCACTGGGAAAGCAGCCGTCGCTGCTGCCCTTGAAGTTATAGAGGACATTCTCTGTCCAGGTTCCGCTCTGACCGGGAATCAGTTGATATACAGTACCGGAAAATTCGGTGCCGCCCGCCTGAGTTGTGCCATAGAGGTTTCCCTTCCTATCCAAGGTGACACCGCCAACTGGATTTTCGCCGTCACTGCTGCTGACCCCAAAACTGTATATAACTTGTTCCGTCCACGTTGCGTTTGCACCGGGACTCAGCTCGAACACGGTGCCGCAGTTAGAACAGTAGTTGCTGGCGGTTCCCCCGTAGTAGGTCGTGCCATAGAGGTTCCCCTTGCTATCAAGTATCAACCCAGCCTGAGGGAAGTATCCGTCGCCGACCTGTCCGGCAACGAAGGAGTGAAGAATTTTCTCGCTTTGAGCTGAGGAGTTCATCGCTTGAGGTACTACGAGCATCAAGATGCAAAGAGCTTTCAGATATAGAAGTGCGTGTGTCTTGAACATCGCCAACTCCTCAATTTGCTTGGACTTTTGGACGAGGGAGGAAATTCCCTTGTCCGTTAAGAACTGACGATTGTGCCGCTGGCGTTTGCTCCCGTCAATATGAAAGGATTTGCACGTGGGCCGCGCTGATACCCACCTACAGCTCCGATAGGGGGTTGGGTGCGCGTAAACCTGCGAAAATCCATTCGCTCCCTAGTTTTCTCCGTGTGATGCGAATCACAGCCGTTTGTGAGATCGCACATTGACTGGCCTGCGGCGAACGGAATATCCTTGAAGTTGAAATTGAAATTCATTTTCAACATCATACGGACTATCTAAAATGCTTCAGGCTTTTATTATCACGCTGCGCGAAGGGGTCGAGGCCGCCCTGATCGTTGGGATTACGCTGGCCTATCTTGCGAAGATTGGGCGCAATGATTTGCGCAAGGCAGTCTATGCGGCGCTGGGCGCGGCTTTCGTTGGAAGCATCGGCGTTGCGGTATTGATGTCGCGGCTGAATCTGAACGAAGACGCGTTTGAAGGCTGGGTCATGCTGGTGGCTGCCTTCTTCGTCATCACCATGGTGATTTTCATGATGAAGACGGGGCGCAAGCTGAAGGGCCAGATTGAGGGCAAGGTCGGGTTGCTGGCGGGCAACGACGCGTGGATCGGACTGTTCTTCTTTGTGTTCCTGATGGTGCTGCGCGAAGGCGCGGAAACGGTGCTGATTCTTTCCGCGGTGTCGCTGAATTCCACGGAACTGATGAGCTTTCTGGGAACGCTGTTGGGAGTTCTGTGCGCGATCGCCTTCGGCGTGATGTTCGTGAAGGGCAGCGTGCGGATCAACCTGCAGAAATTCTTCCGGGTGACGACCGCCATTCTTTTCCTGGTGGCGGCGCAGTTGGTGATTGCCGGGCTGCATGAGCTTTCGGAGAGCGGAGTCATTCCGTCGTCGAAGACGGAGATGGCGATCATTGGGCCGATTGTGCGCAACGATCTGTTCTTTTTTGTCACGATTTTCGCGCTGGCGGCGCTGATGGTGTTGTTTGATGCCAAGAGGCGTGAACCGGTGCTCGACTCTCCCTCGGCGGCGGAGCGGCGCAAAGCGCTGTGGACGGCCCGCAAGGAACGCTTGTGGATGGCATCGGTGTATGGCTTCTCGTTCGTGTTCATCGCTCTGGTAACGGCGGAGTTTATATACACCAAGAGCGTGAGCGCGCTCTCGCCTGCGGCGGAAGTAAGCTTCACGAATGGGCAGGTAAAAATTCCGCTGGCGCAGGTTTCGGATGGCGATTTGCACCGCTTCCAGGCGAAGGAAAACGGGGTTGAGGTGCGGTTCTGGCTCTATCAAAAGCCGGATGGGAAGATGGCGACGGTTCTGGATGCATGCGAGATCTGCGGCGCGGTAGGGTTTTACAAGACGGCGAATGGAGTGGTTTGCAAGAACTGCGCGGCGCCGATTAATCCGCAGTCGGTGGGGACGGCAGGCGGGTGCAATCCGATCCCTCTGAAGGCGACGCAGACGGCGGATGCGGTGATTATTCAGGAGGCGGACATCGCGGCGGGCGGCCGCATGTTCGAGAAACAGTAAGGGATGTTCGTCCGCCTCGTTTACGAATCGTTCCGGCGCCAGAAGCGGCGCAAATTGCTGGCCGGCGCGGCGATTACTCTCGGCGTGACAGTCGCCACGGCGATGATTGCGGTCGCTACCGACATTGGCGACAAGATGAATCGGGAGTTGCGCACGATTGGCGCCAACCTGCTGATCACCCCCCAAGAAGATACTCTGGACGTGGAAATTGGTGGCGTCAACCTGAAGCCGCCGAGCGATGGCGCATTTCTGAACGAAGCCGACCTGCCCAAGATCAAGGGAACATTCTGGCACAACAACATCACGGGATTTGCGCCGGTGCTGCCGGTGAATGTGACGCTGGAGCGAGACGGAAAGACGGAAAACCTGACACTGATGGGGACGTACTTCGCGAAAGAAATTTCGTTCGGAAAAGAAGAGTTCACGACGGGCGTGCGGTCGACGCATCCTTGGTGGAAGGTTTCTGGCGCCTGGCCGGGGGATAGCTCGCAAGATGTTCTGCTGGGAGAGCGGTTGGCGGCACGGCTTTCCGCGAAGACGGGGGATGAGATCGCGCTTTCTGGCCGGTCGGTACATGTGAGCGGAATTCTTTCTACCGGTGGCGCGGAAGATGATGAAGTGGTGGGGCCGATCGCGCTGGCCCAGGAGATTCTTGGGAAGCCGGGAGCAGTGCGGCGAGTTTACGTAAGTGCGCTGACCAAGCCGGAGGATGCGCTGGGACGGCGCGATCCGAAGAGCATGTCCGGGCCAGTGTATGACCGCTGGTACTGCTCGCCGTATCCGCAGTCGATTGCGTACCAGTTGCAGGAGGCGATTCCGCACTCACATGCGGAGCAGATTCGGCAGGTGGCGCAGAATGAAGGGGCGGTGCTGACGCGGATTGAAGGCCTGATCTTCTTAGTGACGCTGGCGGCGCTATTCGCCTCGGCGCTGGCAGTTTCGGCCGCGATGGCGACCGCGATTTTTGAGCGGCGGGCGGAAGTCGGATTGATGAAGGCTCTGGGAGCGGGGCGGTTTGCGGTTGCGTCAATTTTCTTTGCGGAGGCGACTCTGCTGGCTTTGTTCGGCGGTCTGGTGGGCTTCGCGGCGGGCGGGATGCTGGCGCAGCAGATCGGGCGATCGATCTTCAATTCGGAGATTACGATTTCACCGGTACTGTTTCCGGTGATTCTGGCGATTGCGGTGATCGTCACATTTGCGGGAAGCGCGGCGGCGATTCGGAAGGCAGTGGGACTGGATCCGGTCTTTGCGCTGCGAGGTGAGCTATGAGCGGATTCACTCCGGAGCAGCCGCATTCCGCAAAGGATGTTGCCGCCGGGCGCGCGAACGCTCCGCATACTTCGATGTTTGTGCGGATGCTGGTGCGGGCAGCGGTGCTGCGGCGCGGGCGAGCGGCATCGGCATTGTTTGCCATGGTCGTGGCTGCAGCAGTGGCGACGGCGATGCTGAATCTTTATGTGGACGTGCAGGCCAAGCTGCGGCGCGAGTTTCGGAATTATGGGGCGAACATCATTCTCGTCGGAAAGAATGGCGCTTCCCTTCCCGCGGATGCGCTGACGCAGGCGGAGAGTGTGGTCGCTGGACGTGGGGTGGTGGCGCCTTTCGCGCTGGTGGTGGCGAGAAGCGGTGATGGTCAGCCGATTGTTGTGGCGGGCGCGGATTTTGAGCGTGTGCGGCAGCTGGATCGGTGGTGGTCGGTGAGTAACTGGCCTTCGGCTCCGGAGCAGGCGCTGGTGGGAGTGCGGGCGCTTGCGGTGGTCTCGCCAAAGAACCAGCCGTTTGATCTGGAATTTCAGGGACATACAATTCATCTCACTTCAGCAGGAACGGTGCAGACAGGGGCGGCGGAAGATAGCCGGGTCTATCTTTCGTTGCCGGATTTTGTTTCATGGACGGGAGTACAACCTTCGACTATCGAGGTCGCGGCAACGGGATCGCCGGAAGAGATTGCGGGCATCATGCGACAACTAGAGCAGGCGATTCCGGAGGCGGATGCGAAGCCGGTACGGCAAATTATGGAAGGTGAAGCGCGGGTGCTGGGCAAAACGCGGGCGACGCTGCTGGCGGCGGCTGCGCTAATCATTCTAACTGCGGCACTGTGCGTGCTGTCTACGCTGATGGGATGGGTGTTTGACCGGCGGCGAGACTTTGCCATCATGAAAGCGCTGGGCGCTTCCGACCGGCTGCTGAACGGATTCTTTGCGGCGGAGGCGGCGGCGCTGGGAGCGATTGGCGCGGTTGTCGGGTTTATTTTCGGGATCGGCATTGCGGCCTGGATTGGGCGAGCGAACTTTCATGCCCCGGTGGTGCCGCGGTTCAGCGTTCTGCCGTTTGTGCTGGCTGGTAGCATGGTGGTGACGCTGGTGGCGGCGATCTTGCCGATTTCGCTGCTGCGACGGGTGCAGCCGGCGGTCATCCTGAGGGGAGAGTGAAATGATCCAGATCAAAGACGTGACCAAGCTCTACCCGGCGAAGGCTGCGGGGAACGAGAACGGGAACGGTAATCAGAACGGCGCCATTCACGCGCTTGATCATATTTCCCTGCATGTGGCGCAAGGCGAATGGCTGTCGATCATGGGGCCCTCGGGGTCCGGAAAATCGACACTGGTGAATTTGATTGGGTGCCTGGATCGACCGACTTCAGGAGAGATCTGGCTGGACGGGCAGAATGTTGCGGGGATTTCTGCAAGCGAGTTGAACCGGGTGCGGGCAGAGAAAATTGGATTTATTTTCCAGCAGTTCCATCTGATTCCGTTTCTGACGGCGGTGGAGAACGTCATGCTGGCGCAATATTTTCACAGCATGACGGATGAGAAAGAAGCGGTTGAGGCGCTGACCCGGGTTGGGCTGGGCGACCGGGCGCATCATTTGCCTTCACAGCTTTCCGGGGGAGAGCAGCAGCGGGTTTGCATCGCGCGGGCGCTGATTAATGATCCGAAGATTATTTTGGCCGATGAGCCTACGGGAAATCTGGATGCGCTGAATGAAGAACTCGTGTTGCGGCTGTTGCGCGAGTTTCACCAGCAGGGACGAACCATTGTGATGGTCACGCACGATCCGGTGGTGGCGCGGCTGGCGGACCGGCGGATTGAGTTCCATCACGGCAAGATTGAGTCGCAGGAAGTTTTTGCGATGGCCGATGAGGAACAGTTCGACGAGGTGCTGGAAGAGCTGTGGGTGCTGGCAGAGCATGGCGAGATTGCCGAGGTTGAGCGGATGGAAGTGCATGGGGCGCTGCCGGTGAGCCTGGCGATTGAGAAGATGATGCAGATGGGGCTGGTGGTTTCCGCGCCGCATCCGCCGCTGGCGCATGGGCACAAGCCGTTCGTGAATCCTTGCCATGACGCGCTCAAACCCGTGTCGGCATCGGTGGGCGACGGGACGCTGATTGTGGAACTCACCCCTCGGGGCCACGAACGGGCAGGCAGCATCATCCGGCGTCACCGGCTGGCAGAGCGGCTATTTACCGACAGCCTGGCTATGGATAGTGAATCAGAGATTGAACAGCAGGCTTGCAAGTTCGAACACATTCTCTCGCCGGAAGCGACTGACAAGATCTGTGCCTTTCTGGGGCATCCGCGAACCTGCCCCCATGGAGCGCCGATTCCGCCGGGGGCGTGCTGCGGCAAAGTTTCGGAGTTGGCTGGACAAGTCGTGAGTGGCGTTGCCCGTGAGCATCCTTAGCGGAGCGACCTTTACCCGGCGGACCTCAGGGGCTAAAGCCCCACGTATTTTCGCTCTTAGGCGGCACGGCTGAAGCCGTGCCCTTCCCGATCCGTCTCGTGTCTTCCCGATTCGTTTCGTGTCTTCCCGATCCGTGTGGCCCTCTTGACCGGTCGCGGTCTTCTTCAACCCGGCAATGCCTTTTCGAACGGGTGCAATGGACCGGGGAGATGACTCCGGTGAGCCGGAACAAATCTGGTCATCCGTCCTGGTCGTTCTGCGCTGCTATGATCGAAGAGCTACCGCTTCCACGATGACCACGCGCAGACCCACCATTGGCGTATTTGACTCGGGCTTTGGGGGACTGACCGTCCTTAAAGCGTTACTTGAACTCATTCCCGGTGCGGAGTACATCTATTTCGGCGATACGGCGCGGCTTCCCTACGGATCAAAGTCGGTGGAAACGGTGGCGCGCTATGCGGTTGAGGCCGCGCATTACCTGGAGGATCACGGAGCGGAGGTGCTGGTGATCGCGTGCAATACGGCGACGGCGCTGGCACTCGATCGGATCACTGCGGCGGCTCACGTTCCGGTGGTGGGTGTGGTGGAACCGGGAGCGGAGGCTGCGGCGGCGGTGAGCAAGAATAAGAAGGTCGTCGTCATCGGGACCGAAGCCACGGTAAGCAGCCATGCTTACCGGAAGGCGCTTGAGGCGCGCGGGTTGGAAGCGCGGGAGAAGGCATGTCCGCTGCTGGTGCCGCTGGTGGAGGAGGGATGGGTGGATCATCGTGTCACCGAAGACGTGGCGCGGATTTATCTGGGCGAGGCTTTTGGGGATGGGTTCCATGACGCAGATGCGCTGGTGCTGGGCTGCACGCACTATCCGCTGCTGAAGCCGCTGCTGCGTCGCGTGGCGCCGGCGCATGTGGGCATTGTGGACTCGGCGGAATCTACCGCCCGGGTTGTAGCAAGCCGGTTGGAGAAGCTGTTGCCGGTTACCCCGGCGACACATGAGGAACGGCGGGCGAAACCGCGGCTGAAGTTCTTTGCCACGGATTCTGTTGAGAAATTCCGGCGGTTGGGCCAGCGGTTCCTGGGACATTCGATTGAAGATGTGCAGCATGTGGATTTAAAGGAATAAGGGGTCGATCAAGGGGACGACCCGCAGATCAGTCGGCAGTCTTACCTCAGCGGCTAAAGCCGTTTGTGAGATCAGGCTTTTATCGCAGCGCTAAAAGCGCTGCGCCACCCAAAATCAACAACGGAAAGGCTCAAGGGGCGGAAGGCCTCCGTCTTCGGCCATCCGCATCGGCACGGCTGAAGCCGTGCCCTTCCCGAACTCCTTACAAGACAGAACTGATAGGCGTTTGCGCGCAAGGTTCGGATAGCGTCGTCCGGTCTCGCACAATTACTGTGTCCAAGCGGTCGTTCCGTCACTCCAATCAGAAAGCAAAATGCATACGCTCGACAATGTCATATGGCAGGCACTGACCACGCGGCAGAGTGAGTTTGCCGAATCGTTGGGGCAGTCTTGCAGATTCACACCGGGGGTGAGTTCTCTCGGAGGTTTTCGAGAGGCCTCGCCGGAAGGCTATCAATCTTTAGAGGGATTGGTGGGGTCGCGGGGAACGATCAGGGTATTCCTGGACTCTCCGTATGAGGAGAGGATGGGATGGACTCTCCTCGCCCGCGCGCCGCTGCTACAGATGGTTTGGGAGAACGGTCATGCTCTGAACGATTCGAGAGTTTCATCTGAAGCCGCGTCCGGGCAGGAGATCGTCGAACTCACTGCCGCACACGCGACTGAGATGATAGAGCTGACGGCGCTCACCAAGCCGGGACCGTTCGACAAACGCACGCATGAGTTGGGGCGATACATTGGAATCTTTCGGGAGGGGAAACTCGTGGCGATGGCGGGCGAGCGGCTGAAGGTTCCAGGCTATACGGAGGTGAGCGCCGTCTGTACGCATCCGGAGCATACCGGGCATGGCTATGCACGATTGCTGATGAACGATGTGATGCAGGGCATCCGGCAGCGTGGAGAGATTCCGTTTCTACATGTCAGGGAAGGTAATGCGCGCGCGATCGAGCTCTACGAGAGGCTAGGGTTTCGACGGCGCGTGCTGCGGCATTTGGCGGTGATCAGGAAAGAATAAAACCGAGCGTCTCAGTACAGGTGGAAGTCGACTTCGACGGCCATTTCGACCTTGACGGGATGCCCATCTTTTTGCCCGGGCTCAAAGCGCCAGGTGCGGACCGTCTCGAGGGCTTTTTCGTCCAGGCCCATGCCGAGGGAGCTCACCACGCGAAGGTTGGTGGGCTTGCCGTCGGTATCCACAACGATCATGAGGGTGCACGTACCTTGATACTTGGCTTTGCGAGCCTCTTCGGAAAACTCGGGCTCGGGCGAATAGATTGGACGGGGCGGAGTGACTCCGCGGCCGGGACGGAAAACGCCGCCGCCGATGCCACCGCCTTCACCAGGGCCCACGCCAGGCCCCGTACCGGAGCCGACGCCGCCGCCGCTCCCTGAGCCGATGCCAGAACCGTAACCTGTGCCGTTGGAAGGGATGATAGCGGAAGATTTGGGATCGCCAAGGTTGGGAAGGTTATTCATGGCCACCTTGATGTCAGGTGGAACAACGACCGTTGGCTCAACTGCGAGCTTGGGATTGAAATTTCGGATCACTGCAGTTGGCGGAGTGATCTGCTGCATGGAGAACTTGGGCAGACGACCCCGGGAGGCTTGCAGCACATCGCGATCGCCACCGCCTCCACCACCGCCGGCTTGCGTCTTGGCGGGCTTCAGCGAGTAATCGCCGGGATCGATCAACTCGGTGGTGCTCTGCGGTTTGGCTTCAACCTTGGTAACGATGCGGCGTCCCATGATGGTGCCGCCGATAATCAGAGCGATGACTATGACGTGCGCTACCGTGGAACCGAGAGCACCGTTCTTCTTGTAGTTATAGAAACCCCAGATATCCTTGACCGGGATGGGCTTCGATTCGAGCTTGAGGGGCGGAAGCTTTTTGGGAAAGAAGAATTCGTCCAGGCCGCGAAAAAGGGATTTCCACAGCGGCTCGAAGGTATCGGGAGCTAGGAGGAGATGGAGTTCCGGCTCCTGGCCGGATGGCGGATTCACTTCTACAGATGACATGTTCCCCGATTCGGCTTTCCCGGGTCGGATAGCGAAAGGACCAATCCTCGCCCGACGCCCTGCTGTACACAGATGAATAGTCTTTGCAACGAGTTGCCTTTTTTGGTTTGTCTTATTTCGTGCATAACCCAGATCGCCACCCGGCGACCGGATCGCTCGTCCATGTCGACTATGCATAAAATTGTACCTCTTCTTGGCTTGGTTTACGAAGTGTATTTCCGAGTGCTGACGCCGGAGATTACCTCTTAGTGTCGGGGCTGTTAAATGGTTGGCTTCGCGGTCGTTAGCACGAGCTTTGTCCCGCGCTTCGGGTCGCATGGACGTTCCCGGCGGGGCTCCCTATAATGAGAAGATTCAATCCATTGGGAGAAGCCAACCGAGTGCCGCTCGAACTGAAAGCGACCATTAATCTACCTAAAACCGCCTTTCCGATGAAGGCCAACCTGCCGCAGAATGAGCCCAAAATGCTGGCCCGCTGGGAGCAGGCGGGAATCTACGAGCGCATCCGGGAGGCGCGTAAGGGTGCGCCGACCTACATTTTGCACGATGGACCGCCCTACACGAGTGGGCCGATCCACATGGGGACGGCGTTGAACAAGTGCCTGAAAGATTTCATTGTGAAATCGAAGACCATGGCGGGATTTGATGCGCCATACGTGCCGGGGTGGGACTGCCACGGGCTGCCCATTGAAATCAAGGTGGACAAGGAACTGGGCGGCAAGAAGCTGCAGATGCGGCCGACAGACGTGCGGGCGGAATGCCGGAAGTATGCGCAGAAGTTTCTTGATTTGCAGCGGCAGCAGTTCAAGCGGATCGGGGTGTTCGGGCGTTTTGACCGGCCATATGCCACGATGAATCCGCAGTACGAGTCGGTGGTGCTGTCGACATTTTTTTCGTTTTACGAAAATGGATTCGTCTACAAGGGTCTGCGCGCCGTGTATTGGTGCATGCACGATGAGACGGCTTTGGCCGAGGCGGAGGTGGAGTACGAGAACCACACAAGCTCGACGGTGTGGGTGAAGTACGGGCTGCTCGATGATCCGGCCAGGATCTTTCCTACGGAGATCGGTGCGGCTTTGGCGGGCAAGAGAGTTTCCACGATTATCTGGACGACGACTCCGTGGACGCTGCCGGCGTCGATGGCAGTGGCTTTCCATCCGGATGAGGAATATGTTGCGCTGGAATCCGGCGGTGAAGTTTACGTGGTGGCGACGAAACTGGCGAAGGATGTGGAAGAAAAGTGCAAGCTTTCAAATCCCCGCGAACTGGCGCACTTCCCGGGGCGCAAGCTGGAGCGGCTCAACTTCCAGCATCCATTTCTGGATCGCAAGATTCTGGGCGTGCTGGCGGACTACGTCACGATGGACACGGGGACGGGCGTGGTTCATACGGCGCCTTCACACGGCGCAGAGGACTTTATCACGGGCATCAAATATGGTCTCGACGCCACCAGCAACGTGGACGAGAAAGGAATTCTACGCAACGGCCTCGCGGAATATACCGGAAAGCGCGTGTGGGAGGCGAACCAGCCGATCATCGATCTGCTGAAAAACCGCGGAGCATTGCTGCACACGGAAAAAACGGAACATTCTTACCCGCACTGCTGGCGCTGCCATAATCCGGTGATTTTTCGCGCTACGGAGCAGTGGTTCATCTCGATGGAAGCGCCGATGCCGGGCGGGAAGTCGAAAGACGACACGCTGCGCACGCGAACGCTGGAAGAGATCAAACGTGTGAAGTGGGATCCGGCGTGGGGTGAAGAGCGGCTCTCAAACATGATCGCGACGCGGCCCGACTGGTGCATCTCGCGACAGAGGGTGTGGGGCGTGCCGATCGCGGTATTTCTTTGCGAGAGTTGCGGCAAGCCGCTGAACGATCATGCGGTGAACCGTAAGGTGGTGGAATTGTTTGCGCGATCGGGAGCGGATGCGTGGTTTACGGCCGAGTCGGACACGATTCTTCCGGCGGGAACGAAGTGTCCGCACTGCGGCGGCGGGAAGTTCGAAAAAGAAACCGACATTTTTGATGTGTGGCTGGAATCGGGTGCGAGCTATCTGGCGCTGATTGACGATGAGCCGACGTATCCGTGGCCGTCTGATCTTTATCTGGAAGGCGGAGATCAGTATCGGGGTTGGTTTCAATCTTCTCTTTTGTGTGCCATGGGCACGCATGGGACGCCGCCTTACAAAGGCGTGGTCACGCCGGGATGGACGCTGGATGAAAAAGGCCAGGCCATGTCGAAGTCGCGGGGGAACGACGTGGATCCGGTGGATATATCGGATCGGCTAGGCGCGGAAGTGGTGCGGTTGTGGGTGGCATCGGTGGACTTCCGGGAAGACGTGGTGGGGTCGGAGCAGCTGATGCAGAGGGTGGGGGAAACTTATCGGACGATCCGGAACAATCTATTTCGCTTCGTGCTCAGCAATCTCTATGACTTCAATCCGCAAGCCGACGCTCTCTCGTTTGACAAGTTGGAAAACATCGACCAGTACATGCTTCGACTGACCAGTGTGTTAGTCGAAGATGTGAAGAAGTGGTACGACGAATTCGCTTTCCACCGAATCTATCACCGGGTGAATTATTACTGCGTGACGGAACTTAGCGCATTTTATTTCGATGTGCTGAAGGATCGGCTGTATGTCTCTGCGCCGAAGTCGCAGGCTCGACGGTCGGCGCAGACGGCAATCTGGCGCATCGGAGAGGCTTTAACCCGATTGCTTGCGCCTATTACGACATTTACCGCAGAGGAGGTCTGGGGATATTTGCCCAAGCTCCCGGATCGACTGGAGAGCGTTCACTTAACGCTCTTTCCGTCTGCCACGGAGTTGCTGGGCGAAGGCGTGGCGGCTGATGATCCCGCGCAGCGGCAGGACTGGACTGCTCTGTTAGCGATTCGCGACGACGTGATGAAGGCACTGGATACTGCCCGCAACAATAAAATGATCGGCAAACCACTGGATGCGCAGCTCGTTATCGCAGCGTCTGAACCAGCGTATTCGCTGCTGCAACGCTATCTAGATCAGTTGCGCTATGTGTTCGTTGTGTCAGCTGTAAGTCTCACACAGGGTTCGGGCAATGGCACAGGGGGCGTGCACGTCGAGGTGAAGAAGGCGGACGGATTGAAGTGCGAGCGTTGCTGGAATTATTCGATCCACGTGGGTGAAGATAAGACATATCCGACGGTGTGTGAGCGCTGCAGCGCGGTGCTGAAGGAGTTGGAGTAGTGAGTTAAGCGGCGTGAGTCCTTCATGGACTGAGAGACAGGAAAGGAAGTCAAAATCCCCACCCTGTCGAGAAGGACGCGACAAGGGTGGGGCACCCGCTTAAGCATCAAGATTGAGAACTGCATACTCCGATCGATCTACCTCTAAATTGGCGAAAGCTTGTTGCCGTGCGCCGATTCTGCGCATCACTATGACGATGCATAAATTGCCTCGCTCGAGCGACCTGTGAACTGGCGAAAGCTGCGAACGTTCGTACTGACGGTGCTGGTCCTGTGTCTGATTCCGGCCATGCGCTACAACCAGATTGACGTCCCCCTCCTGCATTATTTTGCAGGCTCGCGCGAAGTGGATCCCTTGTCGCTGCATCTGGCGGGAGAGTTTGTCGAGAACAATCTGGGAACCGAGCAGAATGCAGATGGCTCGGTGACGGTGCGTATGATCGCGCAGCAATATTTATTTGTTCCGCACTGTGTTGTGGTTCCGGCAGGGGTTCCGGTTCATCTTCGCATCACCAGCGCCGATGCGGTGCACGCCCTCGCCATCAACGGCACGGACTACAACGTGAAGGTTTTGCCGGGGACGATCAGCGAGGCACAGCTTCAGTTTTCCAATCCGGGCGAATATAAGACGGTGTGCCGCGAATTCTGCGGGGCGGGACATTACGCCATGCGATCCGAAGTAAAGGTTGTGCCACGAGAGCAGTTCCCTGCCTTGCAGCCGGGAGAAAGGGGAAACTGTGCGGCGCAATGAATCAAGCCGGGGGCGCGGCATCAGCCTGGTTTGGCGAGCGGCTGGCATTCTGATGGCAAGCTCACTGGTCTTGATGGCGAGCGACAACGCGCCGGACCGCATCCCCTCGAACGTGTCGTGGACGGCGGAGACGGTCGCCGCGGCTTCCTCGGGAGATGCGTTTCGCGGAATGCTGCTGGCCAAGCGTTGTGAGCATTGCCATGGTTCAGAGGGATTTAGTGCCGAGGCTGCCACACCGAACCTGGCGGGGTTAGACAAGCTGTCCATCTGGAAAGAGCTGCAAGATTTCCGCAGTCACAAACGGATGTCACGGGCGATGGGGCCGATCGCGGATTCGCTTTCGGCGCGGGACGTAGCGGATGTGGTGGCCTATTACTCGAAGGTGCCCGCCTTCGCCGACCCACAGGACAACCGAAGCTTTCCGCAGTCCATGCCTGATTCGAAACATGCGGGGATTGCTTCGCATCTGATTGCATTTGGAGACGGCGAGCGGGGAATTCCGCCTTGCCAGGCTTGTCACGGTCCGGTGGCATATCGGCCGGGAGTGCCACCGCTGGCGAATCAGAATGCCGATTATGTTTTGAGCCAGCTGGAAGCATTCGCGAGCGGGAGGCGTGAAAACGATATCAACATGCCGATGCGGACTATCTCGATTTTGCTGACGGATGATGAAAGGCACGCGCTGGCAGAGTATTACGGATCGGGGCTTGGGCTGCAGCCGGGGAGCGCGAAATAACCGAGAAACAGAGGCCCTGTCCTCAGCGGCTAAAGCCGCATTCAAGCAACGCAGTGATCGCAGCGCTGAAGCGCTGCGCCGCCCAAAATCAAAGCGCGACTACGACCCAAAACCAAGCCGAGGTCTGCAGTGGGTGAAGCCGGTCCTTCCTAACTCCTAGCGCAATTCTTCCATCGCGGCGTCGAGGGCTTCCCGGCCGGGACGCGTCATTGATTCCGGAAGAGTGGCCAGCGGCTGATCGACCATATTCAACATTTCGAGGAAGCTGGGCGCTTTCGTGTTTACGTAGAAGACTCCCGTCAAGACTTCACCTTTATCGTGAGCTTCGCTGAGGCGGGTCATGGCGGCGATTCGGTCGGTCGGATCGTAGTCTTCTTCGAGCTTGCGCAGGCGTAGGCTAGAACCGTCGTGCATGGTGACGTTGGCGGTGGTTCCGGGATCGTACTCCACATCGATCTCTTCGAAGTGAGGAACGAAACTCAGCTCCTGCAATGCCTCGTCGTGATCCTTTACGTACTTGTAGGATTTGGTTGAGCCTTCGTGATCATTGAAGGTGACGCAGGGCGAGACCACGTCGAGCATCACGGTGCCGTGGTGGGCGATGGCGGCTTTCAGCATGGTGCTGAGCTGGCGCTTGTCACCGGAGAACGAGCGGCCGACAAAGGTTGCGCCCAGTTCGATGGCCAGGCCGCAGGTATCGATCGGCGGAAGATCATTAATCACGCCTGATTTCAATTTCGATCCGAGATCGGCCGTTGCGGAGAACTGGCCTTTGGTAAGGCCGTAGACGCCGTTATCTTCGATGATGTAGATGAGGGGAAGATTGCGGCGCATGAGGTGCACGAACTGGCCGATGCCGATGGAAGCGGTGTCGCCATCGCCGCTGACGCCGAGAGCGATCAGATTGCGATTTGCCAGCAGCGCGCCGGAAGCTACGGAGGGCATGCGCCCGTGCACGGAGTTGAAGCTGTGCGAGCGGTTCATGAAGTAAGCGGGGCTCTTGGAGGAACATCCGATGCCGCTCAATTTCACCACGCGCTCGGGCTGCACGCCCATGTCATACATGGCTTCGATGATGCGCTCGGAGATGGCGTTGTGGCCGCAGCCGGCGCACAGCGTGGTTTTGCCGCCCTTGTAGTCGAGGACACTCAGTCCGATGTGGTTGGTTTTCGGTTCTGCGGGCGTGGTCGCCATTTACTTACCCTCCATGGTGCTGAGTTCGTCGGTGACGGAGCGGGCGTCGAGCGGCAGGCCATCGAGATGGCTGATGCTGCGCAGGCGCGTAGTGAGCTCCGGTTTCAGATCGAGTTTGAGCAGGCTGAGCATCTGGGCGTCGCGGTTTTGCTCGACAACATAGACGCGATCATGCTGCTCGATAAATTCGTGGACCTCGCGGGTGAAGGGATAAGCCCGGAGGCGCAGATAATCGGTTTCAATTCCGTACTCGGTGCGGAGCTGATCGCGGCTTTCGATGACACCCCAATGGGAAGTTCCGTAGGCGATGATCCCGATTTTCGCGTTCGCGCCCTTGAGAATTTCTGGGCGCGGAACGAAGGAGCGCGCGGTTTCGAATTTGCGATTGAGGCGCTCCATGTTGTTTTCGTAATCGTCGGGCCGCTCGCTGTAGTTCGATTTATCGTTGTGTCCGCTGCCGCGCGTGAAGTAGGCGGCGGCAGGATGGTCGGTCCCGGGCAGAGTGCGGTAGCCCACGCCATCGCCATCCAGATCTTTGTAGCGGGCGAAGCCGCCGAGCTTATCTAATTCTTCCTTGGCGAGCACTTTGCCACGCTTGATCGGCGTGGTGGGATATTCGAATGGATCGGACATCCAGTTGTTCATACCGAGATCGAGATCGGACATGACGAAGACCAGCGTCTGAAATTGCTCGGCGAGATTGAAAGCGTCCGAAGCCATGCTGAAACACTCCGCGACGGAAGACGGAATCAGCATGATGTGCTTGGTATCGCCGTGGGAAAGAAATGCGGTGGAAAGAATATCGCCCTGCGAAGTACGCGTGGGCAGGCCGGTGGAAGGGCCGACGCGCTGGATGTCCCAGATGACGCCAGGGATTTCCGCGTAGTAAGCCAAGCCGGAGAATTCTGACATCAACGAAATCCCGGGGCCAGCGGTGGCGGTCATGCTGCGGGCGCCCGCCCAGCCCGCGCCGATGACCATGCCGATGGCGGCCAACTCGTCTTCGGCCTGAACGATGGCGAAGGTAGCTTTGCCGTCGGGGCCGATGCGGTACTCCTTCATGTACTCGATCATGGTCTCGACGAGCGAAGACGAGGGCGTAATCGGGTACCAGGTGACCACGGTGCATCCGGCAAACATGCAGCCAAGAGCCGCCGCTGAGTTGCCGTCAATGATGATTTTGCCCGCAGTCTTGTCCATGCGCTCGATGTAAAAGGCGCCGCGCTTCTGCAGGCTGGCTTTGGCGTAGTCGAATCCAGCTTGGGCAGCGGCCAGGTTCAAGTTGGCGGCTTTGACTTTCTTCGCGAATTGCTTGCGGATTGCCTTTTCCACTTCGCCCATCTCGATTTCGAGCAGGCTAGCAACCACTCCGACGTAGACCATGTTCTTTACCAGCTTGCGCAGCTTTGCTTCCGGGCAAACTGTGGCCACAATTTTGTCGTAGGGAACCGAGTAGAAAATCAGATCGTTGCGCAGCTTGTCCAAGGCGAGCGGTTCGTCGTAGAGCACGGAGGCGCCGGGATCCAGGGACATGACGTCGTCCTGGGCGGTTTCGGCGTTCATCGCGACCAGAAAATCGATTTCCTTTTTGCGGCCAATGTAGCCATCTTTATTGGCACGAATGGTGTACCAGGTAGGAAGGCCGGCGATGTTCGAAGGGAAAAGATTCTTGCCCGAAATTGGCACGCCCATCTGAAAGATGGCGCGTAATAGAACTGTATTGGAGCTCTGCGAGCCTGAGCCATTCACAGTAGCGACCTGAATGCTCATGTCATTGACGATGCGCTTGCGCCCTACCTGCCCGCCCGCACCTTGGGGCGCAACATCCATAGTGGCCATCCCAACACCTTCCTTATTGATACGGGGCAGAGTCGTCCGCCCGGGTTCTAGTTGAGGGGAACGGATGATTATACGGCGAGGGCGCGCTCCCAGCACGCCAAATCGCCCGCGTGGAGCCGGGGGGAATCTGGTTGAAAACGAGAAACAGAGAACACTCCGGGCTCAGGACGCGATTTTGAAGAACTGAGCCATGTTGCGGAACTTATTATATCGTGACACGAGTAATTCGTCTGGGGAGAGTTTTTTTATTTCGGCGAAGTGCTTCTGCAGGCTGACATCGAGCAGGTTGGCAGCGGCTTCGTAGTCGCGGTGCGCTCCGCCTTCGGGCTCCGGAACGATATCGTCGATACAGCCCAATTCACTGAGATCGGTGGCGGTGATGCGCATGGCTTCGGCAGCTAATTCTTTCTTGGTGGCATCGCGCCACATGATGGCGGCGCAGCCTTCGGGAGAAATCACCGAGTAGATGGAGTTCTCCATCATGAGCACGCGGTCGGCGACGGCAATAGCCAAAGCTCCGCCACTGCCACCAACGCCGATCACGGTCGCGATGATAGGAACTTCGAGACGAGCCATCTCACGCAAGTTGTGAGCGATGGCCTCAGCCTGTCCCCGCTCTTCGGCGTGAATGCCGGGATAGGCGCCATCGGTATCGACGAGGGTGAAGATTGGCCGGCGATATTTTTCTGCGATCTGCATCACACGCAGAGCTTTGCGGTAACCCTCGGGATGGGGCGTGCCGAAGTTACGATAGACTCGCTGCTTCATGTCGCGGCCCTTCTGGGTGCCAACGATCAAGACTTCCTCGCCGTGGAAGCGAGCCATGCCACAAATAATGGCGGCATCGTCGCCAAAAGTGCGGTCGCCGTGGATCTCGCTGAAGTCGGTAAACACGCGCTCGATATAGTCGAGGGTCTGCGGACGCTGCGGATGGCGGGCCAGTTCAGTTTTCTGCCAAGCGGTCTGCGAGGACTTCATCTCTTCCCTCAGGGTGTGGACGCGCTCCTGAAGCTGGGCCAGCTGGCGGTGAGTTTCATCGTTCTGTCCGGTGCTGGCCTCGAGAAGCGCAACCTCGCGCTCGATCTGGTCCAATTCCTGCTGCGCTTTGTCGTTTGCTTCCATGGAAGTCAGCCGATCGTCGTCAAGGAGATCAAGCTAAGAAATCACTCGCACACTGCCGCGCCCGCATAATTGCTCCACGCGCGCAATGAAGTTGCGATCTGGCAGGACATTATAGCCTTCCGCTTCCATGACCACCATAAAATCTCCAGCGCGTTCCACGTCGAACAATACCCGAGCTTCGCCTTTGCGCTCGCGGAAAAGCGCGTGGAGATCGTCTACGGTCGACTCGGCGGCGGTTTCGAGCGGGATGCGAATGCGAAGCGCGCGCGGAAGAGGAACTTTGGCGTCCTCCAGCGGCATGATTTCGGCGGCGGTTATTTTGGGATTCGCGCCTTCTTCGATGCGCACGCCGGCCCGTACTAGCACGGGGACTTCGAGCTTCACTTTGTCGCCGAGGCGTTTGTAGGCTTCGGGAAAAACGATCAGGTCGATGGAACCGGACATATCTTCGAGCGTACCGAGAGCGTAGAATTCGCCGCGCTTCGATTTTTGGACGCGGATGTTGGCGATGATGCCGGCGGTCGCGATAGTTTCATCCTTGCCCGTGGATTTGGTCATCGCCCCGATTTCGAGGATGGTGAGCGCCTGCAGATCCTGCAGCTTGTCTTTGTATTTTTCGAGAGGATGACCGCTGATGAAAAAGCCGAGGATTTCTTTTTCCGCGGCAAGGCGTGCCTGCTCGTCCCAGTCGGGAATGTTGGGTAGTTTGTCGTTGTCGGCGGCGGACTCTTCCTGTTCGAAGACGCCGAACAGGCCGTGCTGACCGGATTCCACGTCGCGTTGCGCTTTCTGGGCACGCTCCATAGCGCGATCGAGCACCGCCATCAATTGTGCACGACGACCGAGAGAATCCATGGCCCCGCTTTTGATGAGCGATTCCAGTACGCGCTTGTTGAGCAGGCGGAGGTCGACGTTTTCGCAGAACTCGTAGATCGATTTGAAGTGGCCGAGTTTCTTGCGCGCGGCGACGATCGACTCGATGGCGTTGCCGCCAACGTTCTTCACGGCGGCAAGGCCGAAGCGAATGGCTTCGCCGTGCGGGCGTGAAATTTGCATCGGAAACGTTGATGTCCGGAGCTTCGACGGAGATTCCCATCTCGCGGCATTCGTTGATGTACTTCACGACGTCGTCGGTGCTGCCGGTGACGGAAGTCAGCAGAGCCGCCATGAACTCGACGGGATAGTGCGTCTTCAGATATGCGGTGTGATAGGCGAGCAGGGCGTAGGCGGCGGAGTGCGACTTGTTGAAGCCGTATCCCGGCAAACTGGGCCATGAGATCGAAAATCTTTTCGATCTTTTTCGGCGGGAACTTGCGTTGGGCCGCGCCTTCGACAAAGCGCTCGCGCTGCTGCGCCATCTCCTCGGCTTTTTTCTTGCCCATGGCGCGGCGCAGTAGATCAGCCTCGCCCAGGGAGTAGCCCGCCAGGCGGTTGGCGATCTGCATTACCTGTTCCTGATAGACGATGACGCCGAGGGTCTCCTGGAGAATTTCTTTCAGCTCCGGCAGTTCGTATTCAACTTTCTTGCGGCCATGTTTGCGGTCGATGAAATCGTCGATCATGCCGCCCTGTATCGGGCCGGGACGGTACAGTGCATTAAGTGCAGTGAGATCTTCGATTGAATCCGGCTGGTACTTGCGGAGGACATCGCGCATGCCGTGCGATTCAAACTGGAAGACGCCGGAAGTTAATCCCTTGTGGAAGACTTTTACGTACGTTTCCGCGTCGTCTAGCGGAACGGTTTCTAGAGTGATCGGAGTGCCGCGCGTCTGCACGATGAGCTTCAGGGCATCGGTGAGAATGGTCAGCGTGGTGAGGCCGAGGAAATCCATCTTCAGCAGGCCCATCTTTTCGATGGCGACCATATCGAAGGCGGTGACGATTTCATCGTTCTTGGTCTTGTGCAGCGGAACCAGTTCGGTGAGAGGCTTCGGCGAAATTACTACGCCAGCGGCGTGAACGCCGGAGTTTCGCACCATGCCTTCGAGCTTCTTCGCGGTCTGCATCAACTCGCGAATCTGGCCGTCCTTTTCCATGGCCTCGCGCAGTTGCGGTGAATCCTCGATGGCCTGATCGAGAGTGATGTTGAGCTGCGTAGGAACCATCTTGGCGATGCGATCGACATCGGCGTAGGGGATGTCCATGGCGCGGCCGACATCCTTGATGGCGGCCTTGGCGGCCATGGTGCCGAAGGTGATGATCTGGGCGACGTTGTCGCGGCCGTACTTTTGCGTGACGTAGTTGATGACTTCGCCGCGACGGTTCATGCAGAAATCGATATCGATATCGGGCATGGACACGCGCTCGGGATTCAGGAAGCGCTCGAACAGCAACTCATGCTGGAGCGGGTCGATATCGGTGATGCCTAGGGCGTAAGAGACGAGCGATCCGGCGGCTGAACCGCGGCCCGGACCGACGGGAATATCGTGCTCTTTGGCGTAGCGGATGAAGTCCCAGACGATGAGGAAATATCCGGGAAACTTCATCTGCTGGATGATGGCGAGTTCGCGCTCGAGGCGCTGTTCATAATCGGCGATCGAGTGCTTGAGCTTGCCTTGCTCGTGCAGCGGGCGTAGAGCGGCCAAGCGGCGGGCGAAGCCTTCGCGGGATACGTGTTCAAAGTAGCTGTCGATGGTGTAGCCGGGCGGGACATCGAATTGGGGAAATGGCGTCGCGACTTTTTCGAGGCGCAGGCTGCAGCGCTCGGCGATATCGAGAGTGCGTGACACAACTTCGGGCGAGTCTTTAAAGACCCGGTACATCTCGTCGTGATTCTTGACGAAGAACTGGGTGCCATCGAACTTCATGCGCGCGGTGTCATGGATCGACTTGCCGGTCTGGATGCAGAGCATCACATCCTGCGCGTGGGCGTCGTCTTCGCAGAGATAGTGGCTGTCGTTGGTGGCGACGAGAGGCAGGCCGAGATCTTTTTCCAGCTGGAACAGGCCGGGATGGATTTTGTGCTCCATCGCTAAACCTTGATCCTGAATTTCGAGATAGAAATTTTCTTTACCGAAAATGTCGCGGTAGGTTCCGGCTGCGGCGAGCGCTGCGTCGTGCTTCCCTTCCGTGAGACGCTCGGCGACTTCGCCTTTCAGACATCCGGAGAGGCCAATCAGGCCGCGCGAGTGCTCAGCCAAAAAACTCTTGCTCACGCGCGGCTTGTAGTAAAAACCATGCAGAGAGGCTTCGGAGGTGATCTTTACCAGGTTGCGATAGCCCTCTTCGTTCTGGGCCAGGACCAGAAGATGGTTGTAGGTATCGCCATCGGGCGGCGTGCGCACAATGTTGTGATCGTCTTTTTTGCAGATGTAGAGCTCGCAGCCGATGATGGGCTTGACGCCGTACTTATGCGCCGCGTTGACGAAGTGCACCGCGCCAAAGATGTTTCCATGGTCGGTCATGGCGACGGCAGGCATGCCAAGTTCGCTCACCCGCTGGCAGAGTTTATCGACGTCGCAGGCGCCATCGAGCAAGGAGTAATCAGTATGGAGATGCAGGTGAACGAATTGGGACATGGGGCTCAATATGATTTTACGTTGGGCTCATTCTAATGGGAAACGAGCACGGATAAGCGGATAGTTATCCACAGCGATGAGACGCACAGTGGAAGATGCGAGCGAATCTATTGACCTTCGTTCGCGCCGGGTATGCGGAAATCGACACCGCGTTCGTCGTTGATTCTTGTCGTGGCGGGGATGTCCAGGTCAGAGAGCGGAATTTTTTGGGTATGTTGCGGAGCAAACACCCACACGGTCTGGCCAACGATGGCGTAGTTCTGAATTTCCTGCTGGTGCTGATCGCGGAAGATGAGCACTGTGGGCTCGACCGCTTCCGTACGCTCCGATTGACGCGGCGGTGGAGGGGCCGAGCGAGCATATACATCTTGATCGGCTTGCCGGCGCATTCTTTGCTCGTAGAGGCTCTGCTGGTTCATCTCGTTTGCCAAACCAGTTTGCTCTTCCTGATCCTGATCGTAGGACGAACCATCCCACCACCAGTAAGGATCAACTCCGCCATAGAGGTAGGGATATCCGTAGCCATAGCCATAGCCGCAGCCGTATCCATAGCAATTATTTCCGTAGCCGTAAGTGCGGAATCGGAAACCGTTGTAGCGGTTGTAGCGGGAGCTGAATCCGCGGGAAAAGTGAGGAGAATGGAAAGAGGAAGATCCGCGTGCGAAGCCACGCGAGGCAAAGCCTGAGCCAGAGTGGACACCGCTGAAGGAGTGTCCGCCGCCAAAGCTGCCGTGGGAGGCGAATCCGCCGTGGCTTCCACCGGAGGCGTGACCACCACCCCCGCGTTGCGCCGCAAGCGGCACCGATGCCGCGAGTACCAGGAACGCCGCAACTGCGATGAGGCGCCGCATGGGCATATTATATGCCCGATTTGAGGCCGCCAGAGCGACAAATTCCGACGCGCGGAACTTCTAACGTTTCTTGCTTTTAGCCTTTTTTGCCGGCGCTTTTTTACCGGAGTGTTTGGCAGCGGGGGCTTTGCCGGAGTGCTTCGCGGGTTTGTGCGCGGGCTTCGCCTGTTTTGCCTTGGGTGCGGGCTTAGGCAGTTCTGGTTTCGCCTTGGGCGCTGCCGGCGGAACTGGCGGGGCAACAACCGCTGCTGCTGTTTTCTTACCCTTGCCTTTTACCGGCTTACCGGGAATTTCTGCTGCGGGTGCGGCTGGCGCCGCTGCTTTCGGTCCGCGACCACGTCTGGGCGGGGGCGGAGGCGGTGGCGGTGGCGGGGCGAAGGGCTTCAGGAATTTGAGAGTTTCCGTGCGCGAACGGAGCTTGCCATCGAGCAGAAGCATGAATACGTCTCGGGCAATTTTCGGATATTCCGGCAGTTGCGGCGTGATCAGCAACTCCGTCATTTCAGGCAGAGGAATTCGCTTTTGAACGTCACGCCACTTGGTGAAGAAATTTTTGATCTTCTGCGCAACAGCCTGCTGCTTCGCGGTGACGGCGAGGAACAGAACCATCTCGGGACGGGCGGACGAGAGTAGATTCCAGGTTCGCGAAGGGGTCGCCGCTTCCTTGCCCATCAGGCGTTTTGCCAGATCCTTGGCGTGGTCTTCGATATCGCGCCATGCCTCGACTAAATCCTTGCGCGGAATCTGGCGGCGCAGATCGGAGACATCCTTCTCGGAAAGGTGGGCAGTGAGGAAATGCATGACAGCGGCCGAAGGGTCGACCGTGTAACCGAGATCCACAATTTGCTGACGCGTTTTCATCAACTGGCTGAGGCCGTTGGTATCGACCTTGGCGACCGTCCAATGCGGGTGCAGGACTTTCAGAAATTCTTCTTTTTCGAGAGCGCGGACGACAGCCAGCGGATCGTCTTCATGGGCTAGTTGAGAAATCTCGTGTCCTATTGCGCTTTTGGAAATGTGCTCGATGTATTTGTTTTCTTTGGCGGAGTCATAACGCTGCTGAGTACGCTCTTCGAGCGGCCAGTGAAAGCGCGCGGCAAAGCGGGTAGCGCGGATCAGACGCGAGGGATCTTCGACGAAAGAGTAATTGTGCAGAACGCGCAGGACTTTCGCCTCGATATCGGCGACGCCGTTGAAAGGATCGAGCAGGAGGCCGCGCGATCCATCATTCAGCGAAAGAGCCATGGCGTTCACGGTGAAATCGCGGCGGCGCAGGTCTTCCTGAATGCTGGCGGGGGTGACGACCGGAGGCTTGCCGACTTTCTCGTAGTGCTCGGTGCGGGCCATCCCGATCTCGGCACGGACGTTGCCGGGCAGCACCAGAAAAAGGGCGCGGACCTCTTCCTCGTGGCCGGCGATTTGCGCACCCGCCCGTTCGAAATCCTTTTGCAACTTGAGGGGATTGCCCTGGACGGTGAAATCGAGGTCGCGGATGGTGAAGCCGCTAATAATGTCGCGGATCGCGCCACCGGTAAGATAGAGGGTGATTCCCGCCGTGCGGGCCACCTCTTGCACCAGATTGACGCCCTTCATCTGATCCGGCGTCAACCGGATTTCCATGGTGTAAATGTAATCAGCCATTCGTCTTCGAACGATCTACCACAAGCCAGTGAGGCGACTGTTGGGCGCTAATTCCGGGGCCGATCGCTGCGCCAGCACTTTTTCCACACGATTTCCACAGCCTGCGGAGGCCAAAGCCCCACAGTTGGGCTCCTGGCAATGCACAAGCCGTTCAATACAAAACACTTATGAACACTTGAGTCGCACTAAAGCAACTTAAAGGAATAACACAACGTTTACAATTTGGCTACTGCCAACGTCGATTCCTGCGATTCCTCGCTAAATAGTGCGAGAATCACGAGTCGGACTTCCGGCCTCGGCTAGCAGGCTTTGCAGGAGTCTTCTGGCCGAAGACCGCAGCCCGACCGTCGAAACCCGATACCCCATGCCCTCGACCCACAAGAAAGTTATCGTCCGGAAGATGGACCGGGATTCGGTCTCGGGTTACGTGTCGCCCGAGCAATTTGTTCATGAGGGCAAACTAGAGTTGCTGAACACGGCGGGGAACGTGGTAGCGATGGACCTGCGGGAGATCAAGGGCGTGTACTTCGTGCGGGAGTTCGGCGATTCGGAATCGCTGACCCGCAAGACTTTTACGTCGCGCCCGCGGTCCGAAGGGTTGTGGGTACGGCTGCGCTTCAAGGACAATGAAATCCTCGAAGGCCTCATGCCCGCCGATCTTACCCAGACGATGCCCGAAGGCTTTCTGATCAATCCTCCGGACCAGCGTTCGAACACGCAGCGCATCTTCGTGCCCCGCACCGCGCTGGAGTCGCTCACCGTACTCGCCGTAATCGGGGCTACGCGCCGACCGCGGCGCGGCGCGGTGGAGGATCAGCGGCAGGTACCCATGTTCGAGGAGTAAAGGCTTCTCACTGTCTGAGGCCCAAAACGCTCCCGATTTCCTTGCTGGTTCTTCTGCTGCGAAAACTCCCGAAGCCGGCCACTGAAGGCCAGTGGCGGTGCCGAAATGCACTTGCAATCCTGAGAAAGTTGGGATAAAAAGGCTGGTCCCACACGAACAGGACCCTGTTGGTGTGGCGAGATGGATCGGGCCACTTCCTTCCTCCTACCCCAGTCCGTTCTCCGCAGACGTAGGTATGTCTCACTCCAAGGTGCCGAAGTCATGAGAGCATTCTGCCGCTTATCGTCTCGTCTGATCGTCGTCGTAATCCTGATATTCGTGGCGTTTATTTTTCCGGTGGCATTCTTCGCGCAGGAGGCCAGTTCGAGTCCAAGTGGGAGCCTAGGTCCGCATCCGCTGATTACCCAACCTGTCGACGAAACACAATTGACCGTGCTGAAAGGAAACACGCATCGTTTGGCGCGCCCGGAATTCGACTTGGGAACCGCGCCAGCCACGCTACCCATGGAGCGAATGCTTTTAGTCTTGAGGCGGAGCCCGGAGCAGGAAGCCGCACTGAGGAAACTTCTGGACGACCAGCAGGATAAGGCTTCGCCCAGTTATCACAAATGGCTAACGCCTGAACAATTCGGTCAGCAGTTTGGACCCACCGATGGCGACATGCTAACGATCACTTCATGGCTCCAGTCCCATGGATTTCAGGTCGGATCGACCAAAGGGCGCACTGTGCTTGAGTTTTCGGGGTCCGCCGGCCAGGTGAAAGAAACATTCCACACGTCGATTCACAAGTACGTGGTGAAGGGAGAACAGCACTGGGCGAACTCCAGCGATCCGTCGCTTCCGACGGCGCTGACACCAGCGGTGGCCGGTGTGTTAACGCTGCACAATTTCCTAAGCGCGCCGCAAAGCCATTTAGTGAAGTCATCTGTTTTGGCGCAGCTGGTTCCGGGAAAAGGCAATAAGCCGCAGGTCACTTTTCCTGCTCAGAAGGGCCAGCCCGCATTCAACGCCCTTGAGCCGCAGGACTACGCGGTGATCTATAACATCAATCCGGTGTACAACAACCTTGATCTGGGGACCAGCGTGACGATTGGCGTGGTTGGCCGCAACGATCTTTACAACGGCGGCCAAGACGTACAGAACTTCCGCTACACGATCGGAACGGCGATCGGTACCTCCGGCGAGGGCAGTCTCACTATCATCGAGGATGGTCCAGACCCGGGTGACTTAGGCGGCGACGAGGAACTCGAAGCCACTCTGGACGCAACCTGGTCCGGCGCCATTGCTCCTGGTGCAAACATCGATTTCGTCGTCTCTGGCTCAACCAATACTACAGATGGCATCGACCTCTCAGAGCTCTACATCGTGGAGAACAATCTCGCCGACATCATGACGGAGAGTTTCGGCGGTTGTGAGTATTTTGCCACCGATGCTCGACTTACCGGGATCAACGCCGTGGCAGAACAGGCCGCAGCTCAGGGAATCACCTATTTCGTTTCCACGGGCGATTCCGGGGCCGAGGGCTGTGATGATCCGAGCAATCCTCCTGCTACCGGGCCGGTCTCGGTGAACGCGCTGGCTTCGACGCCGTTCAATATCGCGGTGGGTGGAACCATGTTCAATGAAAACGACGATACCAGCAAGTACTGGGCTTCCACCGCGCCGATTTCCGAGACAGCGCTCTCCTATATTCCAGAGGACGCGTGGAACGAGAGCAGCCCGACCAACGGACTTTGGTCCGGCGGCGGCGGGGCCAGCGCTGGAAATATCGGAGACAATCAGATCTCTCCACCTGGCACAACGAATGGCGTGCCAAAACCTTCCTGGCAAAGCGTCTCTGGGTTGAACATACCCGTGGATGGGGTGCGCGATCTGCCAGACGTCTCGTTAACCGCTGCCGGGCATGACTTTTACCTGCTCTGCCTGGAAGGATCTTGCATCCCAGACGGGCAAGGATATATCTACCTGGCGGGCGTTAGCGGCACGTCAGCCGCAGCGCCCTCCTTCGCCGGCATCATGGCGCTGATCGATCAAATGGCGGGTGGCCGGCAGGGACAGGCAAACTATGTGCTGTATCCTCTGGCCGCGGCGCAGGCGACGCAAAGCATTTATCCTTCGCAGTGTAATGGATCAAACACCTCCAGCCCTCCCGCCAGCACGTGCATCTTCCATGACGTGACGGTTGGGAACAACGTCGTGCCCGGCGAAGTTGGATCCGATTATCAGGCCGGGCCCGGATACGACCTGACCACGGGACTGGGCTCAGTCAATGTCGCGAACCTGGTCAACAACTGGAACAGCGTCACATTCAACGCTACGACAACGACTTTGTCACTGGGTTCGACCACTAACATTACACACGGCACTCCTGTTAGTGTGACCATTACTGTCGCGCCCAGCAGCGGAAGCGGCACGCCCACGGGCAGCGTTTCCTTGTTGGCGGCAAACCCCTCCTGTTTTGGTACGACGGAGGCGACGGACAGTCGGATGCTGCCAGGTGGGTCAGGATCAGTGTCGTTCTCCACCATTTTCTTGCCGGGCGGAGGCCCCTATTGTGTCTGGGCTCACTATGCTGGCGATGCAACATACGCATCCAGCAATTCCAGTAGTTCAATGGTCACCGTGAGCGCGGAGTCGAGCACTACCACTTTGAGCTTGCAAGGATCCAGTTTGAGTGGAAATTCGCTCACCAGCCCGTTTCCATTCGGCAGTCTTGTGTTTGTGCGGGCTGATGTTGCCAGTGCCGCCCACAGCACGACAGTGTGCCAGAGCCCTTCTTATGCTGGCTGCCCGACTGGGAGCGTCACTTTCACGGACACCTTCGGCGCCCTTCCCACGACGAATCCTCAGGTAAACCCTCCGGTTCCAGTGGTCAGCTACCCGGCGCTCAACAGCCAAGGCAACACCTCGATCGGTGATGGGATCATCAGCTTCGATGCCGGCAACCACAGCATTTCGGCGAGCTACTCGGGTGATCCCAGTTTCACCGCCAGCAGCAGCAACAGCCCAGTCACCTTCACGATTCAGCCCGGCTTCACTGCGGTCTCCGGTCTGGCACCGGTTAGCATCTCGGCTCCTGGCGGTACAGGCAGTACTACCGTAGGCATCATCGCGTCGACCGGTTTCACCACGGCGATCACCTTCACTTGTAGTGGTCTGCCCGCCGAAACCACCTGCTCTTCTTCGCCCGCGACCGGGCAGGGGCCGACCACAGTGGTGACCACCACTATTACGGTTACCACCACGGCGCCACACATCACCATGCTCCGGACCAAGCAGCGTACTTATTTTCTGGCGACGCTTTTCGCAGGCGCATTGCCGTTGGGTGGAATTTTCCTGTTAAGCTTCTCTCGACGACGGCGCTGGATCCTCATGCTTGGCCTGATGATGCTGCTTGCGATGCTGGTGACAATCCCTGCGTGTGGTGGCGGCGGAAGCGGGGGAGGTGGGGGAAGTCAGCAGAAGCAAGATCCCGGGACACCGGCGGGCACCTCAACCGTGACGGTGACTGCTACGGCGGGATCGCTTTCTGAGCAAGGAAGCTTTGTTTTGACGGTGCAATAACGCGACTGGCCCGTCATTGCTGTTAGGCGCAGCGACATAATGGCGAAGCCTCGTCGTCTCAGGTGTCGGTCCGTTACAATCGCGCTGACACTCTCTTCACAGACCCTATGAAACTATCTGCCATTGTGTGCGCGCTGGATGCACGACTTGAGAACGGTTCGCCTGATATCGAGATTACCGGGCTCAACGGCATTGAACAGGCGGAGCCGGGCGAACTAACGTTCGTGTCCAATCCAAAATATGCGGCAGCGGCACGTTCCACGAAGGCTTCTGCCGTAATCGTCGCCGAGGACTTCCCTGCTATCGCAGCGCCGATGCTGCGGGCGAAGAATCCCTATCTCGCGTTCGCGCTCGCACTGGAACTGTTTCATCGGCCGCTACGATACGCGCCGGGAGTGCATCCTACAGCGGTTGTACATGCCTCCGCGAAGATCGGGAGGAATGCGCATCTGGGTCCGTATGTGGTGGTCGACGAGAATGCGGAAATTGGCGACGATGCGGTGTTGCTGGCGCATGTGGTGATTTATCGCGGAGTGCGGATCGGCGACAATTTCTTTGCGCACGCTCATGCGGTGGTGCGGGAGAATTGCCGCATCGGCAACAACGTGCTACTGCAGAACGGAGTGGTGATTGGATCCGATGGGTTCGGCTTCGCCAAGGCTCCCGACGCGCATTGGCACAAGATTCCACAACCAGCGCCAGTGGTGATTGAGGATGACGTGGAGGTGCAGGCGAATTCCTGCATCGATCGCGCCAGCGTTGGTGAGACTCGCATCCGGCGTGGGGTCAAGATTGATAATCTCGTGCAGGTCGGCCACGGATCGCAGGTCGGTGAGGATGCGCTGCTGTGCTCGCAGGTGGGTCTTGCGGGCTCGACAGAAATTGGTAAGCGGGTGATCTTAACAGGACAAGTTGGAGTAGTTGGACACTGTAAAGTTGGTGACGATGCGATTGTGACGCCGCAGAGTGGTGTGGCTCATGATGTTGCCGCCGGCGCGCTGGTGAGTGGCGCTCCTGCTGTCGATCACAAATTGTGGCTGAAGTACTCTGCGTTGCTCTCGAAGTTGCCGGAGATGGCGCGGGCGCTGCGGGGGAAGACACAGAAAGAATGATCAGAAGGAATCCAGGGACTTAATCGCTATTTTTCGTGAGATGCTGTGAGCTTCCTGGCTCCGGCGTTTTCGCGGCATTCTTCCGGCAATCCGCTTTCGATTACCGCTCGCACTTTCTCCATCAGACATTCGCGGCTGCCGAAGTCTTCAGGCTCAATTGGCGGGTGAAAGTTCACGGTCACCATACCGGGCTTGATGGCGAACCTTCCTTTCGGCATGATGGCGTGCGTGCCTGTAATGGTGATGGGAACAACGGGCACTCCGCACTCCATCGCGAGATAGAAGGGTCCTTTCTTAAACGGCAGGAGTTTGCCATCGAACGAGCGCTTGCCCTCGACGTAGATTGCCATGTTGAGGCCTTGCTGCACGACTTGCTTGGCTGCGCGAACGGACTCGATGCCAGCATCGCGGTTGCCACGATCGACGGGGAGGAGCGATCCCATGCGCATGGCCCGCCCGAGAATGGGAAAGGCAAACAGTTCTTTCTTCACCATAACGGAAGTGCGCTTCGGGATCAGGGGAATGGTAATGGGCGGATCTAGATTCGAAACGTGATTCGACATGAAGATATACGTGCGGGCCGGATCCAGAGTGTCGAGTCCAACGGTTTGGACTCGAACGCCGGTGAGGCGAACGCCAGTCCACGCACCGGTCATGAACATGCGATACAGCAGGCGAATATCGCCAGTTATAAACGTCCAAGGGAAACCGATCAGAGCCGCGACCGGTGCAGCCAGTCCCCAGAAGACGAGCATCGCGATGGTGCGGATCATGAGTCGATGTGCCTCGAGCGTGAAGCGGAGTTTAGTGTGAGGCTGGGGCTGACGGAGCCTGCGCCTCTCCTTGAAGCCACGCAGTGCGACGCGCCTGTTGCTCCGCGCTCACTTTGTCCATATCTTTGAGTTCGTATGTGATCTCCTCGCGAGCGCCCACCTTCCATTTCAACTCGCGTTCGCTTCCCCGGCTGCGTACTTTAACTGTGATCGTATCTCCGGCGGCGAGCCCAGTTGCTTCCTCCGAAAACTCCTGGCCCGGCGGATTGCCGTTGACGGCGAGAATCGTGTCGCCTGTTTGCAGACCGGCTCGTTCGGCTTCGCTAGCGGCTGTGACCGCTCCGACCATCATGGGTCCGTCGAAGTTGCGTGAGGCGACGAAACCTGCGTCGGATGTCGTGTTCTTACCCTCGACCAGATGCAGGCCAACGCTGCGGAAAAAATCATTCCACGGAATCTCTTCCGTACCCGAGACATATTTTGCGAAGAACCAGCCAAAATCCGAGTGGCTCACTGCCTCGGCTGCTTCGCGGACACCCTCGGAGTCGGGGAAGAATCTTCCCTTCTTCGCGTAATTTCGATTCATCCATTGAAAGACTTCGCGGAGCGACGCCTGGCCATGACTGGCCTCGCGCACGGCAAGATCT
Organism: uncultured Acidobacteriaceae bacterium; assembly: GCA_963777005.1. Lineage (GTDB taxonomy): Bacteria > Acidobacteriota > Terriglobia > Terriglobales > Acidobacteriaceae > Sulfotelmatobacter. The sequence goes on along the minus strand of CAVZPC010000011.1, from coordinate 275,124 downwards.
AAGAGAATTCCAAGGAGTTCGCCTTTGTTGTAATAGGAAATGCTGCGCTCCGGGCGGCGGTAGTACGCGTAGCCTTCGAGCCAAGCATCGAGGCTTGAATCTTCGGCCGATTGGGTCAGGTGAGCTGGGCGGCGCTCGAGTTCTGCGATCCCGGAAGCAATCGCTCGCTCGAACTGATGCTCATCCATGAGTCCGCTGCGGAGTTGGATAATATCCGCTGCGGTGCTGGTGCAACCTTCGCTGAACCAGAGGGCGCGCGTGTAATTTTCTTTTGTGTAGTCGACTGGCTCAAGCGTTTGAGGACGAATGCGCTTTACATTCCAGAGATGAAAAAACTCATGCGCCGTCACTGAGGTCAACACGTCCGGGGAGCGTGAGAGCACGTCGGCGTTTACATCAATCGCGGTGGCGTAGGAATGCTCCATGCCGCCACCCGCGGGGTCGCGCGGAAAGTGGTAGAGAAACATGTAGGTATCGAAGGGCCGATCGGCCATCCAAGTGGTTGCCGATGCGACAATTTTTTGTAACATGGCGTCGATTTTTTCCATGTCGTAATCGCCGGATTCCGCATCCACGACCACGCGATAGTGTCCGCCGTCCTCGTCGAAATCCGATTCTTTGAAGGTACCGATCTCGACGGGCGAGTCGACCAGCCGATCATAACTCTCGGCGCTGAATCTGCCGTCTGGTAAGGACAGCAGGGTCGTAGCGATGTGCCATCCTTCCGGAATCTGGTTGAAACGCACGATCATTGGGGCATTTCGAGCGTCGACGGGATACATGAGAAGCTGTGCAAGATTGAAGAAGGCGTGATGTGAGCTGAGTTGCGCTCCGAACGGGCCGAAGGAATCGATGTAGATCTGATACTCGACTACCGCACCAGCTTCGGCTCCGGAAAGCTGCCAGCGACTTTTGTCCAGCGCGCGCACCGGGATCGGATGGCCGGCACGGTCTTGTGCGCGCACCCAGTTGATGTATTGCGCGAAGTCGCGAACCTGATACAGCGCATTCCATACTGGAAGCCGAAGCTCACGCTGCGCGGGACCTTCTGAGAGCTGCAGTCGTACTTCCACCAGATGCTGCGCGGGATTGGCCAGAGAAATTATGTAGTCAGTTGCGGCGTAAGAAGGTGCTAGAGTAGCGAGTAAAATCAGCACGAGACGAAAAATGGGACGCAGCGCGTTCCGTCTCGAATCGAAGTCGATCATTGCTTCCCTGCCGCATTCGCCGAATTCGTGATAGCTGCTTCGCCCGCAAGTATTTTCAAGCGTGCAGGTAGTTTTTCGTAGATTCCGCCAAAGCCACCGTTAGAAAGAATTGCGACCACATCACCGTTGCGCATTTCCGGAGCGATACTGGCAACGATTTCATCTGCGTCTTTGATCAAGCGAGCGCGCCTGCCGTGCTTCTGAATATCAGCGGCCAGCGCGGGCAGCTCCAATCGCTCATTCTCCGGCACCGCATCGGAACGGAAGACTGCCGCGACGATTATTTCGTCGGCTACGGCGAGGCTGCGCGCTAAATCAACTTGCAGGACGCGACGGCGTAGCGTGTTTGAGCGCGGTTCGAGAATTGCCCAGAGACGCGCGCCTGCGTAACGCGCCCGCAATGCTTTCAGCGTTCCGGCAATGGCCGTGGGATGATGCGCGAAATCATCGATGATGGTGATGCCGTTCACCTGCGCCTTCACTTCCAGCCGCCGCTTCACGCTCTTGAAAGTTTTCACTGCCGCTGCGATTTCGTTATTCGAGATGCCGTAGGCTGCAGCCAGAGCGGCCGCCGCGGTTGCGTTCCACACGTTGTATTCACCGGCCATTGGAAATTCGAGGTCCGCCCACGAGCGGCCTTCATGCGACACAGTCCAGGAAGTTTTCCCTGCTCCTAGTGTAAGGTTCGAGATCTTCCAAGCCGCCCGCGCACCCGTCCCATAACGTTCCACCGGACTGAACGCTTTGCTCAGGCAGCGCTCTAGGCTCACGCTCTCCGCGGCCTCGCCGGTGCTTCCGTCGAAGGCGATGATCCGGCCACGACGTGGAATCAGATTCACCAGACGCTTGAACGCGGTTTCTACGGCGTCGAGATCTTTGTAGATGTCTGCATGATCGAACTCTACCGACGTGAGAATCACTGAATCGGGAAAATAATGCAGAAACTTCGGTCCCTTGTCGAAAAATGCGGTGTCGTACTCATCGCCTTCCAGAATGAAATGCTTGCCCTGCCCCAGATGAAAACTGGAGCCGAAGTTTTCCGCGATGCCTCCAATCAGGAACGAGGGTTGCATTCCAGCGGTGTGGAAGATCCACGCCAGCATGGAGGTCGTGGTGGTCTTGCCGTGGGTTCCGGCGACGACAAGAACTTCCTTACCGCGCAGGAATTCGTCATGAAGAAGCTGGGGCAGCGAGCAGAACGGGATGCGCTGGTCGAGGATGTATTCCAGTTCCACGTTGCCTCGCGAGATCGCGTTGCCCACGACGACAAGATTGGGAGCAGGCTGCAGGTTGCGTGCGTCAAACGGCTGCGCTACAGGAATCCCGAGTTCCGCCAGAAAATCAGACATGGGCGGGTATGCCGCTGCGTCCGAGCCGGTCACGCGAAACCCGCGCTGCTTCAGCATTCCCGCCAGCGAGGCCATGGCAGTTCCGCAGATGCCAATCAGATGTATGTGTCTGGTGTCTTCCATGTTCTCCTGGTCTAACCGTTTCCGGCGGTAGTCACGCTGGCTTCCAGAATTCTCAGACTCACCTTGCTGCCGCACACCGTCAAACGAGCCCTGACGCCGATCGGTAGAGTGATATTTTCTGCCGTCACATGTCCCGAACGCACTCCGTAACCCACGGGAATCCCAAGTGGGCTAACGATCCGCTGAATTACATCTTGCAGAGAGTAGCCTTGATTCGCAGTTTGCACGCAGTCGCGCATTTCGCCAAAAACGATACCGCGCACACCTTCGAATTTCCCTGCGAGTTTCAACTGCATCAGCATACGATCGATCTGGTAAGGCTTCGCCGCCACATCCTCGATAAGCAGGATCGTACCTGAGGTCTTGATCTCGTAAGGCGTGCCAAGTGACGCCACCAGAATTGACAGGCATCCGCCATAAAGAATGCCTTCGGCCGTGCCTTCCACTAATCCAGTCGCTCCGAAACCCGCCCCCAGGTTGGGTTCCCAAGGTGATATGCCGGCGAGTGCTGCCTGCCAGGAATGCATATCGACGCCATCGTCATGGGCCCAATCTTTCGCCGCCATGGGTCCGTGGAAAGTTATTAAGCCCGCGGCGTCGCACAAATATGTGAGCAGGGCTGTGACGTCGCTATAACCCACGAAAATCTTCGGGTGCACCTTGATCTTTTCCAAATCCAGAGATTCCAGCAGATAGTTTGCGCCGTAGCCTCCGCGCGCGCAGACAATGGCCTTCACATCGTCGCGAAGAAACATTGCTTCGAGCTCACGCGCTCGGCGATCGACAGATCCAGCGAAGTAGAGGTCCTGATCAAAGATAGAGTCAAAATAAAACAGCCGGTAGCCTGCCCGGCGTAGGGCATCACATCCGGCTTGGAGATCGGCGCGCTTGAGATTACTGGCGGGCGCAACAAGACCGACGGTGTCTCCCGCGGCCAGTGCGGGCGGTTTGACACGCGAAATTGGCGATGAAGACATGCAATCACAAACAGCTTGTGGATACAGCGCCGTTCAACGCCGCGAGATATTAAGAACTCAATCCCTGCGTTCGTCTGCAAGGCGAACCCATCAACTCAGAAAGAATTCGCCGCCACACACCAAGCGCGCGGTGCCGCGAAGAAACACTGTGCCGCCTTCCTGGCGTACTATCTGCGTACCACCGGGGGCATGCACGCGAACCGGAGATTCGGCTTTACCCGCGGCGATCGACGCCACAGCCGACGCGCAGGAGCCGGTCCCGGACGATTGCGTCTCTCCTACGCCGCGCTCGAAAAAGCGTACGGTCACATCGTGCTTTCCGTCGACCACAACGATTTCGACGTTGACGCCGCGCGGGAAACCGTTGCTGCGCTGAATTTCCGCCGCCCTCGATTGCCAGTGTTCTTCAAATGCAGGAACAAACACGACATAATGAGGATTGCCCATAGAAACCGGGATGCCGGACACTTTGCTGGTGGGTAGCTTCACGGTGATTTCGTCTGCGATCGCAGCCTTTCCCATCTCAACCTCAAACTCGTATTCGGAGTCGCTTCGCCCAGTCAGCTTGCAGATCTTCAGCCCGGTCCCGGTCCAGATTGTAATTCGCTCTTTCTGTTGCGAAGCGCAAACGTATGCGGCCACGCACCTGGTGCCGTTGCCGGAGATCTCGGCCTCGGAGCCGTCTGCGTTGATCAGGCGAATCTCCAAGTCAGCCGATGCGTGCGGATACATCCACTCCACTCCGTCCGCACCCACACCCTCGTGCCGGTTGCAGATTTTCCGGGTGAGCACCGAAATATCCGCCGGAGCCAGACCGTCTTTGAGGATTCCGGAATCGATCAATAGGAAATCGTTGCCACAGGCGCTGGCTTTCACAAAAGGAATGACCACAGGCGATAAGCTCACTCCAACTCCACCGGGCCGAGTGACGTGGCACTTCCCAACACAGTCGAGGCCTGAAGCTCGCGCAGCACCTCTTTCTGGTCACGATTGCATCCGGACACATCAAACTGCAAACGAACATGCGCGCCGGTGTTGCCGCTCAAAACATTTTGCATCATGCGATGCCGATGCTCCAGAATGCGATTCACCTCCAGCGTGATCTCTTCCACGCTGCCGCCGGTCACTTCATAGCTGGTCAACAACGTCTTCAGGTTAAAGGTCAGTTCCAAGTGGCCCAGGGAAAACAGCGCGACTAGAACCAAGCCTGTAGCAAAAATTGCCGTCAGGTAAAGTCCGCCACCCGTGGCCATGCCGACTGAGGCCACCACAAATAGAGTCGACGCCGTGGTTAAGCCCGTAGTCAGGCCGCGGGTATGGAGAATCGAGCCCGCACCGATAAACCCGATGCCGGGGATGATCTGGGCGGAAATGCGGGTGTGGTCGCCGAGGTACTTTACCGCCAGGGCATCCGAGAGGATTGTGAATAGGGCTGCGCCGAAACAGATGAACATATTGGTGCGCAGTCCGGCCGGCCGGTGTCTCAGTTCCCGCTCCAGGCCGATAATGCCGCCCAGCAAGGCCGCCAACACGAGCCGCGCTAACGATGTGACGACAATTCCACTCGCCATCTCTCGGTGCAGCAAGTCGGAAATATGTTGCCAGTCCATCGATGTTCTCTTTAGCCGGAAAGGTTTGCGATGGCCGGATTTTATCACCGCTGGCTGATGCGTCCGAGGCGTGTAACGTTAACCGGCCTGATTACCGTGCGCCCGGCGAGGATAGCTCGGTTGGAGCTTGAGTTCGACCTTGACCTCGACCCTGGAAGATGACGGCCGGAGGCTGTCCGGTGGTATGAATCTCGACCAGCGCTGTTAGATGCTGATCACGCGCCGCAGTCCAAACCGGATCGCCCTGGAAACCGACGACATAATCTGCGTAGGCGGCGGGATCAGCGAGCGCCCGCTCCCACAAGCCTTCCGGATCGGAGGGGCGTTTCCATACGCGATGATTGCCTTCGTTGATGGTGCGCCGCAACGGAATCCCGGCTTGCTCCAGCGCGCCGACGTGCTCGCCCAGATACATTAGCAGCGTGGAATTCGGGGGAAAGTTCTTGATCCACTCCCCGAGTTGGCGATCGAGGGCGAAGCGGGATTTCATGTTGACCTCGGCCTCGCGATAGCAGATGGGATCGGCGCGCCAAATTGCGGCATAGCTCGATACCGCCAACAACAGGATTCCCAGCACGGTTGCAGGTATCGGCCCAGCGGGATCGCGAACTTCCGAAACTGGTAAACTTCATTGCTGATTGAACCAGAAAAGAAACTCCCATGGGGACGAACACAGCAAATGCAGGAAGCAATTGCAATCCGTAACGGACGTTGTAGGTGGAAAATGGCCACCAGGGGGAACAAAGATCGGCACACTGGCATAGGCCACCGAAAGTGCGTAGAAAGGGAGTGGAATCCAAAGCAACAATGCGGCGCGGCCGCGCCGGTTTAACAACGCTGACAGACTTCCCAGCAATGCCAGAGCGAGCCACAGGCGTCCCATCCAGGTCGACTCGCCAACATTCAGTTCGGCCGGCCTTAAGGAAATACGATCCCGCCGCCACAAGATTCTCCTTCGCTGGATTCACGGTTGCAGTTTTCTGCTCGATGGCTTTCGCCGAGTAGGGGCCGTTGGCGAACTCGAGCGGATTCCGGTAGACGGCTGCGTTGTAGGCGAGCCAGAGAACCGGGGCGGCGGCTGCGATCAAGATGAACTTCAGAATTGCGGCTCGCGAGGATGGAGACGCGGCTTCGGCCGCGGGATCGTTCTTGAATTCGTTGCGAAGATGGAAGGCTATTGCCGCGAGCACCAGGATTCCCGCGAGAAACCATCCGTCATAGCGGGTTAAACACGCGGCCGCCAGACACAGCCCGCATCGGGTAAGCGCTTTCGGGTTTCCGCGAACAAATTCCGCGAACAACGCTATCGCCCAAATAAAGAAAGCCAGATACAGCGCCTCACCCATCGCCGTGGCTTGCATGAAAATCAAATTCGGGTTGGCGACGTAGAGAATTGCTGCCGCCCATGCACCCAACTTCGCGGCGTATTGTCCTTCCCCGTCCGGGCCGAGTATCGTCCGTACCAGACGGAAGATTCCGATCACGCCCAAGGCAAACGCGGCCATGGATGGCATCGAACCGCCCGCTCCGCTTTGCCACATCTGATTCGACACAATGAAGGGGAGGATCAGCAGATGCGGAAGGGGCAGCCAGACGGTGCCTAACTGCAACAGTCCGGGAGTTTTTGAATCAAACACACGGCGCGCGATGTTGATGTGAGCCACGGCATCGCCGTAGAGGAGCAGATCTCCATGCCGGTAGTAGTAGAAAAAAGAAAATACCGAGACGAAGATGGCGAGCCACAACAACCGGACAATCTCGATTTCGGCGTGCGCCTTCGCGGGGGGAGATTTCGGCTTCATTCGAGGTGGGTAAGCTCGCGGAAAATCTGAAAGCGGGCGTCAATTTCATCGCGGGTAAGTGATTGCAGCCGCTCGGTGCCAAAACTTTCCACGGCGAACGATCCCATCACGCCTCCATAGAAAAGTGCGCGCTTCAACACTTCGCGATTCAACTCGGCTTGCGACGCTACATAGCCCATGAACCCTCCGGCGAAGGAATCGCCCGCGCCGGTTGGATCCTTCACTTCATCGAGGGGCAAGGTGGGCGCACGGAAGGGATGACGACCGATGCCGAACGCGCCCTCTCGAAAGAAAATTGTGGCGCCGTATTCGCCGTGCTTGATCACCAAAGCCTGCGGGCCCATGGCCAGGACCTTCTGCGCGGCGCGAGGCAGATTCGGTTCCTGCGCCAACATCTTGGTTTCCGTATCGTTAATCAGCAGCACATTCACCAGTTTCAAAGTCTCGGCCAGTTCCTGAGGCGCACCCTTGATCCAATAATTCATGGTGTCGCATCCGGTGAGGCGCACACCGTTCATTCGTCGCCGGACGTTTGCTTGCAACGTAGGCTGAATGTTGGCTAGAAAAAGAAACTCCGTATCCTCATACTCTTTCGGAATCTGCGGATGGAATTTCTCAAATACGTTCAGGTCGGTGAAGGTCGTCTTAGCCTCGTTGAGGTTATCCGCATAGGATCCGCCCCAGCGAAACGTTTTGCCAGCGGCACGCTCGATGCCGCGCGTGTCTACCCCACGCTTCTTCAGAACATTCTCATGCTCCGCGGCAAAATCATCGCCCACCACCGCAACCATGCGCACTTGAGTAAAGTAGCTGGCGGCCAACGAAAAATACGTTGCCGCACCGCCTAGAATCCCCTTCACGCTGCCCGAGGGCGAGGCGATGTCATCAAACGCCACCGATCCTACAACGACAATGCTCATTCGCGAAACCTCATCTCCCTGTTTGTGTTATGCAGTGTTGCTACATTGCCTTCAAGTACCTTCCCAGAATGAGCTTCAACTTCTTCCGCGTCGCTGCTGGAATCTTTTTGTGATCCGTCAGAATCGCGTGAGCCAATGCGGAACCGCACTTGCATGACCGCTCTTTTGGCATTGCTGCTACAGTTTCGCGCACAACTTTGGCCGCGTTCTCTGCGTTCTTCAGCAGCACTGCAAGGATCTGATCCACGGTGACGGAATCGTGATGCGGATGCCAGCAATCGTAATCCGTGACCATGGCTACGGTGACATAACAAATCTCGGCTTCGCGAGCCAGCTTCGCCTCCTGCAGGTTCGTCATGCCAATCACGTCCATGCCCAGGCCGCGATAAACATTCGACTCGGCTTTGGTGGAAAACTGAGGGCCTTCCATGCACAGATATGTGCCGCCGTGCCGACCGGTCACGCCGACCTTCTCGCACGCGTTTTCGACCACAGCCGCAAGCTGTCCACATACAGGATCGGCGAAAGCAACGTGTGCTACGACGCCGCCGCCGAAAAAAGTATCTACGCGATGGCGGGTGCGATCGAAGAACTGATCGGGAATTACGAAGTCCAGCGGCTTGTGTTCTTCCTTCAACGAGCCTACGGCGGAAACGGAGACGATTCTCTCTACGCCTAGCTGTTTGAAGCCGTGAATATTGGCGCGAAAATTTAATTCGCTCGGAGAAATACGGTGACCGCGGCCGTGGCGAGCCAGGAAGGCGACCTTGCGACCCTCCAGCATGCCGCAGATATAAGCGTCGGAAGGCGCGCCAAATGGCGTTTTCACGCGCACTTCTTTCACTTTGCTCAGCCCCGGCATGGAATACAGACCGCTGCCGCCAATGATTCCGATCTCCGCTTGCGCCACCCATCCTCCAAAGTCCGCGCGTCCACAGAAGTACTCCACGCGCATGGACCAAACCCGTGATTATACCAAGTCGACACGCGCCTACTGCTCAGGCGATCCCGACCCGTTACAATCCTTTCCATGTTCATGCGACTCCCTAAAGTCCTTATCGTGTTGGCCGCGCTAACCTCCATTGCTGCGGCGCAAACCGCTGCGAAAAATGAGGCTGCGCCGAAGTTCGTTACTGTTCCCATCACGCTTGACCAGAACCGCGTCATCATTGATGTCTATCTGCCGCTGCCTGACGGGACGACCAAACGCGTTCGCGGCTGGGTCGATACGGGCGACTCTGAAATGCAAATGTCCCCGCGTGCGGCCAAAGTGATGGGGCTTGCCGTTACCTGCGGCGCAAGCGACTGCTCCGCCTCACAGCCGAGCGAAGTCATGGTCGGGACGATGAAAATCTCTCTCGGTGCGTCGAAGGACATCAAAATCCCGCTCAGACCGGAGACTGCCGCGACCGTCATGGTTCCCGGCATGAGCGCCGAGATTAAGATTCCATCCACCGTTCTTCGAAATTACGATGTACTCCTTAATTTTCCGGACCGAGAGTTCAGCATTGGCCTGCCCGGGAGTCTCGATTTCAAAGGTGTCAAAAGCAAGATGCTGGTGAACGCGAACACCGGCTTCATCCAGATTCCGAGCAAAATTGAAAACAAGAACTACAACATCGGCCTCGACGTGGGCTCGTCGATCAGTTTTCTGTCGGAAGAATTATTCGGCAAGCTCGCGGCTGCGCATCCGGACTGGCCGCACATGACGGGAGCGGTGGGTGCCGCGAACGTGGGAGAATTCGGCGACGATGAACCGAAGTGGAGACTGATGCGTATGGACCGATTGCAGTACGGGCCGCTTTATCTCACCGAGATACCGGTAGCTGAATTCGACAAGAGTTTTAGCGCGTTTTTCGAGAAGGACGCGGGAGGGGCCATCGCCGGGTTGGTCGGCGCTAATGCACTGATGAACTACCGCATCGGACTCGACTATGCCCACTCCATGGCTTATTTCGATCTCGGGAATACCTTCAAGTTTCCCGAGTTTGACGTCGTAGGCCTAATTCTTCGCCCCGAAGAGGACACGCGATTCACGATCCTCGGCGTTGCCGATTTCGATGGCAAGCCTAGCGTGCCGGAGGTTGTTGCGGGCGACCATCTGATCGCCGTGGATGGCATTCCGGTGCCCGATTCCACCATAGGACAAGTCTGGTCTCTGCTCGAAGGAACGCCCGGCCAGGAACGCAAGCTCACCATCGAGCGAAGCGGCAAACAATTTACCGTCACCGCTAAGGTGCAGCATTTCTTGGGAGAGGCGGAAGAAAAGCAATCGCAGAAAAAATCTGGCAAAAAATAATTGGATTCGAGAGCGGTCGATTACTTGTTGAATACTTCCTTCTCGAGCGTTGTGGTGGTGGCCGGATCCAGGCTCTCGCTTACCAACACGGTATCGCCGTGTTGTTCAATCACGACCGTGCCCTCTTCGGTGGTCCATGCATGGCGGCCCTGCAGAAGGTTGATCTTATATTTGGAATGCTGGGCAGCGGCTTGGCCGTTTGAAGGGTTCCCCACTTCTTCGGCTTTCTGATATCTCTTAGCTAGCGAGCGCGCATAAATATCGGCAAACTCCGCCGCTTTCTCCGCGTCGGACCAGCGCGAGACATAAAACAATGCGAGCGGCGCGGACGAGTCGGCTTTGGGATGCGCTGCGTAATAGTAGCCACCGCGCCACTCCGGATATAGCCGCTCCGACAATTTCTTTCCGGCGTACTGCTCGATCAGTACAGCGACATCGAATTCGCCCATGGCTCCGATATCGAACTTCACGTAATCCTTGAAGTCGTGTTTGAATTCCACTACAGGCATGGGTGGAATCTCCTCGCCCGAAAGGTAAGTTTCGGGCTGCATGATCTGCCGCGTGGTGTGCGGAGGATTCGCGAGAACTCCCTCGAAGGCCTTCTCCTTGCCGCCCTTCTCTAGCAATTGCACCTCGAACTTCAACCCATAGCTGTACGGGAAGGTGAGCGACTCCCGGAGAAAGATGGGAGCATCCTTGAACACGGTTGAATCGTCGGTGCCATTGGCCATCTGCGATTCCATCGAGTCCACCAGGTCCGGGGAGTCGAGAATCGAGCGGCCCACCGGCGCGAGTTCGTATTGCAACATCACGGTCTCGGCCTGCCCTTCGACCACGGCCTCGCGAGCATCGTCGATCTCATCGTTCTCAATGTCGGCGGGAGTGGGATCCTTCCGGATTTCGCCCAAGTCTTTGTCGCCTCGCTTCATCCATTTATCGAGACCGACGGCCTGATCCTGGAGAGCGTGCGTCAACTCATGCGCCATCACCGGCTCCTGCTCTTCCATCGGGACCCAGTCCAGGAGATTTACGGTCTTGGTTTTCGGGTCGTAATAGCCGGCCACTTGCTCGCGCAGCAACGAGACCAGAAGTTTTTCCAGGTCGAAGTCGCGCGGCAGCAAGCCGAATTTTTTCAACACGAGTTCCGAGCGCTGCAGCCGCTTCACGTCTTCGTCCTTCATGTGCTTGGTCAGGTACGATTCCACCTCGTCGCGGCTGGTCAAACGGCGCTTGACCTGCTTCTTGATCGGCAATCCAGTCTGTTTGCTATCGAATGCCAGAATTTCATCCACGGAGTGAAACAGCTCTTCCGCCTCGTGGGGCGTGATCTTTACCTCGGGCTTTTGTGCGGCGGGCGATTGCGCGGGGGAAGTTGGCGAGGGGCGAGCACTCTTATCCGACTGGCTTTGATTTTGATCTTGCGACCCCGGTGCGGCCTGATTCTGTGTCTGGGCTGCGGACGCACCGCTCAACCCCACCACTAGAACAACCGCAAAAAATAACCTCAGAAGCCTCGCGTCCAGCAGCTTGACGGTATTCATTAGGAACGAGTCTACCCTGTTTCCCTATAATTTCTCCAAGGACAAAACATGCCCGCAAATGCTTCCGTCAATTTATGGAGTTCCACCGGCCATGCCAGCGACTACCTGGAGCGCGCCGATTCCATTCCGCATCGCAGCGAAGGCGAAGTGACGCTACTTGAATTCATTTCTGCGAACACACGGCGGGTGCTCGATCTCGGCACCGGCGATGGGCGGCTGCTTGAGCGGGTGAAATCCGCGCTTGGCCGGGACAGCGCCTCCAAGATGGAAGCGGTTGCCGTTGATTTTTCGCCGGCCATGCTTGAGGCCGTTAGCAAGCGCTTCGCGGGGGATTCCAGCGTAACGATTGTGACTCACAACCTCGACCATCCGCTGCCGGCGTTGGGCAAGTTCGACGCAGTCGTTTCCAGCTTCGCGATTCATCATCTGGTGCATGAGCGCAAACGCCAGCTTTATAGCGAAATCCACGGGATGCTTAATCCCGGCGGGGTCTTCTGCAATCTGGAGCATGTCGCCTCACCGACGGCGCGCCTGCACGAAGAATTCCTGCACAGCATCGGCTATACGGTCGAGAGCGAAGACCCATCAAACAAATTGTTGGATCTCGAAACGCAGCTGCAATGGCTGCGTGAGATTGGATTTATGGATGTGGATTGCCACTGGAAGTGGCGGGAGTTGGCGCTGCTGGTGGGGCGAAGGGCGTGACGTTGTGAGGCGTTGGTAATGAGTGCTAGTTGAGGAGCTTTGCCATTTCTGGAACAAGGCTCCTGATCGGTCCCCGTCTGACTGCCACGTCGTAAGCCTTACACACACATTCGAAGGTGGAATCGTGGAAGGCAAAGACTAGGTGCTGCAACTGCGCGTACCTCTCAGGTTTATGACTGGGATGGACTGAGTTCATGCGCTCCAGTTTGCGTATCCAGGAGGAGCTTTCGATGCGAAATATGCCGTACGGTGCGAGACCACGCGATGCCAAAGGATGCCCGGCAAATGCCTCGTCGTTAGGCGGGCCGAACATCTGCGCGAAGCACATATTGAATTTTATGATCGCCGCTTCTTCGCGAAAATCTTGCATCCGCGCCAGTTCGGCACTTGGCATGTGCCAAATCCCCTTCTGTCTGATGTAATAAGCGAGGATGACGCTCCGCTCATGACCCAGGAGGTGGGGACGGGGCGCCCCCGTATCCGACGGTGGCAGGTCTCTTAGTTCAGTGACGCGATCCAGTTCGTCGACCTCGTACATCTGATTCTCCTCACTTACGGTTGGTACTCTCTGCGATCCACTCGCCCGCTTCCCGCGTTCCGAGTGTTCCCCCAAGGTCCTGCGTAGTCTTCTTCTGCTTTACGGCTTCCAGCACTGCCGCTTCGATCTTCTCGGCTTCACGAGCTAATCCTAAATGCGCGAGCATCATGGCTGCGGTCAAAATTGCTCCAAACGGATTCGCGATATTTTTTCCGGCGATCTGTGGCGCGGAGCCGTGAACGGGCTCGAACATCGATGTTTTTCCGGGATGAATATTGCCGCTGGCGGCCATGCCGAGACCGCCCTGTAAGCCGGCTGCCAGGTCGGTAATGATATCGCCGAACATGTTATTGGTCACGATCACATCGAAGAGACGAGGATCGCGCACCATCTGCATGCAGAGCGCGTCGACGTACATGTGCTGCGCCGCGATTTGCGGATGCTCGCCGCTTACTTCCTTGAACACGCGCTGCCAGAGGCCTCCGGCGTGAGTCATGGCATTGGATTTGTCGACCATGAGTACGCGTCCGCGCGGCGAGCCATCGAGCTTGGGATGCTCCTCGCAATATTCAAACGCGTAGCGAATGATGCGCTCGACGCCCTTGCGCGTGTTGATGTCTTCCTGAATGGCGATTTCATCTGGCGTGCCTTGTTTGAAAACACCTCCGGCATCGGTGTAGACACCTTCGGTGTTCTCGCGAATGACGACAAAATCCACATCCTGGGGCTCGACGCCTTTCAGTGGACACAACGCTGCATTGAGCAGACGCACTGGGCGCACGTTGGCGTAGAGATCCATTTTGAATCGCATGCCGAGCAGAATTTCTTTGGCATGAATATTGGTCTTGACGCGGGGATCGCCGAAGGCACCGGCGAGGATGGCGTCGAAGTCACGGGCCAGCATGGCGAAGCCATCGGGAGGAACGGTCATCCCGTCGCGGAGATAGCGATCGGCACCCCAGTCGAATTCGCTGATCTCGACGTCGGCTTCGGAGGCGCGGATCACCTTGAGAGCTTGCGGAATAACTTCCTGGCCAATGCCGTCTCCGGGAATAACGGCGATGCGCTTTTTGGGAGGCTTTTGCGGGTCCACGGCAGAGAACTTAACACAAGGCAGGTCGAATGAGTAGATTGACCGGTTTGACAGAAACGCCATGCCCCCGCGAGGCGGGCGTGAAGCCGCCGGGCGCTGAATCACGAAGCTGTTCGCTATAATCAATATTCCATGTTTTCTACACCACTCCGAGAGGCTCTTCGCGCGACAGGGGCGAATCAGTCAGCGGCAGTGCGCTCGGGCGAATACCGGGGAGCGGAGACTGCGACCGGGTTTTCCGATCCGCAGGGGGAGTTCGAGGCGCTGCGGAATTCCTGCGGACTTTACGATCTTGGCTTTCGCGGCAGGATTTCGGTGACCGGTGGCGATCGAGCGCGCTGGGCAAACGGCATGGTCACGAACAACATTCGCGATCTGGCCGCGGGGCGGGGCGTATATGCTTTCCTGCTGAATCCGCAAGGACGCATCCTGGGCGATATGGTGGTTTACAACGAGGGCGAGGCGCTGACGGTCGAGACGGATCGCAGCCAGATCGAAAAGATTATTGCGACCTTCGACCACTTCATCATCATGGATGACGTGGAAGTGAAGGATATCAGTGAGAGTTGGACAGCACTGGGGTTGGCGGGACCGAAGTCGCGAGCCATCCTGAATGCGGCGGGCATTGAAGTTCCGGAACTGGACCCGTTACAGACGCATATTGCGCGATGCAGTTGCGATTGCGGCTGCGTACATTGCACGGTGGTGCGTGGCGAGGATGCGTCGCAGGAATCTTATGAAGTCTGGCTTGCGCCCAAAGATGTTTACGCCACCTGGCAGGCTCTGATTGCCGGTGGAGCGACGCCGGTCGGCAGCGAAGCACTGGAGATGCAGCGCATTGTTTCGGGCGTCCCGCTCTATGGAGTGGATATTCGGGAGCGCGACCTGCCGCAGGAAACCGAACAGATGCGGGCGCTCAACTTTAACAAGGGCTGCTATGTGGGCCAGGAAATTGTGGAGCGCATTCGGTCGCGGGGCAATGTACACCGGAAGTTCGCTGGCTTTCAGATAGACGGCGTAGCGGAGATCGCCGCGGGCGACAAGGTCAGTTGGGGAGACAAGGAAGTGGGTGAGATCACGAGCGTAGCGATTCTGCGCCGTCCTTCCGCCGAACGAACGGTCGCACTAGGATACATTCGGCGCGAAGTAGGAGTGCCGGGACGCGAGGTCAAGATTGGCGAAGTCAAAGCGACTGTTGCCCAGTTGCCGCTGGAAAACATTGCTTCGGAGAAACCGCAAGATGAGGTACTGCATAAAGTCTAGCGAAGAATGCGGCCGAGGATTTTCATCAAAAGTTTGAGCCGCACAATTTTGAACGCCGCAGATTTTGAAACACGCAGATGAGGACATACGCTATGGCTGAGAAGAGACAGGAATCAGGTTTCACAGTAACCGACCGTCGTTTGTTCACGGAAGATGGAGAGTTGCGGCAAGAGGTTCGCGAGGAAGCAGAGCCGCGCAAAACGGCACCGGTGGCGCCTCCCCAAGCCTCCCCTGCTGCGACGGACCCTGCCGCGGGCGAGCCCGAGGTACCTCCGATGCCGACGGCGGCCGAGCAACAGGCGCAGGCGGATGCTTACCGGAAATCCTCTGATGCGCTGAACTCGCGCGTGGAACTTAGCGGACACTCCGCCAAAGAATTCGAGATGACCTTCGAGCGCTTCATGGCATCGCTGTACATGACGGCGATGCTGCAGCTTGGATTGATGCATCAGCAGGGCGAGCAGCCGCGCATGGACATTATCGGAGCCCGGCAAACGATTGATACGCTGGCGCTGCTGGCGGAAAAAACCAAAGGCAATCTCACTCCCACGGAAGAAAACTTTCTGCAGAACAGCCTTTACGAAGTGCGAATGGCTTACGTTGAAGTGACCAACGCGCTGTCCCGGCCTCCGCAACCCGGAGCAACCACGGGAACCACGGGGCGCTGATCGTGCCAGCATGACGGTTCCAACCAGTTACAGGATGAAGGTGAAAACATGAAGGCCACGCTGACCGTGCTGGGCAGCGGCACGTCCATGGGCGTTCCGACGCTGGGTTGCGACTGCGCGGTCTGCAACTCAAGCGATCCGCGTGACCGGCGGACACGCCCTTCGATCATGCTGGAATTTGCGGGTAAGGTAGTCCTGATCGATACGACTCCAGATTTTTATACGCAAGCCATTCGCGAGCACATCACGCGTGTGGACGCTGTTTTCTACACTCACACGCACGCCGATCACATCCTCGGCATCGACGATCTGCGGCCGTTGAGTTATTCCCACAAGCCAGACAGGCTGCCGCTCTACGCGCGTCCGGACGCGGCCGCTTTTCTGCGCAGAATGTTCAGCTACATCTTCGACGGCGATTACAAATTTGGCGGCTTGCCACGGCTCGAACTTCGGCCGATCGATGGGCCGGTGGAAATCTTTGGCGCATGCTTCGAGCCGGTTCGATTGATTCACGGAGAGACAGAGATCTACGGATTTCGCTTTGGCAAGGCGGCCTATCTAACGGATCATAGTGAAATTCCCGAAGCATCGTTTCGTCAGCTTGAAGGATTGGACGTTCTCTTTCTGGATGCGCTGCGGCACAAACCGCATCCCACACACTCAACGGTGGAGAATTCGCTGCGGGTTGTGGAGCGGGTAAAGGCGAAGCGAGGCTTCTTCACGCATATTTGTCATGATCTGGCGCATGAGGCGACCAATGCGGCGCTGCCAGCGCATGTGCGGCTGGCCTATGACGGGATGAAGTTGGAATTTGAAATCTGAAGTGCAGTAGTCAGTGGCCAGTGATCAGTGGTCAGTGAATTCTGAGGCTGACCGCTGACCGCTGGCCACTCGCCACTGATCACTGCTTATGCAAGTTTTTCATAAACTCGAAGACGTTCCGGCGGGGTTTGGGCCGTCTCTGGTGAGCGTGGGGAATTTCGACGGCGTACACCGGGCACACGCGCATGTGTTGCGAGAGATTGTGCGGCGCGCGCGGACCAGAGGGGCGAAGGCCATGGCGGTGACATTTGAGCCGCATCCGACGCGCATTCTGCGACCAGACTCAGGATTAAAGCTGTTGACTCCAGTACCGGAAAAACTGCGCCTGCTCGAAGCCACGGGGATCGATGCCGTGCTGATGCTGCCTTTTGGCCGTGACCTATCGCTGATGACACCGCGGCAGTTTGCCGAGCGCATCCTGAAAAAGAAGCTGCATGCCGTGGAAGTGCATGAAGGCTACAACTTCCACTTCGGGCACAAGGCCGCGGGTGACACCAATATGCTGGCCCAATTGGGGCAGGAAATGGGCTTCGAAGTAAAAGTCTACCCGGAGCAGAAGTTGCGTGGCGAGCCGGTTTCAAGCAGTCATATTCGCAAGTTGTTGGGCGAAGGACGAGTAAGCCGGGCGCGGCATTTGCTGGCGCGTCCGTTCTGCATTCTGGGCGCGCCAGGACGCGGGCGCGGTTATGGATCGAAGTACACCGTGCCCACCATCAACCTGGCGCGGTATGAAGAACTCGTCCCGAAGGATGGTGTCTACATAACGTGGACGCGGGTGGGCGCCGAACGCTTTGATTCAGTTACGAATGTGGGCAATCGTCCGACCTTTGGGGCGGATTCTTTCGCGATTGAGACGCACTTGCTGAACTTTCATCCGCTTGAACTGACGCCGGAGAGCGAAGTGGAGATCTGCTTCCTCGACCGGTTGCGCGATGAAATCAAATTTCCGTCTGTCGAGGCCTTGCGCGAGCAGATCGCGAGAGATGTAAAGAAGGCGAGAAGATATTTCCATTTGCTGCGGCTCTGTGCCTCCGGTCACTGAACATTTCCACGAAATGTGTGTTCTTCTAGATTCAAAGGTAGCAAAGCATGAACCCCGACAAGAGCGGACGTCTTGTAATTCTCAGCGGGCCTTCGTGCGTGGGCAAGAGTCCGCTCTGCAGGGCACTTGCCAAGTTCTATCCGGAACTTCATGCCCAGCTTCAGAAGCTAGTGTTAGTGAACAGCCGCGCACCGCGGCCTGGCGAAGTGGATGGCGTGGACTATCACTTCCGGACACGGGCTCAGGTGGACGCGTTGCGAGCGGATCAGCGCTACGCCGTGCTAGAGGCGCGGGATGATCTGCAGGCGGTGGACATCCAGGATCTCGAGAGTTCGCTACGACGAGGCGATGTCTTGTTCGAGGGGAATCCCTATGTGGGGCGGGCGTTGCAGAAGCACCCCCGCCTAGCGGAAGTGGAGCGGCTGAGTATTTTTCTCTCGCCGCTTTCGAAGGACGAAATCACTTACCTCAAGGCTCCCGAGCGCAATTTGTCCCTTCACGACTTTCTTACCGATGTCATGCGGCGGAAACTCTTGCGGCGAACGCGGCGACAGAAAGGCGAGCTATCGCTAAAAGACCTGGAGAATATTGAGACCCGCGCCTCCAGTGCTTACCGCGAACTGAGAGAAGCGTGGCACTTTCAATATGTGATTCCGAATCATGACGGCGAGGACAGCGACCACTGGGAGGCCTTCTATTACTTGATTGGTGACGCACACAAGAGCCTCGAAGGGTTTGCGGCATTGCTTACAGGCTCCGTGCCTCCAGTCGTGGAGCGATGGGAAGAAAACCTTGTGCCGTGACGGAGCACAATCGCTAATGGGGCAAATAGCCTGACTCCATAGGCAATTTGCCGTCAACGCGAATCACATTGATGCTGTTGTCAACAGAGCGGACGTCCACCAAGCCGATAGCGCCGGGGGTGGACTGCACAATTCTGAGCACTTCGGCGTCGGAGTCAACGATCTGGATGGAATCTTTGTGAGCTGCGATGAGCCCCTTCAGTTCGACAGGACTCATCTTGATCAGGCGATCCAGCGTTTCGGTTTCGCCGGTAGAATCCTTGTGCAATACAAGAACGATGGTCTTGCCGTCCGGCCACTTCTTGATCTCACCGCGAACAATTTTTGACAGATGAACGGCGGTGACATTGCCAACGTTGTTGTCCTTATCGACCACAACCGCCATGTGGTGGGCGAAACAAGGGGTGAGGAATGTCACCAGACAAACGACAAGCACAGCAACTCGGTGGAATCTCATAGGCGCATCCAGATCGAACGATTACCGCGGACCTCTACAATCAGGCTAACCGAGAATCTCGTCCGGAGTAGTAAAAACATTGTCAAATCACGGTGAGGGTATCCAGGAAGAAAACAGGGACAAAACGAGGAAAAAGACGGAAGAAAATATGTAGATCCACGCGGGAATCTCGGATGGATCGGCTCAAAAATCGGAAATTGACAATAGCTTCATCACGGACTCCGTTACTCCATCGGCTCGACTACGACTTGATCATCAGCAATGCTGCGACTGGGGCGCTGCACGATCACGATAGCGGAGAGTACCAGAGCAATTCCCAAAGTTTGAATCGGACGGAGAACTTCGCCGAGCAGCAAGGCCGCGAGAAGAATAGAGAAAACCGGCTCAAGGCAGCTGGCGATGATGGCGTGGGTTGGCTCCAGATATTGCAGACCGAGGAAGTAAAGAGAGAACGCTCCCAGCACTGAGATCATCGAGAAAACGAACAGAAACAGCCATTGGGCAGGCGCGTAGTGGGCGTCAACAATTTTCCAGGGAGGGTTGACGACGAGCCAGAAAGCAGTGGCCGCGGTGAGCGTCCAGACGAGGACGCGCCAGCGATCGTGGCGGGCGAGGATGCGGTGCCCGGCGACGTTATAGAACGCGAAGGAGAAAGAGGCGAGCAAGGCCGCAATGACGCCGTAGGGATCGAGGTGGAGCGAGGTGCCAGATGTGGCTCCGAGCAGATCGATCACCAAGGCGATTCCGGTAACGGCGAGGGCGACAGCGATGACTTTTTGCGCGGTCAATTTTTGCTGGCCACGAGCGACGACGTACAGCAGAACCCAGACCGGTGCGGTGTATTGCACGATGATGGCAGTGGCCACGTTGGTTCGTTGGATGGCGACGTAATAGAAATAGTTCGAGACGGCGACACCGAGTATCCCGAGGACGAAGCAGTAGGCGAGATCGCGCCCGGGAAGCTTGACGCGCTGCCAGCCCTGCGACGCGATGAGAATCGGAAGCAAAACGAGCAAAGAAAATGTGGTGCGGGTCTGCGAAAGAATCAGTGGATCGATCGGACGCAGGGCTAATGCACCCAGCGGCACCTTTCCCGTAAAGACGGCGCGGCCTAAAGCGGCGGAGACGCCCCATAGAAAAGCGGCGGAGGCAATACAGAAATATCCGCGCAGAGGATGCGGGGGCGAGCTTGGCTGACTTTGGTTTGGAATGACGGCCTCGTGAATCGATTTGATGATCAGGCAGCCGAAAGGAAGCGGTCAAGGCGGTCGGGATCGAACCCTTCGATCACCTCGGCGCCGGATCCAGTCAGAATTACCAGGGTCGGCGCGGTGTTGCTGTGGTAACTCTCGAGCAACTCGACGCGGGCAGCGGCATCGAGACTCATGTCCCGTTCTTCAAAGACGATTTCTTTTGCTTCGAGAAAAATCTTCATCATCTCGCAGGAGAGGCATCCGGGCTGGGTGAAGAGGAAGATTCTAGGCGGCATGGGTCTATGCAATTCTACGCGTCTACGTATTCGATCGTGGTGGTGATTTTCGCGGTCTTCTCGAGCATGGCCGAGACCGAACAGTATTTCTCTTCCGAGAGCCGGACTGCATCCTCGACGGCCTTACGCGACACTTTTCCGCCGACGCGGTAGATCAACTTGATTGCCGTGTAGACCGAGGGAGGATTGGGCGCGCGTTCGGCTTCCGCGCGGACTTCGAGGCTGGTGAAGGGCTCGCGCTTCTTCTGCAGGATAGAAACGACGTCGTAGCCGGTACAACCGCACAAGCCGATGAGAACAAGTTCCATGGGACTGTTGCCGGTGGTCTTGTCTCCATCGACGACGACAGTGTGGCCGCTGTCCGATACTGCGTTGAAACAGTGTTTTTCGATCCATGTCGCGCGCGCGTTCGTCATACGATCTCCAATCTCTTAAATTCTACCTACGATTATCCGTGCTGGGCTCGGGATGAATCAACACGCGGAACAACTCGGGCGCAGCCTGCTTGAAGCGGAGTTCGAGTTCGGTTTGGATATCGTGGACGCGCAGCAGAGAGAGATGATCGGCGATGGTGCAGTGACAGGAAACGTAAAGCCGTCCGCGGACGCGCGTGATGATGAACTCGTGAACATCCAGGATGTCGGGGAATTCCGTGGCGACAACTTTGAGGCGACGTTCTAGTTGCGCATCGTGCACCTGTTCTTCCGGCTTCTCGATGGTCGCGGGCTCGCTCTCGATGTGGGTGAGGATGGCTGCGATTTCCGGCACATCATGGCGGATGTCGGTTTCGAGTTCAGTGACTTGATCGTGAGCAGCCTTGAGGGTCATGCGTTCGTCGAGCTCGACGTGCTGCTCGACATGAAGCTGGCCGTCGAAATCCTGCACCGTGATGTCGTGGACGTTGAGATTGTGGCGAGTGGCGACGGCGCGGATGCGGTCGAAGGTATTTTCCGAACGCTGGGCGCGGGGGAGCGGTTGAACCGTGACGTCGGCGTCGGGAAGAATACCTTGAACCGCGGCGGTGACCGCTGCGACCAACTGTTCGGAGCGCTGGAAGGTAACGGTTCGGGCGAAGCCGACGGCGAGATCGGCAAAGTAGCGATTGCCGGCGCGGCGTATCCGGACGCGGCCGATTTCGAGAACGCCATCCACACGCGAAACTTCATCGGTGATCTTGGCACGAACACCGGCCGGAGCTGCGTCGAGCAGTGCGTCGATCGTTCGCCGCGCCAGCCGCCAACTTACAGAAACAATCACGCCCGCGACGAAAAGAGCAGCGATGGGATCGGCTAAGCGAAGCCAATCGAGATGATAGGTGCGTCCCGCAAGGATGAGAACAAGACCGAGCACTACTACGCCCGCAGACCAGACGTCGGTAGAAAAGTGAAGTGCATCGGCTTCGAGCGCCTGGCTATTGTATTTCGTGGCGATGCGGCCCAGGGCGCGGGAGCGCCAGTAGTCCACCGCCATCGAGATCAGCATAACGGCAAAGGCCCAGACGGACGGCTCGACATCAACGCGGCGGAAAAACAGGCGCACAATCGCCTCGTAAATAACCCAGACACAGGTCAGCAACAGCAGGCCGGTCTCGACGAACGCAGAGAAGTTTTCCACTTTGCCGTGACCGTACTGATGGTCCGCGTCGGCGGGCTTGTCGGAAACTCCAACGGATAGATAGGTGAGCGAGGCGGCGATGAGATCCAGCGCGGAGTGCGCGGCCTCAGAGAGAATACCCAGGCTGCCGGTAGTAACGCCAACAACGATTTTTCCGCCGGTGATCAGCAGGGCGGCGAGAACCGAGTTTCCGGCCACCGCGCGCTTCTCGGCGCGCATGGCACTGGGTGAGTAGAGGGCCGGCGTCCCGGACATGATGGGATTATCTGCGATAAGTCGGAAATGCGCCAAGAGAATCGCGGCGGAGAAATTCAAAGCGACAACTAACAGAAACTCCACCTCTACTGCGCATCGCGGCTCCTATGCTAGGATGCTAAGTTCAAGTTATTCCAACTTCCCGATGTACCAATCCTGGAGGATTTTTTGTATGCGTAAGAGTTGGCTGCTGTGTGTGTTGTTGGGCGCAATGGCTTGGGGGCAAGCGCCGGCCGGAAACGCGCCGTCGCCAAGTCCGGCTCAAACTCCGAATAGTGCGGCACCCGCGGGCACGCCGCCCGCCGCGGAAGTGCCGGAGAACGCCGTCGTGTTGACGGTTTTTGGCGTTTGCCCGGCTACCTCGACCACTGCTGGGGCTAAGACCGTCGCTGGCAGCAAGACAGCCACTGCTGCGGCAAAGCCGGCCGTTGCGAAGAAGCCAGCCGATTGCAAAACAGAGATCACCCGGAAAGAATTTGAGAAGATCGCCAGCGGGCTTGCGCCGACCGTGACGCCGCAGTTGAAGCGTCAGTTGGCGGCGGCCCTCCCGAAGTTCATGGCAATGTCGGCAGCAGCGAAGGCCAAAGGCCTGGATAAGACTCCGCAATATGAAGAGACGCTGAAAGTTGTGAAAATGCAAATTCTGACCCAGCAACTGCAGCGCTCGGTGCAGGAGGAAGCGGAGAAGGTATCCCCTGAAGAGATTGAGGGCTATTACAAGAAGAATCCCGAGGCGTACGAGCAATTTTCTTTGGACCGGCTCTTCGTTCCCCGTTTCAAGCAAGCGGAAGTCGCGGAGAAAAATAATGAGGAGAAGCTGACCGAGGAACAACAGAAAACCAAGGAAGCGGCGGACAAGGCAAAGCAGGAAGCGGGGGAACAGGAGCTGACCAAATTGG
This sequence comes from uncultured Acidobacteriaceae bacterium, assembly GCA_963777005.1. Lineage (GTDB taxonomy): Bacteria > Acidobacteriota > Terriglobia > Terriglobales > Acidobacteriaceae > Sulfotelmatobacter. The sequence continues at coordinate 251,647 of CAVZPC010000011.1, read as the reverse complement.
CCGAGAACCTGCGAGCGCGGGCCGCGGCCGGCGAAGACTTCGCCAAGCTGCAGAAAGAGGCATTCGAAGCTGCAGGGATGAAAATGGATTCGCCGACAGTGACCATGCCCAAAGTGCGGCGCACTGGACTGCCCCCAGCGCATGCCGCGGTGTTCGATTTGAAAGCGGGAGAAGTTTCCGCGGTGATCACCGACAATGGCGGACACTACATCTACAAAGTGGAGAGCAAGGAGGTCCTTCCCCTCGATCAGGTTAAGGACGAAATTCGCAATACCCTGAAGAATCAGAAAATGAAGGACACGATGGAGGCGTACACGAACTCCTATCACGCGGAGACCAATGAAGCATATTTTGGTCCCGCGGGACCGAGTACGCAAATGGGAAGGCCGATGCCACCCCACATGCGTCCTAACATGCCGCCATATGGCTCGCAACCAAAGCCGCAAGCGGCTCCGCCAGCGCAGCCTCCGGCGCAACAGGCGCCTCCGTCTAATCCGAACTGATGGTAAGCGATAAACCTGTCGTCGTCGTCACCGGCATTGCGGGCAACCTGGGATCCCGGTTGCTCCCGCTGCTGGGCGAGTTTTCAGTGATTGGGGTGGACGTGAGTTCACCCCAAACTGATTTACCGCTGCAATTTGAGCGTCTGGATCTGGGCGAAGAATCCTCGACCCGGGTCCTCTACGAATTGCTGCGCGACACGCGACCGGTTTCGGTAGTACATCTGGCCTTTGTCATCGACCCGGTGCGCTCGGGGGTGCTCGACGCGGAACGCATGTGGCAGATCAACGTGGCCGGCACTGCCCGGGTGATGGAGGCGATCACCGAGGCCAACCGCACCGCCGATTCTGGGATCAAGCAATTCATCTTCCCCAGCAGTGTTTCCGTCTATGGTCCCAGCCTTACGGCACCGGCGACGGAAGAATCTCCTATGGCCGCTCACACGCTGCCTTATGCGATCCACAAGAAACAGTGTGACGAAGTGGTGCAGCAGCGGTCATCCGCGTTACGCGGATGCAGCGTTTACATTTTGCGTCCACATATTTTTGCCGGGGCAACTGTAAGTAACTACCTGCTGGGAGCGTTTCGCGGAACTCCCAACGGCAAGAGTGCGCGAGCGGAAAAAATGCGCAAGGAAGGCAAGCGACTACCTTGCATGCTTCCCCGCGGCCAACAATATCTCGACAATAAAATCCAGTTCATCCACGTGGACGATATGGCGCGGCTGGTTACGCACATCCTGCATCGGGATCCGGAGCCACAGCGGCTGACCATTCTGAATGTCGCGGGACGCGGAGAGCCGCTCACTTTTGGCCGATGCATTGAGATGGCGCAGGCGAAATTGGTGCGCGTTCCTGGAAGATGGGCGATGCGGCTGGTGTTGGAGTTCCTATGGAAGCGGCAAATCTCCGCGATTCCCCCGGAGGCGCTGCCCTACATGAGCGGCGAGTACGTTATGAATACCGATCGGCTGCGCAAGTTTCTGGGTACTGAATACGAAAGCGTAATGCAATACAAGATCGCGGACGCGTTCGCCGACAGCTTCAAAAACGTCGCCGCTAATCCGCGCGAGGCAAACGCGAGCTAGAAAGCTCGTCGAAGGATTTCCTGCAAACCTTACAAAATATTTTCTCGGGCAGATCGGAATAAATCCGAAAATGGCTGGTTTACTCTATGCGAGTGCCTGAAGAGCGGATCAACGCGGCGTCGTTTGAGGATCTCGCACTGCCCCTGTTCGATCAGCTCTATAACTTCGCACAGTGGTTGACGCAGGACAAGAGCTGAGGCCGAGGATTTGGTTCAGGAGACGTACGCCAAGGCGTTGCGCGGATTTTCGTCATTTCAGGCCGGCACAAATTTTCGCGCATGGATCTATCGCATCCTGCGAAATTCCTTTCTCAGCTCGCGGACGGGATTGAAAACCATGGTTGTCCTGGATGAGGAGAGCGGAGAGAATCTGCCGACAGAAAACGCTACGCCCGAAGTACTGCTCCTCGAACAAGCTAACCGCGAGATGGTGCAGGAGGCTTTGGAAGAATTGCCCGTGCAATTTCGGGAGATATTGTTGCTTTGTGAAGTGGAAGAGATGTCGTACCAGGAGATTTCAGAAACCTTGGCGGTTCCGATGGGCACGGTGATGTCCCGGTTGTATCGCGCCCGTCAGGCGCTGCGCACTGCTCTGCGAGCCAAGATCGGAGGACGGCATGGCATGTGAGCAGTGGCGGGGAGATCTTGACCGTTACCTTGATGGTGAACTCGCGACGGCAGAGGCCGGAGCGTTAGCCGCGCATCTTCGAACCTGTGCGGCTTGCGCGGCCGAAGTTTTGGAGCGGGTGCAACTGAAACGATCGATACAGATGGCGGGGACGCGATACAAGGCGAGCGCGGAACTGCGAAACAGGATCACCAAGAGCGTTGCGGCGAAGTCGAAGAGTGGAATTGCCCAGCAGTGGAGAGTCGCTTTCGTTCCGGCGCTGGTCTTGGTGGTTGCGGCACTTGTGCTGACAGTCTACGTGGGGCAACAGCGGACTGCGCGGCAGCGGGTTTATGGAGAGTTAGTCGACCTGCATGTCGCCACCCTGGCTAGCAGCACGCCCGTGGACGTGGTTTCCTCCGACCGCCATACGGTGAAGCCGTGGTTCCAGGGACGAATTCCCTTCACTTTCAATTTGCCCGAGTTGGCGGGATCGGACTTCACACTAGTCGGGGGACGGGTCGCCTATCTCGAACAGAATCCGAGCGCACAGCTGATTTATCAGATCCGCAAACACTATATATCCGTTTTCATTTTGCCGGATCGTGCGGCGGAGATTAAGAGCCTTCCGTCAGGAACAGCGAATCGACTCTCGTTCCGAATGGAAACCTGGACACAGAACGGACTGCGGTATTTTGTAGTCGGAGATACAAGCGAACAGGATATACAGGCCTTGAGTAGGCTGCTGCGGGATGCCGGATAGCAAGCCACGAGCGAAATTCACTTCTTCCCGCAGTACAAGCCGGCAATTCCAAGAGTGTAGGGGGTCCAACTGGCTTCGCGAAATCCGGCGGCGCGCATGCGGTCGAGCATTTCTTGTGGTTCGGGAAAACGTTCGACTGAATTCGGCAGATATGCGTACGGGCCGCGGACGCCCGAAAGGATCGTACCCACGCGTGGAAGCACTTGCTTAAAGTAAATGCGATAGAGGCGGCCCATCAGTCCTTTAGGCTCGCTGAAGTCGAGGATTCCGCACTCGCCTCCCGGCTTGAGGACGCGGACGATTTCGCGCAGGCCGGCATCGTAATCTGCGAGATTGCGAAAACCAAAGGCTGAAGTCACCAGGTTGAAGTGCAGGTCAGGAAATGGAAGACAGAGGGCATCCGCCTCGATCCAGCGCGGCATGGCTGACGCGGTCCGTCCGAGTGATTTGGACTGCGCACGCTGCAGCATGGCATGAGAAAAATCGGCACCTAGAATGTGCGGACCGTACTTCCCTTCCCGCTTCCGTGCCTGCTTGCGCAAAGCGAACGTCATTTCGCCGGTACCGCAGCACAGATCAAGAACACGGCAGTCGGGTTGCGCGAAGATATGCGCGAAAGTGTAAGCGGTACGCCGCCACCAGAGGCGGTCCACATTGCAGGACAATACGTGATTCAGCAGGTCGTAGCGCGGGGCAATCGAGGTGAACATCTCGCGTACAGCGCGCGCAGCGGAATGCGCGTCGGTTGCGCCTTCCGGCGCGGCACCGATAACTGCGGGCCGTTCAGCCTCAGCCATGCGACTCATTTCTTCCAAACTTTACTTCTTCCATACCCAGCCGCCGTGCGACAAGCGGCGCAATTCTTCCACCGAATCGAGCACGACTTTGTCCCGCACATCCGAGGCGATTTCGACTTTCCCAATTTCTCGAGGCAACACAAAATGGACTGCGCCGTTTTGCGTTTTCTTGTCGGCCTGCAGGCGAGCGAGAATCTTGCGGGCGCTTACTTTTAGTTCCGGTAAGCGGCCGAGACTTAACACAGCGTCGGCGATGCGGCCCGCGGTGACGCTGTCGGTGCGGCCAACTGTAAGAGCGATGTTGGTCGCGGCGATCAATCCCCACGCGACGGCCTCGCCATGTAGGAGGCTGCGGTAACCTGTTTCTGTCTCCAGCGCGTGTCCGATAGTATGGCCCAAGTTCAGCACACGCCGTAAGCCGCCCTCTTGTTCGTCCGCAGAAACGATTTCCGCCTTCAGCTTCACACTTTGAGCAATCAGACCCTCCACTTCAATCGGATCGCGCTTCAGGATCTGGGCGCGCTTCTGCTCGAAGCGCAGGAAAAGATCGAGATCGCCAATAATGCCGCACTTGAGAGCTTCATAAAGGCCTGCACGATAGGCGCGATCCGAGAGGGTGTGCAGAACTTCCGGATCGATCAGGACGACGCGCGGATGATGATAAGTCCCCAGCAGATTCTTCCCTGCCCCGAGGTTCACGCCGGTCTTGCCGCCGACGGACGCATCAACCTGCGCCAGAACCGTGGTTGGAATCTGAACGAAATCCACGCCACGCATGTAGAGAGAAGCCAATAGTCCGGTGACGTCGCCGACCACGCCCCCGCCCAGCGCGATGAGAACGGCTTTGCGGTCCGCGCCCAGCCGGACCAATCTCTCGGCCATGGTTTCAATGGTGGCCAGCTTCTTGACCGGCTCGCCATCGGGAATCTGCAGCACTTGAGGTTTGAACCCCGCGGAGGTCAGCGAGGCCAGGAGCTTCGCACCCCAACGCCGGCGGATGGGAGGAGCTGTGACTACAAACAATTTGCTCGATTGCGGCAACAACTCCGCCAACAACGCTCCTGCCCGCGATAGTAGGCCATTCTCAATGCGAGCCTGATAGGGACGCGGCGGGACATGGATGGTAACTTGCGCCATGGACTTCCATAATAGCCTATGGGCCATCGTGGTTTGGAGAGGCGCTATTGGAAAGGAATAAAGTTCTAGCTCCGCTCCGGGGCCGGAATGAGGATTGAAGCCACGATCGAAACGGTTAGTATCACTGCCACTACTCCCAGCATCGCCAGCGTCGGTACCTTGGAGTAATCGGCTGCAATCATCTTCAGGCCGACCAGGACGAGGATCAACGCGAGGCCAGTATGAAGAAACCGGAAAGCTTTCATCAATCCCGAGACGGCGAAGAACAACGAGCGCAGTCCCATGATCGCGAAAACATTGGAGGCGTAGACGATGAAAGCATTGAGCGTGATCGCCAAGACTGCGGGGATGGAATCGACCGCGAACAGCAGGTCTGTAGTTTCGATGACGGCAAGAACGACTAGTAACGGGGTGGCGTAGAGCCCAGCCTTCCCTTGCCAACCGCGCACAAAGAAGCGGCCACCCTGGTAGGTATCCGTCACCGGCATCAGGCGGCGCAAGGCCTTCACTGCAGGATTTTTAGATGGATCGACTTGATGTTCGCCGGCAAAGCCAAGGCGGATACCGCTGTAAATGAGCAACGCGCCGAGGAGATAGAAAATCCAGTGGAAGCGCTGGATGAGGCCGACCCCGGCCAGGATGAAGCAGCCGCGCATGAGCATGGCACCGAGAATTCCCCAAAACAACACGCGGTGCTGGTGCTCTTCGGGTACGGCGAAGTAACGGAAGATTACCAGGAAAATGAAAAGATTATCGACGCTGAGAGAAAGCTCAAGAACGTAACCGGTGATGAATTCGATGGCGACCTGGCGGCCTTGCCAGAAAAAAACCAGGCCGGCAAACGCTGCTGCAAGGCCAATCCACATCGCGCTTCGAGCCAGGGCCTCGGTCGAGCGGACGCGGCCACGGCGATGAAACACACGAAGGTCCAGCACCAGCATGCCAAGCGCGAAAAGGTTGAAGATGATCCAGAAATAGAGCAAGTCTGATTGCCGATTGTCGATTGCCAATTTTCAATTGGAAATCGGGAATTGCGAATTTGATCACTTCTGGCGACCAATGCTTCCGCTCTCCCAGGCATCCCACATGCCTGCGGCCTTGAACATCTGGTCAGAGCCGGTTTCGTGCATCGACTGTTCAATCTGCGGCCGCGTAAATCGCGGGCCGATCTTCTCCGGGAGATTCGCCAAGGCAAAGGAAAATTCAGCCGCTTCGGCTACGTGCTTTTTGAGTTGAGCGAAGTCAACTTTGTCATAGGTGTCGGAGACGGCGTGGTAGTTTTCCAGATAGTTCGCCTCCTCTTGGTCGGCGACGAATGTAGGCACGCCTTCCAACATGAAATCAAAATGGTCGGTGCCCCATTCCATATCGGTCTTCAGATCAGTGACGCCGAACTGCTGAAGCGGGGCAAGGATGCGTTTGGCGGTCTCCAATACGTCTTTACGGCCGCCCGTGGCGAAACCTGTCGTCTTGCCAGTGCCTGAATCGTAGATGATGACTCCGGCAGCTTTATCGAGTTCTGGCCGGTGGGCCTTGGAGTATGCGCGCGAGCCGAGCAGACCTTCCTCTTCGCCGGAAAATAATATGAAGCGGATGGAGCGGCGCGGCTTCAATCCAGAGATTTTGATCGCGCGCAGGGCGTCGATCACGAGCGCGGCATTACAGCCGTTATCGAGCGCTCCCGTGCCGAGTTCCCAGGAATCGAGGTGCGCACCGACGATCACGAATTCGTCGGGCTTCTCGCTTCCTTTGAGTTCGCCAATCACGTTTGCGGCTTTGATTGGACCGCCGAGCTGACTTGGAATGCTGAGATCAGCCCACACCGGATGGCCGGACGCCAGCAGCCGTCCAATGCGCTCTCCATCCTCACGGGCTACTAATACTTGGGGGATACGATCAATTTCTCCGGCAAAGGAATTGGTGTGCCGGTAGAGAATGTCGTGCTCGCGGGTAGCGATGAAGGCCACGGCTTTCGCTTTGCCGTGCAGGGCAGCCGTGATTACGGGCGGCGCGTTGGTGTATTCGGCGAAGAGATCGTCCCAGGTCTTGAGAACGGTGGAATGGACGAGGACAATTTTCCCCGAGATATCCCCGGCCTTCTTGAATTCGTCTGCACTGCCGTTGCCGACATCCACAACTGGCACATGCTTCACCGGAGCGAGCGCAGGGGCCCATGCAATGGAGACACAGCGCACACGGAATTCGACTTTAGGAATTTGCTTCAGCGTGGGGTCGAGAGCAGTCCCCGTGGCGCTAACCGTCATCTCAGTTGCGCCTTCGGCCCAGGAATGCGGAATGGTGAAAGCTTCCGTGTGGACGCTATCGGCGCCAGCGGCCTTAAACATCTGCACGCCCCACTCCACCGCGCGTTGCATGGCGGGCGTGCCGGGCACGCGACCGCCGATCTCGTCCGTGAGTTGGCGCAGGTTGCTCTGTATCGGAGATGGTTGGAGAGCAGTCTGGATAATGCGGGCCGCATCGTCGTTTTCAGTTGGAGGAGTTGCAGCAAGGCAAACTACAGAGAGGATAAAGCAAAGACAAAAGGCTTTCCGGGTTCGCATATCCGGTGAATTAGAAATGAATTCAGGGAAAAGAGCAAAAGGTGGGTATTACTTTGGCGGTAGCGGGTCCATGCGATCGAGAATATTGACCGTCTCCAGAATCGTGCTGCCCACAATCTCCAGGCTCTTGGGGCTGAGCTTGTCTACGGTGTCCTGCGGCGTGTGCCAGAAGACATTGTCATATCCGTAGTCAAAATCGATCAGATCCGCACAGGGGACGCCTCGCTGCATAAACGGAAGATGGTCGTCGGAGACCTGATTCTCGCGCGCGAAGAAATGAGATTGATAACCCAGGCGAGTGGCCGCCTGATATACGACCTCTTCCAACCATGGGGTTGAGTTCTGGTCACGATCGATATTGAGGTCGGCGTCACCGATCATATCGGCCAGCAGAAACGCCTTCATCTTCTTCAAAGTTCCATCATCCTGCCATTTCTGTGCCAGATGACGGATGCCGTATAAACTGTCGGCGTCCGACCACGTTTTCATGGCCTCCTCGGCATCGTCCCATACCAGCCAGATGCTGTAGCCGCTGCGTTTCTTGCCGCGTAGTTGATTCGCTATTTCGAGGAGCAGAGCGCTCGAGGAAGCACCGTCATTCGCGCCGATGTAGGAGGTATTTCGCAGTGGATAATTTGTATCGTAGTGGCTGGCGATCACGATGATGCCGTCGCGCATCCCGGGAAACTTGGCGATGATATTCCGCACGGGGAACTTCCCTTCCGTTGTGTCGGCCGTGAACACATCTTCCTCGACTGCGTCACCTTTCAGATGTGAGGTGATGTACTCCTCGACCTTTTTGTGATTCGCGCTGCCGATCGGGCGGGGGCCCAGTTTCACGATCTCTTTCACATACTGCATGGCGCGTGCGGAATCGATGGTTGGAGCGGGACCGGTGTCCGGAGGAAGTGACAGTTTAGGAGGAGATGCCTCGACTGCTGGAGGCGGCGCCTGCGCTTTTACCGAATTCGCATTTTGATCACGGTCGCAGGCGAGCAAGCCGACGATCGAAAATACCAGGATCGGCATCGCGATTCTCTTGCTGATCATAGAACCAGCCTAAACGAGGGAGCAGACGCCGCAAACAATTATGCCGCCTTTTTTTCCTTGCGGGCCTTGCGCTGCTTGGGATGCACGGCCCAGGCGATTCCGATGCTGAGCCCGTACAAGACAATCATGGGCGAGGCAAAGATGAGCATATTCACGATGTCTGGTGTCGGCGTAACGATGGCCGCAACAATAAAGATAAGCAGAATGGCGTAGCGAAAATTCTTCGTCATGAAGCCAGCGCTGACGATTCCCATAAGCGCAAGAAAGAAAATGAGAATAGGCATCTCGAAGATCAAGCCCATGCCCAGGACAATGCTCAGAAACAGCGACGTGTATTCGCCGATAGTGATCATGGGCTGGAACTGACTTCCGAAACCGATCAGGAAGTCTAAGGCCCGGGGATAAACAAACTTGTAGCCAAAGTATCCGCCCGCCGTGAATAGCGCAATGGTGGAAACCATGAACGGGACCACGTAGCGCTTCTCGTTGCGGTACAGACCTGGCGAAATGAACATCCAAACCTGATAAAGCACAAAAGGCGATGTGAGGAATAATCCGGCGAGCGCGGCGATCTTCAAGTAAAGATTGAAGGGTTCCACGGGATTCAGATAAACGAGCTTCTCCGACATGCCGTGAGCTTTGAGCGCACCCATTATGGGCTTCTGCATGACCGCATAGATATTCTCGCGAAACCCCCAGCAGGCGAAGAATCCCACGGCAACAGCGGCGATGGAGTACACAAGGCGGTTGCGCAATTCCTCAAGGTGATCGAGGAAGCCCATGGTGGGCATGGCGTCGCGCTTCGGGTCGTCGCCGGTGGCCGCGGTCTGGCTTTCAAACATGCGTGTCCTGCGGCGTGGAAACAGTCTCTGCAGTAACGGCCTGGGAAGGCGCGACTGGTGCGGTCTGTGGACTCTCGGCGACAGAAGTCGCGACAGTCGAATGCAAATCGGTGGAATTGGAAACGGCGGGGGTGGGATCTGCGGGAGCAGCCAGAGTGCCGCGCGTTTCGTTTACTACCGCTTCGCTGGAGCCGGGATTCAAGCTCAAACTGGCCACTGCGCCCGGCGGCGGACCGCTGGGAGGGAGAATCGCCTGAGCCTTCTTCTCCACTTCCAAATGCGCGATTTCGGTTTCAATCTGCGAGCGAAACTCATTCGAAGCACGACGAAGTTCCGCGAGCAGACGTCCGGCTTGCTTGGCGATCTCCGGCAATTTCTTCGGCCCAAAGATGATGAGGGCCAGAAAGAACAGGAAGATCGTCTCGGAAAAGCTCATGGATTCATCATAATGCGGAGTTGGGCAGGCGGCAATGCTGGCCAATTGCACGAGCCTCGAATTCCTGAGCGCGGGCGCGTGCGGTGGCTAAGGGGAAGGCTTGAGCACCATAGTATTACGTTCATCACTCGCGATGATCCGGTAGAACCTTCTGAGCTCTTCCGCACGGCTGACCGGCACGCTCAATTCTTTGACCTCGAAGGTTCGCGTGTAGTCGACCACATTGCCGTTCACTACGATCTTTGAATGATAACTGGCAAAACCATAGTCCGCGTCCACCGGGGGAGGAATGTCATCAACGACATATCCGGAGGGAATTGTAATTTCGAAAGTGTCCGTATCGCGCGTCGGTTCGTCGAACTCAATGGGAAACCTGCGCGGCTCTTTGGTTTCCAGCAATCCCGAAGCTTTATTTCCAATCACGCGAGGCCGCACCAGGAGCAGGTTCCCCGCGTTCTTAGCGTAGTTTGGGGACTCAAACGAATAGTTGAAACCGAAAGGCTGGTCGGTTTGCTGAAAGTTGACCAAGCTGGCGTGTGTCAGGCGGAAACTTGCGAGCGAGTTGCCGAGAAGCTCTTCGATGGGTTTGATGCGGTCGGCATCCTTGGTCACCGTCCGAAGTCGCCAGCGTTCAGAGGATGCCCGCTCGCCCAGCCGCACCTCTTTGACGTCGCCCCTTAAAGTCCCGGTCGGGTCAAGAGTCAGCTTTGCTGTGCGCTGGATGCTGTTCATCATCGATGGCTGCTGCGGTAGTTCGATGAGTTCGCCGCCGGATGGCGTTACGAGCAGACCGTAGTTGGCTTGAAGATAGCCGCCAATCTGGCCAAACGGGATCAACTCGTTCGTGGGATCGAAGAAAAGGATTTTGCCCAGCTTAGGGTGCTGGATGGTGGCAATCAAAGAGGGATCGGACAGGCCATCAGGCAGCTTGATGGCGATGATTGCATGATCGAATCCATTGTGCGCGGGCATCTCGCCAGTGACAGATCCACGTTCATGGTTGATCAGCACGTAGTAGGAGCTAATACCCATCTCGTGCAGCATGGAACGCATCAAAGTTGCCTTGTCTTTGCAGTCCCCGTAGTGGTGGGAGAATATATCTGGCGCGGTATGCGGTTGAAAACCCCCAATGCCCAGTTCAATGGCCACGTAGCGGATATCGTGCTGAACGAATCCGGCTATCGCTTGCATCTTCTGGAGCGTGGTGATTTTTGAAGGGGTGAGTGTGGCTACCTGCTGCTTTATTTCCGGAGACGCATCCACGCGCTCTCCCACAAGATCGGAATACCACTTCCCCATCGAATCCCAGTCGATGTTGGCGTTCAGCGCCCTCCCGGATGCGGTGAAGAAGGAGACCACCATTTGACCTGCGACACCACCAAAGGGCGGCATTTCAGGCTCTTTCCGAATTTCACGTAGGTCGCTCACCGTCCACCGCCAGGCATTATTTCCGGCTTCGGTTGGTTTGACTTCCGGATGGTTGAGCCAGGAAACCTTATATTCCCAACCTGCCGGAAGCTGGAGCGAATAATGGCTCTCCCGCACAGGATCTTCCTTCTGGAAATCCCAAATATCTTGTAAGAAGAAGGGTTGCTCCTCGACTTCGTATTCGTAACCGACGATGTTGCCAACATCAGGTGCCGGGATCCGCAGTATTTTCACCTTCGCGTCTGATGCAAGTACGAACTCCGGCGCATAAGCCTGCTCAACAGCGTCCTTTTCCTTAACTTCGTAATCCTTCCCCTGTGCCGGAATGCACCAGCCACGAAGACTATTGATCTTGCTGTGAGCGGCGAACGGGACTTTCACCGTACCGTGTTCGCGGCCATTGAGGCGCAGAATCTTGTAGGCTTCGCGAACCTGTGTTCTGATCTTGTCCGTAGAAAGGACGGTGACGTTCGTCTCGGAATAAAGCAGGACGGCGTCCGTCTTCTCATCGTAGGCCGGAAGCGGAACGTTGACCAATGCGTGCATCCACGCGGGCGCATCCCCTCCCGCGAAGGCGTTCGGTACGAAACCCAGAATGCACCCGGTCAGCCACACCAAAGACAGCCACGTCCTCGACCTAGTTGCTGGCACTGGCCGCTCCGGGCTGCAACACAATTTGCTCTTCATCGCCAGTCCTCACCGCCTGGAAAAAGTTGCGCAGCGCCATGTAGTACTTTGGCTCGAGGATTAGAAAGTCCACCGTCAGCTTCCTGGTCAAGTGCAAGGTGTCCTTGCCATTCTCAACTTTGATGCTATAGGTCACGATGTGGCCATCTTGGGTTCGGGCTGCCGGCACGCTGCTCACGGCCCATCCTGGCGGTAATTCGAGGGTTATGTCGTCAATTTTCTCGTAGGGATACTCAAAATAGATGGGGTGGACGCGGTTGGTGTGTTCGAAGATGTGCTTCTCAACTTGCGTAAAAACGGCGGCGGGCATAATCGCGCGCCTCCCCGCATTGGAAGCCCAGCCGGGGATTTTCACATCAAACTCGGCCACCAGAGGAGTTTCCGAGCCCGTCCAATCAGGCTGATTCACCAACTCTGCTTCCGATGCGGCGGGAATCTGAGCCTTGACGCGCTCCTCCAGGAATTTCTTCCGCGCAACCTCATCGGAATGCCGCACGTCAAGCCGGTGATACATCGCTTCGAGGCCGGTGTAGGTAACCGTAAGCTTGCCTTCCAGGTCCCCTGCATCGGTAAGCTTTAGGTTCGCCTTGCGTTCCATGCGAGATTCAGAAGCGGCAGGAAGCGTCGTCTGGATCCAGGTACCACCGTCTTTATCGAGACGCAACCCTACGACCCCTGTTTCAAACCACGTTAATAGGCCAAAAGGGGTAAACTCCGCGCCCGGATCAAAATAAAGATCTTTGCCGTTTAGCTTCACCAGCACAACATTCGAATCCAGCTTGCCGGGCTCCATGCTGTTTGGCGAAAAGAAATACTGCCCCCGGCCCGAGACCCAACATCCGTAGGCCTCAAAACCCGCGGCACGCACCAGCGCGAGATACAGCCACGTCAACTGCACGCCGTCGCCATAGCCGCGCTTCCAAAGATCCTCGACGTTCTCTACCGGTTTTTCTTTCTCGCGCTTTACTTCTTGCTCGGTCTTTCGCAGCTCATACGATTTATTTCTGATCTGCTGAACGCGATCGTAGATTTTTCTTAGCTTCACCTCCGGAGGGTCAGTGGGAGAAACGATCTGCGCCACTGCCTCGTCCATGCTCTTATGCTTTCCCACAAAGCTTTCCAATTGTCCGTTTCGTTTCTTCCCGACGTTTTTCCAGAACTTGTCCGGGTTATTTTCTGGGAGCTCGTCGGTGTAGATAAAATCCACGCGCGACTTCAGTTCGTTGACCGGAGGCATGAAGTCCTCCGTTTGAAAAGCAGGAATGTTGCTCGCCTCCATCCGGACGACGTGGTCTGGGCCCTCCTTTGGAACGGATCCCACGGGTAGGTCGTGCCAGGTCCAACGGAGATGCATCGTCCCGTAACTGGCGACGTACGGCTTCAACGAGAACCTGGCGCTCTTGGTGAAGAGGTCGGAGCTAAGAATCCACTGTGAACCGTAAAGCATGACCATGTGCTGGTAGATCGAGTCCTCTCTGAAATCGTGAGTGAAGTAATACTCGATGACGCTTCCCACCTGGACATCGGGAAGGGTGAAGCTCTTCGCCATTAACCGCGACCCCCTCTCCTTCACCAGGGGTTTCTCAAAGACCCTGCCGTCAAATTCCGCGATGGAGCCGTCGGGTTTGATGGTTCGAGCTCGGACGTTAACGATGTCCTCGGTTTCCTTGAAAAACGGAATTTCTACACTTCCGCGCTGTCTGCCCTCCTCGGTGAAAATCTTGATCCGGATGTAGTCATCTTCGTGAGTAGTCTGACCGTTATCGTCGCGGTCAACTTGGCGGTATAGGATGATGGCGGGCGCGCCTGGGGCGAGGGGCTCGCTCGTCATCTTGAGTTCGTCAGGATTGGGCGGCTGAAAGCCGGCAGATGCAAAGACTGGAACGGGAACAAAATTAGCCGCGGCCAGAAGCAGGGACACAGCACAGCAACCCGAGGAAAATACTCGACGAAGTAACACGGTCCGACTCCCGAGCGTTCGCTTTCACCGGAGCGGGCCCCCGCGCGTTCGGTGACTGCTCACGATATAGCGGTATTCCCTGCGCGTCAATAGCGTTTTTCGAAAGCTGTTTTTGTGGGCCGAAGGACCTCAATGGCCTCCAGCGGCATCTTAAGAAACAGAACTGGGCGGGGACAGTTACCCTGGTGACTATCCCGGTCCGGGGCAGTCTAATGTAGTGATATACTGCCTATATTCAGCGCGGTAGGTGGGGAAGCTCGAGATCCCTCAACCGAAGGAAAAGTTCAAAATGGCACGTAGTTCTCGCCGATCACTCTTTCTGGTGGTTTTTTTTCTTCTTGTATGCGGCTTTCTGGGAATTCTGTTTGCCCAGCGCACCGGACAGCAGGCCTCCTCGACCTCCAGCGACTCTGATGTCAAAGACAGCCTGAAGCAGTTCGCGGATGTCTATGCCGTTATCGAGGATAATTACGCGGAGCCGGTCAATCCCGACAAGGCGATCTATAACGGCGCCATCCCGGGGATGCTGCACGCGCTCGATCCGCATTCGAATTTCTTCGATCCCAAGTCTTACGCGCTGATGCGCGAAGACCAGCGCGGCAAGTACTACGGCGTCGGAATGACGGTGGGGCCGCGTAACAATAAAGTTATCGTCATCTTTCCGTTCACCGGCACGCCCGCCTATAAAGCCGGCATTCATCCCGGCGACGTGATCATTGCGGTCGACGGCAAGTCCACCGAAAACATGAGCACGGGAGACGTTGCCGATCTGCTGAAAGGACCGAAGGGGACGACCGTACACATCAGCATCTCGCGCGAAGGCGTGGAGAAGCCGATGGAGTTCACGCTGATTCGCGACGAGATTCCGCGCTACAGCGTGGACGTGCACTTCCTCATCCGGCCCGGCATTGGATACTTGCACGTGACTGGTTTCAATGAGACCACGGAAGAAGAAGTCTCGAAAGCTCTGGACGAGTTTGGCGATCTCAAGGGTTTGATTTTGGATCTGCGGGGAAATCCCGGCGGCCTGCTGAGCGAAGGCGTTGGCGTGGCCGACAAGTTCTTGAAGAAGGGTCAGCTCATCGTTTCCCATCACGGCCGCGCATCCGCCGAGAAGCGTTATGTGGCACAGCATGGCAACGGCGGAAAAGATTACCCGTTGGTCGTCCTCGTAAACCGGCTGACTGCTTCGGCAGCGGAGATTGTTTCTGGAGCGATTCAGGATCATGACCGCGGATTGATTGCAGGCGAAGTCACGTTCGGCAAGGGGCTGGTTCAGACCGTGTATCCGCTTTCGGAAAACACCGGCCTGGCGCTTACCACGGCACACTATTACACGCCCAGCGGACGGCTGATTCAACGCGACTACAGCAACATTTCGCTCTACGATTATTATTACAACCGCGATGCCGAGTCGGGCAGCAACGCCAATCGTGAAGTGAAGCTTACGGACAGCGGCCGCACGGTTTATGGCGGCGGCGGAATCACGCCGGATGTGGTGATTCCTCCGGTCAAAGGTAACCACTTTCAGGACACACTGCTGCAACACTATGCGTTCTTCAACTACGCCAAGCGCTACGTTGTAAGCCATCATCCAACCAAGAGCTTCGAAGTGGATGATGCCATTCTGCAGGAGTTCCGCAAATCGCTGGACGAGGCGAATATTCCCTACACCCAGGCCGATCTGGTGGATAACAACGATTGGATCAAATCCAACATCAAGGCCGAAATCTTTGTGGATGCTTTCGGTCAGGATGAAGGCCTGAAAGTGCGGGCGGAATCGGATCCGGAAGTGGTGAAGGCTCTGGAGCTTCTGCCGCAAGCCAAAGCGCTGGCCGACAACGCCAAGCGCATTGTGGCCGAGCACAACAGCGTGGGAGCATTCAACCGATAGACTTCCCAGTTACGAATGAAGGCCCGGAGAAAATCGGGCCTTTATTTTTTGATGCGAGTTCGCCCGCGTCATTGCCCTGTCGCATCTTTGCCGTCGCAACCGCGTTGACGGCCTTTCGTCCACGCTACTGCAAGGTTGACGGTAATCGAGAAGCCGAGCAGAAATCCGCACAAGGCGTGGCTTGAATTCTTACCCAGTTGAGTGGCCGGATGAAAGATATACGGCCACATAATGCCGGCGATCATGCACGCGTTTGTGATCGGCATCAACATTTTCGATTCATACAGCCGTTTTCTGAAACTCATGATTCGCGCACCTTTCTTGTCAGTCGGTTAAGCGGTACCACAGCATCACCGTCAACTTCACGGTCACGATCGTGATGGCCACGGTGAAGAGATCCCAACTCCAGACATGATTCACGTAGTAGTGGTAGCCAAAGAGAAGAATGGCCACAACGCCGCCAATGATTCCCGCGAGACTTGTGGCGCGCAGCCGGTGGTTCAGGAAACGTTCATCGATCGCACTGCCAAGAATAGGAAGATTCATGGTTCGTTCTCCAAGGTAAAGATCTGATCGGTGGAACAGCCAAAGATTCGCGCGAAGGTGAGGGCCAGCACCAAGCTGGGAACGTAACGGTCGCGCTCGATGGAATTGATGCTCTGGCGAGACACGCCCGCAGCTGCCGCAAGCTGTTCCTGGGTCCATCCCCGGGCGTTGCGCAGCTCTTTGATCCGGTTTCGTACCTGGCTCGCCATGTCAAGTTAGCTTTCCACTGAATAATAAGCCGAAGGGCATTTCGATGTCAAGCTACCTTGTCATTGTGGCTCCAATAGCTTAGGTGATGATCGTCACGCCCCTCACCATCCTGTTCATTGACTTCGCTACCGGGCTATGTGAGAATCCGCGACAGCAAGGGCTTGGCGGCTTGAGTGGCAGAGCTTCATCTCCTTGCAAGTTGCCCGCCGTCAAAAGATGGAATTCATTCAAAAACGTCCGCTGGCCGTATCAGGAGACAGGCGGTTTCCAACGCAGGCGGAGTTGCCTTGAAGCCGGTTGTATTGGGATTGGCGATAGCAGTGGCGGTAGCTGCTGGTTATACCGATTGGCGGAGCCGGCGAATTCCTAATTGGCTGACGGTTCCGGGACTACTCCTCGGGGTGTTGGCCAACGCGGTGCTCGGGGGGTGGGGCGGACTGAAGACTTCCCTGCTGGGCGCTGGTTTGGGACTGCTGGTGTTGTTGCCATTCGTCGTCGTGCGAGCCTTGGGCGCAGGAGATTGGAAGCTGGCGGGGGCCCTGGGCGCGATCGTAGGACCGGGAGTGTTGGCCGATTTGCTGATGGTGTCGGTTTTTATGGCGGGGATCATGGCCCTGGGGCTGGTGATCTACAAGCGGCGATTCAAGGAAACGCTGCGTAACATGGGACGGCTGTTGGCATCGATGGGAACCTTTCGCATGCCCGGGCCCGAAGTTTCGCTGGATAATCCGCAGTCGCTGAAGATTCCTTACGGAGTGGCCCTGGCTTTGACGACTTTGCTTTACGGGATTGGTAGGTTTTGGGGAAGACTATAAGTGCGATGAAACGGCTTTTGATAGCATTCCGCGATGTGGTATCGGACACGAGTGGCCAGGAAATCGTGGAAAGCGCGTTTGTACTGCCCCTGATCTTCATGTTCGTGATCGGAATCATCTGGTTTGGCCTAGCATTTTTCATTTACGGCACGCTGACGCAAGGAGCACGGGCCGGCGCGGAAGCAGCGGTGGCTCCTGTTTGTACGACTTGTGCTGCGGGTTCGACTCCCGCCACCATCGCCCAAACCGCCGTTTATAACGCCCTGGCCGCCGGACACTTGAGCAAGAGTCAACTCGTTCCTACGAGCAGTTGGGCGCCACCCATACTGTGCGCTTGTGGCAGCGTCAGTTCGAGAGCGGCGTGCACTACTGCGCTTGCCTGCGATAACCGCGTCACCGACGTTTGTGTCCAGGTAAACGTGCAGTTATCGTACTCAAGCCAAGGCGGCGCTGGGACTTGCGGCACATCGGTAAGTGCGCGGTATAAATATCCTTTTCATTTCAGTATTCCCCTAACCAATCTGGATATAGGGAATGTGCTTCTTCCCGGGCAGGCTCAGATGAGGGCGGAGACGCAATGATGTTTGCCGAAACTCGGAGGACCGGATGGCTGGCACCGCTCAAGCGAGGCTGGACGGATGATTGCGCCTCCCAGGTGGTAGAACTCGCGCTTTCGCTGCCATTGCTGGTCTTTTTTGTGGTCGGGATTTTTGATTTCAGCGGAGCACTCACCCTTAAGCAGAAATTGACCAACGCCGCGCGCGAAGCAGCAAGAGTTTCAGCAGCCGATCCAACCAGCGATATGTACGCCGCCGTGCCCGTGTCTGTCAGCGACGCGTTCCAGGTCGTTGATAACTATCTGTACTCGGAGAAGATCAACGACTGCGGGGTGGGACCGACTCCGGCCGCGCCGACGCAGACCAATCTTACGTGGACTTACACGGCGACCGGTTCCGGCTGTCCGGGGACTGGGATTAGCATTGCGATCAATCGAGGCTGCTCGACAGTAGAGAACGGAATCTATTTGATCGGGACCTGCGTCACCGTCACCTACGCCTACAAGTGGCAGTTCAACAGCGTAAGCGGCTTAATGCCGGGGAAGTTTCTCGGTCCGGCCACCATCGCTACGACTGCTGCAGCCTTCAACGAGAATTGAGGAGCCGAGCTTGCTGCCACCGCTAATTCGCCGGCCGCGACAGAGAATCACTCCTCGCTCCCGTGAACGTGGCGCAACCATGGCGTTGGTCGCCCTCGCGATAACTTCCATTATCGCCATGGCCGCGCTCTCGATCGACATCGGCACACTTTACGAGGCCAAGGCGGAAGCTCAGCGCGCTGCGGATGCGGCGGCACTGACGGCAGCGAGGGTGATTTCGATTTCAGGCATCACCGGAGATCCAAACAACAGTGCGTCTTCATGGCAGCCGGCCTGTGGCGGATCTACCAGCCTAGCCACCGTGGCCGCGACCAACATGGCGCAACAGGACTTGATTAGCGGAGGCGCCCCCAGCACCGTGACTGTCAACTATGGCGCCGGCAGCGCTGGTGGGTTGAACGCGAGCTGCGTTGGAATTGCAGGTTTTGCCGTGAATCCAGTTGTCACCGTGAGCGTTAAGCGCACGAATCTTCCAGTCTTCTTCGCCCGAGTTTTTTCCTTGTTCGGCAGTACTTATTCAGGTTCGAGCGTGAGCGCCACTGCGACCGCCGAGGCGTTCAACCCCTCGGGATCGAGCCCCATGATTCCGGTGAATCCCCGCTGCGTGAAGCCGTGGATGGTTCCCAACCAGGACCCGGCCCATTTTACCGGAACCAAGTATTTCGTCGATCCAACTAGCGGCGCGATCCAAAATCCCGGGACATCCACCGGGAACAATGGCGTCATCGGTGAATCATTTAACCTGATCGCGGTCTGTCAGCCCAACCCACGGCATAGGTGCGCTCTACCACCACCACCCAATTCACAGCCCGTAGCCGCTCCTCCCCCAGCGAACACTCTCCAATATGTTCCCGCAGAGCCGCCGGTCAGTTCCGTCGCGATTGCCGCCAATCCAGCAATTGGCGCCTGTTCGCAGATTCGCCGTGCTGAATACTGGGACGCCGTCGCGGGCTGTGACCAGACCACAACCTACGCCTGTGGGACATCTCTGGCGAACATGGTGGATCTAGCGGCGGACAATCCAGGGCTAAATGGGAACGACAGCTTGAACGCGGCGCAGTGTCTCATCAACGCAAGCGCGTCAGGCCTGGGAAACGGCCAGGACGTACTGCTCCCCGGCACTTACCCCTTTCAAATTCAGGCGGGAGGCAACAGCGCCCTAGTAACGGCGGGCATAGTGTCAAGCGGCAGCCAAATCACCAGCAGCCCCTCCGTTGTTTCCTTGCCAATCTACGACACCACGTTAATTAATCCGACTGGTACAACCCCCGTCACGGTGATAGGTTTCTTGCAGGTTTTCATCAACTATGTTGACAGCGCTACTGGAAACATAAACGTAACTGTGCTGAACGTTTCCGGTTGCAGCAATAGTGCCGCCGGAAATCCCACGGTTACCGGTACTTCCCCCGTGCCGATCCGCTTGATTACGCCGCCGTAAGAAAACTGCAATCCAAGAAATGCAAAAGGCTAGTCTGGGACGTTATCCGGCTGCGGATTTGCTTGCGCGCCTGGATTGGGCGCTGCGGGCGGAGGAGCCTGAGTTCTGGTCGGAACTTCGGGTTCGGGGTCGTCGTTGGCTTGAACCACCTGCTGCAAAGGCTGGAACGCTGGCGCCGGACCGTCCGGACGCGCGCTCAGAATGACGCGGTCCAGCGTCGCTGGATTACTGGCTGAACTTAAAATCAGGAAATTAAATCTCGATCCGTTCAGCAAGTGAGCTAAAACTTCCGGAGCGGATGCTGGACCAATCTGCGCGACCACTTGCTCCTGCTCGGCTCCGGCGGGTATGGCGATCTCAGCCCCGGTGTGCTGGTGCACCGCGAAGAGAACTTCCGACAGACTAGCCTTGTTCGCCGTGATGGTGAGCATTCCTGACTGGAACGAGACGATCAAGGGAGGCGGAGGGGGAGGCGGCGTGATCTTCATCGACTGCGCGGGAAAGTTCGTATTCACCAGCCGTGGTCCCGGGGACGAAGTCGCTCCGGCTTTCGCTCCACCGTTCCCAACCTTGATGATCACAGTTCGGCCGGAAGGAAAAACCTGATAAGCCTGCGGACCATTCAAATCGAACACCACGCGCGTTACCGGCGGCTTCGCCGCGAACAGGCCCACGCGCACGCTTTTCACGTCGGTGCGATTCAATATCTGATTGTGCAATTGAGCGGCGGGAACTGTATTCGCAAAATCGACCACCAGCCGATCGGGGCCGGTCAAGACTTGGGCCTCGGGAACCAGAGGTTCGCTGCCTTCAATCTCGATCTCGATGGGATTTCGGTTCCCGAGCACCTGCACCCGCCGCACTGTGGGCGCGTTTTGCGCTCGCACAGGAAGCGTCGCGGAAGCCAATATTGCTGCCCACACCAATACTCCGGCGGCAGCTCTGGCAGAGCGGTTCATAAACATCCTTGAGTTGTATGCGGCGCGCTAGGGCGATTCTAGCAGGGATTGCACGCCATCCCCCTTACCAAAGGATTAAAACCTTGGATCGCTCGCGCGTTCCAGTGTCATTCTGGACCTACTTGGTGAGCGGAGTGAGCATCTCGTCCAGAAGATCGGGTTGGCCGGAAGCTCGCTCCAGATGCGGGTTCCTGTCACCGTCATGGTACGAGACGGAATAAGTCTGGAAGAACTGGCCGTTTTCGACGAGAAGTTCGACCGGCGCTGTGTTGCCCTGTGCCGCTTTGATTGCGGCACGAAGAACCTCTGGCGTCCACTTCCGGCCATTCACTGCGATCAGCTTCATCCCCGGACCGATGCCGGATTGATAAGCGGGAGAACCCACGATCACATCATCGAGTTTGCCGGCCTCGCCAATGGTGAAGCCGAGGGAGTAGGAGAAGTCTGCAAACTTGAAGCGCTTTTCCGCCGCTTGCGTGAAAGCGTTGAGCCGGTCGTTGTAGACCAACTTCCAGCCCTCCCGTTCAATGCCGCCCAGCGGGGCGTGAGCGCTGGTTGAAGCGACGCGCTCCCGCAGCAGGCTCGCCCAGTCGTAAGCAGCAACATCGTTCAGCGTGCGAACCACGTCGTCGAAGGTGTAAGGCACGACCATCGGAGGTCCACTCTGTCCGCCATGAAATCGGCGGCAAAAATCATCGAGGGACCGCTGCCCGTGCGTCTGCTGACGAATGATCGAGTCCACTTCAAGCCAGATCAGTTCCCCCTCGGGATAGTAATCCAGTCCGCGACGCCAACTTGACCATGATTGCCCGAGCATTCGTAGCGTCTGCACGGAGCGCGCCGTATCTTCCAGCGGACGCCATGTACGGCCCGGACGGTGATCAAGATTTGCGGCGGTCAAGGCCAAGCCTTCCCGATATTGCTCCGCCGATCGCAATCCACTGCGCTCCGCCAGCAGGTTGCCCAGGTATTCCGTGAGTCCTTCATAAACCCAGAGCAGATCGCCGACCATGGGCTCCTGATAATTTTTCGTGGCCAGCCCAACGGGTCGGCGATACTTCCCATTCCAGGAGTGCGCGAACTCGTGAGGAATTAAGTCTGCGTAAAGCAGGTGCAGATCGGGATCGAGCAGCGTGCGTTCGGCGGCGGCGCTGTCGTTCGATTCGTGATGCTCCAGCCCGTGCTGGCCCACATCACCGCTGAGCGTATATAAAAAGTGGTACTGGCGATAGTGTCGCGCCCCAAACAGCGCTCCGGTTTCGGCGACGAGCTTGTGATAGGCAGTCAAATCTTCGGGCTTCATGGCCAGATCTGCTTCGCTGTCGGCCACCAGATCCATCTGATGAGCGGGAGTCTCGGAGTCTTTAGTCAGATCAATGCGGCGGTAATGTTTGCCAGCGATCAACGGCGAATCCACGAGTGTGGTGAGCGAGACGGGGGCGAACTCGACCTCTTGGCCGGATATGTGAGCAGGACTCAGCGCCGTTCCGAACTTCCACCCCGATGGAAGTGTGACGGACGGGATAAACTCGACCGCGTCAGAAGAGGCGCCCTGCGGATAGAGCACAACTGCATTCCAGTTCAAATCGAGCAAGTTGCTAGAGGCTGCTGGCCCTCCGCCACCCGCGCTGTCATTGGACGTAATTGCATCCAAGAAAACGATCAATTCCTGTGTGGCGTCGGGCACGACCACATGAAACGCGTACATATCGACGTTGTCACGCTGCCAGGCTATCGGCTTGCCTCCGGCTTCCATGTGTATTCCGGTGAGACCGGCGATCGGACCGCTGGGACGATGATTGCCGGGGATCCACTCTGGAAAGACCAGGGTCATGGCGCCCGGCTTCACAGGGAGGGTTAGCTTCGCATGATAGATATTTTGCGGAGCATCTGTGAGGTCGACGTGCAGCCGGATGGATTGTGCGAAGACAGATGAGCCTGAGACTAGCGATCCTAAGACCAAGAGAAAAGAAAGACAGTAATCACGTCGACCCGACGAACGCACATCGGCCTCCAACAATCCTAAGCTCTGAAGTTGAGGGAATGAGACTATCGGAAGAGAAGATCGGTTAGCAAGCAACGGGCAAGCAGCGAAACTCTGGCTTGCCAGGACGCCGCTTCACGCGCGACTCAGCTTACGCCGGGCTTGCCAGTAGATGGCAGCCAGGCCGGAGAGGAACATTACCCAGGTGGAGGGTTCGGGCACGGTTCCGATCCCGCCGCCGCAGGGACCTCCTCCTTTTTTATTCTTGCCGACGCCTTCCTCGCCCGGGCAACAACCACTCTCGTGCGTACCTCTTTTCCGGTTCGGACCGCAGAGCGTCAGTGGCAACGGCGGAGGTGAAATTGAGAGCAACGTTCCCCCAGGAAGTGGATCGTACAAACTGAGCGGCCCCGTCGACCCTAGACTAGGCCCATTCAGAAGCGCTGACTCGAACGGAACCGGCTGAGTGTGCATGGCGGTGCCGACCGGGAACCGAATCGGCTGATCGAACTTTATAGCTGGAGGCTCAACCGGCGCCGCCGCCTGCTGCGGAACTTCTTCAACACGGTTGGCGCAACGGGTGCGCGCCGTCATTCGTCCGTCGGTAAGAAGCTTTTCGCCTTTGTGGAGGGTGACCCGGTGACGGGTCCAATAAATGTGGCG
The DNA here is from genome assembly GCA_963777005.1 of uncultured Acidobacteriaceae bacterium. GTDB lineage: Bacteria > Acidobacteriota > Terriglobia > Terriglobales > Acidobacteriaceae > Sulfotelmatobacter. The sequence goes on along the minus strand of CAVZPC010000011.1, from coordinate 228,127 downwards.
TCCGATGCGAAAAGAAAGGTACACGGTTCGATCCAAGGTGAGCCGTACGATCCTGGCATGGTCGTAATCAAAACCGGCATAGTGCTCCGCAACAATCGGATCGTGCTCCGCGACCCACTTCAATTCCTTTGCATCCTCCACTCCGCCGGGCACAACGGAATATGGATAAACCGGGCGATCGGGCGATGGCTCTGTGTGGATAAGAAGCTGATTGAGCGAGATCACGCGTTCACGGCTCAACTCTACCTGGTGGAAGTCGGGAACTGAAGACTGGTGGGCGCGGAACAGGGACGGACTGAGATAGCGCAGCGCCAGCGTGGACGCACCGACGCTGAAAAGAATTACCGTGGCGAATGCTAAGCACCGACGAATGAGACGATTACGACGATGACGACGGCTGCGCCGCCGCCTGACAACCGGGACGTTTCCCCCTACGGGATCGCTCACAAACCGCTCCTACCTGCGGTAATCGTCCTGGGCTCCGGATTGGACGCACTACACCACCGGCAAACTGCGGCAGTTTAAGTGCCATACCACAGGGTCGCAGATCTAAGATAGTAAAGAAGATCCGCGTCCTTTTGGCGACCATGCTAGCAGAAAGAGAAATGCTTTGCACACATTATGATCCGGACTTCTATAGCTGGTTCCCAGATCGGTAAACCCATGCTCGGGTTTCAAGATTGGGAGACGTAGTGCTCGGTGGCAGGATTTCGTACGCGCCGCCAACTCAGGAACTTACCCAAGTTGTGGCCGTCCTTCGGGTCTGCAAACCGGCTACCAGGAGGTTTGAAACCAAATCTGCATCAGGAGAACGCCGGTCAGCGAAGCCAGCAAGGCGACGGGCATTGCTACGACGCCGACCTTGAGGAAATCCCAGAAACTTATATCGATCTTCTCCTTGCGCAGGGCGATCAGCCACAGGACAGTCGCCAGCGAACCGGTGACGGACAGATTCGGTCCCACGTCGACACCAATAAGAATCGCTTCGGCAAGCAAACCTTTTGCGTGCGCGGCTTGGAGAGTACTTCCTGCGATAAGGCCAAGCGGCAGATTGTTGACCAGATTGTTCGCGATTCCAACGAACGATCCCGTGATTAACGTAGCCGCGGTAGGGCCGAGATTTTCCACCCAGACGAACCACGCCTTCGTATGGTCCATCGCACCGACACTTTCCACAGCGTCCACCATGACGAAAAGCCCTGCCACCAGCGCCAGGGTCGCCCAACTGATTTCGCGGGCAAGCCGCAGCGGGTTGCATCGTGCATGTATGGAAACCACGGCTGTGACTGCAAGAGCGGCCAGGCAGGTCGGCAGACCCAGGTCTTTGCCCATCGATGAGGCGCCTAACAACACAGCCACCATTACTGCCAGCCCACGCAGCACCAATTTGCCGTCCTGTGTGAGCGGCTTAGCCTCTACTTCGCCTTCAATGGGGGCGCGTAAATCATTCCGGAAGAGCCAGCGCATCACTAAAAAAGTCGCGGCAACGGAAAGCAGACAAGGAACTGCGAAGGAAACCAGCCATCGCCCCAGCGGAGGCATTTTATTGTGAAAGACGACCAGATTCGCCGGATTAGAGATCGGCAGAAGAAACGACGCCGCATTCGCAATAAGAGCACAAACGAAGAGGTATGGCAGAGGCTGGACCTTGGCCTTGCGGACTGCCGCGAGGATCGCCGGGGTTAGAACCACCGCAGTCGCATCATTCGACATGAAGATGGTGACCAGTGTTCCAGCGGCATAAACCAGCCCAAACAGCCTTGAGCAGGAGCCGTTCGCATTCCTCACCGTGATCGATGAAAGCCAATCGAAAACCCCATGCTCGCGCGCAAGTTCAGAAAGCAACATCATGCCAATGAGGAAAAGACAAACGTCCATTGCTTTTGTGACCGCGTGAGCAGCAAGTTGCAGAGGCACCAAGCGGAAGATGAGTAATGCTAGGACTCCTAAACCAATCCAGTAAGCCTCGGGAATACCCCGCGGGCGGATGAGCATCAGCACGAGGCTGATAGCCACGATCAGAAACAGTAGCAGGTGCGCGGACGATATCAACTAACCAGGCTCTCTTTCTTGTTATGCATGGCGACCCCCGACCAATCCGCCGAAGGTCAGAACAGAGCCGACGCGCGCAGGATCCAACCGTCTGAAGCCAGATACGCGGTTTTTAGCCAACCGCATTTCTCCTTTTCTCACTAGATCGATTCTGCCGGCTTGTTGACGGTACATGGATGAGGATTGCGAGCCCTGGGGTTTCCGCGAATTCGGATCAATTGCTGCGGAAATTAAGAAGTCGAAGGAAGGTACGCCCGGATTGGGTGCGGATGGACCGTGCAGAGCCTGCGTTATTCAGAAAGTGAAATGGTGGATGTGCTTCTGGCCGCTGGCTTGCTATGGGGTAATCGGGAAAGCGATGGCAATACGCTTTCGTTAAGAAGCCCTCACAAAGCGCAGCAGAGGGTTCACGTTCCTGTGGCATGTGCCGATGTGTGGTGTGTACTGCGAGTTAGCTTCACCATCTCTGTCTGACTTTGACCTCTTTTCGGTAATGGGGCGGATTTTGTCGATAGCGTTTGACGATAGTGCGGCGGTTTGCGTCCTTCGGCTGGAAGGCGAGATCGACATCACATGCTCCGCGGAGCTGAAGCGGACGCTGATCGAGGCCATCGCGTCCGGGAAAGAAGTGCAGGTGGACCTGGCGCAGGCCGGCGATCTCGACGTGACCGCGGTCCAGTTGTTGTGGGCAGCGAGCCGGGAAGCGGAAAAGGCAGGCGCGTCTTTCGCGGTTTCCGGGGGTGTGCCCGAGAACATCGGCCGGGCGGTTTGCGAGGCAGGTTTTGAGAACTTTCCGGCGGCAATCAGTCCAAAGATTGCACAACCCGAGCTCGGCGGCTGCGCCCGCGGAAACTGCGGATGATCGACAAGTATAAACAGGCGTTCCGGGAGGAAGCCCGGGAGATTCTGCTGGACTTGGAATCAGCCCTACTGGACCTCAATGAGAATCGCGACGACACCGAACTGGTCGGACGAGCCTTTCGTGCGCTGCATACGATCAAGGGCTCAGGGGCGATGTTCGGATTTGACGCCATCGCCGCCTTTACCCACAACATCGAGAATGCTTTTGACCAAATAAGGAATGGCTGCCTGCGAGCGACGCCGGAGCTGATCAGCCTTTCCCTGGCCGCAGTCGATCAAATCAAAGCCATGCTGGAGGAAGGCTCCGGACAGGACAGTGGTAGCACCGCCACCACGGCGCAAATCCTGGAGAAATTGCGTGGGTTGACCGGAGCGTCCGAGGCGCCGGTCATGCCGACGCCAGCCGCAGCAGTAACGGGCGCGCCAGTCCTCGCCGGTACAACCCACGACTGGCACATCTGCTTTCGTCCGGGAGCCGATCTGCTGCGCACCGGGGCCAATCCGCTGTTGCTGTTGCGCGAACTCCGCCAACTGGGAACGCTCCAGGTCAAGGCGGACACTTCGGCGATCCCGGCCTTCGGCGAAATGGATCCCGAGCGCTGCTACCTCGCCTGGGACATGGTTCTGACTACCCCGGCAGGAGCCGACGCGATCCGCGATGTCTTCATTTTCGTGGAAGACAGCTGCGAGGTGGCCGTCGAGCCCGCCCCGTCTTCGTCCCAGGGGACGGGGGCAGCCCCCACGACGCCGCCCGAGAAGCGTGTCGGCGAGGGCCGCCGCTCCTCGGACAAGGAAGCGCAGGCATCCAGTATTCGCGTCGCCGCCGCCAAACTCGACCAACTGGTTGACCTGGTGGGCCAGCTGGTAACCGTCCAGGCGCGGCTGATCGAGGTCGCAGCCCGCCGCGAGGATCGCGATATGCAGGCGGTGGCAGAAGAGATTGAGGCCTTGACCACAGAGCTTCGCGAGACCTCGATGGGCATGCGCACCCTGCCCCTGCGATCCACCTTCGAGCGGTTCAAACGCCTGGTCTACGACCTCGGACCGCACATCTGCACAAAGAAGTCGAGCTCGCCTTTGAGGGCGGCGACACCGAACTGGACAAGACGGTCATCGACCAGTTGAACGATCCGCTGATGCATTTGATCCGCAACAGCATGGACCACGGAATTGAGGCGCCGGAAGTTCGTCGCGCTGCCGGGCAAGCCGGCCGTCGGGACCATCCATCTCTCCGCGCGCCATGCCGGCGCCCAGGTTCTGATCTCGATCTCCGACGACGGCAAGGGCATTGACCGGGAAGCGGTGCGCGCTCGCGCCGTCGAGAAGGGCCTGGTCGCGGCGGATGCCCGGCTCAGCGAATCCGAAATTTTCTCCTTCATCCTAGCGCCCGGGTTTTTCCACGGCGCGCGAGGTCTCCGATGTTTCCGGGCGCGGAGTGGGCATGGACGTGGTGCGGCGGAATGTGGAGGCCTTGCGGGGAAGCATCGAGATTGCAAGCCAGCCCGGTGCTGGATCCACGGTAACCCTGCGGCTTCCGCTCACACTGGCCATTATCGACGGACTGCTGGTGCGCGTCGGCGAAGCTCGTTTCGTCATGCCGCTGGGCAACACCGTCGAATGCGTCGAACTCACTCGCCAGGACATCGCGAACGCCAACGGCAAGCACCTGGCAAATATCCGCGGCGAGATCATTCCCTACATCCGGCTGAGCGAGTACCTGCAGATGCGCACCGAGCGGCCCGAACGCGAGCAGATCATGGTGGCGGAAACCGAGCACGGGCGCTTCGGCTTTGTCGTCGACCAGGTGCTCGGGGACCACCAGACGGTGATCAAGAATCTGGGCCGACTCTATCGCAATGTCCAGGTGGTGTCGGGCGCAACCATTCTCGGGGACGGCACGGTTGCGCTCATTCTCGACTTACACCGCCTAGCTCAGAACGTGATTCGCAGCAGTTCCATCACCCCGCATCGGCAGGATCGCGCCTCGTGCGCGCAGGGGATGAGGTGATGGCTTTCAGCAGCAGATCGGCAAGGGTTTCTGGAGTTCAAATTCAAAGGAGACGAAGTCATGGCAAGTGCAACCGCAGTCAGCAAACAGAAAGTGCAGCGTGGCGCCGATGGGCAGGGCAAGCAGACCCACCCCAAAGGCACCGCACAGGGCGAGGACACGCAACTGCTTCTGGTCTCGCAGGAAATCATGCGATTAGTCGAAGCGTCGCAAGAAGGACGCCTCAGTGAGCGAGCGCGGGTCGAGAAATTTGAAGGCGTCTACGGCGAGATGATGCAGGGGCTGAACGCCATGCTGGACGCGATCCTGCTGCCCATCGGAGAAGGCAACCGCATCCTGGCGCAGATATCCGGCGGCAAGATCGACGAACTGATCGCCCAGACCTACAAAGGCGATCACGAAAAGATGAAACAGGCGGTCAACAATGTCGCCGTCGTGCTGCAGAGCCTGCAGAAAGAACTGGTGCGGTTGACCGACGCCTCGAAAGAAGGCCAACTCAGCGACCGCGGCAAGCCGGAACAGTTCCAGGGCGCCTATGCCGAAATCGTGCGCGGCGTCAACGCCATGCTGGACGCGATCCTGCTTCCGATCGGAGAAGGCAACCGCATCCTGGCGCAAATCTCCGGCGGCAAGATCGACGAACTGATCGCCCAGACCTACAAAGGCGATCACGAAAAGATGAAGCTGGCGGTGAACAATGTCGCAATGGTGCTGCAGCGCCTGCAGAAGGAGTTGGTCCGCTTGGATGACGCCTCGAAGCAAGGACAGCTGAGCGAGCGCGGCAAAGCCGAACAGTTCCAGGGAGCTTATGCCGAGATCGTGCGCGGCGTCAACGCCATGCTGGACGCGATCCTGCTGCCCATCGGAGAAGGCAACCGCATCCTGGCGCAGATCTCCGGCGGCAAGATCGACGAACTGATCGCCCAGACCTACAAAGGCGATCACGAAAAGATGAAACAGGCGGTGAACAATGTCGCACTCGTGCTGCAGAGCCTGCAGAAAGAACTGGTGCGGTTGACCGACGCCTCGAAAGAAGGACAACTCAGCGACCGCGGCAAGCCGGAACAGTTCCAGGGCGCCTATGCCGAAATCGTGCGCGGCGTCAACGCCATGCTGGACGCGATCTTACTTCCGATCGGAGAAGGCAACCGCATCCTGGCGCAAGTTTCCGGGGGCAAGATCGACGAACTGATCGCCCAGACCTACAAGGGCGACCACGAAAAGATGAAGCAGGCGATCAACAACGTCGCCCTGGTGTTGCAGGGGCTGCAGAAAGAATTGCTGCGCCTCAGTGAGGCGGCCAGTGCCGGGCAATTGTCCGAACGCGGTCGTCATGACCAGTTCCGGGGCGCCTATGCCGAGATCGTGCGCGGGGTCAACGGCGTGCTCGATGCGGTGATCGCCCCCCTGAATGTCTCCGCCAATTATGTGGACCGCATCAGCAAAGGCGACGTCCCGCCGCAGATCACCGACACCTATCACGGCGACTTCAACCTGATCAAGAACAACCTCAACACGCTGATCAATGCCATGAACGAAATCACCCACGCCGCCGACGAGATCTCTCACGGCAACCTGACCGTCAGCATCCAGGAACGGTCCCCGCAGGACAAGCTCATGCAGGCCCTGGGCGCCATGGTGCAGGACCTGACGCGCACGGTGAGCGAAATCCGCAACATCGCCGGAGAAGTAAGCTCGGCCAGCCAGTCGATCTCGACCGCTTCGGTGCAGATTTCGAATGGCGCGACCACGCAGGCGGCTTCCGCGGAAGAGGCCTCGAGCTTCGATGGAGGAGATGGTTTCCAACATCAAGCAGAACGCCGACAACGCGCAGCAAACCGACAAGATCGCCAACAAGTCGGCCAAGGACGCGCAGGAAAGCGGCCGGGCGGTGGTGGAAGCGGTGACCGCGATGAAGGAAATCGCCAGCAAGATTTCCATCATCGAGGAGATTGCCCGCCAGACCAACCTGCTGGCGCTGAACGCGGCCATCGAAGCGGCTCGGGCCGGGGAACACGGCAAGGGATTCGCCGTGGTGGCGGCCGAAGTCCGCAAGCTGGCCGAACGCAGCCAAAAGGCGGCGGGCGAAATCAATCAGCTCTCCGGCACCACGGTCAAGGTTTCGGAGAAGGCGGGAGAGATGCTCGAGAAGCTGGTGCCCGACATCCAGAAGACGGCCGAACTGGTGCAGGAGATCACGGCCGCCAGCAAGGAACAGGATACCGGGGCCGAGCAGATCAACAAGGCGCTGCAGCAACTGGAGAAGGTCATCCAGCAGAACGCCTCCGCCTCGGAAGAAATGGCGTCCACGACCGAGGAGCTGACCGGGCCAGTCCGACCAGCTGATGAGCGCGCTGGGATTCTTCCGTACCGGAAACGATGCGCCCGCGCACGCTGCGCGTCCGGCTGCCGCCAAGGCGGCTCGAGCCCGCCGAGCTCACGCTCCCCCAAGACGACGAAGCCGAACGGGCACGGCGCAGCCGCGTCCAGCGCGAAAACCGCTGCCAAGTCCGGAGTCGCCCTCAAACTGAAGGACAAAGGCGACAGCCTCGACAAGGAGTTCGAGCGCTTCTGAGGGTCCCGGCGGCTCGTCCGCGCAGCGGTGACGCGCCGACCCTTCGAGCCTCGAAAGGAGACGATGATGAGTGTCAACGAAATTACCGAGACGCGGCAGTATCTCACATTTAAGCTGGGCAACGAGGTTTTCGGGATCGATGTGGCGAAGGTGCGCGAGGTGCTCGACTTCACCAACATCACCGAGATTCCCCGGACGCCCGACTTCATGAGCGGGGTGATCAACCTGCGGGGAAGCGTGGTGCCGGTGGTCGACCTTCGGCTGTGCTTTCAGATGTCGAAGACCGAGCGCACCCGCAACACCTGCATTGTGGTGGTCGAGGTCTTGCTGGAGGGCGAAGCCACGGTGATCGGCGCGCTGGCCGATTCGGTGGAGGAGGTCATTGATCTCGAGCCCGACCAGATCCAGCCGGCGCCCAGAATCGGTACTCACATCCGCACCGATTTCATCAAGGGCATGGGCAAACGCGAAGCCCAGTTCATCATGATCCTCGACATTGACTGCGTCTTTTCCGCCGAAGAGTTGTCGGCGGTGCGAGGCACGGAAGGGAGCAATGCGCTGGCCGAAGCCAGTTGAGGCAGGGAACGACCTGGGCATTATCAGGACGAGACATTATGACGCAGCGCGCCGACAGTCTTTCCAGCCGCGATCTGAGCCGCCTCTGCCGCCTGATCTACGAGCAATCGGGCATTACCCTCAGCGCGGAAAAGAAGATCATGCTGGAAGGGCGGCTGAAGCGGCGCATAGCCACGCTCAATCTGGCTTCCTACCGCGGATTATTGCGACTATCTATTCGACCGGAGCGGTCACGACGCCGACGAGATGGTCCACCTGATCGACGCCGTAACCACCAACAAGACCGACTTCTTCCGTGAGAAGTCGCATTTTGATTTTCTGGTCGCGAAAGCGCTTCCGGAACTCACAGCAGCGGACGGGAAGCGGCCGGGAAGTGCTGATCTGGAGCGCCGGATGCTCAACCGGCGAAGAACCCTACACCTTGGCCATGGTGCTGAACGAGTACCGGCAGTCACACCCTGGCTTCCGTTTCCGAGTTCTGGCGACCGACATTTCCACCGCGAGCCTTGGCCAAGGCTGAGACGGGAGTTTTCACTGCCGAAGTGGCTGGTCCGGTGCCAGCCGAGCTGCGACGGAAATATTTCATGCGCAGCCGCGACCGCGAGTCCAACCTGCTGCGAGTGGTTCCCGAACTGCGCGAGACGATCGAGTTTCGGCGCCTGAATCTGATGGAAGAATTTGGCATGGCAGAAATGGCCGACGCCATCTTCTGCCGCAACGTGATCATCTACTTCGACCGCCCGACGCAGGAGCGGCTCTTTCACAAACTGAGCCGCCAACTGGTGGATGGCGGCTACATGTTCGTGGGCCACTCGGAGAGCCTGCACCATATGGAGTCTGCCTCTGGTGCCGGTCGCTCCCGCTCTCTACAGGAAAACCGATGGCCGAAGTCGCAATTGAGCTGCCGGAGATTCTACCTGCAACCTGGCGAGGTCCATCTGGCGCGCAGCCCCGCGATCCTGAAGACGGTTCTAGGTTCCTGTGTCGGAGTCACCTTCTGGAGCCCGCGCCTGGGCATCGGCGCGCTCTGCCATGGAGTACTGCCGCGATGTCCGCCGGGAGTACGGGACGCGGAAGGCTATCGCTATGTCGATTTCGCCATTTCGGATCTGGCCCGGCAATTCGAAATGCTTCGGCGCTTCGCGGCGAGGTGCAGATCAAGGTGTTTCGGCGGAGCGGATGTGCTTCCGGTGCACGCCGATCTTTCCTGGAAGGCGACGGTGGGCCATCAGAATTGGCACACGGCGCTGGAGGTTCTGCACGAACAGAAGCTTCACCGTGCTGCGCCTCCGACCTGGGAGGCTCGGTCGGCCGCACTATTCAATTCCATACCGGAACCGGCGAAGTGCTGCTTCGCCGGCTCTCCCATTTGACGCCGGAAGATCAGAGGCCGTGAGGCCAGGATAAGGGCTGAGTCATGAGCACAGCGAAAATTCAAGTCCTGATCGTCGACGATTCGGCGCTGGTTCGCCAGACCTTGACCGATGTGCTCTCCTCCGACCCGGACATCGAGGTCATCGGGACCGCCGCCGATCCTTTCGTCGCCGCAGAACGCATTGCCGAGCAACTGCCTGATGTCATCACGCTCGACATCGAGATGCCACGCATGGATGGTCTGACCTTCCTGCAGAAGATCATGGCCCAGCACCCGATTCCCGTAGTGATCTGTTCCAGTCTGGCAGAAGAGGGCGCGCAAAGCACGCTCAAAGCGCTGGAGTACGGCGCCGTAGACATCATTACGAAACCGCGTTTGGGCAGCAAGCAGTTCCTGCGAGGAATCGCAGGTCATGCTCTGCCAGGCGGTGAAAGCGGCGGCCACGGCCCGCATGCGGCCGCATTCCAGTCAAACCGTCGAACCCAAGTTGACCGCCGATTCCGTGCTCTCCCGCGCCACCGGGCGCATGATTGAGACCACGGAAAAGATCGTCGCCATCGGAGCCTCGACCGGGGGGAACCGAAGCCCTCCGGGTTCTGCTCGAGGCTCTTCCGCCGGATGCTCCCGGCATGGTCATCGTGCAGCACATGCCGGAGATGTTCACCCGGGCGTTCGCCAAGCGGCTGGACAGTCTGTGCGAGATTTCCGTCAAGGAGGCGGAGCCCAACGATACCGTGCTGCGCGGGCGCGCGCTGATTGCTCCCGGCAATCACCACATGCTGCTGAAGCGCAGCGGCGCGCGTTACTACGTCGACATCAAAGACGGGCCGCTGGTCTGCCGCCACCGTCCCTCGGTCGACGTGCTGTTCCGCTCGGCGGCGCGTTATGCCGGACAAAATGCGGTCGGCGTCATCATGACCGGGATGGGCGACGACGGCGCCAACGGCATGCTGGAGATGAAAGAGGCGGGAGCGGTCACGATCGCGCAAGATGAGGAGACCTGCGTGGTCTTCGGAATGCCGCATGAGGCGATCAAACGGGAGGCGGTGGACGAGGTGCTGCCCTTGCCTGCCATCTGCCGGGCCATTCTGGCGCATGCCAACTGAGGGAGAGCAACACGAATGCAGGCGGCACTACCCATCGCTCTGAAGGCGGATCGCAAAGCGGAGTTTCTCGCGCTACTGGCCGGCGCCGGGGCCGAACTGGAGCGCCTGGCGCGCTCCAGCGAGAGCGAGATCGAGTCGGTCTCGCATGCCTTCAAGGGCCTTGCCGCTCAGGCGGACACGATCTTGCAACAGGCGGCCGCCATTGTCGGTTGTATCGAGAAGGAGAGCATGGGAAGCGTTCTCGCAAGCGTGCAGTCGTTATGCCTGACGGTGAAGGACTTTCTGGGACAGCGGCTGGAGGCGGCCACCACCATCCTCGGGACGCTGCAGGAAGAAGAAAAGTCGCTGCTGCAACTGATCCGCGTCACTCAGGGTCAGGAAGCCATCGCCCGCCATCTGCGCGCGCTCAGCGTACTGACCAATGTAGAGGTCGCGCGTCTGGGCAGCAGCGGCGGGAACTTCCAGCTTCTGGCAGAGGAATTATCTTCCTTTTCGAAATCTTTAACGCAACAGACGATGGAACTTGCTTGTGATACCAAAAGCCGCCAGCAGACGATTGCGGAAACCAGAAATGAGCTGGCCTCGAGCCTGCCACGGCTGCGCGGCGAAATGACCCGCATGGAAGACGGGATTGGGAAAGCGTTGCGGGTGATCGACGCCGGTCTCAGCCAGCAGGCCGACGTTCCCATACAATTCCGGCGGTGCGCGGAACAGACCGCCCAGGAAACTGCCGGCGTCGTGGCCGCCATCCAGGCCCACGATATCACCCGCCAGCAAATCGAGCACGTGCAACAGGCGCTTCAGCTGATCGCATGCCGAATCAGCTCCGGGGACGATGCGCGCGACGATGATCTTCCGCTCGCTCACGCCGGCCTGAAGGTTCAGATCTTGCAATTGAAAACCATTCAAGAGACGGTGGCCAACTGGACTTCCCAGGTTCGCAGGTGCATGGAAGGCATTCAGCAGCTCAGCGCCTCAGGCGTTGCCGGCATCGGCCCCACCGTGCTCCGTCAGGAACAGGAACTTTCCGCTGAACTGGCGCGCATCGAACTGCTGCAACAGAAGAGCCAGGAGTATAGCGGACGAATGCAAGGCACGCTGAGCGGACTCTCCAGCCTGGTGGACTTGGTCAATGTCCACCTGAAGCGCTCCCAGATGATTCGCGACCGCCTGCAGATTCTCATGTTCAACTCGCTGATTGAGGCACAGCGACTGGGCGGACGGGGCGCTGTGGTTTCGGCGATTGCCAGACTGATCGAAGAAAGATCGGAGGAGTGGATCGCGATCGGGAACCAATCCGAGCTTGCCCTCAGCGAAATCCTGGGTCTAGTCCAGCGTACGACGGCGCTGATGGAGGTGTTCTCCGAATCCAGTTGTCGAAAGCTACGCGAGGACCAAGCCCAGACCAGGGCCGCTCTGGACAGCGTGCGAAGCACGGCCGCGGTTGTGGCGAATGAGGCCACGCAGATGCAAACCATCACCGAGAACATGCATGCCAATCTGGCCGACGTCGCTGCCACCGGAACGCGGCTGGATCTCTGCTTTGGCTATCTCGATTCCGTGCTGGGTCAAATGGAGGGTCTGGCCCGCGAGTGGGAAAGCCATGATCCGCGGGCGGCGGGGTCATGCGATCCGGCGGAAGTCGAGCGCTGGCTGTCCGCGTTTTACACGACGGAGATCGAGCGCAGCGTGATGAGCGCCGCGCTTCACGGGACGGCTTTGCCGGTTGTGCAGCAATCGTTTGTGGGCAATGCGGTGGAACTGTTTTAAGACAAGACAGGTTCGCTCAGAACGAGCTGGCGTCCCTTTCTTAGCGAGGAGGATGCGATGAAAAAAATCCTGGCCGTGGATGACTCCGCGAGCATTCGCCAAATGGTCGGTTTCACCTTGCGCAACGCCGGCTATGAAGTGGTGGACGCGGTCGATGGCAAGGACGGCCTGGCCAAGGCCGGAATCGACAAGTTCGACATGATCATCACCGATCTCAACATGCCGAACCTAGATGGCATTGGGCTCATTACTGGCGCGCGCAAGCTGCCCGGATACACCTTTATTCCCATCCTTATGCTGACGACGGAATCGCAAGCGCAAAAGAAAGATGAGGGACGCAAGGCCGGGGCAACGGGTTGGATCGTGAAGCCTTTCAATGCAGAACAGCTGATTGCGGTGATCCGCAAGCTGGTTAAGTAAAGCATTCAGACTTGGGAAGACCCATGAATACTGCGCAGAACAATAACGGGGCCGCTGCAAACCATGCAGCGCCCACCTGCCTTAGCCAGGCCAATTTGCCCCTCTTGATTACTGCGATTGAGCAAGCTGGGGAAGCCATCATGATTACCGATGCCGGCGCTCGGATCCAATACGTCAATCCTGCGTTTACCAGGATGACCGGCTACACCGCCCGCGAAGTAATCGGTCAGAAACCGAACATTCTGAAGTCCGAGCGGCAGGACCTTGAATACTACCGGGATCTGTGGGTCGCCATCACTGCTGGAAACATCTGGCGGGGCGAACTTATCAATCGGCGAAAGGATGGCACGTACTACACGGAGAAGATGACGATCGCGCCGGTACGAAACCCGGACAACGCCATCACCGACTACATCGCGATCAAGGAAGACGTGAGCGATCGACGGGCTGCCGAGGAGGCGCTGCGCAATCAGGAACACGAAGTGCGGAAGCACATGGCTGAGATTGAGCAGATCTACAAGCATGCTCCCGTGGGCCTCGCTTTTCTGGATCGAGAGCGTCGCGTGAGACGAATCAACGAACGTTTGGCGGCCGCCAGTGGTTTGTCCGTGGAGCAAGCGATCGACCGAAGCGTACACGACTTACTGCCCGGCCTGGCCGACTCCTTGATCGCGGTCTGGGAGCACGTTTTCGAGCGGGGAGAGCCCATCCTCGATACGGAAATTCACGGTAAAACTCTTCCGGGCACCAGCGAGCAGGATTGGCTCTGCAGCTATTTTCCCCTTAAGTCTGAAACCGGGGAGGTGGCGGGCATCATTGCATCGATGCTCGACATCACGTCCCGCAAGCGGACGGAAAAAGCTCTGCGGGCTTCGGAGCAGCGCTACCGCCTGATGTTTGAGCGCAACCTGGCGGGAGTTTTCCGTTATTCGCAGGACGGCATCCTCATCGACGCCAATGACGCGTGCGCCAGCCTGCTCGGCTATTCCTCGCGCAATGAACTCGTGGGTCTTCGGCGAGCCGACTTCTTTTTTGACCCCAGCGAAGCCGAACGTGCGTGGGAACGCTTGAAGCGAGACAAAATTCTTGCCAATCACGAGGTGTGTATCAAGCGCAAAGATGGGGAAGGCGTGTGGGTGCTGGCAAACTTAATTTGGGTGGCGAACCAGGCTGGCCCACCCCTGGTCGAAGGCTTCTGCATCGAGATCACAGAGCGCAAGCGCATCGAGCAGGAAATCAGGAAAGCCAAAGATGCCGCGGAATCGGCCAACCGCGCCAAGAGCCAATTCCTGGCCAACATGAGTCATGAAATCCGCACCCCGATGAATGGAGTGATCGGTATGACCTCGCTCCTGCTAGGCACGCCGCTCACTCCCGAGCAGCGGCAGTATGCCGAGATCGCGAACTCCAGCGGCCAGACTCTGCTGAGGGTCATTAACGACATTCTTGACTTCTCCAAAATCGAAGCCCGCAAGCTACCACTGGAGATAACGGATTTTGATTTACATGTTCCGCTGCGGGAAGCAGTGGAGATGGTGGCAGTCGAGGCGCATCGCAAGGACCTCGAACTGATTTGCCAGATCGTTCATGAAGTTCCTTGGCGGCTTAAGGGCGACCCCGGCCGTTTGCGTCAGATTCTGGTCAACCTGCTGGCCAATTCCGTCAAGTTTACGCATGAGGGTGAGATCTACCTTACCGTGGAATTCGAGGCTGAATACAAGGGCGCCGCGATCTTGCGTTTCCGAGTGAAAGACACGGGTGTCGGCTTCCCCGAGGATCAGGCTCCGTTCCTGTTTGAGCCCTTCGTGCAGGCCGACGGCTCCACGACGCGCAAGTACGGCGGGACGGGCTTAGGGCTGACAATCTCCAAGCAACTGGTCGAGATGATGGGAGGGCGGATCGGCGCTCATAGCGCCCCCGGGAAAGGGTCCACATTCTGGTTCACGATTGCCTTAGAGAAGCAACCCGAGGCGGCCGCACAACTGACGAAATTCGATTTGAGTCTGCAGGCGCCCAGAGTGCTCGTCGTCGATGACAACCCTACCAACCGCGGGCTCCTGCATACGCTTCTGACGAGCTGTGGTTGTCGTAGCGAAGAGGCCGGAGACGCAGATTCAGCCCTGGCCGCACTGCAATGTGCGGTCCGGGCCTCCGATCCGTTCCGGGTTGCGCTGCTCGATGGGAAAATGCCTGAAAACGATGGAATGGAAGTTGGGAAGCGCATAGCGGCGGATCCGGAGTTGAATGCGATTGCGCTCCTGCTCATGTCTCCACTGGGCCAAGAAAGCGACCTCGACCTCCTGAAAACGTCTGCATTCGCTGGGCGATTGGCAAAACCCATATGGGAGTCCTCCCTGCATGAAGCGTTGGCGCTGGCGTTGCGAGTCAGAAAACCCGAAGCTGCAACCTTGACGGAAATCTCCACGACTCCACCGAGTACGTCTCGCGGCAACCCTGTAGCCCGAATTCTGGTGGTCGAGGACAACCCGACCAACCAGCAGGTCGCTTTAGCCATTCTGACCAAGCTCGGGCACCAGGCGGATGCCGTGGGAAACGGGGTGGAGGCCCTCGACGCACTGCGGTCCGCCGACTACGACATCGTCCTGATGGATTGTGAAATGCCAGATATGGACGGTTGCGAGACCGCCCGCCGCATCCGATGCCCCTCGTGCGGTATGCGCAATCCTGCCATTCCAATCATTGCCTTGACTGCCCACGCTCTGGTGGGAGACCGCGAGAAATGTCTCGCGGCGGGTATGAACGACTATCTTGCCAAACCAATCGAGCCCAGACAATTAGGGGAAGTCTTGCCGAAATGGTTGCGGCTGCCCGCCGAGCGTGAATCGCTGCTTCTGGCGGACAGCGATTCTGAACCCGTTCTAGAAGTCTTTCGAGAGAAGGAACTGGTGGCTCGTCTTTCGGGCGATCAGGTCCTGGCCCGAACAGTTGTGGCGGGATTTCTGAGCGATGCGCCGGGACAGCTGCAGAAATTGAGACAACTGATCGAGCAAGGCGAT
Source organism: uncultured Acidobacteriaceae bacterium (assembly GCA_963777005.1). Taxonomy (GTDB): domain Bacteria; phylum Acidobacteriota; class Terriglobia; order Terriglobales; family Acidobacteriaceae; genus Sulfotelmatobacter. Next base: position 212,367 of record CAVZPC010000011.1, on the reverse strand, counting down.
GCCAACGGCGCAGGTGCGCAAGCACATACGCTAAAGGGCGCGTCCGCCACCGTCTCGGCTCCAGGTTTGCTTGAGCTCACTACCCAGATCCAGCGAGCAGCAACCAACGGAGAGCTGTGGCGCGCGGCCGCGCTGCTGGAGTCAGTGGAGAAAGAATTCGGGCGGCTCGCGGCTGCTCTAAGCCAGTGTGGCTGGGCTTAACCCAGCATCAGGAAGGAAGGGCGGCGATGTATACGCTTATCGTTGAGGACGACTTTACCAGCCGGCTGTTGCTGCAAACGTTTCTCTCCCGCTACGGCGAATGTCACGTTGCGGTCAATGGCAAAGAAGCCCTCGAGGCTTTCCGCTTGGCCAAGCAGAATGGGCGAGCGTACGACTTGATCTGTATGGATATCATGATGCCCGAGAAGGATGGGAAGGCGGCGCTCTCGGAAATTCGCGGACTGGAGGAAGCCGGCGGCACGCTATCGAGTTCCGGAGTAAAAGTGATCATGATTACCGCCCTGGACGATGTCAAGAATGTTGTCGACTCGTTCCGGGCATTGTGTGACGCCTACGTGTTCAAGCCCGTCGACACGGCACTGTTGCTTGGCCACTTGAAAGCGTTCGCGCTGGTTCCTTAGTAGTCTGCGAGAAGAGTCCTTAGGAGTGAAAGGCGCGCACCTCCGCGTTAAGGCGCAGGCGGTCGTCCCCCGCGTCCATAGTGAATTGCCAATGGGGAACCCGATGTACGTTCCAATTCGCGTTCCAAATCAACTGAGTTTTTGATGATCGCAACGCGGCAAGTTGTTGAAAGATTTGGTGGAGCTAGTCGGGCTCGAACCGACGGCCTCGTCGTTGCGAACGACGCGCTCTCCCAACTGAGCTATAGCCCCGTACCGGATGGATTTCTAGTTTCCCGCTTATTTTAGCAGCGTTCCTTTATCTACACCAACGGTGCTTGACGAACGCCCCTGCGCCGCGTCTAACCTAAACGGAGCTTCGCTGGGGGGTTTTCTTCTTCATGTTTACGCTGCTCAATGCCGGTGAGTCGAAAACTCAGGCTCGGATGCTGACGGTGTCGCTCGCGATGCACGGTCTATTGTTCGCTTGGCTGCTGCATGCGCCCGAACCTCGACTATTGAATCCGTCTTCCGTCGCGCTCGGACGAAACGGCAAGCTGCTCACGCCAATCTACTTTCCTGCGGATTCGCCCGACGATAGCGCGATCAGTTCACCGGACCGCACCAATGAGTTCTATCGCCACCAGCGGCTAGGCCACGAGAAACTGATTTTAAAACGGAACGTTGCGCTGGCGAAGTTGCCCTTGCCTCAGACTCCCCTGGCGCCATCTACGGCGGAAGACAAATCAAAGACGGCAACACTTTCAAAGGTGGGCCATGGCGCACCAGCCGGACAGCCGTATGGAACTTTGCCCGGTGGACCGGTGTTTGGCGACGAGATTCGTCCGGCTCTGCCGGTTGCCACGGTGGATCCCGTGGTCTATCCGTGGGAGCTTCCCGAGTCGGAAGGAAATGTGGTGGTGGAGATCACCATTGACGAGCGCGGAGAGATTGTTCGAAAAACCGTTCTCCACAGCATGGGCGCGAAGCTCGACGAAAAGTTTCTTGCCGCGCTGGAGAATTGGCGCTTTCAACCTGCCATGCGCAACGGCGTCGCCATCGCTTCCAAGCAAGACGCTATCTTCCATTTCCGCGCCAGAGGCTGATCCGATCGATCGAGATTATCTCCGCGTCCCCGCGCCGGCATGGTGAAGGATTCTGTTTCCCTCCACAACCGCTATAATCGAAGTGTGACCGCTAACGACGTGCAGCAGCTCGCATCCGCGGATTTTCCCACGCGTTGGGGCAAGTTCCGGATTTACGGCTTTCGGGCTGAATTTGGTTCCGACGGAAACCGCCGAACTGAGGAGGCTGTCGCCCTGGTGATGGGTGACGTAAAGTCCGAGCCTCCTCTGGTTCGAGTTCACTCGCAATGTCTGACTGGGGACGTTTTTCATTCCTTGCGTTGTGACTGCCGTCAGCAACTGGAGATGGCCCTCTCGATGATTCGCGACCTCGGCGTCGGCATACTCATTTACGAACAGCAGGAGGGCCGCGGCATCGGCCTCATGGCCAAGTTGCAGGCTTATGAGTTGCAGGATGCGGGTCTGGACACAGTCGAGGCCAACGAGCGACTGGGCTTCAAAGCCGATCACCGGGACTTCGCCTTGCCCGCACAGATTCTTAACGCGCTGGGCGTCACAAAAGTGCGACTACTTTCCAACAACCCGGAGAAGGTAGAGGCGCTCGAGCGAGCTGGTATTGAGGTAGTTGAGCGCGTCCCTTGCGAAGTCACGCCGAGTCCGCACGCGGAAGAGTATCTGAAGACCAAGAAAGAAAAGCTCGGTCACATTTTCACTTCGAGCTAGCGCGTCCGCCAATCTCGCGAATGCCAATCCCTGACTCCGGAAACCGCCGGTCGCGCACGGCCGCTCTCGCTCTCGGACTCGCGCTCGTGGGCGCGGCCTCCATGCTTTATTACCAGTTTGGCTTGTTTATGCCACGGGTGCGAGAAATGCGCACCGCCGAGCATCTAGGTGGCGGATACAGTTTTGGCGATGACTTTTTCCCCATTTGGCTAACCTCGCGAGAATGGCTTCGGAAGCGCAGCGATCCTTACAGCCCAGCGGTAACGCGGGAGATCCAGATCGGATTGTTTGGCCGCCCACTCGAAGGCCAATTCCCCACCGATCCCCCAGACGACTACAGAACGTTTGCCTATCCCGCCTACACGGACCTTTTGCTGTGGCCGGCAAGCGAACTGCCGTTTGCGCCCCTCCGCGTCGCGTGGGCCATGCTGCTTGTTGCTTTGATTGCGGCTAGTGTATTTTTCTGGACTCAAGCGTTGTCCTGGCGCGTGAGCCAGACGTGGCTGACAATCATTCTCCTATTGACATTGTGCAGCTACCCCGAACTCGAGGGCCTTTACGCGGGGCAGTTAGGACTGCTGGTGGGATTTCTTTTGGCCGCGTCCCTGCTTGCGCTGATACGGGGGCGCTTGCTGCTCTCTGGAACGCTGATGGCGCTGACCACGATCAAGCCGCAGATGACCTTACTCGTGATCTTGTATCTGCTCATTTGGAGTGTGCATGATTGGCGCCACCGGGGCCGATTTACCGTGGCGTTCTTCGCCACAATGCTCCTGCTGGTCGGCGCGTCGCTGGCGGTCTGGCCGCGCTGGATCCAGTCCTGGGGGCGCGTGGTTCTGGGCTACCACCGCTACGCCACACCTCCGCTGGCCAGTTTGCTGCCCGGGTCGAGTCTTGGAGGGTACTGCGGCATAGTTCTAATCGCCGTTGCTTTGATTGCGGCCCTGATGCTTGCCTGGCATGGCCGTACGGCAGCAGTCGGCTCGTACGAATTCTGGCTCACGTTGAGCCTCCTGCTTGCCATCACCACAATAACCATCCTTCCTGGCCAGTCCGTCTTCGATCACGTGATTCTTCTCCCGGGCATCTTCTTGCTTGCCAGCCGCAAACGATCGGGGAGATCAAGTTCAATCTTTCGTGCGCTCCTCGTCCTCGGGATGGCAGTTCTGTTATGGCCTTGGGTGGCGGCGCTGGGCCTGATCGTGGTGCGTCCATTCCTCAGCCCGGAACAGTTTTACTCCGAGGGAGTGTTTCTCCTGCCTCTGCGCACCGCTGCTGGGTTTCCCTTTGTCGTGCTGGGGCTGCTTGCACTGGCTTTGCGCCGGATGTCGTGGGGCCCGGCGAGCTAGCTTCTGCTCCTGCCTCTGCGCCGTGAGTTCAACGCCTTTTCAAGCGACGGCTTGTTCTTCCCCGGCAGATAAACCAGCGCTGCTTGAGCGAGAGATGCGTAGACTCCTTTCTCAACAGGCATTCTGCGCAACATCTTGAGGTGGCGCTTCACCGTATCGATATCGCCGCGGATCATGGGCCCGCTAAATGCTCGCGCCGCATCGGACTCGGCGTAGTTCGCCAAGGTTTGCATGAGTATCGGCAGCATCCTTCGTTTTGCCTCTCTGGGTTGCACACCGGCAGCAGTGGCCACATGCTCGGTGGTCACGAACAGTGCTGTGAGCAACGGCGACGCAAAAGTTCCCCAGGCGTGGTAAGCCGCCTTATCTTCTTTTCGAAGGGAATACGCACGACCGCCGAGGTTCTTTACGATGCGGCGCGCCATGCGAACTGCCGCGAAGTCTCCCTCGATGGCGAAGGGAACGCCCGTCAGCGGCGGGCGTGAGCCGCGTACAAACGTCATCATGGGATGAACCGAAGCCACCACTGCCCCACGCTGCCTCAATCGGGTAAGTTCTTGACTGGTAAGCGCGCCGCTGGAATGCACCGCAACTTTGCCACTCCAATCCGCCGCAGCTTGCAGCGTCATCGCCGCGCCGGCAATCGCTCCATCCGGAACACAGAACCAAACCACCTCTGACTGAACGTGAGCCTTCCCCGTCACGACAACGGATGCACCTACTTCGCCTGCCAGTCGCCGGGCTCGTCGCAAGGACGCGGGCTGGTCACGCGAGAGGATTTGGTCAATCCTGTATCCCGCTCGGTGCATGGCTACCGCCAGAGCACTGGCCAGATTCCCAGCACCGACGATGGCAACCCGTGGCTTCAGAGGCTTTGTGGATCGCTCTGTCGGCATGCCCGGCAGGATAGCAGACTTGACCCTACGTCCCTCGTTCTCGTGTTGCGTCCGGATACGCCGGGGATGCCCTGCTTTATATTGTTGTGATGCGAAAGCCTGCTCACTCAGAAGAATCCAAGCCGTCAAAATCAACCAAAAAGTCCCGCCCGAAAGCTCGGATATTGTCCTCGCGCACGGTGTATCGTGGTCCCGTTTTTTGGGTAACGACCGACAAAGTAGAGGAGCCCGGGGGTATCCGCGTCCGGCGCGACGTGATTCATCACACCGGCTCGGTCGTGATTCTGGCGGTCGATGAATCCACTGCGACGCCGCGGGTCCTGCTCGAGCGTCAGTATCGTCATGCCGCGAATGATTTTCTGTGGGAGCTTCCCGCCGGGCGCATCGATCCCGGAGAAAAAGCCTTACCCGCGGCCCAGCGCGAACTGCACGAAGAAACGGGCTACACGGCCGCGCACTGGCAGCTTATCTTTAATTTTTTCGCGAGCCCTGGATTCGTGGACGAAACCATGTCCGTGTTTCTGGCCACTGGACTTAGGGCCGGCAAAGCGCAGCCCGAGGCCGATGAAGTCATCGTCAAGCGCCTAGTCCCGCTTTCTAGAGTCGTTCGAATGGTGCTGACGGGAAACATTCGCGACGCCAAAACAATCTCATCCGTTCTTTGGCTGGATCATCAGATCAGGAACGGTCGAAAACTTCACGCCGGCAAGCCTACTGCCTAGCAGTACCGCGCTGGACGACTGAAGTGTTTATATGCTTTTTGCATTGTAAGTTTCTCCGCTCAGGGCATGGCTTCGCGGCCTCTTTCGCCTTGACACTCCATCCTAATCGCTCCAAAATGCATCCTAAAGCCGGTCACGTCTTTGGGTTCCCCGACTGGACGTGCAGAAAGCGGGGTTACGCGTGGAACGTCTGAAAGGCACGGTGAAATGGTTCAATAATGCGAAAGGCTACGGGTTCATCGGACGTGCAGATGGTCCCGATGTTTTCGTTCACTACAGCGCGATCACATCCGAGGGATACAAGAGCCTGCAAGAGGGTGATGAGGTCGAGTTCGAAATCACCGAAGGTCAGAAGGGCCCGCAGGCGGCGAACGTAAGCAAGCCTGCCTAACTCAATCTCTGGGGCAGATCCTCGAACCCGCCGTCGCGGCACCGCGACCGGGTCTTCGTCTACTCCAGCTAATCCCTTACCGGCAGGTTGAGTCTGTATTCTGTCCAAGCTCTGGCGCCGCACTCTATTCTTGTTTATCTTTAAGCCGTGGACAATAAATCCATCGCCACGGTTCTCTATGAAACTGCCGACTTGCTCGAAATCGACGGCCAGGATTCTTTCCGCATCCGCTCCTACCGCAATGCTGCCCAAGCCATAGAAAATCACACCGAGCAGATCAAAGACATCATCAGCGAACCGAAGCAAGTTCTGGCTATTCCCGGCATCGGAAAGGGAATGCTGGTGAACCTGCAGGAACTCTTCAAGGACGGCCAACTTAGCGTGCAAGCCGAACTGCTCAAGAAGTATCACCCGTCGATGCTCCAGTTGTTGAAGATTCAGGGCCTGGGGCCGAAGACGATTGCGCTGATTTGGAGCGCCTATAAGGTCTGCGACGTTGATGGCGTGGAAAAGCTTGCGCGCGAAGGCAAGATCCGCGAACTGCCGCGCATGGGCGAGAAACATGAACAGAAATTGCTGAAAGCCATCGAAGACTATCGCCGAATCTCCGGACGGTTTCTGATCGACGTTGCCGAAACCGAGGCGCAAAAACTTACCGCTTATCTCGCGAAGTTTCCTGGCTTCGACAAGATCACTCCTGCCGGCTCGTTGCGCCGCGGCCGCGAAACCGTGGGGGATCTCGACATCCTGGTTACGGGCACTGCCTGCTGCAGCCCCGAGGAGCGGGAGAAGTCAGTGCAATACGTCGCAAAATATCCGCCGCTCATGAACATCATCGCCCAGGGCGACAACAAAATCAGCTTCCGCCTGCGCAACGATCTGCAAGTGGACGTTCGCCTGCTTCCTCCGGAGTCGTTTGGCGCGGCCATGCAATATTTCACCGGATCGAAGGCTCACAACGTCGCCCTGCGCCAGCGCGCCCTCAAAATGGGGTACACCCTCAATGAATACAGCCTCGCGGATTTGAAGACCGAAACTCCCGTGGCCGGCAAGACGGAAGAGGAGATTTACGCCAAGCTCAATCTCGACTACATTCCGCCGGAGCTGCGCGAAAACCTGGGCGAGATTGATGCCGCGGAAAAGCACACGTTGCCCACTCTCATCACTCTGGAAGACTTGCAGGGTGACGTGCACATGCACACGGTCGAAACCGATGGCAAAAACACGATTGAAGAAATGGCCGAGGCTGCCAGGGCGCGCGGCTACAAATACATGGCCATCACCGACCATTCGAAGAACCTGGCTTTCGCCAACGGCCTTGACGACACGCGAGCCGTGGCTCACATCCAGCGCATCCGCGAGGCCGGCAGAAAAATCGACGGCATCAAGATTCTTGCCGGCATCGAAGTTGATATCCTCGCTGACGGCGATCTCGATCTTTCCGACGATGTACTCGCGCAAATGGACGTGGTCATCGCCAGCGTGCACTCCGTTTTTAATCAGGAGCCGGCGAAGATGACCGAGCGCCTGCTCAAAGCGGTCGAGAATCCGAACACTTCCATCATCGGCCATCCCACGGGCCGTCTGCAGCTTCGGCGCGATGCTTATCAGTTTGACATGGACGCAATTCTCGCCGCCGCGGCAAAACATAAAGTGGCCATGGAGTTGAACTCCTATCCCGACCGGCTCGATCTGAATGACGTTCATCTCCGCCGGGCCAAGCTACGCGGTGTGAAAATCGTCATCAACACCGACTCCCATCACACCTCGCACCTGGACAAAATCCGCTACGGCATCCTGCAAGCCCGGCGCGCGTGGCTGACGAAGGGCGATGTGCTCAACACTCTTCCTGCAGAAAGATTCGCGAAAGCGATGAAACACGGATGGAATTAGCTCAGTGCTCGAATATGAAAGCTCCGAGAGTAGAATCGGAATACGCGAAACGCCATGCCTGATCAGACCCCGAATACGACGTCGGTACCGCCAGAATCTCCAAGCGCCGGCGCGGTTAGCGCGTCTCCGACTCCACAACGCGGTCCTACTATCCGCATAGGGGACGAATTCGGTACGGCCAAACGCAACCTGCCGCCCGTAAGAATCCTGCTGATCGCATTGGCAGGAGTCCTCGTACTCGCGGGCATCGTATCTTTCTTGCAACGTGCCAAACCGCAAGGTGCAGGATCGCTCGACTTCGTAACCGCAGTGCAGATTCCCAATCAAAATGCCTCGCTCGTAGCCCTGACGTTTACTCTCCACAACTCGGGTGAGAAGCCGCTCTGGGTTCATCATATTCAGGGGAAAATCGTGACTTCGACCGGAGAACTGACCAGCGACGCGGTCTCCGCGGTTGACTTCGACCGCTATTACCAGGCCTTCCCTGCTCTGAAAGAAAATGTTCAGCCCGCCTTAGCTCCCGAAGATAAGTTGCAGCCGGGTCAAGAGCTCAAGCGCACGGTGATCGTCGGTTTTCCGGTTACACTGGACGCCTTCAATCAGCGCAAGGCGGTGAGCGTGGTGATCCATCCCTATGACCAGCCTGTGCCCGTTACGCTGACCAAATAATGCCCTCCCTTGCGTCATCAGTATCAAATGCGGTTTTATAGAGTGATGAATCGAACTCCGTTCTGTCCTAGGATTCTCGCGGTCCTCTGTTTAATAGCGTGTCTTGCGATGCCTGCCGCCGCTGCGGCCAAAGACAAATATTTTGTGTATGTCGGAACCTATACCCAGGAAGGCAGCACCAGCAAAGGCATCTACGCCTACCGATTTGATCCCGATGGCGCGAAGCTGACTTCCATCGGCCTGGCGGCGCAAACGATCAATCCTTCCTTCCTCGCCGTGCACCCCAACCACAAATTCCTTTATGCCGTCAACGAGGTCGGAAACTACGGGGGCAAAAAGAGCGGAGCGGTCAGCGCCTTCGCGATTGATCGCAGTACCGGCAAGCTAACGCTGTTGAATGAGGTAGCGTCTGGCGGCGCCGATCCTTGCTACATCGTGGTCGACAACACTGGGAAATATGTTCTCGTCGCAAACTACACGGGAGGTAGCATTGCGACGTTTCCCATCCTTGCGGATGGTCGATTGGGCGAGGCTTCGGCCTTCATTCAACACACGGGCCACGGCACGAATCCGCAGCGCCAGGAAGGTCCCCACGCGCACTCCGTCGACCTCTCGCCTGACAATCGTTTTGCGATCGTGGATGATCTCGGCCTTGACGAGACGCTCGTCTACAAATTTGATAGCGTGAAGGGCTCGCTCACGCCAAACGATCCTCCGTTTGCCAAGGCCCCTCCCGGAGCAGGCCCTCGGCACTTCGCGTTCCGTCCCGACGGCAAGTTTGGATATGTGATCAACGAAATGGGGTCGAGCGTTTCGGTCTTTGGTTACGACGAGGCTGGTGTCTTGCGTCCGCTGCAGACGATTTCAACGATTCCCAAGGACTTTACTGCCCTCGACGAGTCCGCTGAAATTGAAGTGCATCCTTCCGGCAAGTTCCTCTATGCCTCAAACCGTGGGCATGACAGCATTGCGGTATTTGCCATCGACCCGAGCAAAGGAACTTTGACGCTCATCGAGTACGCTCCCACGAAGGGGCAGAGCCCACGCAATTTCGCGATCGATCCATCCGGCACGCTGATCTTTGCCGAGAACGAAAAATCGAACAATATCGTGCTCTTTCGAATCAACCACCAAACTGGCAGCCTGACTCCAACCGACAAAGTGCTGGATGTATCGCAGCCAGTTTGTGTGAAATTCGTGCCGATCGAATAAGGCGCTACTGTTTTTTCTGAATGAATCTGCGCCGGGCAAGATGGGTATTGGCGTCCGGTTTAATCTCATCGTATTTCATGCAACTGATCGAGCCATCGACTTCGAGCACAGCTAACGCAACGTCATGCACGTGAGCGATGCCGTGCTCGCGCAGCGCCCGCTCCAATTCGTCCATGCTGACGTGCTCTCTCGCCATATGCGACTGGATGGTCTTTCCATCGTGAATCAGAAGACTGGGCTCGCCCTGAACTACGCGGCGAAAGCCGCGGTTGACGCCGGAAAGAGTGCCTACAAAATAGTTCAACAACAACAGTGTGGAAGCGGCGATCACGCCGCCGAGCAGCGAGGTGTCCGGCCCCGTCATGGCATTCTGCACGGAATTGGAAAGAAGCAGCAGCAACGTCAGATCGAACGGAGTCATCTGTCCGACTTCACGTTTGCCGCTGAGACGTACCCCGATCAGTACGACAAGATAAATGACTACGGTGCGTAGAGCGATCTGCAGCGCGACATGCGCACCCGCAGGGAAAAGCACTCCGTTCAATTGGCCGTCACCGGAACGGGCGCATTCTTCGGCGTGCTCAAGTAACCCGTAGCTTTATTCTTGTCGACCGTCCAGACCACCAACTCAAACAGCAGGTGCTCGCGACCGGAGTAAAACTGAATCGGTTCGGCGATGTTCCGATCTTTTTTCTCGATGGTTTTATCGTCAGAGCTCACATTCAGCGTGAACTTGCCGTGCTTGGCATCCGTCTTCTTGAGTTGCAGACTGACCGTGGCCACCGGTTGCGGCTTGGCACCCTTGAGCAAAGTGAATTCGTAATAGTTGCGATCGCCCTTGTGCTTGAGCACTTCCAGATCACTGCGCGTATTAGCAATCAATCCGCTCTGCACTCCAAGGTCGCCCACCGCACTTTGCAGCTTGGCTTTTGTGGCTTCCAGGTCGGCCTTGGTGGAGGCAACGTCCGTCTTAACACCACCTACATCGCTTTTCACGCCGGCCACTTCCCCGCTCACCTGGCCGATCTGTTCCTTCTGTTCTTTTTCCAGGCGGGATTCCGCAGCCCTCTGCTCTTCCTGCAGTTGGGCGGCGCGTTGCGCTAATTCTTTCTTCGTCAGACCTACCTGGTGCGCCAGTGTTTCCTCTGATGCTTCGGCGGTCTGCATTCGGTTCTTCAGTTCGGCGACCTGAATCTGGCTGTCGCTCAAATCTTTCGTTAACTTATCCACGTGCTGCTGTGTTGTCACATATCCATAGACAGACGCCGCGACAAAGGCGAGCGCTAAAATAATCAGGATCCATTTCCCTGCGGTCGATTGATGTTCCACGTGTAGTTCTTCGCCTTCGTCCGGCATCGTTCCTCCAAAAATGAGACTTCCCTGTTTTGTCGGCTCGCTCCAATTGTTTAGCACAAGAGCAGCGCTGTCAATGTGCGCTGGAGATCGTTCGATATGTCTTAACGGCGTAACGCTAACGCCTCATTCAAACTCAGGCTGGGGTTACGGCGTATAGCAGCGGCCTCAGGCTCAGCCTGTTTTGCCGTCGACCCAAGAGCATCGGCGCGCAACTGCTGCTGCGAAGCGTTTGGAAGAGGGTCCTGCAGCATCTCGGATTTGACCAGGCATGCGTAAGCCATCCGGGCGGGGAATCCAGCGTCCTCAAGAAAACGTCCGTAGGCGAACCAATCTTCGGCGCTTGCGGTCCGATCAGCAATTGAATCATCCAACTGCAGGGCGTGCTGATACAGCTGCAGAGCTTCATCCAATTTACCGGCTTCTCCCTGAAGCGCTGCTTCGTTCACGTCCGCAATGCTCTCGAGTTTGTCCTGTTTGGTTTGGGTCGCGATTTTTGCCGCCAATTGGTAAGACTGAAGAGCTTGCGGCTTTTGAGATGCGCGCACCTGGCAATCGGCCATGCGAAGCAAAACGGCGATCATCTTCTGCGGCTCCGGACGGTTTGACGGCTCCTGACGTGCCGATTGCCGCGTGGTGATTTCAAGAAACGCCCTGTAATGCGCCGCCGCCTCCTTCGGCTTGCCCTCGCGATCAAGTTGGTCGGCCAGATAAAGATGTGCCGAAGCATGCCCGGGATCGATGGCGAGCGCCTGGTTCCAACTCTCCACCGCCAGATCGGGATAGCCGCGACGTTGCGCCAATAGACCGCGATTTATGAGGAGATTTACATCTTTGGGCGTGTAAAGAAGCGACGCCTCCGTCAAATGGAATGCTTCATCAAGGCGATTTTGCTCGATCAGGAATCGGAGCAAAGCCTGGCGTGGGCCCGGATCGGCGGGATTCACTTGTATCGCCTTTTGCCAGGCCGTTTCCGCTGGCTGCGCCTGACCTAGCGCCAGCTCTTGGCGAGCCAGTCGCATTTGCAATGAACTGTCGAATGAATCGAGTGCGGCCGCGCGCTGCAAATCTTTGAGATTGTCGGCGTGAAGCGCGAGATAGTAGCGCGCCTGATCGACCGTTGCCCACAGCAGCAGCACGAGAGCGGCTCCCACTCGCAGTTGGCGGGCAACGCCGGTTCGGCCGGTCAGCCAACTCCACGCGGAAGATAACCGGCTGCTGGTTTCCGATGCGGCATCAGAAATCCGGACGCGCGAATTCAGCAAGAGCGACGCGATCCTTCCATCGCGCAGCTTCCAGATCGCGCCATCCAGGATGAAGTGGTGAATATTCACGAGCGAAGTGAAGATCAGAAAGCTACGGGTGAAGTCATGGTGGAACAGACGGCTGGCCAGCCATGGTCCGGGAACAAACAAAGCGATACCGCCGGCGATCAGCACTCCGAAGTAAGCCCACGGATGCCAGTCCCGGCCGCTCTCGCCTGAAGCTTCGCGCCGGGCATAGTAGCTCGTAATCCAGAGGTATTGCGCCGAATGCATCACCGCCAGCACGCCCGAACTGTAACGGCTCTGCGGAATATCCAGGCCTTTGATCAAGGAAATCGCTGCTGGCAAAAGAAACCATAGGCACTGCGATGAGAATAACGTGAGCGAGGGAATCAGTTTGCGCCAGCCGGTCTCCCGAGCCAGCCGAAAAAGTCCAAAAGACGCCAACCCAACAAACGCCAAGGCAAGCAGGATTTGCTCCCAATGGCTCACGGCCACAGGAATTCCGATGGAGATGAAAAGAGGATCGGTGGAAGGCCCGGTGTGGAAACCCAGGAACAGGATCAAGTACGAAACAATGAAGGCGCCGTAGAGCGCGCGGCGTGTAGAGTCGCTCGGGGTCGCTCCGGCGCGGCGAGCGAACATCATGAACAAACCGTAGTTTTGGCCGCTGTAATGCCACGGACTCCACGTCAAATAGATCGTGAAAATCCAGGGCAGAATGCGAACCCAGGAATGTGACAGGATCAGCGTCAGTGCAAAGAGAGCCGTAACGTGAACGGTGAAGATGCGGTACTTTTGAAAATCTTCCGCGCGATGATAGGCGCGATAGATCGTCGCCATGAAGTGGGGATAGTTGAAAAAGAGCGCCAGCGCGTAGAAAACCACTGACCATGCTCGAACGCTCGACGCAACTGAGAGGTACGAGAACAGCAAAAGCGGCGCGGACCAGGCTCCGCATCCCACGATCAGATCGAGCCAAGGATTGTAGATCCACGTTGATGTTGGAACCGCTCGCTCGCTCACGTTGTGCTTTGATTTCACGATCGCCTTATTGTTCGAAATCTAATTCTTTTTTTCAGCCATTCGTCGAGGCGTTGCCCGCTCGTAAACTGGAAGAAAGAGCGGCGTTCTGACCTGCGATGCTTGCGGTTTGTCCGGATTATAGGGGCCAGAAAGGTAACTCCACTTAACCAGATGTGTCCCACGAGGGTAACGAAAGTAATGGACTGGGACACTCTTCTACAATGCGGAAATGAAGATTCGGGACGTAATCGTCATTGGCGGCGGGATTATTGGACTGTCGCTCGCGCTCGAACTGCGCAAGAAGGGCGCGAGCGTCTTGATCGTCGAGCGCGGTGAGCCTGGGCGGGAAGCTTCCTACGCCGCGGGTGGCATGCTGGCCGATTCCGTCATTGAAACTCCCGCTGCCTTGCAGCCTCTAGCCTCGGCCAGTGCCCGCATGTATCCAGAGTTTGTGCATGAGTTGCAGGACGCATCCGGAGTCTTCGTGGACCTGCGTGATCAGGGAGCGATCGTGTTTCCTTTGCCGGAACACGCCCAAGAGCACCCGGCATTCACCTTGCCCGTGCCGCTGGCTGAGCTTGAGCCGGTCATAGCAGAACCCATTCGCGCGGCATTTTATCTGCAAGAGCGCAGCGTCGATCCTCGAGCCCTCACGGCAGCGGCACTCGCCGCCGCGAAACACCGCGGGGTGGATTTTTCTTCCGGCGATACGGTTATCTCCGTCGATCTGTCCGATGAGCGGGCGACCGGAGTCACCACCAATAAAACTTCGTTTCTCGCCGCGAAAGTCGTCAACTGCGCTGGAGCTTGGTCCGGCCAAATCGCTCCCCATACATTTCCTACCCGTCCGGTGAAGGGACAGATGCTGTGCCTCCTTTCGCCTACTCGCGAACTGCTGAAGCACGTGATTCGATCGCCCGACGTATATCTAATCCCTCGCAGCGATGGACGAATCATCGTCGGCACTACAGTGGAGGAAGCCGGATTCGACAAGCGGACTGATGTCGCGACGATTCGACGTCTGCATCGCGCCGCGATCGCCCTCGTCCCAGAACTAGGGAATGCGAAGATTCTGGAAGACTGGGCTGGCCTGCGTCCCGGCACTCCCGATTCGTTGCCAATTCTCGGCGCAACCACCACGCCCGGCTACTATGTTGCGACCGGACACTTTCGCGACGGCATTCTCCTGGCCCCCATCACCGCTCACCTCATGACGCAAGTCATCGAGGGAAAGCGCCCCGACCATGATCTCGCGGCTTTTTCACCTGGAAGGTTTCCGCAATAAGCTTCGAGGCATTGTGCCCGGCGCGTTGCCCCTTCCCGGATTCCTTCAGGTATATACTGGAGCGTTTCCGCAACCGCAGCAGTCCACACTGTTGCGTTCTCGCACGAGAAAGGACCAATCTATGGCTTCCCCGGCAGTCGATTTTGCTCGCAATAATCAGCAGCGTTTCCTCAGCGAACTAAAAGATCTCCTTCGCATCCCCAGCGTTAGCACGCTTGATGAGCATAAGCCGGACGTTCAAAAAGCGGCTGACTTCGTCGCCAACGAACTGCGCCGCATCGGCATGGAGAATGTCGAGGTCATCCCCACCAAAGGCCATCCGCTCATTTACGCCGACTGGCTGTACGCGGGCGGCAAGCCGACCGTCCTGTGCTACGCGCACTATGACGTGCAACCGCCTGATCCGCTGGATGAGTGGCATACGCCGCCCTTCGAGCCCACCGAGCGCAATAACAATATTTATGCCCGCGGCGCAGTCGACGACAAAGGCCAGCTCTGGATGGAAGTGAAGGCCCTGGAATCGATGATGAAGTCCGGAGACGGCAAGCTGCCCATCAACGTGAAGGTGATTTTTGAAGGCGAAGAGGAAGTCGGCGGCGAATCCATTGCCGAGTATGTTCGCAAGCAGAAAGCCAAGCTGAAGGCGGATTTCGCCCTGGTCTGCGACACCGAACTTTTCGCGCCCAATCTTCCTACGTTGTGCGTCGGACTGCGTGGCTTGGTTTATACAGAGATCGAAGCCTACGGCGCTAAGACCGACTTGCACTCCGGAGTCTACGGTGGCGCGGCTCCCAATCCCTTCTTTGCTCTCATCGAAATCATCAGCAAGTTGAAGGATTCCAAGGGCCACGTACTGATCCCTGGCTTTTACAAGAACGTGAAAGCTCCCAGCAAGGACGAACTGAAGGCGTGGAAGCGCCTGCCCTTTAATGAGGAGACCTACCGCAAAACGGAAGTCGGCTCCAAGGTCCTCACCGGCGAGCCAGGTTACTCCGTTCTATATCGAACCTGGGCCCGGCCTACGCTCGAAGTTCACGGCATGCCCGGCGGCTTCGTTGCGGCAGGGGCAAAGACTGTGATTCCCGCCAAAGCCGCGGCGAAAGTGTCCATGCGGTTGGTGCCCAATCAGGATCCCGATGACATCCTCAAGCGCTACACCGCCTTCGTGAAGAAGCTCACGCCCAAGGGGATTGAGACGAAAATTAAAGTGTGGAGCAAAGGTCCGGCCTCCGTGGTTGGTACCGACAATCCTTACATCAAGGCCGCGACCGAAGCGCTACACGATACATTCAAGAAAGAAACGGTGTTCATCCGCAGCGGCGGTTCCATTCCTATCGTCAACGATTTCTACGAGGGATTGAAGATTCCTACTGTCATGATGGGCTTCGGCCTTCCAGACGACAACCTGCACGCTCCCAACGAGAAGTTCCACATCCCGAACTTCCACCACGGGATCGAAACCATCTGTTTGTTCTTCGAGAAGCTAGGAGCAAAGTAGCTTCCGATATTTCCTTGCCGAGGGACGAGCCTAGCTTGTCCCTCTGTGCCAATCGGGCGGATCGCCCACTGGACCTTCCCCTTCTCGCCCAAACGCCTTTCGCCGGGAACGCTACCCATCGGCGCTTAGAATCCTTCGAGCTCCCGATTCGGAATAGCAATAAAGCGAAAGCCCCCATATTCTTAATCGAAAGCAAACATAACTATTGACAAGAACTCGTAACAGACCTAAGCTTTGCCGATTCGGGCCCCAAGGACCGGCAAGAAGCCTTTGCCTCAATCGTTTCAAACAAAACACGCCTCACCCACTTAAGGAGATTCCGAAATGACATCCCTTTGGAAACTGCATTTTGTCTTTGTCGTATTCCTCTCGACCTCACTTCTCGCGCAATCTGGAGCAACCTTCTACGTGTCCAAGAGCGGAAGCGACTCGAATAGCGGCAGTGCGAGCGCGCCCTGGCTCACCATCGGACACGCGGCTCTGGAAGCTAAGGCGGGCGCCACCGTTTATGTTGGAGCTGGAACCTATAACGAGAGCGATTTGTTCGCCAATTCGGGAACGGCGTCCGAGCCCATTGTTTTCAATGGACAGGGCGTGGCCATCGTGGATGGCACCGGCGTCGCCTGCTGTACCACACCCACCTTCGCCTCCAGCAACAGCTTCCTGTGCTGCAACACACAGGGACTGTTCACCATCGGAGCTACGAGTGGCGTGAGCTACTTGACCATCGAAGGGTTCACCATCCAAAACTACAAAACTTCGAGCAAGAACGACGTTCCCGCCGGGATCCTTATTGCCGGCAGCGGAAGCGGGATCAATATCCTCAACAACACGGTGAAGAACATACAAACATCGGCGGGGAAGAACGGCAACGCGTACGGTATCGGCGTTTTCGGTACCAGTGCGACTCCCCTCAGCGTGACCGTCAGTGGCAACACGGTCACGGGATGCCTGACCGGAGAAAGCGAGACCACTACCTACAACGGTAACGTTCAGAACTTCGTCGTCTCCAACAACGTTATTTACGACAACGACAACATTGGCATGGACGCCATCGGCTTCGAGGGCGTCGGTCCGACGGGTTACGATCAGGCCAAGAACGGAGACGTCTACGGCAATCTCATCTATAACAACAGCGCCTTCAAGAATCCCGGTGAAGGTAATTCCTATGATGAAGACGGCCTGTACTGTGATGGCTGTACAGACGTGACCTTCGAGCGCAATACGCTTTACGGCAACGACTTGAATATCGAGGCTGCCAGCGAAACTTCGGGCGAGGTTTCGAGCAACGTGATCATCCGCAACAATCTGGTCTACGCCGCAAACTCCTGCGGAATCTCAGTGGGCGGCTACGCTAAATCGGGCACGGGTGGGAGCACGGATATCACCATCGTGAACAATAGCCTGTACGATAACGACACGCAGAAAACCGGCAGCGGTGAGTTTCAGATCCAGTACCGGGCGACGGGGATTTTGTTCGAGAACAACATTGTCTATACCGGCGCGGAGGGCCTGTTCATTTACGGTTACGTATCGGGCAGCGGAGTCACCTCTAACTACAACGACTTCTACACGACCAGTTCGACGACTACGTTCGAGCTGAACGGGAAGAGCTACTCCTCTTTCGCGTCCTACAAGTCGGGCACTGAAGAAGATGCGAATTCGATATTCGCGAATCCCGCCTACCTCACTGTACCCACCTGCACTTCGACCAAGGAAAGCGGGCCTCCGACCCCGATCACCGCCTGCTCACCCACGCCGAATTTTGATATCCCGACCAGTTCACCGGCCGAGAATACGGGCAACGCGAGCCTGGGCTCGGGCGATTTCGGGACGGTGGACTTCAACGGCAATCCGCGCGTCAATGCCAACGGACAAATCAACATGGGAGCGTTTGAAAAGTAGCTTCAATCCGGGCACGCGGCAAAGCTGCGTGCCCGTATTACTTCCCCGACAACGTCGCCATCGAGGATATATACCCATGCGGCTCCAGTATCTCGAGTGTCTCGTGTATCTCCTGCTCGCCAGCTTCGCTCATGGACAGGCTGCGGTGCCACCGGCAGGAGGAAAGATGGAAGAACTCGCTCCCGTCACGAGCGATCAGATCCACGAAGTCAAAGTTGCGCCGGACGACCCTGTAATTACAGTTAACGATTTCTGTTCCGATCCCATTGAACAGGGCAACGCCTGCAGAACCGTGATCACCCGCGCACAATTCGAAAAGCTAGCCGATGCGCTGCAGCCAGGCATGTCGCTGCCGCAGCGCCTCAAAGTGGCCAACGCGTACGCGAGCAATCTCAGAATGTCGGCCGCCGCGGAAAAACGAGGTCTCGACAAGACTCCGGAGTTCCAGGAGGAGATGCGCTTTGCCCGCATGCAACTTCTTGCCCAGGACCTGAGCCGCGCTTTGCAGGCGGAAGCTAACCAAATTACCGAGGCCGATCTCGAGGACTACTACAAGAAGAATCAGTCCTCTTATGAACAAGCTACCCTTGCGCGGATTTTTGTTCCCCGGGATAAATCTACCGAACCGGCGCAAGCAGAGGAGAAGACGAGCGCGACGAGGCCGGCCGAGGCCCAAAGCGAAGCCGCCGAAGAAGTCATGGCAAAACTTGCAGTTGAGCTACGCGCCCGCGCCGTCACCGGCGAGGATCCTGACAAGTTACAAATAGCGGCCTATCGTGCAGCCGGCCTCCCGGGAGTCACTCCCAACACGAAGATGGAGAAGGTACGCCGCACAAACTTGCCTCCGCAACATGAGGCAGTCATGGACCTCAAACCCGGAGAAGTTTCCGAAGTGTTCTCCGATCCCGGCGGCGCCCACTTCATCTACAAAATGATAAGCAAGCAGACCTTGACGCTGGAAGATGCAAAACCGGAGATCCACGCCATTATTTCCGCTCAGCGCTATCGCGACAGCATGAAGAGCTTTCAGGGTAACGTTATTTTCAGCGATGCCTACTTCAATCCCCCTGGGCGACTGGTCACGTCATCGCAGCGAGATCGCAAAGGAAGGAGAAAAAAAACGACTATCTCCGACGCAAATCACAACTGAGTCGGTATCTTCCCCGCGAGCTTCAGGCATAGGCTTAGGCGATTTAACCAAAATGTAACGCCGACGGCTTAGAATTGACTTCCGTTTCGCGGGAGGCTCCAGTTCTTGCTTCGTGTCTTCAGGCTCGCGTCTTCGGTCTGCGCCCTGCTCGTGCTGTCCGCCAGCGCTACGATCTGTCGTGCCCAAAATGCGGAGCAGCTCTCGCAAGTAAAGAAGTTGTATGTCGATTCTCTTGGGAGCGACAGACACGCAGCCGCGATTCGAGAGCAGATGGTCCAGCGTCTGCGAAAGAGTCACGAAGTTCAAGTGGTTTCCGATCCGGGGCAAGCGGACGCGGTAATTAAAGGCACCGGCCGGGTCTGGACCACCGGCCACGTTACGCTCAGTCCCCATTCCAATAGCCTCAGCCATCCTACATTCGAAGGATTTCTGTCCGTGGAAGTGGTTAGCAAGAGTGGCAACACACTGTGGTCTTATCTGGTGAGTCCCAGCAAGTTCCCATGGAACGGTATTGCGGATGACCTGGCTCGCCAGCTCGTGAGCAAACTACTGGCGGCTCTTAAGGGAGAAGATCAACCCACACCCGGTGTTGCAGGCCCGACGCCGCATCTCGAAGCAACGCTGAAAGGCGCCGGAGCAACCTTCCCTGCCCCGTTGTACCAGCGCTGGTTCGAGTTGTTCCAGGAGTCGCATCCTAATGTGCACATCAGTTATGAAGCTGTCGGGTCCGCCGAGGGTGTTCAGCGGCTTCGGGAACAGAAGGCTGACTTCGCTGGTTCGGAGATGCCGTTGGCAGACGAAGCCATGTCGCAGGCTCATCAACGCTTCGTTCATCTTCCAGCGGTGCTCGGTGCCGTGGTCGCGATCTACAATGTGAAGGGCCTTCGCCAGAACCTCAACTTCACGCCTGAAACTCTCTCCGGAATTTTTCTGGGAAAGATCAGGAAGTGGAATGACCCGGAGATCCGGAACTCGAATCGCGGCGCATCTCTCCCGAATACCGACATTGTTGTGGTGCATCGCTCGGATGGCAGCGGCACTAGTTTTGTCTGGACTGATTATTTGTCGAAGGTCAGTTCGCAGTGGAAAGCAGCAGTCGGCGCTGGCGCATCCGTACCATGGCCGGTGGGAATCGGGGCGGAGCGCAACGAGGGCGTGGCTTCCGCCGTACAACAGACGCCCAATTCAATCGGCTACGTTGAATTCATCTACGCAATTCAGCATGAACTCAGCTTTGCGGCGGTCAGGAATTCGGCGGGGGAGTTTGTCAAGGCGAGCATTTCCAGCGTGACCGCAGCGGCTGCGGCGGCGGCCGAGAGTCAACCCCATGATTTTCGTGTATCGATCACGAACGCAAACGGCAAGGATGCCTATCCGATCGCTACGTACACGTGGCTCTTGCTTCCTGAGGAAATCACGGACAAAACTCGCAGGGAAGCTCTGACAGAACTTCTTCGCTGGGTGCTGACCTCGGGCCAGCGGGAATGTTCCGCCTTAGGTTATGCGCCTCTGCCGGCGGAGATCGCCAAGCGCGCTTTAGAGTCATTCGATACGATGAAGTGATTCCGGAATATCTACCCTCCGCGTCTGTGGGCGGATCCAACTCTGGATTGTTTATCCTTGGTGGCTGCGATACGATAACTTTGCTCTCGCGATTCTCCCCACCTCGTCCTTCCCTTACCCGTAAACTGATCAATTGCTGCAATGTGTGTGCAACCCAGAGCGCTGATCGATAAGGCCATACAATATATAGTGTTATATTGCTTGACCCCGCCCCCATTTCACCGTTACAGTTGCTTAAATTTGTGGTGGCCCTACCAGCCGGGGACGAGACTGAGCCGAACTCGCATCTTAATTCGGAGCAAGGGTATCCGTCTGGTTAACAGCTCGCGACGCAGCACAACCGGCAACTGGCCACTGATAACCGGCCACTGTTTCTCCCAAGGAGTTCACGTTGCTTAAATTGAAGCGGCTTCAGATTCTCGGCTTCAAATCGTTTTGCGACCGCACCGACCTAAAATTCCACGGGGACGGTATCGCCGCGATCATCGGGCCAAACGGCTGCGGCAAGTCGAATATCGCCGACGCCATCTCCTGGGTGCTGGGCGAGCAGTCGGCGAAGACCCTGCGCGGATCGCGCATGGAAGACGTAATCTTTGCGGGCACACGCGACCGCAAGGCCACTGGCATGGCCGAGGTTTCGCTTACTCTGATCGATCCGCAGGAGTATCCCGGCGCTGACGCCAACGCGCCCACTGAGATCGACATTCAGGACGATGTTCCGGTCAATCCGCTGTCGTCGAAACACGCTGACGATTGGGACGAAGCGGCCATCCGCGCTCGCACTGCCGCCGAAACGGAAGCCGCCGTGGAAGAAGCGCAGCCCGGCAGAACCGAAGAAGTAGAAATTCCACGCTCGAAAGTGAGTACCTTGGCCGTCGCCTTCCCCGACGACGAGCCGGTCTTCGCGCTGCCAGCCCATAATGTCGCGCCTGTGGCTTCCTCGGCTGCTGTTGCAGGCGCCCCGCAGGTGGTACTCAAGATCCGCCGCCGGAAATTTAATCAGCAGCAGTTTCATACCGGAGAAATCGTGGTTACGCGGCGGCTGTTCCGCTCTGGAGACAGCGAGTATTTATTAAATGGCAAACTCTGCCGCCTGCGCGACATTCAAGATCTTTTCATGGGCACAGGCCTCGGACCGGAGACCTACGCGCTGATTGAGCAGGGACGCATTGGGCAGATTCTCAGCAGTCGACCCACGGATCGCCGGGCGATCCTGGAAGAAGCCGCTGGAATCACGAAATTCAAAACCAAGAAGCGTCTCGCGGAAGCGCGTCTGGAAGATGCCAAGCTGAATCTTGCCCGCGTCAACGATATTTTTGAAGAAGTCACGCGGCAGATGAACTCGCTGAAGCGTCAGGCGTCCAAGGCTGAGCGTTTCGCCAAGCTGCGCGAGGAGATGCGGTCCCAGTTGCGCGTGGTCCTGGCGAGCAAGTTTGCCGCGATCGAACAGGAAAGCGCTGAGCTTGACGCGCAACTCAACGCGCTCGCCGAAGACATGCAGCACCGCTCTGAAGCCGTGCAGCAGCTGGAAGCCGAGCACAGCGAAGCTACTGAACGCGGCTACTCGATTGAAACCGAGCTGCGTGAGAATCGCGACCGCATCAGCCAGCTTGCCATGGAGATCGATCGCGCCCACGCCCGCCGGCGCCACAACGAGGAGCGCTGCGCGGAACTAGTGGTTCGCTCAGCTTCGGCGGAAGCTGAACTTGCCCAGGCCCGTCACCGCCTTAGTGCCCTTGAAGCCGAGCGCGATTCCAACCGGAAGGTGCTGGAATCGGCCGCCGCCGATCTGGCTGCGGCGCAGCATGAATTTTCGTTGTCGCAACAGGAAGCGGCAGCCGCGGCAACCGCGCTGGCGGAACTCGAACACCAGCAGGAAGAATCACGCGTTGCGATCTTTGACACGGTCTCTTCGGTCTCGCGGCTGCGCAACCAACTCGCGCAAGCCGAAGAGCGCCTGGCGGGTGCGGACCGTGAAGCACGGCGTCTGGAAACGGAACTCAGCAATGCGAATCTACAAATTGAAGCCTTTGGCGGGCAGCGCGGACAGCTGGCTCTCGAGTTCGAGACGATAACGCAGCGTGTCACTGGAATTGCAGAGGAAATCAGCCAACTCCGACGTCTGATCGAAGCCAAGCGGCTCGAAGAGACGCGAGCCAAGGCCAATCTCGATGTGCTTCGCGCCGAGTTTGCCACCGCCCTCGGGAAAAAAGGATCCCTCGAAGCGGTGATCGCGGAGCACGGCTACTCCACCGAATCGGTTCGTCGCCTCTTCCAATCGGGAGTGATGCAAAGTGGGCTAGCGCCGGTCGGCGTCCTCGCGGATTTTCTCGAAGTCGAGCCGCGCTTCGAGCGCGTCGTGGAAGATTTCCTGCGAGACGAGTTGAACTACATCGTGGTCAAATCCTGGGACGCTGCCGATGAAGGCCTTCGCCTGCTGCGTAGTGATGTCGACGGCCGCGCCACGTTCCTGGTTCATCCTGAAGACTCGCAAGCGAAGTTCTCGTTTGTGCTCGACGAAGCTGCGCATTGCGCACCACCCACGGCTTCCATCGTGCCACTGAAGAACACGATTCGGGTTCTTGACGGCTTCGGAAAGTCGCTGGAGGTTATTCTGCCGAAGCTCCGCGACGGCTACATCGTTCCCGGCTCCGATACCGCGCGTGGTCTGGCGCTCGAAAACCCCGACGCATTCTTCCTGGCGCAGTCCGGAGAATGCTTTCACAACGTCACAGTCACGGGTGGCAAACAGCGCGCTGAAGGCCCGCTTTCGATGAAGCGCGAGCTCCGCGAAGTTTTGCGGCAGCTTGAAGATCTGGAACGCGCTCTGCGCGACGAAGAAATGCGCGTTCTAACTTTGGGCAGAGAGATTAAAGAGTTCACTTCCCTGCTGGAGCGTCTGGAAGGGGAAAAACGCGAGGCCGAGCATCAGTCGATGACCTCCGGCCACATGCTGCAACAGCTCGACTCCGAAATGTCCCGCGTGACCGAGCGCATCAGCGTTTCGCGTGCGGAGTTGCAACGGCTAGCGGGTGAACGTGCTGAGCAGGAATCGGTTATCGGTGCCCGGCAAGCGGAGATAGCCACACTCGAACAGACTCGCGCTGGACTCGAGCAGCAAATCGCGGCTGCCCAGGAGTCGTTTGGCGCTTTGCGACAGCGCCGTGAAGACGCGGCCCAGACCAGTTCGCAGCGCGTGGCACGGGTTGCGGCGCTGGAAGAACGTCATCGCTCAGCCACGGCTGTTCTGGGACGAATCGATTCTCTATTTGTCGAAATGAACGAACGCGTCCATGCCCTCGTCTCACAAATCGAAGCCGCGGTAGCTGAAAAGCTGCAGCGCGAAACGGAAAATCTCCAACTCGAGCAACAAGTCGCTGACTTCGAAGCGGAGCGAAATGCGGGCCAGGCCCGTGAGGGTTTGCTGCAATTTGAAAAGGACCAGCTGCGCGCCCGGCTCTCGGAAATCGACGAATTGCTTCGCAGCGCGCGCCAACTTCTCGACCAGGCTCGCGACCGTCGTGGTGAAATCCAAGCGGCCGCTGCTAAGTTTCAAGCCGACGCTATGTATATGGCAGAAACCTGCCTCAACGAACTTGGCATTGAGAGGCCGGCTCTGATGGCTGATACCACACTGGTCCTCGTCACCGGTGAAGAACTCGCGACCCGCGACCAGTCTTATCGCGAGATGCGTGCCAAGCTCGAAGCCATGGGTCCGGTCAACATGATGGCGCTTGAAGAGTATCGCGAGACCGCCGAGCGGCACGCCTTCCTCGACGCTCAGCGCAAGGACCTCATCTCTTCCATCGAAAACACCACGGCAACGATCCGCGAAATCGACGAAGTTTCACGGCAGAAGTTCCACGAAGCCTTCGCCAAAATCAACGAAAACTTCCAGAGTACATTCAAGAAACTCTTCGGTGGCGGAACGGCCTTCATGAAGCTCACCGACGAGGAGAATTCCGCCGAAAGCGGCATCGACGTGGTGGCTTCCCCTCCCGGCAAGCGTCTGCAGAGCGTTCTGCTGCTTTCCGGCGGCGAGAAGGCCCTCACCGCGCTTGCCCTGCTGGTCGGCATTTTCCAGTACACGCCCAGTCCGTTCTGCATCCTCGACGAGGTCGATGCCCCCCTCGACGAAGCTAACATCGGACGCTTCACCGAACTTGTAAAAGAGATGAGCGTCCAAACCCAGTTCGTCCTCATCACCCATAGCAAGAAGACGATGAGCATCGCGCCTGTACTTTACGGCGTTACCATGCAGGAGCCCGGAGTGTCGAAACTAGTATCGGTTCGCTTCGGCGCGGCGCAATAGCCCACAAGCGAGGATTTGGCGGACCCGGGGTCATGGTAAAGCGCCACGATATCCACTTTCGTCCTCAGCTTTTCCACAAGCACACGCTCGCGCAGCTCTTAGTTCTTGTGAGGTTTGGTCTGTGCAATGCAGCCAACGTTTTCCTGCTCAACAGGATAGGTCTTTACCCTTAGGCAGTGATCTCGGACGTTGACAAAACTTTCTGAGGAGCTAAAATACGGCTCGCTCCTGCCTTAGTATTTCAATATGACTTCTGAACTTCTCGATCCCGTTCTCTTACAAACAGACTTTCCAGATCTTCAACTTCACGCCAGCGGTAAGGTGCGCGACGTTTACCAGCTCGATTCTGACCGGTTGCTCTTCGTCGCGACGGACCGTATCTCCGCTTTCGACTATGTGCTCGCCACCGGCATACCGCATAAGGGACGTGTGCTGAGCCAGATATCGCTGTTCTGGTTCGACTTCCTCTCAGATATCGTCTCCAACCATTTCATCACTGCGGATGTGGAGCAATATCCAGAGATGTTGCGGAAGTATGCCGATCAGTTGCGCGGCCGCTCCATGGTGGTCCGGCGCGCCCAGATGTTTCCCGTAGAGTGCGTAGTTCGCGGCTATATCTCAGGATCCGCCTGGAAGGAGTACAAGGCGACCGGTAAGGTGTGCGGCATCGAGTTGCCCGCCGGTCTTCGCGAATCGCAAGCATTCCCCGAGCCGATCTTCACGCCATCCACCAAGGCCACCAGCGGGCATGACGAAAACATTTCCTTTGCCCAGATGTGCGATATCGTGGGAACGGAGACGGCCAGCACTCTACGCGACCTCACGTTGCGCGTTTACAAAAAGGCGGCCGATTACGCAAGTCAGCGCGGCATCATTATTGCTGACACGAAATTTGAATTTGGCCGTACGGCCAAGGGAATCACACTGGCCGATGAGGTCCTTACTCCGGATTCATCCCGCTTCTGGCCGGCTGACAAGTACGAACCGGGCCGGCCGCAGGAGTCCTACGACAAGCAATATGTCCGCGACTACCTGGAGGAGATTCGCTGGAACAAGCAACCCCCTGCGCCCGCTTTGCCGGCCGAGGTTGCGCAACACACCAGCGAAAAGTATCTTGATGCCTATCACCAGATCACGGGAAAGAAACTGGATGTGTGAGCGCAGGATTTTCCGTGGCGTCCGGGTTCGCCGGAGCGCGACATGACGCCGGCGGATTGGGCGATTGTTGCGCTGATCGCTCTGAATGTTTTGTTAGCCGCCATGCATGGGTTCTTCGCCGAAGCCCTCAGCTTGGCGGGGCTGGTAGTAGGCTACGTCGTAGCAGCCTGGCAATATCAAAGGCTCGCCGACTGGTTGTTGAGATTTCTGAATTCGGAGTTACTGGCAGAGATTTTCGGTTTCCTGATGATATTTTTCGCGATCCTGACCGTGTTCAGCATCAGTGGACGGATCGCGAGAAGGCTGATGAAGGAAGCCGGGTTAAGCAGTTTCGATCGCGTTCTGGGCGCGTTACTGGGCGTAGTAAAGGGCGCGCTGGTGGTAGCCGTCATCCTGATGGGGATGACGGCATTCACTCCTACCTCTTCGCTATTGGAGAAGTCGGAATTGGCCCCTTATTTTTTGGTGGCCGGACGAGCGGCGATCTGGGTGGCACCATCGGCATTACGGGCCAGGTTTTACGAAGGACTCGATTTCTTGCATCGAGCCCCGAAGGATTTGACGGGAACTCCTGCCGCTTCTAAGAAATAAGTGCTGTTGGCTGTTCGAGCGAAGACATCAAAACGACGCCTTAAAACGAAGAGAGAGACCTACCGTGAAAGATCAATTGGAAGCACTCATCCTGCAGATGTACAAAAGCAACATCCTCTACTCCGAGGGCGTGCGCGAGTTCAAGAAACGCTTCATTCTCACCGTCCTTCAGGAAAACAAGGGCAACCAGTGCCGTGCCGCCCGTGAACTGGGCATGCATCGCAATACTCTCAGCCGGACCATCGATGAGCTCAAAATCGATGTACGGCAACTGCGAGATGGCGCGAAGCGCCCGCCGCGCAGTGCGCGTCCGGTCACCCTGGAAAAGAAAGCGATCCGCTAGCGCATCCTGTTCGCTTAGTCAAAAATTAAGGCAGCCCTTGCGGGCTGCCTTTCTTGCCAA
Organism: uncultured Acidobacteriaceae bacterium; assembly: GCA_963777005.1. Classification (GTDB taxonomy): domain Bacteria; phylum Acidobacteriota; class Terriglobia; order Terriglobales; family Acidobacteriaceae; genus Sulfotelmatobacter. The sequence continues at coordinate 185,316 of CAVZPC010000011.1, read as the reverse complement.
ATCCCCAACAACTACTGGGAAGAAGCTGCTTTGTGGTGAACTGCGGGCTTCGCCGGGGTCGGGGCTGCAGCTTTCAACAGCTTGCCCTTCTCCATCACCATCATGAACGGACTGGGGGTATACGATGCAGGCTCGCCTTGGAAGTCGAGACTGGCTCCTTCTTTGGGAATGAGCTTCAGCGGAACCTTCTCCTCAAACGTGAGCGTGATGTCAGCCTTCTTGGCCTCGATATCATCCTCACTGCCCGCGATGTCGAACTCAGTCCCAGTAGCTTTGATGACGGTTCCGTTCATCTGTACCGGCTTACCCTTGATGGCGTTCCACACGGCATCCTGATCTTCCTGTTTGCCGTTGGAGAGAACGAACTCCCAGGTCGCAAAGTCCATCTTGTCCGGCGGCGTGGCTACAACCATGTTGTGAGCTTGTTCCGGTGGGGTGGGTGCGGGCTTGATCGTAAATCCGGCGGGTTCAGCCGGGTTTGCCTTCGCCTGAGCCAGAAGATCGGTCCAGCCATCGTCTCCACCGTGATACTTGATGTACTGATTCCTCGCGTATTTCTCGATCTGCTGCTGATACTGCGGCGTTGGGGCCACAATCGAAGCGCGGGCGGCGTACCAGATCGCGTTGATCGAATCGGGTGGAATTTTCTGGTCCGGAGGAGTGGGGCCGGCATAGGCCAGAGCTAACGGATAAACCACGCTAAAGTCTGTGGGATTAGCATCAGCTGCGACACGAAGCGCTTTCCGCGCATCGTCATAGTCCTTGTCGGTTAGGTCGGCGATGCCGATGGCCGCGTTGAAAATAGCGGTCATCTGATCTTTCATCTTCTGAAAATCGGCGTCAGAAGTGCCCTCGGGCTTGGTGAACTTCGGCAGCGCGTCCAATCCCATTTGCCCGTATTTCTTGGCATCCGCCAGGTCCTGCTGAGCCGCAGAGTCGCCGCCCTGAGCCTTCAGGCGATCAAAGTAGGCCAGCAACGCCATCCCGCGAACATTGTTGGGATCGGCGGCGACCAGCTTCGTGGCAGTCTCGATGGTCTTCTGTGAATTATTGGTGCGCTGGTAATCCTGCATCAGAGTTTCGAGCGCGGCCACCTTCATCACGCTATTCGGATATTGCGTCATGAATGCTTCCAGCCCGCTGATCTGGGCCGCGGGGTCGGTCTGCTTGATCGCTCCCACGTAGGCGTTGTACTCGGCGGGGTCCTTAATGACTGGCGCGGCAGACGCTGCCGGTTGTTGTGCCGCTGGCTGTGATGGTTGTTGCGCGGGCTGCGCGGCGCTCTGGGCCGCTGCGGTTGCAGCTACCCCAAGCACAACCGTGACCAGAATCTTTTTCATCAGTATTGGCTCCTTGCACCTTTGGGAATCGATAATGTCGTGAATAAGCTTTCTTGCTGAATTGTAGGCACTTTGCTTGGACCGTTTACGCGCTCCGCATCCTGTCTGGAAATCCAAGTCGCGTCCGGGCAGGCCTCGCGAAATCGGGGCGAACTGGGGGTTAAGGCGAATACCCTTCTTTCCCGGTTGGCCGGATTATAAGTACCTCTTCTTCCGAAGGCAAGCAACTTCCCAGTTTCCCCCCGCCATTGTACTAAGATGCACAAGTGGTTCCCGGGGGAAGCCATGCTAGCACCCGCGGCGCGTCGCCACTGTTGCCAACTCGAGACTTTAACCTATGAATGCGTTCTCCAACGATAAGACTCGTTCCCTCGCAGGGCAAGTAGCTGTCATTACCGGCGCCGGGCGAGGCATCGGAGCCGCTATTGCGATCTCGCTCGCCCGGCTCGGCGCGATTGGGGTGCTGTGCGGACGAAATCGGCACGTGCTCGAATCCACGGCCAAAGCTATTTCCGACGAGGGCGGAAAAGCCGAGATCGTTCCCTGCGACGTGACCAGCTTCGAATCGGTGGAAGCGGCGTCCAAACACGTAACCCAGTCTTTCGGGCGTGTGGATGTTCTGGTCAACAACGCAGGCATAGCGGGATCCGGCGGTGCGCTGCATCAGCTTCCCCCTGATGCGTGGGAGCAGATTTTGAATACGAATTTGCGCGGCGTTTATTATGCCATCCACGCCTTCGCTCCCTTGATGATTCGCGCCCGCTCCGGGCACATCATCAACATTTCTTCGCTCGCAGGAAAGAATGCGCTACCCAATGGCGCCGCCTACGCAGCGTCCAAGTGGGGACTGAACGGCCTGACGTATTCGGTGGCGGAGGAACTGCGCCCCTACAACATTCGCGTGAGTGTGATCTGTCCCGGCTCGACTAACACAAAATTCAGCCCGCACGCCGGTAAAGACCCTGCGAAGATGCTGCAACCGGAGGACGTGGCGCACGCGGTGGAGATGCTCGTGACGCAGAGTGCGCAGTCGTTTGTAAGTGAGATTCTTCTGCGCCCTACGCAGAAACCGTAAGCAAGCGGCTGATGCTTTCGACCGTGAAGGTACGCAGATCCCTGTCACTTCTTGAATAGATTCTCAAACGCCTGCCGGGCGTCGTTCGGCCGCAGAGCGGCCGGTGTTGAAGTTTCTTTTTCTCGACTCACACGCAGTTCGTAGAATGTGCAATCGTTGCGGGCATCTTTTTTTTCGATGCGCTTCGGCACTGGTTGCATGCATTCGAACCGGCTGCCGGGATCGAAGTACGCGCACTGTTTGCAGGAGTGCAGTTCGAAGCCGCACTTGGGACAAAGGCCGGTGGGCGGCATCCCTTGCAAGACGGTTCCACACTGCGTGCATCGGGAGACGTTACGGGTTCCGGGCAAATTCACCGGCTTCGGCCCCATGCTGTAATCGCGCCTCGCCGGAGGGACCGCTGGCGGCTTTTCTACAGACGCCCTGCGCGGCTTTTCCTCGCGATCGCGATCCTGATATCCGTGCTGACGGTATTTAGCGGCCACAAAGCCTCCCCAAGATGCTGGCGTATTGTCGCGCCAGTCGCGGTTTACGACAAGTCTGAAGTCTGATTTTTTATTGACTCCACAGATTGCTGCTCGGTACCCAGAACTCGCTTCGCTACAATGGAAGCATGATCCACGAAATCTTCCCCGTCGGACCGCTGCAATGCAACTGCTCGATTATCGGCGACGAAACGACACGCGAAGCAATGGTCATCGACCCCGGCGATGACATTGAAGACGTTCTCGCGCTTATCCGCAAGCATAACCTGCAAGTCAAGCAGATCATCATTACCCATGCCCACATCGATCATGTGGGGGGCGCAATGAAGCTACGCGCTGCCACAGGAGCCCCCATCCTGCTTAACCAGAATGACTACGCCCTGCTCAAAATGCTCGATGTGCAAGCCGCGTGGGTGGGCATGGCCGCGCCGGGTGCAGTCGAGATCGACCAGAGTGTAAGCAGCGGCGACACCGTGAAAGCTGGAACCCACACCGCCAGCATTCTACAGACGCCGGGTCATACCGAAGGCAGCATCTGCCTGTACTTTCCTGCCGAAAAGACGTTGATCGCGGGCGACACGCTATTCGCTGGCTCCATTGGACGCACCGACCTGCCCGGCGGATCGATGCAGAAAATCATGGAATCGCTGCACGGAACGGTTCTCGCTTTGCCGGACGATACCATCGTCGTGCCCGGCCATGGCCCACTGACTACGATCGGAGAAGAACGGGAGAGCAATCCTTTTCTGGTGAAAAGATAGAGCTTGCTGGATGTCGATCATACCGGATTCCCCCAAGCACTTAATCGGCAGCTATTAGTTCCAAGAGTCGCTTGATCCCTTCCGCGAATTCGGTCTCCGCGGCGATCAAGCTGAGCACCAGATAACCGTCGCTCGGAAAATCATAGAAGTGCCCGGGATGTACCAGCACAGATTTTCGGCGTAGCAGATCCACCGCCAGTTCCTCATCGGTCTGCGTCACCGGGACGCGCAAAACTGCGTACCATCCACCCTCCACATTTAGACGCTGGCATATCTTCTGCGCGGCGAATTGGCGGTCGAGTTCAGCGAGGTTGGCGAGCACTCGAGCCAGCAATTGCCGCTGAACGCTTTGCCGCTGCTCAAGCAGCGCCGTCGTTGCCCACTGGATAGGGGCATTCATGGAAAGGTAGGTGTCGGCAATCACCTCAAGTCGCTCCTCGGCCGCACCTCTTTGCGTAGCGGGGCCGCTGCTGACAATCCATGCCAATTTCATTTGCGGCAGCGCGGAGATTTTAGAAACTCCGCTCAGGGTAAAGCTAAGCACCTCTTGATTCGCGACAAAGCTTCGTTGCGGCATTCCGTTGTGAGCATAGTCGAGAAACACTTCGTCCGCGATGATCACGAGCCCGTGTTCCGCGCAAAAAATGTTGAGCGATTCCTGCTCGTGCGCGCGCACATACGAACCTGTCGGATTGTTGGGATGAACAACCACCACGCCGCGCGTACGTCGCGTAACCACTTTCTCCAGGGACGGGAAATCCATTTGCCAGCCGTGGTCATAAATCAACGGATACGGGATAAGCTTCACATCCTGCAAGTCAGCCAGAAACTCAAACAAAGGATAGCTGGGCTTCGGAACCAGCAACTCATCACCCGGATTGCAGAGCAAGCGAAACACAAAGGAATACCCTTCACTGGTGCTGGTCGTGAGAATCAGCCGCTCCGGGTTGAGGCCGTCAATTCCATGTTGTGCCCGGTAGTGGTTCGCAATCGCTGCCCGCGCACTGGGCAAGCCCTTGGGCTGAGGATCGTAATCCATCGCCTTCGGCGAAGACAACGATTCAAGAATCCGTGCCTCGTCAAAGTGCAGCCCGATTCGTGTCGGATTCGAGACCGTCAAGTCCAATAGGTGAGCGCCGCTCGATTTCACTTCTTCGAGCGCGTCCGTTAAACGATTGCGCGTGAGCTTCCAGTTGGTGCGGTCGGAAAACATCCTAAAGGTGTGCTTCTGATTCTACGGTTGCAAGTAGAACCCTAGATCCTGCGGGGGCGCAAGAGTCTTGGTGAGGTCATATTGCCGGTGCACCTGCCGCACCGCGACGATCTTTTGCTGAAACTCGCGAGCCAGGGTGTCGTAGCGCACCAAGACATTATCCAGCCAGAACGGGCTATACTCCCGCAACCACGCTTCCCGGTACATCTGCCTCAAACGGGTGGTCGCATCGCGCAGATCTTCCAGCCGCGCATTCGTGTCCGTGATTTCCGCCAAATCATTGTCCACGCGCTCTGCATCGGTCTGGTTCTGGAAAGCGTCCCAGTAAAACTTGTTGATCTCCTGGGTAAATTCGGCCTTCATCCCCAGAAGGTCCCAACGCCACGCGCCCAGCATCATGTCGGCTATCGTGGTCTGGTTCGCGCGCGCCTTTGCAGAGCTGCGGTAGAGCGATTCCAGCGCGTGCTCGGCACCCAGGCGCACGTCAGAGGCGGCCGGCAGAATCTTCTGCATCAGTGCAGCGCCTTCCTGCGTGAAGGGGTCGGACCAGAACAACTCATCCGTCTCCAAGACAATATGATTCTTCGCCAGCACCTGATGCCCGCTGTCCAGATTCTCTAGCACATCGCGGAAAGTGGAATCCTCGTTCCGATAGAAGGCCCAATCATAGTCATTCTTGAAATCGTCGATATTGGATTCGCCCGCTTGCCATCCTGCCGCCGCGCCAAAAACCAGTGCCGGCCATGCCATCCCGTAGATGGACTCTCCATCGTCATTCCACGTTGTATTCAGCAAGCCCATCGCTTCCAGATTTTGTCCATCGCGTACAAAGTTGCGAATATTAACGAAGGCGACATCCAGGTCAGGCCAGACCTGATTCCAGTTGTTCGCGCCCGGAGCGACCACCACGCGAAGTCCGGCGTCACGATACGGTTTGATAATGTTCTCGTAACTGGGCTTCGCATCATAGTCCCAGGGAACAGCAATCATGTCCTTGGGCAGAATGGTGAGAAGTTGCGGATACTTTACCGCGATGTCTCCCCAGAACATGAGTTGTTTGTGATAGGGCTGAAGAATGCCGCTCACTTTGTGCATGTGCTCGAGATACACGCGGCCCAGGCCGATTTCGCTGGCACGTGCCGCGGTTTGTCCATGACCTAGTTCAAATGTCTCGTCGCCGCCTACGTGCAAAAAGGGCCCAGGAAAAAGCGGCACCAGGTCCGCATACATTGCCTTGATCAGTTCATAGGACCGATCTTTGGTTGGCGTGAGCACGTGGCCATGCGGCCGCTCCGCCACATCGGCGTAGATTTCATACTTCAGCATGTGATGGAGGTGCCCGAAGGTTTGCTGCTCGGGAAGAATGGTAACGTAAAGATTCTTTGCATAAACCACCAGCGCCTTGATTTCCTCAGGCGTAAGCGCAGCTTCTTTTGGCGCGATCAATGGCTGGCTGGCGAAATCGAACACATGCTCCATATAAAGAGCAAACAGATTTACTTTGTATCCGGCCAGGGTGCGGATCTGGCGCTTCATAAATTCTTCCGTCGGAATCGGACCTCGGCTGATGTCGTCTTGCACGCCGCGCCACTCCATGCTGGGCCAATCGCGAATCGAAACCGCCGGGCAAACCAGACTTCCGCCATCCTCGCGAAGTAGTTGGCGCAACGTCTGCACGCCGTAGAAAAGTCCCTGGCCAGTGTTTGCCGCGACGATGAGATGAGCTTTGTCCGAGAACAGCAGGTAGCCCTGGTCGCCAATCGAATCGGCTTTCAGGCCCCTCGCCGCCAGGAACTTCTTAACCTTTTGGTCCTGCAAGCGTGCAAGAACGATGGTACTGCGTTCCTGTTTTTTTGCGTCTGGTTTTTCACCGGTGATGCTCACCTTCAAACCAGAACGGTCATGGATCTCCTCCGCCAGCGTTTCCGCCGCGATACGGTCTTCCGCTTGGTGCCCAAACTCGACAATGATTCGGGTGGTGGGCTTTACGCGAAAGCTGCCGGCATGCAGTTGCACTTCCTTCGGCTGAGGAATCAACTTCAGTGGATTGTGAGGCTCGGGAGTTTCTGAGAAGGCTATTGAAATCAAAAGTAGAACGACCGGAAAAATCAGAGCGGCTCTTTTCATTCGGATCCTTGGGACAAAACGGTCTGGCCTCTATTCTAGCGGCAACCAAAGGCGACGGACGGCAGAATCGGCTAAGACTTTCGGAACGCCTCTTTATTTACCACATAAGGCATTTTTGTGATGTCGCCGCCGTAGTTCGCTTCAAGCACGTCGATCAATCCCTGGACACATCGTCCGGCCATGCCTTTGTTGGGATCGACGTCGAGCCGCGTGATGCGGGCTGCGCTGGCGAAGTGGGGGAATAAGCGGCAGCGGTCGGCAATTGCAGGGTCGCGAAGCGGCGAGTCGGCTGGTAATGGTTCTTTTTCGTAAACATCGAGAGCTGCGCCCGCGATCCAGTTCTCACGCAGAGCACGCACGAGAGCCGCCTCGTCCACTACGGGCCCACGGGAGTCGTTCACCAGAAATGCCGTTGGCTTCATCAGCTTCAACGTCTGCTCGTTAAACAGATGGTAAGTGGGCGTTGCGCTTTCGCTGGGGCGCAACAGAGGCACGTGCACGCTCACAAAATCGGCCTGGCGCAGCGCGTCTTCAAACGACACGTACTTGATCCAGTTTCTTTCTTTCGAAATACCGCGCGCGTGGCGTAAGTCCATCGTCTCTTGAATTGCTTTGATGTAATCGTGATTTTCGTAGGCCGGGTCGTAGCACAGCATGTTCATATCGAAGCCGGCGCACTTCTTAATCAGCGCCAGCCCAATGCGTCCCGTGCCGATGATGGCAATCGTCTTGCCCGTCACCTCATCACCGAGAAATGGCAAATAAGGATGCCAATATCCCCACTGGTTGTCTCGCGTGAGGTGCTCGGCCGGCCACATCTTGCGCGCGAGCACGCCCAGCATGAAGAAGGCAAACTCAGCGGTAGCTTCAGTCAGAACATCTGCGGTGTGAGTGAAAGGAATCCTAAAGCGATTGGCATCGGCGCGATTGATATTGTCAAAGCCAACTGCAATCTGGGCCACAACTTTCAGCGTGTTTTTGCCGGCTTCGAAGACCTGGGCGTCGATCGGATCGCGAAGCGTGGTGATCAAGCCATCGATACCGGACTTGACCTTGTCGATGATTAGGCTCTTCGGCGGAGCTTCCGGCTGAGGATAGACTTCCACTTCGTATCCCCGGTTACGCAGCAGGTCGAGCGCTTCTCCAATATCGCAGGTTGCAAAAATACGCGGTTTCTTATTCATGCCACTTTCAGAACGACTGAGATTGAATTTTGACTCAGCCCGCACCACACTGCAAAACATCGAAAATATCATACGTGTGCAAGCCGACCACGTTCGAGAAGCCGCCTCTTCGTCACGGTCATGCTGCGAAGCGTAGCCTTGGGCTATAATGGCGCACCCATGCCACTCGCCGCTGGCACGAAGCTCGGCCCATATGAAATTCAATCTCCGCTAGGCGCTGGCGGAATGGGCGAGGTGTACCGTGCTCGCGACGCCCGCCTCAACCGCGACGTCGCCATCAAGATTTTGCCCCCTTCGTTCTCCGCTGATGCCGACCGCCTGCAGCGTTTCGCACAGGAATCCCGCGCGGCTGCAGCGCTCAACCACCCCAACATTCTCTCGATCTTCGACATCGGTGAGGATCATGGCGCACCGTACGTAGTTTCTGAACTGCTCGAAGGCGAAACTTTACGCGACCGACTGCGCGACTCCGCGCTCCCCTCCCGCAAAGCCATCGAGTATGCCCAGCAGATCGCAAGCGGCCTCGCCGCCGCCCACGATAAAGGCATCGTCCATCGCGACCTGAAGCCGGAGAACATTTTTATCACGCGCGACGGGCGCGCCAAGATTCTGGACTTCGGCCTGGCCAAGTTCACTCGCCCGGAGGCCGACACATCCGGCGAAGCACCCACCCAGCAAGTCATTGGCACAGACGCGGGAACCGTCATGGGCACCGTTGGTTATATGTCGCCCGAACAAGTCCGGGGCAAACCCGCGGATGCACGTGCTGACATCTTTGCATTTGGCGCCATCCTTTACGAGATGCTTTCCGGCAAGCGCGCCTTCCACGGCGATTCTCCCGTCGATACCATGAGCGCGATCCTTAAGGAGGAGCCACCCGATCTTAGCGAGACCAATCGCAACGTCTCGCCTGCGCTCGAGCGCATCGTCCGGCACTGCCTGGAGAAAAACCCTGCGGAGCGTTTTCAGTCCGCGCGCGATGTGGCCTTCAACCTCGGGGCTCTCACGGATATCTCGACGTCCAGCCGTGGAGGCGTGCGTGCCATTCCGGAGGAACCGTCCACTCGCCGGTGGCTGCTGCCCTTGCTCGGTGGATTGCTCCTGCTCGGATCGTGGGTTGCCATCTACTACTTCGCTCATCGCGGAGGCGCGGCCACGGCGAATCCAACGTTCCACGAAGTCACCTTCCGCAACGGTACCGTCTGGGATGCCCGCTTCGCACCCGACGGACAGACCATTGTTTACGGCGCAGCCTGGGAAGGCCAGCCGCAGGAAATTTTCTCCACCCGCTACGACAGCAGCGACTCGCGGTCGGTGGGTTTGCCGTCCGCGCAGATTCTATCCATCTCCTCCAAAGGCGAGATGGCGATCTCCCTACATCCCACGAACACTGGAGCTTTCGTTCAGAACGGAACTCTGGCACGAGTTCCGCTTGCCGGAGGCGCGCCACGCGAGGTGCTCGACAAAGTGGCTTGGGCAGACTGGACACCCGATGGCCAGTCCCTTGCCGCTATCCGCCCCAGCACGATCGGAATCCTGCACCTGGAATTTCCGGTCGGGCATGTCATCTACGAGCCTCGCGGATGGGTCAGCCATGTGCGTTTCTCGCCCAACGGAAACTTCTTGGCGATCGCCGACCATGTGCCCGGCGGCGATGACGGTCGCGTAGTTATCCTCGATGCGCACGGAAATCCCAAAGCGAGTTCTTCTTTTTACTCGAGCGTCGAAGGGCTGGCTTGGGCTCCGGGTGGGAAGGAAGTATGGTTCTCCGCTGTCCCGGCCGGATCGGAACGTGCCGTCTATGCGCTGGATTTCTCCGGCAAGGAACGCCTAATCTACCGTGCGCCGGGCGGCCTGACTATACACGACATCAGCCGCACTGGCTTGGTTCTCCTGACTGCGGATAAATCTCGTATGAGCCTTTCGGCGCTCGCTCCCGGTGAAACGCGAGAACGTAGCCTGACCTGGTTTGACTGGTCTCTCCTCGCTGATATATCCGGTGACGGCAAGACCGTCATCTTCTCCGAGACCGGCGAAGCGGAAGGTTCGAACTATAGTATTTTTCTGCGCAAGACGGACGGCTCGCCATCGATCCGGCTGGGCGACGGTGGCTTTGGTTCGCTTTCTCCCGATGGGCAATGGGTGGTGTCTATCGTAGGAGCACCAGCTAAGCTCGTACTGCTGCCCACCGGTGTGGGAGAACCGAGGCAGCTTACCGACGACAAGCTCGACCACTTCGACACCGGTTGGCTGCCGGATAGCAAGTCGATCGTTTTCTCTGCCTCCGAGCCCGGACATGGCGCTCGCACGTATCTATTAGATATTCAGGGTGGCACCCCACGCGCCCTGACTCCCGAGGGCACCTCCGGTGGGCTCGTCACACGAGACGGCAAGTACCTTCTTGCGTTCGACGTGAAACGCCAGATCTGGCTCTACCCCTTGGCTGGCGGGAGTCCACGGCAACTCGACTTAACTTTGGGTGCCGAAGAGTTTTCTGTCGGCCTTTCCGGAGATGGCAAGAGCTTGCTGGTGGCGAGTCGCGGTATCCCTCTGAAACTTTTCCGATTGGATCTCGCCTCCGGTCACCGCGAGCCTTGGAAGGAGATCGCTCCCGCCGATCCCGCGGGTGCCCAAGGAATCCCCACCATCAGGTTTAGCGCGGATGGAAAGTCGTACGCCTATTCGACATTCCGCGTGCTCTCCGACCTCTACGTAGTCGATGGTCTAAAATAACGCGCGATTTTCTGGAAGTAGCTCCGTTTACCGCATGCCCGCGTAAAACAGATGCTCGCGCTCTTCCCGCTTCTCGTCCGCGCGCTTCTTCTTGAAAGCCATCAACTCCGCTGCTTTGTGCGCGATGTGCTCGGCACTGACTTCAAATTCCTTGATTAACTCCCAGGGCGCGCCCGAGTCGCCAAAGCGGTCCTTCACCCCAATGGCGCCCGTAATTATTGGAAGCCCATACAGTTTTGGACTTTCGGTGAGAATCGCGCTGACCCGCCAAGCCAGAGCCCCGATCTGGTGCTCTTCAGCCGTAATCACTACGCCCGTATCTTGAGCCGCGCGAATTACGGCTTCCGTGTCGATTGGTTTGAGTGTATGCAGATTGAGCACACGAGTTTCGTAGCCGTAATCGCGCTTCAGGATGTAGGCCGCGCGCATGGCTTCCGGGACCATCGGTCCGCAGGCAATGATGCTCAGATCCTCCCGCTCACTTTCATACTCCGATTCCAGCCGCGTTTCAAAGGCATCGGCGAAATTTGTTACCTCGCCAAGGAGGCGAATGACGTTCGCTTTGCCAAATACAAACGGCGTCTTCTCATTAGTGACCACCGGCGTGGCCTCGCGCGCAAAGCGAATATATTTCGGCCCCACATGCTCTAGCAGCAGGTAATTGGTGGCCTTGCGTGTCTCCTCCACATCGCAAGGCACAACCACTGACATGTTCGGCAGGCCTTGCATGGCGAACAGATCTTCCAGCGCCTGATGGGTTGCGCCGTCGGGGCCAACCGATACTCCACCGTGAGCTCCCGCGATCAGGACATTGAAATTTCCGTAGCAGACTGAGGTGCGAATCTGGTCCAGATTGCGGGCCGCGGCAAACGTCGCATAAGTTCCCAGCACGGGCAGCTTGCCTTCCTTGGCCAGGCCCGCGGCGGCCGACGTGGCCGATTGCTCCGCGATCCCCAGGCTGATCCAGCGCTTCTTGCGCTCGGGCTTATTGGCGTAGAAATCGCTGATGGTAATCGATCCGGAAATATCCAGCCCCAGGCAAACCACGCGCTCATCGCCCCCAATTTCTGCCAGCGAACGGCCGAAGCCTTTGCGCGTGGGCTCCATCTTGACCTTCATTGTGTCCCCGGCATTCCACCAGTAATCCCGCGAGAACTTCGGCAGTTGCGAGTCGAGTCTGCGCTCCACTTCCGTTTGATATTGCTTCGCTTTCTCGAGCAGTTGCTGCACGGGGAGGCGTTCGCCGAGGCCAAGTTCCTTTAGAGCCTTGGTCAGCTCTTCATAGTTCGGCGCCTTACCATGCCATCCTGCCTGATCCTCCATGAAGCTGACGCCCTTGCCTTTGACCGTATTGGCGAGAATAAGGACCGGCTTCCCTTCCGACTCCTTCGCCTGCTGAAGCGCGTCCACTACCTGATCCATATCGTGTCCGTCGATCCGCATGACGTCCCAGCCAAAGCTGCCATACTTGGCGCAAAGCGGCTCAACGTCCATCACGTCTTTCACCCAGCCATCAATCTGCAGACGATTACAGTCGATGATACCGATCAGATTATCGAGGTGAAAGTGCCCAGCCTCCATGGCCGCTTCCCAAATCTGTCCCTCCTGCTGCTCTCCGTCGCCCATCAAACAGAACGTTTTGTGACGCTTGTCATCAAGTTTCGCTGCCAACGCGATGCCTACCGCGATGCTCAAGCCTTGTCCCAGCGAACCGGTCGAGACTTCAACGCCTGGCAGTTTGAGCCAATGCGGATGGCCTTGGTACGCGGAGCCCAGCTTTCGCAGCGTCATCACGTCCTCGACGGGGCAGAAGCCTGCGACCGCCAGCCCGAGATACAGGCTGGGAGCTTTGTGCCCAGTAGACCAGACGATCCGGTCACGGTTAGGCCAGGAAGGATTTTTAGGATCGTGATTGGCAACCTTGAGATAGAGCGCAGCGGTAATATCCATGATCGAAAGCGTGCCGCCCGCGTGACCCGAACCCGCCGCGCACAGCGCGATCAGATCGTAGCCGCGCATCAGATTGGCAGCGTCCTTCAGCTGTTCGATAGAATAGTCGCGGATGAGTTCGCCAGTAGTGGAATTTGTGAGGGCCATGGCCTTCCCCTTCGCGCCGGAAGAAAAGAAAACGCACGGTGCTACGCCGAGCTTAGTGGGATGAGGTGAGGCCGGCTGTGATGGAAATCACGACGTTATGTGACGCGAAAGCGCTTCGTTACTCAAACTTCCAGCGTGTGGATTTACCCACGAATTCCTTCTCCCATAGGCCGAATACGACGCGGGGCCGAACCGCGAAAACTGGCTCTTTCATGGAGAGGATGTCCTGTTTCATTCCCTTCATGTCGAATTTGTACTTGCGCTCGTATTTGCGAAGGAACCTGCGGCGCGCCGGAACATCGGCAATTTCGGCGATGCCTTCCACAATGACCGCTTCCTGCGCGTGCTCGGTGCACACGACACACCTCTTGTTGTGCGCCAGATTGCGAGTCTTGCGCGACTTGCTGCCGGTGCTGAACAGAAAACGGCCCTCCTGCCATAAGCCCCAGACCACCATTGTGTGAGGAGAAACGCCCTGAGGAGAAACGTCGTGGGGCGAACCGTCGGGCTTAACCGTGGTGACCCAGTAATTGTGCGATTTCTCGAGGCGCTGTTCCGCCCAACTCCAGGGGAGCAAGCCCTTGTTGCCCGTGGGCAAGCCATAACCGGGCGCGAGCGGACGGCTGGCCTTCGGCCTTGTAGTTCGCGATGGAATCTTTTTCGCCGGCATGAATCTGATCGGTACAAACGAACTTACAGATTCTTCCTCGTCCACTGATCCATGCGCTCGAGCGCCTGCTGCAGGTTCTCCAGCGAATTTGCTACGCTGAAGCGCAGGTAACCTTCCCCGAAGGCGCCAAACGCGGTTCCCGAGAGAGCTGCTACTCCAGCTTGTTCGAGAAGCGCATCCGCCAGCGGCTTTGACTTCCATCCAGTTTTCGTAACGTTGGGAAAGACGTAGAACGCACCCTTGGGCATACGGCAAGAAAAGCCTTTGATCTTATTCAAGCCGGCAACGAATACGTCGCGACGCCGCTTGAACTCACCACACATATGATCGACCGAACTCTGATCTCCACGCAGTGCCTCAATCCCAGCGATTTGCGTAAAGCTGGCGGTGCACGAACTGGAATTCGTCATGAGGCGGGTGATGTGCGCCGCCAGATCCGGCCGCATGACGCCGTAACCCATGCGCCATCCCGTCATGGCGTAGGTCTTCGAGAAGCCATCGAGTAAGATCGTGCGCTCCTGCATCCCGGGCACAGACATGATAGAGAAATGCTCGCCTTCGAAGAGCAGCCGGCTATAGATCTCGTCCGATAAGACCAGAATGTTGCGGTCACCAATGATCTTCGCGACCTGCTCAACGTCTTTCCGCTGCATCACGCCGCCCGTAGGATTTTGCGGTGAATTTAGGATGATCAGTCTTGTACGATCGGTGATGAGCGCAGTGAGTTCGTTTACATCCAGCGAAAAATCATGGTCCTCGCGAAGCCGAATCGGGATCGCTTTGCCGCCCACGTAATGAATCATCGATTCGTAGATGGGGAAGCCTGGATTGGGATAGATAACTTCATCCCCTTCATCAATTAACGCAAGAATTGTGAAGAAAATGATCGGCTTACCGCCGGGTACGACGACGACTTCCTCCGCGGAAACTCTCACTCCACGCGTGCGAGTTACATAGTCGGCGATGGTCTGGCGCAGTTCCGGCAAGCCGGCCGACGGACCATAGTGAGTCCAACCCTTATGCAGCGCGTCGACGGCGGCCTCGATCACGTTCGCGGGAGTATCGAAGTCCGGCTCACCGATTTCCAAATGGATGATGCTCTTCCCTTGCCGTTCCAGCGCCCGCGCCTTGTTCAGAACCTCGAAAGCAGTTTCCGTGCCCAGCCGCGACATGCGCCTCGCCAGCTGTAATTCATATTGTGTGGTTGGCATGATTGAAGAACCTCGCTATGCTAAACGGCACATTATACGCCGGGGTTGGAGGGGGGATTCGGAGGATCTTAGTACAAACCGGGTTACTACAACGATCAGCGGAAAGATAGGCGGCGACCCGATTGCCCTATTGGGAAATTTGTACTTCCATATTCTCGTCAATCGAAAGCCGGGCAGGCGTGCCCGAGTTATCGTCCCCGGAGCGGGTTGCGACCACACGAAAGCCACTGGAGCTGGTCTCGACCTCATAGCTATAAGGAGGACGCTGCCGGGCGACAGTCACATAGTGGTTCGAAACCAGTTCGTCGAGGGATGCATACTTCGCTTCGCTAGCGTAGTACTGGCGCTCCGCCGTGGCAATGCTGATCAGATCGGCCCTTACGCCGGTGATGTTAATAGCGGCCTTCGGGCTATTGGCTCCCGCGGCGGCAGAAGAGCTTTGCGCCTGCCTGGAATAGATGTACATGCCAACGGCTAATGTAATCACGACGCTGAGAAACCCGAACGCGCGGCCCATGTGTCGCCCTCCAAAGCCAATTGCATCGCGAATCGCGATTACTGACAAGTAACCAGAGGGCAGGACCTGTCTGGCGTGGGGTTCTGAGGGTTGTTACCTACTCGGTCAACTATCCCGGACTCTACTCTGAGACGCTGTGCTCTTCGTTTTGCGAACGAAGCACCCGGTCCACAGAATACGGAGCCCGATGGCGTGGTTCGTGATAGTGGCGGACCTGCATCTCGCCGAGCAGGCCGATGGCGAGCAGATTCAAGCCGCCGAGCAGCAAGCCGAGAGCCAGCATCATCAGCGGGCCGTGAGAGGCCATGACGGGAACATGGCGCAGAAACTTTTCTACACCGAGCCAGGCGACGACGGCGCTCCCACCAAATACGCTTAGGAGGCCGAAGGTTCCGAAGAAGTGCAAGGGACGGGAAAGATAGCGGAGCAAGAAGCGAATGGTGATGAGATCAAAAAACACCCGGAAGGTACGCGAAATACCATAGTGAGAAGTGCCGCGCTCGCGATTGACATTGCGAATCGGCACCTCGCAAATCGACGCACCGTACCACGACGCCAGCGCCGGAATGAAGCGGTGCAACTCGCCGTAGAGCGGAACCTGTTCCAGGATCTCCCGGCGGTAGGCTTTGAAGGTGGTGCCGAAGTCGTGGATATCCACACCGCTCAACTTCGCCATCAGCCAATTCGCCATGCGAGACGGGATACGGCGCATCCAGAAATTATCCACGCGCACCTTGCGCCAGCCGCTCACAATGTCGTAGCCGGCCGCAATCCTCTCCAGAAAAACCGGGATGTCGGCGGGATCGTGCTGCAGATCGCCATCCATGGCGATGATGTACTCGCCACGGGCATGGTCGAAACCCGCGGCCAGTCCAGCGGTTTGCCCGAAATTCCGACGGAGCTTGACCACCGTCACGCGGCTATCCACCGCCGCGATTTCCCGTAGCATGGCGAAGGTGTGGTCGCTGGAACCGTCATCCACCAGCACGATTTCGAAGCTTTCGCCAGCCGTCTCCATCACCACCTTCAGGCGGTCGTAGAGATCGGTGACGTTCTCTTGCTCGTTGTGCAGTGGAACGACGATGGAATATTTGGGCACAGTCTTTTTATTATATCCTGAACTGTTCCGGGTTCACGATCAATTTCTTCTCGCACTTCCAAACTTTGGAAACTCCAATGGAAGGAGTATGACCTCAGCCCTGCTCCTTAAGTTTCAATCGCGACTTATTTTCTTCCATGAAAGATTTGATGTCGTTGGCCGCTCCCAATAGCCGGTTCCACTGCTCGTAGTACAGCGTGACCGGAAAACGCCCCAGCCCGTAGACACTGACACCGCCTTTTTCCCCCACTTTGAATATCAGGTCTCCACTGCGCTTCTTCGTCTCCACTTCTTTCTCCAACTGGGACAATCGGGCTTTCAACTCTTCGTAAGTCGGCTCTGTCATGTGGGTTCCTCGTCGATGAAGTTTTGCTGGATGATTCTACAGTAACTTGCCCACGGGTTATCCTTCCGGAAAACTTTCCAGGACGAATCGCGCACTCCGAGATGGGGATCAGGATACGCGCTTTAAGAACACGTGCCGGCAGGCAATGGCGGCGTGGCAAAGCATTCGCCGCATCGCTAAAGACGGAATCAATATTTTCCGTGAAATACCGCTTGATCAACGTCTGGCCAGAACTCTTTTAGCACGTTGAACAGGCCGTCCAAGCCCACTTGCGTTCCCCAACGTTGGTACGTTTTCACCAACTGGTTGTTCTGTGCCGGGTAATACGCATTGCCGATGCCGGCGGCCGCTCCGGCCCCCACGACCTCCGAGAGATTGAAGGTGCTGCCTCCCGAGTTGGTTCTGGTGATGAAAAGCCGACTTACCGCATAACCGGTCCGCTTAATGAACCCGCCCCTCCCCATGGTGTAGTATCGCGGGTCTTCTTTCGTCGCCGCTGGGACGATGGCTTCCGTCATGTAGTTCTCTACGGCACCGTCAACAAAGACATGCCAGTAGTACTTGCCGAAGCCCTCAGCGCCTTGCCCAAAGGTCGGCTGCGACTTGCCGGCCATCGAAATTCCCGCGAGCGCCCCCACGAAAATAAAATCGGAGTAGTCGAACGTATCCTGGGTCGCCAGCCAGAGTTCACCCTTGAAATCCAACGGAGGCAAATGCATGTTGGCACTGACCGCCCGGTAATTGGGGATGACCCACAGGATTCTCTTGTTCTGGTGACCGTACTCTTCGGTTGGGTTAGTTGAAGTTGAACGACTGACCGCCGGCGTCGGTGCGTCGGGTAGGGTGGACTTTCCATCCGTTGGGGCTGCTCGCGGTGGGTCCTGGTTTTGTGAAACCTGGTCTTGCGCGACATCGGCGAGCGCAACATTGGTCACCAGCGCAACATCGACCGGCCCCGACGGTACCGTTCCCCCTGTGGATTGATCTCGCGCGCTCGCTGCTTCCTGAGCTTGAAGAGGCGCCGCTGCGAACATTCCGGTCAGCGCTACCGCCATGCAAAATAATCGAATCGCTATCAAATCTCCCCCGCGTTAATATTTTCCCGTTCGGGTTCTATCTGCTGTGCTTTCAGACGATTCCTCACAGTTATCAAGGGTTGGATTGTTCGAATTGACCTTTGGATGCACGGAGCGGAGGAAAACGGTTAGGGGGAACCCGGATTGGAAGGGTTGGCCGTGTGCATTTTCTGCAGCTTTCTCTCGTGGTAACGCTCCTCTCTCCTCTGCACGTAGCGGTGAATATCGGGCCAAAATTCCTTCAGCTCATTTCCAAAGGCGTCGAGGCCCATCTGCGTTCCCCAGTCTGACAAACTCGACGAAAAACCGCGGTCGGCGGCAGGATAATAGACGTTGGAAATAGCAATCGCCGTTGCGTTGCCGGCAAACTCCGGAACGTTAAACATCCGCTTCCCGGAGTCTGTTCGAGCGACGAAAATACGGCTAATGGCGTAGCTAAAGCGATACATGAACGAACCCCTGCCTAGTTGAAAATACCGAGGATCAACCTTCAGGATCGTGGGGAAAACGCCGCCCACCATAACGTTGCCGTCCACCTGATCGGCGAAAGCCGTTCCATACCGCTTCGCGTATCCCGACATTCCCTGCCCGAACGCCGGAAAGGCATTCTCCTCTTGGCGAATTCCCGCAACAATGCCCACCACGGTGAATTCGTAGGGATCGAAAGAGCCCTTCGCCGAGATGGCGAACTTCTCTTTCCATGAGATTGGCTTTACTTGCGACTGACTATCGACCGTCAGATAGTTCGGCATCACGTAAAACATGCGGTCATCTTTATTCTTCTTTGTATCCTCTTGGACCCGGCTGCTTGGGTCCTGAGAATTACTCTGGGTAGACGACTGGCCTCCAGCTTTATCCTGCCTTGAAGAACTGGTCGCAGGCGATTGGGAGGATTGGGCTTGCTCCGAGGCTTGAGTTTGCGGGGCGCTTTGACCTGCGCAAAAAACCACAGACGATAAGATCGACACGATTATTAGGCCTACAAATGCTGAATGGCTCAGTTTCAAATTGATGATGGCTCCAGGTCCAGTTGGTTAAAATCTCGCCCAGGCGATGTTGGCCGTCCACTGTTGGCAGTCCATTCTCCGCAGACAGACTCCGCAATCCTGCCAGCATACCGGCCTTATAATATTCCGACTTAACGAGTCGTCTGCGATTCTGCGGTCAGGTTTCCCCCACATGTTCCAGGATAAATCCACCCTCGAATCACGTCGCAAGCCAGGGAACGCCTCTCCCACTTTACCAGTAGGATGCAGTTAGGGGCGAGCGGGCCGTCCAGGCCCATTGTTTTCAGGTCTCGCAGGGTATCGACGCGGTAAAGGCTGTTCAGCGTGTGCTCTGACAACCGGTTTCGGGCAATTTTCGAGGATGGTCGCACCTACGGCTGGAGAGTCACTGCCCTGGTTTTTCCCCTGCGGGCTTGAAAATAACACCCTGGCTGGTTCGACTGTTCATAATCACTCGTATGGGCGTGTCGAAACGCAGGTGGCGAACGCATCCGTCTTCATCCACAGATGGTTGCTCGGTCAGCCACTCCCAATCGACCGATCCCTCTCCCGCATCCGGATTCACCGTGAAGTAGCCGATCTGGAATGCGGTGAGATTCTGGAAGAAATGGCTGCCTTGCGAGGGCGTCACGCGAAAATCGCGAAATCCAGCCTCAACAATCACGCGGGCGCCGGAGATTTCATCCCACTCCACCGGAATTCCCAGCCACGGATCATTTGACCCCCAGCGACCGACTCCAATCAATAGATATGGACGATTGTCAGCGCTCAGCAGACCATTAAAATGTGCCACGGCTTTAGCCACTTCCTGGCTGCGGCTGCGCTCGAAGCGCTGCGAATCGACGACCACCACGTCAAAAAGGTTCTCGATGCGCCCGTTGCCCAGCACTTTGTTGCTCTGGCAGAGGAGTTGCTCCGGATCAGCATCGCCGACCGACAAATCCTGGTGATCGCGCGAAAGAGTCAGTGGACGGATTTGCAGGAACCCGAACTCCGCAGCTTCGCCTGTTTTCCGCGGCAGCCGAACCGCAAACTCGATCTCCACGGGAATGCCCAACGCGCTTTCCCCCGCTTTAACCAGGGTCTCAAGAATCGTTGGGAGAGGAAATAGATTGTGCTTGAGCATGGGCGCGAAGCTCACGATGCGTACACCGGGGCGGCTTACACCGTCATACACAGCCTCATTGTCGTCGGAATAGGTGGAACCAATTGGAGGCAACGTGCCGTCGGCCTCGGCCGCATCCAGGCCGAAACGCATCTCGTGCAGATGGCCGGCGCGTCCCTCGGGAACGCCGTTCAATGAGAGCGCCCAGAATTCCGTTTGCGAGTTCGCGAGAATATCTTCCACTGACGAGAATTGCACCAGATTCTGCGGATACCGCGGGCAGAACGTCAGACACTTTCCTCCGTCCACCACCGCCCGCCCCAGACCAAGCGCGACGGCAGCAATTCCGTCCGCAAACTTCATCGGTGGCACGGGATAGAAATTGTGCGAGCGCACCACACCAGAGAAATCCGGATAAAAGCGCCGGCCATGCCCCGCTCCCACAAGCTGTTGCACAATCACGGCCATCTTTTCTTCTTCCAGCCGATACGGAGTGGCGCGCACGTAAGCCTTGGCATGCCGGCTAAAGGTAGAGGCATAGACGCGTTTGATGGCGTCAATCAACTCCGCGAGGCGTAGTGCGGGATCGGGTTGCTGGTTGCCCAGCATGAACGTCTCATACACTCCGGTGAACGGCTGGTACTGTGAGTCTTCGAGCAGACTCGAAGATCGTACGGCGAGTGGATAGTTGACTTGTTCGAGATAGGCCTGCAGGTCCTCTTGCAACTTCGCTGGGAGCGGAGCGGCGAGAAATCTCCGTAGGATGTCATCGTCATCGTCGCATCCCAACGCGAAATCCAATAGATTATTCTCGGCCATGAACTGGTCAAAGGCGTCCGTCGCCAGCACCAGAGCCGCCGGCACTGCGATGCGAATATTAGGAAAGCGGCGCGTGATGCGGTTCTTCCGCAAGAGATGACGCACGAAAGCGAGACCGCGGGCCTTACCTCCCAACGATCCCGAACCAATGCGCAAGAACCCTGATTCGGAGGGTTTGAAGGTCTCGGCGTTGAAGTCGCCGATCAGCAGCTCACTTTGTTCGCGCCGGTAGTCCTTGATCGATTCGATTACATCGCGCCGCAAATGCTCCGGACCGTTAAAATCCGAGACCTTCCGTGGTCGCAACTTGGCGGCCAGAGCAAATTCGGTTCGCGCCATCAGCCAGTGGGAGAAGTGATTGCTCTGCGCGTGGTAGATCAGGCTCTCGGCGGGAACTGTCCCTAACTGCTCCTCGAGCTCGTTCAGATCTTTCGCACGGCCCACTTCCCTCAGATCAGGCAGACGAAATACGAAATCGCCGAAGCCAACTTGTTCGGTAAGAATTCGCCGCAAATCTTTCAGCAACGTCGGCGAGCGCTTTCGCAGAAACGAGTACCCTGCAGCCAGAGCCCGGGGACGAAACTCCGTGCGGCTTGTCTGCAGCACAACCGGCACATCCGGCACCAATGCTTTCATCAATCGAGCAATCTCGAAACCAGCCTCCGGGCTGAGTTTGCCCTCCCAGGGAAATTCAACATCCGACACCAAACCAATCAGGTAATCGCGATACTCCTGCACCAGCTGCGCCGCATCTTCAAAGTTCGAGCTCAGCAAAATCTTCGGGCGCGCCTGCATCCGCACCAGCTTATGAGCAACATTAATGCCTTCCTGAATCACCCGTCGCGATTGCTTGATCAGCTCGGTGTAGATCACCGGGAGGAACGACGAGTAATAGCGGATGTTGTCTTCCACCACCAGCAACACCGGCACTCCCATGGCCCGCGTATCGTGCAGCACGTTCCGCTTGTCTTCGATGTATTTGACAATGGCAATCAGGATGCGCGCATTTCCCTGCCACAGAAAAATTCGTTCGACCTCGGTGACCGGATTTCGGCTGATAAAGTTCTTTACTTCACGATAGTCGTAAGCGAGCACGACCACTGGAACATCGAGGCCACTGCGCTTCACTTCATGTGCCAACTGCGCGGCCGTCATATCGGCTACCGCCAGGTTGGTCACGATCAGATTGAAGCGCGGCTGCGAGCGCGCCATCTCCAGCGCCTCGGCGCAACTCGAGACATGCGTGATGCCGGGAATCTGCCGCAGGTTCAGTTCGAGCGATTCGTCGATCAGCAGCTCGTTGAGCCGTCCGTCTTCACGCAGAATAAAAGAATCGTAGAGACTGGAGACCAGCAGGATATTCTGCACCTTGAAGGGCATCAGATTGTCGAAGCCTTCGAGGCGCGCTTCGGCATCGAGAAACGGCTCGGTCATGGAGCGAACGGACATGTGGCAGTATCCTACGCGAAATCTCGGACGACAGAAGGTAAGGGTGCCCCATCCTTGTCGCGTTTTTGGCGACAGGGTGGGGACTTTGATTCATAGATTTGAAGACTGAGTTTTCTCCCTCGCACCGATAGCTTGAGACTCAAAATCCCCACCCTGTCCCTGCAAGAAAACGCAGGGACAAGAGTGGGGCACCCAGTCATTCCAGCAGCTTGACCACTTACACCAAGCCCTGATCCAGCATTGCATCGGCGACTTTGAGGAAGCCGGCAATGTTAGCGCCGTTCACGAGGTTGCCGGGCGTGCCATATTTCTCGGCCGTCTCGTAGCAGTTGCGGTGGATGGAGATCATGATCTTGTGCAATCTGTCATCCACTTCCTCGCGCGTCCAATTCAACCGAGCGCTGTTCTGCGCCATTTCTAAACCAGAGGTAGCCACGCCACCCGCATTCGCCGCCTTCGCCGGACCGTACAGGATCTTGGCATCCAGGAACATCTTGGTTGCCTCCAACGTGCTTGGCATGTTGGCGCCTTCGGCCACCAGTTTGATGCCATTCTTCAGCAGGTTCGCCGCATCCTTCGCGGTGATTTCATTCTGCGTGGCGCTGGGGAATGCGCAATCCGCTTTGATGTTCCATAGCGGGTTGTGCTCCAGCTTCACATCCGTCGGCATGAAGATCGCCTTCTTGTAGCGCTCCGAATAATCTCGGATACGTCCGCGCTTCACATTCTTCAGTTCCAGAATGTAAGCCAGCTTTTCGCGATCAATTCCATCCGGATCGTAGATCACGCCGTTCGAATCGGACACGGTCAGCGGCTTCGCACCCAGGTCGAGCAGCTTCTCGATCGTGTACTGGCAGACGTTGCCGCTGCCCGAAACCAGGCAGAGCTTCCCTTCCAGCTTATCCTTGCGGCTCTTCAGCATCTCTTCGGCAAAATATACGCAGCCATAGCCGGTCGCCTCTGGACGAATTAAAGAGCCTCCCCATCCCAACCCTTTGCCCGTAAGCACGCCGGTGAACTCATTACGCAGCCGCTTGTACTGGCCAAATAGATAGCCGATTTCTCTTCCGCCCACGCCGATGTCGCCAGCCGGAACATCCGTGTCTGGACCAATGTGCCGCTGCAATTCCGTCATAAAGCTCTGGCAGAAGCGCATTACTTCGTTATCACTCTTGCCCTTAGGATCGAAATCCGAGCCGCCCTTGCCACCGCCCATCGGCAGCGTGGTGAGCGAATTCTTGAATACCTGCTCGAACGCCAAGAATTTCAGAATCCCGAGGTTCACCGACGGATGGAAGCGCAGGCCGCCTTTGTAAGGCCCGATCGCACTGTTCATCTCAATGCGGAAACCGCGGTTCACCTGCACCGCGCCTTGGTCGTCGACCCAGGGCACGCGGAACATCAATACGCGCTCCGGCTCCACCACCCTGTCGAGGATGCGGTTGGATTGATACTCCGGATGTTTTGCCAGCACTAACCGTAGGGAATCGAACACTTCCCGAACCGCCTGATGGAATTCAGGCTCGGCTGGATTCTTCGCCTTTACGCTCATCATCACATCGTCAATGTAGTCGCCCGGAGCCTTGATTCCGGGCGATGTCAGAGTGCCAGACGTCATGGTCCTACCTCCGTAAGTGTGTGAATTATGAAACTCTTCATTTTGCTCTCATCCACGCCACAAGCAATGACCCGGAACACCCGCGGGGGTGATCCTTGTCACCGCAGTTATTGGCTTTTTGAATCATACGGTTACAACCAGAGTCGCTTCGCATAGGAGACGCCTCGCGAAGTGCAGCGGCTCACAATTGAGTCGGGACGACTCAAGCCGCCGTTGAAAAGCATACGCCTTCTGTGCCGGGGAACAACCGATAAAAGGCAATACTCCGAGGCGTTTCCTCTTTCGGGAAGGTCTTCAGGCCCGTTGCTGTTTCTTCCGGCAGTCTTCACAAACTCCGTAGATCTGAAAGGTATGGCGGGTTGTGGCGTAGTTGTGCCGGCGTCCGATTTCCTGCTCCAGCAAGTCCACTTCGCGGGAAAAGAATTCCACCGAACTGCCGCACTCCGTGCAGACCATATGATGATGGCTGCGCCGGTTGTACTGGTGCTCGTAACGGGCAATGCCGTCGTGGAAGGCGACTTCGCTGGCCAGTCCGCACTCGGCCAGCAATTTCAGCGTGCGATACACCGTGGTGTAGCCAATGCCTGCGTCTTTTTCTGCACCAGGCGGTGCAGCTCGTCAGTAGAGAGATGATCGCGGGTTTCCAGAAATGTGCGCAAAATCGTATCGCGCTGCGCCGTCTGCTTCAGGCCAACCCGCTTGAGATGCTGATGCAGAATGCCCTGCGCCTCGCGCACCATCTCGCGCGAGATCGAAGGCTGGTCATCGATGCGCTTCTGCAGCATGAAAGCTCAGGATAGCATCCGTGCATCTTGCAAATAAAATTCATTTTGAAGGGCGAGCTCCCGCGCGAATTACAGCCTCATTTGTGCCGCATGCCCGTCTCCCCCTAGAATCGAGTTGCCCATGAGTACCTTCACCGCAACTGGCGCCCCTGCATCCCGGCGTTCGACCGGACTACGCATTTTCCTCTGGCTGCTCGCGATCCTGCTGCTAACGGTTGCGGCCATGCTCGCCTACGCCTATTTCGTAGCCCGCTCTGCCTTACCCCAGCTCGACGGCAATCTTCCGGCAAGGGGTTTATCGGCTCCGGTGAAGGTGACGCGCGACGCCCACGGCGTGCCCGCCATCGAAGCGGCAACCCTGGAGGATTTATTTTTCGCCCAAGGCTACGTGACGGCGCAGGATCGGCTTTGGCAGATGGATGTGATGCGTCGCTTCGCAGCGGGAGAATTATCCGAGATTCTCGGCGAGGACACGCTCAAGATCGATCGTGAACAGCGCATTCTGGGACTGCGGGCGGCAGCGAAGAAATCACTCGCCCTGGCTACCCCGCGCGACCGCTCTTACTTTGATGCCTACGCGCGCGGCGTGAATGCCTTCATCGAAGCCCACGAAAAATCCCTCCCCATCGAGTTCCGCATTCTAAAGTACCGGCCGAAGCCGTGGCAGGCGGAGGACTCCATCGTCATTGCGAACCAGATGGTGAAGGATCTCAACTTCTACACCTTCGAGGACTCGCTCACACGAGAAAAAATCCTCGCGAAGCTGGGGCCGGAGTTGACTGCCGATTTATACGTAAACCGCTCGTGGCATGATCGTCCGCCCACCGTGATGCGCCAGGACATCAACGAGAATCAGCAGAACCAGGGCGACTCCGATGATGACGATGACGACGACGATGACGATTCAGGTCCTGATAATGCCGTAACCCGCAACAGTGCGTTCGAAGTTTGGGCTCAGCACGCTCCCGAAGCGGTGAACGGATCAAATGACTGGGTAGTTTCAGGAGAGCATACCGTCACTGGCAAGCCGCTGCTCTCGAACGATATGCATCTCGGCCATCAGATGCCGAACCTCTGGTACGAAGCGCATCTGAAATCCGGCAGCCTGGACGTAGCCGGCGTGACGTTGCCCGGAATGCCCTATGTGATCGTCGGACACAACCAGCGCATCGCCTGGGGATTCACCAACGTCGGCCCCACCGTGACCGATGCATTCATCGAGACCTTCAACGAAAAGGAAGGTGCCTATCAGACCCCACAAGGCTGGAAGCAACCGGAGCACCGCCAAGAGGTGATTCACGTTAAAGGAAAGCCGGATGTAACCGTGGAAGTAGACATTACGCGCCACGGGCCTATTATCAGCGAATTGATTCCCGGCGAGACGCGGCAAGTGGCACTGCGCTGGACGCTCTACGATGGGCTTCGCATGCCCTTTTTCGATGTTGACACTGCGCAGAACTGGGAGGAATTTCGCAAAGCATTTTCGCAACTCGATGCGCCCGGGCAGAATGTAGTTTATGCCGATGTCGACGGCAACATCGGTTATCAGACCACCGGGCATGTCCCGATTCGCGCCTCCGGCGATGGCAGTCTTCCCGTCAGCGGCGCGGACGACGCTCACGAGTGGACAGGTTACATTCCCTTCGACAAGTTGCCGAACGTTTACAATCCTCCCTCCGGAGTTATTGCAACCGCAAACGGCCGCATCACGCCGGATGGCTACCCCTATTCCATCAGCGTGGAGTGGGAGGCGCCGTGGCGCACCGCCCGCATTTATCATGTGCTGGAGTCTGGAAGAAAGTTCGCGCCCTCCGACATGCTCGCGCTGGAAAACGATGTTCAGTCGGAAAATGATCTGTTCGCCGCAGAACGCTTTGTGTATGCCGTCGACCACGCCGCCAAGCCCTCGGCACGAGCCAAGCAGGCTGCTGACTTGATGCGTAATTGGGACGGGCGCATGCTCGCCTCTGCCGCTGCTCCGACCATCGCTGTGCGCTCTGCCCAGGAACTGACGCGGTTGTTGCTCGAGCCCCGCCTAGGGCCTGCCCCAGAGGATCCAAAACAGCAAAAAGAACCCTTGAACTGGAAGAGCTACGCCTGGGAGATGCGAACTGTCTGGTTGCAGAACGTCATGCTGCACCAACCCAAGCGCTGGCTACCGGAAAAATACCCGAACTATGAAGAACTGCTGACGGCCGCGGTAGAAGCTGCGGTAGACACTCCGGATGCCCCAAAGGACTTGTCATCGTGGCATTGGGGCGCAGTCAACGCAGTTGAAATCGAGCACCCGATTCTCAGCAAGATCCCTCTGCTGCGGCGCTGGGCAGCACCGGGCATCAAGGAACAATCAGGCAGCGGCTACACGGTCAAGGCCGTGACTCGCCATCACGGGCCCTCCGAACGCTTTACCGCGAACCTGGCAGACCTCGATCAATCCACCTTGAACACGGTAACCGGCCAGGGCGGCAATTTCCTCAGCCCCTTCTACATGGATCAATGGAATGCCTGGTATGAAGGCTCGACGTTCCAGTTACCTTTCACGACGCAAGCGGTCGAGAACTCCGGCGTACATCGCTTGCTTCTGCAACCTGCCAAGTAACTCCGGCGCTGCGTCAGAAAAAGTCGATAGCTTTCACATCGGTGATGTAGCCGGTGATGATTATGGTTCCGGTCTCAATGTATTGGTTGGGAGGAAGCAAAGCATCGGTGAATAAATCGTAGACACGCAAGTTGCCGCCCTCGGCCACGTACTCCACATAGCGGCTGTTAAAGCTCTGCAACCCGGTAACGTCACCATTGTCCGGAGGAATCACTACACTCCCGTTCGTCGTGTTGTAAATCGAGAGACAACCACGCACTTCACCAGCGACATTATTGACATTTCCGATGTTGGTGCAATTCATCGAGCCGATGAAAAGCTGGCCGCCGTTGCCCATGTCGATGCGGTCGTGGTAGCCGTCGGTAATTACTGCGCTGCCAGTGACGGTCATCGAATTGAGGTTCACCAGATCGAGGCGCCCGCAAGTGGTAGCAGCCGTGGTCTCGCCGGTGCACGCGGAATTCGTCAGCGAATTGCCCGCCACGTAGAGGGTTGAGCCGCTCAGAAACGCGATCGTCGCGCCGTCCACGGGAACCGATGCCCCCGGTGTCGGCGGTGTAGTGGTCATGTCCACAATCTGCACGCTGGCTTGCGTGCCACCGCACTCGGCGCCACAATTCAATACGTAGGCGGTGCTGCCGTCGCTACTGAATACCGCATTGACCGGACGGCAACCCGTACACAGCGGCACCGTAAGCGTGACTGGACTGGCGGTGTTCAACAGCGCCGGCGAAACCACCGTCACCGAATCCGAGTCGTTGCTGAAAACCAGAAGCTCGGTTCCGCTGGAGTTTGATACTACGGTCTGCGCGTTCGGCACCCCAATGGTAGCCGTGATGCCGCCGGACGTGAGGTTCATCGCCACCAGCGCGCCGGGCGACGTGCCGGCCAACGGAGCTGAAGGCACAGCTGCGTAGCCGGCGCCGGGCTGCGGTACGACCATGCTCATCGTCGAACCTGGAAGCTGGATGCTGCCAGTCAGCGTTTCCTTTATGGTGTTGACGACCTCGACCTTGTTTGTCGAAGAATCAAAGGCCAGTAAGGTCGCCCGGTCGGCAGAAATGGCCATCAGACCGGGCGAGGTACCGGCGCTGATCTCGCCTCTTCCCAGCGTATCGTATTGGCCATCGATGACTACCAATCCTCCCGACGCGGTGGCGCTGGAGACGCTCTGTGAAGCGAGAACGCGTTGGGTCAAATTACTCGGAGGCTTGGACCCCGCCGTCGATGCGTTGCCGCAGGAGACCAGAGCGGTAGTAGCGACGGCGAGTATAACCAACAAAAGCGCGGATTTCTTCAAACGTCAGGCTCCTAACTACAGGAAAACCAGAGATTTAAGTGCGAAATAGCGGATTATAGCAGAGCCCCCATGCACAACACTCATTGCCCCCCGCCCTATTCGTACTCTTCCCTTCAGATGCAAGATTTTGTGTTCATCTTGTATGCTTTCAATATGGCGGAAGATATTCTTGCACGCATCAAACAATCCCCGGCTCTCTGCGATGGCGCGATGGGCACGCTACTTTATTCCAAGGGCGTTTTCATCAACCGCTGCTATGACGAGCTGAATCTGTCGCAACCCGACCTGATTCGTGCCATTCATCACGAATATCTGCAAGCTGGGGCTGAAATTATTGAAACCAATACTTTTGGTGCGAATTCCTTCCGGCTCGCACGGCATAGCCTGGCCGACAAAGTACGTGACATGAACCGGATGGGTGCGAAGCTGGCGCGGGAAGCCGCCAAAAGCTTCGATGTGTGGGTAGCGGGATCAGTTGGCCCATTAGGTACAAGAATTGAGCCCTTGGGAAAAACTTCGTTTGAGGAAGCTCGTCAAGCCTTCCGCGAGCAGATCGCGGCCCTGGCCGAGGGCGGCGTTGACCTCCTGATACTGGAAACTTTCGGATATCTCGAAGAACTTCATCAGGCCATGCTGGCCGCAAAAGACGTTGAAGCAAAATTGCCTCTGGTCGTGCAGGTTACGATTGATGAAGATGGCAACTGCCTGGATGGCTCCGATCCGGAAACATTCGCTCCTCGCCTCGAAGAATGGGGTGCGGACGTGATCGGCTGCAACTGCAGCGTGGGTCCGGTGGCTATGCTCGACGCCATCGAGCGCGTGCGAGCCGTCACTTCCCTTCCGCTGGCCGCCCAACCGAACGCTGGCATTCCCCGCTCGGTGGAGGGCAGAAACATCTACTTGTGCTCTCCGGAGTACATGGCAAGTTACGCCCGCAAGTTTGTCGCCGCCGGGGTCCGCATTGTCGGAGGCTGCTGCGGAACCACTCCCGATCATATCCGGGTGATGAAGTCCGCGCTTCGAGTCGGTGAGGCCAGAGGGAAGTCAAACCCGGGTCACGCCGCGGGGGGCACAGCTTCGCCGGTAGCCACTCCGGCGCAATCTTTGGAGGAGCGATCTCTGTTAGGGGCCAAGCTCGCCCGCGGCGTGTTCGTAACCATGGTCGAGGTGGTTCCTCCCAAGGGAACGGACATCAGCAAGGAGTTAGAGGGTTCACGTTTTCTCAAATCCGTAGGAGTCGACGCCGTAAACATTCCCGACAGCCCGCGGGCTTCGGCACGCATGAGCAATCAGGCGCTTTCGTTGTTGGTGCAGCGGGAGACGGGAATCGACGCGATTCTGCATTACACCTGCCGCGACCGGAATGTGCTCTGCATCCAGAGCGATCTACTGGGAGCAGCCGCCGTGGGCATCAAGAACTTGATCTGCATCACGGGCGACCCACCGAAGATGGGCAATTATCCCGATGCAACGGCGGTATTTGATGTCGATGCCATCGGCTTGGTAAACATCGTCCACAACCTAAACCGGGGCCTGGACCTCGGTGGCAATCCAATTGGGACGGGTACTGGATTTGTCATCGGCGTAGGCGCGAATCCCGGTCTCACGGACCTCGACGAAGAAATCCGGCGCTTTGAATACAAAGTAGCTGCCGGCGCCGAGTATGCGGTGACCCAGCCGGTATTCGATATTCGATTACTGGAAAACTTTCTGCGCCGCATCGAGCACTGTCGAATCCCGGTCATCGCCGGGATTTGGCCGCTGGTCAGCGTCCGCAACGCCGAGTTCATGAAAAACGAGCTGCGCGTTTCCGTCCCAGATTCCATCCTGGAACGCATGGCCAAGGCTCAAACCCCGGAGGCTGCGAGAGCCGAAGGCGTGGCTATTGCCCGTGAGATGCTGCTTGCTGTCCGCCATACCGTGCAAGGAGCACAAATCAGCGCACCCCAGGGGCGCTACAGCTCGGCGGTGGACGTTCTCGAAGCTCTCGGAACAAAAGCTCCGGCTTCAGCCTAGATTTCCCCTTCTGGTCGCACGAAGGTCTATTTTCTCTAACTATTCACAATAAAAGACTGGACATCCTCAGAAATTCGGAGCATTACAATAGAGGTGGAGCGAAACCCCGTTGGCCAAGTTTGAAGAATGCCTCCAGCGCCTGGAAAAAATTGTCCAGGAACTGGAAAAGGGAGATGTGCCTCTGGAGACGTCTCTCACCCTCTTTGAAGAGGGTATGAATCTTTCCTCCGCCTGTCGCAAGGAATTGGAGCAGGCGGAAGGCAAGGTTGAGATTTTGCTCAAGAAAAATGGGAAGCTCCAGGCCGAGCCGTTTGAGCCCTTGGCGGAGAAAGCGCCCGCCCGCAGGTAGGCAGGCGATCCGCATTCGGAGCTTGATTGTAAATGTCTGTGGAGTCGTGGTCTTAAACCCTTCCCCGCAGCCCTAGTCCGCCGTTTCTGACGGTGTTAAGTCAGGAGGATCTATGGGCTTTAATGTGGTAGTTCTGGAAAGTGATCCCAGGATCGCGCAGTGTCTGGCGGGTAAACTCTCCTCCCATTTTCACGCTGTTCACCTCACCCACTCTGGCGACGAACTCCGCGAGCGCGTCGCCAAGAACCGTCCGGAAGTCGTGGTTCTCGATATGGAATACTCGCGTCTCACCGACGTACGCAGCCTGCACCATGATTTTCCATCGCTTCCGATTGTGTGTACTCATCGCATACCGGATGAGCAATTGTGGATCGACGCGCTGGAAGCGGGGGCCAGCGACGTGTGCGGTTCCGACGACGTTCAAAATGTTCTCACATCGGTCTTGCGAAGCGTGGCAATCGCTCAGACCGCCGCAGCATAGATCGACTCCATTTTTGAAATGAGGGCGCTTCACGGCGTCCTCGTTTTTCGTTTGGAGTGAACCATCCCTCCTACCTTGCGCTTGCCGCGGCAGCAGCTTTCCGGCCGGCGCCGGAATCCAGCTTGAATTGGCTCACGATGTTCTGCAGATCGAGAGCCATCCCGGAAAGATCACTGCATGCCTTCGCCGTCTGCCCAGCGGCAACCGATGATTCCTGAGTGGCGCTCGAGATCTGAGCTACGTTGGCATTGATCTGTTCGGTGGCGCTGGATTGCTCGGTGGCTGCCGTCGCAATCTGGGCAATCATGCCACCCACGTCCTCTGACATTTTGATAATTTCTTCGAGTGCCGCGCCCGAAGCCGACGTTTTCTTAACGCCGCTTTCCACTTCCCGGTTGCCCAATTCCATTGCCTCGACCGCGCTCTTGGTTT
The DNA here is from genome assembly GCA_963777005.1 of uncultured Acidobacteriaceae bacterium. Lineage (GTDB taxonomy): Bacteria > Acidobacteriota > Terriglobia > Terriglobales > Acidobacteriaceae > Sulfotelmatobacter. The sequence goes on along the minus strand of CAVZPC010000011.1, from coordinate 153,422 downwards.
CGACCTGAATCGACTCGATCATCCCGGCAATTTCTTTTGTGGCTTGGGCGGTGCGTTCGGCCAGCTTTCGAACTTCATCCGCTACTACGGCAAAACCGCGGCCTTGTTCCCCTGCGCGTGCCGCTTCAATCGCAGCGTTCAAAGCCAGCAGGTTGGTCTGATCGGCAATGTCGTCGATGACAGCAACAATTTTGCCGATCTTCTCTGAACTCTTGCCCAGCTCGGTAATTCGCATCGCGACCTTGCACGTGGAATCGGCAATGCTGCGCATGGTAGCCAGCGTCTCCTGCACAGTCTGACCACCCTGGCGGGCTGCTTGGGCAGCGTTGTGAGATGCATTCGCAGCCTTCAGCGAGTTCTCAGAGACCTCATGGACCGTGGCGGACATCTCCTGCATAGCGGTCGCAACCTGTGTGGTTTGGTCTTTCTGCGTATCCGCTCCCTGCGCCTGCACCGTAGCCGACGAGGAAAGTTCCTCGCTGGCGCTGGCTACGTGAGCAGAATGGTCCATGATAGCCACGATCATGCGTTTCAGACTGCCACTCATCCCATTGATCGCAGCCGTCAGTTCCCCCAGTTCGTCCTGGCTGGACACTTTCAGATCGTCATGGGTCAAGTCGCCCGCTGCAATGGCCTCCGCCTGAATCAGTACAGATCGGATCGCCCCACCAATACTGTGGCTCAAGAAAATGGCCACGAAAATTCCCACGCCCAATCCCGCTAATGTAATCAAGCCCATCGTCAGGTTGAGGGAGCGGTTGTCTGCATTCAGTTCATCCCTGCTCTGGTCCACTAATCGGTCAAACGATTCCGCCATCGTCCCGAGCGATTTCTTCAATCCGATGTTGATCGGCGTCGCCCCCTCGGCTGAGTCGTTGCCCGCCTTGACTACCGCTCCGTGCTCACGCCCTGCGGCACGCTTGATCGCGGCCTCCTGAACCGCGCGAAGCAGGGGAAGCTGCTTCCTCATCTCGTTCAGCCGCTGTCGATTCTCCTGCTCCCACTTCGGAGCCAACTGGTCCATCCCAGCCATGTCTTTTTCGATGTCGGTCCAGGTTCCATCAAACAGCTTTTTCGTCTCCGCTAGCCGGGCTGGCTGTGTTCCAGCAAGAATAGCTTGGCGACCTTTGACCTGGGTCTGATTCAGATCCCGTTGCAGCCTGATCGCGGCTTTAAGTGATGGCACACGCACGTCGAAAGCTGCGTCCTGGGTGCACTTGATCTTGCCGGCCTCCAGAAAGGCCACCGTGGCGCTAAACACCATCAGGCTGAGAATCACTCCAAAACCCAGACCCAGTTTCTTTCCAAGTGTAAGTTTCATTTCTTCTCTTGTTGTCCTCTCCACTATTCGGCTCGCGGAAACCCTTGCCCAATCTCGCGATCGTGGTGATGAGTTTATCGGCCAGTTTTATCGGAATCTTTAGAGCTGGCAGTCGCATCTCTTTCTCTTCCCGCAGGATGCTCCACCCACCTGCGGCTTGCTATACTCACTGCTCAATGCTGCAAGAAACTCTCGAGCAAGGACGGACGCAAACCGACGCCGCGCTGGATCGACTGATTCCGCTGGAAACCCAGCACCCCATTTCCATTCACAAGGCCATGCGCCACAGTGTTTTTGCCGGCGGCAAGCGGCTCCGGCCGGTGCTCTGCATGGAAGCTGGGCGCATGATCGCAGGATCATTGCCGCCGAAAATCGAGGAACTGGGCGCGGCGCTCGAAATGCTACACACTTATTCGCTGATCCACGACGATCTTCCTGCGCTCGACAACGACGATCTCCGTCGCGGTCGTCCCACCTGCCACAAAGTGTTCGGCGATGCCATCGCCATCCTCGCCGGCGATGCCCTGCAGACCCAGGCCTATGAAGTTCTGGCGCGGCTGCCATGTCCCGCCGAAGCGAGAGTGCGGATTATCGAGGAAATCGCGCGCGCCACCGGCACGCTCAACGGCATGATTGGCGGCCAGGTCGTGGATCTGGAGGCCGAGCATACCCAGCCCACAGCCGAAATGCTGGAGTATATCCACCGCGCCAAAACCGCTGCGCTGATTACAGCCAGCCTGGTCAGCGGAGGTCTTTATGCCGGAGCAAGAAGCAGCGAAGTCGAGAAGCTTCGCGCTTTTGGTCAGGCGATTGGCCTGGCTTTTCAGATCGTTGATGACGTCTTGGACGTGACCCAGAGCTCCGAGCAACTCGGCAAAACTGCTGGCAAAGATACAGCCGCTCAGAAAGTGACTTACCCGTCGCTGTTCGGGGTTGAAGAATCCTTGCACCGGGCGGATGCGCTGGTAAACGCAGCCTTCGCTGAGCTGGATAGCTTCGGGGAACGAACTGATACGCTGAAGCAACTGGCGCGTTATTTGGTCGAGCGCAAGAAATAGCCTAATCCTATGGCCTCAACCTTCGCAGGATCAATAAACGCTGGGTTCTCCGGCGTCCTCTGTGTTAAAAAAGTGATGAGGGCGATGGAGTTCGCCATAACCGCCTGCGGCGCCTATTTGGCTTGCGGCTGATAACTCCTGCAAAATCCAAAACCGATTTGTAGGGAGAGAACTCCGTCGTGAAAGACTTCCTCGCTATCTCTGTCGCCGCCATCGTCGGCGCCAATCTCCGCTACCTTTTGAGTCGCTTCGCCGCCCGGGAACTCGGGCCTGTCTTCCCTTACGGCACGCTCTTTATCAACATCGTGGGCAGCTTCATCGTAGGCTTCTTCGTCATCTGGACCACCGAGCGTGTCCTGGTCGATCCGCGCTGGCGCCTGCTGGTAGTCATTGGCTTCTGTGGTTCGTTCACCACGTTTTCCAGCTACGCGTTCGAAACCATGTCTTATTTCGAGCAGGGACAATGGGCCCTGATGCTCGGCAACATTCTAAGCAATAACATCCTGTGCCTGGGTGGAGCATTGGCGGGCATGGCACTAGCGCGGGTGCTGTAGAATGGCGAACGCAATGGCAGTGCAAGTCACAATCTATTTGAACGAAGCCGACCAGTGGCACCACCACCCGCTGCATCTGGAGATTCTCAACTACCTGCGCAAGGAAAATGTCTTTGCCGCGACTACGATCCATGCTGTAGCTGGATTTCTGGGCCGGCATCGTGTGGAAACATCTCACCTGATCGAAGCTGGCGGCAAATTGCCCGTGATCATCATTTTCGTGGATACCGATGAGCATGTGAATCGCGTGCTGCCCACGCTGAAAGAAATGGCTTCGCACCGACTGATCGTGCGGGAAAACGTGGTGCTGGAGCAAGGCAATCTCGATTGACATGTCCGCGACTCCGCTCGACATTCTGGCGATCGCCGCGCACCGTGACGATGTAGAACAAACCTGCGGTGGGACGCTGTTGAAGGCAGCGCAACGCGGCCAGCGCACCGGCATCCTCGATCTGACGCAAGGCGAAATGGGCACCCGCGGCACCGCCGAAGACCGCGCCCGGGAAGCCGCGGATGCGGCGAAGATTCTTGGCGCAGGTTGGCGCAGGGCTCTCGATATCCCCGACGGCCGCGTCGAAAATACGTGGGAGAATCGGCTGAAAGTTGCGAGCGTAATCCGTGAGACTCGCCCCCGCGTAGTGATTCTGCCCTACTGGAAGGGACGTCATCCCGATCACTACACCTGCTCTTTGCTTGGATACGAAGCCTGTTTTCTTGCCGGACTCGCGAAGCTACCTCTCAGCTCTCAGCTGCTCGCTCCTCATCGTCCGTTCAAAATAATCTATGCCACGCTTTACTATGACGTGCGGCCCACTTTCGTGGTCGACATTAGCCAGCAGTTCGAGCAAAAGTTCGCCTCCATCCTGGCCTATAAGTCGCAGTTCAGCGATCAGGAGGCTGGCAAGGATCTCTTTCCCGCCCACAACGAAATCCATGCCCGCGTGGAATCGATGGCGCGCTACTACGGCGCTCTGGGCGGCGTCACGTATGCCGAACCTTTTCTTCAAAAGGAGGTTGGGCTGGTAGAAGACTTGCTGGCCATTCCGGTGAAGTCGATTTGACCTGCGATAAGAATCACTTCTTCAACGCGACCGCCAAGCCGTCTCGAATGGGCAAAATCGTAGTGTAGAAATCGGCCGAGGCATAGAGCAGTCGATTGAACTCCAGGATCGCTTTAGTTCGAGACTCTTTGGGATTTTTCTCCGCGACCCGCCCACTCCACAAAACGTTGTCGGTAATAAACAATCCTCCCTTGCGCAGACGCGGCGAAACCATCCTCAGCACGCGCGGGTAATCTTCCTTATCCACATCGTTGAAAATGATGTCGAACTCCTGCTTCTGCTCGGAGAGCACTTCCAGCGCATCCCCGGTATGCAACGTAATGCGGTCGGAAACGCCGGCCCGGTCGAAATAACCGCGCGCCCGCTCCGCGTTCTTCGCGTCTCCATCCGTATAGATGACGCGGCCCTGTCCCCCTACTGCCTGCGCCCACCAAATGGTCGAATATCCGATGGCAGACCCCAACTCGAAAACCGTTTTGGCGCTGATCGTCAAGGCAAGCTGCTGCAGCACGCGCGCCACCGCCGGACCAACGATGGGAACGTTATGCTCACTGGCATACTCTTCCATCTCCGCCAGCACTGGGTCGCGCTTAGGCAACATCGAGTAGAGATAATCGTCGACCGGGCCGGTGGTGGTGAAGCTGTAGTGCCGCCAGCGGGGTTTACTTTCTTTTTTCGTTTTGTTTGCAGGCAATTTATGACCTCGGGATTCGTGATTGTGTGATCCTTTACGAGATTTCAATCGCGCAGAGCGATGCCCGGCTTCATCGTCAGAATTTCAACTCCGGTCACCAGCTTTTTCAATTCCCCAGGACTTCCCGTGAGCACCGGAAAGGTGCCAAAGTGCATGGGAATTACCGTTTTCGGCTTGAGCAGGTTGCAGGCGTACGCCGCTTCGCGCGGCCCCATGGTGAAGTGATCGCCGATCGGCAGCATGACAATCTCCGGCGCGTAAAGCTCGCGAATGATCGCCATATCTCCGAATACGTTCGTGTCGCCGGCGTGATAAATCTTAACGCCGTTCTCGAATTCGATCACATACCCACAAGCTTCGCCACCATAAATAATCTGGTCGCCGTCCTGTATACCGCAGGAATGATCGGCATGCACCATGGTGACTTTGATATCGCCAATCTTCTGTGTGCCGCCCTTGTTCATCATGGCGGTTCTCCTGGCACCCTTTTTCTCCAGCCACCCGCACATCTCGGGAATGCCGACCACCTGCGGATTGTGATCCCTGATAACCTCCACCGCATCGCCAATGTGGTCGCCATGCCCGTGCGTCACCAATAGTGTGTCGACTTTCTTCACCTTCTTCTCGGACGGTGGACAGGCGGGATTGTTCATGATCCACGGATCGATGATTATCGTTTGCCCTCCCGGCGTTTCAATACGAAATGTCGCGTGGCCCAGCCAAGTAAGTTGAATACCTTTCAAATTCATGGACGATCGCTCCCCCGCAGCCCTTATGCAATTAATTCGTCATACGCCCCGGCAATGGACTGCGGCCGAAATTAGTTTAATATGAAACGCCATGACTGAACTCAAGGTGCTAATTTCGCGGGAGCAGATCACTAAACGCGTCGCGGAACTGGGCGCAGACATCACGCGCGACTTCGCGGGCCAGCCAATAATTCTCGTCGGTGTCTTGAAGGGCTCCGCGATTTTTCTTGCCGATCTGGCGCGGCAGGTGAACCTGGATGCAACTTTTGATTTCGTCGGCGTCTCCAGTTACGGCAACCGCCCTAGCCCGACTCAAGAGCTGAAAAGCGGTTGGGACTCCACTGGCGAAGTCAAGCTGACGAAGGATGTCGACCAATCCATGAAAGATAAGAACGTAATCGTCGTGGAGGATATTCTGGATACCGGATTGACCCTCACCGTGCTGAAGAAGCTCTTGCTGGCACACCAGCCTCGATCGCTGAAGATTGCCGCTCTGCTCGATAAGCCCTCCCGCCGCAAGCTCCCGCTCCAAGGTGATTATGTCGGCTTCACCATTCCCGACGAGTTCGTGGTGGGCTATGGCCTCGATTACGCCGAACGCTATCGAAATCTGGCCGATATCTGCGTCGTACCGCGGGAGTAGAAGTCAGTCCCGCTTGGGAGTAGCAAATCTCGGATGCTCGGTACTCAAAGAAACGGCTGCTATCATAGAAAAAACATGGGATCTCCTCTGAGCAAGCCTGTAGATCATTTACCAGTTGAGCCACTATTGCTGGAAGTTGCTGATGTTCTTGCGACCTCGCTCGACCTCGATACCACGCTGCGCCGCGTCGCCGAAGTGGTGCGCAAAGTCATCGACTATGAGATCTTCGCGATTCTTCTGCTGAACGAGAAGACGCAGGAATTGCGCTTTCGCTTTCAGACAGGCTACCCGCCCGAATTTGCCGAGCGGGCTCGCGTCAAGGTGGGTGAGGGAGTCACCGGGCAGGCCGCACAGCTCCGGCAGGCGGTTCTGGTGGATGACGTCACCAAGGATCCAACTTACATCGCCGCCATACCGAATGTGCGCTCGGAATTAGCCGTGCCCCTCATCACCAAGAATCGAGTCATTGGCGTCATCGATCTGGAGGCGCAGAAGCCCGGCTATTTCAACGAAGAACACAGCCGCCTGCTGACTTTGGTCGCATCCCGAATCGCCGGCGGCATCGAGAATGCCCAACTCTACACGCGCACCACGCGACAGGCCCGCATTCTCTTATTGCTCAATGAAATTGCCCGCGAGTTATCGTCCATCCTGAATCTCGATGAACTACTGAGCCGTGTCGCGGAACTGCTGCGGCGGCTGATTGATTACCAGATGTTCAGCATTCTGTTGCTGGATTCCACCGGCGAAAAGCTGCAACACCGTTTCTCGCTGCGCTTCCATGAGAACATTCACCTGAAGCACGAGGTGCCGCTGGGACGCGGCCTCGTAGGCCAAGCAGCCGAAACCAAACAGGCGATCCTGGTGCCCGATGTGAGCAAGGATGCTCGCTACATCGAGGCCAACCCGGAAACGCGCTCCGAACTCGCTGTACCGCTGATCTACAAAGACAAGGTGATCGGAGTGCTCGATTTGGAGCACACGCGCCGCGGTTTTTTTACCGACGATCACCGCCGCACCATGATGACTCTCGCGGCGCAGGTCGCCATTGCCATCGAAAACGCGCGCCTTTACGAGGAGATCGCGCGGCAGGAACGCCGTCTGGAGCGGGATCTCGCGCTCGCGCGAGAACTGCAGATGCGTTTGTTGCCGCAGACTCTTCCCAAGCTCGCGAATCTGGAATTGGCCGCTAAATTTGTTCCTGCTCGCGCCATAGGTGGCGATCTTTACGACTTCATTCCCTATTCGCTTTCGCGCCTCGGCATCGTGATCGGCGATGTGAGTGGCAAGGGAGCGCCTGCCGCTATTTATGCGGCCCTGGTCAGCGGAATTCTGCGCTCGCATGCTCCCATCGAACCTGGCCCCTCCGAGATGCTCCGAGCGGTGAACCTGTCCCTGGCCGAGCGCCGCATTGAAGCGCAATTCGTCTCCCTCATCTATGCCGTTTGGGACGATCAGCACCGGACGCTCTTGGTCGCCAACTCCGGCTTGCCGCGCCCGATTCACGTGCATTCCGGGAAGAACCACGTCATCGAAGCGACGGGATTGCCGCTGGGACTTTTCGACGACGCGAACTACGACGAATTCCGATTCAAAATGAAGCCCGGCGACATGTTTGTTTTCTTCAGTGATGGCATTCTTGATGCCCGCAACCGGAACGGCGAAATGTTTGGCCGGGGGCGGGTAGAAAAACTGATCGCGGAGTGCGGAGGTAGCTCGGCGGATTGTGTTGTCGATATTTTGTTTAAAGCCGTGGCCGAGCATTCCGCCGGCGTCGAGACCTTTGACGACCAAACCGTAGTTGCCATTAAAGTGAAGGATTCTTCGCCTTCCAGTTCCTCGAAACGAAAATGAACCGGCGTAATCGAGGATCTGACAACGAGCGTGCGCCAGGTTTCGTTTTTCGCAAGCACCTGCAACCATCGCGCGGCGATATAACCTCCGCTCTGCACTGTGAGGATATTCCTCTTACCAAGCTTGCAGAGCGTTACGGAACACCTCTTTACGTTTATTCCGCAACCGCCATCCTCAACCGGCTGGCCGCTTTCGAGAAGGCGTTCAGCCATTTTCCTTACACCATTTGCTACTCCGTAAAATCAAATTCCAACCTGAGCATCCTCCGCCTGCTCGCCCGCAAGGGCTGCGGCTTCGACGTGGTTTCTGGCGGAGAACTGGAACGGGTGCAAGTTGCCGATCACCGGGCAGCAAGAAAAGTTGTGTTTTCCGGAGTTGGAAAATCTCGAAAAGAATTGACCGCAGCCCTGCAGGCCGGCATCCTCCTCTTCAATGTCGAGAGTGAATCGGAACTACGGGCATTGGCCGGGTGCGCAGCCCGCCGCCGGACGGTCGCGCAAGTGGCTCTGCGCGTGAATCCCGACGTCGCCGCCGACACCCATCCCTACATTTCAACGGGATTGCACAAGCACAAATTCGGCGTGCCCATCGGCAGCGCACGCGAGCTTTACGCCGAAGCCTCTGAGGCAAAGTACCTGAAGGTTGCTGGCGTCAGCGTCCACATCGGTTCCCAGATTACCGATGTTGCCCCTTTTGGCGAGGCCGTCGATCGTGTGGCCGATCTGGTTCGGGAGTTGCGCGCGGATGGCCACACCATCGACTTCGTCGACATCGGCGGCGGACTCGGCATTGAATATCACGATCCCGCCTTGGAATTTTCCGATTGCGTTGCCCGGTATGCGCGGGCCGTAACCACGCCTCTGCGCGGACTGAACGTCCGTTTGCTGCTCGAGCCGGGACGCTCAATCATTGGCCCCGCGGGCATTCTGCTTACTTCGGTCCTTTACAGAAAAGAAAACGACAGCAAACATTTCCTGGTGGTAGATGCCGCGATGAACGATCTGATTCGGCCTGCGCTCTATGGCGCGTATCACGAGATCGTTCCCGTCATGCAGACTAAGCAGTCTTCTGCCAAGAACGAAACTATCGATGTAGTCGGTCCAGTGTGCGAGTCAGGAGACTTCTTCGCTCGGGATCGTGAGTTGCCGCGCGTCGAAGAAGGCGATTTGCTTGCGATTCTTGATGCCGGGGCCTACGGAATGGCGCTCGCCTCAAACTATAACTCGCGCCCCCGACCTGCGGAAATTCTGGTTCGGGGAAAGTCTGCCAAGATTATTCGTCGTCGGGAAAACGTCCGCGACCTGTATGCCGCGGAGTTGTAACTGCGACCGATAGCTCGCGACCTGACCTACCTTTCTCCCCACTTCAACTTCGTTCGCAGCACGTGGAAGAAATCATGGTCGGTGCGAAACAGGCTGACACTGTGCTCAGACCGGCGACACCGAACTCTATCCCCATCGCACAGATCAAGCCCCGGCTGCCCGTCCAGACTGAGGTATGCCACCTCTTCGTCACTACGCAGTAAAAGTTCAACCATCGCCGAATCCGGCACAACGAGCGGCCGGTGCGTAAGCGAATGCGGCGCCACCGGGGTGATCACGAAAGCATTGACCGTGGGCATCAATACCGGGCCCCCGGCGGAGAGTGAGTAGGCGGTCGATCCCGTAGGCGTGGCCACAATCATTCCGTCTGCCCGGTAGCTCGAGACGAAAACCGAATCGACGAAGAGATCGTAATTATTCAGACGAGCCAAAGCGGTCTTGTTGACTACCGCGTCGTTGAAAACGAGATAGCTTCCCAGTACCTGTTCGCCGCGCAGCAAGTCGCACTGCATCAGCGAACGATGCTCCACGGCGGCTCGCCCCTGCGCAATCTTATCGAGCATGGGAAAAAGCGACGAGAGCGGAACGTCTGTAAGGAAGCCGAGAGAACCCAGGTTCACCCCGAGCAACGGTACATCAATGGGAGCAGTGGCCCGGGCCGCGGAGAGCAAAGTACCATCCCCGCCCAGCACCACCACTAGATCAAGGGGCCGCGACGACATTTGCGACCGCGCCACTTCCTCTTCGCCGTTGGAATACCTGGCAGTCTCCGGATCAACGATCACGCTGTAGCCGTGAGCATGGAGCCAAGCCAGGAGTTTTGGGACAGTATCAGCCACCTCGGTCCGCGCCGGGCGAGAGATGATGGCCGCTACCTTGGGTTGGGAAGATGAGGGCGAGATTGCCATGATGAAAGAGCGAAAGAAAGATTGTACAGAATCCGCGTGAAAATCCTTAACCGACCGTCCTGAGGACTAGAAGCTTGCGGAAAAACTGAGGATCTCCCGCCATCGGGTGTCGTAAACTGGCTGGAGCAATGGCCGCATTCCGTCGGAAGTTCGTCATTACATGCGTCGTTCTCGCTTTCCTCGCGGAATCTGCATTGGCAAAACGGCTATCGCCAAAACCCGTCACTCCGGTTACTTCCGGCGGAATCCGGTACTCAGCAGAAGGCGACGGAAGAGACCAATACGTCGTCGCGGCGGATGCCTCAACCGGCAGCGTGTTGTGGAGAGTGAAGGTGTTCCATACCCACATCAAGATCTGGTGGGAGGAAGACATACAGTGGGTCTACATTACTGACTTGAAAATCTCGCACAACTCCCTTTTTGTCCGAGATGAGAAGTCGCGATGCTATTCGGTTGACCTCACGAGGAAACACGTAAGGAAGCAGCAATGCGGTGGCCTTTTTTCACAATAGCTAGGTCTGTCATCCCACCCACATTCAGTGACGACAGGCTATGTCTGAATCGGCTCCTTTCTTAGGACCCTTCTAGAAGACCCCCCGCAGCAAGAATTCGCGATTCCCTTCTGCGCCAAGGATCGGCGAATCGATCATCTCCAGACTTGAGCAGCCAAGGCCCGCCAGCGTTCTTTTAACTTTTTCGACGGAACCGAGTTGTGCGGCTTCGTCGCGCACAATCCCTCCCTTCCCAACGAATTCCCTCCCCGCTTCGAATTGAGGTTTGACCAGAACGATCACCTGCCTGCCGCGGCGCTCGCTGATAGACTGGGGGAAGACCGCGTTCACCGCCGGTGGCAGCACCAAGGTCGCGGAAATAAACGCTACGTCGACGGCGATCAAGTCCACCATTTCTCCGATACTCTCACTCGTCACGTAACGTGCATTCGTCTTTTCCAGCAGTCGAACCCGAGGATCCTGACGGAGCTTGAAATCCATCTGCCCATAGCCGGTATCGATTGCGATCACCCGCACGGCTCCATATTGCAGCAGGCAATCGGTGAATCCTCCGGTGGAAGCTCCCACATCAAGACAAGTCCTGCCTTCAACGTTAATCTTCCAATGTTCAAGAGCACGCTCCAGCTTTAGTCCGCCTCGACTCACATACTTCAGATCGTCCCCGAGCAAACGCACAGCGGCGTCGAATGCAACTTGAGCGCCAGCCTTATCGAACTTCTGCTCGTTGACCAACACTTTTCCCGCGATAATCAGCGCCTGCGCGCGATCCCGCGAGGCAACGAGCCCACGATCGACCAGCAATCTGTCGAGCCTCAGTTTCACCGTCGCTCCACCCACGATGCGTCGATCCGTGTCGCGTAGCGTGGTGCACTTACCACAAAAGTGCCAGCACTCGCTCCGGTGCAAAGTGCTGAACCATCTCCCGTTGAATCACTTACAAAGATACTGCTGTGCTTTTCCACAGAATTTTCCACGTTTGTGTTGAAAACTTTTTTTGATCGCATCTGGAAAAATTAAGAGCCGCCCACCCGGGCGGCTCTCAAACCTTCTCGCGCACCAATCAGCCAGCAACTTCTTCCAGCAACTTTTGATCGATGTCAAAGTTGGAGTGCACGTTCTGCACGTCGTCCTGATCTTCCAGCGCTTCCATCAGCCGGATCATGGTGTTGGCCGCTTGGCCTTCCAGCTTGATGTAGTTCTGCGGAATCATAGCAACGCTCGACGACGCCGGTTCGATTCCCGCCTTCTTTACCGCTTCAAGCACTGCTTCGAAAGCCGAGGGCTCGGTCAGGATTTCCCAATTCTCACCATCGTCATTCAAGTCTTCACCGCCCGCTTCGAGGACAATGTTCATCAGGTCGTCCTCTTTCGCCGCACTCTTAGGAATGATGATGTCACCTTTCTTATGGAACATCCATGAGACGGCGCCAGCTTCCGCCATGTTGCCACCGTTCTTTCCGAAGACGTGGCGAATTTCACTCACGGTGCGGTTGCGGTTGTCAGTATTGATATCGAGCAGGATCGCCACCCCACCCGGACCGTAACCCTCCAGAGAAAACTCTTCGTAGGTAGCGCCGGGCAGTTCGCCAGTACCTCGCTGAATCGCCCGCTTGATGTTATCGGCCGGCATGTTCTCGGACTTCGCCGCGAGAATGGCGCCGCGCAGGCGTGGATTGGAATCAGGATCGCCGCCGCCGTTCTTCGCGGCGATGCTGATTTCCTTAATGAGACGGGTAAAAATCTTGCCGCGCTTGGCGTCGAGCGCGCCCTTCTTATGCTTGATTGTGGCCCATTTTGAATGGCCAGACATGGCTAGACCTCGTATCTAATGATCCTGATTGGCGCGGGATTCGCCCGTAGAGGGAATCACAGGCTGCCTCGATAAATCTGCAGGCGAACCGGAATTATACCACGACCCGTTTCTCCGGCCACCGCACTACTCCGATAATAAACACCACCACGAACCAGAGCAAGCACTCGCCCGATACTTCACTCACGAACGGGTCATTGACGGCAATGAATATGCACCCTAACATGCCTGCGGGGCGTGTTTTGGTCATGATCGGCCGAGTTATAGGTCACTACCGGGTTATCGAAAAAATCGGCGCGGGAGCCATGGGCGAGGTCTACCGGGCACGCGACGAAAGGCTCGGCCGCGACGTCGCTCTGAAACTAATCCGGCAGAGTTCCAGCGGCAATGCCGATCATCTCCGGCGCTTCGAGTTGGAAGCCCGCGCCGCTGCCGCACTCAATCATCCCAATATTGTCGCCGTCTATGACGTCGGTCTCGACGAGGGATCTCCTTACATTGTCTGCGAGTTGCTGGAAGGTAAAACTCTCCGGCAGCGACTCTCCGAAGGTCCATTGCCCACCCGGCAAGCCATCGACTTTACCCTCCAGATCGTACAAGGCCTGGTCGCGGCGCACGATCGTCGCATCATTCATCGCGACCTCAAGCCCGAGAACCTGTTTGTGACTACTGACGGCCGGATCAAAATTCTCGATTTCGGCGTAGCCAAGCTGCAATCCGCGCCCGAGGAATCCGGCCGAACTCCAGAGAACCTCACCACAGTGACGAAAACTGGCGCCGTAATCGGTACCGTCGCCTATATGTCGCCGGAACAGCTGCGAGCCAAGGGGGTCGATCATCGCAGCGATATCTTCAGCGTGGGAGCGATTCTCTACGAGATGCTTACCGGTCGACGGGCATTTCGCGGCGAGACCGAGGTCGACACGATCACGGCTGTACTGCGCGAGGATCCGCCCGACATCGATCTGAGTCAGCCAGGAGTTCCCGTCTCGGTCCAACAGATCGTCCGCCATTGCCTGGAGAAAGAACCAGAAAAGCGCTTTCAATCGGCTCGCGATTTAGGCTTCGCTTTGGAAACCTTGGCCATCGCTTCCGGCGGACGAGCACCCATTTCAAAGCCTCCCAAGTTGCAGACGAAGATACTCCCTTGGGCAATTGCAGCAGCGCTTCTCATTACAACGCTGTTGATCGCCATCCGCCAGACGCCGCCGACCACTTCGTCTCTTACATACCGGCGCCTGACCTTTGACCAGGGCACACTTTATTCGGCCCGGTTTGCCCCCGACTATCGCTCGGTGGTGTACGGCGCCGCCTGGAACGGCAAACCGCTTCAACTCTTCTCCACCGTGGGCGATTCCCTCTTAAGCCAACCACTCAACCTTGCCGATGCAAACTTGCTGGCGATTTCCAAGTCCGGTGAATTAGCGCTGGTGCTTCACGGCGCTCACATGGCGCACCTTCAAATTGAACAGGGCATGTTGGCGCGTGCACCTCTGGCCGGCGGATCTCCTCGAGAACTTTTAGAGGATGTCCGTTGGGCCGACTGGGGGCCGGACGGTCAGTTGGCGGTTGTACACCACGCCGACGGACGGGATCGAATTGAGTATCCTCTGGGCCACGTCTTGTATCAGAGCAACGGCTGGATCAGTCACATCCGTCTTTCTCCGCAGGGCGACAAAATCGCTTTCATCAACCATCCCTCGCTGTGGGACGATCGCGGTCTTGTTTGCCTCATGGATCTCGCCGGGAAAGTGAAGATACTTACTCAGGAGTGGGACTCCGCCGACGGGCTAGCCTGGAATTCCGGCGGAAAAGAAATCTGGTTTACGGCCGCCCAAAATGGCTATACCCGCGCTTTGCTCGCCGTAAATACCTCGGGTAAAGTTCGAACCGTTCTCAAAATCCCGGCAGGAATGACCTTGCAGGATGCAGCACCGGACGGCCGCGTAATGGTAAGTCTGGATGCAGAGCGCCTCGCTATGGCCACTTCCACCGCCAAAGGCGACTCCATCAACCTTTCCTGGCACGACTGGGATGTTGCGAAAGATATCTCGAGTGACGGGCAGTCCGTTTTGTTCGAGGACGCGAGCGAGGCCGCGCCTCCCAGCTATTCTGTCGCGATTCGCAAAATCGACGGAACACCACCGATACTGCTGGGTGACGGGAGCGCAGGCAGCCTTTCCCCGGACGGAAAATGGGCGATTTCAATTCTTGTGGGCAGCCCAGGCCGGGTCACCCTGTACCCCATTGGCGCCGGTCAACCCCATACTATTCCGGTCACAGGATTGGAACGCATCCACAATGGCTCTTCTCATTTTCTTGCCGACGGGAAACGAATCACCATCAATGGCAATGAACCGGGCCATGGAGTGCGCTGCTACTTCGTCGATCTGGATACGGGAAAACTAACGCCTGTCACGCCGGAAGGAATCACGGGCGGATTGGTCTCTCCCGACGGACAATCCATTATTGCCAATAACGGTCCAACCGCGGCGGTGTACCCCGTTGCTGGGGGCGCTCCGCATCCCATCCCGGGTCTCGAACCAGGCTTCGTTCCTATCCAATGGTCGGAGGATGTTTCGGCTATTTATGGATATCGCCCCGGTCAGGTTCCCACAGGGGTTTACAAAGTCAATTTAGTCACCGGCGAAAAAACTCTCGTCCAGGACTTGCAGCCCAAAACCCCTGTCGGCATCGTTTTCATCGCTCCAGTGGTTGTCAGTCGCGACGCTTCACGCTTCGCCTACAGTTACTATCAGGTTTTCTCTGTCCTCTACGTGATTTCCGGACTGCACTGAGCCCCGCGGCGTTTCTAGTCGAGTGATCCCGAAAAATCCGCCGCAACATAATGGAAGAAAATGGAGGTTGACGTGTATCCTTCGCCAAGCGCATCGCGGTAATGCGGAACCTTCGTCCCGCGATAGACCAAACCATCTCCCAGTGCTTGGTAAACCGTAACCTCGCCTTCAGAAGTATCAAGACGAATCGGCCACGAAGTTGCCAGCTCCGGTTCGGGAGAAAAATCCAGGCATAACGTGACGCTAAACTCGCACTGCTGGCGGTCCGTGTGCTTCTTCAGCTCGGCACCGCTCAAGTAGGACGCCAGATAAACATACGAAGGCTTGACCGGCTCTCCTACAATGCTGCTCACTACATTCGCGATCGTATGGTGGAAGTAGCGCGCGACCGGCTCATTGTGGGCTACATAGCGCCGGGAGCTCTGCTCGTCTCCCAGGCGTATCGCACCCCTCCGAATCGCATACCGATAGTAACGTCGCAAAGCAGCATGATTGAGCGGATGAATCAAGTTGCGAAGAGGTGCGTAGTTGCGCTCCCGAAATGCCGAAGCACCTCTGCTCACAATTTTCGACCACTCCGCTGCGCGCCGCTCAGCGTGATTGGCTGGAGTCAAGATACCAGCCTGTGCCAGCAAGAGCCTTACTTCGCCGGGTAGAGAGAGCGCGGGTTCGCCCGCACGGAGCCGCGAAACCGCAGCTTCGAGTCGCGGTCCCAGCCAGAAGGGATGCAGCGCGCCAACAGCCGGATCACGCACCCACGCCACTGGGCCCTGCAAGTAAAAACCGTCGAGCAAGTCACGATGCGCTTGTAGTTCCTCCGGAACTTCTCCCGCGGGCAAGATCACACAAGCAGGGTTAAAAAATAACTCTTGGGCCGCGTCGCTCTGCGAGTTTTGCCGATTGAGAAACCATCGCGGAACCAGATGCAGTGGCAACTCATCCAGCAGACAATGAAACTGGTTCGGCGGCAGCATCGCGCTGTGTCGTTGCCGCGATGCCGCCCCCATGAGCCCTGCGATCCACTCAAGCCACGCCGTTTCTTTTACTGGTGTAGCCATCCGTTCACCGTGAACCGACTGTCGGCGAAAGCCTGCGAGCGGCATTGCACCGGCGTAATTTCGTGCAGTATTGAGCAGGGGAAAAAGACGATCTGGTTCTGCTGCGGCACAATGGTCTCGTAGCTCCCCGTGCCCAGCGGATAATCGCCCTTCTTCCTCGAATCATGCAGCCGCAGCTCTCCACCCTCGAACTGACTCGGTTCGCGATGGAAAAAATACACAAACGTCATCCGCCGCGATGCGATCCGTTCCTGCGCGTCGTCACAGTGCGCATGGAAGAAGTCTCCATCATTGCTCGCGGTGATTTGCACCTCCGTCCGCGTGATTGGAAACTCCTCGATCCCGAGTTGTTGCAAAACCTTTGGCAATACTCCGCGGATTCGATTGAGTATTACTTGCTCGTGCGCTCCCAACTGCATCAGAACGCGCGAGCGACGGTGGCTGTAGTCAGTTTCACCCGACTCCCCGTTCGGCGAAATCACTTCGCTGTTCCGGAACTCCCCTTCATGCTCCAGCGTATAGCGAACCAGTTCCTCCACTTCTTGCGGAGCCAGGAACTCATCCAGCACTACGCACTGCGCCCGAAGCACTGCGGGGGTTTCCAACACTGCGACGCCGCTGTTGGAAGCCGACTGGCTTTTTATTTCCTGTCGCCCGACTGCGGTCGCGTGCCGCAGATCAATCCCCGGTGGCCCACTCGGCGGTTGCGGCCCAGGACCGGGCGGCTTCGGCCCAGGAATATCCTGCGGCCCGGAAGGCGGTTGCGGTCCGGGACCCGGCGGTTTCGGCCCCGCAAATACCGTTGCAGGCATAGTTTCTTCGTTGGCACCGGAAGCTCCGCCACGCGCCACAATCTGCTCGACGATGCTGCTCCCCAACAGGGTGAAAGCCCGTTGCGCCACCGTTTCACCCACCGATCGCGCGATCGCAGCATTCACAGCGGATTGAGTTTCGGGATTGCTAGATGCGTCCCTCGCGTTTTGCAGCAGGCTCATCAGCAACTCCCGCTCGCGTGGGCTCAGTATCCGTTCATCTTGCATCAACGTTTCAGAAAAGGCGTCAAGAATCTGTTTCGACGTCATCAAGCACACTCCTCCCTAGATTTCTTCTAGGCATTTAGTTCCAGTGGGGCGTGAATGGGAAGCGCTTCGCGGTTACACTAGCAGGAGATCACTGGACTTTCAAACAGAATTTTGTTTCCGGCGTAGAAACTTTACATCTCTTTACATTTACCTGGGGATTCTAGCGGTTCGCCATCGCTCCCACCATGGACTGAAAGATTTTCATTCCATCGGTCCCGCCAAGTTCGGGTTCAGCGGACCGCTCCGGATGAGGCATCATGCCCACGACGTTTCCCCCCGCGCTGCAAATGCCCGCAATGTTTTCCAGCGAGCCATTGGGATTCGCCGAAGCCGTGATCTCACCGCAGGGAGTGCAATAACGAAACACAATGCGGTTTTTGCGCTGCAGTTCGTCTAGCGTTTCAGCATCGCAGAAGTAGTTCCCTTCCATGTGGCCAATCGGAATGGTCAACACCTCTCCTTGCGTGCACGCATTCGTGAATGGAGTGGCAGCATTTTCAACCCGCACCTGCACCGGTTTGCAAACGTACTTCAGCCCGGTGTTCCGCATGAGAGCGCCCGGTAACAGTCCCGCTTCACACAGAATTTGAAACCCATTACAAATCCCCAGCACCAACCCTCCCCCATCCGCAAACCGGCGCACCGATTCCATCACGGGAGAGAACTTCGCGATCGCTCCGGTCCGCAAGTAATCCCCGAAAGCAAATCCTCCAGGAACAATGATGGCATCGCAATTTTCCAGATCGTGCGATTCGTGCCACAGAAAGCATACCGGCTGCTTCGCCACCTGCTGGATGGTCCAGTAAGCATCGTGGTCACAGTTCGACCCGGGAAAGATGATGACTCCAAATTTCATCTTCAGTTCCTTGATGTGGGATTTGTGGTCAGTTTAACACGCGCGATCCGGTAGATCTCCCGGAGGCATGGGTTCGCTATTATTTCTGGTGAACTGCAACATTCAGATTGGACGAAGGCAGAGTGGCGGGCAGGCTCAGCGAACCGGCCTCCGGCTGCACTGCAGGAGATTGGACGGGCCCTGGGTTCGGATCTGTCATCGTCATCGCTTCCGGAGAAGGCGGCGGTGGCACCCCTTTGGCTTTTACGATCGCCCAGTGCCATTCCTGGTCCGGAAAAAGAGCAAAGTTCAGCTGCGTCCGAAAGAGCGCTGTCGCGGAGGGCGCAGCCGATCCTTTCACTTTCAACAGCATGGTGACATCTGGCAGCTTCTGCGACGAATCTTGCACTGGACGAGAAGCTGCGCCAGCAACCGCCGGAACAATTCGCGCGCGGCCGTAGTACGAAGCGGCATCGCCTGGCTCTGGACGCCTCACAATGGTGAGGCCAATCACCACCTCGCGCAACTCCCAGGAAGTTCCGTTGTGTACCGACACTTGCAACGAGTCCCCGTCGATGGTCGCCGGTCCTTCCAACTTCGCCAGTTCGCTTTGCGGTAGTTCGTTCAACGGGACGGGATCGGCGAGCAGCGAGCTGGTCTTTGCGCTGAAGCTAAGACTGCAACTCACGTCCGGTGAGGAGACGTGGAAATCCTTTGCGCCCGGATCGAAAGAGAACACCATCGTAGAACCGGCGGCGCGCCGCTTTTCGGCGTCTTCGACGACCTTCGAAAGGTTATCGTTATCAATCACTAAGTCGGATGGAGCGGACTTGCTGCGAAAGCTCCGCGCTACGTCTCCCAGCGGTATCTCATCCGGATCCTCTTGCGCGCGAACCCGCTGCGGCAGGGCCAGCACAAGTATACCCGCGACCAGAAGGGCCATCGTCCAACGCGGTAATAACGATAACGGTGTTTTCACCAGGGTCATCCGGGACCACCATAACTCGCCCGCACAAAGTGCGGCGGAGCGTGATCCTGCTGCGAACTCAAGCAGTCCTGCCAAGATTGTAGTGAGAGTGGCCTGCGAAACAGAGATAACTTAGGCAAACCTTAGTACTAGACCTTCCGGGTGGACCGGAAAGTTAATGGGCGCGCGCTAGACGAAATGGAGGCGCAACGGGGCGCGCGCCCAAACTCTAAACCCCAACTTCTACAGCAGGCCAGAAGAACGTAACCGAACCACTGGATCTGCAACAGGCTGCCGTTTGAAGATCCAACGTGCCACCGCGAAGCCTACCGCCGCATAACACAGATGCATGAACCTCATACACACCCCCGAGACATCCCAGTCGGCTACCACATTAGGGGAGGATCAGCATCACTATCGGCAAGTTAGCAGCCCGCAACAGTGTGTACAAGGCACATCGGTGCCATCGAAGTGGCACGGAAGTAATACGTTGGTCACTCGCGAAACACTAGGAAACACTGTGCCTAATGAGCATCGATGTTTTCCACCTCGCTCGCTCGGCCCGCAGGTGGCACCACGACCGTGGAGAGGCTGCCTTCCGCCGTCAGTTTCTGGAAAGCGGCGAGATCGCGGCGTTGCAGGTCATCCCATCGGCTCAGCAATTCTCCGCTCTGCCGCTTCAATTTCTCGAACTCAAGCTGTTCAGCCTCGGTGGGCGCCGAGTCCGCACTGCCCACATCCATCGCCAGGAACGCCCACTTGGCATCCAGCTGCGGCGGGTAGGCCAGTGAATCTTCATTGGCGCTGATTGTCAGATTGATCAGCAGATCGCGCACCCCAACCAGTTTCTTCTCCAGATCATCAGCCGAGGATACAATCGCCTTCGTGCTGGCATTCTCCGGTAACCGACGTTTGAGCCCAGCTACCTGCGCGCGCACGTCCTGAATCTGATTGACGGTGTCATACACCTTGTTCAGTTCCTCGTGAATTTGCGTCAGCAGGCTGAATTGCGCCGCCAGATCCGCTTCACTTACCTTCACCCGCGGATCCAACTTCACTTCCAGCGGCGCAGTTTGACTCATGCTCCCTACCGTGAGTCTCACCTGATACTCACCCGGCGCGGCCACCGCGCCCTTCGCGCCCGCGTTGTACTCCCATAGATAGTAGCCGGGAACCCGATGGGCTTCCTCATAGCGCAAATCCCACACGAAACGATTCAAGCCCGCGTCCGGCTTGATTTCTTTTTCCGGCTTCTTGTCGTCCGGTCCCAGAGGTTCGTCGGGCAGTTGTGCTTCCGCACTGGAATATTTCCGAATCACCTTCCCCGATGCGTCGAGAATTTCCAGCTTCGTCTCCGTCCCAGTTTTCGGAGCATCTTTCAGGTAGTAATAAATCACAGCCCCGGCAGGCGGATTCTGCCCGGTCCGCTTGGAGGGATGATGTTCCCCAGACTCTCCCGCCTGAATCCGGTAAGCTGCTCCCGGCATGTAGAGATGGACATCCTGTTTCGCCACGTCATCCGTGAATTGCCGCAACGGACTCACGTCATCCAGAATCCAGAACGCCCGCCCATGCGTCGCCACTACCAGATCGTTATCCTTAATCACAAGGTCATGCACCGGCGTAGTCGGAAGATTTAACTTTAGCGATTTCCAATCCGCGCCATCGTTGAACGAAACGTAGACTCCATTTTCCGTCCCCGCGTAAAGCAGGCCGCGTTTCTTCGGATCCTCTCGCACGGCTCGAACGAATGAGCCCTCGGGAATCCCATTCGTCAACTTCGTCCAGGTTTGGCCGTAATCGCTCGTCTTGTAGATATACGGTTTCAGATCGTCATTCTGATGCCGGTCCACGGCTACATAAGCCGTGCCCGCCTCATGCGGCGACGCGTCGATCTGGCTAATCCGGCTCCACTCCGGCAAATCCTTCGGCGTAATGTTTGTCCAGCTCTTTCCTTCATTGCGCGTCAACTGGATCAGACCATCGTCGGTCCCAACCCATAGCAAACCTTTCGTGATCGGCGACTCCGCCACGGCAAAGATCGTGTCGTAGTACTCCGTTCCCGAATCATCCAGCGTAATGTCGCCGCCGGAAACACTCTGCTTGCTCTTGTCGTTGCGCGTCAGGTCCGGACTAATCGCCTGCCAGTGCACGCCACCATCGGTAGTTTTGAACAGCCGCTCTCCCCCGTGATACAGCGTGTTGGGATCGTGCGATGAGATCAGCACCGGCGCAGTCCATTGGAATCTGTGTTCAAGGTTGGCCGCACCGTGAGCGTCGGAAAGTTCCGGCTGCTCCGTGATCGATTTCACCTGTCCGATGTGCTTGTCGTAGCGCGTGATGTTCCCCTGATAATCCGCGGCGTAAACAATATTCGGATCCGGCGGGTACGGCGCGATGTAACCAGCCTCGCCTCCGCCCACGTCATACCAGTCCGTGCGATCAATCGAACCGTCATCGCTGCGGCTTGCAATAGCCACCGTTCCGCTATCCTGCTGCGCTCCGTACACGCGGTAGGGTGTAGCCGAATCCGTAATCACGTGGTAGAACTGCGCTGTTGCTTGATTGTCCTCTAGCGTCCAGTTCTTGCCACCATCCAAAGTGACGGTCACTCCACCGTCGTTCGATGCAATCATCCGCCGCGTATCCCGTGGATCAATCCACAATCCGTGATTATCTCCGTGCGGAACATGGATGCGATTGAACAGGTGTCCGCCATCGGTCGATTTGTACGCCTCCACATCCATGATGTAGACAACGTTTTCGTCTCTCGGGTCGGCGATGATGTGCATGTAATACCACGGCCGTTGCCATAGGCTGTGACTGGGATTCACAAAGTCCCAGCTTTCGCCGCCATCGTCGGAGCGATACAAACCGCCATCCGGATTGTGCGCCTCGATCAAGGCGTAAACGCGGTCGGAGTTGGCAGCAACCGCAATCCCGATGCGCCCATACGGTCCCTTGGGCAGGCCATGCTCTTCCAGCCGCTTCCAGGTCGTGCCGCCGTCATTCGAGCGGTAGAGCCCGCTTCCCGGTCCGCCGCTGGTCATGCTCCAAGAAGTCCGGCGCGCCTGCCAGAGCGCGGCGAACAGAATATTCGGATTGTGCGGATCGAAAGCTACGTCGATGCCACCGGTGTTCTCATCTTTATAAAGAACCTTCTCCCAAGTCTTGCCGCCGTCCATCGTGCGGAAGATGCCGCGCTCCGTGTTCGGTCCGAAGGGATGGCCGAGCGCCGCCACGAAAACGATCTCCGGATTGTTCGGATTGATAATGACTTTGCCGATGGCTCGGCTATCGTGCAGGCCAACGTTCTTCCACATCTTCCCGCCATCCAGAGACTTGTAAACTCCATCGCCGTGAGAAATATTGCCGCGTATGCAAGCCTCTCCTGTGCCCACATAAATCGTGTTGTGATCCGAATTGGCCACCGCCAGGCTGCCAATCGACCCACTCCCTTCCTTATCGAAGACCGAAGTCCAGGTCATCGCGCCGTCGGTTGACTTCCAGACCCCGCCTCCCGTCGCGCCGAAGTAATAAGTCGTGGGGTCACCCGGGATTCCGGCCGCAGTCAGCGACCGTCCGCCGCGGAAAGGTCCGATCATGCGATATTTCATTCCTTTGAAAAGCTTGTCTTCCGGCTTGCCCGACTCGCTTTCGGCGGAGCCGTTCGCATTCGACGCGGTTGTGCTTGACGTCGCTGCAGATTCGGTGGCCTTGGCCGCCTTCGATTGCCGCTCGGGTTTGGTCTGCGCGAAAACTGCGCGATCTGTTCCGAGTACCGTCACAATCACAATTAACGGTATCCACAGGATTGAATGCTTTAAAGATTTGCTACCAAGAAAAGTCCTTTGATTACCCATGTTCGGATTGCTCCCCCAGGAGAATCGTACAGATCCTTATTACGGATGGTCTATCGTACTGCGGCCAGCGCAGAATGCAAAACCGCCGCCCTATTTCTTCGACAGTATCCGTCGCGCAGCCTGAATTTCCTTCTCTTTCGCCGCGTCAACTTTCGGATACGCAAGATCAAGCTCTTCCAGAGTCTCCACAATCGCCGCCGAAACTACCAGGTGCGTGAACCACTTGTTATCAGCAGGCACCACAAACCACGGAGCATGGTCGCTCGTCGTGTGGCGGATCATATCCTCGTAGGCATCCTGATAGTCGTCCCAGTAATCGCGCTCGTGAATATCTGCTTCGGAAAACTTCCAATGTTTTTCCGGCTCATCCAATCGCGCCAAAAATCTTTTCTTCTGTTCCTTCTTGGAAAGATGAAGAAAGAACTTCCGGATTACCGTCCCGTTCCGCGCCATGTATCGTTCAAAACTCCGAATGTCTTCGAAGCGCTCTTTCCAGATGTCCTTCGTCACCAGCGCAGGCGGTACTTTCTCGCTCTTGAGCACCTCAGGATGTACTCGCACCACCAGCACCTCCTCATAATAAGAGCGGTTGAAAATCCCGATGTGTCCCCGCTCCGGCAGGTGCCGGGTCGTCCGCCACAAAAAATCATGCTGCAGTTCGGTATCGGATGGCGTTTTAAATGAAGTGACCTGGCATCCCTCCGGATTCACCCCGGACATCACGTGTTTGATCGTCCCATCTTTCCCCGCCGCGTCCATGGCCTGAAAGATCAGCAACAGCGCCCAGCGATCCTGCGCGTAAAGCTTGGCTTGTAAGTCTTCCATGCGCGCAATGTCCTTCTGCAACTGCTCTTTGGCTTGGTCAACGGAGTGCCAGCGTCCAGTGTCAGCCGGATCGTAGTCTTTTAGCTGGAAGTGCTTGCCACTATCGACGCGGTAGGATTTTGCCAGTTTGGCGGTTTTCATTCGTGGTCGGCTCCGGATCAATCGCTGTAGAAAGTCTACACGCACTCCGGGTTGCCAGTGCCGCTTACAACCTTTGCTTCCTGTCGATAGCGCAGACGCAACTTCTCACACCCGCAGAATCATCACTTCAGTAGCTTTTATCAGGGCCGCCGCAGTCTGGCCTGGCTTCAGCTGCATCTCTCGCGCAGACTGCGATGTAATAATCGATGTGATCTGCTGATCGCCGATGGAAATCCGGACTTCCGCCATCAGGCCGCTGATGCGAACCTCATCGATTCGCCCGATTAGTTGATTCCGCCCGCTGACGTGCCGAATGACTTCCTTGCGTTCCTTCTCCGTTCGCCCTCGCGTGCGGAAAAGCAACCGGTCCAGTTCACTTTGCGGGATACGGTGGTGTCCTCCGGCGGTCTGGAGACTGCGAATCTTCTTCTTGTAAATCCACTGCTTGATCGTAGGAAAGCTGATCCCCAGTTGCAAAGCCGCATCCCGCAGTTTCAGCAATACATCATTCTTATGCTCGGATTTGCGGTTCCTCGGCATCGGAACGCAATCGTAGCGACAAGGAAGTTCCCGGTCAACTCAGTCACATCGGCCGCGGGCTCATTGCACAAACAAGACTATACCGTACACGTCTGGACATTAAAATCGTATCTCCTGTACACTTTCGACTTCTGTCCCAAAAGAGTGATTTTTCGAGGTCGAAAATGCGCAAGGCTTGCCTGTTTATCGCAGCGGTTGGTTTTTTGCTTTCGTCATCCCCGGCGTGGACCCAAACGGGAGCGAGCCTTTCCGGCGTGGTGACGGACCAAACCGGCACGGCCCTTCGCGATGTCGCCGTGACAATCGAGAACGTTGACACAGGTTCAACGCGCACGATCACAACCGACGGCAGGGGACACTTTCAGGCCTCCAGCTTGCCCCCGGGGCGCTTCGAGATTCGAGCAGCAAAAGCAGGGTTCGCCGATGAAACGCGCACGGGAATCAGCTTGGCAGTTGGCCAGGACACCACCATCGACATCAAGATGCAGCGAAGCACTCCCGACGCCTGCGCCAACGGCCGCGAATTCGCCACCACCGATTGCACGCTGACCTGGCACGGTATCACGCTGTACGGTGCGTATGACGTCGGCGTCGGCTGGGTCAGCCACGGACTACCGGAGAACGGCTATAACTATGAAGGCGCATCTCTGGTGAACCGGAACGGCTATCAACATCGATTCCTCGTCGCGCCCGAACAACCTGCAGCAGACGGGTCTGGGCATCAGGGGCAAGGAAGAGTTTCGCGCATGGCTGGTCGGTTGTGTTCAACGCTTCCACTGGCATCAATCCGCAGTCCGGCCTGCTCGCCAACGCGTCAAAGACCGACATCATCAACAACGGCCTTCCCAGGAGCAGCTATTCGTACGCCATCGACGGCGCACGCGCGGGCCAACCCTTCAATGACGAATATCTATGCCGGTGTATCGTCCAAGCATTTCGGCACGCTGACCTTCGGTCGTCAGCGCTCTCTCGGCACCGATGCGATGCTGCTTTACGATCCGGCCGGCGGCAGCTATGCCTTTTCGTACATCGGGTATAACGGCACGATGGCCGGCGGCGGCGACACCGAAGACAGCCGTTGGGACGACGCCGTGAAGTATCGCCTCGCCTATGGCCCGGTCCATTTCGGCGCGATGTATAAATTCGCCGATGGTTCTGCCGGCTGCTACTCGGCCTCCGCAACCTGGACCGCCGCCACCTGTACGCCGGAATCAGGCGCATAACAACGCCTATGGATTCGACCTCGGCGGAAACTACGGCAAGTTCTCCGCCGACCTCGTCTACCAGCATTACAACCAGGCGATCAGCGTATTGAACCCCTTGCTGGGGCCTCAGAGTCCGACGGCGTCATATCAGTCGACCACGGACAGCATCAATACAAACCCCATCAACGGCGGGCTCAATCTGATCAACACGAACAACACCGTCTATGGCATCGTGACCGACAACAACGCAATTATGGTCGCTGCCAAGTATACGTGGGACCCGTTCAAGTTTTTTGCCGGCTACGAATACATCTGGCAGAATAACCCGAAGAACCCGTTGGGCGTCGGCGCCTCGGACCAGGGCGGTTATTTCATGAGCGGGGTCGAAGACAACAATCTTGATTCTGAAAAGTTGGTGAAGATCTGGTGGACGGGCGTGAAGTACACCTACCGCAGCAAAACCGACTTCACTTTCGCCTGGTATCAACAGCGGCAGAACGACTTCCGTGTTCCGCAGACCTGCTCGCCTTCAGCCGGTTTCCGCAGTTCCTGCGCGGGCACCCTCAACGAGGGGTCGCTCTATGCGGATCATCACTTCACCAAGCGTTTCGACGGTTTTGCCGGAATTGCGTATTCCTGGGTGAGCGGCGGTCTGGCCATCGCTATCCCTCATAAACCCGGCGTCCCCTATTTGAGCAACAACAACTGTGCTCCGACAGTCGGTGGCCGTTTCACCTTCTGATCGCTTCCTCTGCGAGAGGCAGGATCATCCCTCCATCGTCGACACGTCTCCGGCGTCGACTCCCGCTTCTTTCGCCTTCAGAAAACGCCGCAGGATCTTCCCCGATCTCGTCTTCGGCAACGATGCCACAAATTCCAACGACGACGGAGTCGCGATCGGCCCCAGCTCTCTCCGTACGTGTTCGATCAGCGCCGCCGCCAGCGCATCGGAAGCTACGTGATCGCTGCGAACCTGCACAAACACTTTGATCGTTTCGCCTTTCATCACATCCGGCACTCCGATGGCCGCAGCTTCCGCCACCGCGGGATGCGATACCAGCGCGCTTTCCACCTCAGCCGTGCCGATGCGGTGCCCAGCCACGTTGAGCACGTCATCATAGCGGCCCAACACCGCGATGTATCCGTCTTTGTCTTTCATGGCAACGTCGCCCGTCACATAACAACCGGGAATCACCTGCCAGTCACGTTCATAGCGCGCCGGAT
Organism: uncultured Acidobacteriaceae bacterium; assembly: GCA_963777005.1. GTDB lineage: Bacteria > Acidobacteriota > Terriglobia > Terriglobales > Acidobacteriaceae > Sulfotelmatobacter. Next base: position 126,398 of record CAVZPC010000011.1, on the reverse strand, counting down.
CACGCCAAACTGTGCGCAGCATGTGAGGAAACGGCCGCTTCAGCACCAAACGTCCGCCCACTCCCGGAGGCGCGGACTTTCCGTTTTCGTCCAGCACATCGGCCTCGGCTCCCGGCACGGCCACGCCAACTTTTCCCGGACGCATCGGCATCGACGGCGGCGTCCCCAATGTCGGCCCTCCCAACTCCGTTTGCCACCAATTATCGATCACGTATCCCCACTTCCCGTCGCCGGCCAGATGCGTCTGCGCCCACCGCCAGGCCTCTGGATTCAACGGCTCTCCCGCGCACGCGATCACGCGCAAACTGGTCAGATCGTGTGCCGCCGGATAACTCTCGCCGTAGCGCATGAACATTCTCAACGCCGTGGGTGCCGTAAACATTTTGGTGACGCCGTAGCGCTCCACGATCTCCCACGCGGTTCCGGGATTCGGATAATCGATTGCCCCTTCGCGAAACAGCGTGGTCACTCCCGCACACAGCGGCGCATACACAATATAAGAATGTCCGACTACCCAGCCGATATCCGAAGTGCACCAAAAAATATCGCGCTCGCCCACGTCGAAATAATTTTCCAAATGATAAGTCGTTCCCACCATGTAACCGCCATGCACATGTAGGACGCCCTTCGGCTTTCCGGTTGAGCCCGAGGTGTACAGCAAAAACAGCGGATCCTCCGCGTCCATTTCTTCAGCCGGGCACTCCGGAGAAAATTTAAGCAATTCATTGAAGTCGATTTCGCGCGGGCCGGAAAGCTCAGCCTCGCTCCGCGAATACACCACAATTTTCTCAACGAACTCTAGCTTCTCCACCGCTTCATCGACGATCGCCTTCAGCGCAACCGTCTTCCCGCGCCGGAATCCCACGTCGCCCACAATCACTACCTTCGCCTCGGCATCAACAATCCGATCCTGCAAAGCCGTGTGCCCCAAGCCTGCATACACCACCGAATGGATCGCTCCGATTCGAGCGCACGCCAGCATCGCGACTGCGCCTTCAATCGTCAAGGGCATATAAATAACCACGCGGTCGCCCTTCACCACGCCGAGCGATTTCAGCCCGTTGGCAAAGCGGCAGACCATGCGATGTAGTTGTCCATACGTAACAATCCGTTCGCTGCCATCCTCGCCCAGCCAAATGAAAGCGGCGCGATTGCGACGATCCGAGTTCGCATGCCGGTCCAGCGCGTTGATCGTGATGTTGGTCTTCGCGCCCGTGAACCATTTGTGATGCACGCCATCCCATTCCAGCACGCGGTCCCATTTCTGCGACCACACAAAGCGGCTGGCGTAGTCTGCCCAGAAGACCTCCGGGTATTTCTGTGCGCGCGCACATTCGCCCAACCAGTTTTTTTGTACAACGTTGCGCGCCACAATTTCCGGCGCCGCGTATTCCTGGTCCAGAGCTAAAAGGTTGGAGATGTTTTCTGGCTTGTCAATGCTTAGAACATTCATGCGGACCTCCGCGAAGGCGGCGATTTACTGACGGACTGCCGTGGATTCTGCTCTGGGCATGTACCCTCCGCAGTGACGCAAATCACAATAGAGCGTGTCTCGACCACGACAAAACGCACCTCAGGATCAATTCAACTGCCTCGCAACTCTATCTACACTCGCTCCGCTTGATGTTTCAAATCACCTAGATCAGTGACCGCCATCACAGCGGCAATTCAGACCACCCCGTAAGTTCTCGCACTATGTCCTCGGCCACTTTTTGGGCCGGAACGGAGCCACCGTCCATGTCGACGATGACAAAGTTGCTGCTGAACATTCGGTTAACGTTCCGCTGCTTCGTCCATTCGTACCCGTCTCATTCACCTACCCCAACTACCTTCGTGTCTGCAGTTCGTCGTTTTCGAAAGCCAGAGCCACAGGCAAGTTCAATCAGAATCGCGATCCAGATCGGAATGTTGTGCACCCAGGCCCGACGGCAAGCCGTGGTTGTGCTTGCCTATTTCAATGAAAGGCTCCCGGTTAGGAGAACAACACCGTCTATGACCCTGAAGAAATGGCTTTGCAGTTCTCTGCTAGCAGCCGTATCGGTCGCGCCCGTCTTCGTTTTTGCCGGAACGAATGATGCCGCAGACCCGAAAAATACTCCCTCAGCCAATACCGCGAATGCCGACGCCACAGCCAGTCCTAACCCCAGCCCAAGTCCCACTCCTGCGGTTGGAAAGGCCAACGTCACAGCCTTGCTGGGCGTTCTGGTCATGAAAGGAGTGCTCAATCCGGCGGAAGCCAACTCCATTCGGAATGCCGCTCCCGACGCTGAATTTCAGCTTTTGGTGGAAGCGCTCAGCCGCAAAGGCTTGCTGACCCCTGCCGATCTGTCGGCGGCGACGAACTCGTCGCCACAGCCCGCCGCACCAGCAGCGTCGCCCGGTGCGGTTCGCGAAGCCATCTCAAAATCCCTCGCGAGCCCGGAAACCGAGTCCTCGCTGGAAGCTGCTACTGCTCCTCAGACGGCTAAGCCGACGCCGCCCCCCGCACCGGCGGTGGTGCCGGCAATCGTGCCCTTGCGCGTACTGCCGGTCAATCCTCCAACGAAGGACGGTCTGAATGCCGCCTTCAAGATGGGCCCGGTCAAGATGACGCCTTATGGCTTTATTAAGGCAACAGCGGTTCACGATAGCAGTAATCCGAATGGCGATGACATGCCATTTCCGGGCTTGTTTCTGTCATCAACCTCGGTCTTAAACACTGGCCCTACGGAGGATCCCGAATTCCATTTGAAGGCACGCTCCAGCCGTATCGGAGGCAACATCGAATGGCCAGACATATCGAGCAAGATGATCCTCACGGGGCGCATCGAAGGCGATTATGAGGGCAATTTTAGCGAGGTGGACAACCGCGACGTTTCGTCCATTCGCAGCAGCATGTTCTCCTTGCGCCTGGCTTGGGCTCGTTTGGATTATGCCGCCAGCGACAAGACGGACATTTACTTCGAGGGCGGACAGGACTGGACTCTGTTCGGATCCACCGCGCTGCCCAGTATTCTGGAAACCACGGCCCTGGGCTACTGGTACGGCGACATCTACGAGCGCTCTCCGCAATTCCAGTTCGGGCTGGTGCAGGGACTGGGTGGATCGCGCAATTTCAAGCTTGCTCCCACCTTTGCGATCATGATGCCATCTACCGGGCAGATCGAAAAGCTCGGGAGCCTGGGTCTTCAGGGCCAAATCGCGCAAGCCGAGCGCGAGGGCGCCGACTCCGGCCGTCCCGAGTTCGAAGGCAGATTGGCCTTGCAGTTCCAGCTCGACAAAGCGCCGGCGGTTGCGCCGGCTCAGATATTCTGGAGCGGTTTCCGGTCTAGGCGAACCTCCATCGTTACCAACAGCGCGTACACCACTACAGTGGCGTACTGTGCTGCGAACCCGTTGATCTGCTCCTATCAGGACGCCTTCCCGAATGGCTTTACTACCTCCAGCAAAATGTACGGCAACCAAGTTGGCATCCAATTGCCCACTCGCTGGTTCACCCTGGTGGGTAGCGCCTACTTCGGTGGTGACCTGCGGTTCTTCTTCGGTGGGCAAGTCAACACCTTTTTCACCGACGCGGGAGGGCTTAGTAACCCAACCACGTTCACCCCTGTCGACGGTGTAGTCGCGGCTTCCGGCACCCCGCAACTGGGCTGCACTGTCGCGGTCACCCTCACGACAGCCTGCCCCACCGGCAATGTCGTGGTCGCTCCCGAGCGGCCGATCCGTGCGTTTGGCGGATTCATCAATCTCGGACTGCCGCTCTCGCGCTGGTTTAACGCCAATCCGAAGGGCCGCAACGCGGGCTGGCAATTGTATTTTGACTTGGGGAAGGACCAAGTCGTGCATAAGGACCTATACAACGTCAATGCCGAAGGGGTTCTGCCGCTCTTGAACGGAAAGATGGCGGTGGCCACCTTGTACTACAAACTTAACCCGTACGTCACCTTCGGCTTTGAGCAGTCGATCTACGCCACTCGTCTCAAGAATGGCGTGGACTATACGATTGCTGGAACCCCTAGCAACGAGTGGCAAGATCACCGTTCGGAATTCGGCCCGATTTTCACATTCTAAACTGGACCGACGATCGAGACGGTTGACTGATGAACTGTACGTTGCGGGATTGGAGGCGGACTCCGTTCGCGGGATAACCCGAGCCGAGTTCGTCCTCCCCGCTTTGAGAAGTGGCAGAACCTGTTGCGTGAGCGGTCTTGGGAGTCGTGCTGGTTTCAGCGCTTCTCTGCAAACCGCCATGGCATGGCTGGATTGGCACGATTAGGACTCTTTTATGAATCGATGCAGAATAGCGGCTTTGCAAGTTGGCCTTCTGTTGGTGGCCATGTTCGCGAATGCCACTTCGCGGAACAACGCCATACGGATCAAGGTTCTGGATTCCGAAACGCGATCAGTGAGCCTTGGCGGCAACGACGTTCCCAAGAATTGCGACCAGGTCAATTTCGACGCCTATTGCAATAACAGTAAAGGCGCCATACTCACGAATACTCTGCTCGTGCAGGAAGGCAACGAGCCTCCATTCCATATCGCTTGCACCATTGATTCAAGGTATTCCAGGTGTACGCCGTTGCCCAAGGGCGAAAGTTTCGATGCCAAAAGAGAAAAACACGGCATCACCGTCTATTACCAGGATGACAATGGCAAGGCGCGAAAACAGTTGTACACCCTGGTAGATACGGCCGGAAAGTCCAGTCCGCTGGCGACTTCGACTGCAGTTGCAGCTCAGCCGGTCCCGCCCGCTGCTGCTGCATCGAGGCCAAGCCCGCAGACACCCCCAACTGGCTCCGCACAGGCAACTCCTACGGAGAAGATTAATTGTAATTTCAGTTCGGCACCATCCGGCGCGGATATCACTCTGGATGGAAAATACGTAGGGAACACGCCCTCGGAAATCGCTCTTACTCCCGGGATCCATACTGTCGCACTTTCTTTGCCCGGCTTTGTTGAGTGGAAGAGGGAGCTTACAATCGTAGCCGGTTCAGTCGCAGTCAACGTGACGGCTGGCCTGCAAAAGACACAGCCTTAGCCCGATCGCTTTGTATGGAGAATTTTGAGCTTCCGCGTAAAGAAGTTGGTCCCTGAACATGACGCGCGAAAATTGTGACCGGTTCGAGCAGTCAGCACGCACGTGCCTTGCGGGTGCCGCGGTGTTCGTGGAGAAAAAACTGGGCTCCCGGTTCTCATTTCACAAGCTGTAAAGGAGAAAAACTGTGGCGAATGCAAACGTTGCACTTACTTCGGATACCACTGGCATCAATCGTTGGTGGCGGGTTGTCGGCGGGTTGTCCATGAACATTGCGCTGGGTTCGCTTTACGGTTGGAGCGTATTTGTGGCACCGCTCGAAAAAGAATTCCATTGGAAACGCGCCGAGACCTCGATGGTTTTCACCATCGCCGTAGTCGTCTTCGCGCTCACATTCATCGTCGCTGGGCGCCTGCAGGATAAGCTCGGTCCGTTCAAAATTTCCCTGGCTGGCGCTGTTTTGGTCAGCTTGGGCTTTTTTCTCTGCTCCCATGCCGACAGCCTGACCAAGTTCTTCATCTTCTTCGGCGTTCTTGGGGGATTGGGCAACGGCTTTGGCTACGCGACTCCAATTCCTGTCATGTCAAAATGGTTCCCGGACAAGCGTGGTCTCGCCATTGGACTCGCCGTTGGCGGATACGGTGGCGGCTCCGCTATCTTTGGCCCCTTGGCCGCCAGCTATCTGATCCCACACTTTGGCTGGCGCACGACTTTCCAGGTCCTGGGCGTGGTCTTCTTTGCGATGACCGTCTTCGGCGCGTTCCTGCTGAAGAATCCGCCCGCCGGTTACAAACCCGCCGGTTGGACTCCCGCTCCCGCTTCTAAGGTCGTGGCCACTACCTATGACTTCACTCCGGGCGAAGTGCTGGCTACGCCTTCTTTCTACCTGCTGTGGATTGGATACGCCTTTGGCTGCGCGGCCGGCCTCATGGTCATCAGCCAGTTGGTGCCCTTCGCCAAGAGCGTTGGCATACCCAGCACCACCCTGGCTTCCTTTGGCTTGGTCGTGGGCGCTACAGGAAATGCGATGGGCCGCATCTTGTCGGGTTGGATGTCAGACCACCTGGGCCGCATCAATGTACTCCGTCTGATGATCGGCATCTCCATGATTGCCATGCCCATCCTCTATCACGTAGGCGGCAACGTCGTTGCATTGTTCGTGATGTTGTTCATCGTTTACTGGTGTTACGGCACGCAACTTTCGGTCAACGCCTCTACCGCAGCCGATTTCTGGGGTACCAAGAATGTGGGCATCAACTACGGCCTGCTCTTCACTGCCTGGGGCGTGGCCGGGCTGCTGGGTGGCCGCATCGGTGGTTGGATGTTCGACAAGTACCACAACTACCAGATGGCGTTCTACACCGCGGCGATTCTGGCGGCGGTCGCTCTCGTGTGCGAATTTGCCGCCAAACGTCCGGCCGTGCCGCAAGGCGGGCTGGCCGAAAGGCATGCTTCGTCGGCGGCCTAGCTCGCGAAAGTCGGGCCGTGCGTAAGAAATTGTTGTCCATGAATTCGCTCCGGGCGGTACGCCAAACCCGGAGCGCGTTCCACGCGAACGGCGTGCGGCCCTGATTGACTCTGTCGAGGAAAAATTGCTGGCGGAAAAGCGCCTGATGCATTACAAATTCAGCAATCAAAAGGGGTGATCGATATGGCACAGATTCTTCAGAAGCAACCAGTGGTCAGCGAAACCACTGAAGCTCAGATCGCAGTTCATTGGCGGGAGGAAGAATACTATTATCCCTCCGCAAAATTCGTCGGCCAGGCCAATCTGACCGATCCCAACGTTCTCGAACGCTTCAGCGAGAAACATTTCCCGGAATGTTTCCGCGAGTACGCCGATCTTTTGAGTTGGGACCAGTACTGGCATACCACGCTCGATACCAGTGATCCGCCCTTCTGGAAATGGTTCGTCGGCGGCAAAATCAACGCCTCCTACAATTGCGTCGACCGTCACCTCGCCAAATACAAAAATAAAGCCGCGTTGATCTTTGTCCCCGAGCCGGAGTCGGAAGCCCCCGTTTCCGTCACCTACCGCGAACTCTATGTCCGGGTGAATGAATTCGCCGCTCTGCTGCGCGATTTCTGCGGCCTGAAGAGCGGAGACCGCGTCACCATTCATATGCCCATGGTGCCCGAGCTGCCGGTCACGATGCTGGCCTGCGCCCGCCTCGGAGTCATCCACTCCGTTGTGTTCGGTGGTTTCAGCGGTGAGGCCTGCGGCATGCGCGCTGCCGATTCCGGCAGCCGCGTCTTAATCACCATGGACGGCTACTACCGCAATGGCAAAATGATCGACCACAAAGCGGGTGCTGACATCGCTCTGGAGATAGCCAAGAAGGAAGGCCAGATCGTCGACAAGGTTCTGGTCTGGCGACGACACCCAGGTAAGAACGCCTCCGCCTCACCGTTTGTGAAAGAGCGCGACTTCTTCGTCGACGAAATTCTTCCCAACTACTCGGGCACAATCATCCCTCCGGTCCCCATGGATGCGGAAGCGCCTCTCTTTCTTATGTACACCAGCGGCAGTACCGGAAAGCCCAAGGGATGCCAACACCGCACCGGCGGCTACCTTTCTTACGTGGCTGGCACTTCCAAATACATTCAGGACATTCATCCTGAGGATGTCTATTGGTGCATGGCCGATATCGGCTGGATCACCGGCCACTCGTATATTGTGTATGGTCCGCTGGCCCTGGCTGCTACCAGCGTCCTCTACGAAGGTGTCCCCACTTTCCCCGACGCCGGCAGAGTATGGAGAATCGCCGAACGTCTCGATGTCAACATCTTCCATACATCGCCCACGGCCATTCGCATGTTGCGCAAGTCCGGTCCCGATGAACCCACCAAGTACAACTACCATTTCAAACACATGACCACCGTCGGAGAGCCGATCGAGCCGGAGGTTTGGCGCTGGTATCACGATGTTGTGGGCAAGGGTGAGGCAGTAATCGTGGATACATGGTGGCAAACCGAAAACGGCGGATTTCTCTGCAGCACCAAGCCCGCGCTCGATCCCATGAAACCAGGTAGCGCAGGCCCCGGCATGCCCGGAATCTATCCCGTGATCATGGACGAAAACAACGAGCCGATTTCTGCTGGATCAGGCAAAGCCGGCAACATCTGCATCCGCAATCCCTGGCCCGGAATCATGCAGACGATCTGGGGCGATCGCGAGCGCTTCGTGAACCAGTACTACAGCAAGTACTGCAAGGATCGTAATAGTAAGGACTGGCACGACTGGCCTTATTTTGCGGCAGACGGAGCAGTGCTCGCTGTGGACGGCTATTTCCGCATCCTCGGTCGCGTCGATGACGTCATCAACGTGGCTGGACACCGTTTGGGAACGAAAGAGATCGAGTCGGCGTGCCTTACCGTTCCCGAAGTGGCGGAAGCCGCAGTCGTGCCGGTCGTAGATGAGATCAAAGGCCGCGTGCCCGAAGTCTACATCGCTCTCCAGCCGGGCGTGCAAGCCAGCCCGGCAATTGTAGACAAGGTCAACAAAGCCATTGAAACCATGATTGGCAAGATTGCTCGTCCGCGTCGCATCCTTATTGTTCCGGATATGCCGAAGACTCGATCCGGAAAACTGATGCGTCGTGTTCTCGCAGCTCTTTCCAACAACATGAACACTGGCGATATCACTACCTTGGCCAATCCTGACGTGGTCGAAAAAGTCCGCGAGCTGGTCCAGGGCAAAGACGCAGTAGCGCTGGCCGACGGACCCGAAGACTTGAAGAAATTCGGAACGGAAGAGTGATCTGAGATCAGGAGCAAACCTCGCCAGAACTTGCCGGGTTTGCTCCTCGCTTTTTCAGTAGCCCTTGGTGCGGGGAGGGGGAATCGAACCCCACAGAGCTTTCGCCCCCGCGGATTTTAAGTTCCACAGCGAGTTCTGCACCGGTACGAAAATTCTCTACTCTACTGTATTTCTCAACGAGTTGCCGTATCAGCTTGTTGCGTCGCTTCGAGCCAAATTGATCCGTTTTGAACATTGAACTACTACAGTTTGACTACAGGGTTTCGGCCTTGCTTAGCAAAGTGCCTCGTCGGCCTTTTTTCTTGCTGGTCGGTTTTACTGCAAACCCAGGATGGTAGGTTTAGCGGATGCCGATTGCAGTCGACGGTTGGTTTGTCAAGGATCGCCCCGCCGAACCAGATTGAATCAGCCTCTTCACTGACGCCGCCCGCTGCCGAGCCAGTTCGTCTCCCGTGATCTGGAATTCTTTTTCGTATTCTGCCAGCGCCTGCGGAAGCAGGCCTCGTCGTTGGTAGAGCATTCCCCACATCCAATGGAGTTGGGGAAACCGGTCGTCGCTGTGTTCGGCCTGTTCCAGGAGTTGTTGCGCGCCGGTCAGCTTTCCCATGCTGATCTCTGTGTTAGCCAACCATAGCAGCGTCGACTCCCGCCAGTCCGGGGTCAGTTGCGGAGACTGCAACTCACCCTTCAGCACGGTTTCAGCTTCGCCGTATTTTCCTGCCGCAAACAGTCCACGGGCAAGAGCGGCCTTAGCCTTCTGGTCCTCCGGAGCAATCTGGCTTGCTTTCTGGAATTGTTCAAGCGCAAGGTCTTGGCGCCCTTGATCCAGGTAGACATTGCCGAGCAGATCCATCACAAACGCGTCTGACGGGCTGACTTCAATCACGCGAGAATAGAAGGCGATGTCGTCCTGGTAATACTTCTGCTGGGAAATCGTCATGACAGAAAACGTCATAAAGACGAGACTCACAACAACGATTGCCGTCACTTTGGCTGGCCTCTCGTGAGACCAAACTTTCTGGACAATCAGTGCAACCAACAGCGAAGCCCCCGCCGACGGCAGGTATAAATAGCGGTCATTCGTCGTGTACCCCTGCTCGTAGATCCGGATCACGGCCAGCGCGGGCAGCACAGGGATCACGATCAGAGCGGCGGCAAGGCCGAAAACCGACCGGTAACGAATCGCAAGCCACGCGATAACGGCAGCACCAATTACGACCGCAGACAACTGCAGCCAGAAGAGTGTACTGGGCGATGCCGCTAACGGGTTGACGTAGGTGCCGCCCAGGTTCCACGGGAAAAATAATTTCTTCAGATAAAAAAGCAGGATCGAGGGAGCACTGAAGACGACATTCGCCCAGCTATGCTCCGCTGTTGCGGCGCGCACGCGGCCCATCACGGCCCACCTCACCACCAAATAGCCTGCGGTCACCACGCCATAAGGGAAGGCAGCTCTCCAGAGCCTCTGACTGCCGGCGACACGGTCTTTCAGTTGTATCCAGGCAATCGCCGGCAGAATCGCCAGCATCGCCATTCCTGTTTCCTTGGCAAAGAGACTGGCGCCGAACCACACCGCGCTGAGCCACACCCGGGGGTAGAGGCGATTGTCACGACCGGCTTCTGCACGGCCGTTTTTCTTGTCTTTGTCTGTGTCCAGCAATAGCGGGTCGAGCAATGTCAGCATCGCTGCCAGCGCGGAGATCGCAAAGAGAAGCTCGCAACTTGCAGAAACCCAGCTGACGGCGTCGACGTGAATCGGGTTGACGGCGAAAATCGCGGCCGCTGCGGTCGCGCCGGCATCGTTCCCCGTCAGCCGCCGGCAAATCTGGAACACCAACCACGTCGCCGCAACATGCAGCAAGATGCTCGAAAGATGCCAAAACCAGGGAGCAAGTCCGCCGCACGTGTGCACCAACAACATCCACACGGAAAATATTGGACGATAAAACTGACCGGGCCGGTCGCTCAATTGACTCCAAAGATTGGAGCCCAGAAGTTGCGGCAAGTACTCCCACGACTGCACCTGTCGGTTGTTCACAATTTGCGGAAAATCATCACCTTTGAACCCGCAAAACAGCGAACGCGAATAAATGAGAAAGGCCACGCCGCAAGCAGCCAGAGGCAACCGCTCCGCGCGCAGCCACTGGAGCGTTGTTCGACGTGGAGGGTCTTGCCTATCGGTTTTAGCTTTCTTTCCCTTTGGCATTTGACTTCAATTGCGGGGGGGCGCGACTCGACATTCGACTAGCCAGAATAGGGCGTTTGCCTTCAAATTCCAATGGGACTACCAGGCTACATTATTGAGCGCAGGGAACTCGCGAGCGTGTGCGCCGGCGCCACACAGTCCCGTCCCTCACGATGTCCGCGTGCTGTTCCTCATCTCCGCCTGGCTGGCTCACGACGAGAAGAGCGGTGCCAGTGGTGGCAAGCGTGTGCGCCAGAGAAGGTGATAAGAGAGGTTGTAATTGAAGAAAGCTGTTGCGGCTCCGATTTCGGGGACGCTCGGGCGGGTTTGCCGTGGTCGCTGGGCGAAAGCAGGCGTTAGCACTCATTGAGCATTGGCCAGCCCCCCGCCGATCATGAGGGTGATGCGATCCTGCTCAGGATCACTACAGTTTTACTACAGTCGGCACTTTTCAATAGGAGATTGACACCACTTCAAAACCTTCACAGAGACCGCAGACCATCCAAAACACAAGGGAAAGCTGGTGCCGGGAGGGGGAATCGAACCCCCACAGAGCTTTCGCCCCTGCGGATTTTAAGTCCGCTGCGTCTGCCAATTTCGCCATCCCGGCTCGCGTTCATTCTAGCCTACCAGCCTGCCTCTTTTGCCCCGGACGGCTATCCCTCCCATGTGCCCGTAGTGTCATTTACTTGACCATTCTCACGGGCTACCCTTCTTCATACGCCGGCATCTCAACAATACTGTGGAGGTCGCATGAAGGTTCCTTTGAAATCGTCGGGAGTTGTGTGCCTGCTCGCTCTTTTATTGTCTCCGTGGTTGGCTGCGCCCCTGCACGCCGGAAACGATGTGCTCGGGCAAATCGATCTCGAAGGCGCAACCAGAGTAGAGAAGGACGCTGGCGTCTGGGTCGACGGCCAATACGTCGGCTATCTGCGCGAACTCAAGGGATCGAAAAAAATCCTGCTTCTTCCGGGTGAGCACGAAATCATCGTTCGCCAGGGCGGATACATCGACTTCGCCCAGAAGGTAACGGTGCGCGCCGGAGAAACCCAAACGATCGCCGTAAAGCTGGAGAAAGACACGCGGGTTCAACTACCTAAAATCACCGCTGAAATCAAGCTGGAGGTAAACCCCAATCGCGCCGCCGTATTTGTCGACGGTGTCTTCGTCGGCCACGTTGCCGAGTTCGGAGGGATGGGTAGGGCTCTGCTGGTCGCGCCAGGCAAGCGCAAGGTCACCATCAGCCTGCCGGGTTATCAAACTTTCGAGACCGATATCGACCTGGTCGCCAATCAGAAATCGACGGTGAAGACTGATCTGGTAAAAGGTGGACCAGCGGAAGGAACGCCTCTGCCGCAATAGCGGAATTATCCGTCAACGCTGAGCGATCAAGACGCAGTGGCGCTGAGCCCGCGCTGCTTGCGCAGCATCTCCACAAACGGTTCGGCCGGCAGTTCGGCATGATTGCGGAAAAGACCGAGCAACGGATCATCTCCATCCCCAGGTTCGAAGGCGGCCTTCGATCTTTGACCGATCTCGTTTTCCAAACCTTCCGGCTCAACCAGAAGTTCCGGCAGCGCGTCGGGAGTTTCCGTCAGCCGGCTGAGAAATTTTTCCAGCAAAGCACGATGCTCCACCGTGGTCTGGGTAAACTCCACGCCCATCCCTTTTTCCGGATGCATCACCCGAACCACACCTTCCGATCGCAACTCTACCCCGGCGGCGCGCATCGAGAGCGTTACTCGGGTGGAAACCGGAAATGGCGAACTGATCTCGAGGTAACAACCACCCAAACTCAAATCCGTAAGTTGGCAACGGACCGGAGGATCGTCTTTTTCTGCGTCTGGGGTGTTGCGGCCAAGCCACTCGCGCAATTGACGCGCAACTTCCGGAGATAGGTCCAAAAAACGCAACCCCACCTGCGTCCCGCTTCCCTCCCACGCAAACTCAGCCGGCAACTCCAGCTTGGTGGTCGAACCCGGAAGCGTGAATGACAAATCCCACTTACCTTGTGGCTTGCTGCGGCGCGGAAGCGTGATCGCCAACCCTCCTTCGCCCACGTCGGTTGTGTTCACTTTGAAGCGGTTTCCCGACTGAGCACTCACCATCTCCACCGGGAAACGTACCGACACTCTCGAATTGCGCCGCCGTTCCCTCTTCATCAGGGCTCGCGCCGCGCGAAAACTTGATTTGGCCCGCTCCGCGGAAACTGGCTTGTACAGCGTAAAGTGAGCCCCAATCTCGAATGCCGATCGCAGCCCGATCTCCGGATCCAGAATGGCCACCGCCACCGCGCGTTTGTTGCACGGAGCCGTCCGGGCTCCCCGCAGCACATCGGCCGCCCCCGGACCCGCGCAATCCACAATAATCGCCTCAAACCGGTCCCGCGTCAGATGTCGCAAGGCGGTCTCCGAGTTCGTGCAATGTTCAACCCCAATATCGAGGTCGCCCAGGGTGCGGCGTAGTACGCGCACGATCTTATCGTCCGAACACAGCAACAGTGACTTCAGAGTCATAGCCCGCTCTTAAAACTCTTCCATTTCAGGGTATTCCGACACCTGCGAGGAATACCCTCAACTCTAAGCCCGCCTGCGAAGCTCAGGCAATTGATGTCTTAGCTTCGGAGGTTACCCTTGTAACCCTCGCGGATTTCACGATCCTGCTCTTCCCGCGCTCGTCGCCACGATCATGCAAATTCCAAAGGTCAAGCCCGAGCGTGCCATCGACTCGGAAATGTCATAGCAACTCACAACTATCCAACAACTTATAGAGGATTTGTAAAGTTAATTCCTCGCAAATCGTCATTGACTTCCACCGCATCTTGCCCTACTATATTCAGTCTCCGACTAGCTTTAAGGGCCCCATGGACTCTAGCTCTGTCTAGTAAGCCTGAGATACGGCTTCGTTTCCTTGAATCCAAGGAGCTCTCGGAGAATCATATAGTTAGAGTACTTTTTAAGGGTTGCTAGAATCCCCCATTTGTACGAAAGGCATTCGTTCATGGCGAAGCGACGCGGAAATCCAAACTGGGGCAAGCCGGAGCCGATAGGGCCGGTCGTCCCCACTATTACTGAGTTTGAACAGGTGGTGCGTGAATACAAGCTCACCCCCGACCAATATCTACGCTCCACCCGTTTGCGGGAGTGGGCGCGCCGCAACAAAAATTCCAAGTACATCCCTGAGCCTCTTCTGGAAGCTTGGGGCTTCGAGATAGAGTCCACGCTCTAAAGCGTGAACTCGAGAATATTTTCCAAGGGTCGCTGATCGCGGCCCTTCTTTTTTGTGCTCGACTGGTTGCACATCCCGCTCCCGGAATTGTTCGCCGTGCTGGCAGCCGTCGCCTTCGCTGCCGGCCTGAATGTCTATGCCACCGTCGCAGCCCTGGGCTTGCTGGCTCGCTTCTCCCACCTGCCCCTGCCGCCTTCGCTGCATTTACTCGAGAGCTGGCCCGTCATTGCCGCCAGCGCCGTCCTCTTTGCCATCGAATTTTTCGCCGACAAGATTCCAGCCTTCGATTTAATCTGGAGCGCTCTCCACACCTTCGTTCGCGTGCCCGTCGCGGCCTTGCTCGCCTACGGAGCCACCGCCCAGCTCAGTCCCGCCGATCAGCTTCTCGCAGCTTTCTTAAGCGCGGCCATCGCTCTCGCCGCCCACGGAGGCAAAACGGCGCTGCGTGCCGCCGTAACACCGTCTCCAGAACCTGTCTCGAATATCACGTTGAGTTTGGGAGAAGACATTCTCGCCGTCGCTCTGGCCTGGCTCGCCACTCGCCATCCCTATGCTGCCGCGACCATCGTCGCGATTCTGGTCGCAATCATTCTCTTGCTTATCCGAATCGTCATTCAGGCTCTGCGCGCCTTATTCCGAGGCGCGGAACACGAGATGACTGGCCGTCCGGCGTAAGCTTCTACTTTTCCAAAATCTCCGAGAAGTTATCCGATAAATGGTTGTGGAAACGGCACGACTTCCGTTAAATAGTCTTGGGAAGGGCGTGACTTCAGTCGTGCCGCCCAATCTTAAACAAGGACGCGGCTTTAGCCCTTCAGGTGCCGCACGTTCCCTTCTTCGGCCATTCTGAGATGGCTTCTACTCCCCCTCTGCCGTTTCCCGATATAGAACCTTCGATTGCATCCAACTGCAATTTCATCGGCATCGTACGACCACCGTCGAGCATCCAATCATCAATTCAGCACGATTGGGGATTATGTCAATTTTCGACGAAAAATATCGAGTCGTTGGCGTCGAGAATGATCGGCTCCGCCTGCGCGGAGTTCATAGTGGCGATGTCCTAACCATTTTGAATCCTGAGCCTGAATTTCCCATTTCTCAGGAAGACTATCCCGTCGGCAAATTGATTGCCCTCTCCGATCCATCAAAAGCTTTGCCGAACTAATTTCTCCGTACACGGCAGTCGGGGGCTCTGGCTTCCCGCCTATCTGCGGCCGATGACGTCAACTATCTCCGAGTCCGGCTCCGTCCACGCCTCTGCACCTTGGTGGGTCAGATGTTGCGCAGCGTCGTTCCAATGCAGACGAGTAATGCGGCTATCTCCCTTCTCGTAGGCATAGGTCTTGCCATCATCCTGATAGAGCGTGAATTCGGCGTCTGCTCCTGGATAAATCCGCACCCCTACAATCTTCTGTGGCTGATCGCTACTCTCAATTGCCTCTCCCAGAGGCACGACCGACCCTGCGCGAACAAACAGAGGTAGTGTGTCAATGGGGGCGTCAACCTGAATCGCCTCTCCACCATGCACGCGTTCGTTCGTCCAATAGTTGTACCAGTCGCTGCCCGCAGGAAGGTAAACAGTGCGGCTGGTTGCGCCTTGTTCGGTTATTGGGGCCACCAGGAATGCAGGACCGAACATGTATTCATCGCGCAAGTCGGCGACTTTCGCGTCGTCGGGAAAATCCATGAATAGAGCGCGCATGAACGGAGCACCCGTCTGGTAAGTTTGGTAGCCGAGCGAATAGATGTATGGCAAGAGTTGGTAGCGAAGCCTCAGATATTTCTCCAGAATCGGCTCAGCCTGTTTTCCGTATGACCAGACTTCGTTATACAGTCGGCTCCCGTGCGCCCGGAAAATAGGAAGAAAGGCCCCGTATTCGAACCAGCGGGTGTAGAGCTCGGGATAGTCGTCGTAGCCGCCGACATTCTCTCGCGCGTCGGAAGGATCGAGTAACGGCAGATGCGCCGGATGATGCTCGCTCGGCAAATATTGCCAGCCGCCGATGTCCTGCGTCCAATACGCAATGCCGGAAGCCGTAAAATCGAGCCCCGTCGGGATCTGGCGCCGCAGCGTGTCCCACGTCGGAGCAATGTCCGACGACCAGAACATGCTTCCGTTGCGCTGCGCTCCCAGATAAGCATCGCGAGAAAGAATCAGCGCGCGATGGTTGACATCTCGGCGAAAACCATCATAGAGAGCAGCCGTGTGAACCAAAGGATAGATGTTGAAATAGCGCGTGCCCGGCCCCACCGAAAAGTAACTGCCATTCGGCGGCAAGTCGGGCTCGGTTTCATCGGCCCAGATCGCATCGAAGCCTTTGCTGAGGATGTTGTCGCGAATTATCTCCCAGAACCATCGCGCCGCCTCCGGATTCGTCGTATCGATGTCGGACCCAGCCCGGTCATAGGGCAGACCGTCCGTCGGTGTGCCGTCAGCCAGGTGCTCCAACCAGCCTTTCTTCATCAGAAAATCGTAGTACCGCGATGCCTTGGTAAACCGGGGCCACACGCTGATCATCGTTTGAAAACCCATCTCGTGCAGCTGCCGGTTCATCGCCGCTGGGTCCGGCCATTTGTCCGGAACAAAGTCCATCTCTCCCATCTTTGAGTAATAGAACCAGTCCACCACCAGCATGTCAGCCGGAAGATGCCGCTCGCGGTATCCCTTGGCTACGGCCAGCACTTCGTCCTGCGAGCTATAACGCTGCTTGCATTGGATGTAGCCGTAAGCCGCTTTCGGCAGCATGGGAGTGACTCCCGTCAACAGCCGGTAGCCCGCGTAGATCTCGTTCAACGTGCTGCCCGCGATCACGAAGAACGACACCCGGTTTCCGACCTCCGATGTCCAGCTGGTTCGCTCGTTGAATCCGGGCTCGATCACGGTCTTCGAGGGATTATCCCAGATGATTCCGTAACCATAATTCGTCACCATGAAGGGAACACACACGCTCGGAGCCGCCGTCGCCGTGTAGTTATGCCAGCATTCGACGCGGTGTCCGCGATGATCGAGAAACCCCTCCTGATTCTGGCCGAGGCCGTAATAATGTTCGTCATCAGGAGAAGCAAACGTGGCGCCAACCTGATAGAAGGCCGAATCGGACGCCCGCTTGTCCTTCAAAATTCCCGCGTTGCCGTCCTTGTGGTTGGGCTCGGACATCGACCAGTTCGTCATTCTCAGCAGCGTCTTGCCCTCCGGCGTCTGCACAAGAATGTTTACTCCTGGCGTGGAACCATTGAAGAATTTGCCGATATCGATCTGAGTGGCCACCGCTTTCCGGGGACGATTTGCCGCGACCGTCACCATCAAGCGAGCCGAGCGGTAAATATCTCCTCCGTCGCTGTGCTGCTGGGACCACCCTTCCGTCGCAGGAGTCGCCGTAAAGCCATATCCGGGCGTGGCCACGCTCTGACCTTTGTCCATGCTGAGCGTCACACGAATGATGTTGGCTGCGTAGGGTTCCAATGCAACGGTGCTGCCGTCGCGGTCTAACACAACCGGCGGATTCTGAGCACTCGCCGAGCTGAGGGATAGAACCACGAGCGCAAGCAGAAATTTCGCCATAATATGATTTCAACTCCTTCGGTCCGCCGGACTCATAAAGCCGCACGCTTCCAATCGCAGTTCCGCGGATTCTAACGCGGCGGCCGGTAGCCTTGGAAATCAGCTGGATATTTTAGCTCTTGATTGACGATAACCGGGGTTAGCACTCCAAACCTGAAGACGAGGTCCATGAGTGTAATGGTGATTTCCACCAATCACTTCAGGCGACGGTAATTCGACCTAAACGCTTGCGTATTGCCGAGGCTACGAGCTCAGCCATTTGCAACTCACTGCTCTATAGATTCTCTTGGATGAACCGCGGACTGAGGTGAACGTCGAGTTGTACTAGTGGCGAATCACCCACCGCCTTGAAGCTGTGGATCTCGCCGGCCTTGATGACAAAAATGTCTCCAGCGCCGCCCTCGAAGGTCTTGCCGCTTACTGTCCAAACCCCCCGGCCTTCACGGATGAACTGGATCTCGTCGTAAGGATGTCGATGCGGACCCGGTCCCGAACCGGGCTTCCCCTGAAATAGGAAGACCGAAACATTGGTATTGCCCTGCTCAGCTCCCACAAACTCGTGCGAACTACCAACAAAGGGCAGATTCTCTTGGCGCACGCGATACATCTTTCGTTACCCTCCTGTCAGGATTTGATGATGGCGGCGACGGTTTCGCTCCGCCAATACCATTGAGCCAAACAGCGATGTTCGCCATTCAACCAGCAGACGCTGTAAGCACCGCTCCTGGTTACTTCGACGTATTCTGTCCGTTGATTTGAAACAGACCGATACGATTGCTCTGAGAGTCCACGATATAAAGCGAACGGCCTCCGTCAACCCACATCGACGTTGGGCGGCTAAAGTTCCCGTCTTCGACGGTGCTCATATCAAATGTGTATAGCGTCTGCCCATCGTCACGGAACACCTGCACTTTATTAAGAATTGGATCACTGACGTAAATATTGTGCTGGCGGTCAACAGCCAATCCGGTACGGCTATCTGCGTAGGCCAGATTGATGGCGCGCAGGAAATGCCCTCCTGTATCCAGAATCTGGATTCGTGAGTTGCCCACATCCAGAACGAACAGTTCACTGCCTGAGATCACCACCTGGGTAGGCAATCTGAACTCGCCAGGATGGTCACCACCTCCGCGGATCCCCAGCTTGCGAATGAGTTTTCCTCGCTCGTCCATAACAATGATCATGTGCCTTGGCCTATCGCACACATAAATGCGTTCTGTGGCTCGATCGATCGCGATCCCGGTTGGGCTATCGAAGTACGATTCTCCTCCTCGCAGTCTTCCGAAGTAACGACGGAACTTTCCTGCCGAATCGTAGACGAGTACATTTCCGTTGTGCTGGTCGCCTACGTATAGATTGTCTCGACCGTCTACGGCGAGCGAGACGGGATGCTGCAGAAGATTACCGCGTCCGTCCACACGGCCGTATTTCGAGTGAATAAAGTCAAAGATGTGCACGGCTTTGGCATCGGGATCGGCCACGAAGACACGGTGGTTTGAGTCCGTCGTCACTGCGGAGGGCGATTGCAACGCACTCACGCGAGTCACGGGGTCCGCCGCTCCTGCGATGATGTCCAACGACCGCTCCAGAATAGGGTGAGACGGTCGAATATCATCCGCCGAGGAAAAGACACGCACAAAAGTGAGGCTCGCTGAAGCTTGCTGGAGATTTTTTTGCGCCGTTTGCAAGGGAGATGCAAATACCGCACCCCAGGTTGCGGCGAGGCGGGGAACGATGCACAGCGGAACCAGTCCCGAGACAAGAACTGCGAAACAGAGTCTGGTCAACATGCGTTACCCTTAACGAAAACAAGCTTCCATCGGCTCCCAATCAAGACAATTCTTGCACATTCTGTTGGCTAGCCGAAATACTGTACGCCGACCTGCTACGATCGCCAATGTTCAATTTTGGGAAACCGAAAACAGCTCGCGACTGGATAGTTCACATCGCGGGCGCCATCGTTGCGATATTCCTTGTCTGGTGGATGCTTCGGATTTACGTACTGTGAACCAACACAAAATCCGCTATCAATCCGGCTCCGGTGTGAGTGCCGTCACTGCAAGGGAGAGGTGACATCGAACTCTTATCCATATGACATTCGGACCATGAAATTGCGCGCTAATAAAAAGCCACGGCCGCAGCCGTGGCTTCCGAGCGAGCATTCTAGTTAACCCGCTTTTCGATATTCGTCCTCGCGCCCTCCCGTACCAATCACTTCCTTCCGCCGTTCGCGCAAGCGATCCTGGAACGTGTCCCAGCGTGGTCCAATGCCCACCGCGCTCACATCAATGTCCACCGTGCTCGTCCCCCCGGCAAAGCCAGGCTCAATCGATTCAGCATCCTCAATCTCCGCATCTTGTACAGATTCGCCTCTAAACGCATCTGCAGTACCCGCCGCCCGTGCCGAAGGCGAATTCCCCGGCATCTGCTGCGTTGTCGGCGTGATATTCCGATCTGTTTCAGCCCGGTGCATCACCGGATCAGCCTCCCACTTGGAGCGGTAGCGTCCTTCATAATCCTTCCATTGGTCGTCCGATTCCAGGTCTGTCTCCTCATACGGAGGAAAACTCTCCACCTGCGCCTTGGTCAAATCCACCCTGAAGTCGTCATCGTGCTTGGCCGAAGCCCGCAGCCGCTCCGCTGGAACGATAAATTTCTTCGTCGTCAGCCATCCTCCGGTGTCGACCACCACATAGCGAATCAATCCCGTGGAGTAGTCGAAAATTACATCGTCAATCTTGCCCAGTTTCTCGTCATCCAAGCCATACAACTTCGCTCCCCGTATGTCTTCCGATGCATCCGTGAAGCGATAATCTCTCAGCATTCCGTAATTCGCCATAAATTCTTCCTCCGCAAAATTTCTAGCCAGCGCTTTGCTTGGATGTCACTCTCGGGCCACGCGTATATCAGGGAAATTTATTTTGCCAATCAAGAAATAAAGAATGAAGATGCGCGGCGAAAAATAGCAAACTAAGCAGATTCGAAGCCGCGAGCCGCGCGGAAACGCGTCGCTCCCAACTTCAGAGGGTTATGTTTAGGATACGTCCCGCCAAGTCCGCTACTCGAATCATCTATAATCTCGTCAAGGTATCCTCCAAACCACGATGCAACTGCTCCCATATTCAGCCTTTTTCGTCGGCGGCGAAATTCTCGACCTTGTTTCGAGCACCGGTCCCGTCGCCAAGTTCGTCCTCATCACCTTGCTGGCTTTCAGCCTCATCTCCTGGGCCATCATCCTTACCAAATGGAGCCTGCTGCGCCGCGCCCGGGTCCAAAGTGGACGATTTTTGCGCGCCTTCCGCAAAGCTCAACGCATGCAGGATCTCGCCACCGTTGCCGATCAGTTCCGTCCCAGCCCTCTGGTCGGAGTTTTCGAGGGCGGCTACCAGGAATACAAACGCCAGCTCTCCACTCCCAGTGCAACCCTGCGCAGCCTAACCGCCGTGCAGCGCGGCATGCAGATCGGCGCCTCCGAAGAAATCACCCGCCTGGAGCGCAACGTTCCCTGGCTCGCCATCACCGCCGCCGTCACTCCTTTCATCGGATTATTCGGCACGGTGTGGGGCATCATTGACGCTTTTCACGGCCTCGGCACCGCCGGCGGAGCCACGCTTCGCGCCGTCGCCCCCGGCATCTCCGAAGCCCTCATCACCACCGCTGCCGGACTCGCGGCCGCTATCCCCGCCGTTATCGCCTACAACCTGATCGGCAATTCCATTCGCGTCTTCGCCGCCCGCGGCGATGATTTTTCTCTCGAAGTCCTGAACGCCATCGAGAGCATCCAGCCGCAAGCTGCAGCTGAAGTGAGGCGCTGATGGCTTTCACTTCCTCGAACGGCCGCACTCAGTCCGCCCTCGCCGATATCAACATCACCCCGCTGGTCGACGTCGTCCTCGTCCTGCTCATCATCTTTATGGTGACCGCTCCCATTCTCCAGTCGGGCATCGAAGTCAGCGTTCCCAAAACCCGCACCGTCAAAGAAATCACGGAAGAACGCACCGTCATCACTATTAATAAAGACCAGCGCGTATTCCTCGGCAACGACGCCATCAACATCAATCAGATCGCCGCCAAGCTTCGCCAGAAAATTCGCGACCCTCGCAACCAGTTTATTTTCATCCGCGCCGATGAAAATGTTCCCTTCGGCGCCTTCGCCACCGTCATGGACGCGGTCAAACAATCAGGCATCACCAACGTGAGCATCGTCACTCAGCCTATAGAACAAAATGGCGCAAAACGCTGAGATTTTTTTCGAGCACGATAGTTGGCCGCGCGCCCTGGCTTGGTCCGCCGGATTCCACATCGCCGTCACCGCTTTCATCGTGCTTTACTCCGTTTTCTTCACCGGACCCAGCGGCCAAGGTTGGGGTACCGGCGGTGGTGGCGACGCCATGGGCGTGACTCTGGTCAGTTCAGTTCCCTTACCCACCACGCCCGCCCAGACCCAGAATGTTCTCGCCAACGAATCCAAAGGCGTCACCAAATCCGAGCCCAAGGTCGAAGAGAAAGAACCCGACGCCATCGAGATCCAGGGCAAGAACGCCAAGGTCAAACCGAAGAAGCCTCCCACTCCGACCAAGGCCAAACCTCAGCCCGAGCCTGAAGAAGAGACCAATCAGGTCGCATTCGGTGAAGGTGGCCCGGTCAGCGGACCCTACGGCAGCTTCGCCGCCGGCGGTGCCAAAGGTGGCTTCGGCATTACCGGCAGCGGCGGCGACTTCGGCACCAAATACGGCTGGTATGTGCAAGTGATTCAGCGAAAGGTTTCCGAGAATTGGCTGAAGTACGAGGTCGATCCTCGCATCACCACCGCGCAGCGCGTCTACATCACTTTCGACGTTGCCCGCGACGGCCATCCTTATAACGTGCAGATCGAGCAATCCAGCGGCGTACCGTCGCTCGATCAGTCCGCAACCCGCGCCCTGCAGCGCATCGACACTTTCGGCCCGCTTCCACCCGACTATAGCGGCAGCAAAATTTCCGTGGAGTACTGGTTCGACTACAAGAGATAAATTTTCGTGCCCACGTACCCATGAACTGGTCACAGACATCCATAATTGGTATGCCTTGAATTTCCAATCCGATGGACAAAAGCCGGTAACGCATTCACTTGATTATTCTTCAGGTTCCAGTTTCATGACTATGATGGTTCATAACTTGCCAATGAGAACATATCGGAGTACGATATTGTCGTATACAGTATCCTTTTGCCCGGCCCTGCATAACGGCTCCAAACGGATGGACGATAGCCATCGACAATCTCCGCTTCCAGTTTCCGGCGCCAGGCTTTTCGCCGGGTTAACTTCCCTCCTCGCGCTTGTTCTTTTGCTCGCTTCGCCATCGTTTGCTCAGGATTGGGTGCGCACCGGTTCCGGCCTCGGCGTCGAAAAAGTTCGCCTCGCAGTTCCCGACTTCAAGCCCTCGAACAGCGATCCGCAGAACACCGCCGCTGCTCAAGACTTTCAACGATACTTTCTGGAACGATCTCGACAACTCCGGCGTCGTTGAACTAATTTCCAAAAGCTTTTATCCCTTGCAAGTCCCCGGCCAACCTCCCGAAGTCACCTTCGGCGTCTGGAATTCTCCGCCTCCCAATGCCGCTATGCTCGCCTTCGGCAATCTCGCCGTCGCCGCTGGCAAACTCACGGTCCAAGGCTGGCTCTACGACGTCAAAAACACCGCGTCCCCGCTGGTCCTCGGCAAGCAATACACCGACGTTCGCCACCGACGACGCAGCCCGTCTCATCGCCCACAAATTTGCCGATGAGATCATCTTCCGTCTCGGCGGCGGCATCCCCGGAATCGCCGAAAGCAAAATCTATTTTGTCAGCGATCGCTCCGGCCACAAAGAAATCTGGGTCATGGATTATGACGGCTGCAACCAGCATCAACTGACTCGCCAAAGCTCGATCTCGCTCTCGCCCCGCATCTCGCCCGATGGCTCCCGCCTCGCCTTCAGTTCTCTCACCAAGTCGGGATGGGAAATCCTGATGTACTCCATCGATCTCAACCGCTTGGTCAGCTTTCCTCACTTCGGCGGCACCAATCTCTCGCCCTCATGGTCTCCCGATGGCGCTCGTCTGGCGCTCTCGTCCTCGCGCGGCGGTCATTCGGAAATTTATGTTTGTGACTCTTCCGGCGCCAATCTTCATCCCATGACCACCGGCCACGGCCCCGACGTTTCGCCTACCTGGAATCGCAAGACCGGCGCTCAAATCGCCTTCGTCGGCGGCGGCACCGGATTGCCTCAGGTTTACACCATGGAAGCTGATGGCACCAACCAGCAGCGCATGACCGATCAAGGTTATGCCGTCTCGCCAAACTGGTCGCCCAACGGACAATTTCTCACTCTCGCCTGGACGCGCAAATATGGTCCCGGCGAACCCGGCTCTTCTGATATTTATTTGATGGATATCGCCAGCAAGCAGTGGGTTCAACTCACCCACGATGGCGGCCGCAATGATTTTCCCTGGTGGTCACCGGACGGTCGCCATATCGTCTTCCAATCCAGCCGCTCCGGGAAGGAAGAAATCTGGGAGATGCTGGCCGATGGCACCAAGCTCCATCAACTGACTTTTACTGGACGTAATTCGCAACCGAATTGGAGTTGGAAATAAACACTTCGTCTGAACCCGGAACCGATTTCGGGCTCGCAGGAGGATTTAACGTGAAGGGGATCAACATGAAACGTCAACTTTTCAAATCTGTCGCCACCGTCATCGCACTGAGCGCCATACTCATGCTCGGAGCTTGCAAAAAGAAAGCAGCTCCGCCACCGCCGCCGCCACCGCCACCGCCGCCTTCACCAACGGCCTCCATCTCAGTCAGTCCCAATACCATTCAGACGGGCCAGTCCGCCACTCTGACCTGGCAGACCACCAACGCCACCGACGTTTCCATCGATGGCATCGGCGCGGTTCAGGCCAACGGATCGCAGTCGGTCAGCCCGACTGCTTCCACTACGTATCACCTGACGGCCAAAGGTTCCGGCGGATCGCAAGAGGCGACCACGCGCCTCACGGTCACTCAGCCCCCACCGCCGATGGCCGCCACCCCATCGCCCACCGACGAAGATCTCTTCGGCCAGAACGTGAAGGATATCTACTTCGATTACGACAAGTCTGATATCCGCGCCGATCAGCAGGGTGGTATCCAGGCTGATGCTCAGTTCCTCAACCAGCATCCCGGCATTAACTTCACGGTCGAGGGACACTGCGATTCCCGCGGCTCAACCGAATACAACCTGGCCCTCGGCGATCAGCGCGCCTCCTCGGTAAAGAACGCGCTGGTAGCCGCCGGAGTCAGCGCCAGTCGTATTAAAACCATCAGCTACGGCAAAGAGAAGCCGTTCTGTATGGAAGAAAACGAAGCCTGCTGGCAGCAGAACCGCCGCGGTCACTTCGTCTATCAGAAGTAGTTGGCCGTTCCCGGTCAGGGGCGGATATCTCTTCGCCCCTGACTTTCCTTGTTCCCGGCCAACTCTTCACAACCCACGCCGCGCCCGATCCATCTAAAATGGTTTCAGGAAACCTTTGCTTATGAAACTACGACGTTGCTGCACCCGCTTCGCCCTGCTCGCTACCCTCTCGCTCGCCACCATGCCGGCGTGGGGCGTCAGCAAAGAAATGGTTCAACTGCAAACCCAGGTTCAGCAACTGCAGGAGCAGATGACCGCCATGCAGCGCAGCTTCGATGAGCGCATGGGCGTCATGAACAATCTGGTCGAACGCGATACTGACGCCGTCAACAAGGTTGCCGCCGCTGTCACTCTGCTGCAATCCACTCTGCAGAAACAACAGGGCGATTCCGCCTCGCACGTCGATCAACTCTCCGGCCAGATCCAATCGCTCAACGACAGTCTCGACGAACTCAAGGCTCGCCTCGCCAAAGTCAGCAAGCAACTCGAAGACATGCAGGCTTCGCAGCAGAGCACGGCAGCCACAGTGGCCCAGCAACAAGCCCAGCAGCAGGCTCTGGCCCAGGCCCCACCGCCGGATGTTCTCTATAATAACGCCCTGCGCGATTACAACGGCGCCAAGAACGATCTCGCCATCCAGGAATTTTCCGATTACATCAAGTTCTATCCCAACACCGATCTCGCCGGAAATTGCTATTTCTATCTCGGCGAAATTCAATTCCGTCAGGGAAACTATCAGCAAGCCGCTCAGAATTACGATCAGGTTTTGCAGAATTTTCCCACCGGAAGCAAAGTCGCTTCCGCTCAATTGAAAAAAGGCTTTTCGCTGATCGAACTCGGCAAACAGGATGACGGAGTCGCAGAACTCCGCCACGTCATCCAGCGCTACCCGCGCTCGCCCGAAGCTCTACAAGCCCGTGAGCGCCTGCGCAAACTCGGAGTCTCTTCCACCGGACGCTCCGGCGAATAATCGCGATACGTTTTCGCCCTACTGGATTACGCCAGAATCCATTACCCCGACTGGATTCTCGGCAGGCTGGAGTTCAGATGGCCAGCTTTTAGTTGGGCAAGATTTTGGGTGGCAAGATTTTGGGTGGCGCAGCGCTTCAGCGCTGCGATAAACAGCGCCGCCCGAAAGCGGCCTTAGCCGCTGAGGTAACAACACTCACACTTGATAAGGAGTTTCCCATGACCAAAATTTCTGACAACGATCCCGACCGCGCCAAAGGTGCCACCGACGACGAACAGCACCATCACGATGGCAACACCGGCCTAGCCGGCCAACTCGGCCACCGCGATCAAGATCCAATCCTGAAAGACGCGGACTCCGACTTCCCCGAGCCCGGCAGCAATCCCGAACACTCCTCCGGCCGCCCTCGGCCCACCACAAAGAAACGCAGACCAAAAGTCGCCTGATATCGCGGCGCGTGTGAGACCAGCCTTACCCTGCGCTCCCTCTGTGTTTACGCGTTTCCCACGCCGTCCACCAAAACTTTCTCCACCTGCGCCCAAGCCTCCGACCGCGGATCCACCACATCAAAGTGCCCCGCACCCGCAATCGCCACCAGCTGCGCATCTTCCTTACTCTTCACTTTCGCATCCACATAATTCTTGCTGAGAGCCGGCGGCACAATATCATCCTCCGCCCCATGCACCAGCCACTGCCGCGTGCGAATCGCGAGCTTCATCGGATCCGCCTCCCGATAATGCTCCGGCACCTCTGCCGGCTTCCCGCCCAGAAACTCCACCACCGCGTCGTTGCTCAAATGCAATTCGTAAGCCCGCTGCAAATTCACCACTCCCGCCAGCGAAACCGCCCCAGCCAATCCCGACTCATGCGCCGCTAAACACAGTGCCAGTTGACCTCCCGCCGAATGTCCCAGCACGATCAACCGCCGCGTGTCGAACCCATACCGCTGCGCGTTCTGCAACAAGAATTGATGCGCCGTTCGAATATCCTCAAACGTCCCCGGCCATCCCCCTCCCGCGTTCCCCACTCGCCGGTATTCCAAATTCGCCGTCGCAATGCCTCTCGCCTTCAACACCGCACACAAATGCCCCAAATATCTCAGATCATACTTCGCTCTCCAGAACCCCCCATGAATGCAAATCGCCAGAGCATGCGCTCCCCTCGCCTTAGGCATTCGCAAATCAATAAACTGATTCGCATCGCTGCCGTAAGCCACTCGCGCATCCGCCCGCGGCGGAGCCAAACTCAAAATGTCATCGCCCAATCTGGTCTACCCCGTACGCTCTGTGCCCTCTGTGTTTAGCTCTCTTGCAATCGCTGTTAATCCGTGCAAATCCGTGGCAAATCATTTTCCTGCTACTCGTATCGCAACGCCTCAATCGGATCCAGCCCCGCCGCGCGCATCGCCGGCACCATCCCACTGACTACGCCCACCACGGCTAATATCCCCACCGCCACCAGCAGAATCATCGGCGATACGATCAGCCGTATGTCGCCCGCCTCTGCATGTTTCGCCATCGCGCTATAAAATGTGATCCGGCCCAGCGATACCGACACCACATACGACAGCGCAATCCCCAGCGCCCCGCCCACCGCCGTAATCGCCATCGCCTCCGCCAGAAACTGAAATAAAATGTCCCGCCGCCGCGCTCCCAGCGCCTTCTCCACTCCTATTTCACGCGTCCGCTGCGTCACCGAAACCAGCATCATATTCATCAGCCCCACCCCGCCAATCCCCAGCGTCAGCGAACCGATAAATCCCAGCAGCACCTTCAGCGCCAACGAAATAATCCCGAACTGCGAGAGCTGTTTTTGCGCGTCGAACACGGAAATCGCCCGCTTATCATCCGCCTTGAAGTTGTGCGCCGCTGCCAGCGTATCCCGCACCGTCTTGTCCAGCCGGTCGTGATCCAGCCCCTGCGAATCCATCCAGATCCCATCTAGATAATGGTTGTCCTTCAGAACATTCATCGCGTTGTACGGAATGTAAATCGTCCGGTTATCGTCGTCGTCGCCCTCCTGCATGCGCGGCTTCACCACTCCCACCACCTGAAATTCCACCCCATTGATCCGTATATCGTCCCCTACCGCCGGCATCCCCGAGAACAACTTATCCTTCGCCTCCGACCCAATGACCGCCAGCAGTCGATGCCGATCGTTATCCTCGTCATCGAGAAACCGTCCCTCGGCCATGTCCAGATTCCAAATCTCCTCAATCGCCGCGTCCAGCCCCATCACCGGCATCGTGAATGTCCGGTTCCCTTTCTGCACCGACGAATCCTTCTGCGACATCCGCACCACGTGTTTGCACAGCGGCACATTATTCCTCAGCAGTTCGATATCATCGTTTGTAAATCGCACCTGCACTCCCGCCTTATTTCCCCCGGCCTGTTGCGACGTCCGTCCCGGAAATATCCCCACCGCCGTCGCCCCAAAACTTTGAAAAATATTCTCAATCGCCCGCCCAAACCCGTTCCCATAGGCCAACAGCAACACCACCGTCGCAATTCCCCACGCCATTCCCGCCATGGTGAGCGTGGTCTTGCGCAAGTCATGCCGCATCGCCGCAAACGCCTGTCCCAACAAATCCCGATGCATAGATTTCTTTCTCTACCCTGTGTTCCCCAGTGTCCCCTCTGTTTAGGATTTTTTCCCTGCCCTGCGCCCGCACCGAAAACCGGCTTCTTCGCTGGCCACTGATCACCGTCCACTGGCCACTGCTCTACTCTTTCCTCAACGCCTCCACCGGCTGCAGCAAAGCCGCTCTCCTCGCCGGATACAGCCCCGCCGCCACTCCCGCAATTGCCAGCGAGAACACTGCCAGCGCCGCCGTCCGCGCCACCAGCTTCGGCGGATCGAATCCCTCCCCCAGCGACACCGACGACAACATCGCCATCACCCCCGCCGCCCCAGCAATTCCCGTAATCCCGCTCAGCAACGTCAGAAACGCGCCCTCCACAAAAAACTGAAACATAATGCTCGCATTCGTCGCCCCCAGCGCCTTCCGCAGTCCAATCTCCTGCGTCCGGTCCGCCACCGCGACCAGCATAATGTTGATGATCCCAATCGCTCCCAGCCCCAGCGTCACCAGACCCACGCTTCCCAGAAAAACATTCATCGCGTCAAAAATCTTTCCCACCTGATCCACTGTATTCACCGTATCCCACTCGTCGAAGGAATCCGGATTGTTAGGATCAAATCCATGGTTCCGCGCAATCACCCGGTGCACTTCCTCCATCGCCGTTTCATGCAGTGCCCGTGACTTCGGCTGGTACTCGATCAGCGAGATCACACCTTCCGCCTCACCCACATTCGTCGGCGGAAAATACTCGCGCATCGTGTTGTAGGGCACAAAGCATTTCAGATTTTGATTATTGTTGTCCCCATGTCCAATGCGCTGCAGCGTCCCCACCACCTGAAACCGCACTCCGTTCAACAGAATCGTGCTGCCCACCGCCGGCCGCCCGGAAAACAACGTCCGCCGCGCCTCGTCGCCCAGCACAATCACCGGACGCTTCTGCGCGTCGTCCATCGCGTCCAGCCAGCGCCCATCCTGAATCGGCAGGTAACGAATCTGGTTAAACATCGCCAGCACGCCATTGATCTGCCCGCTGGCCTGGTAGAAATCGCTGACCGCCCGGATGTCGTTCCGCGAAATCACCGGCGCGGCCGCTCCCACGCTTCGGCACTCTCGCAGAATGTCCAGGTAATCCCGGTAGGTCAGGTAATACTGCCGCAGCGCCGTAAAGCTCCCCTGCACCGCCGGAGCCCGCCCCGACCATATGAACATCACGTTCTCGCCCAGCGTGTCGAACTGTTTTTTGTTTCCCGATCGAAATCCCTCACCCAGCCCTACCAACAGCAACAGTGAAAACACTCCCCAGGCAATTCCAAACATGGTCAGAAACGACCGTAGTTTGTGTCCCCACAGCGTTCGCAAGGTTTGCCCGAAGATATCGAACAGCAGCCGCATCCCAACCGATTATACGGTCTCCAAATCTTGTGCCCCATCCATCCCGGTGAGCTATGATCACACTATGAAATGCGCTGCCAAGGCGTGTCTCTTGCTGCTTTGGCTTTTGGCTGTAGCGTACGGCCAGGTTGTCACACCGCCAGCTACTCCGCTCGCGAGCCAGCCCGCTGAAACTTCTCCCACCGTCATTGATCTCTCGTTCCCGCAACTTTTAAAATCCATTCCAGAACTCCGAGGCCTCGAGCCCGCACAGAACCAGGACGAACTCCCCACTCTCCTCGATAAAGTGGGCGCCACGGCCGAAGCCCTCTTTCACAAAATGCCAAGTCTCATCGCGCACGAAGAGGTCCTTCAGGCGCGAGGCAACGCCAAGCCCACCCGGCAAAACTTCGAATATCTCATCCTCTCTCACCACACTGAAAAGGATGTCACTCTCGATGAGTATCGCGTCGATTTACACACCGCATCACAAACGTTGGGTGATTCTTATAACCCTGCGGCGGTCATCTCCGGCGGCGTATCAATGGCCGACCTCGAGCGCCTGAATCTTGAGGCCAACACACACAATAAAGGACCTCTTCCTCTGAGCCAGGGTTTTGCCAACGGCTGGGTGTATTTCTATCCTTCCAATCGCTCTCAAGCTGCTTTTCGCTACCTGGGACAACAGCGCGTCAACGGACATAACAACTTCGTAATTGCCTTTGCGCAAGTACCGGCTTCGGTGCAATCTCCCGGGGAACTTCGTTTTGAAGGACAGACGCTTCCCATCTATTACCAGGGCATCGCCTGGGTTGAAGAGTCGAACTTCCACATTGTGCGCCTGCGCACCGATCTCCTCGCTCCCATTCCCGCCGTTCACCTGGAAAGGCTCACCGCCACCATCGATTTTGGCCTAACCCAGGTCGCGCAGACCGAGCCTTTATGGCTGCCCCAAAAAGTGGTGATCAATGTCGATGTCAGCGGCCAGATGTTTCGCGAGCAACATCTCTATTCCGGCTATCGTACCTATGTCGTCAAAACCAAGCTTATTTACTGACGCCCTGCTTTACACTCATTGACGGCTCCCGATGCAAACGTCTGCCCAGATTCAGCATCACAGTTGGCAGAGCGGGTTCGCGGGCGGGATCCGAAATCCAAAAAAACCAGCATTTTGAATTGTCAGCCGAGCTCTACCTCGCACCCGCGGCAATCGTCCCAACGCCCAAAGCAGCAATCGATGATCTTCAGTAATTTGGATAGAAAGGTAATTAAGATAGAAAGTCCGGGAAGAGGATAAAGTTAAGTTTGTTCATGTCGCTCCAATTCAAGTCTGCTCTCATAATTTGTGCGTTTGTCACGGTCGGATTGAGCTCGTCCTGCTTGGCGCAGTCCCCTCAACCTGTGCCGCCTGCAGAACAGCACGCTCCGGGAGAGTCCCAAACATCAACCGACGGCGCGACGACGCCAAACCCACCTCTCCCCGGAAGCATCAGCGGAACGGTGGTCGATCAAAGCGGAGCTGTCGTCACTGGAGCTCGCATAAAGCTCACCGGGGACAATCAATCCCTGAATCAAGAAGCACAATCCGGAACTAATGGGGAATTCTCCTTTACCGACATCGCCCCGGGCAGTTTCCATCTAACCATTTCGTCCCCGGGCTTTGCCCCGCAAACCTCTTCCGGAACCCTGCATTCCGGAGAAATGTTCCTGGTCCCGCAGATCGCGCTGACGGTAGCTGCCAATGTGTCTGAGGTGAATGTCGGTCTCTCTCGGGTCGAAGTGGCAGAAGAACAGATCAAGGTGGAAGAGACGCAGCGCGTGCTTGGCATCGTCCCGAATTTCTATGTCAGCTACACCCCCAATGCAGCTCCGCTCACTTCCACGCAAAAGTTCAAGCTCGCCTGGAGAACGTCCATCGATCCAGTCACCTTCGTCATTGTGGGGGCCGCAGCCGGAGTCGAGCAGGCACAAAACCACTTCCGCGGATATGGCCAGGGCACTGAAGGTTATGCCAAGCGCTACGGCGCCGGCTATGCCGACACGTTTTCCGGCATATTCATCGGCGGCGCCATTCTGCCCTCGCTTCTGAAACAGGATCCCCGCTTTTTCTACAAGGCAACCGGCAGCTTCCGCTCGCGGTTTCTCTACGCGCTTGCCGCCTCCGTGATTTGCAAGGGCGACAATGGTCGCTGGCAGCCCAACTACTCGAACATCCTCGGAAACCTGGCTTCGGGTGGTATCTCCAACCTCTACTATCCGGATCAAGATCGCAATGGCGCGAGTTTAACCCTGGAAAACGGTGCCATCGGTATCGCCTCCGGCGCCGTCGCAAATCTCCTCCAGGAATTTGTCATCCGCAGGTTGACTCCGAAGGCTCCCCCCACCGACCCCGCCAAGCCGTGAAAATTATTTCGCGCGCCGCCATAAATTATTTCTCTCTCCCGCAAAACTCCGTTATGCTCTACCCGGGATGAACATGCTGCCTCTTTCCGAGCTTCTCGGCGCCACGGTATATGATCCGTCCGGCGCGCCGTCCGGCCGCGTGCGCGAAGTCACTCTCGCCCCTCAGGAAGACCGCACCCGCATCGCCTCTTTCATTGTTAAAACAAGATCCGGCAGTCGCGTTCTTCCCTTCTCCGCTGTCTCAACCATCGACGATAATGTTCACGCCTCCACTGGTCCCGCGGACTGGCCCGCCGCCAACGGTTCCGAAGGATTATTCCTCCTCGATCGCGATCTCCTCGACCAGCAAGTGATCGATATCAACGGCCGCAAGGTCGTTCGCGTGAACGACGTTGATCTGCAGATTGACTCCGTAATCGATGGCGGAGCTACCCATACCATATTGCGCGTTAGCTCCATCGATATCGGCGCCCGTGGCGCCGTACGCCGCCTCCTGCGTGGCCTCGCACCCCGAGCCGCTTTGCATCTCCTCGTCGAGAAGATTCCTCCCCGCACCATTCCCTGGACCTTCGTCGATCTCATCGAAACCGATCCTGCCCGCCGCGTCAAGCTGAAGATCTCCCACGAAGGCTTGGCCAAGCTTCACCCCGCCGATATCGCCGATATCGTCGAGGACCTCGCGCCCGACGAACGCGAAGCCGTCTTCCGCACCCTCGACGAAGATGTTGCCGCCGAAACGCTCGAAGAAGTCGAGCCCAATATTCAGAAGTCGATCGTCGAGTCCCTCGACTCCGAGCGCGCCGCCGAGATCGTCGAGGAGATGGATCCCGACGCCGCCGCCGACCTTCTCGCAGATCTATCCCAGGATCACACCGAGCAAATCCTCGTCGAGATGGAGCCTGAAGCCAGCCAGGAAGTCGTCGAACTTCTCGAACATCGCGAAGAAACCGCCGCCGGCCGCATGACCACCGAATTTCTCGCGCTCCCCGTCGCGGCCACCGTCGAGAACGCCATCGGCGTCCTCCGCGAATTCGAAGGCGGCGTCGAAACCGTCGGCACTATCTACCTCGTCGATTCCAAAGGCACGCTCGCCGGCGCCGTCCCTCTTGCCAAACTCGTTCTCGCCCAGTCCACCACTCCGCTCCTCTCCCTCACCTCGGAGCCCCTCATCTCCACCCACGAAGCCACCAGCGACAACGAAGTCGCCGAACTCTTCGACAAATACAATCTCGTCACCCTCCCCGTCATCGACGAACACAGCAAACTCGTCGGCGTCATCACCTCCGACGACGTAATCACCATGCTCCGCTCCAAACTGTAAGGGATCGCCGCCGTCAGCACAGATCGGGCGGGGTACAACCTTAGTCGTGCCGTCGGCACAGATCGGGAAGGGCACGACTTCAGTCGTGCCGTCAGCGCTGACAAATTGATCGCGGCTTTAGCCGCTGGGTGACCTCACGAGCGACTAACTCTCAGCGGAGTTTCTCAACCCAACAATCATCTTCCAACTGTTTATAATCATTCGTTCCCAGGAGACCCCCTTTGCCCTTCGATGACCTTCGTCAGTGGATCGCCGCTCTCGACCGCGCCGGCGAACTCAAACGCATCCAAACCGAAGTCGACCCCATCCTCGAAATCGCCGAGATCACCGACCGCGTCAGTAAATCGAAAACCGGCAAACCCGGTGGCCCCGCTCTACTCTTTCAAAACATAAAGAACCATCCCAACTCCCAGGTCCTCATCAACCAGTTCGGCTCCGAAGCCCGCATGAAGCTTGCCCTCGGCGTGAACTCCTTCGATGAATTCGCCGACCGCATCCGCGTCTTCATGGACCTCAAATCCCCGCAAGGCTTCCTCGACAAACTCAAAATGCTCCCACTCCTCACCGAAGCCGGAAAGTTTTTCCCCAAGACCGTTCCCACCGGCCCCTGCAAGGAAGTCATCAAGCGCGACAACTTCTCCCTCCTCGACTTCCCCATCCTGCAATGCTGGCCGCAAGACGCCGGACGTTTCATCACTCTCCCCTGCGTCGTCACTCGCGATCCCAAGTCCGGCAAGCGCAACGTCGGCATGTATCGCCTCCAGGTCTATGACGCCACCACCACCGGCGCCCACTGGCAGCGCCAGAAAGTCGCCGCCGAGCACTACCGTCAGCGCCTGCGGAACGCGAGTAATTCATCAGAACCGGGTGCCCCACCCTTGTCGCGTTCTTCGCGACAGGGTGGGGATTTTGATCTTTTATCCCCCTCCCCAAAAGCAGGTAGAAACTCCTCCGCCGTCGATCTCATGGCCCGCACTTCCGGCGGCCAGGTCCTCGCAGACAATCCTTCCGGCCGCATGGAAGTCGCTGTCGCCATCGGCACCGATCCCGCAGTAACTTTCTCCGCCATCGTTCCCGCTCCTCCCGACGTCGAAGAATATTTAATCGCCGGCTTCCTCCGTGCCGCGCCGGTCGAACTCGTCAAATGCGAAACCGTCGACCTCGAAGTCCCCGCCTCCAGCGAAATCGTCCTCGAAGGCTACGTCAACCTCGACGAACTCCGCACCGAGGGCCCCTTCGGCGACCACACCGGCTTCTACTCTCTCGCCGATCTCTACCCTGTCTTCCACGTGCAATGCATCACGCATCGCAAGGATCCCATCTACGCCACCACTATCGTCGGCAAGCCGCCCATGGAGGACGCCTACATGGGCAAGGCCGTCGAGCGCGTTTTTCTTCCGCTGATGCGCCTCACCATTCCTGAATTGATCGACATCAATCTTCCCATCGAAGGCGTCTTCCACAATCTGATGATCGTCTCCATCCGCAAGTCCTATCCCGGCCAGGCGCGCAAAGTGATGAACGCCATCTGGTCGCTCGGCCAGGCCATGTTCACCAAGGTCATCATCGTGGTCGATGAAGACGTCGACGTACAGAACATTCCTGACGTCACCCTGAAAGTTCTCAACCACATCGATCCCGAACGCGACATCCAGTTCACTCTCGGCCCCGTCGACTCGCTCGACCACGCCAGCCGATTGGCCAACTACGGCTCCAAGATGGGCATCGACGCTACCCGCAAATGGCCTACCGAAGGCTTCATTCGCCCCTGGCCCGATGAAATTGTGATGGATGCGAAGACGAAAGCCTTAGTCGATAGCAAATGGAAAGCGCTGGCGAAAGAGTTAGGAATCGAGTGATCCGGTGTGGGACGAACGTCAAAGTCCCCGCCCAGTCCCTGCAAAAACGCAGGGACAAGGACGGGGCACCCGCGGCATATATCGATCCCGGGTGCCCCACCCTTCCCGCGTTCTTTGCGGGAGGGTGGGGATTTTGACGTCCGACCTTTTCCTATTCCCGGAAAACCGGAGAATATGATTCCCTCGACCTGAACTCGTCTCCTCCAGTCGGGCATACGATGATCCCGTATGCCTTGGAGTCTCCAACGATTTCAGCAAGCGCGCTGTCTGCACTTCATCACTTTCAGTTGCAGTAATCGCGAGCCTCGCCTGGGCACTGCCCGCTCCCGCGATATCTTCGAACAAACGCTGGAAAACGTCCGCCAGTGGTACGGATTCCACGTCGCCGGATACGTCGTCATGCCCGAGCACGTTCACCTGCTCATAACCGAGCCGGAGCGGGCGAAATTATCGGTCGCGCTCCAAATGCTCAAGCAGAACGTGGCTCGGAAGCTGCGCGAGCCTGAGGGTGGGTCGTTCTGGCTCTCTCGTTATTATGATTTCAATGTCTGGAGCGAGCCCAAACGCGTCGAGAAGCTGCGCTACATCCATCGTAATCCGGTAACCAGAGGATTGGTGACGAGCCCTGAGCAGTGGACGTGGAGCAGCTTTCGTCACTATGTCTCAGGAGTCGAAGGCGTCGTGGAAATTGAATCGCAATGGACGTCACGCAGAAGAGAGCAACTCGGCATCACGCCGCAGCTGCTGCCCCAAGATCAAAGTCCCCGCCCTGTCCCTGCCGAAAACGCAGGGACAAGGACGGGGCACCCTAATCGATAGACGCCCCCGCGGTTAGAACAAACAGGGCGCCCCACCCTTGCCGCGTCCCTTTGCGGGAGAGCCTGCCCTGAGCCTGCCGAAGGGGTGGGGATTTTGATCTCCCTGACGGCTAACTCTCACCCTCCCTCCATCCACCTCATCGTCATCAACCCCCAAGCCTCCCAATACTTCCCCATCGTCCCGCTCCTCGGATTCTCCCTCGCGCACATCTTCGCCGTCGTCCGCCCCGCAATCGCCTCCACCGGAATCACAAACCACGCCCGGCACGGCATCACATACCCCACCACAAAATCAATTTCCGTCGCGTCGTAAGGCACCACCACGCCATTCTCATTCCTCTGCAAATTCAGCATGTAGCTCCCATACTGCTTCGCGCTTGAGGACTTCACCTGCACCCTCCACAACTTCCTCCCCACATCCAGAACAAAGTCATACCGCCGGCTGTCTCCATAAGGCTTCGCCGTGGCAAATCCCTTCTGCGCCGCCTTCACCATAAACATCATTTCCGCCAGCTCTCCTCGCTGCTTGCTCGTTAACTTGGCGAAAATCAAATCTTCGGCCCACTGCGCAGAACGCGCCCGTTCGCTGGCCTTTGACTTTGATTTCCCCGCCGAACCACCCGCCAACCGTTTCGCCCCGCTCCTGCTCACCTTCATTGCTCCCACCCACTTTTCTCACCGCTCAAATACTCTGTTCCCGTCTAAAAACACGAATGGCACAGACCCGGTAGGCCTGTGCCGCTTGTTGTTACCCTATATATTCAGAATACCAAACCGCGGAGGGTAAATGGGACATGAAACCCACATTTATATCTCCCCGCTAATCACCGACTTAGCCCAAAAAGCTCACATTTCCCCTCTTGACAAGATTTCGCCCCCAGGGTGCCCCACCCTTGTCGCGTTCTTTGCGACAGCGTGGGGATTTTGATTTCCGATGCCTACCTTTCCTCTTCCCGTGTCGCAAGGAGTGCAGCATCGAGCACAGAATCTCAACTCCCTTACCGGGAACTCACGTAATGCAGATCGATAGCCTGCTCCAGTGTCTTTGCAAAAGACGGCCACGGGCACGAAAAGTCTTCGGTACTGCAACCAGGCAGGAAAACCGGCACACGCTGCGGAGGATCGTCTGACGTTGGACTCGAAGCCCACCGCCTGTGTTCGAGGGTTTGGGTTTTCCTACTCCTGCCGCAATGGAATGAAAGCTCGAAGCACGAGACTGATCAGTCGACCGCGAGGCCTTTCTGCCGAGTTGCCGGCATGTCTGCGAACCCCTTGTTCTGCGACACATCCAAAACCGCCGATACCGGCTGCATTGGAAGCTCGACAACAAAAGTAGATCCGCTGCCAATCGAGCTATGAACCGCGATCGATCCACGATGCTGCTGCACAATCCAATCGGCAATGGCGAGGCCGATGCCAGCTCCGCCAAGCTCGCGGCTTCTCGCCTTGTCTACACGGTAAAAGCGCTCGAAGATCCTTACCTGATCTTCCTTCGCAATTCCAATTCCTGAGTCACACACAGAAATGATTGCATTGCCATTCTGCGCCTGAAGGCGAAGTTCGATGGCCCCGGGCGGCGCAGTGTACTTGACGGCGTTGTCGAGCAGAATGGCCAGCAGTCGCTGCACGGCCTTTCGGTCCGCCAGCACCGGAAACTGGCAATCCACGATCACTTGCGTGAATTGCAGATTGCGGGACTCCACCATTTGGCGCCATTCGTTCGCCGTCTCCGCGACCGCCGGACGCAGGTCGAGCGGTGCGAGGTGCAAGCTTTCGCGGCCGGAATCGGAGCGGGCGAGCGATAGCAGTTCTTCCACCAGCGACGAGGTCCTTTCCGCCTCCAGCAGAATGTGGCGCAACGCCTCCCGATATTCCTCATTTCCTCTCATCTTCCGGAGTGCGATTTCCGCTTCGGTGCGAATCAACGAAATCGGCGTGCGCAACTCGTGCGAAGCATCCGCCGTGAACTGGTTCACGCGGAGAAAGGCGCTTTCAATGCGAGCCAGCATTTCATTCAACGTGTCTGAGAGGCGTTGTAGCTCATCGCCGGTGCTGAGTTTTTCCAGGCGGTCGCTTAGATTGTTGCCGCCGATGTTTCGCGCCCTCCGAGTAATTACATCCACCGGAGACAGAGCTTTATGGCTGAGCCAATATCCTCCGGAAGCGGCGGCAAGGAGCAAAAGCGGGGCCAACATCACGAGATAACGTCTGAACAAAGACAGGGTAGCAACAATCTGATCGGCAGGAACGCCTGTCTGTACCGTATAGAAGCGGCCGTTCACCTCAATCCTCTGCGTAATGAAACGAAAAGGTTGGTTCGCGATCCACACATTTCGAAACGACCGGACTTTCATAGCTGCGGGTGCTTGCAGGGCAAACTTGTTTCTCTCCACCCAGGGAGCGCGAAAGATCCAGTTCCCATCCTCATCGTAAATTTGCAAAAAGTCGCCAGAGTGCTCCAGATCGTATGCCTCGGAGGCTTCTTCCCGAAGCTTTGTTACCGTCATATTTTTCTTTTTCTGAGATTTCAGGAAATTTGTGAGATCTTCGATCTGCGCTTTCAATGTATTGTCGGCAACACTATAAAGTTCCTGGCGCAGAACAACCCACATAGCCACGCCGAAGAAAAGCTGCGCGACAGCAAATATTGCCAGATACCAAACGGTGAGCCGGGAGCCGATGGAGAGTTTTTTCATGACTGCCAATCTGAATCAACAACGTAGCCGACTCCACGCACGGTATGAATCAGCTTTCGCCGTCGATCACAATCAATTTTGTGTCGCAGCAGCCGTACGAAAGCATCCAGGGAATTGCTTCCCATCTCGCGTCCAGAAGACGCAATAAGCATCTCCCGGGGCACAACTTCCCCGGCGTGGAGCATCAGCCGTTCCAATAACTGGTATTCGGTGCGGGTCAGGCTTATTCGCACGCCATCGCGCCTCACTTCCCGCGTGGAGACATCCAGCCAAAGATCGCCAACCTGAAGCTGAGTTGTCCGCGGAGCAGCCGCAGCCCGACGTACGGCCTTCAGTCGCAGCAGCAGCTCGTTAAAGGAGAACGGCTTGGTCATGTAGTCATCGGCGCCGAGATCGAGGCCGTGCACGATGTCGGGGACGGAGTCTCTCGCGGTCAGCATCAACACAGGCGTGTAATTGTTCTCGATTCGCATGCTCTTGGCCAGATCGAATCCGTCCATTTTGGGCATCATTACATCGAGGATGACGCGTCGAAATCTTGCTCTCGAACCAACTGCAGTCCTTCACTACCATCGGCGGCACACGAAACCGTGTGTCCTTCTTCACTCAGTCCCTGGCGGAGCAATTCCAACATTCTCCGTTCGTCTTCTACCACCAGCAGTTTCATTGAACAAAACCTGATCTGACTCTGACGGGTCGCATAAGCTGACGTTAGGGTAACCCGCGAAAAGCCTGGTGCACTGAATCTGATAAAACTTTAACCGTCCTTTAATAATGACTTTATATCAGCCACCTACCATTGGCCTTCATCGCAGCGACTGACATTCTGTTTCAGCAAGCACAGATCTATGAGTGAGCTACCTACCACAGAGATTTCGCTTCTCTGTCTGGGGCGAGCGATGGTGAAGGAGCCAAAATCACATGAAGAAAGAACAATCCTGCCTCACGATCTCCTCTCTCTTGAAAGTTTCGGTGCTACTGATTCTTTGCGCAGTTTTAGCGAACCCAGCCTTCGCTCAGGCAGGAAAAGGCACCCTTGTGGGCCGTGCAACCGACACATCCGGCGCCGTGCTCCCGGGAGCCCGCGTTCGATTGCAACCGGGTGATTTTACCGCTGCCACGCATGAAGAAGGTGACTTCACTATTGTCGGGATCGCACCCGGCGACTACACGCTGACCATTTCATACGTGGGTTTCACTACTTTTACCCAACAGGTGAAAGTCACCGCCGGCCAGGTAACTCGCGTCGAAGCTAAAATGAACGTCGCATCAGCGAATGAAGAAGTCACCGTGGTGGCGGATGCGCAAGGTGTGGATCAGGCCATCAACGAGCAGCGCACTTCCGACAATATCCTGGATGTCATGCCGGAGGGCGTTATCCAAAGCCTGCCGAACGAGAACATCGCCGACGTAGTTGGCCGGATGCCGGGCGTAAGCCTGGAGCGCGACGAGGGCGAAGGCAAGTATGTACAGATTCGCGGAACTGAGCCGCGCCTGAACAATACGACGGTCGATGGAGTAGAACTGCCGGCGCCCGAAGACAACGTGCGGCAGTTCAAACTCGACACCATTCCGTCGGATATCGTCGAGTCGGTGGAGGTGAATAAAACCCTGGCGGCTAATCAGGACGCCGACGCCATCGGTGGCACTGTAAATCTGGTCACCAAGAAAGCTGGCGATCTGCCGACTCTGAAATTCGAGGGCATCGGCGGATTCACTCCCATCGAAAACACGCGATACATTGGCTTGGTGAGCGGCACCGTGGGCCGAAGGTTCGGCAAAGACCATCGCTTCGGCGCGCTCTTCACCGGCAGCTACGACTACAATGGCCGCGGCATTGACGACATTGAACCGAGCCCGAACGACACGGCCGTTCCTAGCTACGGCAGTATGGACATAAGGGAATACCGATACCAGCGCAAACGCTATGGCTTTGGCGGTTCACTTGACTACAAATTGAAGGATCCAGCTTCCGGCCTATACCTGCATTACTTCTATTCCGATTTTAAGGATTACGGAAACAAGTGGGTCTACACGCTGAACGACGCGACCGGTTGCTCACCGACAATCCCCGGAGACGAGCCATGCCCAGCCCCAAAATTCAGCACTTCCCAACGCGCGCCTGACTACGGGGCGGCCAGT
The DNA here is from genome assembly GCA_963777005.1 of uncultured Acidobacteriaceae bacterium. Classification (GTDB taxonomy): domain Bacteria; phylum Acidobacteriota; class Terriglobia; order Terriglobales; family Acidobacteriaceae; genus Sulfotelmatobacter. The sequence goes on along the minus strand of CAVZPC010000011.1, from coordinate 85,071 downwards.
GTTGCCATCGGCGGAAAGCATGTCTTCGCCAGTTCCTGGTTAAGCTGGGAACTTTCAGCGGCGCGGTCGCGCGAGCTAGCGGCGGCAGGAAATCCCGGCGCAACATTTAAGGCTCTCGTGAACAACGATACGGATCAGATTCCGCTCACCGGCACCTGTGACAATGTGCCGGCTGCCGACTTTCATCTGCCACAATGGAATCCCCAGTGCCTTGCCGCCGGGACCCAGATATACAACCCCGCCAATTATTATTTGGCCGAGTACGACGGCACCCACGGAACCACTTCGCAGGTGAACCTACAGGGCGCGGTTTCGTACGCTCGGAACTACCACTTGGTTTCGCACTTCTCCACCTTTGAGTTTGGCTTCAAACTGCGAAATGCGCATAAGGGGCAGGACGCCTATTCCCCAACCTACGACAATGCCAATTGCGTCGACGCCAACGGTGTGGTTCTCCAGGGCGCATCTGGATGCACCATGGCTAATTTCCTGAGCGGGTTCACTAATCCGCATTACTACTTCAACGCCTACAATCTTGGACCGGTCACGAACTATCCCACGATCGTCAGCAACTACCAGAACATTATTCCCACTACGAACCTGCCCTACGTTTCCATCGACCCACTTGCCACGGCATTCGGTTCCGATGCGTCGAACTTCGATCTTTCGGAGCGTGTTTCGGCTGCGTACGCCATGAATACAATTGAATTCGGTCGCTTCCGGCTGCAGACGGGCCTGCGCGTCGAGGCCACGCAATTGAACATCCTGGGCTTTAACGTGGAGAATCAGCTCAGTCCGATAACCAACCAGCCAGTCGTCACCCCGCAACCTGCGAGCCAATGGTATTGGGATCCTCTACCGAGCGTTCAGTTGCGCTATCGGATCACCGATGACTCTGACATTCGCGCCGTCTACGCTCGCGCCATTTCTCGTCCCAATCCATACGACATGGTGCCCTATATAACCCAGGATCCCACTACCAACCCGCTCACTATTTCGGTTGGCAATCCGGACCTCAAGCCGGAACATGCCAACGACTACGATGTGCTTTATGAGCATTACCTGAAGCCGTATGGTGAGATCCAGGCTGGATTCTTTTACAAGCAGTTGAGCCAGCCGATTTATTACCTGGCCGATCCGTACTACCAGGGAACGCAGTATCCGCAGTATCAGGGCGATATATTCGACTACATCGCAAACGGCGTAAACGCGAAGCTATATGGCGTGGAGTTTGCCTACATCCAGCGCTTCGGATTTCTGCCGGGAGCGTGGAGTGGTTTCGGCATTATGGCGAACTTCAGCAAGACAGGTTCGAGCGCGGGCACTCTCCCACTTCGAACCGACAATCCGGCGCTGCAGCGTCAAACACCAACAATTTGGAATCTCAGTCCCAGCTACGACCGGGGACGTTTCTCGGCCCGCCTGGGAGCCACCTACAACAGCGCCAGCATTTACCAGTATCAGTGGGAGAATTGCACAACGGTTCAGCAAAACCAGGGCGGCGGTTGCGAGGATCCCGCCGGTCTTGGTCCCAAGGGACCGTTGGGCGACAACTACCTCTACGCGCACTTGCAGGTTGATGCGCAGGCCAGCTTCCGCGTACAGAAGCAGTTGACTGTGCTCTGGCAGGGCCTGAACCTCACCGACCAGGTTTTCGGCTTTTACAACGGCAGCCCCTGGTACGTCACGCAGCGCGAATACTACAAGCCGACTTACTCCTTCGGCTTGCGCTGGGAGCCGCGCCGAGAGTAATGCTCTCGCAATTCTGAAGGTCTCCTGAATTTCAGGGGACCGTCAAACTCGCTATCTACAATTAAATGTCATCCCATAAACAGATTTTAAGGAAGGAACACAGCATATGCTCAAGGGGGTTCGGTCGTTTGCCGGAAGGCTTCTCATTCTCATCGCCGGCTTCGCAATCACACTTACCACTGCTGCGATCTCGCTCGCTGCCGCTGGCGGCTATTCCGTGGTCAAGAAAATTCCCATCCCCGGCGAGGGAAGCTTCGACTACCTAACCGTCGATGAGGCGGCGCGCCGCGCCTATGTTTCGCACGGCACGCAGGTCGAAGTTCTCGACATCGACACGCTAACAGTGGTTGGCAACGTTCCGAAAACGCCCGGAGTTCATGGCATCGCCATCGCTCCCGAGTCTGGCCGCGGATTCGTTAGCAACGGCCAAGCTTCGACTGTGACGATCTTCGATCTGAAAACCCTGAAGCCGATCGCCGACGTTCCCACCGGACAGAAACCCGATGCCATCATCTACGACCCAGCCACGGCGCGCGTGTTCGCGTTCAATGGACAAAGCAACAGCGCAACCGTCATCGATGCCCCGACCGGTCAGGTCGCCGGCACAGTCGACCTGGGCGGCGGACCCGAGTATGCGGCGGCCGACGGCAATGGTTACGTCTTCAATAATCTGGAAGACCAGAGTGAGGTTCTCAAGATCAATTCCCGCACGCTCAAAGTTGAACAGCGCTGGCCCACGGCTCCCTGTTCTTCTCCCAGCAGCATGGCCATCGATCGCGCCAATCATCGTCTTTTTCTCGGCTGCCGCAGTAAAGTGATGGCAGTCATGAACGCTGACACCGGCAAAGTCATAACTACGCTGCCCATCGGCGATCATGTCGACGCGACCGCATTCGATCCACAGACCAAACTGATCTTCAACTCCAACGGAGAAGGCACCGTGACCGTCATCCGGCAGGAGGACGCGGACAAATATTCCCCGGTCGAGACCGTGAAGACCCTGCCGCGAGCGAAGACGATGGCGCTTGATCCCAAAACGCACCGGCTTTTTCTCTCGACGGCGGAAAACGGACAGTTTGAAGTCTTGGTTGTGGGAAAGTAGCTGAGGCTCGGCTGTGGAATAAAATCGGTAGGCAATAGCGGGAGGTCGTTATGCGCGCTCTTTTTGCCAAGATTCTTAGCGCGGTCCTGATTTGTTTGACTACCTCAACTCTGGCGTACTCGCAGACGAATGAGTATCGAGACAGCGAATCTGGAGTGTCGCTCTCGTTGCCTCCCGGTTGGAAATGGAGTGGGCCGGAGCGCTTGGGAGATCAGGAAAGCATCCTCTTTTTGAAAGAGCCGGGAACGCTCCAGATAGTCCGCCTGTACGTAAAAGTTTTGCAACCTCCGGAAAATATGATGCCTGCGGAAAAGATGAACCGGCGGCTCCTGAAGCAGGCAAAACGGAAGGTCGAGCAACGAACGAAAGAAGGCTACGAAAATTATCGTCTTCGCGAAAATAGTTGCCAGCTGAAAGCAATAAACGGCCGATCTGCCTTGAGTTGGGTCGCCGATTATATGCAGAATGGCCGTAACATGGCAGAATATTTCACCCGGCTGCGGAGCGAAAACGCGAATGCGTTGTTCTACACCAGGCTGCCAGCTGAACAGCTCGATGACTTCAAAGCACGAATCGACCCCATAATCGAAACGCTGCAGATTCCGTAGTCGGTCTTTAGAAACGCGAACTTATCCTATGTCTCCACGCATATCACTCGCAAATAGACTCTCAGCTTTTCTTTGCCTGACGCTGCTTTTTGGATTGACCGCATGCACGAAAAAGTCGGCGGCGCAAACCTCCGTGGATTTGCAGGCTAAGGTAACCGTCCCGTTCCGCTTCGTAGCTTACGGCGATACTCGTTTTCATGATCCCAAAGATACCGACGCAGCCAATCCTCCAGTCCGCGTCGCGCTGGTGCAGGCCATTGCAGACGCCAATCCCGCCTTCGTCTGCTTTACCGGCGACATCGTTTACAACGGCTACGATACCGACGACTGGAAGGTGTGGGACACGGAAACCAGTATCTGGCGCGAGAAGAAGATTCCCATCTACCCGGCCCTGGGCAACCACGACCTGCATGGGAAGGAAGAAGTTGCGCTCGGCAATTATTTTCAGCGCTTCCCCGATCTGAAGAATAGCCGCTACTATTCGGTCCGCGCGGCGAACACGCTGATCCTGGTGCTCGACAGCTCCCTGGAGGAAGTTTCCGGACCACAAGGCCAGTGGCTGGCCGATAAACTCGACCGCGTCCCCGCGGACGTGGATTTCGTCTTCGTCATGGACCACCACCCTCCCTATACCAGTTCTTCAGACACAAAGATGTTTGGCGGTGGCCACTCTGCGCGTAAGACGGAGCAGGCGCTGGCCAGGATGCTGGAAGAGCGCCAGGCCCACGTTCCTTTTCGCATCGTCGTTTTCTCAGGGCACGTTCACAACTACGAGCGCCACGAACATGGTGGCGTGACCTACTTCGTCACCGGCGGGGGAGGAGCCCACGCGTATCCGATTGAGCGCGCCCCTGACGATCCCTTTCAGAGCAAGGAAATCAACTATCATTACCTGCTCCTCGCGGTGGATCACAAGCAACTGAAGATCACGATGAACCGCTTGGACCTTACCAGTGGCAAAACCGTTTGGACGCAACCAGACGTGCTCACCATTGGAGTTCCCGCCGCCGCACAAGCGGCAGGTCGCTAGGGAGATCTATCTGCTAAGTTCTTACTCGGGCTCTTAAGGGCATGAACAAGCTCCCGATTGCCTTCTCACCTGTGGCGCACCACACGGAAAATGCAAAGATGCACTCCTGCGGCAAGAAAGCCTCTTGCTCTCCGCTGTTCTCCCCGGGCCCCGTGGCTATTCTGTGGAGTTTGACCCTCGGTTTCTTCTTTTTTTCTGCCGGGACCTGGGCATTGGCTCAAGGCGGGCCGCCCTATTACACGAATGATCCGGGCACCCCCGGTCATCTCAACTGGGAAATCAACCTCGGCTACATGCTCTTTTTCTACAGCGATCAGTCGGTTTCCCACACTCCCGACGTCGACATCAATTTCGGCATCGGCGACCGCATCCAGCTCACCTACGAAAACGCATGGTTACGCGTCCAACATTCCTCGTTCGCGTCGGCTCGATTTGGATTGGGCCAATCCAATCCCGGCGTCAAATGGCGTTTCTACGACGCCGGCGAAGACGGCCTCGCCGTCTCGTTTTTCCCCCAGGCATTTCTCAACAATCCCAACGATGCCGTCCGCCGCAGCATCACTTCACCCAACAGCTCCTTTCTCCTGCCCGTCGAATTCTCCAAGAAGTTCGGCCCGGTCGATGTGGATTACGAAATTGGTTATCAGGCCGTCCACAAGGGACCGGACGGCTGGATCACTGGCCTCGTCCTCGGCCACGAATTCACCCGCAAATTCGAACTCGACATGGAACTGTATTCCGTGGGCACGTTCCACCCTTCCGAGTACCAGCCGACCATCGACTTCGGAGGCCGCTACAAGCTTCACAAACCGGTGATTCTTCTTTTCATGGCCGGACGCAGCCTCGAACCCACGCGCAGCGATCAACCCTATTTCCTCGGTTATTTCGGCATTCAACTTCTGCTGCCTCCCAAGTCCTACAATCGCGATTCTCCCGATCCCTAAGAGTGTCCTTTGTGCTGGGTTTCAGGCGGGCAGCCACGGCACCATGCGCGCGGGCACTTGCCTGTATACCTGCTCGAACTATCGCGATACGAGTCTCTCAACCGTGTTTCCTCTGAGATATACCCTACAACTTCGTCTTAGGGTGCCCCACCCTTCCCGCGTTCTTTGCGGGAGAGCCTGCCCTGAGCCTGCCGAAGGGGTGGGGATTTTGACCTCTCGATCCACTTCTAGTCCTTGTCGGAAGGATTAGGTTTACCTATACAGTGAACGCGACAAGGCCTCAGCTTCTTCCGTTCCTCGGCCCCAACAATCTCGTCCGCGGGTGCCCCACCCTTCCCGCGTCCTTTGCGGGAGGGTGGGGATTTTGATCTCCAATCCCTCTCCAGTCCCTGTCGGAAAGATCCGGTGTACGTACACCCTGAACGCGAGAAGCTCTCTGCTTCTTCCGTTCCTCGGCCCAACAATCTCGTCCGCGGGTGCCCCACCCTTCCCGCGTTCCTTGCGGGAGGGTGGGGATTTTGACCTCCAATCCCGCTCTAGTCCTTTGTCGGAAAGATTAGGTTTACCTACACTCCGAACGCGACAAGCCCTCCGCTTCTTCCGTTCCTCGGCCCCAACAATCTCGTCCGCGGGTGCCCCACCCTTCCCGCGCCCTTTGCGGGAGGGTGGGGATTTTGACCTCCAATCCCGCCTTAGTCCTTGTCGGAAAGCTTAGGCTTACGTACACTCCGAGCGCGGGAAGAAGTCTTCCCTTCCTCTTCTTCTCGGCCTCTACAAGGTCGTCTTTGGGAGACTTTGAAGAGGGCCTTCGTGCCTTCCTCAAAGTTTGCCATCCCTTGTGGACCTTCGACGTACTCAGGTTCCTTCATAAGGCACCGCTATCAAATCAAGGGGAAACTGGTCTAAGACCTTCCGCGTGACACCATAAACCCTCATCAAGAGTTATGAGCGGTATATCCCAAAATTTCGCCACAGAACCACCCGCCGGGAACCACCCCGTAACAGCGGAAGCGACTGTTACGGGCACTATGGTTTCACTTTTGATGTTGTCAGGGAGGTTTCGTCTAATTATGATCTCCCGAAAGTCTTCTGATGATCCCGTTGGACCTAAGTGATTTATGACCGCAATAAAAACAGGACGACTATACGAGTCCATGCAGTCCTTCCATCTCATATCCGGGGATTCATCGTGTCCTGGGTCCAATGGCTTAATGCTTGACGGTGGCACTTCAATTTTGAAATCCTCTGGCCTCAATTTAGATGACTCCACCCGCAACCTAAAACTCACAGAATATAGGTCGTCATCGGTCTTGTTTCGGATAGTAAACTTCCACCCCTTCGAGAAGGGTATGCTTGGGGGGCTGACGATAACGGATGGGCAAGCAAGGTAATAAAAATACACAAACAGTAGCGCGATCGGGGGAATAGAGATCGACGTCCAAACTACTCTGGCCGGTCCGGCCAAGACGGCCAAGGCGAACCATGCTGTTGCGAGTGTAGACGATGCCGCACCAACGAACAGCCACTTCGCCAAAGGGTAATGGCCGCCCACCCCAGCCCCCGATGCCGATAGCAACAAGGTGAGAGCCGCTCCGGAGAACCAACCTAGGAATTGTCCCCATCTTTTCCCAGAGGATCGGAATAACCAGTGCTGTCTTTTGCCCTCTCGTGTCTCCCGTCTTCTTTCTGCTCGTGACCTCGTTCTAGGCTTGAACGGCATTTGATGGAGAACATGAGAAACGATGCCGATAACCGCAAAAATTGAACAGCACCCGACGAGTGGAAGCAACTCAGGCATCGTATGCGACTTCATGCTGGCAGGAACTGAACGTGTCGCAAGGAGTAAGGAGAAGTTTCATTTCAAATCGATCGAAAGCCCGCTACTCCCTCTTCTTACTTTTCTTAGCCTTCAAACTGATCGCAATCTTCATCACCGCTCCATCCACCGGATCGACCTCGAACACCGCTTTGCTGGTGTAATCCGCGCTGTCCAGCCGGTAGGTGAACACGCTGTACGACTGGAAAATATTGGTGTCATACGGAGCGCCGTACTTGGCCTGTAGCTGCGCTGCAGTATAGTTGCGGCCCGCGAGTTGAAGGACGAGGTAGGCGTCCTGCCGCTTGTCGCTTTTGAGCGCCGCAATTTCGGAGAATGGAAAAGGCTGGCCCTGCAGCGCGTAGTCCACGCTCGCCGTCTTGTGCCCGTGGACCATCCCTTCCCGCACCATGCCTTCGATCCTTTTATCCACTTCCCCTTCCAGCGTAAAGCCTTCGCGCATAGCGACGCAGCGGCCTTTATCCGGACGGCACTCCGCGCGAATTTCATTCGCAACAAAAACGCGAAGCGCCTGGGAATTTTCCAGGATCGCTTTGATGCCTTGCTCTTCAGGCAGAGCGGCGGCCGCGGAAAGGTACGGAACCATCTCGCGCCAGTCGAAGTTGTCGGCTGAGAAACGTACCTGAGGACCGATGTCGAGCGGCTTGTTGCCGCCGTTCGCAGCTCTCGATAACGGCGTAGCGAAAACCGAGAGCAACAACGGCAGCGCGACCAGCAGGGTGAAGGACTTCATGAACCCCTATTTCAGCTTTACGAAAAGCAAAACGTAAATTGCCCACACTCCCACGGTAAGCGGAAACTGCACCACCGCCTCATCGCGCAACGCACCTCCTCGGGGGAGCGCAAACGTAAGCAACATCATCGCCAGAGCCGTCAGCACACCGAGGATCAGTTTGCTTTTCCAGTTCATGGGTGTTGGACCTCGCTTTCCCTCTTGCTCGGACCTGTCTTCCCGCAGGCCGGGAGTATACGCCCGGAAAGCAGGCGGAACAAGTGTTTCGCTGAGGTTCATTCGACACGTAGGAAAGATTGTCTTCGCAGATTGGCGTCTGGTTATAGAGCAGGAACCAGCTCGCAGCTGGGAAGCCGCCTGAATTCCACTCTTTCGGTATACTAGATAAGTATGCCGGTTCTGAAAAACATCGCTGCCATCGCCAAAGGAATGAGCATCACCTTCATGGAGATGTTCCAGCCCACGACGGTAGAAAATTATCCCGACGGCAAAGGTCCGCTGCGCGGCGCGCGCATCGAAGCCCGCTTCCGTGGCGCTCACGTTCTGCAGCGCGACGAAAATGGCCTGGAGAAATGTGTAGCCTGCTTTTTGTGCGCGGCCAATTGTCCCTCGAACTGCATCTATATCGAAGCCGCCGACAACACCGCCGAACACCGCGTAAGCGGCGCCGAACGCTACGCGAAAATCTACAACATCGACTATAACCGGTGTATTTTTTGTGGATATTGCGTGGAGGCTTGCCCGACGGATGCGATTACGCATGGGCATGGATTCGAACTGGCGACGTTCAATGCCAGCAATCTGGTTTACCGCAAGGAGCAAATGCTGGCCCCCCGGCCAGCACACATGGGAGCGAACGTTGTGTTCAATCAGGCCGATGTGGACGGTGGGGCTCCCAAGGAGATGGTTGCGGGGAGTTAGAATCTTCAAGTGCGAAGCACTCACGCCGGTCCGCGAGGGCCGGCGTTTGTATATTGCGAGTTTGAACGGAAGCGTCTTTGGTGAAAGGGATTCCTTCTTGCTCGCTTCGCTCGCGTCTCGGAATGACAATGGTACTGCCAATGACTGAACTCTTAAAGACCGTGAAAGAGCGCGTCGTCGTCTATGACGGCGCGATGGGCACGAACATACAGACGCGCAATCCTACGCTGGACGATTACTGGGGCAAGGAAAATTGCAGCGAGGTGCTGGTGCTGAGCCGCCCCGACATCATTCGGGAGATTCACGCGGACTTTTTCCGAGTGGGCTGTGACATTGTCGAGACGAATACGTTTGGTGGATCGCGGATCGTCCTGGGCGAGTTCGAGCTGGCGGATCGAGTGCGCGAGATTAACGTGAAGGCGGCGCAACTGGCGCGGGAAGTGGCGCAACAGTTCTCGACGAAAGATCGGCCGCGATTTGTGGCGGGATCGATGGGGCCGACGACGAAGCTACCGTCGCTGGGACATATCAGCTTCGATGCGATGGTGGTCGCCTATGAAGAGCAGTCGGCGGCGCTGATCGAGGGCGGGGTCGACTTGTTATTGATCGAGACTTGCCAGGATTTGTTGCAGGCGAAGATTGCAGCCATCGGCGCGCTAGAGGCGATGCGGAAGGCGGGCAAGCGATTGCCGGTCGCGGTGCAAGTTACTCTTCAGGAAACCGGCACGATGCTGTTAGGCACGGAAATTGGCGCAGCGCTGACGGCGCTGGAGCCATTTGATGTGGATATCCTCGGACTGAACTGCGCGACGGGACCGAAGGAGATGAACGACGCAGTGCGCTACCTTGCGCTGAATTCGACGAAGGAAATATCCGTTCTTCCGAATGCCGGGCTGCCGCACAACGAAGGCGGACACGCGGTCTATAAACTGACGCCGCAGGAACTCGCTGACTATCACAAGCACTTTGTGGTGGATTATGGCGTGCGCATTGTTGGCGGATGTTGCGGAACGACTCCCGCGCACTTGAAAGCGGTGGTGGACGCGGTTTCCGGGGTGGAGCCGGCGAAACGTGAGGTGAAGCGGGTAGGCGCAGCTTCGAGCGCGTACACATCGGTTCCTCTCGATCTGGAGCCGAAGCCGCTGATCGTTGCCGAAGAAATGAATACGACGACCCGCGTGGAACACTTTCGGAATCTTGTGCGGGGGAAGAAGTACGACGACATTCTGGCGCTGGCGAAGAAACTGGTGAATGACGGGTCGCACATGCTGGACTTGTGCTGCGCGATCGTCGGCGAAGATGAAAAGGGATACATCACTTCGATTCTGGAGAGGATTGCGACGCGGGTTCCGGCGCCGATTCTGGTGGATTCGACCGAGGCGGATGTGGTGGAAGAGGCGCTGAAGAGGATTCCGGGGCGCGCGATTATCAACTCGATCAACCTGGAGGATGGGGAGAAGCGAACGTCGCTGGTGTTGCCGATGGCGAAGCGGTACGGCGCAGCGGTGATTGCGCTGACCATTGATGAAGACGGGATGGCGCTGACGGCGGAAAAGAAGACGGCCATTGCGCACCGGATTTTCGATCTGGCGACGAAGAAGTATGGACTGGACGGAACGGATTTGATTTTCGATGCGCTGACGTTGCCGATTTCTACGGGGCAGGAGGAGTATCGAAGCGCCGGGATTGAGACGCTGAAGGCGGTGGAGCGGATCAAGAAGGAACTACCCGATGTGAAGACGATATTGGGCGTGAGCAATATCTCGTTTGGGCTGGATGCTTATCCCCGGCGAGTATTGAATTCAGTGTTTATGCACGAGGCGGTGAACCGTGGGCTGGATATGGCCATCGTGAACTATACGAAAATATATCCGCTGTACAAGATTCCGCAGGAAGAAGTGGATCTGGCGCGAAAGCTGATTTTCCGCGACGAATCGGATGGCGATCCTCTGCAGAAATACATGAATCACTTTGCCGGGCTGAAGGGCAAGGCGGCGGCTTCCACCACGGCGCACGTGGATACGCTGTCGGTAGAAGACAAGCTGAAGTTCGCCATCATCAACGGCGAAAAGTCGGTGGGTGAGGGTGCGCACAAGAAATCTCTGGAGGAGTTGCTGGAAGAGGCGCTTGGGTCGTATTCGGCGCTGGAGTTGATCAACACCGTTTTGCTCGATGGGATGAAAACCGTGGGCGATTTGTTTGGAGCGCGGAAGATGCAACTGCCTTCGGTGCTGGACTCGGCAGGCGTGATGAAGCAGGCCGTGGCTTATTTAGAACCGAAGATGGAGAAGAAGGTGGGCGGGTCGCAGAAGGGGACGATCGTGCTCGCGACGGTGAAGGGAGATGTGCACGATATTGGAAAGAATCTGGTCGACATTATTTTGTCGAACAACGGATTCAAGGTGGTGAACCTGGGAATCAAGCAGCCGGGGGACAAGATTATCAGCGCGGCCCAGGAGCATGGCGCGGATGCGATTGGACTGAGCGGGCTGCTGGTGAAATCGACGCTGGAGATGAAGTATGTGATCCAGGACTTGCAGCGGCAGAAGCTGGAGTTTCCGGTGATTTGCGGCGGCGCGGCTTTGACGCGGAAGTATGTGGAAGACGATTTGCGGCGGGAGTATGAGAATGCCGTGTTTTACGCAGAGGATGCGTTTGCTGGATTGCACGTGATGGAAGACCTGGTGACGGAAGATGGAGCGCGGGAGTCGCGGCTGAAAGACGGGCGAACGGTGAAGGAGTACGCGAAAGCGGCGGCGGTGGATGAGGAGACTGGTCCGGTGTTTTCAGAGCGGAGCGCGGTGGTGACGGACGCGCCGGACATACCACGGCCTCCGTTCTGGGGAGTGCGGGTGAAGCGTTACGATGTGCGCGACGTTTTTCCGTACATTAACGAGACGGCACTGTTCAAGAATCAGTGGCAGTTGAAGACGGCGTCGCAGGCGGATTACGTGCGGCTGGTGGAGGAGAAGTTCCGACCGATCAAGAAGAAGATCGAAGAGGAAGTGGCGGAGTCAGGGCTGTTCGATCCGAAAGTGGTGTACGGGTATTTTCCGTGCCAGAGTGATGGGAACGATGTGGTGGTGTATGAAGTACCGAGTACCGAGTCGCGAGTGGCGAGCGGAACTCAAGATCTTAAACACGGGGGACACGGGGGCGCACAGGGTGAACTACTACGGTTTACTTTTCCGCGGCAGCGGGAGGGGCGGCGGCTGTGTATCTCTGACTTCTTTGCGAGCAAGGCGTCGGGGAAGACGGATGTGATTGGATTTTCGCTGGTGACGATTGGGGCGAAGGCTTCGGTGGAGACGCAGAAACTGTTTGAGGGCGGGGAGTATACAAAATATTTGTATCTGCACGGGTTGAGCGTGGAGACGGCGGAGGCGCTGGCGGAGCTGCATCATAAGACGATGCGGGAGGAGTTGGGGATTGCGGGCCAGGATGCGGCGGCGATTCGAGATTTGTTCCATCAGAAATATCGTGGGTCAAGGTATTCGTTTGGGTATCCGGCATGCCCGAATCTGGAGGATCAGACGAAATTGTTTGTGCTGTTGAAGCCGGAGGAGAATGTGGGAGTGCGGCTGACTTCGGGGTTTTTGCTGGAGCCGGAGCAGAGTACGTCGGCGCTGGTGGTGCATCATCCCGGGGCGAAGTATTTTGTGGTGTGAGGGAGACCAAGGTTTAGGGCAGCGTCGCCGTGAAAGGGATCCTTCGACTGCGCGTGATCGTCCTTCGGACGAATCACGCTTCCCTCAGGATGACAACGTAGGTGAGGGACGCGAGAGCGTCCCTTTTTTTTATGCCAACTTCCGGCTGCGAGGCGGCATCTTCTTCTTGCATGATTCGAAAATTACAATCCGGGGAGTATCGTTTGTATTCGCGCAAGAAAGATGCGAAGACTGGAAGGCGCAAGAATCTGGGGACGTTTTCTTCTATGGCGGCGGCGAAAAAGCATGAGCGCGCCGTGCAGTACTTTAAGCGGGCGGGATAGGCACGATGACGGTAGGGATCCTTCGACTTCTCATGATTGTCCTTCGGACAATCATGTTTCGCTCAGGATGACACTTCGAATCAGAAGGTCGCGGCGAGGCGGAGGGCGTAGCTGCGGGGGGGGCCGATGGCGTTGCCGGAGAAGAGGCCGCCGAAGTCGATGATGTTCAGGCGGTTGTTGAGGTTCTCGCCGTCGGCTTGAAAGTTGAGGGCGAGTTTGTCGGTTTTATAAATTTGGGCGCCGAGGGAGGCGTCGACGGCGAGGGTGGGCTTGATGCGTCCGCTCGCAAGGTTGATGCGATCGACGACAGATGGGCCGTACTCGGCGAGCGCTTGCTGGTAGGTTCCGTCGAAGTCAAAGGGCAGGCCACTGCCATATTCGGAGCCGGCGGCAATCCACACACGAGAAATTAATTGATAGCGAAGGCGGGCGCGGACGGTGTTGCGCTGGTCTTGCGAATCGGGGAAATGTCCGGTGAGCTGAGTGGTTGCGCTCACGGCGTCGGAGCCCAGGAACAGGCCGCCGGTTACCGGGAACCAGGCGTTGCCGACGATGTAGGAGTAGCTGAGAAAACCGGAGAAGCGGTTCCAGTGAGGGAATTCGAGCTTGCCTTCGGCGCCGTAGATTATTGATTTGCGGAAAGCTATAGGAAAGCTGACGGCGGTGTTGAGGATTTGATCGTCGTCGGCGTAGTTGTTGACGTAGCGGCGGAAATAATTGGCGTCGAAGCGGAACTGGTTCAGGAAACTTTTGGTAGCGCCGAATTCAAAATAGTTGCCGTGGGAAGGTTCGACCGGCAAGCGGAGAACGGCGGGTTCGAAGGACTGCACCTGAGGAGAACTGGAGAGCAGAATGTTTTCAAACGAGGGAGTTTGAAAAACGCGGTCGTAGGAGACGTGGAGGATCAATTTGGCTGCGGGAAGATAGCGCGCAATGGCAAGACGAGGGCTGACGGCATTTTGATTGGCGAGTAATTGATAGTGGTCCCAGCGCAGGCCGGCGTTGATGGTCCAGTTGTCGAAGTGAATGAGATCTTGAACGAAGGCAGCCTGTTCGAGATCGGGACGGTTGCCGGAAAATGCGAAACGGCTTGTCGTGCCGGGGTCAAAGGGATAGCCGGGGTAACTTGGATTTGCAGTGATAGTGTCGGTGAAGTTTTCGTGGAGAAAGAGATTGTCGGATTCGAGGCCGGCTTTCCATTCCTGATGGCCACGGTGAATCGAGACGGAGCTATTGAAATATCCTTCGTTGAAGTAGTTGTGCTGAGAAACGATGACGGGCCAGGAGGAAGGATTGGAGTAGAAGTCGTTGGAGTTGTTGCGAACCATGCCGCGGAGATCGAGAAGAAAGTTGGGGGAGAAAATGTGCTGATAGGAAGCGATGCCGATGGTCTCGAAATTGTCGGCGGTCTGGAGCTGCGGGGGAGTGCTGGGCGGAGGCGCGGGCTGGCCGAGGTCGGGCAGGAGTTGCAGATCTTGCTGGACTTGCTCGTTGGGAATTTCGTAACGCGCGAGTTCGTGGCGGACGCTGAGGGTGAGGCGATCTTTGGGAGTGAAATCGCGCTCATAGCTTAAAGAAAAGTCGCCGGTCGTACCGCGGTTGGTGAAGTTTTCTGGAACGACGGGATTGAGGTAGTGGGCAGTCATGTTGCCGGAGGCGCTGAGGCCGACAGTGTTTTTGCCGAAGGAATCCTGCAGGCGGGCGAAGGCGCCAGCTGTATCGAAGCTGCCGCCGGAGAGAAGGGCTTGGCCGTGGAGGCCGGGCTGGGAATCGTGCAGAGTGTTGACTTCGACGACGCCGCCCATTTTGCGGCCGTACTCGGCGGGAATGCCGGCGGTGTAGATGGTAAGGGAATCGACGTCGTCGGCCTCGATTTCGGGGCCGAAGCCGGGAGAGCGGTTGTCGGTGAGCGGGATGCCGTCGACGACGAATTGAGTTTGATATTCAGAGCCGCGGGGGTGGAGAACAGCGTTGCCTTCGTAGAGCCAGCCGGGCTGCGAGTTGATGAGATCGGGGAGCGAGCGACCGGGGAGGGATGCGGGGCGAGTGGCGATGGCTTGCTGATCGAGATGGTTGACGGCACCGGCGCGCTCGGGATCGAGAAGAGTATTTTGCGCGACGACTTGAACGGCGGTGCTCAGGGCGGCGATGTTGAGCCGGACGGCGTACTCGGTGGGAAGTGCAGAATGAATTTCGATGGGGCCGTCGTAGGGAGCGAAATCTGGTTCGTGGACCTGAAGGCGATACTGGGCGAAAGGGAGATTGCGGACAACGAAGAGGCCGGAATCGTCGGCGGAGAAGGTGCGATGGAACTGGAGAGCGTCACTGGAGAGATCGATGGAAGCCTTGATGGGCTGGCCATCGGGGCCGGTGATTTTGAGGCGAAGCTCTCCGGTATTGCTCTGCGCCAGGAGTGGGAGCGCGAGGAAAAGGATGGCGAAGTGGAAAAATGAGCGCACGGTTGGCGTGGGGAATCTTTATGCTACCAGCTTCGACAATCAGGGCTGGAGTTACCAAGGAAACGCCGGGCAGGCCGAGCGCGGATTTTACAAACGGTGACAGATTGGTGACAAACGCTGAGGCGTCTAAGGGCATGATGAGGGTGCGACCGGGAATAAAACACCGGTAGCGCGATCTTCAAGCCCTCGGAGGAATTTGAGGGAATGGGGAAACAGGTGTTCTCACCGCAGGGGGTGCGAACGCCTGTTTTTATTTGCGGGAGAGAATCTCAGGGGCTAAAGCCCTTGTTCAGTGCCACGCCTTATCGCGGCGCTGGAAGCGCTGCACCACCCAAAAGCACACTCCACCTTTCGCTTGGCCGAATCGTCCGACGCCGCTCAGCGTAGGTCGGCTTCATGAAGCGGGCCTCCACCTGAATCTACTTTCGCAGGAGCAGGTCGGCGGCTACGAATACGGCGAATACTACGGAGATGACGCCGTTCATGGTGAAGAAGGCGGCGTTGAGGCGCGAGAGGTCGTTGGGCTTGACCAGAGAATGTTCGTACAGAAGGAGGAGCGTGACGGCGATGACACCGGCCACGGCGAGTTTTCCCAGCGCAAATGCGGGCAGGAGCGCGAGGAGAAAGATCAGCATGACGAGGTGAAAGGCGCGCGCGATCCAGAGGGCGGGGCCGATGCCGATGTGGCGAGGGATAGAGTGCAGTCCGGTGTTGCGGTCGAATTCGAAATCCTGGCAGGCATAGAGGACATCGAAGCCAGCGACCCAGAAGGTGACTGCGGCGGTGAGCAATAAAATGCGCGGGTCGAGGGAGCCGCGGACGGCGATCCAGGCGGCGGCAGGGGCGATGCCGAGAGCGAAGCCGAGGACGAGATGAGAAAGGCGAGTAAAGCGCTTCGTGTAGGAGTAGAGCAGAAGGACGGCGAGCGCGACCGGAGAGAGCCACAGGGTGAGGCGATTGAGTTGGGAAGCTGCCAGAATGAAGATGGCGCAGGAGACGACGACGAAGGTGCCGACAAAAGCGGGAGACAGGTGGCCGGCGGGAAGGGCGCGGGTGAGAGTGCGGGGATTGGCGGCATCGATGGCGGAATCGGCGAGGCGGTTGAAGGCCATGGCGGCGGAGCGGGCCGAGAGCATGGCGACTACGATCCAAAGAAGTTGGTGGGCGGTGGGAAAGCCTGAGGCAGCGAGCATGGCTCCGCAGAGAGCAAACGGGAGAGCAAAGATGGAGTGCTCCCACTTGATCATTTCGAGAGTGACGCGGAGGTTGTGAAGGACGGGCACAGGAAGATTGTAAGGCAGTTCTCGGTTCTCAGTTTCCAGTTCTCAGTTCTCGGTTCTCAGTTCTCAGTTGTCAGTTCTCAGATCTTCATTGGCGTTCCGCGGGGAGCCAGAGGAAATCGGAGTGGCGGTATTCCTCGAGCGTGCTTACGTCTTTGCGCGTGATGGCGGACTGGCAGCGATAGCGCAAACCGGCGAGCAGATGCCATGATTTTTCGCGACCTGCCTCCGAGCACTCGACAAAGACTACTGGCCGGGCGGAAGCGAGGGTGCGGCGCATTCCCTCTAGAACGAGAGCTTCGGCACCTTCCACGTCGATTTTGACGAAGGTGGGAGGCGCGAGGT
The DNA here is from genome assembly GCA_963777005.1 of uncultured Acidobacteriaceae bacterium. GTDB lineage: Bacteria > Acidobacteriota > Terriglobia > Terriglobales > Acidobacteriaceae > Sulfotelmatobacter. Next base: position 68,069 of record CAVZPC010000011.1, on the reverse strand, counting down.
CGCTGGCCTCGACCAGATCGTCGATGGAGACGGTGCGAATGGTAAATTCCGTCGCGCCTGGGTTGGTGTTATGCCAGACCAGACTTGCGGTCGACGGATTCTCCAGCAGTCGGATCACGGACTGACCAGCGCGGTCCGAGGCTGCGCACTCGAGCAAGCGGACGTTGGTGAGGTGGTTGATGGCGATATTGTTCCGGAAGGCGGTAATGTTGAGCGGAATGGGCTCGAAGGCGATCACGCGGCCGTGAGGACCGACGCGTTTGGCGAGGGATAGAGAGACATAACCCAGGTTCGCTCCGATGTCATACACGGTGTCGCCGGCAGAGACGAATTGCCGGATGGCTTTTTGCAGGTGGGATTCGTCTATCCCGAGGAGATAGCTGAGTTTCTCGGTGGGAGAAACCGAGATGCGATAGCCGGAGGCCAGCCCGCTGAGGATTCTGTGCGGCTTGGTTTGTTTCCCCCAGAGCAGGACAAGGCATGATTTCGCAAAGCGGCGAACGGCTGACATGGGCTGATTGCCTTGTATCACGCGTGCGAAATGGCTGCAAGGGCGGGAGATAAGGAAGCGAGCCAAACGCGCTATTACTGCGTCGCAAAGAGCGCGACCCTCCGGCTAGGCTCAGGGCAGGCTGCATCGCGCGGCTCGCCCAGATTCCCTCGACAAGCTCGGGACCGGCTCTTCGCTGCGCAAAAAACGCTCGCTCAGGATGACAAGCAAATCTCATTGCGGGTCGGAGATCAGCGGAACGAAGCGAACGGGGTCACGGAGCGAAACGATCGGATGGCCGTCATGCATGCGGATGAAGTGGAGTTGCTGGGAATCGGGCGGACCGACGGGAACGATCATGCGTCCACCTTCGCGGAGTTGAGAGAGCAAGGCGGGGGGCACATCAAGAGCGGCGGCGGAGACAAGGATGGCGTCGAAGGGGGCTTCAGTGGGAAGGCCGAGGGTACCGTCGCCGGTAAATATATAGACATTGTTATAGCCGAGCGCGGCGATGACGGAGCGAGCGCTGGCTGCGAGAGCAGGGTGACGCTCGATGGAAAAAACTTGTGCGGCGAGTTCGGCGAGGAGAGCGGTGACGTAGCCGGAGCCGGTACCGATTTCAAGGACGATATCGGTGGGGGCGAGTTGCAAATACTCGAGCATGACGGCGACGACGTAGGGCTGGGAAATGGTTTGCTCGTCACCGATGGGCAGCGGGTGGTCTTCATAGGCTTCGGAGCGATAGGGTCCGGGAACGAAGGCTTCACGGGGAACTCGCAGCATGACGTCGAGGACGCGCGGGTCGGAGATGCCGCGGGCGCGGAGTTGGGAGTCGATCATGCGCTGGCGGGCGGTGAGGGGATCGGTCATGGGCAGTGGCTAGTGGTCAGTGAGCATCTCATCATGAACCGAAGAGGTGAACCTCCGGCTCCGTCAGGGGCTAAAGCCCGCGTCTTATTGGGCCTGGGCGGCACGACTGAAGTCGTGCCCTTCCCGACCCCATTTAAGAAATGCCTCTCGGTAGTCAGTGGCTAGTGGTCAGTGAAGAAAGCGATTCGAGTGCTGATCACCGGCCACTGGCCACTTCTCTCACTTCTTGCGGCGGCGGACGCGTACATCGAAGCTGACGACACCGTTCTGATCGCGGGTACCGACGACCGAAAGGTTGCGATTGAAATAGTACTCGCCCTGAATGATCTGTTCCGAGCTTTGAGAGACGTTGGTGGAATAAGTCAAGGAAACGTTGTTGGCGAATTCCTGCTCGATAGTAATTTGAGGGCCGTTGCTGATGGGATTGTTCTCGGTGGTGAGTCCCTGAGGATCGATTTTGATGTTGCTGGCACCGAACAGGCGCTGCAAGCGATTACTGACGGTGGTGTTCAGGGCCTGACTGAGAATCAGGGCGGTAGCTTGATCGGAAAATGCGCTTTGGCCGGACTGCTCCTGAAGCTGGCTCGACTCATTGCCGGTGCGGCCGAGAGCGAGCAGGGCGATGATATCGGATTTCGGAAGCGGCGGCTCGGAGCGGTAGTTCAGGTTGAGGCCGCGATCAGGCGTGCCGGTGACGGTGATATTGAGATCGTAGTTGCGGACGTGAGTGGAGGCCTGGAGATTCAGTTGCGGCTCGATGGAAACCGGGTTGGCGAAACTGATGTCGCCGCGCTCGAGGGTATAACGGGTGCCGTGGAAGGTGGCTTGGCCTTCGAGGATGTCGACGCGGCCGAGAACGGCGGGGCGGGCGACGGAGCCGCGGAGGCGAAGATCGGCGTCGCCCGAGAGACGCGCGATGGCGGTACGCATCTGGAGTTCGGGCGCGGTCTGCACGTGGATATCGAGCTTGATGTTGTTGAGGGGGGAGTTGGCGACGGTGACGGTCGCACCCTGGCGGCCACGCTCGAGGTAGGAGCTGAAATCGAAGCCGGGAGTGACGGCGATCTTATTGATGGTGATGTCGCCGGAGACCGAAGAGGCGGAGCGTGTGCCTACCCAGTGAAGTTGAGCGTCCGCCGTGGAACTGACTCCGGGAGGATAACGGAGGCGCACATCTTTGGCGGAGGCGGTGAGGTTAAAATTCAGCTGCTGATTAAGATAGGTGGCGTCGCCCTCAAAAGTTAGTATGCCGCCCCCGGTGTGGGCGGTGAGCGACTCGATGTGGGCGCGATCGCGAGTAAAGATCAGAGAGCCGTTGACTCCGCTGAGGCCACTGGGAAGGGTCGCGTAAGAAAGCGAGATATCGGCAAATTGCAGACGTCCTTGGGGAAAGGGATCGGTGAGAGTTCCTCCGACCGTCATATTCAAGGTTGCGACGCCGGAGCCGGTGAGGTCGGGGGCAAAACCGGAGAGCAGTTTGAGATCGAGATGGCCCTCGGCGGCCAGATCGAGGGCGCGACTACCGGAGAGTTGAATGGAGCCGTGGACCGCCAAGTCAGTGCCCTCCCCCAGCATATGGAATTGCTGAATGTTGAGGGATTGGTTCGCGACCACGAAACGAATGGGGGCCTGATTGTTAAGTTTGACCTGTTCCAGGTCAAGGGAGACAGCAGTGAGGTCGCCGTTGACCCTCCAACGTGAGGGCTGGAGCAGTTCGCCGTGGAAGTCGAGGTTGCCTCCGACAGAAGAGTATCCGGTAAGTTGAGTGCCGAGGTAAGCGTGCCATAGAGGAACGAGATCGAGCTGATCCGCATGGAAAGAAAGGTCGGCGGGATAGCCATCGCGCAGCTGGACGCTGCCGCTGACCAGCAACGAACCCTGCTGCAGCTGGGAGTTGCCGGTGAGGTGAAGCTGGTTGCCCTGGGTCACGGCCTGCAGGTCGAACTCGCCTTCGAGTTTGCGATCGAGTGTGAGTTTACGAATGTGAACGTCAGCGTTGAGGGTGGGAGCTTCCGGCGTGCCCGAGGCTTTGAGTTTGAAATCGGCATGGCCTTCGACGGAGAGCCGGCGGGTGCGGAACTGGAAGTCGCGCGCGAGATCGAGATTATTTCCGTCGACATCGAGATGAAAGACACGGCTCGCGGGGTTGAAGGAAGCGTTCCCGGTGATGACGGAATCGTCATGGAACAAGTGCAAGTTATCGAAAGCAAGTTCGCCGTGAGCGAAGTGGAAGGCGGAATCGAATTGCTGGATGGCTTCGCCGTAAGCCGACGCATGGTTGAGATGCAGTTGTCCTTCACCGTGAGGGTCGGAGCGGGTGCCTCCGGCTTGCAGAAAGAGATCGGCTGTGCCGGTAAGGGGATAGTTGTAGCCGGCTAAAGATTGCAATGAGGCCAGGTCGGCATTGTGAAGATTGGCGCGAAGCGCTAGGACGCTGTCGCCGGTGAGGTGGCCATGTTGAAGAGTGGCGGAGGCATCGAATTCGGCGGAGGTGTCGCCGCGCTCGATGGTCGCACTGTGCAGAGAGACCGACTGGAAAGAAAGCAAGATGGAGGCAGAAAGAGAGTCCCACTGGGTTTTGAGTGGCGGCGTGCTGGCAGTGGCGGGGACGTTGACTTCGAAATCGTCGACCTGGAGACTCCCGGCAAGTTGCGGAGAAGAGATTGATCCGGCCATATTGCCGTTAAAGGTGGCGCGGCCATTCAGCACCACGGGGAAGAGCGCGGGGCCACGCACTACGGCAGCGAAGGGAAGCCAATCGGCGAGGCTGGATGTGGAAACCGACAGGTGCAGCGCGGAGGAAGAAGAAAGTGTGCCGGAGGCTTGCACGCGGCTGGTGGGGGTGGTCAGGCTGAATTGCGGGAGATCAAGCGTGTCATTGGCCGCGTGGTAGACCCCGGTGGCGTGAGCGGTGAGCGGCAGCTGGGCGGGAGCGAGGCGGTCGGGGGGTTTGACGTCGAGAGCGAACTGGACTTCGGCATCGCGACGAGTTCCTCTCCAGCGAGTTTCAAGGGTACCGGAGGCAAGTCCGGCGGGATGCAACGTTTGAATGGGGTGCTCCGGCGCGTTCAGGGCGACGGCGAGATCCTGGGCAGAGATATCGCGAAGGCGAAGAACGATCAATGCGGTTTGGATCGCGGCCGCTTTGGGCTTGGCTGCCGGCTGGCGGAATTTGTTTAGAGGAGGCGCAGCGGAGATGGTTGCGGTCTCCAGATTTTTTCTGGCCGTGGGTGAGAGATGTTGCTCGGCGGCGAGCCACTGGTTGATTTCGGCATCGCCGGTGACGCTTCCGCCAAAGATCTTGCCATCCAGCCGGGACAATTTGAGTTGCTGATCGCTGATCGAGTAGCCGGTAGTCACCGATGCCTTGGAGAAAGAGACGTCATCCGACTGCCAGGCGAGATCGCGGAGGGTGAGCAGGCCATTGGAGTCGAACTGGTCGAGGGACCAGTTGCCGTCGCCTTTGAGTTCGAGGAGGCCGCTGCGAAGCTCGCGATGCCGGGCGACGGAAGCAGCTTCTGTGAGATCGATGTGGGCATCATAGGCGGCTTGGACTTGCGGGCGGCGGAAGTTCGTGACCTGGCCGCTCGCGGATAGATTGGAATGGCCGGAATTCCATTTGAGCGAAGAGAAGGTTGCGGAATCCGATGCCAGGCTGAAGTCCACGGAACTCATCCAGGCAAAGGGCCGGCAATCGGGAAGCTTGGTATCGACCATGCCGAGCAGGAGACGGCCGTGGTAGCGGGCGTGGAGGTAGGAATAATCCATCTGCAGGGACATGTTGCGAGCGGCGAAATCGAGGGGGATGGCCTGGTCGTCCCAGAGCAGACGGCCCTGACGAAATTCCAGCCGAGTGATGGAGAGGGAGAAGAGTTGTTCGATCGAAGCCTGGGTAGAAAAGGAGCTGGTCCGCCCAGGAAAGTTCGTGGTGCCGTCAGGATAAAAGATGACGTGGATGACGGGCTGATCGAGAATCACTTCGTGAAAGGCGAGCTCGGAACGAATCAGAGAGCTGATCTTCAAACGGGCGACAACGTTTTCGGCGTGAGCCAAGGGAACGTCGGTGGCGGACTCGCGGCCATGCACCGTAATATTCCGCACCTCGACCTGCAAGCGAAATGGGATGGTGTGGAAGCTGCCGATTTCGGCGCGGCCGCCGGTAATACGCTCGACTTCGGCGACGAGGCGACGGCGAACCAGCGCCTGAAAGGATTCCGTATTCATGTAGATGGTGAGGGCGATCGCGATGGCAGCCAGCGCGCCAATGACGATCAGCAGGTATTTCCACCAGCGGCGGGCTGGTTTGGTTACGGCCTCAGTCACTGCGATTGGACCCCTGAATCGCTGGAGGAGGACGCGTCGCCGGGGATGTGGACCTGACCTTCCGAGCGCAAGGTTTGCAGCCAGGAGACGAGCATCTCGCTGACTTTCTCCTGGGTGAGCAGTTCGCGGATCTTGCCGGAAACCTCGGTGAGCGGGACTTCGGATGCCCCGGCCTGTTTCAGCTTGGGGACAAACTGATCGCGATAGTAGGCCTCGATGGATTTGGAGTCGATTTGCACGGCGGGCCTGAGGCGAGCATCGACCAGCCGCATCACATCAATCTCCTGCTGCACGTGGGCGAAGAGATCTTTTTCCGCGAGATGATAGGAAGCAAGCAGGGACTGCCATGCGTTGTCGGAGTTGACCTGAGGATATTGTTTGCGAGCATCGGCGATGCGGGCAGAAACTTCGGCGTCGGTGGCGTGGCGGAAGTCGGCAGACTTCATCTGCTCACGCAGCAATTCCAGGTCGATCAGGCGGTCGAGAGCCGCGCGGCGATCATCGTCGGTGAAACTGGCAAGGGGGCGGTTGCTGAGGAGACCTTCGTAGCACAGAGCTTCATCCCAATCGGATTGCAGAACGACGCGGCCGTTTACCGTGGCGACAATGCGATCGATGACCTGAGGAGCGGGAGCGGCGTCGGCGCTCGGAAGGGCGAGAAAAAGGAGAGCGAGTGAAAGCGCGAGCTTCGCGGAAATTGAAGTATGGTTACGAAATCTCATTAAAATGGCTGCCCTATGCTGAAAAAAACGTTGAAGTGGCGCAAACGCTGCGTCTCGAAGTCTCCGGTCAATTTTCCGGTAGTGGGATCGACGATGCCCTGGAAATAGGACGTCGGATTCAGATTGTACCCGAAGTCAAAGCGCAGGGGACCGATTGGTGTTTTATATCGTAAACCAACTCCCATCGCGTGCGAAGTATAGTCGTAACCACTGTTATTAAAAGAGGTCATACAGGCAGAGTCAGGCGCTCCAAGTGCTCCCAAACACTGAGAGGGATCGGGCTGGTGCCAGCGCAGGACACCCTTGAGCATGTCGTGACCGGCGGTGAACACGTTTCCCATATCGTGAAAGAGAGCGAAGCCGAAGCCTTCCCCGAGGTAGGGCAGGCTGACCGAGGGAAAGCGGAGTTCCTCACTGTTGACGAACAGCGCGGAGCCACCAACGGGGAAGCCGGAATCGGGATCGCGGGGCCCTGCCTGATTTAACCCAAAACCACGATGGGAGTTGCCACCCCCGGCAAAAAAAAGTTCGGGCAGCGGGATGATGGAAATATTCGATTGACAGGCCGTCTGCAGGTTGTTCAGGGGACAGCTTCCGGGGGGTAGGACCCTGGTGCCGCCATAGACCTGCTCCAGGCCGAGGGTGGTGGAGCGAGCGAAGACGAATTTGTGATTGGGCCGACCGAAGGCGTAATAAGTGGAATCCTGGGCGAGGGCGCGGCCATAGTCTGACTGAGAGCCGACATAGCTGGAGGCACCAAAACCATCGAGGGTAAAGTATTGGCCCTTGGTGCTTTCGAGCGGATTATCCCGCTTGTCGCGGATGAAGGTGAAGCCGGGACCACCCACGTGAGCCGGGAGAGAAAACAGGCTAAACTCGACGGGAGAAAAGTCCGACGCGAAGTCGCTGGCCTTAACCCGGCGGTAGTCGAAGCGATACGTGATGGAGGTGGAATGATTGGCTAGCTGCTTGCCGATTTGCTGGCGAAGATCGACCTTACCCTCGAAGCGCTGTGAGGTGAAAGTAGCAACGTTGAGACTGTTGTCATAGAAAGCGGTAAAGATAAGTTTGAGGCGGTCGTTGTTGAGGATTTTTGGAATTTCGTAACTGACCAGGCCGCGCTGCTGGAGGCGTCCAACGTGGGACTGGAAGGTGAGAGTTTGATCGCGTCCGCCAACGTTGAGACGGGTTATATCCAATCCAACGCGAGGGCTGACGCCGGTTGAACCAGCGGGAGCGGTGGTTCCGGAAGGCAGTCCGGTCTCGAATTCCAAGCCGAGGCCATAGGTGAAGGTATAGCGTTTTGCCTCCTGCACCTGGACTAGAACATTTTTCTCGGGGTCGGTGCCATTGGGATTCTGGACGGCGGTATCGACCTGGCTGAAGATGCCTAGATCGTACAGTCTGGTCTGAGTATCGAGAAGGTCCTGCTGGCTGAGGGGTTGGCCGGCCACAACTTTCACTTCGCGCTCGACAACGTAATCGCGGGTGTGATCGAGCCCTGCAACCAGCACACGATTGACGGCGAACTGTTCGCCTTCCTGGATGGTGTAGGTAACGTCCTCGCGATTCGGGGCACCGGGGGAAGGGTTGGTCGTGATATCGAGAAGAGCGTTGGGAAAACCGTGATTGAAATAGTGGTTAAGGATAAGTTCGCGGTCGGTTGCGAGATTCTGTTCGGAATAAGGCTGACCGGTGCGGGTGTTGAGCTCGGGGAAAGCTTTGGCGTCGACTTTCTGATTGCCGACGATGTGGAATGCGCCCACCAGGGTCTGCGGGCCTTCGTCGATTTGAATGTGGACCGCGAGATGGTTATCGCTGCCGTGGTAATCGTCGTCGACTTTGGTTTGAATTTTGGCTTGGCGGAATCCGTTGGAAACATATAGGGCTTGAAAACCAGCGACATCGTTCTTGAGCCAGGCGTCACTGTAGCGGCCGGGAGAAAAAGTGCTGGCGGGCTGAATCTGCAGGCGCTGGCGCAGCATGCGGGTGGGGAAATATTTATTCCCGGTGATCTCGATACGCTCGAGCTTGTGCACGGGGCCGGGATCGATACGGTAGACGACCCGGAGAAGATCCGGAGCGCTGTCCTTTTGAAAGTTGACCGTGGCGTCAAAGTGACCGCGGCTCTGGAGATAGTCGAGCAGGTTGCGCTTACCTTCGTTCAGCAGATCATCGTCGATTGCGTTCTCCTGATAGACGGGAACTTCTTTTTTCAGCACACCGCGGCTGACGTGAAATCCCTGGGTATAGATCACGACGACCGGGCCGGGTTCGATCAGGAAGGTATAGTCGACGGCGTTCGATTCCGGGCGGTATTTCTGTTCGGCGATGGAAACCTGGGCGAGAACGCGCTGCTGCTTTTGGAGTTTCTTGCGCAGATGCTGAAGAGAATTGGTGACGCGGCTGGCCGTGATGCGTTCGCCGGGATGCATCCGGGCAATGTCTTCGACCTGGATCTGGGAAAATTGGGAATGGCCGGTGACGGTGATGGCGCCGATGTGCGCGGGTTCACCCGAAGTAATGTGAAACAGAAGATTGACTTGCTGGGTATCGGCATTGGAAACGCTTTCGACGGAGACCCGGGCACGGTAGTAGCCGTTCTCCTGCAGAAGCTGGCGGATGTTCTGCACGGCACGGTCGCGTTTGTCGCGGGTATACAGTTCGCCGAGTTCGAACTTTGAGGCGTTCACGATCTGGTTGTAGCTGGGACGGCTGGTTGACCCTTCGACGTCAACGGCTCCCACGAAAAAGTTGGGCGAAGTCACGAAGCTGAGCAAAACATCCGGGCCGGAGGGAGTGACTTCCGCCTGGATATCAGCGAAGCGACCGGTGGCAAAAAGGATCCGAATGCTGTCACGAACCTGATCGCGGTCTAAGGGCTGGCCTGCTTTTTGCGCAAGCAAGGGAAGAAAATGATCGACACTGGAGACGCCGGGAAGGTCGATGGACTTGACGGTGCGTCCGACGTAGGCGGACATGGAGGCCAGAGGGGAGGGCGTGGGCGCTTGCGTCGACGTAGCTTGGGAATCCTGCGCGGACGACGAAGAGACGGATGCGGACGAACCGGCACGGGCAACCGGAGCGAGCAAGGCCGACATAAAAACGATAAGAGATGCGTACGTTCTCAGCAGATAAATTCCTTGGGCCCGTTTTCTTGCTTCGATGAAGTGCGCAGCGCCCTCGTTGTCCAACATCTCGACAGTTTGGTGATCACCTTATAATAAAGGGTTTGAGGTTGACCATTGATGACCTCCTTGAGGCAGGGCGTGGATCGTGGATAAAGAAAAGATTGAAGAACGGTACTCGCGGCAGATTCTGTTTCGCGGGATCGGAGCGGAGGGCCAGCGGCGGCTGGCTGCAGGTCGCGTGGCGATCGTAGGATGCGGAGCAACCGGATCGGCGTTGGCTTCACTGCTGGCTCGCGCGGGCGTGGGCACGCTGCGGATTATTGATCGCGACTATGTAGAGCCGAGCAATCTGCAACGACAGTCGCTGTTCGACGAAAAGGATGCGGCCGAATCACTGCCGAAGGCGATTGCGGCGGCGCGAAAGATTGCCAGCTTTAATTCGGAGATAACGGTTGAGGCGCGAGTGGACGATGTGGTTCCCGGCAATATTCAGGTTTTGCTTGAGGGAATGGATGTAATTCTCGATGGGACGGATAATTTTGAGACTCGGTATTTGGTGAACGACTTTGCGGTGAAGGCTTCGTTGCCGTGGATTTATGCCGCGGCGGTGGGCAGCTATGGGGTGACTTTGAATGTGTTGCCGGAGAAAACTGCGTGCCTGGCTTGCATTTTCCCTGATACGCCACGGGGGATGGTGGAGACTTGTGAAACTTCCGGGATATTGAATTCTGCGGTGAACGTGGTGGCGTCGGTGGCAGCGACGGAAGCGGTGAAATTATTGTTGGGCGGTGCGGCACTGGAGAAATTGCGGAAGACATTGTGGTCGCTGGACGTGTGGACGAATGAACTAGCGGAGATTGCGGCAGGAAGACCGCGCGCGGGCTGCCGGGCGTGCGGTGAGCGGAACTTTGTGCATCTGGCGGGGGAGGGACGTCCGCATATCACGATGTGCGGGCGGAATTCGGTGCAGATCCACGAGCAGGCGCGGCCCATTGATTTTGCAGAAATGCGGCGTCGGCTGGAGACGCTGGGGGTGGTGCGGCACAACGAGTTCGTGTTGAAGTTCTGGCGCGAACCTTATGAGATGACGCTGTTTCCCGATGGACGGGCGATCATCAAGGGAACGACCGATACTGGGGTCGCGCGAAGTTTGTACGCGCGGTATGTGGGCAGCTAGGAGCCTAGGCGGCTGTCTTTCTCCTGGGAACTTTGGCGCCCTTCTTGCGGGCTTCGGACAGTCCGATTGCGATGGCCTGTTTGCGGCTCTTGACGGTGCCGCCCTTGCCGCCTCGACCGGACTTCAACGTGCCTTTTTTCTCGCGGTGGAGGGCGCTCTCGACGCTCCTGCTCGCAGCTTCTCCATATTTCCGGCCGGATGATTCTTTTCGCGAAGCTTTTCGCGAAGCTTTTTTCTTTTCCGCCATGTTTGTTTCCTCCTGCGCCTACTCGCTTCGGTGGGGGCGATTGGGCGAAATCTGCCACAACGCTGCTAAGGAAGCTGCCGCCGTGCTGAGCGCAGCTTTGGAATCGGTTTCGAGCGCGTGAGTTTTGAGCCGAAAAATCGGCTGCTGCGAAATGGGAGCGGTGCCACCGTTCAGGCTAGTCAAAGATCCCTCAAAAAGGTCCCTCCAACGCTTCTGATCGACGGGGTTGGGAATTGCTCGGTTTGCCATAAAGATTCGTTGCCTCAATCAATAGACTTTTAAAACTTTGAATTCATCCCCCGCAGTCTGTTTTATCTGCAAGCAGCGCGGTTCACCATAGGGTGATCGCTGGACGATGGGGAGGTTTCTGTCCCTACGGGAGTGACGGAGAAGCACTATCTGGAAGCGTGTAGCTAGAGGGAGGGTCGGCTAGAGCTTTCTTGGCGGGTATGAAAGTTTGGCTGCCCCCCAGGGATTCGAACCCCGATAGCCTGCTCCAGAGGCAGGTGTCCTAGCCGTTGAACGAGGGGGCAGCGGACGGAGCTAATTTGTTCTCAGCTCACTTTGATTCTATGGTTTGAGGCGGAGCGCGGTCAACAAAATCGATCGTACCCGTGTCGTGTCAGTTTGCCGTCAGTACCTGGCGATCCCCGATAAAATGAAGATGATCTCTCGTGAGTGTGCGGCCTCGAACGGGCCCGCATCCCAGTCTCCGAAGACGTCGCGAACCACCATCCCCGAACTGGCGATCAAGGCTTCTACATGTTCTCGCGAGGGAAACCGCAGCGTGCTGCTGGTAGTTAGGATCGCATTCGGAGAGCGGTAGGAAGTCTGGAACGAAATGAATTCATCGGCCTGGTTCGTGATCTGCAAGTTTTCAACAAGTTGTCCGCCGGGCAATATGCGAGGCGGGCGTGCCGCCCACTCCCCGGCCCAGTCCACGCGTGGATTGCGAGTTTCAAATGCAACCCTGCCGTGCTCTTTGAGATGGCCACGCATGGTTTCCAATACCGCCAAGATATCAGCGTCGGTAAGCAGGATTTGGAAAGCATCTCCGGTCATGACGATCAGGTCGAAGCGCCTGTCAGACTTGTAGCTCTGCGCAGGGGACTCGACCCACTCAACCTGTTCCGCGTAAGGTTTGCCTCTGGCCACATCAAGCATCGCCGCTGCCGGATCAACACCGGTCACCCGGTGACCACGTTGGGCGAGCGCACAGCAGAGTGTGCCCGTGCCGCAACCCAGATCGAGAACACTGCATGGGCGCGGCCCGGCGAGGGATAGGTAGAACTCGGTATCCTCCTCCTGCTGGTTAATGACGTCGTAAATCTTTGCGATCTGAGCGTTCTGATAGTCCATACCGTCATTGCGCTGGCAAGGCGTACCGCAGCCGATTTTGCCTTCAAGGCGCTCCTCTAAGCTCGGTTCCTACGTCAGCGCCTTGGGAGGCTATTTCCACACGAGTGACTTTCTTCCGCGGGCAGTAGAATCAAGATTGAGACTCGCCGGAAGGAGAATATCCATGTCTGCCAGTTTTGAAAACATTACCACGCCTGCGGCCGACTACGCCGAAGTGGCGCGCCGGGCGCTGGCAGCGGAGCGGTGCGCGCTGCTGGTGGTGGATATTCAGGAAAAGCTGTTGCCGCCGATTTTTCAGAAGGAGCAACTGGTGCGCAACGCGAAGCTGCTGATTCGCGCGGCCGGCGTGTTGAAGATTCCTGCGATTGTGAGCACGCAATACGCGAAGGGGTTGGGCGGGACGGTGCCGGAGGTCGCTTCCCTGCTGCCGGAGACCGAGGCGATCGATAAGAATCTGTTTTCCTGTTTCGGCAGCGAAATTTTCTGCACGCTGCTCAAGCGGCTACCGGGGAACCGCAATACCTTATTGTTGTGCGGAATGGAGAGTCACATCTGCGTGACGCAGACGGCGCTGGCGGCGCTGCGGGACGGATATATCGTGCATGTCGCTTCGGATGCGGTGAGCTCGCGAAGCGAGTGGAACTGGAAAATTGGACTGGAGCGGATGCGCAGCGCGGGGGCGGTGATTTCTTCCACCGAGATGATGATTTATGAATTGATGCGATCTTCGGCGTCTCCGGCGTTTAAAGAGATGCTGCCCTATCTCAAGGGCTAAGCCTTCGCGTCGCCGTTCGGCGGGCTGATGAAGGTGACCGCGCTCGCTCTATTCCTCGCGGACTGATTCCCGTGCCTCTCATGTTTTTTAGGGAAATGCCGATGATACGGTCTGACGCATGTCCCTCAAAACCAAGTTCCGGATCATGGAGCTAGTGGCCGCCGCGGGCCTGAGCACGCTTGCCGGCTTCTGGATACAAAGTGAATATTCACGCATATTGCGGGACAAAGAGGAAAAGGTCCGCCATCTTGTGGACGTGCCATTTTCCATTCTGGTGCAGCAGCAGCAACTGGAGGCAGCCGGCAAACAGAGCCGTGAGCAGGCACAGCGGCAAGCCCTCGAGATCATTGGCACCATGCGCTACGACGGCAATAATTATTTCTGGGTGAACGACCTGCATCCCACGATGGTGATGCATCCCCTCAAGCCCGAATTAAACGGCCACGACCTGAGCAGTCTGAAGGATCCGAAGGGTAAGACACTGTTTGTTGAAATGGCGAACGTGGTGCGCAGCAACGGCTCCGGCTTCGTCTCTTACATGTGGCCCAAACCGGGACAAGCGAGCGGAGAACCGCAACCGAAAATCTCGTTCGTGAAAGGCTTCGAACCTTGGGGATGGGTGATTGGAACCGGCATCTATGTCGATGACGTGAATACGGCATGGCGTCGGAGTGGAGCGATAGCTGTGAGCGTGGGGTTCATCTGCGTGCTGCTCCTGCTGATCACCTCCTCCCAGGTTTCGCGCTCGATCTTTGGCCGGTTGCATAACATGGTGGAACGGATGAAGGATGTGGCCCAGGGCGAAGGGGACTTCACCAAGCGTCTGGAAGTGGCCTCCGACGATGAGGTCGCCGAGCTAGCCAGATGGTTCAACACTTTCATGGATAAGTTGCAGGAGATTCTGCGCGAGGTATCCAGCCATTCGAACAGCCTCGCGGTGGCTGGCGAGGAGATCTCGGCCACGGCGCGGCAACAAGCCGAAGGAGCCGAGCTACAGAGCGATCAGACTAACGCAAGTAGCCACGGCCATGCAGGAGATGGCTGCCACCGTTCAGCAGATCTCCGGAGAATTCCAACAGCGCGGCGGCGGCCTCGCGTGAAGGCGGCGGAGGCGCCCGCCAGGGTGGAAAGGTGGTGGAAGAAACCCTTTCCCGGCATGCGTCGCATTGCCCAATCGGTGGGCGAAACCGCAAACAAGGTCCAGGAACTGGGCAAGCAGTCGGACCAGATTGGAAAGATCATCGGGGTGATCGACGACATTGCCGATCAGACCAATCTGCTGGCCTTGAACGCGGCCATCGAAGCGGCGCGGGCCGGGGAGCAGGGCCGGGGATTTGCCGTGGTGGCGGACGAAGTGCGCAAACTGGCGGAACGCACCGGCAACGCCACCAAAGAAATCACCGAGATGATCCAGCGCATCCAGGACGAGACCAAAACGCGGTCAAGGCCATGCAGGAGGGCACGGCAAGAAGTCGACCAGGGAGTGGAGTTAACCACGCAAGCGGGATCGTCGCTGCAGGACATTATCCGGACGTCGGAAGAGGTCGGGGACATGATTGCCCAGATCGCCACCGCGGCCAACCAGCAGTCCGCTACCACTGGGGAGATCAATGGCAGCATGGAGCAGATCGCCAAAATTACGGCTGGCTCGGCGGCCGGAGCCCAACAAACCACGGAAGCACTCCACGACTTGTCGGGTTTAGCTTCTGGTCTGCGACGGTTGGTGGGTCAATTCCGGCTGGAAGCGGAGGCCAAAGATAGCGAGCTTGGCAAACCAGCTTCGGGCAATCCCCAGACCAGCCATGACTCTAAGCTTGCGCAATCTGCTCATGCTTAGGATGGCGGCATCCTGAAAGCTTAGGCCGATGCAATATCTTCCTTCTTCTTGACCCGCACCACCGTGATTTTGGCGAAGCCCTCTTCGAATGCAGGGGGTTTCAGCTTGGCCGCCATGCGGCGCATCACATCCTGGGGAACGACGCGATCGCGGCGTTCGTGGCGCTCGATGCAAACTTCCAGCGGAACGTCGAAGAAGACGGCGTGGACTTCGTAGTTGTAATCCTTGGCCAGTTTGATCCAGTGTTGGCGCTCTTGCGGCGTGAGATTGGTCGCGTCGACGTAGTTCATGGGGCGCTTGGCGATGAGGCGCGCCTTGAGCATGGAACGGAGATTCGAAAAGACGAGATCTTGAAAGCGTTGTTCGCGAACGTCGTCGAAGAGCAACGAACGGACCATGTCACTGGAAAGCGGAACGACGTTGTGGCGCTTGAACCACGAACTTTTTCCGGAGCCGGGCAGGCCGATGGCCAGCACGACCACGCCTTTAGGCGGACGCGGTGCGACGGCGGCAGGTGCAGGAGGCCTTGGGAATTGCGACGGCGACTGGTTCAGGCGTTTGGGCCAGTCGGCATCCGGGTCCGCATCCGGCATTTCCTCTTCCACCGGTTCGACCGGAAGTACAGGAATTGATCCTTTGACTGCGGCGGGAGTAAAGGCTTGGGCCACTGCCTGCTCGCGCCCACGACCGCCTCGGCCTCGACCTCCGCGGCGCCTGCGGTTTCGGCCTGCTGAGGAAGCGGCGGGACTGCGGGAAACGGAAGGCTGAGCTTCGGATGGAGCATCGTCGGCGCTGGGCCGAGCTTCGGTGGGCCTATCTTCAATGGGCCGATCTTGAGAAACAGATGGTGAGGAAACTTCCGGTTCCTCGCTCTCGGCATCGGAAGCCGCACCGGGAGCCTGTTCCGCGTCAAAATATGCCGGCTGAAGAGGGGGAGGAGCGGGCTGATCGGAGGGCCCGGCGGGAGTTTTTTTGCGGCGCTGCAAGCGCTCGCGCATCCATTTGCGCATGCAAGGCTTTTAACACAGATGAGAGTGCCGGATCAATGCGCTCGGGGCCTGCGAACCATGCCTGACAGCGGGCGAAAGTATTCGTCGCCCGACCCGACGGAAAGGTACCCATTACAATGGCGGTGATGCCCGAGGCAGTTCCATCTGCGATCCCCTCCGAGATCCGTGGTCAGAAATACATTTCTCTGACTACCTTCCGGAAAAACGGCGTGGGAGTTGCGACTCCGGTATGGTTCGGAGAAGAGGGCGACAAGTTGTATGTGATGACGCGCAGTGATATGGGCAAGACAAAGCGCGATCCGGAATAATCCGCGGGTGAGGATCGCTCCCTGCACGATTCGTGGAAAAGTGACTGGAGCTGAGTTCTACGGCGTCGGCCCGCGTCCTGCCGCCGGAAGATCAAGCCCGGGCGAGGCAAATTATCAACCGGAAATATTGGGCGGCGCGGCTGCCCTTGGTCTGGTACAGGACCGATACGTACATCGAGCTAGCTTTCCTTTAGTCTCTTTTTCATCGTCGCTGTCAAGGACCAAACGCACAAAGTTCCGTGATGGGAATACAACCGTTCGCGATCGCCGCCTGCGATCATTTACGTCAGTTCCCTGTCCTGCTACCATCATCTGTCGTATAAAACAAGATTCTTGTGACGGCATTCATAAGAGGAGAAAACATGGCAATTAAAGTTGGCATCAACGGTTTTGGACGCATCGGGCGCAACGTTTTGCGCACGTCGCTCAAGGATCCAAATCTGGAATTTGTAGCGGTCAACGATCTTACCGATCCGAAAACGCTGGCGCATCTGCTGAAATACGATTCCGTCCTGGGCAATCTTCCGAATAAGGTTAGCGCGGGCGCGGACAGTATTACGGTGGACGGGAAGGTAATCAAAGTATTCAAAGAGAAAGATCCGGCGGCGCTGCCCTGGGAATCAGTCGGCGCGCAGGTGGTGATCGAATCGACTGGACGCTTTACCGACGCGAATGAAGCCAAGAAGCACCTGCGCGGGTCGGTGAAGAAGGTGATCATTTCGGCTCCGGCGAAGAATGAGGACATTACGGTGGTGCTGGGCGTGAACCATGAGAAGTACGATGGCGCGAAGCATCACATCATTTCAAATGCGTCGTGCACCACGAATTGCCTGGCGCCGATCGCCAAGGTGATCAACGACGAGTTCAAGATTATCAGCGGCACGATGACGACGATTCACTCCTACACGAATGATCAGGTGATTCTCGATTTTCCGCATAAAGACTTGCGGAGGGCGCGAGCGGCGGCGTTGTCGATGATTCCTACATCCACGGGCGCGGCCAAGGCGCTGAAGCTGGTGCTGCCGGAGCTTGCAGGCAAGCTGGACGGATTCTCCATGCGCGTGCCTACGCCGAATGTTTCCGTGGTGGACCTGGTGGTGTGGGTAGAAAAGAAGACGACCAAGGAAGAAGTGAATGCGGCGCTGAAAAAGGCGTCGGAGAGCGGGCCGCTGAAGGGGTATCTCGGCTACGAAGAGAACGAGTTGGTATCGTCGGATTTCAAAGGCGATCCACGGTCATCGATTGTCGATGCGCCCTCGACCCTGGTGGTAGGCGGCAACTGCGTCAAGGTGATCTCCTGGTATGACAACGAGTGGGGATACTCCTGCCGCGTGCGCGACCTGATTCACTATATGGCCAGCAAGGGCCTGTAACGATGTTGCGGAGCCACCTTAGCCATGGTGCGTTGGGTGGCTCCGCGCTGCTCGCTTACTTTTGAATCGAGCATATCTTTGCGTCGTGGCACCTTTAAATCATGCTTACCTTTAAATAACGCCGCCAAAGGACGACCAGCCAATGTCCAAGCTTTCCATCCGTGATCTCCCCCTCAATGGTAACCGTATCTTCATGCGCGTCGACTTCAATGTTCCGCTGGAAGATGGGCGCGTCATGGATGACACGCGCATCCGCGAAACTTTGCCCTCGATTGAATATGCCCTGCGGCATGGGGCGCGGCTGATTCTGGCCTCGCATCTGGGAAGGCCCAAGGGCAAGCCCAATCCCAAGATGAGTCTGAAGCCGGTGGCAGAGCGGCTGCGCATGGTTCTGGACAAGGAACTGGCGCGCGGCGAGAACGTGGGCTTCTGCCCGGACTGCGTTGGGCCCGAGGCGGAAGAAGTGGCTTTGCAATTGGAAAAAGGCCAGACCCTGCTTCTGGAGAATCTTCGTTTTTATGCGGAGGAAGAAGCGAACGACGAAAAATTCTCAAAGCAGCTGGCGAGCCTGGCGGATTTCTACATCAACGATGCGTTCGGCACTGCGCACCGGGCGCACGCCTCAACCGTCGGCATTACAAAGTTCCTGTCGAAATCGGCGGCGGGACTGCTCATGGAGAAAGAGCTGCAGTATCTGGGCAAGGCGCTGGAGCATCCCGAAGCGCCGTTTGTGGCCATCCTGGGCGGAGCGAAGGTCAGCGACAAGATTGGTGTGATTCGGAATCTGATGACCAAGGTCGACTCGCTGATCATTGGCGGAGGCATGGCTTACACCTTCCTGAAAGCGCAGGGACAAGAGATCGGCAAATCGCTGCTGGAGGCCGACAAAGTAGAGCTGGCGCGGCAACTGCTGGATGAAGCCAAGCAACGAAATGTGAAGTTCCTGTTGCCGATCGATCACGTGGTGGCGATGAAGCCGGAGGCGAACGCGGTGGTGCAGCAGATCGGCGAAGGGCAGCCGATTCCGGCGGACCGCATGGCGCTGGACATTGGTCCGAAGACGATTGAATTGTTTTCGGAGGAAATCTCGCGGGCACGCACGATTGTTTGGAACGGGCCGATGGGAGTTTTTGAGGTTCCGGGATTCTCGCGCGGGACGTTCCGGATTGCCCATGCCGTGGCGGAGAACGTAGGCGCGATTTCGATTGTGGGCGGCGGCGATACGGTAGCGGCGGTGCACGGGGCGGAAGTCGCGGACAAGATGACGCACATTTCCACGGGCGGCGGAGCGTCGCTGGAATTTCTGGAAGGGAAAAAGCTGCCCGGAGTTGAGGCACTGACGGACAAGAAGTGATCGGTCTGGATACGAGCACACAGGATTTCACAATTCGACTCGTGCTGGAGGACGACAAGGTTATTGAGTTCTTCGGTCCAGGCGACATTACTCGCGAAACGACCGATGCCATCGTAAATGCGGCGAACTCATCGCTGCTGGGCGGAGGGGGAGTGGATGGAGCCATTCACCGCGCCGGCGGCCCTGCCATTCTCGCCGAATGCCGGCGGATTGTGAGCAAGATTGGAAGTTTGGCAGCGGGAAAGGCCGTCATTACTACAGGCGGTCGGCTCGCCGCCAAGAAAGTGATCCACACGGTTGGACCGATCTATCACGACGGAGATCAGGGAGAAGCGGAGAAGCTGGCGAGCTGTCATCGCGAGTGTGTTCGCATTGCCGATGAACACGCGCTCGAATCTTTAGCATTCCCTGCGATTTCAACGGGAGCTTACGGATATCCGGTGGCGGAAGCGGCGCCGATTGCGATTGCCGCGACGGTTGAAGCTTTGGTGTCTGCTCGTCACGTCACGAAGGTCCGGTTTGTTCTCTTTGATTTCTCCACTCTAAGAGCGTACGAACGAGCCGCCGAAAAATTTTGTTCCTCTAATACCGCTTATCCACTTCGAATGGAAAAGGCCTCCTCATGAGAAAAAAAGTGATTGCCGCCAATTGGAAGATGTATAAAACGCCCGATCAGACCCGCGAGTTTTTTCGCGACTTCCTGCCGCTGGTTGCGGGGCACGACCGTGATGAAATCGTAGTGTGCCCGCCGGATATTGATTTGGCGACGGCGGTGGAGTCAGTGAAGGGGTCGAAGGTGGCCATTGGCGGCCAGAACGTGCATTGGAAAACGGAAGGCGCGTTCACAGGTGAAACTTCCGCGGCGATGCTGCTGGCGGTGGGCGTGACCCATGTGATCATCGGACACTCGGAGCGGCGGCAGTACTTTGGCGAAACCGACGATACGGTGAACCTGCGGCTGAAGACCGCGTTGGAGGCTGGCCTGGTAGCCATCTGCTGCGTAGGCGAAGTGCTGCAAGAACGCGAGGCGGGCATGACGGACGATGTTCTGCGGCGGCAGTGTGTGCGGGCGTTCCATGCGGTCTCGGCCAAGAAAGCAGCGAACCTCGTTGTTGCTTACGAGCCAGTGTGGGCGATTGGAACGGGAAAAACCGCGACGCCGGAGCTGGCTGCGGAGGCGCATGCGGTGATCCGCCGGGAGGCGACCGAAATATTCGGCGCGGAATTTGCTGCGACGCTGCGTATTTTATACGGAGGGTCGGTGAAACCGGACAACGCCTCGGCGCTCATGGCGCAGGAGGAAATTGATGGAGCGCTGGTGGGCGGGGCATCACTCGAGCCCAAGTCGTTTGCTGCGATTGTGAAATATTAGGCTGGAGAGCTGAGGGCGGCCGTCTCCACATGAGCAATGCGAACTGCTCGCTTGATCTGCTAATCTGCTCTGCTCGCAATCCTTGGTGTTAATTCTGCTCTAAGAAAAGGGCGTGGATGACGGAAACTGTGCGTCCCGAGCCGAGTCCTCTGTTCCGATGGCTGGTTTTGATCTTTGTCAGTCTGGCAATGTTTGGCAGCTACTACGCGTACGACGCGCTGAGTCCGCTGGCGGATGTGCTAAAGCAGCAACTGCACTTCACCGATCTGGACATCGGGTTTCTGCAGGCGATCTACAGCTTTCCCAACATTTTCACCGTGGTGATCGGCGGCTTCATCATTGACCGCATTGGACTGCGCAAGTCGCTGATGATCTTCGGCGTGCTCTGCTTCATTGGTCCGGCGATCACCGTGGCCACCGGACACCTGCCGGTTATGGCGGCGGGGCGGCTGATCTTCGGGATGGGGGCAGAGTCGCTGAATGTGGCGGTCACCGCGGCATTGGCACGCTGGTTCCGGGGCAAAGAGCTGAGCTTCGCCTTTGGGCTGAACCTGACGGCTTCACGCCTGGGCACGTTCGCGGCTCTCAATTCTCCGACTTGGGCGCGTGCGGCCTACGCCAGCTGGCGAACTCCGTTCCTCATCGCGCTGGCATTCACATCGATGTGCGTAGTGGGATCGATTATTTACTGGATGCTGGAAGTCTATGCGGAGAAGAACTACCACCTGGGCGACGTTTCGACCGACAAAGTGGTGTTTAGCGACCTGTGGAAGTTTGGCGTCAGTTACTGGCTGATCGTCGCGCTCTGCATCGTTTTCTACTCGGCCATCTTCCCTTTCCAGACGTTCGCGGTGAAGTTCTTTATGGAGGCGCATGGGACGTCGCGGGAATTTGGCGGATTCTTGTCGAGCATGCTGACGCTGTTTGCCATGATCGCAACGCCGCTGTTCGGGCTGTGGGTGGATCGGGTAGGCAAGCGCGCGCTGCTGATGATGCTGGGATCGCTGCTGCTGATTCCGGTCTACCTGATGATGGCTTACACGCGCATCAATTTATATGTGCCGATGGCCATGATGGGGGTCGCCTTTTCGCTGATCCCGGCGGTGATGTGGCCGTCGGTGGCCTACATTGTGGATCAATCGAAGCTGGGGACGGCGTACGGGTTGATGACCATGATCCAGAACATCGGGCTGTTTGGACTGAACTTGTTGGTGGGATGGGCCAACAGCTATGGCCATGCTGATGCCACGAATCCGGCGGGCTACAACCTGGGAATGTGGATCTTCTCGATCCTTGGAATCCTGGGAGTTGTCTTCGCCTTTCTGCTGCGGCAGCGGGAGCTGGGGCCGCACGGGCACGGTCTGGAGACGATTACCACGGCCAGCGCCAAGGGCTAATTGAAGCTGCAGGCTACCGATTTCCGAAGATTTGCGACTCTTCGTCTCCGTCCGGGTTTAAGGTTAAGGGGTAGACTGACTCTCCAACTCACAACAGGCAAAGGGTTTCCAAAGGCGATCTGAGGGCAAATGACAGCCGGAAAAAGCATCCGGAGTTCGGTAGAAATCCTCTGATATTCTGGAACTTAAGACGCAGTACCAAGGTTCGGCAAGGGCACGCAAACAATACAACACAAACTACTTATGCCGCATCCGAATGAGTGCGGCCGGAAAAAGACTAGTTGACCGAGCCACGACAAAATAAAGCCACTGAACTCAGTGAAGCGGAAGCCATCGAACGGGCTAAGCTCGGGGACGCGGAAGCGTTTCAGGTGATCTATGACAAGCATAAGAGACGTGTGTATTCGCTATGCTTGCGAATGACGGCAAACACCGCCGAGGCGGAAGATCTTGCGCAGGAGGCGTTTCTACAGCTTTACCGCAAGATCGGGACGTTTCGCGGAGAATCGGCTTTTTCGACCTGGCTGCATCGTCTATCGGTGAACGTAGTACTCATGCATCTCAGGAAGAAGAGCCTTCCGGTGGTCTCGCTGGAAGAGACCACGCAGAGTACCGAAGAAGATTCTCCGAGGAAAGACTTCGGGGCGGACGATGTGGCGTTATCCGGGTCGATTGACCGGCTGCAGCTGCAGAGGGCGGTGAACGACCTGCCGCCCGGCTACAGAACGATTTTTGTTCTTCACGACGTGGAAGGTTACGAGCATAATGAAATCGCCGGTCTCGTGGGATGCTCGATCGGCAACAGCAAGTCGCAATTGCACAAGGCGCGCATGAAGTTGCGCGACCTGCTCAAGATGAATAGAGCCGAAAAGGCCGGGAAATCTCGAGCAGGTTAGGAAGAGTTGGAATTAAAGCATACGAGGGCACCGTAACCTCGGCAGGGGCGTAAGAACTGCGGTGATTGGCTGGAATCGCAGTAGACTCGGGGAGAGGTCGTATGAATTGCGTTGAGCTGCGGGAAAGCTTGGCGGAAGTAGAAGACGGCAGCACGCCGGAGCAGCGTACCCACCTAAGAACGTGTCCAGGATGCTCGGAGCTGCTGAAAGAATTAAATCTGATCGTGGAGACGGCTGGCGAACTGCAAGCTAGCGACGAACCCAGTCCGCGGGTGTGGAATTCCATTGAGATTGCGCTGCGGCAGGAAGGGTTGATTCGCTCGCAGAATCCCGGGCGGAGGCGGCATGTGCCTTCCTTTAGCGCGCGCTGGGGAGCGGCGCGCTGGCTGGTACCGGCCGCGGCGATGCTGTTGCTGGCCGTGGGAATCTATGAACGCCACGGGAGCTTGCCGAATCAAGTCCGGCAGGAGGCCGCCGTGGTTGCGCCCGCTGTGAATCTGTCGGGGCTGAACGATGACGACTTTATCCAGGAAGTGGCGGCCAACGCGCCGGCGATGCAGGGGCAATATGAAGAGAACCTGCGGCGGGTGAATGAATCGATCCGCGATGCGCAGAGCATGGTGAACGAGAATCCGAATGACGAAGATGCGCGGCGGGCGCTGATGGATGCGTACCAGCAGAAATCCATGTTGTTTGAGATGGCGATGGATCAGCCGATGCCATAGTAAAGAGTTGTCGTGGTGAAATTTCTTCAGGAAAATTTTTGCGGCGCGGGTCGATAGCAGCAGGCTCGGGGGAGTGGCTATGTTGAGGAAACACGCGGCGACGCTGGTCACGGTTACAGTGATTCTGGCGGGCACGCTGGTAGCGGAAAGTAAGAAGGAGCTCCGCTTCACGGTGGGGCCGCGAGCGGGCGTGTCGGTGATGAATCCCTACGGCTCGATTTCGGTCAAGCCTTCGCCGAACAACACCGTGATCGTGAACGCGATTCTGCATTCGGACCGAGTCGAGGTGGACAACAACCAGAGCGGAAACCGGGTGGATATTCAATCTCACCTTTTGCCGGGAGCGGATGCCGAGTCCGGGCGCGTGGACTACGAAATTCTGGTTCCGGCGGATGCGAGCATCACCTTGCATTCGAGCACTGGATCGCTGCACGCGGAGAAACTGCACGGGGATGTGAACCTGGAAGGTCCGGGAGCGGCCGTGGATGTGCGGGACATATCGGACGCTCACGTGCACGTGAAGACGATGAACGGCGCCGTGAATCTGGACAATATTCAGAATGGGCACGTGGAGGTCGATTCGCTGAGCGGCGAAGTGACTCTGAACAGCGTGAATGGATCGCTGGTGCAGGTGGTTTCGACCAGCGGTCGGATCAACTACATCGGGGACTTCGGCAATAGCGGCGAATACCGGCTGACCAGTCACAGCGGCGACATCGATGCCACCATTCCGGAGTGGACCTCCGCCGACGTCAGCGCTCGCTCGGTTCGCGGCGAAGTACACGACGATATCCCGTTGCAGCCCAAGACCCACACCTATTTCCCGCTCGACAAGGGCCGTGCCTTCGCAGGTACCGTAGGCCGCGTCGCGGTCTCATCCACCGTGGTACTGCGAACCTTCAGTGGTAAAATCCATCTCAGAAAACGCTCCGAAAAACAATAAAGAAGAAAAAACTGAATCCGCGAAAACGGCGTCCGGAGACTGGTGCCCATGGGATACGGGCAGTCGTTTTGGTCGGCTACATGGGGGCTGGCAAAAGCAGTGTGGGCCGGGCTCTCGCCTCGCAGCTGGACTGGAGCTTTGAAGATCTCGACCAAAGGATTGAGCGGCGCACCGACAGGACGGTAGCGGAGATATTCCGCGAATGCGGAGAGGCAGAGTTCCGACGGATGGAGCACGAGGCCCTGAAGGAACTGCTGGAGCAACTGGGCAGCAGTGGTGAGAAAGTAATCGCCCTGGGCGGGGGCGCATTTATCCACGAATCCAATGTCAAGTTAATCGAAGCAAAGAAGATTCCCAGTGTCTTCCTGGACGCTCCGATCGATGAGTTATGGCGGCGCTGCATGCAGCAGCAGCCTCAGTTAGGTATGGAGCGACCGTTGCTGACGGGGGCGGAAGGCTTCCGAGAGCTCTACGAAAAACGGCGTCCATATTATTTGCGAGCTTCGTCAAGACAGGAAACGGACGGGAAGGCGATTGAGCAGATCGCGGCGGAGTTGGTCCAAACTTTGGGGCTGAGTCGCCGCGGGGGAAACCGAGGACGAAACGAGTGAATCTGAGCGCGTACCTAAAATGGGGAACGATCGCAGTGCTGGCGTGCGCGGTTGGAAGCTACGCGCGAGACAAGAAGGACTCGAAAACGGGCAACCAGACCGTGGATTCGGGATCGTTCGGCGTCTTCATCAAGGGCCAGCGCGTGGTGACGGAGAGTTTCACCGTGCAGCAAGAAAACGGCAACAGCGTGGTGAAGGCGCGGCTGCAGGAAGCCGGCACTTCGGGCGGGCCTGTCCAGAAAATGGAATTGCAGATGACCGCCAGCGGCGAGTTGGTTCGCTATGAATGGAGCGATGGCAGCGGCTCGCTGGTGGTAACTCCGAAGGATGAATTTTTGCTGGAAAAGATCACAGCCCCGGGTTCTTCCAAGCCGGCGGAGCAGCCGTTTCTGATGCCGAACACTTCGGCCATCCTGGATAATAATTTTTTCATTCACCGCGAGGTGCTGGCATGGCGTTACCTGGCAACCAACTGCCAGAGCGTGAGCGGTAGTCTAAAGTGCCAGCAGGGACCGCTGGAATTCGGGGTGCTGGTGCCGCAGGACCGGACGTCCATGCGAGTGCGTCTGGAGCTGGCGGGACGAGAAAAAGTAATGGTCCGTGGAACGGAACGCGAGTTGTTGCGCCTGAACCTGCAAGGCGAAAGCTTCGCCTGGACCCTTTGGGTGGATGAGAAAGATCAGTTCAAGCTCATGCGAGTCGAGATCCCAGACGATAAGACGATAGTGTTGCGGGACTAGAGGGGATCGAGGGCGTCTCCCAAAGTTTTGACTTAGCGTTGCCTGGAGCGAGGTTTGCAGCTGGCGGATGCACGTACGGCCCGGGTCATTATCACAGTGCTTTTGTTCGCGCTGGGGTTGGGCTTTCTCTACGCTGCGCGACAAACCCTGGTGGCGTTCCTGTTTGCGATTTTTTTCGCCTACCTGATGAGCCCGCTGGTTTCTTACCTGGAGAAACTGCTGCGTGGCAGGGGACGCGCCATCGCAGTGATTTACGTGTTGCTACTGGGTTTGGTGGTATTGTTTTTCGTTTCGACGGGGCCGCGGATCGCCCACGAGAGTGCCCGTTTAGGGCAATCGCTGCCGGCGCTTTCCAGACTGAGTTCCGGACAGATCGCGGAACAACTAGGACAGGAACACGGCTGGAACCAGCGTATCGTTGACCTGCTGCGCGACTATATTGCCAGCCATAGTGATGAAATCGAGAAAATGGCGCAAGCGGTGGGATTGCGCGTGGCGGATGTGGCCAAGCAAGCGTGGCTGCTGGTGGTGGTTCCGCTGCTCTCGATTTTCTTCCTGAAAGACGGTCATAGCTTCAGCCAGATTCTGATTGATCTGGTACAGTCGCGACCGCAGCGGGAACTGCTGCAAGGCGTGCTCAGCGACCTGAATCAGATGCTGGCGCACTTTATCCGCGCCCAACTCAGCCTGGCGGCTCTCACGCTAGTAATGTATTCGGTAGTTCTAGGCTTGATGCGGATGCCTTACGCGCTGGTGCTCGGGACCTTGGGCGGCCTGCTCGAATTTATTCCAGTAGTCGGGCCACTGGTGGCCGCGGTGATTATCGTGAGTGTATCCCTGTTGGTGAGCTATCCACACTGGCTCGCGCTGATCGTTTTTCTCGGCGTCTGGCGCCTGATTCAGGATTATGTAAATTCGCCGCGCATCATGGGCCATAGCATGGAACTGCATCCGCTGGCGGCCATTTTCGGGGTGATGGCGGGCGGAGAGGTAGCCGGCATTCTGGGTATTTTTCTTTCGATTCCGGTGATGGCAAGCTTGCGCATTGTTTTCCGTCGATCGCGGCTCTACGCCGAGAAGCGGAAGTTTGGGCCGCTGGATGAATACGTGCTGGGCAGCAAGGCCGGGATCAAGAAATAGTTCTCGGTTTTCAGTTCTTAGTTCTTAGTTTTGGTTCTCAGTTTCTGGTTTCCAGTTTCTCGATTCTCGTCTAGCTTCCGGGGTTCAGGCTTCCCTTCTGATGCTATCCGGCGGAGCCAGTGGCTCCTACAGCTTTCCCTACGGCGACCTTGCGAAGAAATTCAGCCGCGGCCTCCGGCAGGACGGTATTGATGAACATGCCGGAGCCCAGTTCAAAGCCAGCTACGCGAGTGAGACGCGGGATCACGCTTACGTACCAGTGAAAATGGCGGGCGCCGACATAATCCGAGGGTCCGCTGCGCACCGTGAAATTGAGGTCGGGATTCTCCAGCCCGACGTAGATCTTGGCCAGCAAGGTTCGCAGCACACGCGCGAGGTCAAAGATCTCGGCAGCGGTAATCTCGCCGAAGCTCGCCATGTGGCGAAGCGGAAAGATGTGAGTGGCGAAGGGTGTAGGCGACGCAAAAACTTCCATGGCCACGAACATCTCACTCTTGAGAACGATGCGAGTCTGGTCTTCAACCTCGCGCTCGACCATGTGACAGAACATGCACTCTCCGGCGTCATCGAAGTGGCGCAGCGCCTCGTGCAGGCGGTGACGCACCTGGCTGGGAATGACGGGAGTCGCGATGATCTGGGAGTGCGGATGCTGCAGGCTGGCCCCGGCATCGGCGCCGTGATTCTTGAAAATCGTAACGTGGTTGACGCGCTGATCTGCGCTTAGCGAGTTATATCGCTCCTTAAAGACACCCAGGATCTTGGCGACGTGCTCGTCGGGCAGCATGGCCATGCAACAAGAATGGTCCGGACTATCGATGATGACTTCGTGAAATCCGAAACCATCGATGCGGCGGCGCAGATGTTGCAAGCTGCGCGTGGGCTGGACGTCGCTGGAAAGCGCAGCAAACTTGTTGGGAATGACGCGCACCGCCCAGGGCTTGCTCATATCTGGCGGAAAGCGCGCCACCTCGGGGGGAGTCTTGTTTTCGTTCCCGGCGCAAAATGGACAGGTTTCCAAAAAGGCAGGTGCATTTTGCGCGGGGCGGTGCGTGGCTAGCTCCTCCGGCCGTTTGGCGCGTTCGGTGGCGATGATGACCCATTCTTTGGTAAAGAAGTTCTGTCGCAGTTCGGGCATGATGATCCTCTACCTTGCCTATCGGCGCACGGACGATATCCTGCAGTGACGGAAGAGTTTCGGCTTTCGGGAGAGGCAGTAGGCTTAATTCCTGCGGTTTGCGCGTCTATTGAAGGCGCACTGTCGATGCCGGTTACCTTCGGTAAATTATTTCCAAGGGATGGCTGTTGTAGAATCCAAGCTACTGCATTTATGGCCTTCAACTTATGAGCAGCAAACTTCCGATCGGGATTCTGGGCGCTACTGGCGTGGTGGGGCAGAGGTTCATCCAGATGCTGGAGAGCCATCCGTGGTTCGAAGTTGCGTGGCTGGCCGCTTCGGATCGTTCTGAGGGAAAGATTTACTCCGAGGCTGCGCGCTGGCGGTTGAAGACAGCGATTCCGGCGAAGGTGGCGGCGATGAAAGTTTCGCCAGCCACACCCGAAGGCGCGCCCAAAATTATTTTTGCAGCGCTCGATGCCTCGATTGCTGCCGAAATGGAGCCGCGCTTTGCCGAGGCGGGCTGCTTCGTGGTTTCGAATTCCAGCGCGCTGCGCATGCAATCGGACGTGCCACTGGTCATCCCCGAGGTGAATGCGGGCCACATCAAGCTGATTGATGGGCAGGCGTGGCGAAAGAAATCAGGCGGCTACGTGGTAACAAATCCGAATTGCTCGGCAATCGGATTGGTATTGGCGCTCGCGCCGCTGCAGCACAGCTTTGGGCTGGAAGCGGTGATGGCGGTGACGATGCAGGCTATCAGCGGCGCGGGCTACCCTGGCGTGGCGTCGCTCGATATTCTGGGCAATGTGATTCCTTACATCCGCAATGAAGAAGAAAAGATGGAAGAGGAGACGCTGAAGCTGCTGGGGCAAATGAACGGAACGAAGATTATTCCGGCCGCGTTTGCCATGAGCGCGCAGTGCAACCGGGTTGCGGTGGAGGACGGGCACACGGAGTCGATTTCGGTGAGGTTGAAGAAGAAGGCCCAGCCGGCGGAAATTATTGCGGCATGGAATGAGTACCGCAGCGCTCCGCAGGAATTGAAACTGCCCAGTGCGCCGGCGCGTCCGGTGGTGTACATGGAGGCGAGCGATCGCCCGCAGCCGAGATTCGACGTAGACCTGGGCGCGGGGATGACCACGGCGGTGGGGCGACTGCGGCCGTGCGGCGTGCTGGACTGGAAATTTACCGTTCTTTCGCACAACACCATCCGCGGAGCCGCAGGGGCGGCCGTATTGAATGCAGAGCTCCTCAAGGCGAAGGGTTACCTGGATTGAAATCG
This sequence comes from uncultured Acidobacteriaceae bacterium, assembly GCA_963777005.1. Taxonomy (GTDB): domain Bacteria; phylum Acidobacteriota; class Terriglobia; order Terriglobales; family Acidobacteriaceae; genus Sulfotelmatobacter. Next base: position 38,870 of record CAVZPC010000011.1, on the reverse strand, counting down.
CTCTCCCTTAATTCTGCCGGGAAGTCACGCCGATGATCGTGATGAAGTTTGGCGGCACTTCCGTGGAAGATGCCAAGGCCATTGAACGCGTGGCCGCGATCGTGAAGGGCCGCGTGGAGCAGCGGCCGGTGGTGGTGGTCAGTGCGATGGCCCGGGTTACCGACACGTTGCTGACCATGGCGCGCGCCGCCGGAGCGGGCGAGCGGAAGACGGCTCTCAAACTCTGCCGGTCACTTCAGGAACGTCACTACAATACCGCAAGCGAGCTGCTGGGAACGGCGCTGTTCACCGATTTTCACTCCGAACTGGGCGCTGATTTCGAATTGCTGGATGAATTGCTGCGCGGCATCTCCGCGGTGGGTGAGGTTACGCCGCGGACGACCGATCATGTGGCGGCATTCGGAGAGATTCTTTCCAGCAAGATTGTAGCGGCGGCATTCTCGGCTCACGGTTTGAACAGCGCGCACGTGGACGCGCGCGAAGTGCTGGTGACCGACAGCAGTTACATGCAGGCCGTTCCACAGGAAGAAGAGACCAACGAACGGCTGCAGAACAAAGTGAAGCCGCTGCTGGATGCGGGGCAGGTTCCGGTGATGGGCGGATTCGTCGGAGCGAACCGCGCGGGAATTACGACGACGATTGGACGCGGCGGGTCTGATTTTTCTGCCGCCATTGTGGGCGCCGGGCTGGGGGCGGAGCGCATCGAGATCTGGACGGATGTGGATGGAATCCTCACCACCGATCCGCGGATTTGCAAGGAAGCGCGACGCATCAAGGTGATCAGCTTCGATGAAGCCGCAGAGCTGGCGTATTTCGGCGCCAAGGTGCTGCATCCGGCCACGGTGCTGCCGGCAATTCATAAGAACATTCCTGTCTACGTGCTCAATTCGCTGAACCCGGGTTGCGAAGGGACGAAGATCACGACGCAGGCGCCACAAGGAAAAAATATTTTTAAGGCGATCGCGGTGAAGAAGCGGATCACCATCGTGGATGTGGCCGCGCCTCGCATGCTGCTGGCACATGGATTTCTGCGAACGATTTTTGAGGCGTTTGACCGACATAAGGTTGCGGTGGATGTAGTTTCCACTTCGGAGGTAAGCGTTTCCCTCACCGTCGATTCCAACCAGGCAATTCCCGCGCTGGCAGCTGATCTGGCCAAGCTAGCCGACGTGAAGTATGAAGGCCGAAAGGCGATTATCTGTCTGGTAGGGGAAAACCTTCGCGACACGCCGGGTGTGGCAGCTGCTGTGTTTGGGGAAATGGCGAGGACCAATATTCGCATGATTTCGCAGGGAGCTTCGGAAATTAATCTGACGTTTGTGATTGAAGAAGACAAAGTACCGGAAGTGATCCAGCGCTTGCACAGCACGTTCTTTAGGGATTTGGATCCGGAAGTATTTGCGTAGGAGTTGCCGCCGGGACTCTCGGTTCACGGCGAAAATGCATCCTACCGACGATACTGGCATTCTAAATCTTATCCACGACTGCAATGAACATTCTTCTTCTTGGCCGCGGCAAAACGGGATCGCTGGTGGCGGAGATAGCGCGTCAGCGTGGACATGTGGTTCGGGTGGTGGGCGCGGCAGAAAACTCTGGTGGCGAGGCTCTCACCGCTGAAAAGCTGAGCGGAATCGATGTCGTGATCGATTTCACTGCTCCCTCCTGCGTAATCTGCAATATCGAAGCCTGTATCAAAGCAGGTAAGAACATGGTTGTCGGCACGACGGGCTGGTATGGAGAGATCGATCGGATGACGAAACTGGTGGAGAGCCACGGCATTGGATTCATATACGCAGCAAACTTCTCGCTGGGAGTGAATCTGTTTCTCGAGGTCGCGCGGACGGCCGCTGCAGCCTTGCGGCACGAGTATTCTGGGCAGATATTCGAGCGGCACTACGCGCACAAGAAAGACGCGCCGTCGGGGACAGCCATGGCCATGCAGAATGTCGTCCGGGAAGCGAGCGGCGGAAAAGAATGCCTTGAGATCACTTCCTTCCGTGAGGGCGAGGTGGTGGGCATGCACGAGCTCGTGCTTGAGTCCTCCGTAGACAGCATTTATCTGTGTCACGACGCGAAGTCCCGCCAGGGCTTTGCTGATGGTGCGGTGCGCGCGGCGGAATGGATCGCCGGCAAGAAGGGCTTCTACGATTTCAAAGATGTGTGGCGAGGCTTGTAGTTCGGCCACCGTTTCCACACAGGCTTATTCGCGCTATCTTATTACCATGCAACTCCGTGGATGTGGTACGGCACTGGTCACCCCTTTTCATCAGGATGGTTCGATTGACGACGTCGCGCTGCGCAATCTGGTGGCGTGGCAGGTTGAATCCGGCATAGATTTTTTGGTCCCCTGCGGAACTACCGGCGAGACGCCCACGCTCACCCACGATGAATGGCTGCACGTCATCGATACGACCATCGAGGTAGTTGCGGGGCGCGTGCCCATCATGGCGGGCGCGACTTCGAACTCGACGCACGATGCCGTAGAGAAAGCGAAGGAAGTTGCCGCGCACGCCGGGGTGGACGCCATTCTCACCGCTTCTCCTTATTACAACAAGCCGACGCAGGAGGGACAGTACCGGCACTTCAAAGCGATTGCGGAGGCGGTTAGCGATAAGCCGGTGGTTCTGTACAACGTTCCCGGACGCACGGGAGCGAACCTCGAACCGGCGACCCTAGCGCGCCTGGCAGAGATTCCGAACATTGTTGGGATCAAGGAAGCAAGCGGCAGCATGACGCAGGTGGCGGAGGCGATCAACGCCGTGCCGGAACATTTTCTTGTTTTGTCCGGCGATGACGCGGTCACGTTGCCGGTGATTGCCCTCGGTGGTGTGGGCGTGGTTTCGGTGGCCTCAAACGAGATTCCACACGAGATGGCGGCCATGACGCGGGCTGCGCTGACTAATGATTGGGCGACGGCGCGCAGTATCCAACGCAAATATCTCGCATTGATGCAGGCGAACTTCATTGAATCGAGCCCTCTTCCGGTAAAGGCTGTGCTGGCCATGATGGGGAAGATTGAAGAAAACTATCGACTGCCATTGTTGCCGATGCGACGCGATACGAGATCAAAGCTGCAGAAGGTGGTCACGGAAGTTGGGCTGATTGCGAAACCTGCAGCGTCCGCCCCGGAGACGCTGGAATTTTACATTTACGAAAACTGGGCAGCCGGTCCGCACAAGATCGTGCTGCATCGCGGGTCCTGCGGGCAATGCAATCAAGGCAAAGGCCGGCCCGCCGGACACGATGCGAATCACGCGCGCTGGCACGGGCCGTATGCGACGCTGGCCCAGGGGCGCGAGGTCGCGCATGGGATGACTGGCGTGCTGATTCGCAGCGAATGCAAGTGCGTTTGAAGGCAGAAGTAGGAGTGATAATGCAGAAGTAGTGGTGCCCTCTCTACGACTTTGCTTCTGACTTCTAACTTCTTACTTCTGCATTTCCTTTATACTTTCCCCGCATGCAATCCCTGAAAACTTCCATCGAGCGTCTGGCCGCGCTGGGCGAGGTCGAACACAATCCTGAAGCGCGTCCAGCGTTTCTGGAGTTCCGCGATGCGCTCACGCAAGGGAAAATTCGCGCCGCCGACAAAGTTGACGGCCATTGGGTTGTGAACACATGGGTGAAACACGGCATCCTGCTGGGCTTCCGGCTGGGAGAGCTGGCTGAGATGAGCGGAGCGGGATTGAGCTTCGTGGATAAGGACACCTTCCCTGCCCGCAAGTTTTCTATCGGCGACCGAGTGCGCATGGTGCCGGGTGGCTCCTCGGTGCGCGTGGGTGCATATGTGGCGCCGTCGGTGATTTGCATGCCACCGATGTTTATCAACGTCGGCGCCTACGTTGATGAAGGCACGATGGTCGATTCCCATGCGCTGGTGGGATCATGCGCACAGGTGGGAAAGCGCGTGCATCTGAGCGCGGCAGCGCAAATTGGCGGCGTGCTTGAACCGATAAACGCTGCACCGGTAATTATTGAAGACGACGTGCTGGTGGGTGGCAACTGTGGAGTTTATGAGGGCACGTTGGTGCGCGCGAGAGCCGTGCTGGGCGCAGGAACGATTTTGACGCGATCGACACCACTCTATGACCTGGTGCGTGGCGAAGTTTATCGCGCGACAGCGGAGGCGCCGCTAGAAGTTCCGGAAGGCGCTGTGGTTGTGCCGGGATCGCGTGCAGTAAAAAAGGGGTCAGCGGCAGAGCTTGGAATTTCTCTGTATACGCCGGTGATCGTGAAATACCGCGACGAGAAAACGGATCGCGGGATCGAGTTGGAAGATTGGCTGCGGTAGTTCCGAACAGGAGATTCCTCTCTTGTCTCGCCGCGCCTGGGCGCGGCTTCGTCGGCACACGGAATGACAAGCATTTTTGCGACGGCTAAGCAACGTTGATAGCAAGCCTGCGCGCGCCGTCGAGACTGATCTGAATCTGATCCAGTTTTCGAATTACGAGATCCGCTTCGCTCAAGGCAGATGCGGGGTAGGTGCTGGTAAGTGCGATCACTTTCATGCCGCCCGCGTGCGCGGCACGGATTCCCGCGGGAGCGTCTTCGATCACTAGACACTCGGCAGGATTCACGCCCAATAATTCAGCACCTTTTAGATAAGGCTCGGGATGCGGCTTGCCGTTCGAAACATCGTCGGCGGCGACCATCACTCGCGGAAGCGGTATGTGCGCAAGCTGCAGACGTCCAGTTGCCAGATGACGCCTTCCGGATGTGACCACTCCCCAGTGGCCGGCAGGAATTGCACGGATGAGATCGATGGCGCCGGGCATCACGGCAACACCCTCGCGATCCGCCGCCTCGCGGCGCTCCAGCTTCCCGACTTCCTCTTCCGCATCGAGATGAGGAGCGACGGCGCGAACCACTTCGACGGCGCGGACACCGTGAGCGATGGCCATCACTTTCTCCTCGTCAATTCCGCGCTCGCGAGCCCAGATGCGCCACTGGCGGTCGACAGAGCCGGTGGAATCGACGAGAACTCCGTCGAGGTCGAATAGAATTGCGGAGCAGTGCAAAGTGGGCATTCTTTTTTCTAACACAGATTTTTCTGATACGGATGGAATCAGCGGATCGCAGAGGGCAAAATCAGCGGCGCGTCGCCCGATAATAGCGCCTGTTGCTCGGCTTGCTGGCGCATTTGGAAATGCCGGTTGCGAAAATGTGCCTTGGCGCGAGCGCCCCAGGCGCGCACGAACCAATAGTTGAGACCGGCACCGATGGCAGAACTCACCAATGGAATCATGCGTCCCGCCCACTTTTCGACCACCTCCCCGCTGGCGGTGGCAGCGATGCGCTGAATCACGCGGGGGACGAACTTGTTCACCACTTCCTTCTCGAGCAGTTCGCGGCTGATATCGACGCCGGCTGCGCTGGCAGCCGCGATCCAGAGTTCGGCAATCTCGTTGTCGGTATTGAACTGGAAGCCATAGACCAGGCTCAGCTTCTGAATGGTTCGCATGGTAATGGCGGAGAGGATGCCAAGATCGGGAATGATCGTAATCAAACCGCCCAGGCCGAAACCGGCGCCCTCGGCGGCAGCGAGCTTCATTCCACCGCGAATCACGTCGTCGGCGACCGCGTCGAGCTCACCGATCTCGAGCGAGTAGACACCGTGATATCCGCTGACGGGCAGACGGTAGGCGGTTCGAAGTTGTACAAGAAATTTTTCCGGATTGACCTGGACTGTAGAGTAGGCGCGAGTAAGTCCCTTGATTAGCGCCTTCTCAGCGCGACCCCGAAGCCACGACTTGGATTCCGCAGCTGCCACTCGTTCAACCTTAACCCAGAGAGAAAGAGAACGCCATCCGCCACACAGCGTAGAGACGACAGAATCGCTCTGTACGGTATGTTACACACTCTGCTAGCATCATCAGTACTCCATGCCAACTGGAAAATTGCAAATTGTCCCCTTGGGGGGCCTCGGCGAGTTCGGTATGAACTGCATGGCGGTCCGCTGGGGCGACGATATTATTGTGATCGATGCCGGCCTGATGTTCCCCGAAGCTGAACTGCTCGGCGTGGACATTGTGGTTCCGGATATTTCTTATCTCACCGAGAACCGCGAGCGGGTGCGCGGCATCATCCTTACGCACGGCCACGAGGACCACATTGGCGCGCTGCCATGGATTCTCTCCGAACTCAATGTGCCGGTGTGGGGAACCGAGTTCACGCTGGCCTACGTGGAAGATAAGCTGGACGAGCATGGGCTGCTGGAAGACGCTGATCTGCGCGAAATACGTGCTGGCGAGCGCTTCAAGGCCGGCGTGTTCACGATTCATCCCATTCGAGTGACGCATAGTCTGGTGGATTGCGTTGCGCTGGCGATTCACACACCACTGGGTGTGATCATTCATACCGGCGATTTCAAAGTCGATCCCACGCCCACGGATAATCATCTTTTCGATCTGCACTCCTTCGCGGAGTATGGCAAACAGGGCGTGGTGGCGCTGTTTCAGGATTCGACCAATGTTGAGCGCAAGGGTTATACGCCCAGCGAGCGCGCCGTACGACGGAAGTTTGACGAAGTGTTCGCGCACACCAAGCGGCGGTTGTTCATTTCGTGTTTTTCGTCTTCGATACACCGCATTCGTTTGGCGGTAGAACTGGCGCACCAGCACGGGCGCAAGGTGGCGTTCATCGGACGATCGATGAATAATTCCGCGGAAATTGCCGAAGATTTGGGCTACCTTGAAATTCCCGATGGGCTGGTGATCAATCCCGGCGACATGAAGAATTTTGCGCCGGAGAAAGTTTGCGTGATGATCAGCGGCACGCAGGGCGAGCCCATGTCCGCGCTGTCGCGAGCCGCGGTGGACAATCACAAGCATGCCAAGATCGAGAAGGGCGACACGGTGGTGCTCTCGTCGCGCATTATCCCAGGCAACGAGAAGACCATTTACCGGATGATCGATCACCTGTTCCGCCGCGAGGCATATGTCATTTACGAGGACGGCACTTCGCCACCGATTCATGTCAGCGGACACGCGAGCCAGGAGGAATTGAAGCTGATCATCAATCTGGTGAGGCCGAAGTACTTCATTCCCATTCATGGCGAGTACCGGCAACTGAAGTTGCATGCCGAAATGGCAGGGGCGATGCACAGCTCCGTGGGCAAGGTAATGCTGATCGAGAGCGGCGATGTTCTGGAATTCGACGAACACGGCGCGCGTAAGACCGGGCGGGTCAACGTGGGCAGAGTCTGTATTGATTCCGGCTCGCGGACCGATGTGGTTGAGGATTTGATTATCAAAGACCGTCGGCATTTGAGCGAAGACGGGATCGTGCTGCCGATCATCGCCATCAACAAGCTGACGGGACGAGTGGAGACCGCGCCGGAAATTGTGACGCGCGGCTTCAATCCTGGCGAAAATGGCTTACTGGATGGAGCCCGTCGCATTGTGGAAGACACGCTCGCGCACTCCAGCGAAGAAGAAAAGGCGGACTACGGCGTGATCAAGGAAAAAATCCGCGCGGACTTGAAGCGGTATATTTCGAAGCAGACGCAGAAGCGGCCCTTGATTATGCCGGTGATTCTGGAGATTTAGGCGAGTGGGTTTTTCCAGCGTAAGCCCGGAAAGCGCGCGAAATCCCGGTCTGTGGTGTAAAGCACCCCCCCATACTCCAGGGTGAGGGCAGCCAAATGTGCGTCGCTGACCAACGGGCCTGAGGCCTGGCCGTCCACGATCATCCTGCGAAAAATATGCCAATGCTCATCGCCGGGGGAGAGCACTCGGACATTGGGCTGCTCCAACCAATCACTCACAAATTCCGCAGCTTCCACTACCGTGAATCGGTTCCCCGGAAGGCGCAAATCAGTCATGATGCGGAGGAAAGCCGACAGCGTTTGCCACGGCAACCCGACGGGCTCAACATCCGAGAAAACTGTCTCCAGCCAGGCACGCGCCTTGGCATGTTGAGAGGATGCCGCATCGTATGCGTAGAGGAGAATATTTGCATCGAGCAGGATCACCGGCGGTTGGGCCCTTCCAAGACGTCGAGCAGCTCCTCCACGTTGTCGTAACTCAGTCCCGGCGGCAAGCCCAGCTTTCTCGGCTTAACCACAAAGGACTTTCGCGCAGGCTGCCTGGCCTGCGTCAATCCCAGGCGCAGAAAGCGATTCACCACCTGCTTGAACGGCTGGCCCGACTTGCGGACTTCTTTATTCAATAAGCTGGCAACGTCGTCATCGAGAGTAAGTGTGGTTCTCACATCATGATGATACTTTATTAGACATCATGATGTCAACCGACTCGCGTTTCGTGTGAAACCGCCCGGGTGGTAGATAATAGTGAGAAATGGTCGCTCTCCCCGACATCGTGTCCGCTCAGGTCCGCCTTCGCGGTATCGCGGTCCGAACGCACCTGATCGAATTCAAGGTGTGCGAGGCGGATCCGCGACGGCTCTTCGTCAAGCCGGAAAACCAGCAACCCATTGGCGCCTTCAAACTGCGGGGGGCCTACAACAAGATTGCTTCCCTGTCGGAAGAAGAGCGAAAGCGCGGCGTAATTTCCTATTCCAGCGGCAATCACGCGCAAGGCGTGGCTTACGCAGCGCGGGCGTTGGGCGTGAACGCCGTCATCGTGATGCCGGACAATGCTCCGGCGATTAAGCGCAAGGCTACGTCGGCACTGGGCGCAGAAATCGTCATAGTGGGCCTGGGCAGCGCCGAGCGTCAGCGTAAGGCCGAAGAACTAGCGGCGCAGCATGGATATGTGATCGTGCCTCCGTACAATGACGAGCAGATTATTGCCGGCCAAGGCACGATGGGATTGGAAATTCTCGAAGACCTGCCGGAGGTTGAAACCGTTCTGGTACCGGTTGGCGGCGGAGGCATGATCAGCGGCGTGGCGGCGGCGATCAAGTTGAGCAAACCTTCAGTCAACGTAATTGGCGTGGAACCGGAGCTGGCGGGAGATGCACAGGCCAGCTTGCGTACGGGAAAGATTGTGCAATTCCCTGCCGAACAAGTTTCACGCACTATCGCCGACGGTCTTCGAACCCAGAGCGTCGGTCCGATCAATTTTGAGCACATCCGCCGCTATGTGGACGATATCGTCACCGTGAGCGAGGACGAAATCCGCCAGGCGGTTCGGTATCTGAGCGGCAATCCCGCCACAGTGGCGGAGCCCAGTGGGGCGGTCGCGGTGGCCGGCTTCATTTTCCACGCGCGTCAACTGCCCGCCGGGAATCCGAGTGTGGCCATCATTAGCGGGGGCAATATCGAGCCTGAGATGCTGGAAGAAATACGGCACGGGCAGCAAACTTCTTCCGCGCGATAGCCGGTCATTTTGATCGCGGCGCAATCGCCCAACGACGTATGGCGACCACGGTCCACACGGCTTCAACCAGTCCAAACGGCCATGCCCCCTGCAAAAATCCATACACCGAGCCGAGCGCACAGGCTCCGGCAAAGGCCAGAATGAACCAGCGACTCCGCGCCTCCAGGGCATAGCAAACGAGCATCGCCGTGACAGCGAACAGCCCGAAGATGGTGAGAGGCGACAAAGGCTTCTGGCACGCCGACCGCGATGTCTAGACCGACTACTTGCCTTCGGCAACCGCACGCAGGCCGGTCATGGAAACGACGCGAATGCGGAAGAAGGTGGGCGTAATCAATTCCTTGCCCGATTTGAGTTGGCGCTCGCCCAAGGCATTCTGCCACCACAAATAACGCTTCTCCAGCAGCTTCCGCGCATGGGCGCGCTCGTCAGCGAATTGGGGCTCGGGCAGTTCCTGATAATGGCCGTTGACGATGACACTCACCCATTGGGACTCGCTCGCGATTTCATCAATCTCGATACAGACCTTGGGGTTGGCGCGCATCCATTCGATTTTTTGACCGATGGTGGAGAGAATATAAAAAAAGTCGGACTCGTAGGCGAAATAAATCGGAACCACGTAGGGCTGGCCGTCCAGGGAGCATCCGAGCCTGCCGATCGAACTGCGCGTCAGCAGATCGCGGCAGTCTTTTTCGCTCATTTCATTGACTAACATAATCGGAATATACCCTCTATACTGAGCTGGCGCTTTCTACCAACTCTGATTCGTATCAAGAAAATATGCTAACAGTTGGCTGCGCTTTCCTCCACCTGTGGCGGATTCCATCGGCTAGCGGCTTGTTCGCTGATTGGAATGGCGCTTGCGGCGTGCCGCTTATCACTTTGCGTTGTGACGTCCATCACAGTGGGCGCGGACAAGCAGTGCTGTACTAACTCTGGAGAAACCTGCCATGTGCCTTGCGATCCCTGGGAAGATCCTTGAAATTCAAGAAATGGGCCCTATGCGGGCGGCGCGTGTACAATTCGGCGGGATCGTGCGGCAGGTGTCGTTGAGCTTCGTCCCTGAGGCCGGATTGGGCGATTATGTGATGGTTCACGTGGGCTTCGCGATCAGCCGCGTGGATTCGGAAGAAGCCGAACGTACCTACAAGCTTCTGGAAGAGATGGGAGCGCTGGAAGCGGAATTGCCCGTCGTGGAAGAGTAGTTTCGGCCCGAATTTTGGATATGAAATATCTTGACGAATACCGCGACCAGCGCATTGCGCGGGCTCTGGCGTCTGAGATCACGCAGCGAACGACGCAGCCCTGGGTGCTGATGGAAATTTGCGGCGGCCAGACTCATACCATCATGCGCTACGGCCTGGATGAACTACTGCCGGGCGGAATCGAACTGGTCCATGGGCCGGGGTGTCCCGTGTGCGTTACGCCGCTGGAAACCGTCGACAAAGCGATTGAGTTGGCGCTGCGGCCGGATGTCACTCTGGTTTCCTACGGAGACATGCTACGGGTGCCGGGATCGAGCTCTGACCTGCTTCGAGCGAAAGCGCAGGGCGCGGACGTTCGCATCGCCTATTCTCCAACTGAGGCGGTAAAAATCGCACGCTCGAATCCGGAGCGTAAGGTAGTATTTCTGGCAATCGGTTTCGAGACCACGGCTCCAGCCAATGCGATGGCTGCCTGGCAGGCCAAGCGCGAAGGGCTCACGAATTTTTCCATGCTGGTTTCACATGTGCTGGTGCCGCCAGCGATTCGCGCGTTGATGACTTCCAGCAACAACCGGGTGCAGGGCTTCATTGCGCCGGGACATGTGTGCACTGTGGTGGGGTGCAGAGAGTACGAAACTCTGGTTCGCGATTTTCGAATACCCATTGTGGTGGGAGGGTTCGAGCCGGTTGACATCCTGGAAGCAGTGCTTCTGCTGGTCCGCCAACTTGAGGCAGGTGAGGCGAGACTGGAAAATCAGTACGCGCGCTCGGTGAGCTACAAGGGAAACGTTCCGGCACAAGAGATCATGGCCGAAGTATTTGAAGTGGCAGACCAGAAGTGGCGCGGAATCGGCCCGATCCCGCAGAGCGGGCTACGTTTGCGCGAGGAATACGCGGCTTACGACGCAAACCGGGTCTTCGAACTGGGTGAGTTCACCGTGGACGAGCCCGCTGAGTGCATCAGCGCCCAGGTTTTACAGGGATTGAAAAAACCTACAGACTGCGCCGCGTTTGGCATGCGATGTACGCCGGAAAATCCGTTGGGAGCTCCGATGGTATCGAGTGAAGGAGCGTGTGCCGCTTATTATCACTACCGGCGACATGCGATTGAAAGCTAGGAGAGCGAGTGTCAACGAAAAGCGTCGTCGATGTAAAGGTCGAACTCAGTTGCCCGGCGCCGATTGCGATGAAGGACACCATTCTTCTGGGGCATGGGAGCGGTGGCAAACTCAGTGCAGAGTTAATTCGAGATATTTTTCTGCCCGCGTTTCAGAATCCGGTGCTGGCGCACATGGACGATCAGGCGGTCGTGAGCGTGAATGGCCAGCGTCTGGCTATCACTACCGATTCATTTGTGGTGAAGCCGCTGTTCTTTCCCGGCGGCGACATCGGGTCTCTCGCGGTTCACGGCACGTTGAACGATTTGGCCATGGGAGGCGCGACTCCGCTGTTCTTGAGCGTCGCCTTCATTATCGAAGAAGGCTTCGCGATGGAGGAACTCCGGCGCGTGGTCGCTTCGATGCGACAGGCAGCGGCAGCGGCGGGTGTGCAGATTGTTACGGGCGATACCAAGGTCGTAGAAAAAGGCAAAGGGGACGGGCTGTTCATTAACACCACGGGGATTGGAGTTGTGCCGGAGGGAGTCGATTTTTCCGCCGACCAGGCGCAGGCCGGCGACAAGATACTGCTGAGCGGTTCGATCGGCGATCATGGGATTGCGATTTTGGCACAACGCGAAGGATTGGAGTTCGAAACCCAGATTGTGAGCGACAGTGCCGCCTTGCATGGACTGGTGAGTGAGATGCTGAGCGTGACGCGCGAGATTCGCTGCATGCGCGACCCGACGCGCGGCGGCGTTTCCAGCACATTGAATGAGATCGCGCAGCAATCGGGGGTGGGAATCGAATTGCAGGAAAGTTCCCTTCCGATTCATGAACAGGTTAAGGGCGCGTGCGAGTTGCTCGGGCTTGATCCGCTCTACGTGGCCAACGAGGGAAAGCTGATCGCAATCGTGCCGGCTAAAGTTGCTGACGTGCTGCTGGAGACAATGCGACGCCATCCGCTGGGAGCCGAAGCGCAGATCATTGGAACGGTGACGAAAAAGAATCCTGGACTGGTGACGATGCGAACGCCCCTGGGAACAGCCCGGGTGGTGGACATGCTGGCGGGCGATCAGTTACCACGGATCTGCTAGGCAACACACATTGTTATTCATTGTCTTACCTATGATATGATGTAAGGCATGAAGGATATGTGTGTGACGTTTACCTCCAAGGGCCAACTTGTCATCCCGGCAGAGCTTCGCCGCAAGCACAAGATCGAAGCCGGCACCAAGGCAAAGGTTTTTGAGGACCAATTCGGCCGCATCGTACTGCAGCCCATCACTGACGATTACATCGATCGCGTCATGGGCATGTTTGCAGACGGGCCGGACCTGCTGGCGCTTTGGGAAAAAGAACACCGCGAAGAGGGCGAACGCGATAAGTGAAAACGTATGTGTTCGATGCCAGCGCGTTGTTCGCATTCCTGCAAAGGAGGCCTGGCGGTCTGAAGGTGAATGAGCTTCTGAAAGAGGCGAGAATCGGGCGCGCCAAAGTGCTGATGTCGGCGGTCAATTACGGGGAAGTGTACGGTAGGATTCTTCGCGATTTCGGACCGGAACAGGCGCACGCTGCTGCGTATGCGGTAAGCCCGCTACCTATTGAGATGTTGGACGCCACTCCGGAGAGGGCATTCAGAGCTGCGGACCTGAAGGCCAAGTACAAGCTTTATTACGTGGACAGCTTCGCGGCAGCTCTGGCGATCGAATATAAAGCTACCCTGGTAACCAGTGATTCAGATTTCCGCAAGCTCGGGCGCGGATTCCCCGTTGTGTGGTTGAAAACCTGATGAATCCTCTGCGGGGCTAGATGGCCAGCGTGGATTCTACTCTCGATTCTCTCCACCAGGCTTCGAGTGCAAGAGGATGTTCGCGTAGGCGGTATCCAACGCCGTTGCGATCCAGTTCATGCAATATCTCGGCGATCGCCGGATCGAGAGAAGCTTCTACCGGCTTGCTCAAGCTGCAGCCTGGTTCGTAAGACTCGGCGGCAATTCCCACCAACAGCAAATTTGCTGGCGCGACTCCGAATAGTTCGGCGCTGAGCAGCGTGTCGACTAGCGCGGGAGAGTGCGGGTCCATGCGCACCGAAGGACGGTGTTGCAGGATCTCGTCTTTACGATAAAGAAGCACCGTTCCCGGATCCACGTCGGTATCGACAGAGTCGATCAGAACGACGACATCTTTCGCGGAGATCTGATCGAGCAGATCGAGCGCGGGGGTTCCCAGGTCGAGAACTTCGACTCCGTCGTCGAACTCATAGCGTGACAACAGAAGCTGCACGAGGTAAGGGCCAACGCCATCGTCGCCAAGCAACACATTGCCGATTCCGCCAATCAGGACCTTCTTCATAGCACTTTGGCTTTGGCGATCTGCTTGCCCGAGGGATCGAAGGCATGGCAAGCGCAGGCCATGCAGGGATCGAACGAGTGCACGGTGCGCAAGACCTCCAGCGGCTCTTCGGGCCGTGCGAGCGGCGTATGCAGCAGTGAGGCTTCGTAAGGGCCGTGAGCACCGGAGGCGTCGCGCGGACTGGCGTTCCAGGTGGAGGGTACGACTGCCTGGTAGTTCTTGATCTTCTCGTCCTTGATGACGATCCAGTGGGACAAGGTGCCACGCGGCGCTTCATGGGTTCCGACGCCTTCAACTTCGTGGCTGGGAAATACCGGTTGGTTGTGGACCGTGTAGTCGCCCTTGGCGATGTTATCGGTGAGAAGCTGCAAGTGCTTTTGCGCGAGCTCCGCCAACATGGAGGCGCGAATGGCACGCGCGGCGTGACGGCCAAGAGTCGAGTGCAACATGTCGGGAGTTACGCGAACTCCGCCGACAGCCTGGACATTGCTGATCGCCTGCGTGGCATACTTTACCGTCAGGGGATGGCCTTGGGCGAAGCCGACCAGCACTTGCGCCAGCGGGCCGACCTGCATGGGCTGTCCGTTGAAGCGTGGCGCCTTGACCCAGGAGTATTTCTGCTCGCCGTCCCAGCCGGTGAATTGGGGCTCCGTTTCTCCGGACCAGGGATGAAGAGGCTTGCCCTGATAATAGGCGTGGGTAACATCTTCGCTGACAGAATCGCGAAATACTTTGTCGGATGCGGTCTTGAACGGACGCGTGCCAGCGATGTTTCCATCCATGATGTATCCGCCGGGAAGGTCGTAGCTGCTACCGGCGCTATCCAACGGTAGATCAGGAACGGCGAGGTAGTTGCGCACGCCGCTGCCGATCTTAAACCATTCCGGATACATGGCTGCGACGGCACACACATCGACAAAATAAACCTGGTGGATAAACTGCACCACTTCGTCGAGCAGAACACGGATCATTTCTAAACGATCCATGTTGAGGGCGTTGGCGCTATCGAGATCGATTGCGTTCGCCACGCCGCCGACTGTCAGGTTCTGAATGTGCGGTGTCTTGGATCCAAGAAGTCCTACCACCTGCAGAGCTTTGCGCTGATACTCAAGGGCCTGGATGTAATGGGTAAAGGCGAGCAGGTTCACGTCCGGCGAGAGGCGCATGGCAGGATGGCCCCAGTAACCGTTCATGAAGATTCCGAGCTGACCACTGGCGGCGACGGCGTTGACGCGATCTTGCGCGGCTTTGAACTCATTGCGGGAGTTGCGGGTCCAGGGAGAAATGCTCTCGGCCAATTTTTGGGTTGCCGCGGGATCGGCTTTCGGAATCTGGAGAATGTCGACCCAGTCGAGCGCGGACAACTGGTAGAAGTGGACGATGTGATCGTGCAAAGCATGGGCAATCAGAATGAGATTGCGGATGTACTGGGCGTTTAGGGGAACCTCGAGCTTTAAGGCGTCTTCCACCGAGCGCACGCTGGCCATGGCGTGCACCGTGGTGCACACACCGCAGAAGCGCTGGGTGAAGAGCCAGGCATCGCGTGGATCGCGGCCGCGGAGAATCTTCTCGATGCCACGCCACATGGTGCACGAAGCCCATGCGTTGCTGACCGCGTTATTGTCCACCTCGACATCGATGCGGAGGTGACCTTCAATTCTGGTGATCGGGTCGATCGTGATTCGTTTTGCCATAAGACCTGCTGTTAGTGAGAGTCGGTTGTTTCAGATTCGTTTTCGCCGAAAT
Source organism: uncultured Acidobacteriaceae bacterium (assembly GCA_963777005.1). Classification (GTDB taxonomy): domain Bacteria; phylum Acidobacteriota; class Terriglobia; order Terriglobales; family Acidobacteriaceae; genus Sulfotelmatobacter. The sequence continues at coordinate 23,190 of CAVZPC010000011.1, read as the reverse complement.
GTCCATACTTGAAATATCCGGTCCAGCGAATATAGGGACGGCGGAACCGGAAGTAGCTCGCCATGTCGTGCCACTCGTAAAGCGGAGCGGGAAGGATGGCGAATCGTTTGACGATCAGGAGAAAACCCGCAATGCCCATGGAGATGAAACCCAGCGACACCAGGATCTCGATGGTGCTCGGGAAATAGAGCGACTCTGGGTTGGGGCGAAAAGCCAGAGTGGTCGGGCTGAAGCGATAAATCATGCCACCCAGCGAACTGAAAATGTAGCCCAGGAACATGATTCGGGTTTCGTGGGTTCGCAGCGAACGGCGCAGCATCCAGCCACCCACCCCGATCAGAATCATCTCCAGCCAGAATACGCCTGCAAAACGATCGAAGTGGAAGGCTGTTCCCAGGGCGCCCCGGAAGAAGATGTCCAGAAGCCTCCATCCCATCCAGCCGAAGATCAGCCAGGCGGTGATGCGAGCGGCCTCGTCGAGAACTTCCATGTCCATGGCGCGTTTCCAGACCACACAACACAGCATGGTGGTACCGGCAACACATCCGAATGACATGAAGGTGGCTGCGCCCAGGTACAGGAACGGCAGCCAAGGGGTCTGCCACAAGGGATGGACGCGCTCGCCGGCCAGCAGCATCAACGCTCCCAGTGACGATTGGTGCATGCCCGGCAACAAGTAGGCGGCGGCAATGATCCACGGGAAGAAATAGTGCAGCCGGCGTTCGAACTTCTCCACGCCGGGCCGCAGGCGGGAATCGAAATACCAGAGCCTCTCAAGGACTGGCGGAATGTTTTCGATGGCTAGCGGAACCATGGCGTAGATCGACATGCAGATCGCGACTTCGGCGAGCGGCGAGTGCATATTCCATTTCCACGGGAAGACGATCCAGTAGAAGTTCCAGGGACGACCAGCGTCGATACCAAGCAGGAGAAGACCGCAGGCGTAAGCCAGAAAACTGGTGAGGAGGGCCATGCGCATCAGCGAATGCAGGCGCTTGCGGCGAAACACCCAGGCGGCGATTCCTACAGCGAATGCACCGGAACCCAGCGCGGTCAGCACCATCACGTTGAATGTTTTCCAGATTCCCCAGCCAAACGCATCATTCATGCCGCTGACCGGACCGAGGCCAGCGAGTTCGCGGTAGGCAGTCAAAATGAATGCCAGCAAAGTCATGGCGACCAATCCGAGAAAGAAGCGGTTCACCACGGGAAATCCATAGACCGGCACGGCCCGCTCCCAGCGGCTTTGATCGGCGGACGCGTTGGTGATGGTTGTGCTGCTCATATTTGTGACCTCAGAGTTGCGCCCTTAATCCAGTCTCTTTCTCCCGCTCATGAGCTTCATCCTCATGGCCTTTCAAACTCGTACGAATCACTTGCACCAAGCCGGCATACAGCAGCGCGGGTAAGGCAAAGTATTGATAGAGCCGTCGCTGCCAACGCAGAGTTCTAGCGGGAACCGACTCCGTCCCCAGTTCGGGCAAGCCTAGTTTTTCGAAGGGAACGCGGGAGAGATACAGGGCCTGCGTGCCGCCGTTATCGGTTTCTCCATAAATGCGCTCCTGATAGTAGCGGCCAGGATGATTCTTGATGCGCTGTTTGGCTTCCGCGAGCAGAACCGTGCGCGGACCGTAAATTACGGCGCCAGTGGGGCACACGCTGGTGCATCCGGGCTTGAGGCCTTTCTCCAGACGCTCGCTGCACAACTCGCATTTCGTGACCCGCGGGTTGTATCCCTGCCATTGAAAACGTGGGATGTGATACGGGCAGGTGATGGTGCAGTAGCGGCAGCCGATGCATTTGTCGGCGGTCCAGCTGACGATGCCGGTCTCCGGATTTTTGTGCAGAGCCTGGAAGGGACAGCCTGCGGCGCATGCGGGATCGAGGCATTGCATGCACTGGCGCTTCACAAAAGAAAATGCAGACCCATCTTCTGGCTTATAAAGCTTGATGATGTTGCGGGTGAGTTCATTGAGATCGGTGGGCGCCTGGTGCAGCTGGTCGCCGCTAATATCCTCGGGAGTGTTGTTGGCCTCGGCGCAGGCTGCCTCGCAGGCCTTGCAGCCGATGCAGATGCTGGCGTCGTAGAGCAATCCGACGGCGGCGCTGGGGACAGGGATTTCTTCCGCCTGCAGGGCCTTCGAGCCGACGGTAAGGGCTACGGCCGCCGGCACTCCGGCCTTGGCGACGGTGGTAAACAATTCTCGCCGAGTGATGGCCACGTCAGTCCTCTTTCTTCGGAGTTTGGTTCTCGGACGACAGCTTGAGTTTTTCCTCGTGCGCTCGATCCGCAATCACCCGGGCGACGCCTGCTTCCTGGCTGCTTTGGAAACGTTGCGATGCAACCCAGGTGGCGCCACCAACGGCTCCGGCGATTACGCCTACCAAAGCGGCTGCGCCAACCTTCAACTGACCGGCGCTGCTGTAAATCGGCGGATAGGTATCGGGCGGAGTGGCCAGGTGAATGGGAACAGTTTCGACCGTACTCATCCGCCACACCACACTCTTTTCGGTGCAACCCACGCAGGGGATTCCAAGACCGATCGGCCACACGCCGGGAATCTCATTGAAGTGGCGCGTGGAGCAGGCGGCGTGAGTGACTGGTCCCTTGCACCCGAGCTTGTAAAGGCACCAGCCTTTGCGATGGCCTTCGTCGCCGAAGGCGTAGGCGAAGCGGCCAGCGTCAAAGTGCGCTCGCCGGGGGCAATTCTCGTGAATCACACGCTCGTAGGCAAAGAGCGGACGGCCAAATTCGTCCATCGCCGGAAGCTTGCCCATGGTGACGTATTCCAGAACCACGGCCAGCAGGTTGTAAGGATTGGGAGGGCAGCCGGGCAAATTCACGATTGGCTTGCCGGATACAACCGAACTTACGCCCATGGCGCCGGTGGGATTCGGGTCGGCCGACGGCACACCGCCCCATGAGGCGCAGGAGCCGATGGCGATGACTGCAGCAGCCTGCGATGCCACTTCTCTTAAAACCTGAACGCCCGGCCTGCCGCCCATCTCGTAGTAGATTCCATCGTCCTTGGTCGGAATCGCGCCTTCTACTACCAGGACATACTTGCCGGCGTTTTCCGCAATGGCGGAGTGCAACGCGGCTTCGGCTTGCGCGCCGGATGCAGCCATCAGAGTTTCGTGGTAGTCGAGAGAGATAACGTCGAGGATGAGATGAGCAACATCGGGGGCGGAAGTACGCAACAGGGTTTCAGTGCATCCTGTGCAGTCCTGGAAGTGCAGCCAGATTACCGACGGCCGCTTGGTCTTGCCGATGGCGTCGGCAATCTGCAGAACCGACTTCTTGCCGGTGAGCGCCAGGCCAAATGGCGCGGTTGCCATGAGCGTGCCGCATAGTTGAAGGAAGCTTCTGCGGGAGACTCCGCTCGCTTTCAGATGTTCTGCGATGGTTGGATGTTTGGACATAGGGCCTTCCTGCCTTCGGCGTTCCCCATGGATCGCGCCGGCGATACTCGCGAACTGAATTGAATTCGATCTCCGGAGTCGAAGAGAACGGCAGGTTCAGGAAGAGGCCGATGTTATGCGCGCTGCCGTCTACTTATTATTCAAAAAAGAATGCCATGCATGAATGCGCGACGACACGGTCTCGTATCTGCACCTGCAACCTAAGGCTCCAGCATTTGCCGCCCGGCTTGCAGCGATCCCGGCCGACGCAATTGGTTATCGCTTGAACGCGCGGGTCGGGTCAGTGATCTTGATCACCCATTGATGTGAGCCGAAAAGGCCGGCGAGCGAGATCTGGGGCAAGAATCGCCAAGATGGCGAAGAGCGCAAGGCATGTGGCGATGACGTATGCCTGACCTCAAATGAGAGTACCGATCCCGCAGCCCGTCAGAGGAAAAGTGAGCTCCAGACAATCGAACGGAAGGGGATAAGGCCTCCGCTATCACTCACTTTCGTGACCCGAGTCACGGCAGCTTTGTTGCCATCTACCTAGTATAAAAGCGCGAGTACTGGTTTCTCGCTTATGCGCGGCATCGTTCTTGGAGCCGTCGCAAAAGAGTGCTGGTTCTGCGGAAGGAGCGGCCATGCACACAGCGTCTCAGGAACGCCTCAGCGCGGGCGAGCGGGCTTTCATCGATCAGATCATCAGTCACCGAACCGGCCATCCGGGTGCGCTGCTCGGCATTCTGGAAGCGGTTCAGGAGCACCAGCCCAATAAATATCTTCCCGGGGAAACTCTGGAGTACATCGCAGCGCAGACGAAGATAGCGCTCTCGCGTATCTACAGCGTGGCGACGTTTTATGCGCTGTTCAACCTGCAGCCGCAGGGAGACAACAGCATCTGCATCTGCCGGGGAACAGCCTGCCACACCCGAGGTTCGCGCAATCTATTGCAGAGCGTCCGTCTGACGCTGGGACTGGGCCTTGAGGATGCAAGCGAAGCCAGCGAAGAGGACAAGGCTTTGCTGACGACTGCGGATCACAAATTCACGGTTCGCACCGTGGCCTGTTTTGGACAGTGTGCGTTGGCGCCGGTGGTGGAAGTGAATCACCGCATCTGCGGCCATGTGAACGAACGAACTCTCCAACGGGAAATCAGCACGCTGGAGCGGGAGAGTTACTGATGCCTCGAATACAGGACATTGGCGCTTTCAGTGCTGTGCGGGAAGCCGGGCTGGCGAAACTGGTTCCTGCGGTGCCGCGAATCGGGATCGGAATGGGCACGTGCGGTCGAGGCAACGGTGCGGAGGGTTTATATCACGCGTTCGCGGAGGCTATTGAACGCAGCGGCATCAACGCGGTTCTGGCGGGTGTGGGATGCTTTGGAGCATGTTTTCAGGAGCCACTGGCAAACATACGACTGCCAGGCTTTCCCCTGGTGATCCTGCGCCGGGTGCAGGCCAATGATGCGGAACGCATTCTGAATGATGTAGCCAACGGGAATCTTCCTCCCGATCTCATTTACTGCAAAGTGGAAGAGTGGGATCACATTACAGCGTCCATCAAGTACGGGCGCGGCTATCCGGAGATTCCACTCTGGAACGAGGTTCCCTTCTTCAAAGGGCAGAAGAAGATCGTGCTGCGGAACTGCGGCTTCCTGAATCCCGATGACATTGAGGAATACATCGCGATCGGGGGATACCAGGCGCTGTACAAGGTGCTGATCGACGGAAGGCCGGAAAATGTCATCGAGCAGATCAAAGCGTCGAAGCTGCGCGGTCGGGGCGGGGCCGGCTACCTGACCGGCAATAAATGGGAGTTCATGACCAAAGCCAAGGCGGATCGCAAATTTATCATCTGCAACGCGGATGAAGGCGATCCGGGGGCGTACATGAACCGCAATGAAATCGAGAGTGATCCACACTCGCTGCTGGAGGGCATGATCATTGGCGGATATGTGATGGGCGCGAGCGAAGGAATCATTTATATACGCGCTGAATATCCGCTGGCGGTGCATCGTCTGCATCGGGCCATCGAACAGGCACGTGAATATGGATTGCTCGGCGAGAATATCCTCGGCCGTGGGTTCAAGTTTGATATCGAAGTTGTAGAGGGCGCGGGAGCGTTTGTTTGCGGTGAAGAAACCGCGCTGATTGCTTCGCTCGAAGGCCAGGCGGGACGGCCGCGCCCGCGGCCTCCATTCCCCGCGCAGAAAGGTCTGTGGGGATTTCCCACCAACATCAACAATGTTGAGACTTGGTATAACGTCGCGCCCATCGTGACCAAGGGTCCGGCGTGGTTCAGCGAGACCGGGAGTCCGAAGAGTTCGGGAACGAAAGTATTTTCGCTGGTGGGCAAGGTCACCAGCACCGGCCTAGTGGAGATGCCGCTGGGCACGCCACTCAAGACCTTTATCTATGACATCGGCGAAGGTGGCATAGGCGGGCGGCAGATCAAGGCAGTGCAAACTGGCGGGCCATCGGGTGGGTGTATTCCGCCTGAGATGTTTGACACGCCGGTCGACTACGAAAGCCTGGCGCAGCTGGGCTCCATCATGGGATCCGGCGGCATGGTGGTGATGGACGAAGACAACTGCATGGTAGACGTCGCGCGATACTTCGTTGAGTTTACCCATTCAGAATCGTGCGGCAAGTGTATTCCCTGCCGGGTGGGATTGAATAAGTCTCTACGGATTCTGAACCGTGTGACCGAGGGCGCCGGCACGATGCACCATCTGGAGCTGCTGGATGAGCTGAGCCGTTACATCCGCGAGTGCTCGCTGTGCGGCCTGGGGCAGACTGCGCCGAACCCAGTGTTGACTACGTTGCGCCACTTCCGCACGGAATTCGAAGACCATATTGTTTCACGACGATGTCAGGCTGGAGTATGCGAAGAACTCGCGCTCTCTCCCTGCGAAAACAGTTGTCCGCTGCACATGAACATTCCGCGCTTCTTGCAGCTATACAAAGAAGATCGATTGGAGGATGCATTTGAAGCCGTGATCATGGACAACCCGCTGCCGTCCTCGACCGGGCGAGTGTGCCAGCATCCCTGCGACAGCCGCTGCCGGCGGCAGACGGTGGACGAAGCTGTGAACATGCGGGAGGTGCATCGTTTTATAGCGGATTCGATCCTGCTCTCCAACCGTTATGAGCACATGGTGAAGCGGATTTTGGTGCGCAGACTCGAACCCACGGGACGAAAGATTGCGATTGCGGGTGCAGGTCCGGCGGGATTAACTGCGGCATTCTATTTGGCCCTGCTCGGCCACGACGTTACCGTCTACGATGCCAAGCCCGCAGCCGGGGGGATGCTTCGGTTTGCACTGCCGGAATATCGCCTGCCCAAGAGCGCTCTCGAACGCGAGATTGAGCTGATCGAGAAGCTCGGGGTGAAGTTCGTCTTCAACACGCGAATCGGCTTCGATATTCCGTTGAATGAACTCGATGACCGATTCGATGCAGTTTTCATCTCCATCGGAACGTGGAAAGAATCCTGGGTCTATCAACCTGGTACCGAACTGAAGGGCGTGTACCCGGCGCTGATATTCCTGGAAGCTTCGGCGCGAGGCGACGACGTCCCGATCGGCAGGAAGGTGGCAGTGATCGGCGGCGGGAACGCCGCCATCGACTCGGCGCGTACAGCACTGCGCAAGGGCGCAGACGTCACGGTCTTTTATCGCCGGGAGCGCAAAGACATGCCGGCGATCGAGGAGGAAACAAAGGCGGCGCAGGACGAAGGTGCGAAGTTCGTATTCCTGGCTGCGCCCCACCGTGTGATTGGTGACGCGGCGGGCAAGGTGAAGTCGATTGAAATCGTGAAGACACGGCTCGGCGAATACGATGCATCGGGAAGGCGAAGACCCATCTCGACCGATGAGATCCGGCGGTATGAATGCGATTCCGTGATCTTCGCGGTGGGTGAAAGCGTGGACCTCGATTTTGCGCGGGCTTCAGGACTCAGCTTGAAGGAGAGCGGGACCATTGAAGTGAACCGCTTCACGCTGGAGACCAGCCGCCCAAGGTTCTACGGCGGTGGCGACGTGGTTACAGGCGCATCCAACGTATCGAACGCGATGGCATACGGCAAACAGGCGGCCCGCAACATCGATGTGCAACTGATGGAAACGAACCGCTGGACCAAGATCCTTCCCGAGATCGACTACGGGAAAGAAGTACCCGAAGAATCCAGCCCGAACCACCGGCATCACGGGCACATCCTGGCTGCGAATGCGCGAGTACGATCGAACGCCGAAGTGGTCACGGGATTTACGCACGAAGAAACGCTGGACGAATCTTGCCGCTGTCTGCGCTGCGATGTGAAGGTCGCGAACGTGAGTTGAGGAAGGAGTGAGGTCTTGCCCAGAAAACTGTCAATCCGAATCGATGGCGAACTGATCAGCGCCGTGGAGGGCCAGACGATTCTTCAAGCGGCGAAGGCGAATGGCAAATACATTCCTACGCTCTGCGATCTGGAAGGGCTGACACCGGTCGGAGCATGCCGTCTTTGCATCGTGGAGGTCTCAGGCATTGACCGGCTCATTCCCGCTTGCACCACTCCCATTCAAGATGGCATGTCGGTGACTACTACTTCTGCCCGGCTCACGCATAACCGCCGCATTTCTCTCGAACTGCTGTTTGTAGAACGCAACCATGTATGTGCGGTCTGCGTGTCGAACGGACATTGCGAATTGCAGTCGCTGGCCACCGCGATGGGCATCAGCACGGTGCGCTTTGCATACAACTACCCTAAGCTAGGAGTTGATCTCTCCCATCCGCGCTTCGTGCTCGACCACAACCGCTGTGTCCTCTGTACCCGATGTGTGCGCGTGTGCGCGGACCTGGAAGGGGCGCATGTGTGGGAGATGACGTCGCGAGGCATCCACGCCAGGATTGTTAGCGACCTGAACCAGAAGTGGGGCGACTCCCGCAGTTGCACGAATTGCGGAAAGTGCGTACAGGCTTGTCCCACGGGAGCGCTCGCCGAGAAAGGCTGCGCCATAGAAGAAATGGTCAAGCGCACCGACAACATCAGTTCGCTCATCCAGCGCAGAGAGGTACAGGCATGAAGAAGGTGAAGGTGGCGACGGTTTGGCTGGACGGTTGCTCGGGTTGCCACATGTCGCTTCTCGATATGGACGCCGGAATCATCTCCCTGGCGCAAAAGATCGATCTGGTTTACGGGCCACTGGTCGATGCGCAGGAGTTCCCGGAGGATGTCGATGTGGCGCTGGTGGAAGGAGCGGTCAGCTCACAGGACGACGTCAACAAGCTGCAGAAGATTCGCCAGCGAACGCAGCTGCTGATCTCGCTTGGCGATTGTGCGGTGACGGGAAATGTGCCGGCTATGCGGAATTCCATCCCGGTAAACAAACTGCTGCAACGGATTTATGTGGAAGGAGCGCAGGAAGGCAAAGTGGTTCCGACGGATGGAGTGCCTGCGTTGTTGAAGCAGGCGCGGCCACTGCGGGAGTTCGTGAAGGTGGATATGTGCCTGCCGGGGTGTCCGCCACCCGCCAAAACCATCGCCGCCGTGATTTCCGATCTGGTGGACGGGAAAAAGCGCGAGACTGCCCTCGCGGTGAAATTCGGATGATGAGGAGCGTCGGATGAAACGCATCACGATTGATCCGGTGACGCGCATCGAAGGTCACGCGAAGATCGTCATTCAACTAGATGACAGCGGTAAGGTCGCGGGGACCGAGTTTCACGTAACCCAGGTACGAGGATTCGAGAAATTCACCGAGGGGCGGCCGTTCTACGAGATGCCCGGGATTACTTCGCGCATCTGCGGGATCTGCCCGATCAGCCATCTGCTGGCATCGGCCAAAGCATGCGACGCGATTATGGGAGTGCGCATCCCGCCGGCAGCAAAAAAGCTGCGCGAGTTGGTGCACTTCGCGCAGATTGTCCAATCGCATGCCTTGAGCTTCTTCTATTTATCCTCGCCCGATCTGCTTCTCGGCATGGACTCCGATGCCGCCAGCCGGAACGTGCTCGGCGTAATCGCGGCTCATCCCGAGATGGCGCGCCATGGCATCGAGTTGCGCAAATTCGGTCTCCAGATCATTGAGGGCTTGGCGCAGGAAAGAGTTCATCCCGCGTGGATCGTGCCCGGAGGCGTGGCCGCTCCACTGTCCGCCGGAGTACGGGAGCGCATCCTTTCTGACCTGCCATCGGCTAAGGCGATTGCAGAGCGCACCCTGCAGTTCTTCAAGAATGCGCTCGATAACTACAAGAGTGAGATCGAAAGTTTCGGCTCCGCGCCGACCATGCATGCCGGACTGGTCGATCGAAAAGGAAATTTGCAGTTTTACGACGGCGTGCTGCGCTTCCGGGGCAAGAGCGGAGAAATTGTAGAGGATGAAATCGTGGCCGAGGAGTACGTGGATTGGATCGCCGAAGCCAGCCTGCGCGACTCTTATTTGAAAGCGCCGTATTTCAAACCGCAGGGTTTTCCAGAAGGAGCTTACCGGGTTGGCCCGTTGGCGAGAATCAATGCCGCCGATCAGTGCGGCACTCCCCTGGCAGACGCTGAATTCGTGGAATTCCACCAGCGTTTTGGGGCGCCCGCGCACAGCGCGTTTCTATACCACTATGCGCGGCTGATTGAGATGGTTTACGCACTGGAGAAAATCGAACAGTTGTTGGCTGATCCGCAGATTCTGGAAAAACACGTTCGCGCCACTGGCGGCGTAAATTCCCTGGAAGGCGTGGGAATGATCGAGGCACCACGGGGCACGCTCATTCACCACTACAAAGTGAATGAACAAGGTGGCATCACATGGGCCAACTTGATTGTGGCAACGGGCCATAACAATCTTGCCATCGGCCGCAGCGTGCAGCAGGTCAGCGAGCATTACATCGATGGCAACAAGCTGCAGGAAGGCATGCTGAACCGAGTCTCGGCAGTGGTGCGGGCGTACGATCCCTGCTTGAGTTGCTCCACGCACGCTCTGGGGCAGATAGCGCTGCGAATCCAGTTAGTGGACGCCGACGGGCAGTTGCGCGACGAGATTGCCACGCTGTAACGAAAGCCCGGAAGGCGGGTAACTCAGGCTGCGTCGGCACTGTGCTCCAAGGATGTTTTGAGCGCTTCCAGGGCGCACATGGCGTTATTCAAGGCTTCTCTTTCTATTTCGACCTCGATCCCAGTTTTCTGAAAGAGCTCACACACGCGCCCGGCGACTGCGGCTTCCGCATCAGAAACGTCCTGCGCTATCGCACTCTGGTTCGTTTCGACGATCGCTTTCCGATACAGCAATCTCCATTCCTTCTCTCGCCTTGTCTAAGGGTCGCTTGTGACCATAGCCTGGGCTCCGGAAAGTGCGGGGGCGGTCTTTCCCCCGGAAGGCTCGTCCCCGCATACAACCGCAACAAATCAATGTTGGTCGAAAATGCTGAAATGTCAGTGACATCAAACACAGAGCTGCATATTCCCAGTCACAGCATGCACGGCCTGAGGCACCTTATGTCTGATCCTCTAAGCTGGTCTGCGTTATGAATGGAGTTCTTTGCCGCACCTCAATGTCAACACGGGACAGGCAGCCTCACATGCAACCTTGTAGGCGTGGGGCCAGCCATGAGGATGTGAGAAGGAATGCGGGGCGCGCACACCCAGGACAATCAGGTCGACTCTCCCTTCGTCGGCGAGGTCAAGGATGGTCTGGTCGATCGGACCGAGTTGAGTTCGGAATGTCCAGTTATGCGGCAACTCGCTTGGCAGATAGGCTCGAAAGCGCGCCTCGAAGTCGCGCTCTTGATCGTCGCTCTTAGCGTCTTCCATGCGCTCCGCGACGTGGACGATGGTCAGCCGAGCCTCGTGTTGTCTCGCCAAAGACGCAGCATAGGCGGCCGCGTATGCGGAATCAGGGGATAGATCCGACGGGCACAGGATGTGCCGGACTCTGGCATTGGGTGGTGCGTCGTCCGGAGCGCGCGGGCCCAGCGTAAGCACCGGACACCTGGCATGCCGAAAAACTGCTTCCGCAACCGAGCCCAGCGCAATCTTGCGCAGCCCGGTTCGGGCATGAGTGCCTACCACGATCAAGTCGACATTTTGCTCCTCGGCGACGCGCTCCAGTTCTTGCCAGACGTCGCCCCCTTGGAGAACCATGGCTTCGTAGGAAATCCCGGTGAGTGCGCCAGTTTGCAAAAGATAGGTTTCCAGCTTTTGAACATCCCGGGCGGTCGCGTCGGCGGCCATGGCCGTAACCTCCGGACCCGCCATCACAAAACCGAGCGAGGAGACTACATGAGCGAAGTAAAACCTGGCGCCGTAGCTGCGGGAGATCGCGATGGCATGATGAAGGGCTTTTTCAGAGCAGTCCGAGAAATCGATTCCGACCAGAACCCGACTAATGGCCACTTCGACAGCGTGCGATGTTGACGACATCTGTGACTCCTTTATGGCTGTGCAGGGCAAGCATCAGCTCTAGCTGAGCTGATCCCTGTACTTGCCCTGCACAACCTGTCGTCCACTACTACGGTTACAAGTTTGCTCGAACCCTGCCGTGATGCCGGTCACATCAAGTGGTGAATCCCGTCGCTAGGAGAACAGCCACCCTCCAAGAGCAGGTCGCGCGAGATTCAGGTATAGAATTTGAGAGGAACACGGAGCCAGTGGCCATGGAAACGCGGAGTGAAGGCAATCCCGAGCAAGATCGGACCCGGGCGGCAGCGCAAGTGGAAAGCGCTCACCAGATTCTGAAGACGCTGCAAGAGAAGATTGGAAAACATCCCGAACTGGGGGCGGCCATTACCAAGCTTGAGATGGCGCTGAACATTCTGGCCGTGAAGACGGGCGGAATGCTGTAGTCGCGAACGTCGCGCTTGCCTCTATCGCGCCCCTGTGGCTTGTGCGCGTACCGCCTGAGTCTGCTGCAGTGGGGGCGTTGCTGGCGGCACACGGTGGCGCCAGTGCGGAATGCGCTCGTAGACCCGCAGCAGGAGCACCACGGCAAACCCATACCAACTGGAGACTCCCACCAGTAGGGACGCACCATAGCTCAGAAGCAAGAGAAGGATCAGCAAGTTCAGGCGCTTGCCTCGGCTGAGGCGATCTTTGATTTCATGGCTGGTGACCTCGCCCAGTACCGGGGACTCCAGCGATTGCACGGCCTGGGGTGCCACGGGATATTCGCCGGTCCGGCTGCGCCAGCGTTGCACGGCCTCGCATAACGCTTTGCCCTCATTCTTGATCTTTCCTGCCGAGCTCGGCTCGCTGGGATAAAGACTGAACGTGCCCTCGCGGCCGTGTTCGGCGTCGCGCCAGTCGATATAGACGCGCTCACTGTTCCACCAGCCAGGAGCGCTCTCGCCAATGCGGACGTTCAGCACCTGCTCCGGCTTCAGGGCGAAGCGAATTTTGTCGCCTAGGTAAGCCATGCGGCCCTGCAAGAGCCAAACGAATCCCTTGTCCCAGTCATAACCCAGAAGATAGATGCGCAGGGCTGCTCCGGGGGCAAAGCCCGCCAGAATGGCGTCCCGGCCGCGAATCTGAATCCCTTCCGCGTCGAACTTGGCCGCGAACTGCCTGCGAATTTCCGCACGACCGCGCAGACCGAGGTGCAATCCCAACAACGAGTAGCCCGCGACAATAAGCAGAGCTCCCGCCAGGTATGCGATCAGAGACATTTGCCCTTGCAGGTTGAGCCGGTGTAGGAGCCACGCTACGAGTGCGGGCGGCAGCACATTTGCAGCGATCAGCAGCCACCGGTTATTGCTGGCGCGACGGAGCGCGGTCATGGTGGTCACAACGCTCTTACCAACGGAGGGGACCGCGTAGTGCTCCTCGTTCGATTCTGCGCTGAAGACTGAATCGGAGGCTGGCGCAAAGACAGCACGCCGCGTCTGCTCCTCCTGCGCGTGGTGCGCCAGAAGTTCCTGTACCCGCGCCTCAGGCACGTTGCCCACCTTGGCGATGTGCTCGATTCGCTTCAAGGTCGTGGGATGCGTCAAAAGCGATCCCGTAACTTTTCCCCACTGGATGGGAGTGAGATTAAGGCGGCTCACTTTGAGCAAAGCGGTGATCATGGCTTCCGGATCGCCGGACAGCTGCACCGAGCCCTCGTCGGCAATACGCTCGAAGCGCCGGGCCAGGAGATAAAACACGCCGAAGCCAGCAAGGATCAGAACCAAATCCAGTTGCGACCAGGCCACGAGCTTCGGGCTCCAGCGATACCACTGCATCAGCACATCGCGATCGCCACCGCTAATGGTCGTGAGCAGTTCGCTGATCCAAACAGTAAAGATGGTCCAAGTTCCGCGGAAGATCGAGGGAAACAGGATCACACCGATCAAGGTCAATCCGAGCTTCTTAGGATGCCTATGACGAAGGTGGGTTAGTTCATGACCCGCGATAGCATCGACTTCGTGCTTGGTCAGTCTCTGCAGCAGATAGTCGGTGAACATTACGGTTTGCGCGCCGGTAGCATAGGCGTTGGCGACTTGCATGCGGCCGGAGCTCAGCACAAATACCTGTTTAATTTTGACGCTGGCTAGTTTCGCCATCTCGAAAACCCGGTCACGCAATTCGCCGGTGGTGAGAGCCTCGGGGCCAGCACCCGACACTTTAATCTTGACGCGCAGGCACACCACGCGCGAGACGTAGGCGGCCAGCATAAGAATTACCAGCAGCTTCGGTGAAGTACTCAGAAAATCCAGCGCGCAGCAGAAGAACATGAGGGGAAGAAATTGCGCTCCCACCTCCAGGGAGCGCTCGAGCATAAACTGGCGGCGCGTCCATTGATTGCCGCGAAACTTCACGAACACCTTGTAGGAAAGGAAAAGGCAGAGTAGATAGACGACCCACGGTGGAACGATGACCACGAGCGTGTGAACAACGGTGGATTGCCATCCGCTGTCGGGCAGCCGGAAGGCGACCAGATCCTGCACCCCCTGGCGGAAGCTGGTACGCGCGACCATCCAGAGGAGCATGGTGCCGTTTACGCACCACTGCAGGGTCTTGAAATAGCTGAACCATGCCGCGGTTGGATCCTGGAGAGCGTCTCTGAGCGCGGCGCGGCGCATCCAGAGAATCAGAAAAGCGGAAGCAGCAGAAATCCCGCCGACATGGCGCATTGCCGCAGGAGGTCTGAATTGCGGTAGCCGTAGGCCAGGTGCAGCGGCGGTGACGGACGTAGAGGCCCCGAGCGGGAAGCTATAGAAGAGGAATCGGGCGGTCTCGTGTTGGCTAGCAAAGCGATTCAACTGCAAGCCCTGAGAACTTTGTTCCTCAAAACCTGATCGAGGGCGCTGCACGCTGACGAACAACAACTGCTCTCCCGACGCGGCCAGCGCTTCGGCGAGTGGCTGCAGCGGCAGTGTACCCTTCACTGTCCAACCGCTCGCGCTCAACACATGGCTGCAACTTGCCTGAAGCTGCCGCTGGTTGGCGTCGGCGAGAAACTTTTCGTATTGCGCCTGCTGCTCCGGCTTCATGCGCGCCCACCCACGAAATGAAGGCGCGGTTGAAGGGTGCGTGAATGCTTGCGAGGGGCAACGCAGAGCCAGAGACAGAGCAGCTTGAATCGGTTGCCAGTTGCTGGGGGATTGGTCGAGCAGGAGATGAACTTGGGCGTTGCCGTGGCTGTCGAAGGTCAGGTTGAGCGAGGCTGAGTGCTGGCCGGGGTTGGCATCGTCATCATCATCCTCCCCCTGTGCGTGGCACATCGAAGTAGTTGCGAGCAGCACGAATGCCGACATCAAGGCAAGAAAAAGCGCCCGCTGCAGGTAGGTTCCTCTGGTTCGCCGGACCAAGCGTAGCTCCTCCACCCTCTAGTGCCGGTACGCGGCACTATAAAAGGAGCTTACTTTCGTGTTCGCAGATAACAACGTAACCGCGGTACTGCTCGCTGGTCCGGCGGACATGTACAGTTGCGCGCCGGGTTAATCCAGGTCCTTTTTATTGATAGTAAGAAAAGGACGGGCCGATTCTTTTGCGGTTGTTAGAAGGATGGAGCGGGAGACCGGGATCGAACCGGCGACATCCAGCTTGGGAAGCTGGCGTTCTACCGCTGAACTACTCCCGCTCGTAACACAAATGAAATCTGCAATTTAGAAGGACCGCCCGTAGCACGTCCAGTTTCGGAACAGAAAAATCTCAGCAACATCCAGATTCCTGAGATTGCTCCGAATTGCGCTTTTCTGCAATCAACATACAGCCCAAGAATACGACTGTCAACGGTCCGCGGTGGGTAACGTGCGCAAGAACGCTGGATTCGGTTGAACGGTCGTGATGATGGTCACTGCGAATCGGGACTTATTGCGAATAAGATGTGGCCTACAGGAAGAGCTGGGTAAGTGGGCCCTCAACATTCTCGTGTCTCGAATAGTAAGGAGGTTGCCATGCCGCTCAATAAGCTGCGGGAGTTTCTCGACGCTCATAACATCAAGTACATGATTTTCTCTCACTCACTCGCCTACACGGCGCAGGGCATCGCTGCTCTCACGCATATCTCAGGAAAAGAATTGGCCAAGACGGTGATCGTAAGAATCGACGGAGATCTGGCGATGGCCGTGGTTCCTGCGTCGTGCCATGTCGATCTTCCACTGCTGAAACAAGCTGCCGGCGCGCGGGAGGTGACGCTTGCTTCAGAACAGGAGTTCAAGGACAAGTTTCCGGATTGTGAGGCTGGCGCTATGCCTCCGTTCGGGAACCTCTACGGGATAGCCGTCTATGCGGATGAGAGTCTGACCAGAAATAGGGAAATCACCTTCAATGCTGGCACGCATCGCGAGCTCCTACGGATGGATTGGGTCGATTTGGTAAGACTTGTAGAACCCAGGATCATTCAGATCACAAAGACGAAAGCCACCAAGACGGCCGCCTAGGGTAGGCGACAAAGGCTATCCGGACAAACGCGACTCCTGAATAAGGTGATACGCGTAGCTGTGCCCTATCCACGTAAGGTAACAGCGCATGCCAACGCGTCTTTCAGACGAGATAAACCGCGGTGTCCTGCATCGGAGTGAATATCGGCGCACAGACGGTGAAGATCGTGGTGGTGCGCGCCAATGCCGCAATGGCCAAAGTGATGGCCCATCGGCGACGCCCTTTAGAGGTTCTTCAGGAACTACTCGCGACCCCAGAGTTTACCGACGCTGAATATTTCGGCGTAGCCGGTCATCTGGGCCACTCCCGGAGTTGGTGGCGATCCAGCGTGCGCGCCGTCCTACTCCGCAATCATCCCAACAAAAAGTGTGACTCCATGAATCGGTAGAGCCGCACAATCACTTTTCCTCCAGGCAATACGCGCCGATCTTCTTATCTTTATCCGGCGAGTTGGCGTCCGGATAGATTTCCACATTCCTGCATTCGTACATTCCAAAACCTTTGGGAAGTTCAATCATTTGGTAGCTGCCGTTCTTGTGCGTTGTGCAGCCCGGCAGATCTGCATTGCACTGCAGCTGATAGGTCTTGTCGCCTTTCAAGACGTGGAGGATCACGACTCCATTATTTACTTCACTGCTTGTTACGGTGATGTTGGACTTTTCCTGTGGGGAACCCGCCGCCGCTCCTAACCAGCAGAAGACAGCCAGTGGAAGGAAGAAAAGAATATTTCTTTTTCCCATACACACCTCCCGCGGACCGAAGATGTCTCGTCCCGCGTCGATCTTCTGAAAGATTGTTTACCCGATTCTCGAACTCCTGTCTGTGACGAAGTGCACAGGAGCATGCCCATCTTCGCCAGAGAGGTGCAGTAATACTGCGGCGAACCTCGAGCCCGATGTTTGCACGCCTCCTGAACCTGTGAGCTTGATCACGGCCAATCGTTCGATCTCAAGGTATAAGACGGGCAAGAAAGGCTCGGCAGATCTCCACATCAGAATTAGTCGACCGGGGTCAACGAGTGAGATAACGGCTTATCAACAGTTAACTCCACGGATCCTGTAAATTGGCGAGTTCGCCCACCGCCTCAGCGACAATTTCCGGGGGCATACAAAAGTGGTGTTCAATCGCAGCTATTAACTCGTCACGATTCGCCAATGTATGCACGCTTGATCTACGCTGGTCCGATTCAATCAGCGCGAAATTGTGGATGACCGTGGACCCATTACGAGTGAATCGCGCCAGCAATAAACAATTCAGAAAAGTAGCATCCGCAGAGAACGACCCCGCGATTACGTTGCTGAAATCCTCAAGCTTCCTCGGCGCAGGTCTCGCCAGGTACCCGTGGCGCAAAACTCCATCACGATAAAGTTCGAGGCGTGAACAGCCATTCTCATCCTGCGGTTTCAGCACATAACGATCTCGGCCCAGGGTGATTTCGTAATCGGTATCCAGATCGCGAGGGATTGGGTCCAGCAACGGAGCAGCGTACCCCGTATCTGCCAAGTACTCCCGTCCCTCAATCGTGATCATGTTTACAGCGTGAACTTCTGGAGTCCTCATGTCTGCTGCGCACAACTTTGCTTCGTAACCGAGGCTTCGCAGCAGCAGGTGAAAGTAGTAGTTGTTTGAGTAGCAGGTGCCCCCAAAATGGTATCTCTTGATTCCCTCCAGATAGAGTTGAACCTCGGGGAGGTTCATCAACCCCAGATGCCTGCGGTAATAAAGCTTGGAAATATTTTCGAAAGGAATTCGAGTTATGTGCGCCGTCAGCAACTCCCGAAGCGCCGCCAAGCTGGAGTCTGCTCGCGCGACTTCCAAAACTGCTAGATACTGCGCAACGATGTCCTCAGAAAGGGGCACGGACTTTTGATTAGCCTGCATAGACCATCCGACCGTCTTCCCCATCGAGGAAGTCACATTGGTAAGATTTGCGGTTTTGGCGATGAGCGACTCCCATTGCGGCTGCTTTTCAGAATGCAAAGCAGAACAGACTGCGCATTCTTAGGACGAGTGCAAGGATAGTCGCGCAAAGACTTCTGTCAGTGCGCAAAGTCACAGTAGCGGTAGTCCATCATCCAGATCTGCTCTTGAGTTAACGCGAGTTGTCAGTGACGTGAATCACGCGTCTTTGATTCCGTCCGAAACCAGTCCCCTTCGGTAAATAATCACATGCACTTGTGCTGTATGTCCTTTCTATTCCCTTGGCAACGGGGAGAATGAGATAAGCCGTGAACCTGTGAGAGACAGGCATGTTCGCTGACCAGGGGGACGCTGACCAACTACCGGGGAAGGAGGACGCCATGGACGTGAGACTCACTTCGGAAGAAAGCGATGCATTGGTAGAAATTCTGGAAGAGCGCGACCGTGCTCTGTTGAACGAAATTTCGCATACCAGACGGGATGCTCTTAAGAAGGATCTGAAGAAAAAGGAAACGCTGCTCGAGAGCATCCTGCAAAGGCTCGAAGTCGAGAGGGCCGGAGAGCAGGATTTCTCCGATCTTTGGTGGTGATATGTCCGTAATCGAGTGCAGCATGCGCGATACGATCAAGCAACTATGGCCGGAAATCGAGTGGATTGAAGACGCGCGGTTGCGGGAGCAAGTGGCGCAGACCTGGGAACTTGCACTTCAGCGGAGCGCGCTTACGGCGGGCGATCTCAATCGGATCCCTTTTACGCTGCTGGTGCCGAATTGCCCGATCACATTTATGGAACACAAGCGATGCGTGGTGCACATCGCGCGCGCGAGCGCCATGGCGATGCAACAGTTCATGGGACGTGCGCTCGCAGTCAACCTCGACGTGGTGATTGCGGGTGCGATTCTTGCGGACGTCGGCAAATTGCTCGAATACGAACTGGGGCCCGATGGCAAGGCACGGCAGAGCGAGCGCGGAGAGGCTCTACGCCACCCGTTTACCGGCGTCGCGCTGGCGCTGGAATGCGGCGTACCTGATGGTATTTGCCACATCATCGCCGCACACGCTGCCGAGGGCGATTTGGTGAAGCGCACCACCGAGGCTTTCATCGTGCATCATGCCGATTTCATGGCGTTCTTGCCGTTCAAGAATCCGAAGAATATCCAAATAAAGTAGAAGGAGACGAGAGTGTTCACAGGAAGAGCACCATTCGAAGGCGGAGAAACCGTCAGCGCGACGATGGCGCGATGGGCGGCCAGGTTGCGATTCGAAGATCTTTCTCCAGAAGCGGTTTATCAGGCGAAGCGGTTTTTGTTCGACTCCATCGGCTGCGCTCTAGGCGGATATCGGCAGCACGACGTAAGGATTACTCTCCATGTGCTGGATGAGATCGCAGGGCGCGGCCCGGCGACGGTGATCGGAACTGGGAAAAAGATCGATCCCGTTTCGGCTTCGTTAGCGAATGCGCTGATGATCCGCTGCATGGACTTCAACGACATCTATTGGAAGCAGGATCCTTCACATCCCACCGATATTTTTCCAGCGGCGCTGGCGTGTTGCGAACGTGCAAACAGCGATGGCAAGGAACTGATCGTTGGCTTGGTCCTGGGCCATGAGTTCGAAATGCGGTTTTGCGAAGCGGCATTCCCCGGTATTCGGGAGCGCGGCTGGCATCATGCCACGTTGACCGCGTTTGTCTCGCCAATCGTGGCGGGGCGGGCTTTGCGCCTCGGTTGGGAACAGATCCAACATGCCATCGGCATTTCAGCAAGCCGGCATTGCACATTAGGAGCAGTGACCGCGGGCAAGCTCACCATGATGAAAAACACGGTGGACCCGCTCGCTACGCAGAACGGTGTGTTCGCTGCTTTGCTGGCGGAGAAGGGATATTCGGGACCGGAGCACGTGATTGACGGCAAGGAGGGACTGATTCAGTGCTTTGGTCCGGAGTGGAAGCTGAACGTTCTTACCGAGGGGCTGGGTGATTCATGGCTCATTACGCAGTGCGGCATGAAGGGTTTTCCTACCGAGGCGCTCACGCATACACCCATTTCAGCCATGCTCGACTTAGTAAAGACCAATGATCTTAAGCCTGAGCAGGTGGAGAAAATCCAGATTCGTTCACTGGCGCGGGCGGCGGACATTCTTTCTGATGCGAGTAAATACGATCCGCGAACGAAGGAAACGGCGGACCACTCTCTGCCCTATGTGATCGCTGCGGCATTGGTAGACCGCCAAGTCACGCCGGCGCAGTTCACGATGGAACGGATTATGGATCCGGAGGTGCGGGCGCAACTGAGAAAAATCGAAGTAATCGCTGACCCGGAGATCGAGAAAGTGTTTCCCGAGCTGCAACGCGCGGTCGTGCACATCGTCACCGTCGATGGACAGTCTTTCACTAAGCAACTGGACTTTCCTAAGGGTGACCCGCGCAACCCGCTTACCGATGCGGAAATCGAGGAGAAATTTTCAGCACTCGCGGCAGGAGTTTTGTCGAAGAGCGCGCAGACAAAAGTTCGGGATGCCGTCTGGAGTCTGGACACGTTGGATTCTGTCAGCCGATTGATGGCATTGCTCAAGTCAAACGTTCGACGACGGAAGGCGTCCGGCGGAAAGGTCGAGAGCGGCGAAAAAAAGGTCGAGCAGGAGGAACCGGCATTTGCCGGCTAAACCATGGGACAAACCATCGTTGAAAAAGTTGCGCAAGTTCATCTCGCTGAAGGTCCCAACCGGCCGCTGCGGACGGGGGATTTTGTCTCCATCCGCCCGCGCCATGTGATGACGCACGACAACACTTCGGCGGTGATGAGCAAGTTCAAGGCTATCGGCGCGAAGAAGATTTACAACGCGGCGCAACTTGTCTTCGCGCTCGATCACGACATTCAGAATCAGGAGGAAGCGAACCAGAATAAATATCGCGCTATTGAAGCGTTCGCCAGAGAGCATGAGGTCGACTTCTATCCTGCCGGAACTGGCATTGGTCATCAGATCATGCTGGAGCGCGGGTACGTTGTGCCAGGATCTTTCGTGGTCGCCTCGGATTCTCATTCCAATATGTATGGCGCCCTGGGAGCTGTAGGAACACCGATCGTGCGCACAGACGCGGCTGCCGTCTGGGCTATGGGGGAGTTCTGGTGGAATATTCCGCGGTCGGTTCAGGTGGTGCTCAAGGGAGAATTACCGGAGGGCGTGACCGGCAAGGACGTCATCATTACGCTCTGCGGTTTGTACAATCACGACGAAGTATTGAATGCAGCGATTGAGTTCGTCGGCCCGGGTGTCAGCAGCCTTTCGATGGATGCGCGCTTCACCATCTCTAACATGAGTACCGAATGGGGGCCGCTCGTTGCCTGGTTTCCCGTGGACGCGGTAACCATCAATTATCTGCGGAGCGTTCATCAACGCCTGAAAGCGATCGGGATCGAACGCTTTCGCGAGGCGGAAATCGAACAATGGGCCGAGAATCCACCTCGGGCAGATCCGGACGCTGTCTATTCCGCGCGCATTGAGTTCGATCTCGGCGAAGTCTCACCGCATGTCTCGGGCCCGGATACCGTGCAGGTGATGCAGTCGGTTGCTGAGATTAAGGCCAAGACACTGGCGATCCAAAAGGCGTACCTCGTCTCGTGCGTCAACTCGCGTCTGGAGGATTTGACCGAGGCTGCAAAGGTGCTCAAAGGCAAGCACGTGGCCCCGACCGTGAAGTTTTATGTGGGCGCCGCCAGCAGTTGGGTGCAAGAAGAAGCGGAACGGCTAGGAGTTTGGGCGACATTGCTTAACGCAGGAGCTATTTCATTACCGCCTAGCTGTGGGCCGTGCATCGGCCTTGGTACTGGCCTGCTCGAAAAAGGGGAAGTTGGAATTTCAGCGACCAACCGGAACTTCAAGGGGCGAATGGGGGCGCGCGACGCACAATGTTATCTGGCCAGCCCCGCGGTCGTGGCCGCGTCTGCAATAGCAGGTTATATATGTGGACCCAATGGCGCTTCCGCCAGGTTGCCAGCTCGCGAGTACGAGGAATTTGGGAGTGCGGCGCGCGCTACTGAGGAAGTTGGGATCTTGCCCGGGTTTCCCGAACGCATTACGGGCCGACTGGTATTTCTCCCGCAGAACAATCTGAATACGGACGCGATCTACGGCAAGGACTACACCTATCGCGACGACATGACGCCCGAGATGATGGCGAAAGTCGTGATGCAGAATTACGATCCGGAGTTCGCCTCGCGCAGCAATCCGGGTGATGTGATTGTGGGCGGCTTTAACTTCGGCACAGGTTCCAGCCGCGAACAGGCGGTCACTTGCCTGAAGGCGAAAGGCATTCCGCTTGTGATCGCCGCGAGTTTTTCTCAGACTTATTTGCGCAATGCATATAACAACGGCTTTTTGTGCATCGAGGTTCCACAATTCGTTTCCCGATTACGCGAGCGATTTCGCGGAAAGCTATCGGATGCAGAAAGAACGATTATTCCCGGCGACGAGATCGACATTGATTTCAAGTCGAGCACGGTTCAGTGGTGTCGGGAAAGCTTCAGCTTTCCAGCGCTCGGAAGCGTGCCGCAATCGCTGGTCGTTGCCGGGGGTGTTGAGAATCTGGTTGCCAAACGGTTGGGACTGCGGAATTTTGGAAAAATCGAAACCGAAGTGTTGACTAAGGTCTAGGAGAGATCGCATGGCGAAATACACAGTCGTGACGATGCCCGGAGATGGCATTGGCAATCAAGTTCTGCCCGAAGCTCTGCGGCTGTTGGATGCAGTCGAATTCGATGCGGAGTACGTTCATGCCGACATTGGCTGGGAGTGTTGGCGAAACGAAGGCAATGCTATGCCTGAGCGCACGGTCGAACTTCTGGCCAGGCACAAGATCGGACTATTCGGGGCGATCACGTCAAAACCGAAGAAAGAAGCCGAGGCCGAATTGAAGCCGGAATTGCGCCGCAAGGGTTATTCGTACTTCAGTCCGATCGTTAGCATGCGGCAGCGCTTCAACCTCGATACCTGTATCCGGCCTTGCATTTCGTTTCGCGGCAACCCGCTCAATTT
>CAVZPC010000010.1:0-107225 GCA_963777005.1 uncultured Acidobacteriaceae bacterium | reverse complement strand
ATCTCGCGAAATTCATAACCCTGGAATTCCCGTAGGAAGGCTTGTCATTCCGACGCGCGAGCGCCAGCGAGACAGGAGGAATCTGCTTTGTCGAGCCGAGCGGCATCACGGGAGAGCAACTGGCCCGTCGGTGCCCGCTATAATTCCCCATCTCTCTCTCACTCCATCTCGCGTTCGCAAACTTCCCCATCTATCTCCACTTCGGCCGCTACGTCATCCACCCTCACATCTTCTTCGAAACTCTCGCCTACATCATCGCCTTCCGCGTCTACCTCTCACTCCGCCGTCGCTTCGGCGATCCCATCTCCATGCCCATCCGTTGGGCCGTAATCGCAGCCGCTGTCGCCGGAGCCGCATTCGGTTCCAAGCTTCTCTTCTGGCTGGAAGACCCCGCACTCACCTGGCACAACCTCCGCAATCCCGCATATCTCATTGGTGGCAAGACCATCGTTGGCGCCCTCGTCTTCGGCCTGATTACCGTCGAACTCATCAAGCGCTACATCGGACTCCGCCAGTCCACCGGCGATCTTTACGCCATCCCCCTCGCCCTCGGCATCGCCATCGGACGCATCGGCTGCTTTCTCACCGGCCTCTCCGACAACACCTACGGCACTCCCACCACGCTCCCTTGGGCCGTCAACTTCGGCGACGGCATTCCGCGCCACCCCACGCAACTCTACGAAATCATCTTCCTCCTCGCCCTAGTCCCGATTCTTTACAGGATTGTCATCCTGAACCCAGTTGCGGCTTCGCGAAGCGAAGACGCAGCGGAGTCGAAGGATCCCTACGCGCATCACCGCCGCTTCCTCCCCGGTGACGCCTTCAAGTTTTTCATGGTCGCGTATCTGTCGTTCCGGCTCCTCTGCGACTTCATCAAACCCTACCCACGCATCTTCCTCGGCCTTGGCGGAATTCAGTGGGCCTGCCTCCTCACCCTGCTGTACTATTCTCGCGACATCGCACGCTGGCTGCGCTCCGCCCCAGCCTCCGCGACATCACCAGGATGAAACCCCTCGCGACCATCGCTCTCTCCCTCATTGCGATTGTTGCCTCGTTGATCCTGGTGCTTTCGACGATTTGCACGTTCAAGGGCGACATCGCCGGCCACAAGGAGCCGTCGTATTTAATCTGCGCCGTCGTCGCGCTCGCCGTTGTCGTCGTCACACTGTGGGCGATCGCCAAGCTGAACAAAAAGCCCTAGCCTTTCATGGACCGTCACGCCTCCAACACGCTCCGCACCCTCGCCATCGTAGCCATCTCGATTGTCGTAATCATCGGCTCCCTCTGCCTGCTGCTCCTCGCACTGTGTTTCGGAATGTTGGGCAACCTCGGAGGCGGCGGCCATCACGATCCTCGAGTCATAAACCTCGTGATCGTCGCGCTGGCCGCCGCCGCTCTTCTCATCACCTTCGGTGTCTTCAGCGTCGCAAAATTAGCCAAGGGCATCATCCGTGAGTCGGCCGTTCCTCCGCTCCCCTGGAACCTTCCCGCTAATCCTCACTCTCACGCACCGGTCGAAGCGCCTCCTGCGCCCGACGTTCAACCGACGATTCCGCAACCCCCGCCCACACCAACAGCAGCGCCGCCAACTCTCCCTTCCTCACCCACACTCCAACCCTCCACCGTCGATGTCGTCACGCATCTATCTCTCGCCAGCCGCACAGCCATTCAGCGACTCGTCCTCGCCATCCTCGCGCAAGTCGCCACGCAAATTGTGCCCGTAGTCTTGGGCTGGCGTTGGGCTCTCCGCACCGTGCCTGCCTACCATCAGGCCTTGTTGACCACGTTCCTGATGGCCCTGGCGACAAATCTCCCCTACATCGTTCTCCTCGTCAGCCTTCTTCGTCGGCCAGGCCGCCGCGCCTTCGCCTATTCCCTCGCGATTCCATCTCTTCTCCTTCTTTCCGGAATTTTCGGCAGCTCCGTCACGATTTTCTATGTCCTCCGTATGACTCACTCTCTCGCGTCTTTCCTGATGCTGATACCCTGGCTTCTCCACGCTCTCATTCTTTATCTCGCCTGGAAAGCCATCCGCCTCACCGGAATTTTTCCCAACCCGGCCCGCATCCTCGTCGCCGCCGTGGTCGTCGTCCTTTACTACGCCCTGCTACCGGTTCTACTCGTAATTCTGCACTACTGGAAATTCTGAACCTGCGCCACCTGGGCGCCCGCAGAAAATTGACTGCTCTCACTCGCAGCCTTGCTTTACTATTCTCCAGACCTCGGGCTGACCGATTCCCAGCCCACGCCGACGAAGATTTTTCATGGATCGTTTCGCCTCCAACACGTTCCGCACCCTCGCCATCATCGGTGTAGCCGTCTTCGTCATCATTGGTTCTCTGGTTGTGCTTTTCATTGGACTCTGCTTTCGCGCGCTCGCCAACGCCGGAGGTCGCGAACACTACGACCCCACGGGTACGGCGATCTTCTACGCCGCCATCGTTGTTGACGCCTTCCTCGTGACCGGCGGCGTAGTCGGCATCGCCGCCATGACGCGCAGCCTTATCCGCAGCAACAAAAAAGATGATAAAGGCGGGGATGCTCAGGCTCTTGTCCCGCCCTATCCACTCATCCCCAGCACCGCTCCGCCGCAACCAGCCTCGCCCCATGTGACCCCGCTAAACGTCGCTACCCCGCACACTCCCCAACCCCGCGCCATCCCCGATGTCGCCACTCATCTCTCTCCCGCCAGCGCCGCCGCCATTCAGCGACTTGCTATCGCCATCGTTGCCAAAGTCGCCGCCGAAGTCGCGCTCGGTCTGGTGGGATGGAACGGAGCTCTCGGCTCGCCCAAGGCGCCTTTCCCCCTCTACCAGTTCGGTTTCATGGCCTGGGGCCTGGCCGCCATCGCTCCTCATCTTGTTCTTCTATACGCTCTGGCGCGCCGTCCCGGACGCACCGCCTTTGCTTACGCTCTGGTCATTCCCTCGATCCACATTTTCTTCGGTCTCATTGGTCACTCGGCTTTCCTCGCCTTCGTCCTCCGTCCCGGTCAAATCGTGGCGCCCTTGCTCTCGATCATCCCGTGGATTCTCGACCTACTCATTCTCTATCTCGCCTGGAAAGCCATCCGCCAAACCGGAATCGAGCCAGATCCTCCCCGCCTCATCGTTGCCGCCATCGTGATCTTTCTTTACACCTCACTACTTCCAGCTCTCGTATTCGTCCTGAACTATTTCCATCGCTGAGCCCCAGTCTTGGGTGCGCCGCAACTCAGTTTTCGTTCCGCTGGTTGGCAAACCCACCTGCAACCATTAAACTCGCCAGCACCTCGAAGATAAGGTTTTGCCCATGCCGAAAACCCGCCCTTACCTCTTCTACGATGTCGCCCTCTCCATCTGCTCCACCTGCTACCGCAAGGTCGAAGCCAAAACCGTTTTTCAGGACGACAACGTCTACCTCCTCAAACGCTGCCCGCAACACGGCTCCGAGCGCGTCCTCATCGCCGACGACATCGATTACTACCGCCGCTGCCGCGAAGTCTTCATCAAGCCCCCAGAGATGCCCCAGGTCTATAACACCCCCGTCAAATGGGGATGCCCCTACGATTGCGGCCTCTGCACCGACCACGAGCAGCACTCCTGCCTCACCCTCGTCGAGATTTGCGACTACTGCAATCTCCGCTGCCCCGTCTGCTACGCCGCCAGCGGCCCCGAGCGCCAGCAGTTCTGCACCCTCCCGCAAATCGAGAAGATGCTGGACGCCGTCGTTCGCAACGAAGGCCATCCCGACGTAGTCCAGCTCTCCGGCGGCGAGCCCACCCTGCATCCCGATTTCTTCACCGTTGTCGAAATGGCCAAGGCACGCCCCATCAAACATCTGATGGTGAACACCAACGGAATCCGCATTGCGCAGGAAGAAGATTTCGTGAAGCGCCTCGCCGAGGTCCGCGAAGATTTCGAAGTCTATCTGCAGTTCGATTCCTTCGATCGCGAACCGTTAATGCAACTCCGCGGCGCCGACCTCCGCCGCATTCGCGAAGACGCTCTCGAAAAACTGAACCGCTACAACATCTCCACCAATTTAGTCGTCACTCTAAAGAAAGGCCTCAACGACCACGAGATCGGCAAGACCATCGATTTCGCCCTACAGCAGCCCTGCATCCGTGGCGTCACCTTCCAGCCCATTCAAGACGCTGGCCGCCTCGAGTCCTGGATTCCTGATGCGAATGTAGGTATCGCAGGTGCCCCACCCTTGTCGCGCACTTCGCGACAGGGTGGGGATTCTGACTTCCCGTCGATTGCCACGGACGACGAGAAGCGGGATGCCCACGCAGGCAAATTCGTCCGCAACTTCAATCCCGCCACCGACCGCCTCACCCTCACCGAAGTCCGACGCAAAATTCTCGAACAGACTAATGTCTTCCGCCCCGAAGATGTCATCCCCGTCCCCTGTCATCCCGACTCCCTCGCCATGGCCTATGCCTTAAAGCTAAACGGAAAGGTCGTTCCCTTAACCAGCATGATCCCGCCTGAAGTCCTCATCAACGGCGCCGCCAACACCATCCTCTACGAACAAGACCCCGCCGTCCGCACCAATCTATTCAAACTCTTCGCCACCAACCACTCGCCGCGCAGCGGAGCCGGCACCCTCCGCGAACTTCTCTGCTGTCTCCCCAAAGTCTTCGTCCCCGACAGCATCACCTACGAAAACATCTTCCGCATCATCATCATGCAATTCATCGACGCGCACTCCTTCGACGTCCGCAGCGTCAAGAAAACCTGCGTCCACATCGTCCACCCCGACGGCCGCCTCATCCCCTTCGACACCTACAACCTCTTCTACCGCGACGACCTGGAGAAGACGCGCTTGGCCCCGCTGCGCCAGAACGCCGAGTCCGCCCTGGCCCCAATCTGATTCCCGGAGTTGGCGAGAAGTACAATCGATATTCCCTATGCGCTCCGCCCGCATCGCCGAATTGCTCCGGCCCTTCCTGTCGGGCTCTTGTCATTCCGAATCGGGCCGAAGGCCCGGTGAGACTTGCCCTGAGCGAAGTCGAAGGGAGCCTGCTGTCCTATCCGCAACCCAGCTTGATCGTATATCGACGTACATCGATCTACTGATCCGATGGAATTCCCGCATCAACCTCACCGCCATCCGCGATCCAGAACAAATCGTCACCCGCCACTTCGGCGAGTCCCTCTTCGCTGCACGCCACCTTTTCCCAGAGGAAGACTCTCCCCGCAGGCACAACCGGGAGGGGCACGACTTCAGTCGTGCCAATGCGGGTTCGCGACAGAGTGGGGCTTTGGCCCCTGAGGTTCGCATCCGTCTCGCCGACCTCGGCTCCGGTGCCGGCTTCCCCGGAATACCGATCAAACTTTGGTCCTCCGACATCGCCCTCACCCTCATCGAGTCCAACCACAAGAAAGCCGCCTTCCTCCGCGAAGTCGTGCGCTCTCTTACATTGACGAACGTCGATATACAAAACAAGCGTGCCGAAGCCATCAACCAAACTTACGAGGTGGTCACTCTCCGCGCCGTCGAGCATTTCGGAGACGCCCTCCGCGTCGCCGCCCGCCTCACGACTCCGTCAGGCCGCCTGGCTCTCCTGATCGGCTCCTCGCAGCTCGACGAGGCCCAGTCCACCCTCCCTGGGGTCGCTTGGCAACCACCTATCCAAGTCCCCCAATCCCAATCCCGCATACTCCTCGTGGGCACAGTCGTACCAACAATGTAAACAAGTGGGAAGGAACCAAGGACTTTCGGCAGTTAGCTGCGCCGTTTCCGACATTTTTTGTAAGAGAGTGGGAAATGTCTCATAATGAGACGATCCTATGCAGCTCATTCCGAATCGCAGTAGTGTTCCAACCGGAACGTTAGGGAATTTTCCGACAGTAATGTCTCGCCCGGACCCAATCTCAATGTTCCAGCCGGAACATTTAAGGAACTTGAAGCGCCCGCACTTGCTTTGCACAACTGGTTCTAATGTTCCGATCGGAACATCCAACCTAGACGAAGAGGCGGCCGATGTTCCAGCTGGAACATTAAGTGCAGTTTTGCACAATCATTTCGTGTAATGCACAACATCTGACCTTGCATTCGAAATACAAACCGCTCTATTCTGCGAACAGGCTCTGGCTCCTCGACAATTTATATGGGACGCGTCATCGCTGTTGCCAATCAGAAGGGCGGCGTGGGCAAGACTACGACTGCCATCAACCTAGCCGCGTCCTTCGCGGCTGCCGAAGTAAACACTCTACTCATCGATTGTGATCCGCAATCGAATGCCTCAAGTGGCCTGGGTTTGGTGAAGGATCCGGAACGCATTTCTACTTATCACCTGCTGATGGGCGCAGCCTCCGGCGATGAGGCGCTCGCCGTGACAGAGCTCGAGCAACTCTGGATTATTCCTTCGCACAAAAATCTCATCGGCGCAAACATTGAGCTCGTAGAGGCTGAGCGCCGCGAATATCGATTGAAAGAAGCGATCGCGCCTTTGCGCGATCGTTTCCAGTACATCGTTTTGGATTGTCCGCCCGCGCTCGACTTGCTCACGCTGAACGCGCTCGTGGCAGCCGATTCAGTTTTGATTCCCATGCAGGCAGAATATTTTGCCCTGGAAGGCATCAGCGAGCTCCTGGATACAGTAGAGCGAATTCGCGCGGAGTTGAATCCGGAACTCGAAATCGAAGGCGTAGTGCTCACCATGCTGGATGAGCGCACCAATCTCGCGCAGCAGGTGATCGCGGAGCTCAGGAGATTTTTTGGCGAGAAGCTGTGCGCGGCGACTGTGCCGCGGAACATACGGCTGGCGGAGGCGCCCAGCCATGGGAAACCGGCACTGATGTACGATCCGCGATCGAAGGGGGCGGAGAGCTACATACGGCTGGCAAAGGAGCTGTTGGGGCGGCATATGGCGGCCGTGGGCGAGACAGAGCCGGCGAAGAGCGCCTAAATAATACATCGATGTTAGTCTATGTATATATCGATGTAAATATATGTATATTCGGCGTCAGGGGAAGAAGCTATGACGACAGTGGCGGTAGAGAAGCATGACGAAAAGCCGGAGAAGCGGAAGGCTTTGGGGCGAGGCCTGGCATCTTTGTTGCCGGGACCGCGAGTAGTCGCCAATACCGAGCCGCGCGTACCGAACCCAGAGCAGGAGATCCCACCATCAATTGAGGAGCCGCCGTCCGAGGTGATTTCGATTCAGGCGCAGGCGGTGAACCACCACATGGTATCGCCGCTGGCGGTGGAGCTGATTGAGAAGAATCCGTACCAGACGCGGTACGTGTTTGATGAGGAGCAGCTGCAGGAGCTGGCGGATTCGATCAAAGAGAACGGGGTGGTGCAGCCGGTGGTGGTGCGTCCGGCAGAAGAAGAAGGACGATTCATCCTGGTGCTGGGGGAGCGGCGGCTGCGGGCGTCGAAGATGGCGGGGCAGCGGACGATTCCGGCGATCGTGCGCCGGCTTTCGCCGCAGCAGGCGGCGGAGATGACGGTGCTCGAGAATGTGCAGCGCGAGGATTTGAATCCGCTGGAGCAAGCGGAGGCATTTCGTGTGTTGAGCAAGGAATTCCAGTTGACCCAAGTGGAGATTGCGGAGCGGCTGGGAGTGTCGCGAGAAACGGTTTCAAATTATATGCGGCTGCTGCGGCTGCCGCGCGAAGTGATGGAGTATTTAATCTCGGGGCGGCTGACATTCAGCGATTGCAGAGAGCTGTTGGCGCTGGAGAAGGAAGAGCACATCCTCGAGATCGCGAGAGAAGTGGTGACGAAGCATTTGAAGTGGGACGAGATTGAAGATCGAGTGGCGCGGGTGAACGGATTCCTGGCCATGCTGCCGGGACAGACAATGCCGGGAGAAACGCCCCTGAAAAAAAGCAGGGCGGCGCGGTGGATGGATCCGAATGTGCGGGCAGCGCAACTGGCGATGGAGCGGATTCTGGGGGTGCGGGTGAGAATTAAGGATCGCAACGGCAAGGGGAAGATTGTGATTGAGTATGCGACGGTGGATGATTATGAGCGGGTGGTGGAAATGCTGAAGGGGAAGTAGGGAAAGCAGTTCTCAGTTCTCGGTTTTCAGTTCTCGGTTTTCAGTTCTCGGTTTTCGGTTCTCAGTTTTCGGTTCTCAGTTCTCAGATGGGAATTTGGGGCGCATTATTCCTGATATATGTTCAGATGTCACACTGTGAGTTACCGACATCGTGCGACGTTCTTTTCATGGGTGAGTCTTATCGAGATCTGATAGTTTGGCGCAAGGGGATGCAGTTGGTTACCGAGATTTACCGGGCCACCCGCTTGTTTCCACGGGATGAGACTTACGGGTTGACGAGTCAACTGCGGAGGGCGGCGGTCTCGGTGCCCAGCAATATTGCGGAAGGGCAGGCACACTTTTCCCAGAAGGAGTTTCATCGGTTTCTCAGTCATGCAAGGGGATCGTTGGTGGAGATTGAGACCCAGATCATGATCGCAGGAAATCTAGGTTATCTGTCGATTCACCAATCCAGGGCTCTGCTGGACAAGACGGCTGAGGTGGGCCGGATGTTGAACGGGCTGATTGCGTCGACGCGGGCGGCATAGCGGAACCAGTTCTCAGTTCTCGGTTCTCAGTTTTGGTTGGCAGCCGAGAAAATGGAATCAGGGTAGTAATTGTGGGACGGGCCGGTGCTTCAGTGGCTCCACGAAGGTCTCAGGCCCCGACGCAGGGGGAGTGAATCGCTGGTCCAGTGGGAGCCGGGCGGTGGGGTTAACTAACTTGATTCATGCGCGGCGGTGATTTACTCGCCAAAATCCCCACTTCTCGCGGAGAACGCGAGAAATGGGGCACCCGAATCTCACCCAAATCTAATTTTGATGCGTTCCTCAACCCTCAGCCAGCGCTCTGTCGAATTTTCCCCTCCCACCAAGCGCAATATCTCCTGATCCCCTCGGCATCGCAGCCCACCCATGAAACTGCCAGGGGTGGGGCTTCCAGCCAGAAAGTGTTTCCCGGGCCACCCGGCGGAGACGCCGATGCTGGAGAGCTGACTTCTTTCTTATTGACTATTGGAGCAGCCGCCCTTAGCGCCGAAGGTCGCGGCCCCCGACAGGAAACCGGGTTCCTCAAAAACGCCCTTGCCGAGGTCGCCGTCTGCGGCGGGAGAGATGAACAGCAAGTAAACAACTTCACCGGTGTCACTTCCGGATTGAATGCTGGCCACGAGGAGATGGTTGATTATTTGAAAAGTACCAGTTAGCGTACCGGCGCCGGCCAACGGGCCTGATAGCGAGGCCGAGCCGCTGTGTTGCCCGTTCGTGCCACTATCGACCAGCGAAAGGCACGCTGCGTGCGCGAACTGGGGAGGAAGCGTAATATTTACCGGCCGACTGCCGGTGTAGCTCTGTGCCATGGCAGCGTTGGACATCAGTGCAGAAGCCACCAACGTGATTGCCATGAAAATAATCCTGCGTTTGTTCATTGTCCTACCCTCCAGGGAGAAACGTAACTACGTGACGCCATCCAACAATGCGAGGTAAGACTCAAGCGGTTGTCACGGACATGTAAAACCATTGTTAGAAATTCTCATGGTGGCCACCCCGGAGCCGCGTTGCTCTAAAAACGGCGATCTGCTGTTAGGATAAAAACCATCCGCGCTGAACCTGGTTGATGACCAACGCTGAGAAGAACGCAGAGCCGAAGCCGCTACCGAAGGTCCTTACACGAATATCCAGATGGTACAGGGAGACGGCCGTAACAGTTTTGTCCACCCTGATCCTAACGAGTGCCTTCATCTTTTTCTCGTACGCGTATTACGCGATCCGTGGACACGGAAACCCGCCGATCTACTCCAGCCACTTCCGGCCACGAGCGATGCACCGGATGGATACGGAGCAAGCCAGCAGATTTTTCAAAGAGTTTGACCAGATGGGCGAAGCCGAGACCTACATCTACCAGCCGTGGGTAGGTTTCTCAGAACGGATTTTCCATGCGCCACGGCTCAATGTGGATGAAGCGACACCATTGCCAACCCGCCGAACCATCCAGAACAGCTCCAATCATGCGGGGCGCCCTCTCATCGTGTGGGTCTTCGGCGGCTCAACCATGTTTGGCTGGGGAGTGCCCGATGATGAGACGATGGCCAGCCACTTGTCGGCGATTCTTGCTCGCGATCTCCCAGGCCGAAGCGTCGCGGTAACCAACCATGGCCACAGCTACTTCTTCTCCTCGCAGGAACTTGCCTTGCTCCAGATGTTGCTTCGGCGCGGCGACCATTGCGATGTAGCCGTCTTTGTGGACGGTCTAAACGAATCGCGCATATATTCGCACCACGACACTCCTGCTTTCACCGACAGAATGGCCGTGGCCATGGAAAGGGAGCAAGCTCGCAACCCAAGCGCGCAAAGCTACTTCTGGTTATCGCCGGACTTCCCACCTCTCAGGCTGGTGGGAGCGATCGGACGCCGGTTGATTCGACCGCCTGCTCCGCCCCCGGATAAGTCACCTACCTACGATCAGGTGAATACGTATCAGTTCAATTTAAGCGCCGAGGCTGCTCTCGGAAGCATGCATGGCATTAAAACGCTGTTTTTCTGGCAGCCTGTGCCGGGCGAGAACGGATATGCGCCGGCTCGAGACCTGGCGGCTAGAGTTCGGCAGTCCGTGAAGGCCGACAATTTTTATTACATCGCTGACATCTTTAAAGATATGGACCCCCGTGACGTCTACGTCGACTATCACCATTATGGTGACATCGGGAATGAACGTATCGCGGAGGATATCGCCGGGGAAGTGCTCAAGATTATCGGAAATTGAAATTACCCAAAATCTGCAAAGGAAGTACAGGCAGTGGGCCGGGGGACCCGGCTTTTGATCTTGCGGGCATTACCAACGCTGTGTGTGCCCCGTTCCTTCGCGGTTTTTGCATCGCCGCCCACCCTTGCAAGAAACGCAAGGATGGGGCACCCCCGGTGGAATCGTGCACGCAAAGATCGTTAAAGGTGGGCCACCCGCCCGTTCCGCACTGCCACGAAAGAGCGAAGACGGCGAGCTTCGCTCCGTGGACAGCCGAGGGCGGCTGTCCCTGCATGTAAGCTTCGCGCTGAGGAATCAAGAGAGTAAATCGGTGGGAAGCGGCGACGAGAATTGCGTCTATGATTGGCGGGTTGCGTAGAATTCGGGGAAAAAGTGGGAGTGGCATGTGAATGAGACGGAGAAAATCCTGGGGTCGGTGGCGGCGCGGTTGATGCATGGAGAGGAAGTCGTCGTCGAAGATCAGAAGATCAAGGTGCGGCGCGTGGGGAGCGGGCGGCTGAGGATGGTGCAGTTCCGGATGAAGGGGCGGGTGATCGACGCGATTGAGCAGAATCGCGACAAGCCGAGCCGGTGGGGGAAGCTGGCGCGGGAGAAGCATCAGGTGGTGCAGTTTCGGGATGTGGAGACGAATAGGTATTTGGCGGTGTCGGTGGATGGAGAGGTACGGGAGTACGGGAAGTGACAGGCGCGGACTTTCCGGCGACAAATGCTAAACGTTTAACACAGAGGGCACCCATGGAGCACAGAGTACAAACTATTTCGCGAAGAAGTAGTCGAAGGATTTTACGGCGGTGAATTCGTCTTCTTTGACGTCGAAGACGGTGTAGAGCTTGGTGACGTTGAGGATGTCCTGCACTTTCTTGGTGAGGCTGAGGAGTTTGAGCTCGCCGCCGGAGTTGCGGACGGCGGTGAAGCTGCTGACCAGTTCGCCGACGCCGGAGGAATCGATGTAATCGACGTGGGCGAGGTTGAGGACGATTTTTTTCTTGCCCTCCGAGATGAGTTTGCGGACGGTGTCGCGAAGGTCGCCGGTTTCGTCGCCGAGAGTGATGCGGCCGCGAACATCGACGATGGTGACGTGGCTGACTTCGCGGGTGGTGATGTTAGTCATGGAAATCGGGCCGATTGATTGTACTCGGAATTAAACCAATCTACCACGGAGGCAGGGAAAGCGTCGCCCAAGGCCGGCATTCGGAAAGACTGAGATCCTTCGCTCCGCTCAGGATGACAAAAGGCTAGTGAGTGGCGTGGACGGGTTGGGAGTCGCGAATTTCCTGGATGGGTGAGGTGACGATGGGAGTGTCGTATTCGGGGTGACGGAATTCGAGGTGCATGCCCCGGCCGACGTACTGGAGCTTGAGCATGGAACCGCCCCAGGTGGAACCGGCGATGGCGACCTGCACGGGGCTGGGGCAGAATTCGGGATGGCCGGAGATGAGGGCGTCGCTGCCGCCGAGAAGAACGGCGGTGTAGCAGTGGTGAAGAGTTTGGATTTCGAGGATGGTGGAGGGTGGAAGATCGTGCAGGAAGACACCGCCTTCGATTTCGGACTGGACGATGGCGTGGTTAACGTCGTCGGCTAGGTTGGGGTGCGGACTGAACATAACTGGGGCAACGTTCCTAGGAGTGTACTCCAAAACCTGAAATGGCGGGCGTCAAGATGGGGGTACTTTGGAGCATGGTCGGAAGGTTTGGATGTCGGAATGGGAGGGGAGGGTGCGGGAAAATTGGGGACGTGGTGACGCAGGCAAACAGCAGGTCCCTCGACTTCGCTCGAGATGACAGTTTTATTAAAGATGAAGGCTAGGTTAGGGAAGCGTGGCGATGGAGCCTTTGGGGCCGACGAAGATTGCCCCGCCGGCGGGGAAGGGGCTGAGGGCGTTGAATTCGATGGCGGAGTTTCTTGGCGGGCTGATGCGGGTGGGGTCTTTGGGCGGGCGGAAATCGAAGATGAATTTGGGGGCGGCGATGAAGAGGCGGACGTGAGCCTGATCTTCGTCTTTGTCTTTCGCGGCGGGAGTTAAGGATTTGCGATCGTAGGCAACGGCGGAGTAATAGGATTGCGGGAAAATTTTGGAGACGGTCCAGGTTTTGCCGCCGTCGGAGGTGAAGGCGAGGTTGGGGCCATCCTGGTCGGGACGTTTGTAGTCGCCGCCGGCGATGACGCCGTGGTTGGGGTCGCGGAAAGCGATGGAGAAGATGCCGGCGGAATCGGGGCCATGCGTGATGGGCGTGTTAAAAACTTGCCAGGTGTGGCCATGATCGGGTGAGTGAAAGACGCGGGCGGCTTTCCCGCCAGTGGCAAACCAGATGTTGGGATCTGGCTGTGAAGGGGCTGAATCCGCGGTTTTTTCCGCGGGCTTAGGCGGCGCTGAAGCGCCGCTCTGGGGCGAAGGAGGCGAGCCGTGAGGCGTCGTCATAGCGACTGTGGTGAGAATTCCCCGCGAGGCCGCAGCCGACGGGGACATAACAGGGATCCTTCGACTCCAATACGCGCTCCGCTCCGCGGAGTGCATATCTGCGCTCAGGATGACAGAGTAATTGCGCAAGATGGCGAGGCAGGTGTTGCTGGCGGCGAAGGCGCCTTCCCCTTCGAGGGCGGGCGGGAGTTGGGAGGGTGGGATCGGAGTCCAGGATTGGCCGTCGGTGGTGATGAGGAGTTGGAATTTGAGCTGGCCGGAGTCGTCGGGGATGGGATCGCCGAGGACGATGCCGTGAGTGGGATCCCAGAAAGCGATGGAGTCGAAAAAGGCTTTGGGATTCGTGCTGGTGAACTGGAGGTTCCAGTGCTGGCCGGCGTCGATGGTGTGGTAGATGCGGGACTGGTCGCCGGGCCCGGCGGACATGAGGAAAGCTTCGTCGGCGGAGAAGGCAACGACACCGCGGAAATCGAGATTGGCTGCGTCGGGGACCTGGGCGGGAAGCCAGGTGCGGCCAGCGTCGGTGGTGCGGAGGTAGGTGCCGTGGGTACCGGAGGCCCAGGCGATTTGCCGGGAGACGGCGCTGATGCCGCGAAGATTTTCCGTGGTGTTGGAGGTTTGAGTCTGACGCGCGGGTTGGGCCAGCGCAGTGGTAGTGAGAAGAAGAGCGAAGAAGACATACGGCGGGGTCTTCATGCGAGGAAGTCTAGGATCTCTGACGGAGGAATGCAATAACCGGACAACTTCCATGGTTGCGGCGAGATGCATACGTCCCCTTCGGCTGCGCTCAGGGCAGGCTTTCGCTTCGCTCAGGATGACAATCCCGAGACTAGGTATACGAAGCGTAGCTACCTCGCGGTGAAGGGGGCGAAGGATGCGCTTTTGCCGATGTAGATGCGGAGCGTGCATTTGTCGCCGACATGAGCGAAAGCTACTTCGAGTTCGGCGGCGTTTTCGCTGACTTGATCGGTTTCGATGGCGGCACGGGCGATATCCTGTTTCTCATCGTAGGCGGCGCCGGGTGTGACGTTTTTGTTCACGACGAGAGTCCACTTGTCCTTGGCAGGAATGGGGTAAACGGTATAGGCGCCGACGGGGATGGTGGAACCACCGAAGGTGAGTTGCGCTTCGGTAAAGAGAGTCATCGGCATACCGCCTGGAGTCCAAGGCTTGCCGTTTGAAAGCTTGTCGTTCTTGGCGGGGACGGGATTGTAGCGAATGTAAACTTGGCGTCCATCATCAAGGTTGCAACTGGCGGTGGACGAAGGCTCGGCTTGCTGCGCCAGGCTGGTGGCGGCCAGCAGGAAGAAAACAGCGATGACGAATTGCGCGCGGAGCATGGGAGACCCCCTATGGGTACAAAAGTGTAGCGCCGAAACGGGTTGAGGGGAAGAGGTTTAGATTGCTGATTTTCTTTGCGGGTAGGGAGCGGCTGAACCCCCGTCCGCCTCAGGGGCTAAAGCGCTTCCAATAGCGCGGCCTGCTTTTCGTAGCGCTGGAGCGCTGCGCCATCCAAAATCGGGCGCGCGGGAAGCTGAACGAAAGATCATGTCGATCGTCGCTGGTCTTCGGTGACGTTCTCACAGCCTAGGGCGGTTGCTACCGTTGGCTTGCGGGTAGGGAGGATCTTTTACTCGCAAGGATGGGGAGCAATGGCGAAAGCAGCGAAGATCAAGATTCTTTATGGCGAAGGGGATGCGGAGGAGCAGGTAGCTCCAGCGGCGGCATTTGAGAAGGCTGGGCATACGGTGGAAAAGGCCGTGGGACGCAAGGCTGTCGTGGAGGCGCTGAACAAGGGCCGGTTCGACCTGGTGGTGCTGGGTCCGAGCCTGACGCGGAATGACCGGCACCATCTGCCTTACATGGTGAAGAAAGTTCAGCCGGAAGCGGCGGTGCTGGTGATGCACGCCGATGGAAGCCGGCATCCTTATGTGGACGCGTGCACGGATACGGGAGCGAGCATGGAAAACGTGCTGGCGCGGATTGAAGGGATGCAGATCGCGGGGATGATGACGGCGGGAGCGGCGGCGGGGCGGTAGGGGCGGTTCTCGGTTCTCGGTTCTCGGAGTTGGATGGGCGGCCTTTGCGGGCCGCCTTTCTTTTTTGGGAAGGAATTATTCACAGGGAGGTAACGGTGAATCCCGGTGAGTACGAATCTTGAGAGGTAATGGGTGGGAGACGACGATTCAGTCGGGTATCGACGGTGATCGGCGGAGGGGCACGCTTCGCGAAAAGTGGGAATTTGGTTCGCGGCGGCGTGACCAATGCTGCGCGAATCGAGTTAGTAAGAGTGGAACGGTCCACGGGCCCTGTGCATTTGCTGTGGATGCGAGGAACGCGCGCAACTTGCCAGCTGGCGCAAAAGTGGTACGTCGAGCCGCATTCCAGAGGATGCTCTGGCAATTGAATCCTGGTGGAGAAACTTTAGAGAAGCGAAATCGAACCAGAGCACATCCAACGGGCTGACTAAAGGCGCGAAGCTGCGCTCCGCGGACAGCCGAGGGCGACTGCGCCAACAGAGTCTTAAACCCCTGCACACTAAAATAAAAATTAAAATTCCTGAGGAGGTTATGAAAATGGGAGTGAGCGAAGGATTGGCCAAGGAACTGGATCTAGAGCTGGCGAGCACGCGGAGGACGCTGGAGCGGATTCCGGAAGACAAGCTGACATGGAAGCCGCATGAGAAGTCGATGGCACTGGGGCGGCTGGCTGGGCATTTGGCGGAGCTGCCGGGATTTGGCGTGATGATGATGCAGACGGATTCGTTCAATGTGGCGAACCGGCAGCCGGGGCAAAAGCCGACGGTGGCAGAGTCGCAGAAACATGTACTGGAAGTTTTTGATGGGAAGGCAGCAGAGTTGCGGGCTGCACTTGCTGGAGTCAGCGATGCAGACTTCGCGAAAAACTGGACGCTTTCGGCGGGCGACAAGAAGATTTATGACGGTCCGAAGCTAGGGGCGATACGGCGGATGATGATGAATCACATGATCCATCATCGGGCGCAGCTGGGAGTTTATCTGCGGCTGAATGGAGTGCCGGTGCCTTCGGTGTACGGCCCGTCGGCGGATGAGGGATTGTCGTAACAGAGTGTGGTATGAGCAAGGGCGGCCGGGTGGCCGCCCTT
Organism: uncultured Acidobacteriaceae bacterium; assembly: GCA_963777005.1. Classification (GTDB taxonomy): domain Bacteria; phylum Acidobacteriota; class Terriglobia; order Terriglobales; family Acidobacteriaceae; genus Sulfotelmatobacter. Next base: position 90,943 of record CAVZPC010000010.1, on the reverse strand, counting down.
TGTATTGCCATTCCTAATCTTCGTCAACAAGGCCGTACCTCAGGGGCTAAAGCCCGGTCGATGGCGGAGCTTTAATCGCAGCGCTGCAAGCGCTGCGCCACCCCAAAGCGATGCGGCTATGCGGCGCGTCCCAGGACGGGCTGGGTGCAGTGGGCGCAGCGGCGAGCGTCAATGGGAATCTCGCTCAGGCATTCGGGGCATTTCTTTGTAGTGGGATCGGCGGGCTTCTCGCCGCGATGCATGCGGGCAACAAGCGCGTTCACCGGAATGACTACGAAGAAGTACACCGCGGCTGCAACCAACACGAACGATATGGCAGCATTGATGAAATCACCGATGTTGAAAACGCCGCCATGAATGGTGAAGCTGAGGTTGGCAAACTGTTCCCCCTTGCCCACGGCGGCCGTAATCAATGGTGTCAGCAAGTCTTTGGTAAAGGCCCCAACTACAGTCGCGAAAGACGCGCCGATCACAATACCTACCGCCATATCTACTACATTGCCCCGCAGGATGAACTTCTTAAAACCATCGAGCATGCGAAAAAACCTCCAAAACCGAGTTGCGCCAATTTATGACAGGAGGGGCGGCAGGTCAAGCCAAAGAGCGCAATTGGGAGGTATCCGAAAAACGCAGTTGGGGGGATTGGAGGAACTGGGCGAAATCTCTTCAGGGGCTGAAGGCCCGATAGGTTTTGGGCTCGATTACGCAGCGCTGAAGCGCTGCGCCACCCAAAAACAAACTAAGGACCGCGTCAGATTCTCATGGGCATGACGATGTAGCGGTACTTGTAGTCGTCGCCTTCGGCGGGGCGGAGCTGGCCGGCGGATTGGGAATCTTTCAGTTCGAGGCGGACTTCGTCGGTGCCGGCGGCTTTGAGGAAGTCGACGAGGTAGACGGCGTTGAAGCCGATGGTGAGAGTTTCGCCATCGTAGGGAGCTTCGATGGAATCCTCGGACTCGCCGGCTTCGGTGGAGGAGGCGGAAATTTTCACTTCGCCTTTTTCCAGCTTCAGGCGGACGGCGCGCGAGCGTTCGTCGGCGAACTGCGCGACGCGGAGGATGGCGGAATTGAGATCCGAGCTGTTCAGCGTAATGCTCTTGTTGTTGTCCTTGGGCAGAACGGCTTCGAAGTTGGGGAACTGTCCGGTGAGTTGGCGCGAGGTGAGCAGGCGCGACCCGATGCGGAAGAAGAGCGTGGAGTCGTCCTTGGCGAACTCGACGATTTCGGCGTCGGAGGAATCGAGCAGGGACTTGAGTTCGTCCATCGCTTTTTTCGGGACCAAGGTTTTCATCTCGCCGGAGATGCCTTCGAATTTTTCCCCGCTGCGCTCGCAGTGCGCCAGGCGGTGACCGTCGGTGGCGACCATGGTGATCGACTCGGGCTTGAGCAGCATTAATGCGCCGTTCAGCGTGTAGCGCGATTCCTCACTGGAGATGGCGAAGCCGGTGCGGGCAATCAGGCCGCGCAAGACCTGGCCAGGAATTTTGACCACGCCTGCGGTGGGAAATGCTGGAAGGCTGGGAAAGTTTGATTTCGCCATGCCAACCATCTTGGTGTTGGAGCGGCCGCAGCGAATGCTGACCCAGTGATTGTCGAGCAACTTGATGGTGATGTCGGCGTCGGGCAGGAGCTTTACGTAGTCATGAAGTTTGCGGGCGGGGATGGTGCAGGAGCCTTCTTTTTTGACTTTGGCATTACACGACGTGCGCAGGCTGAGATCGAGGTCGGTCGCGGTTAGCGAGAGCTTGCCTTCGGCGGCCTCGAATAAATAATTTGAAAGAATGGGAATGGTGGTCTTGCGCTCGACCACGCCTTGCGTGGCGGTCAATTCCCGCAGCAACTCTGATTTGCTGACCGTGATCTCCATGGTTCCTACCGCAACGGCCGCTTCCACCGGCATATTTATCTCCCGCGCACGTACCTCAGGGGCTAAAGCCCATCTCTTGAAGGTACTTTAGCGGCACCCTTCGGCTCCGCTCAGGGCAGGCTCCTAAAGCCGTGCCCTACCCAAGCCCTGCCCCACCCAAAATCTAGCCAGAAAACCCGCTCACCTAAAACCTGCTCTACCAAAACCTTGTGCCGCCTAAGAACTAATCTACTTCTGCTACTTTTAGTACTTCCCTTATATCAAATACAAAACCTATAAAACCAGCAGTAACAGTAAGCAGGTCGGAGAAGTGGAAAACTTTGTGAACCGGCCTATTGTCACCACTTTGGGGACCGGCCCTTCGTGTGAGAAATCGGTCCCGAACTTGGCGGAGAGCCTACGATAAGATTTCCGCTTTTCTGATTGTGACCGGGCCTTGCACAGATTCCACATGTCATTCACAGACTTGTAAAAGGAAGACTGTGCTGCACAGTGCAAAACGTAAAACTCGCCGCGATTATCCGCCCAATTGCTCCGTTAATTTATTGAGCAGCCTGTTCAAATCCTTGTCGTTCTTGCGAACCTCTTCTATCTTCTCGACGGAGTGCAGAACGGTGGTGTGATGTTTTCCGCCGAACTGGCGTCCGATTTCCGGCAGTGACGCTTCGGTCATGTGCTTGGCCAGATACATTGCGATCTGGCGCGGATAGACGATGGCGCGCGAATTATCTTTGGCTTTGATTTCGACCAGGCGCAGGCCGAACTGCTCGGCAACCATTTTCTGGATGGACTCGATGGTGACCTTGCGAGCTTGCGAGTCGATGAAATTCTTCAGCACCTGTTGCGCATAGGGGAGGGTGATCTCGGCGCCGATCAGGGATGAGTGTGCAACCAGGCGAATGAGCGCGCCTTCGAGCTCGCGAACGTTCGAGCGAATATTCTGCGCGACGTAAAGCGCCACTTCCGTTGGAAGCGTTACTTTTTCCTGCTCGGCCTTTTTCTGAAGAATCGCAACTTTGGTTTCGAGATCCGGGGGCTGAATGTCGGCGATCAGGCCCCACTCGAAGCGGCTGCGCAGACGGTCTTCGATCTCGGCGAGCTCCTTGGGCGAACGGTCGCTGGCGATGACGATCTGCTTCATGGTGTCGTGCAGGGCGTTGAAGGTATGGAAGAACTCTTCCTGGGTGCGCTCCTTGCCGGCGAGGAATTGGATGTCATCGACGAGCAGGACATCGACGCCGCGGAACTTGTCGCGGAAGCTGGTCATCTTGTCGTAGCGCAGCGAGTTAATCATGTCATTGGTGAACTTCTCGCTGGAGACGTAGCAGATGGCGGCTTGTGGCTGGCGACGCTTGACTTCGTGTCCGATGGCCTGCATGAGGTGCGTCTTGCCCATGCCGACGCCGCCGTAAAGGAAGAGCGGGTTGTAGGCCTTGGAAGGTCGCTCGGCGACAGCCTGGCAGGCGGCGTGGGCGAACTGGTTGCCGGAGCCGATGACAAAGGCGTCGAAGGTGTAACGCGGATTCAGTTGCGCCGCGCCATCCCAATCGAAGCGAGCCTGCGCGGGAGCCGAGGCGGCCGGAGTTGCGGAGAGTCCGCCGTTGTGGCGCACCGTGGTGGCGGCGGGATCGTCCTCGGGTGTGACGAACTTTACGTCGTTGAACTCGAGGCCGAGGTTGTCGATGGCTTCCTGGATGAGGTCGGCGTACTTGTCGCCGGCGTGACGGAACTCGGCGGTGGGCACGCTCACGAATAAAATTCCGCCGCTGGAGTGGCTGTAGCGCGTGGGCTTGAGCCAGGTGTCGTAAGAGTGCCGGTTGATCTTTTTTTCCAGCGCGTCGAGAATGCGCATCCACGGATTGGGGGAAAGGGTTGTGCTTGTGACTGACATAATATGAAATACCCGCCGCGGCGTCCCGGCGGCTGGCTGAGGGCGCCTGTTAACAATGCCGTTTACCGACTTGCTGCTGGAACACTTAGTGTACTGCGGAATGCGCCTGTTGTACCCTGCGCGGTTGTCATGGTGAAAGAGATTTTCTTAAACTTGAACAGTGCCGCATGGTAGCACGAAATTTTTTTCGTCGCACGAAAATCTTGGCGAAATTTTTTTTGGCTCAACCTCATTCAGAACCGAAGAAGGGCGCGTGTCAAGTGTCGAGGATGTAACTGCAACGAGCGCGGTGCAGCGGGTGCGTGAAGGCATTGAACTGCGCGTGGAATATTCTGCAGTTTTTGTGAGAGGACACGAGTGCGGGGAAGCATCGCCCTTTGCCCTGATGGCACTTGGTCATTTATACTCATCGTTTGCCCTAACACAGTTGACGGAATCAGGAGCAGCTATTTTTCATGCCCAAGCGTACATTCCAACCTAACCGGCGCAAGCGAAGCAAGAAGCACGGATTTCGCACGCGCATGAAGACCCAGGGCGGCAAGAAGGTAATATCCCGCCGCCGCGCCAAGGGGCGGAAGCGGGTATCCGTGAAGCCCGGATTCCGCGAGTAGCTTTTCAGGTGCCGCTCACTTCCACAGTAAGAACCCTCGGCGACGTGTTGCAGCAAGAGGGCATGATGGCGAATGCCGCGCTGGGAACTCGACCGGATACCATGCCAGCGAAAAAGGCAGCAGGATTTCCGCGGACGGCACGGCTGTTGCGCCATGCGGATTTCGAGCGCGTCTATAAACAAGGGCGGCGGCATTTCTCCGCGTCGATGACAGTTTTTTACTGGCCCAGGCCGGAGATAGATGCGACGGCCGAGATGGTGGAGAGAACGCGGACAAGAGCGTCCGCGTCGCACGGTCTGCGAATTGGATTCACGGTGGGGCGCGTGCTGGGTGGAGCGGTCGAGCGCAACCGCATGAAGCGGCGTTTGCGGGAGGCGGTGCGTCTGTCGCGTCCAGTGCCTGTCGAAGCGGACGTGGTGATCAATCCGAAGAAGTCATTGCTAACGGCGGAGTTCAGCGATGTGCTGAAGGAAGTGCAACGCGCCTTCGCGGTGATCGAGCAAAAGTTATTGGGAACGCGGACAAGAGTGTCCGCGCCACACGAGAGTTGAAGCTGAGCGCCAAATTCGTCACGCTGCAATTGCTGCGGGGATACAAGTGGGCGATCTCGCCCATGTTACCGCCGGCCTGCCGCTACGTGCCGACCTGCTCGGAATATGCCATGGAAGCGGTGGAACGTTACGGGGCGCTGCGCGGGGGATGGATGGCGTTAGGGCGCGTGCTGCGCTGTCATCCGTTTGCCGGAGCCGGATACGACCCGGTGCGGACGGAACAGCAGATCCCTCGCTGCGCGAAAGACGCTTGCTCGGGATGACATGCGCTAACGGAATCTGAGGCGATAAGCAAACTTTGGCCGACTTTCAAAATCCTCAACAAGAACCTGGCGCGGAGAAGCGGCTGCTTCTCGTATTTCTGCTGACCTTCGTCGTCCTGATAATTTTCCAGCCGCTGCTGAAGAAGTACATGCCGCAGCCGACTGCACCGCCGCAAAAACAATCTGCGCCACAGCAAACTGCAGCGACTGCGCCTACTGCTGGAGCATCGGCGGTGTCCGCGGCATCGACTCCGTCGGTGCCATCGGCGAAGGCTCCCGTCGCTATCGCGAACAAGCAGGCGGCGGGCGAAGCGGAAATTGTGATCGAGAACGATCTGTATAAGATCACCTTCACCAATCGCGGCGCGCAGGTGAAATCGTGGATCCTGAAAAAGTTCGATAACGACGCGCAGAATGGGCCCCTGGATCTGGTGAATGAGGCGGCGGCGCAGAAATATGGCTATCCGCTCTCGCTGTGGACCTATGACGAGAGCCTGCGCAACAAGCTGAGCTCGGCGCTGTATGTTGCTTCGAATGAGGGGCACCTCTCGGCGCCGGCCGCGATCACGTTCGAGTACGCCGATCAGGATGTTGTGGTGCGGAAGACTTTTCGTTTCGATCATACCTATGTGTTGAATGTAGAGACGTCCGTCGCCTATAAGGGCACGGAAATTTTTGCCGCGCCGGCGTGGCCATCGGGATTCGGCGACCAGGCGACACCGGCTTCCTATACGGCCTCGCGCATCGACTATCACAACGACATCTCCACCGACCGCACGGCGCTGGTCTTCCCGAATTTTGTTTTGCGTCTGGCGGGCAAGAGTATTAGCGGCGGCAATACGATCAAAGGGCCATTCGAGTGGGCCGGTCCAGGCGATCAATACTTCACGGCGCTGTTTATCCCGGATGACCCGAACGCTGCTGCGATGGTGACGCTGCGCAACGCGCTGCAGGTGCCGCGCGATCCGCAAAAGCCGGATGCGAAAGAAACCACCAACGTGGATGTGGTGGGCACGGCGGTGGGCGACCTGCGCGGAGCGACCAGTGAGCGCGTGTACGTGGGGCCGAAAGAGCTGTCGTCGCTGGAAGCGGTGAGTGTGCCGACCATCCGGAATGGCGATCCGGATTTGCGCGGCACGGTGGATTTCGGTTGGTGGGGGCTGATTTCGCGGCCGCTGTTCCTGTGGCTGAAGTGGACGTACAAACATGTCTATCCCAACTGGGGATGGGCAATTGTCATACAGACGCTGATTATCACGGTTGCGCTGTTGCCGCTGCGGATCACGCAGATGAAGTCGATGCTGAAGATGCAGCGCATCGCTCCGCAGATCAAATCGATCCAGGAAAAATATAAGAAGTACAGCCTGCGCGACCCGCGCAAGGCGGCGATGAATGAAGAGATCAGCGCGCTGTATAAAAAAGAAGGAGTGAATCCGGCGGGCGGCTGCCTGCCGCTGCTGATTCAGTTTCCGTTCCTGATCGCGTATTACCGGATGCTGGGGATTGCTCTGGATCTGCGCCACGCGCACTGGCTGTGGATCAGCGATTTGTCGGCCAGAGACCCGTATTTCCTGCTGCCGATCATCATGGTGGTCAGCATGTTCTTAATGCAGCGCATGACGCCGCAGACGGGGATGGACCCGGCGCAGCAGAGGATGATGACGGTGATGATGCCGCTGATGATGGGCTTCATCTTCTTCAATCTGGCCGCGGGTTTGAACCTGTATTACACCGAGAGCAATTTGATCTCGATTGCGCAACAGGCCATCATGAACCGGACGAAGCTGGGCCGCGAGATGCGCGAGATGATGGAAAAGCGAGCGAGGAAGAAAGAGAAATAGCCGTCGACCGTCAGCTATCAGCTGACGCACGCATCCGCCAAACTGAAAGCTGACGGCTAATAGCTGAGAACAGATCTTATGGATAAAGTTGCGGCTGCGAATCGAATCAACGAATTTCTGCAAGCTGTCGTGACTCACGGCGGCCTTCACCTTAAATACCGGATTGTTGTCGATCCGCCAGCGCTGAGCGACTGGGAGAAGCCGGAGATTTTCGTGGACTTCTCAGGGCCGGATTCGACGCTGCTGCTGGATCGCGGTGGCGAACTTCTGCGGGCGCTGGAGTTGCTGGCGTTCGAGATTTTGCGGCTGCCTTCGGGCGAGCATGAGAAGCTGGCGTTCGATTGCAAGAACCAGCGATCGTTGCGGCTGCAAGAGCTGCGGATGGCGGCGAGCGTGGCGGCGGAGAAAGTCCGGCAAACAGGGACGCCGTTTCACTTTGCTCCCATGTCATCACGGGAGCGTCGCATGGTGCACCTCGCACTGCGTGACGAAGCGGACCTGCGGACGGAGAGCGATGGCGAGGGCCGCGACCGGTGCGTGGTGCTCTATCCGGCAGACTACAAACCCGCGGGTGGGAAATCTGCGCGGCGTACGCTGCCGTAACTGCACCGAAAGCCATCCACTCCGCGATAGTGCTTCTGTAACATCAAGGGACGATGGATTCCCGCCTTCAGTTCGTATTTGTCTTTGCCATGGCAATGACTGGGATGTTCCTGGTGTTTCCTGCATTCGGGGCTCAGCAGGCGGCGCAGCGTCAATCAACTTCTTCCAGTAGTTCTTCTTCCAACCACTCCTCCTCATCGACGATGCATGCCCGGAAAGCGGCGGCGGTGACTCGTCTGGACGCAGGATCAGTCATCAATGGCATTTACCGGAATCCGGGTTTCGGCTTTGCGTGCAAGATTCCGGCAGGCTGGGTGTTGCGGACGGAGGAGATGAACGCGGGGCAGGATGGAAATGAAGCGCCGGCGAAGGAGGGTCGAGCCGCGCTCGACCGGACAGCCGAAGGCGGCTGTCCCCACACGGGAGGTTGTGGGCGCGTATTGCTGGCGGCATTTTCGCGGCCTCCGGAGGCGCGGGGCGAGGATGTGAATTCGTCCATCCTGATTGCGGCGGAGAGTGCGGAGGCCTATCCGGGATTGAAAGAGGCGGCGCAATATTTTGGGCCTATCGCAGAGGTTGCGAAGGAGCAAGGGTTTGAGGTGATTAACGAGCCCTATGAATTTTTGGCGGGGACGAAGACAGTGGTGCGCTCGGATTTTCAGAGAGATGTGGGGACGCGAATGATGTGGCAATCGACGCTGGTGATTTTAGAGCGCGGGTATGTGGTGTCGTTGACGTTCCTCGGCGGCAACGAAGATGAGGTGGAAGAAATGGTGCAAGGGCTGAGTTTTGGGGCCGCCGGAAAAGCTGTGAAGTGAGGAGCACGAGCGGTGAAGGTAGGCGTAAAAGCAGATCCCTCCTGCCTTCGCGGCGCTCGCGCGTCGGAATGACAAGAGCTAGGGCAGATTCTTCGCCCTTGCCGTCGCGTGCGCGCCTGGCGCTCGGAATGACAAGGTGCGGTGAGAGCGAGAGCTAGTCTAGCGGTTCGGGTTCGAGGGCAATGTTGGTTTCGCCGGCAGCTTTTTTCTGGGCGTACTTTTTCATCCAGGCTTCCCAGCTTTTGCCGGCGGCGGTGTCGCGTCCGGTGAAGGCGAGGGCGGCGATGTCGGCGTAGGAGATGGAGATTTTTTCGTTGGCGGTCTTAGGGAAGAGGCGGACGATGGAATCTTTCAGCGTGGCCGCGGTACGGCGGTCGAAGAGGTAGCCTTCAATCTTGGTACCGTCTTTGCGGGTGATGGTGACGTCGCCGCGGTAGTCGAAGGCTTTTTCGAGAGCGATGCGGATTTCTTCGTCGCTGGCGAGTTGCGGAATCCAGCCTTCGAGTTTTTCGTGGACCGTACCAGGAGCGAGTTCGAGGGCGTCGGGATTGGCAGCAGTGTGCGGGACGGCTTGCGCGGCTTCGTGGTCGATGTGGCCGGATTCTTTGCCTGTCATTTTCAGTCGAACTTCTTTGGGTCGAACTTCAAAATCTTTAACACAGGGGACACAGGGGTTCACAGAGGAATTCTGGTTACGCCCTGGTTTCGTGCAATGGTTCTGTTGTCGGTGCGATCTGGACCAGCGGGTGCACGGGAGCTTGCGGTTCTTCCAGCATGCGTAGAGCTTCTGGATCGCGATAGCGCGTAAACAAAGTTGCTTTCACCGTGGCCAAAAATCCGCCGAGAGAGCTGAAGGTAGCGTTGACCGCAGAGGCTTCATAGCCGCTGTGGACCATGCAATTCGCGCAGGCGGGATTGCCGGACTCGGTGCCGTAGTTGGCCCAATTCGTGGTCGCAAGTAGCTCGGCGAAAGTTTCGGCGTAGCCATCCTGCAGCAGGTAGCAGGGCTTCTGCCATCCGAAAACGTTGTAGGTGGGCATGCCCCAGGGCGTGCACGGGTAAGTGCGCTTGCCCATCAGAAATTCCAAGAAGAGCGGCGAGAGATTGAAGCGCCAGTTTTTCTCGCGGTTCGAAAGAATCGCGCGGAACATGCGGCGGGTGCGAGCGCGGCCGAGGAAATGTTTCTGGTCGGGAGCTTTGTCGTAAGAATAGCCGGGCGAGAGCATCATGCCTTCAAGGCCGAGCTCCATCATGCTGTCGAAGAAGGCGCGGACGGATTTCGGATCGGCGCCGTCGAACAGCGTGGTGTTGGTGGTGACGCGGAAGCCAAGTCGGAGCGCCTCTTTTATGGCGTCAACGGCGATGTCGTAGCCGCCTTCGCGGCAGACGGCGAGGTCGTGCTCTTCCTGCTGGCCGTCGAGGTGAACGCTGAAGGTGAGGTACTTGCTCGGCTTGAAAAGGCTGATCTTTTCCTTCAGCAGCAGAGCGTTGGTGCAGAGATAAATATATTTCTTGCGCGCGACCAGGCCCTCCACGATCTCACCGATCTGCGGGTGCATGAGCGGCTCGCCGCCGGGGATGGAGACCATGGGAGCGCCGCATTCGTCGACAGCGCGGAAACATTCTTCCGGGGAGAGATCTTTTTTCAGGATGTGGGCGGGATACTGGATCTTGCCGCATCCGGCGCAAGCGAGGTTGCAGCGGAACAGGGGCTCGAGCATGAGCACGAGCGGATACTGCTTGCGGCCGGCGAGCTTTTGTTTCAGAACATAGCTCGATACGGTCCACATCTGGGATACGGGGACGGCCATTCTGAGTCGGGAACTCCTGTTGCTTATTTTAGCAGGCTCGGGTTGGTTAGATGGTCGAGAAGCGGGAAGAGGTGCCGGAAAAGAAACCGTGGAAGCAAGCGATCTGCGGGTTGGTTCGCGATAGCGGATCTCGGATGAAAATTCGATTGCAGAATTCATTGAAAAGCCGGCATTTACCGAGAGGATTCGGGGTGCACGGAGGGTCGTCCGAGGGGTGATTTCGTGGTATAATTTGATAGTCAGTAAACGAACCTAAGTACACGGAATTTCAATCACTTGAGGTAGGTTTGGCGGGTGTGGAAGATGGCCCCGCTGGAACGCGATCCGGCGAGTGGGTTAGCAGGATCGCTTGACTGAAATCTGCGTGACAAATCGACGTGCTCGACGGAGCTGAATGGCTACCAAAGAGATCAATACTCCCATCGTAGAAACAAAAACAAAAAACGGAATCGTGACGCCGATCGTTGGCAACAACGGTGGAGCGAAGAACGACTATAACGCCGACTCGATCAAAGTGCTGGGCGGGATGGAAGCGGTGCGCAAACGTCCCGCAATGTACATCGGATCGACGGGCGATCTGGGTTTGCATCACCTGGTGTATGAGGTGGTGGACAATTCGGTGGACGAAGCGCTGGCGGGATTCGCGACGAAGATTGAGGTCACGATCCACATCGACAACTCGATCACCGTGATCGATGACGGACGTGGCATTCCGGTCGATGATATGGACATCGATGGCGAGAAAGTTTCCGCGGCGCAGGTGGTGATGACCACGCTGCATGCGGGCGGAAAATTTGATTCGTCGACGTACAAAGTTTCGGGCGGATTGCACGGCGTGGGCGTTTCCTGCGTGAACGCGTTGAGCGAAGAGCTTGAACTGGAAATCTGGCGGGACGGCGCGACCTGGGAGCAGACTTATTCAAAAGGCGAGCCCACCAGCAAGATGAAAAAGGCGGGCGCGGCCAAGCGGCGCGGAACGAAAGTTCACTTCCTGCCGGATCGCAGCATTTTTACAGCGACGGAATATAACTACGACACGCTGGCGCAGCGATTGCGCGAGTTGGCGTTCCTGAACAAGGGATTGCTGATCACGCTGACCGATGAGCGCTCGACCGACGCGAAGACGGGCGAAGCCAAGCACACGGACTTCAAGTACAACGGCGGCATCGCGGAGTTCATCAAGCATCTGAATCGCGGCAAGCAGGTGCTGCATGACAAGCCGATTTACATGGAAGCGGAGCGCAGCGGCGTGGCCATGGAAATTGGGCTGCAGTACAACGACGGATATTCGGAGTCGGTATTCAGCTTCGCCAATAACATCAACACCATCGACGGCGGCACACATCTTTCCGGCTTCCGCATGGCGCTGACCCGCACCATCAATTATGCCGGGCAGCAGATGGGGCTGTTCAAGGACGTCAAAGAAAATCTGACGGGCGACGATGTGCGCGAAGGGCTGGTCGCGGTGATCAGCGTGAAGCTGCCGCAGCCGCAGTTTGAAGGGCAGACCAAGGGAAAGCTGAATTCTGATATTGCCGGAATTGTGCAGGCCTTCATCAATGAGCGGCTGGGCGCGTTCTTCGAACAGAATTCGACCGTCGCGCGGAAGATTATCAACAAGGCTGTGGACGCGGCGCGGGCGCGCGAGGCAGCGCGAAAGGCGCGGGATTTAACGCGGCGCAAAGGGGCGCTGGATTCCGGCGGGTTGCCCGGTAAGCTGGCGGATTGTTCGGAGCGCGATCCGAATCGGTGCGAATTGTTTCTGGTTGAGGGCGAATCGGCCGGTGGGACAGCGAAGCAGGGGCGCGACCGGCGCTTCCAGGCAATTCTGCCGCTCAAGGGAAAAATTCTGAACGTCGAAAAAGCTCGCTACGACAAGATGCTGGCGCACGAAGAAATTCGCGCCATGATCACGGCGCTGGGCACGGGCATTGCCAAGGACGATTTCGATCCGACGAAGGTGCGGTACGGGAAAATTATTCTGATGACCGACGCTGATGTTGATGGATCGCACATCCGCACGCTGCTGCTGACATTTTTCTTCCGGCACATGCAGGAGCTGATCAAGCGCAACAACGTATATATTGCGCAGCCGCCGCTGTATTCGATCAAGAAGGGCAAGTCGATGCAGTACATCAAGGACGACGATGCCTTCGACAAGGTCATGCTGAAGCGCGCGGCGGACGGACTGGTGGTACGGTATGGCGAGGGCGCGGCCAAGCTGGAGGGCGCGAACCTGACGCGCTTTATGAGCGTGTTGAAGGAGTACCTGAGCTTCTTTGACAAGCTGAACAAGCGGCTGCGCGACGAAAGAATTACCGAAATGCTGCCGCGCCTCGATTTTTCTAAGCATACCGACTTCGAAGGGGACAAGAAAACGCCGCCCAAGAAAATCGAGAAGCTGGAAAAAGAACTGACCAAGTTGCAGAAAGAGAAGGCTGCGGCGGTACTGAGCCGGATGGAGGGCGAGCACAATTCGCGGCGACCGCTCAAGGAAGTGGAGAGCCGGTTCGACGAAGATCACAATTTGTGGGAAGTGCGATTCGTCGACTCGCAGGGCGCCGAGCACATCATTAACTGGGAGCTAGCGTCGACTCCGGAATGCCGGCAGCTCACGGCGAAGTTCAAGCTGATCGAGCAATACCTGGAGCCGCCGTACGTAGTCGAAGTTAAGCCACAGGCGAAGAAGGGAGCCACTGAGTCGGCGACCGACGAAGAGGAAGATGCGAACGCGCCCGCGGCGAAAGAGCTGGTCAACGATTCCGAAAACGCGTTCGATAACGCGACGCTGCGCGAGCTTTTCGATTACGTGCTGGAACAAGGCAAGAAGGGCTACATCATCCAGCGCTATAAAGGTCTGGGGGAGATGACGGCTCCGCAGTTGTGGGAGACGACCATGGATCCGGAGCGGCGGACGCTGCTCTCGGTGAAGCTGGAAGACATCGCCGAGTGCGAGACAATCTTTACCACGCTGATGGGCGAGGACGTGGAAGCGCGGCGGAAGTTTATTGAAGAGAACGCGCTGGATGTGAAGAATTTGGATATCTAGGAATTCCGGTTTTTTTGCGTGGCCTCAGGGGCTAAAGCCCTCATTCCCTACGGGCTTTATCGCAGCGCTGAAGCGCTGCGCCACCCAAAACCACAGACGCCACCCAAAACCACAGAAGAAATAATCACGGCGGCCTTCGGGCCGCTTTTTTATTTCAGTCCTTCCACCAGATACAGATCCGCCAGCATGCGGTGGTAGCCGAAGACGCAGGTCTTGGCGTCGGGGGTCATGTAGATGGGGCCGATGTTTTCTACGCCGGCGGGGTCGGAGGGCATGAGTTCTTTCCAGAGAGTGCGCTGGCCGGTCTTGATGTCGAGGCGGTAGACGCGGGCGGGCAACTCGCCGGGTTGATAAATGTAGAGCGAGTGGCCGTCGGCGGCCCAGGTGATGGGTTGCTCGCCCTGATTGATTCCTGGGATGAGTTGCGGATCGCCACCGGCAACGGGATAGAGATATCCCTTCTGGTCGGGGCCGATGGCGGCGATCTGTTGCGAGTCGGGTGAGAGAGCGAAGGCGGTCCCGTTCACGCCTTCCTGCGAGATGACCTGGCTCTTGCCAGAGGCCAGATCGTAGACGTAGAAGCGAACTCCCTTGCCGGGCTCGTCGGCGGAGAACAAAATCCGTTTGCCGTCGGGAAACCAGTGGGCCCAACTGTGGTTGACATTGTCTTTCGTCAGATCCCGGGGTTCGCCAGCGCCGGTGGGCAAGAGGCGGAACTGAGAGGGAGATTCCTGGGTCTGCGCGATCACCCATTTCGTGTCGGGTGACAGAGCCACCGCGCCGCCTTCGCCGAGCAAGACCGCGGGCGAGCCGTCGGTTTTGCGAATGTAGACGGCGTAGGTAAGGCCGCCGGACTTGGAATAATCGAGCGCGCCGCCGCCACCTTCTTCGTCAAACAATAAAGTCTTGCCGTCGGCGGAGAGGTCGGAGGGATAGGTGTAGTCGAGCCAGGAAAGCTCGTGCTGCTTGGGATCGTTGGAGAAGACGCCGAGCAATTCACGGCGCCAGGTGGCGCGAACCAGAAGCACGCGCCCATCTTTGGCGATGTCGAGCAGCATCAGCGCGCCGGGAAGGCGAGCGACGATGCGCTGCTTGCCGTCAAGCGATGTGGCGTAGAGAGTGCGATCCGTACCCGATTTGCTGGCGGTGAACCAGATTTCTTTGCCGTCGGGAGCCCAGGCCAGACCTTGGATGGTGAACCACTGGCTGGAGAGCAGGCGCTTGTTGCCCGCGAGATCGACGACCGCGAGCGAGCCGCTGTCATCTCCTTGCAAAGGGTGGTCGGCGAATGCGATCAGGTCGCCTTTGGGCGAGACGCGAGGATGGCCGATCCAGCCGCCGGTTTGATACAGCGGCTTTCCGATGGGAAGTTCCAGACGGTTGCGGCCGCCCATATCGCGAACCACGGCGAGATTGCTGCCGTCGGGAGACCAGTCGGCCCACTGCACCTGCTCCAGCATTTCGCGCGGAGCTCCGCCAGAGAGAGGCGCGCGCGCCAAGGTGCCCATGCTTACCCAGGCGCCGACAGCCTTGCTGTTGAGCAGGACGGCCATCTCGGAAGTGGGAGAGATGGACATGAGCTGAGTGCGGCTCAGGCCCATGGAGCGCGACTCGGGAGCTTCCGGGCGGGCGGTAAAGACGTCGACGGGATTTCCCTGCCAGGCGGCGCTGTAGAGAATAGTTTGTCCGTCGGGGGCAAAACGCGCGGCGCGGATGCTGCCGCGGCGGAACGTGAGTTGACGGTAGAGTGGAGGCTCGACGGGTGCCGTGGCGAAAAATAATTTTCCGGCATAGAGGCCGACGGTCGCGGCTACGAGCAAGCCAATAGCAAAAATCAATATGGGTGAGAATCTTCTTCGAGGTGCGGGAACGGCGGGAGACGAAGGGACGGCCGCGGCCGAGGAGGATGATGGCGCGGTCTCGGAGACGACCGAGGTGCGCGAGGAATCGATGGAACGCTTGAGGCGCTTGAGATCGGCGCGAAGTTCGGCCGCGGTCTGGCAGCGCATGTCACGATCTTTTTCCAGAGCTTTGTTGATGATTTCCTCGAGCTTGGGAGGAAGCTGCGGAACCAGTTGATGAGCGGCGGTGGGATGGCGATTGAGAATGGCTTCGGTGACCACGGCGGAAGTTTCTCCGCGGAAAGGGAGAATGCCGGTAGCCATCTCGTAGAGAACGACGCCGAAGGAGAAAAGGTCGGTGCGCCCGTCGAGTTCTTTGCCGCGCAGCTGCTCGGGCGACATGTAGGCCACGGTGCCGACGGCGGTGCCGGGACTGGTGAGATCGAGACTGGTGGCGTCGGCCATGGTTTGCGAATCGCCGCTGGTGGGGCGGGCGGCACGAGCGATTTTTGCCAGACCGAAATCGAGAATCTTGGCGTGGCCGCGATCAGTGACGAAAATGTTGGCAGGCTTGATGTCGCGGTGAACGATTCCCTTGCTGTGCGCGGCATCGAGCGCGTCGGCAACTTCGATCGCGAGGGTGAGAAGGCGATCGAACTCCATCGGCTTGCCGTTGACCAGATGTTTCAGCGTCTGGCCGCTGAGGCACTCCATCACGATGAATAGATGTCCCTCATGCTGGCCGATTTCGTGGATGGTGCAGATGTTGGCATGGTTCAGCGAAGACGCGGCGCGGGCTTCGCGGCGGAAGCGTTCGAGAGCCTGGGGATCCTGCGAAGAATCGTCGGGAAGAAATTTGAGAGCAACGAAGCGGCCGAGCTGAGTGTCTTCGGCCTTGTAGACGACACCCATCCCTCCGCCACCAAGAAGCTCAATGATGCGGTAGTGAGAGACAGTCTGGCCGATCATGGAATCAAGGCCGAGCTAGAGTCAACGGCGAAGCAGAACCCGAGCCATCTTAGGCGAAGCGTGGTTGCACGTCAACGGATAGGTGGAGACTAGCTCGCGGCGCTCGCTGGACAGCCGGGGGCGGCTGTCCCCACATGAAAGGTTCGAACTTCCTAAGGCTTATGAGACTTTTTCTACCGGCTTGCGCACCAGGGAAACGACTGTGGTTCCTAACGCCAGCAAAGTCATGAGCGAGATATCCCCGAGGGAGATCACGCAGTAGATGCACCAGACGCCGAGGACGCGGGCCTCGATGTGGGCGAGGTAGAGAGAGAAGGCTAAACCCACGAGGGCGGCGACGAGCAGCAGGCGCCAGGCGCGGCGGGCGGCCAGTGCGGCCATGAGGAGATATCCGGCGATACCGAGGATGGCGACGGGAATTCCGGCGAGCATGGCGTAGGGGCTGTGATTGACGATGCCGCAGTCCCAGCGCTCGTTGATGCTGCAGGGGGAAGTATCGGTGCGGTAGTGCTCGCGCAGGGCGAGAGCGGAGACGACGATCCCGAGGACCGCCAGAAGAATCAGGACGTACCGCATTTGCTTCTCCTTATTTTCGGAATATTCCTTGAGCGACTTTCCATGTCACCCCAGGGGGCTAAAGCCCCGATTGTTTTGTGCGCCTGACGGCACGGCTAAAGCCGTGCCCTTCCCAACCTTTACGGAAACCAAGGGCTAAAGCCGTGCCCTACCCAACCGTTTTCACGACACGCTCTCTGACACATTGTCACACGATCCGCTCTCATACGATCAGGCGGCGGGATGCGCGGCGGCGGCGATATCTTGCAGTAGGTCGGAGGCTTGCCAATCGCCGCCGTGATACCACTTAAAAATTTTTCCGTCGGGAGAGATGACGGCTGTGCTGAGGGAGTGAGTGATCAGGCCGCCTTCTTCTTTGTACGTCAGAGCGAAATAATCGGCGAAGGCGGGGAGCTCGGCTTGCGGGATCGCGGAGAATTCCCAGTGGGTGAAGAGCGCGGGATCCTTGCTTCCGGCGCAGGAGAAACCATAGGCGCGCAGAACTTTGGGCGTATCGTGAGCGGGATCGAAGCTGATGCTGAGCAGATGAGTTTTGCCGTAACGAGTGGGATCGGCGCGGACTTCTTGATCGATGGCGGAGAATTCGTGGCTCACGCGCGGGCAGAAATCGGGAAAGGGACACCGGGTATAGATGAGAGTGAGGAGTAATGTCTGGCCGCGATATTGATGCAACGAGACTTGCTTGCCGCTCTGATTGACCAGCTTGAAGTCCGGAACCTCGTCGCCGGGAGCGGGGATGTGCAGGGTCGATGTGGGCTTGTCGGCGGGAGGTGAAGAATGGCCGGTGATCTTGACGTTCTCCAGCCAGTACTGGCCGGAATCGACGACGACATCGGCGGAGATGGAATCGCCGGCCTGCAGTTGATTGATCTGCGCGGGCGGCTTGAAGGAGTAGGGCATGACCATGGGGTCCATAAAGCCGGCGATGGGTTCGTTGTCGATGTTGGCCATGCCGGCATTTTTATCGACCGACATAACCTTTCCCTTGAGGGCGTAGCGCTTGGCAGAGGATGAAGGAGCGGTGGATTGAGGCTGGGATTTTCCGCGGTTGCAGGCCGGGGAGAATGCGAGCAGAGCGCACAGGCAGAACAATGCTAAACGGGGCGACGATGAATGCAATGAGATGGGCATATGCAGTCTTAATTATCTCCGATCATGATTATCGTCCATTTTGCATTCTGCGTTCTTCATCATAGGCGCAGGTTGCCTGTAGGCGTCAGTAGTGAAAGCGGTAGCGGAACTCCGCGTAAATTTGTCGAGGATCGTTCCAGTGAAACCCGCCGAAGGTAAGACTGTTATCCAGTTGCACGCGGCGGTTGGCCACATTCAGAGCGGTCACAGACACGGTGTATTTCTCGGCGAAGGTTTTTCCGAGGGCAAGATCAAATGTGGTGTGGCTGGGGAGGTAGGGCCCGGGATATTGCGCCTGTGGCGTTCCGAACAAACCGTTGGTGAATCCCGAGCCGTAGTAGACGTTGGTTGAGGCATAGGTGTGCCAAGGAAGGCTCGAATTGAATCCGAGATTGAGCGTATTGCGCTGATCGTGATCGACCGGCGCAAGTCCCGGCGGAATGTAGAAGATCAAGCCGCCGGTGATCGGCGAAGTTGCCTGGGCGATTTGATTGGCGTAGGCGAGATGGAGTTGGCCCCGATGCCAGAGATTCGGCGAATGCAGCGTAAGCTCCCAGCCTTGAATCATGGCGTAGGACCAGGTGATGGGCCAGAAAACATTCGACTCGCCAATGTTGTTGTGGTCGAGCCAGTTGTGGGCGCGGGTTTCGTAGTTGTCGGCGCTGAGCATCCAGCCTTGCAGCGGAATCGTGACGCCAACCTGCCATTCGATATCGCGTTCACCGCTCAAGGGAATGAACCCACCAAATCCCTGCTGGTGCGCCAGAGTCTGCAGCTGGCCCGTCGCTGTGGAAAGCGGTGGCGCCTGGTAGAAGTAGCCATAGAAGCCGCGGAACGTCCAGTTCAGGTGGGGAATTCTGATCGCGGCGCCGAGGCGCGGATCAGTCGCGTGCTCGGAGACCGATGGCAGCGGTGATGGGGGGGAGGAATTGAACTGCGTTTCTCGCAGGCCGGCGATGAGAGTCAGCCACGGTGTGACCTTGAATTTGTCGTTGATGAAGAAAGCGGCCACGCCACCGTTGACGCCGATCGAAGGAAGGGAGACGTTGGGCGTGCCGTCGGTGAAATCGTTGAAAAAGTAGTTGTACTGATGCTGGAAGAATCCGTAGACGCCGGCTTGCAGATCATTCTGCTTGAAGTTGAGGTTCAGCGCCGCCTGTGCTCCGACGTACTGGGCGGTCTGCGTGACCGAGGAGATGACGGGAAAATCGTTCGGGCCTCCGCGATAATCGGCGCCGTTGTAGTGGTAGAAAGGGGAAACCGTGAGTAGCTTATTTGGATCGAAAGTGTGAACCCAGGAGAACGTTGCGTAACCGTCGGGTTCGGCCTCGGCATCGTGCAGGCCGTAGCTGGGATAAACGCTGTTGCCGACGGAGTTGGGATCGGGATCGATGGGGATCTGGTAATAGTCCCGACGGAGGGATCCGACCACACGATATTGATTCCTGGAATCGGGATTGAAGATCAACGAGGTGAATCCACCGATGCCGTTGGCGGCATCATTGACGACCTTCGGGACGGGGGTCTGGAGTCCGTAATTGCTTCGATCTCCGGTCAAGCTGGCGTAGTAGGCAAATCGCGACGTGTGTCCTCCGCAACTGAGCTGGTCGTTGGTCTGATAGAAATTTCCGGCGCTGATGACCAGATCGCATTCCCGATCGCGTTCAAAACCGGTGCGCGGCGCCACGTTGAAGATGCCGTAGGTGCGGTCGCCGTAGTCGGCGTCGTAGCTGCCTCTCTGAACCTCGATATAGTCGATGTCCTTGGGGTCGATCTGCGGCCCCAGATTGGTCGCGATATTCGTGTTGGGGATGGGAACGCCGTCGATCAGCCACTCGACCTGGTGGCCGCCCCGCATGTGCAGCATATCGTGGGTCACGTAAGCCGCAGGCACGTAGTCGGTGATCATCTCCATGCCGTTGGTGCGGTCGGCCCCAGGAGTTTCCTGGATGTCTTCACGGCTCAACATCGTAGTCGGAGTAACGCTGTCCAGCGTGGCTTCGACGGGAGTTCCGGAGACGGCAATGGACTCCTTCGCGCCTGCGATCGCCAACTGGTAATGCAGCACCGGGCTGGTGTCGGACTGAACCACGGCGCTTTGCTGGGTTTGCCGGAAGCCCGGTGCTGAAACGGTGACCGTGTAATTCCCGATGGGCACGGAAGTGAATTCAAATTCTCCCCGATCGTTAGAGTTTTTGGATTGCATCCAATCTGAGCTTTGCGCCTTCAACATGATCATGGCGCCTTGCACGGGGCGGTGCTGCGGATCGTGAACGATGCCGCGAACGGAGCCGAAAATCGTGGCCAATGCGTTGGCGCTCAAGAAGAGAATGACGGCGGTCCAGCCGATAACTTGTCTCATAAAAAATGTCTCCGTGGAACTGTTCGTGGCGCAGCTTCCGAGGAGGCTGCCGCGCAGGCCTGTGGCTACTCTCGATTTCGCGACGCGCAGCGAGACGTTCCAGCTAAGAACGTACGCATGCGTACCTGAAATGGATTAAATGAAGCTGGAGACAGCTCAGCAGGCGGGCGGGGCGCGAGTGGATTGGAATTCCACGGAGGCCGCGGTTGGGGAGTGCGGCCGGGATGGGGCTAGACCTACATTGTTGGTCTGGAAAAAGAAAGCCGCGAGTTTCGGTTGGGGGTGGGCCCACTGCGGGCTGGTGACGGCGCGGGCGCAATCCCCGTGACAGCAACTAGCGTCCTGAAATACGGGCTGCCCAGTTTCCGAAGCCAGCGAATCGTGGCAGTGGTGAACGCCCTTGCGGAGACAGCAGGCATGCAGCGGGGGAGCGGTAGTTGCAAACGCGATGGGCGCAAGGCTTCCCAGGAGCGCGAACAGCAACAGAAATCTGGCGGTCAGGCGCTGCATGGCTTTCTGTGTGAATCCGAACCCCAAGTGCGGCTAGCATAGAACAGAATCGCGGAGAGGCGCAAGCGAACGGGCTGGCGAACTCATCGGGTGAGCTCATGGCCTTACTTTTGCGTGCCTACTCGACAAGAACACGAGTAAGCTCAGAGCCGTACGGATTGGAGAACATAAGATGAAGTCCGAAACCAGGGCCAGACGCGTGGTCTTCTTCGGCGCGATCGCTACGCTTTTATTTTGCTCGACTTTCTTAATTCCAGCGAAATCCCAGGAGAAACCGCGCGCGAAAGTGATCGAGCTCGACAGCCACGGCAAAGATTATCTGCCGGTGCTTACGGGACCTCCTGAGACCGTCACGATGAAGTCTGGGCTCGAAGTCCTGGCGCCCAACCAGTCCGTCGGGAAACACAGCACCGGGCAACATGAGGAGTTGCTGGTTGTGCTCGAAGGCCAGGGTGAAATGAGTTTCAAGGACGGTTCCAAACTGGAGGTTAAAGCCAACCATGCGATCTACTGCCCACCGGAGACCGAGCACAACGTGACAAACACGGGTCGAAGCGTCCTTCGGTACGTTTACGTTGTTGCGAGCGCGAAATAATACGCCTATCGCATCAGAACGTACGCGCCGCCGTCGGTGAAGGCGATGACCAGGTTCATCAGGACGAAGATGAGGTCGTAGTGCCAGCCCGAGACTTTCTCGCCCCAGAAGCCAGTGTGCCAGGCAAAAATCTTTTTCTGGATTGCGCCGAACATGATGAGGATGAGACCGAAGGCGGCCAGCTGGGTCAAGACTCCGAATGCCACGCCGAGACCTCCGGCGACCTCGGCAACGCCGAGGAAGATGGTGAAGGCCTTGCTCATCCCGATGCTCTTGGCGCGCGCGGTGGGATCTTTGAGATGGCTGTAGCCGCTGGTGACGAAGACGAGGCCAACCATCAGTCGGATGAGCAGCAAGCCGAGATCGGTGAAGCGCGCGAGTTGAGGGAACATGGCGGATTCCTTCGATGATATGGAGTTAGGTAAGGTTGGCGGACGCGGATTCTCCCGGCAGATCAGGCTTTGCCGTGAATCTTGGCCCACCACCAGCGGACGCCGACGAAGAGGAATCGCCAGTCGCTAAAAAACTCAGGCGGCTTGCCTTCGAAGGCATGACCGACGAACTGAAAAATCCATCCGATAACAAACAGAGCTAGCGCATAGGGCCACAAACCATGCATAAAAATGCTGCCAAGAAAAATCAGGACGGAGAGCAGGATGGTCGGAATGCCCAGCGTATGGCAGGCCCGGTTCACCGGGTGCTGGTGGCTGGAGGCGTATTGGGCGATCCACTGCTCGCTGGTGCGGTTGCCTAACATGGCGAAGGGATCATACAACGGCGGGCAGTTCTTTGCACCAGCCGCCCGCAGGTTGAGGCTTCCGCTTCCCGCGTGGTAGCATCCTAGGTTTTGGCGGGTGATGTTGGGCTGGCCTGTCTACTGCACTAATCTCTTCTGGGCCTTCTCTGTCTGCACGCCGCGAAGGAGCCTACTCGTGAAAGTTTATACCGGAGAAAACATTCGTAATGTTGCGATTGTGGGGCACGGGCATGCGGGGAAAACCTCGCTGCTCTCGGCCATGCTTTATACCGCGGGGGCAACGCCGCGGCTGGGGCGGGTGGACGACGGATCGTCGACTACTGATTACGACGAAGAAGAGATCGCGCGCAAGATGTCGATTGCGGCGTCGGCCGCGTACGTGGAGTGGGGCAAGACGAAGATCAATGTGATCGATACGCCGGGTTTCAATATGTTCGTCCACGAGGCGCGAATGGTGCTGCCCGTAGTGGATGCGGCGATCGTGGTGGTGGACGGCGTGGCGGGCGTGGAGGTGGTGACGCAGCGGGTGTGGAACGATTGCGAAGAATATAAGACGCCGCGGCTGATTGTGGTGAACCGCATGGACCGCGACCGGGCGAATGCGGAGCGCGTGCTGGAGTCGCTGATCAGCGCGTTCGGACGGAATGTGATTCCGATCGAGCTGCCAATCGGAAGCGAAAAGAATTTGACGGGCGTGGTCGACCTGGTGCGGATGAAGGCCTACAGCTACGAGCTGGGGGGAAACGGCAAGGGGAAAGAGACGGAGATTCCGGCCAACATGCGGGCGCAGGTGCAGGAGTCACACGAGCAACTGGTCGAACTCATAGCCGAAGGTGACGACAAGCTGATGGAGAAATTCTTTGAGGCCGGGACGTTGCCGGAGGAAGACCTGATTCCCGCGCTGCATAACGCGATTCGCGAGGACAAACTGTTTCCTGTTGTATTTGCGTCGGGATTGGGCAACATCGGCGCTGACCGGGTGATGGATTTCATTGTGGACTACACTCCGGCTCCTTCCGAGCATGAGTGGGTGCAGGGCGAGCCAGCATCTTCCGGGAACGGAGACGCGCCGAAGCGGCACGAAAGCGATGCGGAGCCGGTTTCGCTGTATGTGTTCAAAACGATTTCGGATGCGTTTGCGGGAAGAATTTCTTATTTCAAAGTTTTCTCTGGGGTGCTGAAGAATGAAGCGACGGTGCAGAACTTCTCGCGCGGATCGGCGGAGAAGCTGTCGCATATTTCCATCATGCAGGGGAAGACGGCGGTGCCGGTGACGGAGCTGCATGCCGGAGATATTGGCGCGGTAGCGAAATTGAAAGACACGCTGACCGGCGACACGCTGGGAGAAAAGACGGCGCCGATTCTGTATCCGCGAGTGAAGCTGCCGGAGCCGGCGATTACGTTTGCCATTGAGCCCAAGAGCCGCGCCGATGAAGACAAGCTGGGGCCGGGGATCCATAAGCTGATGGAAGAGGATGCGATGCTGCGATTCTTCCGCGATCCGCAGACGAAAGAATTTCTCGATCGCGGGCACGGGGCAGCAGCATATTGAAGTGATCGTTTCCAAACTAAAGAAGCGATATCACACCGAAGTGATTCTGAAAGCGCCCAAGGTGCCCTACCGGGAGACGATTCGCGCCAAGGCCGACGTGCAGGGACGGCACAAGAAGCAGACTGGCGGGCACGGGCAGTATGGGGATTGCAAAATCAAGATGGAGCCGATGCCGCGCGGCGGACAGTTTGAATTTGTAAACGATATTTTTGGCGGCGCGATCCCGAAGAACTTTATTCCGGCCGTAGAAAAGGGAATCAAGGATGCGGCGGCGCGCGGTTATCTGGCCGGATATCCGGTGGTGGACTTCCGCGTGATTCTGTATGACGGGTCGTATCACGATGTCGACTCGAACGATTTGTCGTTCCAGATGGCGGGTCGCATTGCCTTCCGAAAGGCGATGGAGCAGGCGAAACCCACGCTGCTCGAGCCGGTGATGACTGTCGAAATCACGGTGCCGGACGAGTTTGCGGGGTCGATCATGGGCGACCTGAATAGCCGACGCGGTCGCATACAGGGCATGGACAACAAGGCTGGCAACACAGTGGTGAAAGCCGAGGTGCCGATGGCGGAGATGCTGACTTATGGCGTCGATCTCACGTCGATGACTCAGGGCCGCGGTTCGTTCAATATGGAGATGCATCACTACGACACGGTGCCGGGACAGCTGCAGGAGAAGATTATTGAGAAGGCCAAGGCGGAGCGGGGCGAAGTGAAGGAAGAGGAAGAATAGATTCGTACTGGTGCTTGATGGAGCCATCATCCTTCACGATTGAGTTTCCTGAACATGTGCCGCGAGAGAAGAAGCAGTACTGTCTCGACCGTCTCGCTGACGATGGTGCATGAGTGGAATCCCTAGGCGATCGGACGTTCCGTATAGTTTGTTCAAAGCGTTCGCAACTGGCAATGATTGGATGGGTTCTCTTTCACACGCACTTCTCGAGTCTTTGCAGAGTTATTGCTACGTCAGGGTCTGCACAAGATCGAGCAGCGGCCTACGCAAGACCGCCCGGCCGCGATTGAAGGGTCTGCTTAGCTCTTCAACCCCTGCGCCTTCGCCAGCTTCGCCTGCCGCTCGTCAAACGTCCAGAATCGTTCCGCTCTAAGTTCCAATGCGCAGGCAACGTGCAGCGTGTCGAGCGTTCGCATGCCGAATTTCGGGGCATAGCGTCGACCAAGTTCAGCGCAAATCTCAAAGGCGTTTTCAGGCATAGCTATCTCAAACCACAAGCCATCCGCCCGGTCGCGCTTCAACGTATCGAAAATAAGACCGGCATCAGTTAAAGAAATCTTGCGATAGAAAACCTGTTTTGCGATGGCATGAGAGCACTCGGCGGCAAGCAGGGGAGTGAAGTAAACGCGAGCATTTTCCTTCATGCGCTCTTCCGCCGCTGCAGAATGCACATCCTCGACGTAGAGGGAAACGATAAAGCTGCTGTCGACGTAGACGGTCAGAAGCGGCCTCGGTCTTTGATCAGGTCGTCAACAATGGTCAGAACGCGATCTCCGAAGATTTTCTTGCGGCGGGCTTCGAAGTCGGGCCATTTGACCGGCTTTTTTTCCTCATTCTCGGGGACGATGCGGGCAATCACTCGGTCCCGCTCGCGCAGCTCGACGGTCGCTCCAGAGCGCAGCCAAGCCTTGAGGCGGCGGGTGTCGCGGAGCTGGCGTAAATTTACCGAAGGCATAGTGACATTGTGACACATTATGTGTCACAATGTCCACTTGAGTCTATGGAGACGAGGTTACGAATGAAACTGCTCCCGATTCTGCTCTGTTCCGTCCTTGCTATGCCCGCGCTTGCACGTGCCGCCGAGACCCAAGAGTTTCCCACATCGGCCGGTTCGGTGAAGATCACGCCAATCTATCATGCGAGCACGCTGATCGAAGCGGGAGGGAAGACGATTTATCTCGATCCGGCCAAGCCTGCGAAAGTGTCGGGGCTTCCGAAAGCGGACCTCATTCTGATCACCGATATTCACCAGGATCACATGGATCCGGACTCGATCAGGCAGATCAGCAAGCCCGGCACGGAAATTCTGGCAGCGCCGGCAGTGGTTGCTACCGTTACCAGCGCCAAGCCGATTGCTAATGGAGAAACGAAAACCTGGCAGGGATGGACGATTGAGGCGATTGCCGCATACAACCTGAAGCGGGGACCGGAGCCGGGAAAACTTTTTCACGACAAGGGACGCGGAAATGGCTACGTCCTTACTTATGGCGGCAAGCGGTTTTATTTCTCCGGCGATACCGAGGGCATTCCGGAGATGCGCGCGCTGAAGAATATCGATGTGGCGTTTGTGTGCATGAACCTGCCCTACACCATGCCGCCGGAAGAGGCTGCGGACGCGGTAAAAGCTTTTCATCCGAAGATCGTGATTCCTTATCACTATCGCGGATCGGATCTGGCCGTGTTTCAGAAAGGATTGGAAGGGACTGGGATTGAGGTGCGGGTGCTGAATTGGTATCCGAAGTAAGAGGCGAAGTTCTCCTGTACAGTTCGTGGTAACATCCGGCGAGTGGCCACCGCCAAGAACAATCTGAATTACAACCCCGAGCGGCTGGTCTCGGCCGCGCCGGTAGAGGACGATTCTTCGTTTGAGTTGAAGCTGCGGCCGCAACGGCTGGGCGAGTTTATCGGGCAGGCCAAGGTCAAAGAAAATCTGGCGGTTGCGATCGAAGCCGCGCGGTCGCGTGGCGAGGCCATGGATCACGTGCTGCTGTATGGGCCGCCGGGCCTGGGGAAGACGACGCTGGCCAACATCATTGCCAACGAGTTGGGCGTGCACTTCCAGCCGACCGCGGCGCCGCTGCTGCAGATCAAGGGCGATCTGACGGCGATCATCACCAACATGCAGGACCGGCAAGTCCTGTTCATCGATGAGATTCACCGGCTGCAGCCGGTTTTGGAAGAGTTGCTCTACTCGGCGCTAGAAGATTACAAGCTCGACATTATTATTGGGCAAGGGCCTTCGGCGCGGACGCATACGCTGGAGGTGAAGCCGTTCACGTTTGTGGGGGCTACGACGCGGGCGGGATTGATTTCAGCGCCGCTGCGGTCGCGGTTTGGAATTGTGCTGCGGCTGGAGTTCTATACTCCGGAAGATTTGCGGGTGATCGTGGAGCGCTCGGCGGAAATTCTTGGAGTGCAGGTCGATGACGCGGGGGCGATCGAGATTGCCAGCCGGTCGCGCGGGACGCCGCGAATTGCGAACCGGTTGCTGCGACGGGTGCGAGACTACGCGCAGGTGCGCGGGGCGGGCAAAATCGACTTACCGACCGCGCAGGCTGCGCTGCAGATGCTGGAAGTGGATAAATACGGCTTTGACGAAGTCGACCGCAAGCTGCTGCTTACGATTATTGAAAAATACCAGGGCGGTCCGGTGGGTTTGAATACGCTGGCCGCAGTGCTTGCCGAAGAACCGGACGCGATTGAAGAAGTTTATGAACCGTTCCTGATGCAGATTGGATTTCTAAACCGCACGCCGCGCGGGCGAGTGGCCACCCAGTTGGCCTACGAGCATTTCAACATCACACCGAACCGCAGGCAGAGTTCGCTATTCTAGCCGCGTTCCAGCGGGCAATTCGAAAAATCGCAGACCTGAAATATCTACGACAGTAATCCCGCGTGTTCGCAAAACCTTACAACAATCGTTTCCTGTTCTGTGAGACGCGTTCATAGTGTATCTTGCTTGATTCCTCTTCGCGCGGTCATCGAGAGAGGCGAGGGCACTTTGCGGTCGGGGCGATTCTCAGATTTTCCAGTCAAATGGGGTGTGCGATTTCCGCCAGCGGCAGCGCTGATGCTGCTGGCCCTGGTGGAATGTGGATGGTGCTCGCCGCTACCGCAGGCGGCTGCTTCGGTCCGTGGAGCGATTGCGGCACCGCAGAATACGGCCGGACAAAATCCACAGACGGCGCCGCAGAATCCTCCTCCGCCTCCAGAAGCCAATCCAGGTCCGCCGGGCGAGAAGCCTCCGCCGTCCTCAGAAAATCCTCCGCCATCGGCCCAGGAGCCGGAACCCAGCATCAAGAATCCGGAAGTCCGGCCTGCACCGAAGGCCGCGCTCGCGCCTCCAGCGCTGACCATTCCGCGATTGTCTCGAGCGCCGGTGCTGGAGGATTTTCTGAGCATGAAGCCGCGGGGCGAGACGGCTCTGCGGATGGCGAAGGTCACCGGTTTTGTACAACGCAATCCGCATGATGGCGAAAAAGTTTCGGAAGAGACCGCCGCTTATCTGGGCTACGACCAGAAAAATCTTTATGTGGTATTCGTGTGCTTCGACGATCCGAAAAAAGTGCGGGCGCGGATGTCGCGGCGCGAAGACATTTACGACGATGACAACGTCGAAATTATGCTCGATACGTTTCACGATCGCCGGAGGGCTTACGCCTTCCAAACCACTCCACTAGGCGTGCAGTGGGATGCGATCTGGAGCGAGGCCACGCGCGAAGAGATCGCGGGAAATTTCGATACATCGTTCGACACCGTCTGGGATTCGAAGGGCAAAGTGACCAGCCGCGGCTTCGTGGTCTGGATGGCCATTCCATTCAAGAGCCTGCGATTTCCTTCGACGAAAGAGCAGCAGTGGGGAATCATTCTGTACCGTGGAATCGTTCGCAAGAATGAAGACTCGTTTTGGCCGCAGGTTTCCTACAAAGTGGCGGGCAGGCTGGGACAGGCCGCGACGCTCTACGGCTTGGAGGGAATCTCGCCGGGGCGCAGCATCGACCTGATTCCCTACGGGATCATGCGCGGCTTCCGCGCACTCGACCAGCGCGATCCCTACAATCCGTATTTTCAGAATGCGGTCGCGCAGGGGCAGGCGGGCATGGACGCGAAGTTTGTCATCCACGACCACTTCGTTTTGGATATGACCGCTAACCCGGACTTCAGCCAGGTGGAGTCAGAGGATCCGCAGATCACGGTGAACCAGCGCTTCGAAGTGTACTTTCCCGAGAAGCGTCCATTCTTCCTGGAGAACGAGGATTACTTCCGCACGCCGCTCGATTTATTTTTCACGCGGAATATTCAAGATCCTTCGGCAGGGATACGCCTGACGGGAAAAGAAGGACCGTATTCCGTGGGCTTGATGGCCACCGATGATCGCGCGCCCGGACTTGCGGTGCCAGACTACTGCCCGGCTACGTCGCCAATTTGTTCAGACAGTCTTTCTGGTATTCGTTCGTACTTCACGATTGCGCGGGTGAGCCGCGACATCTCGAAGGAGTCAAGTGTGGGCGCTGTTTTCACCGACTGGGAGTGTCCGACAACTGGAGAGTACAACCGCGTCGGCGGAATCGATACGCGGCTGAAGTTCAGCGCCAACTGGTCCCTGGATGGGCAGGCCGTGGCGAGTTCGAGCAATTTGCAGGGCCTGAACACGGACAATTTAGAGACTACCTGCGAATACAATCTGTATCCCTTCAGCTCAGGGAATGCCGGGGACAACAACCACTATGCTGGTCCGGCGGACAAACTTGATCTGAAGCGTGATGGTCTGCATTTTTCCTACGAAGGGATTTACGACGACATCAGCCCGGGATTCGTAACCGCGCCGGGATTTGTGAACCGGGTAGATATTCGCGAACTTTACCAGGTGGCGGACTACCGCTTCCGCCCGAAGAAAGGCTGGATCGTTGACTGGGGGCCTTCGCTGAACCAGCGTTACGTCTTCGATCACGAAGGCAATCGCCTCGATACGGATTACCAGCCGTACCTCGCGATCCAGGGGAGGGGACAAACTTTTATCTACCTGTTTCCCTACGAGGAATTGCGAGAGAGGCTGCGGCCGCAGGATTTCTGTTTTCTAGGATTCTCGTGCCAGCCTCCGATTCCGAACCAGGATTACCACGAACACAATAGCGGGGCGTCGGTGCAGACGAGCTTCTTGCCGAAGGTTACGGTGGGTGCGAGTTATCACTGGGGAGATGGGGCGAACTTCGTGGCGTCGCCGACCGCTCCGGCGTCTTTGAACCAGCCGTTTCTCGCGCGTCAGGATACGGCGACCGGGACGCTGACCCTGCGGCCCATGAAGCCCTTGAAAATTGAAAATACGTATCTCTTCGAGCGCCTGCGGACCACCGGCAACACTTATGCTCTGGCGCTCTCGCAGATGCCCGGCGCCCACATTGGACAGGGCATTTTCAATGATCACATTGTGCGCAGTAAATGGAACTGGCAATTTACGCCGCAGCTCTCGCTGCGCGTGATCCTGCAATACAACGGATTGCTGGCCAACACGCCCGGCAACACGGTTTATCCGTATACCTATCTGCCAACCGAGAAGGAGTTCAATGCGGATTTCCTCCTCACCTATCTCGTGCATCCGGGCACGGCGATTTATATCGGATACAACAGCGACCTGCAGAATCTGGATCGCGAGTTTACGCCGGGCCCCGAGGGTGCGGCGGGGCTGTACACGGCGAAGGGATACATCAACGACAGCCGGCAATTTTTCGTGAAAGTGTCGTATTTATTCCGATTCTGAGGAGGGCTGGCGTGGAGGGCCGGTTTGCTGAATCCAGGGCGATTCCGGTAGAATCTAATGATTCGAATCGAGGTCTGAAACGCCATGAAAGCAGCCATTCATCCCGCTTATAACGAAGTTCGCGTGCATTGCGCGTGTGGAAATGCCTTTGTCACCCGATCGACGCATAAGGGCGATATCAGTGTTGAAATTTGCTCGGCGTGCCATCCGTTTTTCACCGGTAAGCAGAAGTTAATGGATACCGCCGGCCGCGTGGAGCGCTTCCGCCGGAAGTATGCGAAGAACGTGCCCGAGGCAGCCAAGAAATAACTTCTTGTTACGGCTCTGCACGAATTAACAGGAAATTCAGCCCTCGCCACGCGGCGGGGGCTTTGTTTTGCGAGGCAAAGTAGAATAAGGGCTGTGAGAAAAATGTGGGCCAATCCGGGGCCGGTAGAGACGGGGATCCCCCCCCGTGAAATGTCGCCGAGGCGCGTTCACGCGAGCCTTTCCATCGGCACCGTTACCGTCGCCCCCGCTACAGTTCTCGCGCCCATGGCTGGTGTCACCGATACAGTTTTCCGGCGCTTCATCCGAAACCTGGGCGGCTGCGGACTGATCATGACCGAGTTCACGTCGGCGGACGGTGTGCTCCGCAAGAAAGATCAGAAGGCCAAGCGCTATCTTCACTTCTATGAAGACGAACATCCCATCTCGGCGCAGCTTTTCGGCAGCGATCCGCAGGTGATGGCGGAAGCGGCGCGTATGGTCGAAGGGCTTGGCTTCGATCTGGTGGATCTGAACCTGGGCTGTCCCGCAAAGAAAGTTGTGAAGTGTAACGGGGGCTCGGGGCTGTTACGCGATCTGCCGGCGATTGGAAGGATTTTCGAATCTGTGCGTGCGGCCGTGAAAATTCCCTTCACCGTGAAGTTCCGCGCGGGATGGAATGACGATGAGATCGTCTGCGCGGAGCTGGCTCGAATGGCGGAATCCTGCGGACTGGCGGCGGTTGCGTTGCACGCGCGAACTCGCGAGATGGGTTACAGCGGCCAGGCGCGCTGGGAGTGGATTGCTGCCGTCAAGGATGCGGTGAAGATTCCTGTGATCGGGAATGGGGACATCCGCACGCCGGAAGACGCTTGCGCCATGGTCACGCAAACCGGATG
This sequence comes from uncultured Acidobacteriaceae bacterium, assembly GCA_963777005.1. GTDB lineage: Bacteria > Acidobacteriota > Terriglobia > Terriglobales > Acidobacteriaceae > Sulfotelmatobacter. Next base: position 59,709 of record CAVZPC010000010.1, on the reverse strand, counting down.
CGACGCGGTGATGATTGGGCGGAGTGCGCCGTCGAATCCGTGGATCTTCCGGCAGATTCAGCAGTATTGTGCGGGGATGGATCGGGAAGAGCACGACTTGAGTCGTGCCGAGACTGCCGTGGTTTCTCGCGCGGCTTCAGCCGCAGAGGGCCAGCCCTACGACCACCCGTCAGAAGCCGATCGCTACCAGATGATCCGCACCTACTTTCAGATGCTGATCGAAGAAGAACTGCCGGACGCCGTCGGCAAGATGAAGCAGTTCGCGTCATGGTTCACGCATGGCGTGCCGGGCGGAGCGGGGCTGCGGAAAGCGATTTACGAGTCGAAGAGCGCGGTGGAGATTCTCGGGAGGGTGGAGGAGTTTTTCGAAAGACGGCTGGCCGAGCAACGTCTCCTGTCGCTGACGGAATAAAAAGGGCCATCTCCGAAACATATTGAAGCCCACGCAATGTGTCGAAGCACGCCGTCTTGGAGGCGCATCACTCCAGTGGTTTAATTCTCGCTGTTTTTGGGTTTGCACTTGTTCAGTATCTGCAACATTGCCTCCCGGACCTTTGGATCCAAGTGCGGTTTCGACGGGAGGCCTGCGGGGGCCGCGTTAGCGCTGTGGGTGTCTTGACTCGGACCCGGGCCCGGCAGCGTCTTGGCTCGGAACTTTTTAACCAAATGTTCGAAATCCGTACCCGTAGGCTTCAGAGTTGGGTCAGCGCCCGCCTTTTCGAGGATCTCAACGATTTCTTTTTGTCCGGTAGTGCGCGCGAGCATAAGAGCCGTAACGCCGTTACTGGCCTGAGTGTTGACCTCGGCTCCTGATTCCAGAAGGATTTTGACGATTGCCGCCCAATCCGTTCTTTTCTGCCCGGGGCCGGATGGAATCTCCCGGCCGAACACGGTCTCCCACACGACTTCGAGTCCACGGAAACAAGCCATCATAAGCGGGGTTAATCCAGACTTGCCGGAGCCATTGGGGTTGGCGCCGGCCTTGAGTAGGTCTGCCACGATGCCGGCGTGTCCCATTTGCACTGAGGTTACCAGGGAGGTGGGCAGGCATGCTTGCAGCTCTTTCGACGACGGCGACTCCAATAGCCTGGCGAGGATTTCGCGCTCTCCATGGGCGGATGCCGCCCAAACCGCATTGGTTTCTGCTCGCCTTGAGAGATAAAGTGGCGGCAGTCGTAATGTAGGTCCGGGCGCTCGGTGCGAGTGGTTTCTCCACCAGTTCATACGCGGTGGGTCCGAGGCTGGCGAAGATAAGCGGTCTGCGCACGGCCAATGCGATTGCGCCCATAAGCAGAATGAGAGCCCCCTCTCCGAGAGAGGCGTAGAGGATGTTTTTTCCTTTGGTCATCTTCTCAGATCTTTGTCATTTTCATTCGTATAGAACCGGATTATCGCTTTTCCCTAATAGCTTACGTATCAATGAAGACGGACGGCTAGCCACCAGCGTGCCCAGAACAAGTGGCAGGTAAGTGATTGTCGCTCTGAGCAAAGCGCGGCTGAGTGCAGGATTTGCTGCCTTTGAACTCTACAACATGCGGCAAAGCCGGATCGCGTGGGAGCACAACCAGATTCCGAGAATGGCGGCGAAGACGACGTAAACGATGCCACTGAGATGCAAAGCATACGGAATGGTGCTGACGGCAACTAATAGGAGAGAACACCAAAGAATCTGTGTCGCAATGCGATGCCCGGTTCCATCCACTACCGCCAGCATTCTTAGATGTCTATTTCGCAACTGCCGCCGCGCCCGATCGCATCATAGGTAGGGAATGAAAACATCAAGGGTCGAGAAGCGATCGCCGCCGACTCGTAGAAAAGCTAACTCGTTGCTCACAGCGCTGGTATGTGGCTTCGCGGGGGGACTTGGGGGCGTCTCTGCGATGGATCGCTTCACGAGTCTGGCCGCGCGTTGTAGACCTGAACCCAATCGATCTCTGCCTTACAGCCTGCAAGAGTGGGATGCTACCACGAGGATCGCCAACTTAACGGCTTGCTGGATGACCGGACGTAAGCTCCCGCAGAAAAAACTGAAAACGGGAGCAGCGATCGTCCACCATACAACCGGCGCTACGGCGGGAGCTCTCTACGGAGCACTGGTTTATCGATCGGCAGCAATCGCGCAATCGAGAATCGTTTCGGCCTTGGCTGGCCTTGGCTTCGGGGTGGGGGTCTGCTATGTAGGAAATGAGTTGCTTTTACCTGCGCTCGGCGTGCTGAAACGAGGGGACTACACTACAGGCATGCGAACTGAGGCGCTAGTGGCGCACGCAGCATACGGTGCAGCCACCGCTCTCCTCTATCGTAAATTGACGGCAACTTCCACAGAAGCTGAATGATTGTCTGAACAGCGGCTTTCTTATGCTGCTCGGCGATAGATTCGTTCCGATCTACTCTTTCTCACGGGATCAACCTTTCGTGTTCCCCAGACGAAGTAGTAGCTGCCGGCTGCGATGATGCCGCTTATTGCGGCTGCGATCCAGCGTCGGTTCAGCGACGCCTCGAGCTCATAACTTCTTCCGTGCGCTCTGCCCGTAAAAGCTCCGCGAGCCCCATGATCGCCAGGTACGGGCGACCAGAGATTATTTGGCCGATTGGGATCTTCCGGTTCATTGGTCTGTTGCGACTTGAAGCCGGTGTGGCCCAGATAGTGGTCCAGAATGCCCGGAGCAATCTTGTTCCCGACAATGGCGGCTACGGTCGGCGCACCGACGTAGACTTCCCGGCGATCATTGTGCGCAGCCCAGTAAACGGCCTGCGCGCCTACCTCTGGTTCAAAGATCGGAGGGACCGGTTGCGCTTTGTGCTTGAGGCGGCTCTTGACCCATCCGAATTGAGGCGTATTGAATGCCGGCATCTGCACCATGGTGAGGCGAAGGTTGCTCTGGTCATGAATAAGTTCGCAGCGGAGCGAGTCGGTGAATCCGGCAATTGCATGTTTTGCGGCGCAATAGGCAGATTGCAGGGGAATGCTGCGATAGGCAAGCGCCGAACCGACCTGAACAATGGTCCCTTCGTCGCGCGGCAACATGCGTTTCAAGGCACAGAGCGTTCCGTAGACAACGCCGAGATAGGTCACTTCCGTAACGCGTTTGTATTCTTTCGGCTCCATTTCCCTGACTGGAGAGAAGACCGAAGCCATCGCGTTATTCACCCAGATATCGATGGGACCGAACTCGCGCTCAACGGCCGCGGCGGCCTGTTCCATGGCATCGGAGTCAGCTACGTCGGTCGGCAAGACTAACGCCTTGCCACCGCTGGCTTCAATCTCCCGCTTAGCACCCTCAAGACCGTCGACTCCCCTTGCCAGCAAGCCAACACTTGCTCCGTGGTTTCCGAAATGACGAGCGATCGCGCGACCTAATCCAGCAGAGGCGCCTGTAACCACCACAACTTCATTTTTCACGAATACTCTCCTTTGAGCGCGAACCTCGAACTATTGCAAGATGTCTCTTAGAGACTTTTGCGTGGGTCGGGGTTGGTCTTCAATTCATTGACTTTGCGTCAGATCAAGCCCGCTGCGAAGCTTCCGGGTCTTCAAGCATTCGACTAATGCCGTAGTTGCGTCCGCCATTCAGGATGCGAAGGATCATCTGCTGTTGGGTGAGGCGATTGCCGACATCGGAGAGATTTGGTCCGCGCAAACCGCCCGGCCGTTTACCGTATCGCATTCAGCCGCGGAAACGCCATGTCTCTGGCTCCGATCATGAGCGGCAGGAGGTAAACAGAAAGTCCCAACCGCGTGGCATAACGACCAGGAAGATCATGGTCGTTCCGTGCAGAGTGAAAAGCTGATCGTGTTGCCGTACGTCGGCTGAGGAGTCGACTGATCCGGCGTGGCCCTGAATTTGCGGATGCAATACGTGACCAGCGCCGCGACGACAATGAAGATCGCAAGCATTGCCCAAAAAACTCCCGAGCTCAACGCGGAGATGCTGCGCGCATCGGGCGAATGTGGGGAAAAAGTGGGGTAGGTTGCAGGGGAATGTCCGGATTGGAAAATGAGAATGGATTCGGGCCAGATTCCTAACTGCATGACATCTTCTTTCGTCTGCGTCTTGATGCGCTTTATTAGCCGGTTCGTTCGTTATGCCTTCGTGGGTTTCTTAGCTCGCGCAAGCGTAGCGAGGTGCCCGCTTGCAGGCTCATCGCAGCGTTGATGAGCCCGACATGAGAAAAGGCCTGGGGGAAGTTTCCCACTAATCCATGCTTGGCGTCGTACTCTTCTGACAGCAGGCCCATGTCATTACAAATTGAGAGCAGGCGCTCGAAAAAACTCTTGGCTTCCTCATGTCGGCCTTGCAGCAGATAAACGTCAATCAACCAAAAATTGCATGCCAGAAATGCTCCCTCTCCCGCAGGTAGACCGTCTTTGACTTTTTTTGTGTCGTAACGCAGCAACAAACCATCGCGCATTAAATGCCTTTCAATGGCGCGTACCGTTCCGGCAACCCGTTCATCCTCCACCGGCAGAAAACCCACGATCGGCATCAGCAGAAGACTCGCGTCGAGATGTGTGCTTCCGTAACTCTGGGTAAAGCTGTTCATCCTCCGATGAAAGCCTTTCTTGCAGACTTCGGCGTGAATTCTGCTGCGCAACTTGCACCAGCGATCGACCGGGCCTTCTATGCCGAACTCCTCGACCATCCGGATTCCGCGATCAAAGGCCACCCACGCCATCACCTTCGAGTGCGTAAATTGATGTGGGCCGCTGCGGAACTCCCACAATCCTTCGTCCGGCGAACTCCAGATTTTTTCCAGATGTTCGAGTAGGCGAGCTTCAATCGCTGCGCCGCTCTTGTCCTCGTTCGGGTACATACCGTGGTGACGGGAACGGTAAATGGAATCCAGCATCTCTCCGTAGGTGTCGAGTTGGAGCTGAGAAGACGCTTTGTTGCCAATGTGTACCGGCGTCGATCTCGCGTAACCTGGAAGCCAGTCCGCTTGCCACTCAGTGTGCTCGCGTTTTCCGCTGATGCCGTACATGATTTTCAGTTGACTGGGATCTCCCATGATCGAACGGTTCAGCCAACCCAGCCAAGCTCGGGCCTCCTCTTCGAAGCCGCATTCCAGCAGGCCCTGCAAGCTGAATGTCGTGTCCCGCAGCCAGCAAAAGCGATAGTCCCAATTTCGAATGCCTCCGATTTTCTCCGGAAGCGACGCTGTAGGCGCAGCCACGAATCCGCCAGAAGGAGCATACGTGAGCGCCTTTAACGTAATCAGAGACCGCTCCACCTGCCCTCGATAGGGGCCGCGATATCGATTGCGCCTAGTCCATCGTTTCCAGAAGCGGGCAGTCTCTTCTAATGCACGTTCAGGTTGGACGGGTTTCGGAAGTTTGTCGGAATAAGAATTGGTGTACTGCAGTGTGAAGTAATGACTCTTGCCAGCCTGCAAAGACCAATCTGCAGCCAAGGTTTCTTTTTCACAGCGCAAACCAACATCCGTGCGCAGGGTGAGACGGTGCGGTCCTGAAATTATGTTCCAAGCACCTTTTCCTTGGGCTATTATTCGCGGGTCTACAGCCCCGTAGTCGAAGCGCGGCGAAAACAAGGTCGTTATCCGACTGCGCCCCTTAATTCCGCGCAAGACCCGAATTAAGCAGGAGTGTTTCTCGCGGATGGTCATGAAATCGGTAACCGAGGCAACCGCGCCTGTGGATTCGCTATACGTGGTCTCCACGATCAAAGTGCCAGGAAGATATCGCCGTTCGATCTTTCCGGGCGTCGTTGGAGAGATTGACCAGAATCCATGCGAACCACTTCCTAGCAGTCGGGCGAAGCACGCTTCTGAATCAAAATCAGGCCAACAAAGCCAATTCAGTGAACCACACTCGCTGATCAATGCAGCGGTGTGCAGGTCTCCGATCAGAGCATAGCCGTCAATTCTTGCGGGCTCGTTCAAGCGGCTTTCTCGTCTTCATGATTCTCCCATGACGTGCTTCTGACGTAACAGCCATCCCTGAACCATAAGTTAGGCTGACGAAACGCAGAGCCTGAGACTAGCAAGTGCGCCAGATCAAAGAGCCATGAGACAGAACAGCGCGAAGGCGATGACGCCAAGCGCGCAATTACGATGGTGTTCGAGCAAGAAAGGTTGTTGTGCAAGCATTTCCGCAGGGGACGCAGAATCAAGTACGGTGAGTTCATTCAGGTCTGCGGCGAGATCAAAAAATCCGTTGCGTTGCAAACCTCTGTGGGTTTGCCAGAATCATAGAAGCGGCGATGACGTTCATCCTGGAAAAGCCGACGAGAACTATTTTGCGTGGATCGCTGTGTTCTCATTATTCGTGCTCCGGAATTGCTTTTTCTAACCGCAAGGCTCCCGCCCGGAATCTTGTCTTCGACAGCTCATGTGATCGATGCCGAAAGAAAAAAGCGAGTGATTGAAGTGCTAGCGCAGTCGCATCTGAACGCAATCACTTCTAGTTCACCGAGCGCTGTGCTGCTCTTGACCGGATACTGGCCTGCAATGGGAGCGAGTGTCGTCGTCTTCACCGAAGAAGGTGAGGTCCACGTGATCCTTCCCGAGGACGAAGTCGAACTTGCAGGGCGGACTTCGGGTGCCTCATTAATTCCTTACCGCCCGTCAACCTTGGCCGACCTGACCTCTCCGATTGATGCACTGGCGAATCCCTTGCGGCTGCTCATGATGAAGCTCGGACTTTGCAAAGCGACAATCGGCATCCAGGTCGATCAAGGAATGCAACCTGCCAGCTACGCCTCCTCCGTACAGTTTCGTTCTTCTCTCGAAGGTCTTCTCCAGCGGTTGACTCCGAAAGCGAATTACAGGAGTTGCGACTCTGCTCTCGAACAGATGGAAGCCCGCAAAACTGCCAGAGAATTGGAGGGTATGCGGCGGGCGTCCGACATCGCCGCAGCGGGATTTGTACACGCGGCCGAGGCCATACAGGTGGGAAGACGGGAAGCTGAGATCGCGGCTGACGTGCAAGCTGCTTTCCAGGCCTCAACAAAAGCTCAGGAGGTAGAACGCAGTTACGGCTTCTTCTTTTGCATGTCTGGACCCAACTCCGCGACCGCTTCGGCAGCCTATGCGCGCACTCGACAACGCACGATCGAAGCGGGCGATCTGGTGATGATTCACGCCAACACATGCGCTGACGGTTATTGGACGGACATCACACGCACCTATACCGCGGGCACGACTTCCCGTCGGCAGGACACGATGCGTTCCGCGATTCTTGAAGCAAGAAAAGCGGCCTTGGGAGCCATTCGTCCGAGTGTTCCCGCTTGCGATGTGGACCGTACTGCACGAGATGTCATGCGAGCGCATGGTTTTGGGGATGCCTTCAGGCATTCCACCGGGCATGGGGTAGGTTTTGCTGCGGCAAATGCCAATGCCCTGCCACGAATTCATCCGCACTCTCCGGATGTTCTTGAGGAGGGGATGACCTTCAACGTGGAACCGGCCGCCTACTTCGACGGCTATGGTGGCATGCGGCACTGTGACGTGGTGGCTGTGACTTCCGAAAGCGTGTCGGTATTCACAGAATTTTGAGGCGGATTTTGTTCGATACGGGGAAGACCAAAATCACGGGTAGCAGGGTACAAGTCTTCAAGGTGCCGACCGATGCGCCGGAGGCTGACGGCACCTACGCGTGGGATAGCACGACGATGGTCCTGGTGCACCTTGAGGCGGGAGGGATGACCGGTTTCGGATACACGTATGCGGATGACTCGACGGCGAAGCTGACGCACACGTTGTTGCAAAAAGTCGTTGGGGATCGCGATGTCTTCTCGCACGCAGCGATCCTGCGGGATATCTACCGTCACGTTCGCAATCTTGGAGAAACCGGTGTCACCAGGATGGCGGCAGCCGCCATCGACAACGCGATTTGGGACCTGCGCGCGCGCCTCCTCGATCTACCCCTGGTGAAATTGTTTGGAATGGTGCGCAAGGGAATCCCGGTTTACGGAAGCGGTGGCTTTACCTCTTACGGCGATTCGCAATTGCAACATCAATTGGGCGGCTGGGCGCAACAGGGATTCTCCATGGTGAAGATGAAAGTGGGAAGCAATCCGGAAGATGATCCCCGGCGGGTTGAGGTCGCGCGCAGCGCTATCGGCGATGAATGCGAACTCTTTGTTGACGCCAATGGGGCGTATACGGTCACGCAGGCCCTCCGTCTCGCGCACAACTTCGCCGAGCAAAAAGTGCGATGGCTGGAAGAGCCAGTCAGTTCCGACAATCTCGCCGGGCTCAGCGAAGTGCGTGCGCGTGCGCCCATCGGGATGGACGTTGCAGCCGGGGAGTATGGCTACACCGCCTGGTATTTCCGCAGGATGATCGATGCTGCGGCAGTGAGCATCTTGCAGGCGGACGCAACCCGCTGCGGCGGAATGAGCGGCTTTCTGAATGTGGCCGCGCTTTGTTGGGCGGCGAATATACCCCTCTCATCGCATTGCGGGCCGAGTATGCACTTGCATGTCTGCTGCGCCGTGCCGCGAGCCGTTCACATGGAGTTTTTTCACGATCATGCCCGCATCGAAAGAATGTTTTTTGATGGCTTCTGCGAGCCGCAAAACGGAGTTATGAAACCAGACTTGACCCGTGCAGGTAACGGTCTGGAATTGAAGGAAAAGGATGTGGCAGCTTATCGGATCTGATTTGTGAGGCAGCAAAGTCGACTGGAAAAAAAAGACAACGGCGATTGACGCGAATTACGAAAGGGATGGTTTATGGCGAAGCAGGTTTCCGATCTTATTGTTGAACGTTTAATTGAATGGGGAGTGGATACGATTTTCGGTTTTCCAGGAGATGGCGTTGATGGTTTCTTCGAGGCGCTCCGAACCCACAAAGACAAGTTGAGATTCATCCAGGTGCGGCACGAGGAGGCTGCAGCGTTCGCGGCCGTGGGCTACGCGAAATATACGGGCCGTATCGGGGTCTGCTGCGCTACCTCTGGTCCAGGCGGCGTGCATCTTCTGAATGGACTGTACGATGCCAAATGCGATCTGCAGCCCGTGCTCGCGATTACCGGGCACACTTTTCACGATCTGATCGGCATGGATTATCAGCAGGACGTCGATCTCGACAAGCTCTATATGGACGTCTCGGTCTTCAATGAGCGAATCATGGGGCCAGCGCATGCCGTGAATGTAGTCGACATGGCGGTGCGCACCGCCTACGCTCGCCACGGTGTTTCTCACATTTGCATTCCCAAAGATATCCAGGAGTGGGAAGTTTCCGATAAGCACCGCAGCAACGCCAATGTGGCGCACCACAGCGGCGATTGGAGCGTGCCTTCGACGGCCAGACCAGCGGACTCGCTGTTACAGCAAGCCGCCGACATCATTAACGCGGGATCGAAAGTCACAATCTTTGTTGGACGTGGCGCGCTCGCTTGCCGGGAAGAGGTCACACAGCTGGCGACCCTTGTGGGCGGCCCGGTGGTAAAGGCACTTCTGGGAAAAGCTGTTTTACCTGACCGAAGTCCATACACCACGGGCGGAATCGGCCTGCTTGGTACCGCTCCCTCTGTGGACGCCATGAATGATTGCGACACTTTGATCATGATTGGCACGAGCTATCCCTACATGGAATTCTTGCCCAAGCCTGGTAAAGCGAAATGTGTGCAGATCGAAATTGATCCCAGCCGCGTCGGACTTCGGCATCAGGTGGATGTAGGGTTGGTCGGCGACGCAAAAACCATTCTTACTGCCTTGCTGCCTCTGCTGCAGCGGAAGAAGCATGACTTCCTCGAAAAGGCTCAGGCTCACATGAAGGACTGGAACGAACTCATGGAGGAACGCGGCACACGCAAAGACATGCCCATGAAGCCGCAGGTGGTCACCCACACTCTTAATAAACTGCTGAACGATGACGCTATCGTCTCTTCGGATAGCGGGACCATCGCGACCTGGACTGCGCGTTACGTAGAGATTCGAGGCAACATGCAGTTCTCACTTTCCGGATCGCTGGCGACGATGGCCAATGGCCTTCCCTACAGCATCGGCGCGGCCATTGCGTATCCCGGACGGCAAGTGGTTTGCGTGGTCGGCGATGGCGGCTTAACCATGCTCATGGGCGAGATCGCCACGCTCGTGAAATATAACCTGCAGGTCACTGTAATCGTAATCAAGAACAATGTGCTGGGACAAATTAAATGGGAGCAAATGATTCTTGAGGGAAATCCCGAATACGGAGTGGAACTGCAACCGATCGATTTTGCCAAAGTAGCGGAAGCTTGCGGGGCTCGAGGGTTCACCATCGAACATCCCGAAGAGGCCGAATCGATTCTTCGCGAATCGCTCAGCCACAAAGGGCCTACCGTGGTCCAGGCGGTGGTCGATCCGAATGAGCCCCCGATGCCGGGCAAAGCAACGACGGAACAGGCAATCCATTTCGCAAAATCGCTGTTGCGAGGACAGAAAGACGCGACAAAGATTCTTAAAACGATCGCTTTGGACGAAGTACGCGAGGTTGTCTAGCGCGATGCCGACGCTTTCAACACGACCGCTGAGCCATGCTCGCAAAGACTTGGAGATCGCCGCGAATCGAATCAGAGAGGGACGGTTCCAACGCAGCCTTTCTCTCTTGACTGCAGGAACCAGCATTGCAAGTGGTCTTGAGGTCGCCTACGAACATTATCGCGGTAGCTACAGTCGGCGCGTGATGTACACGCCCGTGATCATCAGTATCTTGCTGGCGATGGCGGGAATCGCCGGTTTCTTCAGCGGGTGCGCGGCTAGAACCGTACTTCGATGGATTTCAGTCTTAACGCTCGCGGACGGGGCGATCGGTTTTTATTTCCACGTGCGCGGTATCCAGCGCAAGCCCGGTGGGTGGCGGCTACCAATGACCAACATGATTATGGGACCGCCGGTTTTTGCGCCACTGCTGTTCGGAACCAGCGCCTATCTCGGTCTCGTCGCTTCTTTCCTTCAACGGGAAGAAGCTTTACGCAACACACGATCAAGACGAGATAACTTGCTCGCTCGACTCGTGCCCGCGAAAGAAAGCCGAGAGTTGCTGTCGGCCGAACAGGATATTCGCGAGGGCCGTTTTCAGCGACAGGTAGCCATCGTAACCGGCGTGAGCGCCCTGCTCAGTGGCTTCGAGGCCTTCTATTCGCATTACAAAAATAACTTTCGTTACGCGGCCCAATGGACGCCGATTTTCCTTGCACCGGCTCTCGCGGCCGCATCCTTTGGCTCCGTAAAGAGCCGGCGGCTGGCTACAACGGCGCTGCCAGCGGTGTCTGTGCTGGCTTCGGCGGACGCCGCTGTCGGCTTTTACTACCACAGCCGTGGAGTACTTCGCCGGCCCGGCGGTAGCAAGCATCTTCTCTACAACATCATTTACGGGCCGCCGATCTTTGCCCCGCTGTTATTTGGCGCGGCGGGAATGCTCGGCTTGCTGGCCAGTCTGCTGCGGAGGAAGCAAGCATGAAGGAAACAACAGGGAAAACCATCGGCAGCGCCGATTCCGCCTTACGACCTCGCGATCGCGATGATGTTCCGCTTGAGCCTCGCAATTCTCCGGGCTATTATCCTGGCTTCAGTACCTTGTCCCAAAGCGCATTCTGGGACGATGCGACGCGCCAAGTCGTCACACACCGCGTGGATTCGATACCTTCCCGCCAGTTTTTCTCGTCAGAAGAATGGGATTTCTGGACGACGGTCTTTGCTCACCTGATTCCGCAGACCGACCGAACCGCTGACCGCCAGATTCCTGTCGTCGCTCCGCTTGACCATCGGTTGTTCATCAATCAGACCGTTGGATACCAGTTCGAGAACATGCCGCAGGATCGTGAAGCTTACCGCATGGGGCGTGGGGCTATCAATAAGGAGGCCGAACAGCGCTACGGTGCCGGTTTTCTCGCCCTGTCTTACCCGCAGCGGGAGATGGTGCTTAAAGTAATTCACGACGGTAAGCCGGAAGCCGCCGCGGATATTTGGCACACCATGTCGGTGCACCGCTTTTGGCAGTTGATCATGGGCGATGCGATTGACGCATATTACGCGCACCCGTGGGCATGGGATGAAATTGGATTCGGAGGCCCAGCTTACCCGCGTGCCTACACCCGACTCGAACGCGGTGAGCCGGAGCCCTGGGAGGTAGAGGAGGAGCGCTACGACTGGCTTGCACCGGAGTGTGCGGTATCGGATGAAGTGGAATCGGCCGCGCATCACCACACCGAAGCCGATCAGCATCGATCCGGGAAGGAATGATGAACCGGAAAGAGCCAATCCTGGGAGCGTTCCGGTCGCCGCACAACGGCAAGCACATGCTGGGATCGTTGCAGTACTTGCATGCGCCGATGCGGAAGTTCGATGAGAAAGACGAAGTCGACTATATCATTGTCGGTGTCGGAGCTGCAGGTGGCATTCTTCTGCAACGGCTGGCACGTGCCGGCTTTAGTGTCGTAGGCATTGAAGCTGGCCCCTTCTGGGATACCGAGCGCGACTGGGTGAGCGATGAAGCCGGCTCGCACAAACTTTACTGGGAAGACCCGCGCGTCACCGGCGGCTCCGATCCGTTGGCACTGGGTGCGAATAATTGCGGCAAGGGCGTGGGTGGAGGCTCGGTTCACTGGGCCGCCTTCACTCCCCGGCTGCATCCTTCCGACTTCGAAGTTTATTCCCGCGACGGTGTTGGCGTCGACTGGCCCATTACATATCAGGATCTCCTTCCGTATTACGAGCAACTGGAATTGGAAATGCCCGTCGCTGGCCCTGCCTATTATCCTTGGGGACATCCGCATGGGTACGCCTATGGGCCTCATCCCATGGGTGGCGTCGGGAACGCGCTGATTCGCGGTTGTTCCGCGCTCAACATTCCGGTGTCGATTGGCGGCCCGGTCGCCATTCTCTCCGGTTCTCATGGGGACCGGCCGCACTGCATCTATCGCGGATTTTGTATTCAAGGCTGCAAGGTCGGCGCGAAGGCCAGCACGCTGATCACCCATGTTCCCGACGCGCTGAAAAAGGGCGCGGAGATTCGTGATGGATGCATGGTATCGCGAATCGAGTTGGGCAACGATCGGCGCGTTACCGGGATACATTACTTCGACAACGATGGTGCAGCGCATTTCCAGAAATCAAGAGCGGTGATTGTTTGTGGTTATGCCATCGAGACGCCGAGATTATTGTTGAACTCCGCTTGCCCGGGCTTCGACAACGGCCTCGCCAACTCCAGCGGCACGGTCGGACGCTATTTGATGGCGCAGGCGGGAAACGTTGTCCTCGGCCGTTTTGAACAGCCCGTGCGAATGTATAAAGCTCCGCCCGCGCACGCCCTGACCGAGGAATTTTACGAGACTGATTCCAAGCGCGACTTCGCCCGCGGATTCGCCATTCAAACCGTCGGCCCTTTACCCATTGCTTTCGGCAAGCAGATGCTAGCGGCTAAGCGAGTATGGGGATGGAGTCTTCGTCGGGAAATGATGGATTACAACCATTGGGCTACCTTCGGTCTCCTCGGCGAAATTCTTCCTTGGGCTGACAATCGCGTGACCCTCGCGAGGGAAAAAGATCGCTTCGGCCTGCCGGTCGCGCACGTCAGTTTCAACCTGCACGACAACGACAAAAGGCTCATCAAATTTGCAAAAGAAAAAACCATGGAAGTGATGGCCGCCGCCGGCGCTACCGAGGTTGTGCAGGAGGCCCGCTACGCCCATCTTGTCGGCGCTGCTCGCATGGGATCGGACCCCGAGACTTCCGTAGTGGATAAATTCGGTCGTACTCATGACATAGCCAATCTCTTTGTCTGTGATGGCAGCATCATGCCCACCCAAGGCTCGGCCAATCCTGGCCTCACGATCCAGGCACTGGCGGCAAGAACTGCCGACTATCTGATCTCGCAGGGAGCTCGCATCTTCAATTCTGACGTGCGCGATATGACCTCGCCTCCGATTCGACGCGAACTGGCACCTCCGGAAACATGGGGCAAGGGAGTGCCGCGGCTGATATAGCGAGAATTAGACCGATTCGACATTTCGAATCTGCGTTAAGAAGTATGAGGATCAGGCGGAATGAGACAAGAAGCTACCTGTCACCCAAGTTGCAAAAAGATAGGCTCACTTCGAGGACTGAAGTACTGCTCTTCTGGGCGCCTTATGGCTAGCGGAGCTATTTTTCTGGTTGCAGTTTTATTCGGCGCGGTCAACTCGGCCGCATACTCTGTTCTTACGCATCAGGAACTGATCGACCTGGCCTGGAATGATTCCATTCGGCCCTTGCTGCTTGCGCGATTTCCAAACGCAACAGAGGAACAACTGCGCGAGGCTCATGCCTATGCCTATGGGGGTTCCGCGATCCAGGACATGGGTTACTACCCATTCGGCAAACAGTTCTTCAGCAACCTCACGCACTACGTACGTTCGGGAGATTTCGTCGGTTGGCTCCTCGCAAACGCCGAGACTATTGACGAGTACGCGTTCGCAATTGGAACTTTGTCCCACTATGTAGGAGACTCCATCGGTCACTCGGAGGCCGTTAATCCGTCAACCGCAGTGGAATTTCCCAAGCTAGAGCGCAGGTTTGGGTCGATGGTGACCTATGACGAGAGCCCCCACGGTCACATCAGAACCGAATTCGCATTTGACATTGGGGAATTGTCTGATGGAACGTTTGCGCCACCTGAGTATCTGCGGTTCATCGGTCTCAAAGTACCAAGAAAATTTCTGGAACGGGCGTTCAGAAATACTTACGGATTCGACATCCATGAACTGCTGGGGCGGGCACATCCCGCCCTACGAAGCTACCGCACATCGGTGCGTGTTTTTATCCCGGCGTTCGCTGAAGCCGAGGTTGTACTGCATCGGCATCAGTTTCCTGCCCACGCGGCCGATGGGCCTTATCGAATTCTTGCCGACCGCATCGCTCACACAAATTACGAGCGGCACTGGAGACATACATACAAAGGGCCTGGTTTCAAGGCGCACTTGCTGGCTGTTCTGGTCCTCATCATTCCGAAAATTGGGGCCGCATCCGATCTGGCAATAAAGATTCCCACGCCTGAGACGGAAGATTGGTATCTCCACAGCGTGAATCATGCGGTAGAAGAATTTCACGACATGCTCGACAAGATGCTTAAGGATGGTAAGGCCTCTCTCGCGCTTGCCAACATCGATCTCGACACAGGGAATCGCGTCAAATTAGAGGATTATCCTCTTGCAGATCAAACCTATGCACAACTGCTGGAGCGCATCACATCGGAGCCCAACCGGCCAATCCCTGAGAGCCTGAGAAAAAACATTCTCGAATACTACGCAAGCTCGGCATCGGATCCTGACTTGTCCAAGCGACTCTCGCAACGGTTGGAAATTCTCATGAAAATGAAGATCAGCGACGATCGTGGTCAGGGCGTTGCCACCACTATCAGTCGCAGAGTCCCTTGAGGAGTCAGGAAATCGGGTGATCATTCACACTCCCGTTTCTTTCATCATTTGCGCGAACCCATACATTGTGCGTGTGCCCGAAAAGCGAAATTCAGGAGCGTGACGATTCAAGGAGGTAGGCCTTAGCGGCCCGAAAAACCTGAAATCCGAACGGCGCAAAAGCTGAAATTTCTCGCGTGTTCTGCCCCCATATCGTGAAATTTGGCCTTGAAGCTTCAAAGAACGCCGACAAATAGAGCAGAGGTGTCGGAAGGATCTGGCGCTCGATTGTACCTCAACGCTTAATGACGCAGAGGCAAGCCGGTGCTCACACCTTCGCCTGCTAATCTTCCGACTCGCCGGTCTGCAGCCGAGCCCTACTCCACCCAGGAACGCCCGTTCTGGTGAAGGTTCCCGCAATTCCTGTGAGGTCCATTGTCGAGTCCGGTCAATTTCGTACGCGAAGTGGTTCGCACATCTTCGATGGGCAACGACTCGTTCAGCGAGCAGATTCACCCGCCACCGAGCACCGCATTAGTTCCAGTGAGCCTTCCGATTCTCGACATTTTTGGAAACACCCTGAAATTTGATCCCAAGGCGCGTTTTCTCCGGCACGAGCCTGCGACCTCACTGGTCAAGGCCTCGTCAGTCAGCGAAACCGATGTTGATCACTTAGCAATTGGCAGGCCGGGGGTGGATGAGCAGGTCATAGCCATTATCAGACAGTGGAAACAGTTATCCCAGGACCCAGCGCTATCGGACACTCTTGGAACCCTCTGGGGGACTACCTCCGGTCCATTTTCCGATGGAGCAAACAAATTGGCACTGATGCTGAACTCAAGTTTGGGTAGCTTGATTCAAGGTTCGGACTTTTCCCCTGAGACAACGGTTGGAGATGTAATTCACGACGTTTTGTCCTAGTGTCGCAAGCACGGGTCGAACGGGCAAAAGGAGTCAAAGCAAAATGTTGTCTCATAATGTTAAGAGGGCTTGGCGCATTTATTTTTGCTCATTCCTAACCATTGTCGTGACGTCGATGACTTCTTTAGCGCAGTCCGGAGCCTCCCAGCCGACGGCAGAGCCAACATGCGCTGTGTACAACTATGAGGTCTTATCGCCGCACGCAGTTGCGCTGCAGTGCAATCGGGCTATACAAGGCCAATGGACGGGGTCCGGGAAGGTATTCCAAGACTCGGTCGCCGGTAGCCAAATTACAGATCAAGTTGTACTCACGCGTGCGATGGATACCTGGCTGTTGTTGACTTGGCCTAGCACGTCCGGCGGGCTTCTGCCTGGCAAAACCTATGCGTTTCAGCTTCCCATCTTGGTGCCGCCGGTTACGCCGGCCAGTGGTGGTGAGGGTGCGTCCCCGTCCGATGCGCACGTCACTTCGATTAGCACAAAGAACTCTGTAACCATCGTCGCGAAGCTATTAACATCCCAGTCTGCACGGTTCGAGGTGACCTCAAATGTGGCGTTCTCCACTGACGGTCGATCACTCGCGCTCTCCAAACGCGTCCAAGGACAGGTCGGGAGGCGCGAGTTGGCACCATGCAAGATTCCAATCACGACGCTCACCACAAACAAGACAACGTTGGAAGCGGACTGTTCCCAGTTTGACTCAGTACCGAATGGAGATTTATCAGCGCTCCTCAATGTCGACTTTTCTTTGGTTGGAATTTATGACATTCAGATCAACCCAGTGCCCAATACTGCGGTGATTCCAGCGAGTCTTCCAATTCTCAATATTTTTGGGAGCGCACCAAAATTTGGCCCAAAGGATCGCTTTGTTCGGCAGAATGCCTGCGCGACTAAACAGACGTGTCAGCTTTATCTCAATGTGAATTATGCGGCCGGGGTTGGTACCGTGCCGGCATGGGTGCTTGATGGGAATTATGCGCCAACTCTAACATCTGTAGGGCAGTTCTTTATCGCACCAACATTCGCTGCTGACATCGGCAACAATACGATCACGGGCCAGACTTATACCAATACCATTGATCTCGGGGGTGCCGCGCGGCGAGTATTCCTGCCAGGGCAAATCCTGCAAGATCTAGTGCTGACGTTTGGCCCCACCTACGAGACCGATAAGCAATTTGATCGGGATAATCTCCTCGCCACGGGAGATTTCCAATTCTATTTTGACGGTCTGTATAGAACCCAGCAGCAGAGGACGTTGAGGGTATTCAAGGACAAGGTGACAACGATACCCTCGCTTCAGCTGAGCGATATTCCTCCGCCAATCATGGGGTATCAGGTGGATTTTCACGCAGGACTCGAAGCAGGCGGAGCACTGGTTGACACGACAGTAAAAGCATCCAAGGGAAGTGCATCTGAGGTGCTACCGCAATACTCCATTTTCCGTTTGGTTCCGCAAGTGCATGGCTTGTTACAACTAGGCAAATTTAGTTTCGACGAATCGTTCGTGGGCCGTTACCTGGCTACAACTGAAAACACCATAGTACAGACGCCAGCGAACACTTTGTATTTAAAAACGATTCAAGGATGGAAAGGGATCAGCACACTCACGAACAGCTTTGCCATTGATTCACAGGGCAATTTCAACGTCACAGTAACGTTTAAGGATGGGTTTGCTCCGCCGAACTACAAACGCGTAAATGCCGTCCAGGCGGGGATTCTGATTAGGTATTGAGGACCAAGTGAAATGAGCCGAACACTTTCCTCCCAGCGCTACTTTGCATGTTCGTTGGCATTCTTCGCCGTAGCCTGCACACAGTCAGCCTACGCCGACCCAAGAATCACCGCGGTCGCCAATACCATACAACTTCAGGACGGCCAGACCTCAGGGCCAGTGACTTTGGTGTTCAAAGTGGACGGCCTCAAGAAAGAGCCTAAGGTGCAGGTGTTCTCTACCAGCCAAGGGGGCCCAGGACTTGCAACATCGTGCAAACCGGCTATGGTGGCTGAATTGGCAAATGGAGCTTTCTGGCAGTGTCCGGCCTTCGTAAGTGGTCTTCCCTTGAACTCCAAGTTTGACGCGCTTTTGGTGGTGCAAGTGGAAGACACCATCAGCGACGTTCTGTCGTATTCAATCACCAACTCTTTACCCGCGGTCGATGCGGACGTCAGTCCCGGCAGCGACACAATCTTTCTGGAAAAGTCCCGCGAGACTGACTTCACCGTGAACGTGAAGGGAAGACCCCTACGAGGTCTGGCGGTTTGCCAGTCGGCGCTGGCCGATGCCAATACGGGGAACCATTTGCAGGAGCGCGATCTCGGAATGTATCTGTCGGACGACGACCTCAAGGTTAATCCGCAAGCGGGCAGCCCTTATCTCACGCTTACGGCCGCAAGCACAAAAGTGCATCTCTTCGTATCGCCGGCCTTTCAGGAAAACGGTGTGTTTGCGGGGAGTTTGGGGCTTTGTTCGGCCAGTAAAGCGGTCGTTACCACGCTGAAGTTGACGGTGAACTCGAGCACATTGGCAGCCAGGATCTTCGGAGCTCTCTTAATCCTCGCCGGAATTGCGCTCTATGTATTCATGACGGTCGTTCTCAAGCAGCGGAGCCAGCAATTGACGGCGCTGCTTCCGGCGTCTCGATTGGCAGATGCACTGAATACGCTTCGCGATTCTGCACAGCTGGTCGCTAACCATGCCGAGGTGAAATTACCAGTACTTTTGGGTGATAAAGAAAAAGACCACTCTCTACATTCGCTGACGGACCAGCTCTCCTTGGCAAACCTAAAACAGCAAGGATACTTACCTCCTCTGCTGATTAATCCCTTCCAGCCGCCCGATGCGGGGACCAAATACCAAGCGTTTCTGGACGGGATAAGCGCGCAGGAATTGAACGATGCAATCATTGTCCGAGACGGGTTGCAACGTGTCATGTCTTTGTGGCCGCAGCTCGACAAGGAAAGTGCCCGCGATGCGCTTGGGGAACTTGACCGGTTGGCATTGCACGCTGATTCTTCTGCCACAATGCGGCCCGATGTGGACGCACTCGTCAGTGGGATTCACCCGCGCGAGCCCAAGTTCGCTGCAATGCTCGTGAATGCGCACGCCAGTTTCCGCGATGGAGGCGGTACGCTACCTTCGGTTCGTGAAATCACGATTCAACTTGAGTATGTATGGGGCATCGGATGGATGATTTGGGCTTTACTTACTTTTCTGATCGGTTGTGGCGTTCTGATTTTGAGCAATCACGGGTTCGGTACGTGGCAGGACTTATTGAAGTGCTTCCTGTGGGGGATCGGAATTCAGGCGGCGGGACAAGGTCTACAGGCTCTTGCTCCAGCGTCTACGGCAACAACTTTCTCCCTGCAGATCGGCCATTGATTGTGAGCGTCCCTAATGTTGGTTAGAGGTGGATCACGGCCCATTTGCAGAAGGAGGACCTCAGCGTTGGATCTCTGGACCCGATGTTTGGAGAAACCGAGGAAGGGATAGCATGGGGCACAATATGACTAAGTACATTCTAGCTTTGCTGATCTTAGCAACAGTTACGCCACAGATAGCAGCGCAATGCCCAGCTAGAAAGAACACGGGCTCGATTGCAAACCCAAGCAGCGATGCTGGTAGGTGCGAGAACGAAGGCACCAATTGTTCTGTAGCCAGTAGTGGCTCTACCGGTAAGTGCGCGACCTCCTGGAAACTTGGCTCTTGGAGCTGTGGATGCTCGCCGAACGGCGCCACCCCGTATTTCGTCCTGACGGGCGGAACGCTGACTACCAGCGGCCCACCGGCCAACGCTACGGGTGTAATTGAAATAATCTCAGTGAACGGTTTTTTGGGAACGGTCATGACGAGCTGCTATATCACTCCCGTACCCGTGAACACGAATGTTCCCTGCTCGGTAACTCCTTCCTCGCAGCCCGTGGGGTCTTCTGGGGGGCGGGTATCGCTGTCAGTTCCTACAACAGCACTAGCTCCTGGCAACTACACCGTAGCAGTCGTTGCAACGACAAACACTGTAGGAGGCTACACCGGAGGAACAGGAGAGATCTATGGATCGGGGCAGTGTGTAGGGCTGAGCTGTATAAAGGGGTCGCCTGCCTGTGGACTGGAATTCCCTAACCCTCCTGGATGCACTCACCCCAACCCACCCGGTACAGTTCCCCCACCGAGCACAGTCTCAGTCCCACCACCAACAGTTCCCACACCGGATGGCAATGCCGCCAGCATTTCTCTAACTTTGTTGATACCCCCAGCAACCTCACCTAAAACAGCTGGCGGTTCACTCTTATCGCTCATCTGCTTTGCTGTGGTGGTGGTCTCTTGGATTTGGAGACACAAAAAGCATGTTAGACGCGGGGCCTCTCGATGAATAGCGTCACATCAGTTCGCAATTCAGCTCCAATCGCATTCAATTGGGTTCTGAACCATCGTGACATTGTCTTCCGGTTTGGGCTTGTCACGCTGTTCGCCTTTGTGACGCATCAGCTGACGTGGCAGTGGCTTCGTTTTGTGACTTCCGAAGCTGTTCTCCGCATGTGCAGTTTTCTGGACATCCAGGGCAGCAGGATCTCCTTTGATGTTATCGAATTGCGCGGAGAGCAATTTCAATATGTGATTTCGTGTACGTTTGTGGACGTCTTTCTAGCATCTCTTCCACTCTTGTGGAATGCCAGGAAGTCATTGATTCACAATGTCGTTTGGATCCTTATCGCTGGTGCTGTTCTGTTTCCTTTAAATACAATACGACTAGAAATTGCGCTCCTCCTATACTTCCATGGAATTTCCTGGACAATCGCGGACGGCTTGTTGGGAGGCTATTCCTATTTTATTGTCTGGCTCGCAATCTGGTATGCGCGAAGTTGGTACTTACAGACCCCACTAAAGAATGAAGATGTGGCCGTTTGTGGCACTCCGTAGTGCCCATCCGGTCATGCGGAAACACTCATCAGCCTGGAGCGTAAGGGCTTTGTCTAGCGTATCGTCCGGCACTCAGTACGTGAGCGAAGTATTACGGCCGTGGAAGCGACTGCAACTGCGCAATGAGGAGGGGCTATGGCAACAAACCTCGGAGTGAGATGGCGCCTTTTTCTCAGAGATACGATTCTGTGGAAACTGTCACTCGCCGTCGCTCTTCCCATGGCCGCAATGCCTTCTCTAGCCCAAACAAAAGATCTAGTGAATACCCCTGTCGATCCGACGTCCCGCATAGTGCTGCGCGGAGCACGTCCACTGTGGGCCTTGTCGCAAAATGATCAGGGCTTAGTTCCTGCTGACACTGCATTTGCACACATGACGTTAGTTCTGAAGCGCTCGGCGCAGCAGCAGGAAGTCTTTGAACAGTTCCTACAGCAACTTCAGGATTCTGCTTCGCCCAATTATCACCATTGGCTGACGCCTACTCAGCTGGGAAAACGCTTCGGCTCTTCCACGCACGATATCTATGTTGTGTCAGCTTGGCTTCGGAGTGAGGGATTCCGCGTCGATTCGGTATCCAACAGCCGCGTGTTGATCGATTTCAGCGGTACTGCTTCGTCGGTTGGCGCTGCCTTTTCCACTGAAATGCGCTATTACCTAGTAGCCGGAGAACAACGCGTTGCCACAGCGCACGATCCCCAGATTCCGGCGGCATTAGAGAGTGTAATTGAATCAGTTCGGGGGCTCTATACGATTAAGGAGCGTCCCGGTGTAGGAGCGAGGCACGCACGTATTCGGGCCGGCGGCTCGTATTCGCCGGTTCCAGAAGGCGACCTTTGCAATAACAAGGGTTGCGGCAACTATATATTTCCAGCGGATTTCGCTACCATCTACGATCTGAATTCCGTGTACAACCAAGGCATCGATGGAACGGGCCAGACTATCGCCATTCTTGGACACTCAAGAGTTTACGGCCCCGACATTGTAAATTTCGAAACTCTGTCTGGGCTTCCGGTAAAGAATCCGACGGTCATCGTGCCGCCTCTCGGAACGGATCCCGGTGCACCTGCCGGGCCCGGCGACACACCTTCTGACTACCAAAAAGAGGCAACACTTGACGTCACCCGCTCAACCAGTGTTGCACCAGGCGCATCCATCGATCTTATCGTTGATTCAACCGATCTCTCCATTGACGGTGAATATGCCGTCGATACAGATCCCGTCCCGGCGCAGATAATGAGTATCAGCTTCCTGGAGTGTGAATCGGACGGTGGGCTCGCCGACGTTCAGTTTTGGGATACGCTGTTCAGCCAAGCTGCCGCTGAAGGTATCTCGGTGTTTGTGGCTTCGGGAGATGCCGGTGCAGCCGGGTGCGACACTCACGATCAAACCCCGCCTCCAATCCAGTTCCTTAGCACGAATGCGTTTTGTTCCTCGAGTTACGACACATGTGTTGGGGGAACCGAGTTTGCCGATTGGACAGATCCGAGCGCCTATTGGAACCAAACCCCCAGCAATGCCCCTCCGTATGAATCGGCTCTAGGTTATATCCCGGAAGGCGGATGGAATGAACCTTTGAACAATAGCGGACAAACACGGGCTTTAGCCTCGGGTGGGGGATTCAGCGTCTACATCCCAACTCCTTCTTGGCAGGCTGGAACCGGAGTTCCGGGGACGCAAGGCCGATACACTCCCGATATTTCGTTTAGTTCATCGATTCATGATGGATACTTTGCCTGTCTCGCCGCCGGAGAGGACACTTGCGCCGTACAGAACGGTTTTCTAGAATTCGGGTCTTTCTACGGAACATCTGCGGCTACGCCCGACATGGCAGGCATCACCGCACTTCTCAATCAGAAATTCAGATCTCCCCAAGGACAACTCAATCAGCGCCTCTACCAGCTCGCTGCAAACCCGGCAAACGGGGTTTTCCACGATGTCACTGTAGCATCAAGCGGCGTCGCGGCATGCGTGCTTACGACGCCAAGCATGTGCAATAACAGCACGCCTTCTGCGACGGGGCTATCGGGCGGTCTCGCGGGATATCTGGTGACTCCAGGATATGACGAGGTTACCGGCCTCGGTTCAATCGATGTCGGGAACCTACTGGCCAACTGGACCCCCAGCGCCACCTTCTCAATAAGCGCAACGCCAGCCTCCCAAACGATCTCCAGTGGTGGCACCGCGACGTTCACAATCACTGTCACTCCGAGAGGCAACTATACGAGCCCAATAACCTTCGTCGCCACATTAGGCCCATCTTCGACCGCCGAGGTCAGCTTCAATCCCGCAACAATAACTCTGAACGGAGGCACCGCAACGACAACGCTAACTATTGTCGGGGCCACAGCGGTAGCTTCGGGGGCACTTCGCACGCCTAACAATTCGTTGCCTTTTTTCGCCGTCCGCCCCGAGTTCGACATTCTGAACGCAACATTCTTGTTGGCCATTAGCATCACCGGTCTTTTTTTGCTCAGCCGTCAATCAAATCGCCATCGAAGAGTCGCAGGGAAACTTTTGCTTACGGGGCTACTTTGTCTGTTCCTGGTAGCTCTTTTTGCCTGCGGCAATAAGCACTCCCAAACCTATTCCGTACAAATCACCGCAACCGCTCCTGCAAATGGAAGCAGCGAAGCGGTAACAGCTTCAACCGACGTAGATCTCACAGCTCACAATTAGCCACCCGCTGGCGTGATGGAAAAGGTAAAAACGCTCGGATGTGATATCGCAATTCCTCGCTCACTTGAGGCTGCCTAATGTTCGACGCAATCTACGTCGCCACACCGCCAAACGGCCGTTGAACAGAGGATGATCGTTCTATGAGACCAGCAAAGGCCAAACTGTCTCGCGAAGACATCGAAGCAATCCGCGAAAGAACGAAAGAACGACGAGAGCGATCGAACCGCTCCGGCCTGCGGATAGATCGAAAAAGTATGCCATTGGCACGGATCGGACTAGAGCTGGGAGGAGTTCATAGACGCCCTCGTACAGCAGATGGATAATGCAGCGAACATGGATTGGTGATCGTTATCAGGCTGGAGAATCTCCATAGCTGTTAATCAAAACATGTTCGAGACCCAACAGACCCGTTTATTGACCACTCTCGATGACACGCACGAGAAGTACTGTCGTGCGGAGGAACTTGATTGGCCCAGCCTCTATTTTCACCTGAAGAGCCTCGAATCGGGCCACGCTGAGAATGTCGAGAGGTTCGCAGAGCACGCGTACGCCATGTTGGTCGCATGGAAGATGCAACGAACAGGTGGCGGGCCCAAAATGTCCAGATTCGAAGAGTACAAGTCTTCATTGGAATCCATCTGGCCGATCGCTGTAGAGCTTCAGAAGAAGACCCCCGACACGTTGGATGTCACCGCATGGTCTAGCCTCAAAAAGGTCTTCTTCGGTATTCAATGTATGGAACTGCCGCCGAAACTCGTCGGTCACTCCAAAGTGATGGCCCATCTGCTTCCCTCCCTGGTTCCTCCCGTCGATGGTGGACATACTTTCAAATTCCTTTACGGTGACAGCACGCCGCCATCGGGAATTGAGAACGGCTGGGCAAAGCTTGAAGAAATGCTCAAAGAATTCTTCTATCCGATCCTCAAATCGGCTCCATTTCCTGCGAAAGCTGAAGAATGGCTTTCTAAGCGCGACCGATTTAGGTGGGACACTTCTCCACTCAAAATTGTGGACAACTTGGTGTGGGAGCTCGCCGAGAGTCCCACCCTTTGAAACCCATGGAGGCTCGCGGCGGCTCAACTTCGCCCCTCGCTCGAGCCGGCTCGGGTACGCGCGGGATGTCCATTTCGAGGGGGCTAACACCCGCTTATGTCATTGGTTCCGATAGCTTACTTCCATTTCATCTTTTGGGGTCCCGACTTTCAGGTTCTCAAGCCGGACTTTCATCATTTGCGCACGCCCACATACATTCTAGTGCTTAAACAGGCTCCGCCACCATTTTCCCGCCCTCATCTTTTTCGACATATGCCCATGGCGTCTTCGCGTCGTGCGTGAAGACTGTTAACCATTTCTGGGGGATCGCGTTCGCGTAGTACCGCTTTTTGCTCTCGACAGTTTGCAGCGGGTAGAGATCGAAGGCCATGCCCCAGGTGATGTCGATATGCGCGGAGGTGGGGATGAGATCGGAGGTGTAGCAGGCCACCTCAGGGGCTGAAGTCCGCGAATTTTCGGCTGTTAACGGCACGACTGAAGTCGTGCCCTTCCCATCCGTGCCGTTGCCAAAACGTCCGTTCACGATCACCGCCTGCATGTGGGCGGTGTGGCCGGGGAAGGTTTTCACGGAGATGCCAGGGACGATTTCTTCGCCGCCTTTCAGCAGAGTCATCTGGCCGCTGGCGACGAGCGGGTCGTAGTTCTCGGGGAGGTAGCTGATGGAGTCGCGCTCGCTGGGCTTGCGGGCGTATTGCCACTCGCCTTCGGGTGCGTAATATTTTGCCCGCGGAAAGGTTGGGACAATCTTGCCAGCTTTGTCGCGCACGGTGTTCCATCCGCAGTGGTCGAAATGAAGATGGGTGTTGATGACGATGTCGATGTCCTCGGGCGCGACTCCTGCAGCGGCAAGATTCGTGAGCAACTGCGCAGGCTGGCCGTAGAACTTGATCATGCGTTCGGAGAGTTTGTTGCCCATGCCGGTCTCGACCAGGACATTCTGCTTGCCCGTGCGGACTAGGAGCGAGTTCAGCCCTGCTGTTACATAGTTCTTTTCGTCCGCCACGACTTTGCGCGACCACATGATCTTGGGAATCACGCCGAAAAACGCGCCGCCATCGAGCGGGTAAGTACCGTCGGAGAAAATGCTGAGTTCGAAATCGCCGAGAGTGAGGCTTGGCATTCGAATAGTGTGCCACAGACCAGGGCGGCGTCCGGCGTCCCTTCCGAGAAACTGCGATACTCTCATCCCTATGGAGCGCCCGGCCAGTGTCACGGTGATCGCAGCATTGTTTTTCCTGGTCGCGGCATATCTGGTCACGATCGGCATCGTGGAGTTTGTGGCGCCGGGCACGCTCTCCATGACACGCGCGGCGGGGATTACGTACGGGAGAGAACTCGACGGACCGCAAACAGCTATATCTATCGGAGCGGGATGGGCGCTGGTCGGCTGGGGACTTCACCGGCTGCACAATTGGGCCCGCTGGTGCGCCGTGGTCCTGATGGTGATCGGAGTTGCGGGGTCGGTGCCTGCGGTTTCGGCGGCGGCGAGAGATCTGACCTGGCGCTTTTTCTTTTATGGCGCGCAAATCATGGTGCGCGTGGTGATCGCGTGGTACCTGGTCGCGTCACCTGAGTTGATCGAGGCTTTCACGCGAAAGTAGGACGAGGGCTGACCAAGTGCAGAGATCCTTCGGCGCCAAAAAACGGCGCGTCAGGATGACAATGCCTTCTGATAGTTTTATCGCTTCGCCTTGGCCGGTTCTTTTTCGCCCACGCGCTGGCTGACCTCGAACTTCATCTTGCCGGCTTTCTTGTTGGCATCGACCACGATGTGATCGCCGTGCAGAATTTCGCCGTCGAGAATCTTCAGCGCAAGAGGATCCTGCACCAGCTTTTGAATGGCTCGTTTCAGCGGACGCGCACCGAAGTTCGCGTCGTAGCCTTGGGTGAACAGCAGCTCCTTCGCGGCGTCTGTGAGTTCGATCGAGATCTTGCGATCGGCGAGCAGACGACGCACATCCTCCAGGCGCAGCTCGACGATCTTGACCAACTGCTCCTTGCCCAGTGGACGGAAGACGATGATGTCGTCAACGCGGTTGAGGAACTCGGGGCGGAAATGGCCATGCAGCGCGTTCATCACATGCTCGCTGGCCTTCTCAAAATCTTCCGGCGTGCGCAGGTTTTCGGCCTGCAGGTAGCTGGAGCCGAGATTCGAAGTCATGATGATGATCGTGTTCTTGAAATCGACCACGCGGCCCTTGCCGTCGGTGAGGCGGCCATCGTCCATGATCTGCAGCATGATATTGAAGACATCGGGATGCGCCTTCTCGATTTCGTCGAACAGCACGACGGCGTAAGGCCGGCGGCGAACCTGTTCGGTGAGCTGTCCGCCTTCATCGTAACCGACGTAGCCGGGAGGGGCGCCAATCAGGCGCGAGACCGAATGCTTCTCCATGTACTCCGACATGTCGATGCGGAGCAGAGCACGTTCGTCGTCAAACAAAAATTCCGCGAGAGCGCGAGCC
Source organism: uncultured Acidobacteriaceae bacterium (assembly GCA_963777005.1). Lineage (GTDB taxonomy): Bacteria > Acidobacteriota > Terriglobia > Terriglobales > Acidobacteriaceae > Sulfotelmatobacter. The sequence goes on along the minus strand of CAVZPC010000010.1, from coordinate 32,339 downwards.
AGTTCGGTTTTGCCGACGCCGGTGGGGCCAAGAAAAATGAACGAGCCGATGGGCCGCTTGGGATCGCTTAGTCCGGCGCGCGAACGGCGGATGGCATTGGCAACACGCTCCAAAGCTTGGTCCTGGCCAACCACACGCTGGCGCAGGCGCTCTTCCATGGTGACCAGCTTCTTCACTTCGCCTTCGAGCATTTTCGACACGGGAATGCCGGTCCACTTGGAGACGATGCGGGCAATATCCTCTTCGTCTACTTCTTCTTTGAGCATGCGCGGCGCACCGGATTTGCCGTCTGACGTTTTTCCGTCAATGCGAGCGGTCAGCTGAGTTAATTCTTCTTCTGCCTGGCGCAGGAGGCCATAGCGGATTTCCGCAACGCGCTGCAGGTTGCCTTTGCGCTCTTCGGCCTGCTCTTCGATCTTGAGCTTCTCGATTTTTTCTTTCAGCTCGCGGGAGCGGGCGATCAGATCTTTTTCTTTTTTCCAGTTAGCCTTGAGGGCGTTGGATTTCTCGCGGATTCCCGCGAGTTCTTTTTCGATGACTGCCAGGCGTTCCCGGGAGTTGGCATCGTCTTCCTTCTTCAACGCCTGCTTTTCGATCTCGAGCTGCGTGGCGCGGCGCTCGAGTTGGTCGATGTCGGTGGGAAGCGAATCGATCTGGATGCGGATGGAGGCAGCGGCTTCGTCGACGAGGTCGATGGCCTTGTCGGGCAGGAAACGGTCGGAGATGTAACGATGCGACAGCGTGGCTGCAGCGACGATGGCGGAATCCTTGATGCGGACGCCGTGATGCACCTCGTACTTTTCTTTCAGGCCGCGAAGGATGGCGATGGTGTCTTCGACATTGGGCTCGCCGACAAAAACAATCTGAAAACGGCGTTCGAGCGCGGCATCTTTTTCGATGTACTTGCGGTACTCATTGAGCGTAGTGGCGCCGATGGCGCGCAGTTCGCCGCGAGCGAGCGCGGGCTTGAGCATGTTGGAGGCGTCAATGGCTCCCTCGGCGGCTCCAGCGCCGACAAGGGTGTGCAGTTCGTCGATGAAAAGAATTACCTGGCCGGAAGAGTCTTCGATTTCTTTCAGAACGGCCTTGAGACGATCCTCGAATTCTCCGCGATATTTTGCGCCGGCCAGCATGGCGCCGAGATCGAGTGCGACCACGCGCTTGTTCTTGAGGACCTCCGGAACGTCGCCCGAGATGATGCGCTGGGCGAGGCCCTCGACGATGGCGGTCTTGCCGACGCCGGGTTCGCCGATCAGCACGGGATTATTTTTCGTGCGGCGGGAGAGAACCTGGACCACACGACGGATTTCTTCGTCGCGGCCGATGACGGGATCGAGTTTCCCGCGGCGGGCTTGCTCGGTCAGATCGCGAGCATAGCGCTCGAGCGCCTGATACTTGGCTTCGGGATTCTGATCGGTAACTTTCTGCGAGCCGCGGACGGCGGTCAGAGCCTTCAGAATCGCGTCGTAACTAGCGCCGTGGCGGGCGAGGATCTGCTGGGCCGCGTCTTGCTTGAGATGCGTGATGGCCAGCAGCAGGTGTTCGGTGGAGACGTACTCGTCCTTAAAATTGGAAGCTTCTTTGAAGGCTTGCTCCAGCAGTTTGTTGGCGGCGTTGGAGAGCGTGGCCTGGGCAGCTTCTCCGGAAACTTTAGGAAGCTTTTCGATGTCGCGATAGAGATCGCTGAGGACCGCTTGCGGGCCAATGCCGATTTTTTCGAGCACGGGCGGAACGATGCCTTCTTTGTCTTCGAGCAAGGCCGCGAGCAAGTGAATGGGCAGCAGCTCGGGATTGCCGTGCTCGGACGCGAGATTGTTCGCGCGCTGGACGGCTTCCTGCGCTTTTACAGTGAATTTTTCCCAACGGATTGCCATGATCAAAATCCTCTACTTCTGTCATTCTCAGGGAAGTGAAGAACCTGCGCAACGTGCCGACGCCAAGCAATGCAAGGTCCCCTTCCGCCAGCTCAGGGCAGGCTTTCGCTTCGCTCAGGATGACAAAATTAACTGGGGTTAAAACAATAGGGGAGGCGGTCAGTTCTGCCGCCTCCCTTTTAAACTCGGCGTCCCTAAGCGGCTAAAGCCGCATAGTAACCAGCGCCCAGGGCGGCACGACTGAAGTCGTGCCCTTCCCGTTCGTGCCTCTTCAAACCGATTACGCGGCTTTGCCTGGGCCCTTGGCTTCGAGCGTCTTCTCTCCAGCCTTGTCGGTGCCGATGTTGACCTTGATCTGCTTGGGCTTAGCCTCCGCTTTCTTGGGCAGAGAGATCTTCAACACACCCTTGTCGTAGGTCGCCGAGACTTTCTCGGAATCCACGGTGGTGGGCAGAGTGAAGGTGCGGGTGAAGCTACCGTACTGGCGCTCCACACGGCGATAATTTTCCTCTTTCTCTTCCTTCTCGATCTTGCGCTCGCCGTGCACGGTGAGGGTGTTGTTCTCCAGGCGAACGTCGATGTCTTTCTCATCGATTCCGGGCACTTCGATCTTGAGGGTCACATTGTGCTCGTCCTCGTAGACGTCGACGGCTGGGGCAAAGCTGGATGTGGCAAGGGACTCATCCCGGCCACCTTCGTTGAAAGACTCGCGGAACAGGCGGTTCATGCGGTCCTGAAGAGTGGAAAACTCACGGAAAGGTTCCCAACGGGTTAGTACGGTCATGGTAAATCCTCCTTCATAAATCGTGGACTTGGAATTTTGGTGAGAAGCCCATCTACTCATAGTGACGGGCTTCAGTCACTACATTCGATGCTGTAGTCAGCGTAAAAGAAGCATAAAATATGAGTGTGTTACTGTCAAGTAAAATATAGCTTGTATTTTCTTTATGTTACATGCCCTATAACGCACTTCAGGTAAGCAGTTTCCGGGAGATTCAGGAGAATTGGATGGTCCTGGGACTGTCCGCGAACCTCCAGGAGGCGGAGCATACGATGGGCGTCGCGGGCAGCTCCGGCGAGCATCTCGAGGAAATCAGTTTGGCTTACGTGGTAGGAACAAGAGCAGGTGACGAGGATCCCGCCGGGGCGAAGCATTTTGAGGGCGCGGAGGTTGAGTTCTTTATAGCCGCGGAGGGCGGCATCGAGGTCGCGCTTGGACTTGGCGAAGGCGGGCGGATCGAGAACGATGGCGTCATAACGCTGGCCGGAGATGGAATAGTCCTTCAACAGGTCGAAAGCGTTGGCCTCGATCCACTCGATCTCCTTGTCACGGAACTGGGCCTGGTTGAGGGCGGCATTCTGATCGGCGACTTCGAGCGCGGGACGGGAGCTATCGACGCCGGTGAGGTGAGAACAGCGCGGGGCGAGATGGAGGGCGAAGCCTCCCTGGTAGCAAAAGACGTCGAGAGCCTCGCCGTGGGCGTATTGGGCGGCTGCGGCATAGTTCTCGCGCTGGTCGAGGAAGGCCCCAGTTTTCTGGCCTTCGAGGGCGTCGAAGTGAAACTGGATTTGGTTCATGGTGAAGATGGTGGAACTCTTTTCACCGGCAAGCACGCCAGAGGAACGCGGCGGTAGTTCTTCAAGCTGGCGGACTCGCGGGTCAACGCGTTCGACGATGGAAGCGGGGTGAAGGCGCTCGGCGAGCTCGGAGATTAGAGTGGCGCGGACGATCTCCGCATCCATGGCCTGAGTGAGAATCTGCAGCGAGAGAATGTCGTTGTAGCGATCGACGATGAGGCCGGGAAGGAAATCGGCCTCGCTGAAGATGAGGCGATAGGCATTCGTGTCGCGGACAATCGGCTCGCGATAGGCGATGGCATCGGCCATGCGTTGGCGTAGCAGGGCTGGAAAATCAGCGACGGGCTCGCGGGAAATCAGGCGGACGGCAATCTGGGACGAAGTGGAATAGAGCGCGCTGCCGAGAATCTGGCCGCGATGATCCGTGACCGTTACGAGGGAACCAGGAGGGATGTCATTTGCGGAGACGATATCGGAGCGGTAGACCCAGACGTGGCCATCCTTCAGGCGAGATGCGCCGCGGGGGGAGACGGTCACTGTGAAACCGGAACCGGGGGCCGTCAGCGTGCGGACCATAATGCAATGTTAACGGAGAATGCTCTGACTGGAGGCTAAGATCGGACCGGGCGCAGAAGAAAGATCATCTCCTCGGCTGAGTTGTCGAGTGGCGTTTTGGCAAAGGAACCGTATTCGGCTACCGGTTCCAGCCCGGCCAGCAGGAACAAAGCTCGCAGGTGAGGATAGGTGTAATACGACATCTTGAGCGTGTCGTACTCCTCCAACACCACTTTTCCTTTGCGATAACTTCGGAAGATGAATGTGAGGCTGTACGTCTGATTGATCTTGTCGACCGCATCCTTGCGAAAATAGCGCCGGATCACGGTTTCCGGGTCGAATGGCGAAGGCCATTCCGCCTCCAGCCTCTCTTCTCCGATGCCGAGCGGCAACACTTCGAACTTCGGGTAGAACACATCGAAAGCTAGTGTGCCTCCTTCCGCGACATGAACTGCGGCCGAGGTCAAGGCGCAAACCTGGTCGGCCACGGTGTGCATGTGCTGCATCGGCCGGAAGGGGATGATCACAAGCGGGAAGCGGCGATTCAGGCGAAACTCGCGCATGTCGCCGGAATGGAGCGTGACTTTGCTCGAAACTTCAGGATTTTCCCGCGCCAGACTCTCCTTCAAGATACCGATCATCGGCCCGGAATTATCCACTCCGTGAATTTCAATTCCCGCGCGTGCGATCGGCAGCAAAACGCGACCAGTACCGCAGCCGATCTCCAGCACCGGACCGCCGAAGTCCTTGGCCAAATTGAGATAGAAAGGCGCGTCGACGAGATCTCTCATCGCACCATACGCGCCGTCGTAATACTTGGCTGCCACGTGGTAGGAATCGACTATGACCGGCATCGGCCCCTCCCGGAAGGTGGAGGCATTTTAAAACATAAGGCTGAATGTCTGTGTTGCAAGGAGGACTGAGAACTTGCTAGCTGGCGGCTTGTTCGGTAGGAGTGGCGGCGGGCACTCCAGACTTGGCAGAGGAGCGGGCACTCATTTCGTAGCGGGCTGCTTCAAGATCGATATGCAGAGTATCGAGAGCGGTCATGGGCATCTCGGTGCCCCACTCCTCGATTTCGGCATCGGGCCAGCTTCCGTTGAGGCGGATGGCTCCAGTGATGTCCTCGGGGAACGCATGACGGTAATCGCCCTCGCGAATCAGGATATCGCCGAGGAGGCGTCCGGTGCCCATGTCGAACACGCGGCGGCTGGACTGGCCCGCGGCGTTGTTGAGGCAAAGAAAAACCTCGCCCGCATCGGCGTATTCCTGACGGTAGTACCAGGCCTGGGGCGCGTCAATTTTGGGATGATGGCGGCGCGAACGTTTGTGTTCGGGCTCGAGCGCCTGCATTTCGTTGGCGGGATTGAAGTACAGAATCCGCTGGCAGGAATCACAGACGACGGTTTGCTGCCCGGTGCGAACGTCGTTATAGGTCTGAGGACGGAGCATGACCTGGCAGGCCATGCATTTATGATCGCGAACTTCGGAGATGCCGCTGCCGCGAAACTTGGAGACGCGCTCATAGTGGCGTAGCAGGTCTTCGTTGACGCCGGCCCGCATCTGGTCGCGCTTGCCACGCCATTCGGCGAGCTGTTCTTGGTCCTCGGCGGTACGCTGGCGGGCTTCCTCTTTTTCTTTTTCGATCTCGGCGGTTTCGGCTTTCAGCTCGGCTTGCGCGGCTTTCACTTCTTTGTCGCGCGTGTCGGCATTTACCATCAACTCGAGAATCTTGTCTTCGTTCTCGGCGATTTCCTTCTCGGCAAACTGGATTTCCTGCAACAACGCTTTATATTGCTCATTCGTTTTTACGGCGAGGGACTGGTCGCGGTACTTGGAAATCTTGCCGCGCAGGTCGGTGATGGCGGTGTCGTACTTGCGGCGAGCAGCTTCATCGGCCTTGACGGCGGCCTGCGCTTTTTCCAGTTGAAGTTTGGTGTCGGCGAGCTTGTGTTCGATAGCGGCGACGCGCTTGGGTAGTTCCGCGATTTCGTCCTGCAGGCGGCGGATTTCCTTATCCGCATCTTGCAGGTGCAACAGGTTTTCTATTTCTGGAAGCATCCCGAGAGGACTCAGCCTTGATTCTAGCACGCGGAAACGCAGGTTCCGCATGGGTCGGCGCAGCCTGAGGCCCATGGAAGGGCATTTCGGTGTAAACTCTTTCGTTCTGCACTGCTCTCACTTCCAGTTCCTGGGGTCTTAATGGTGAAGAATTTTCTCCCTGTTGCTCTGCTGGGCGTTGCCCTGTCTCTGACACCGTGGCTGGAGGCGTCGCTTTGGGCGCAGTCTTCCCCGCCCGTGAAACCACTTACCATCGAGGCGATTTTCGCTCCGGGAGGGCTGACGGGGCGCGCCCCGGAGACTTTGGAGTGGAGTCCGGATGGGACCAAGCTATCTTTTCTGCAATTTGACGATCAAGGGGAGCACCCCGAGCTTTGGTATATGGACGTGGCAACTGGCGAGAAAAAGATTCTGGTAAGCGCGGCCAAATTGGCCTCGCTTGCACCCGACTATAACAACGTGAAGGATGAGCGCGAGAGGGAGCGCCTGATCCGGTATCACGTGGCGGCCTATCTGTGGGCTCCGGATTCGAAGCACCTGATTTTCGATTCGCAGGGGCAGCTCTGGTTGTTCGATCTGGCAACCAGCACGGCGGTGCAGTTTACGTCAGCACCCGATCCCAACATCGACCCCAAATTTTCTCCTGATGGAAGCCGCGTTTCCTACGTGCGCAAGCACAATCTTTATGTGCAGCCGGTCAGTGGAAAAGAGGAGAAGCAGCTAACGAAAGATACGAAAGATGATTTGTTCAATGGCGATATCGATTGGGTGTACGCGGAAGAGTTGGCGGTGCGAAGCAATTATTTCTGGTCGCCGGACAGCAAGGAGATCGTCTTTCTGCACATGGACGAAACCAATGTGCCGACCTATCCCATCACGAACTTGATTCCGACGCATCCGACGGTGGACAACGAAAAATATCCCAAGGTGGGAGATCCCAATCCGGTGGTGAAACTCGGAGTGGTGGATGCGGACAAGGGGAAGGTGCGCTGGATTTCGTTGACGGACGATCCCCAGGCTTATATTCCGCGCTTTGGCTGGGTTCGCGATGGCATTGTCTGGGCGGAGGTTTTGAATCGTAATCAGGACAAAATGGATTTGTATTTCGTAGATGCGAAATCGGGGAAGGCACGCATCGTTTTGACCGAGACTACGCCTCACGCATGGATTGACTTCGATCACGTGGAGGTTCGTTTCCTGAAGTCCAAGGGCGCTTTCCTATGGCCGAGCTGGCGCGACGGAAATATGCACCTCTACCTTTACAGCTTCGACCAGCAGAAGCCGACGGCCGCGAACGCAAAACTGGAGCAGCAACTCACACGCGGTGACTTTGAAGTGCTGGGAATCGAGGGGGTGGACGAAGCGGCGGGCACCGTATTTTTTATAGCCAACCCGGGTGACCCGCGGCAGAGCCACATCTGCTCGGTGAAGCTGGACGGAAGCGCCTTCCAGCAGCTCACGCGCGAGGAGGGCATGCATTCCGGGAATTTTTCTGAGGACGCGAAATATTATGCGCAGACGTTCATGGGCCCGTTGACCGCGCCACAAGTTTCGCTGTGCGCGGTAGCCGGAGCTTGTGCTCCAGTGTGGCAGGCGCGCGATGAAGTGGCGGAGTATGGACTGCGGGCCCCGAAGTTTCTGGAGTTCAAGGCGGACGATGGCACAACCCTTTATGGACGGCTGCTGCTTCCTCCCGAGCCGCCGGCCAGCGGCAAGATTCCGCTGATCGTTAATATTTATGGCGGGCCGGCGGGGCAGATGGTTTTGAAGGAACCGACGACTCCGTTTGATGAAGTGCTGGCGCGCAAAGGGTTCGCAATTTTCTCGGTGGACAATCGTGGCACGCCGGGACGCGACCGCAAATTCCAGACGGCGATTCGCCACGAGTTTGGCGCGATCGAATTGAAAGATCAGTTCGCAGCTCTGGATCAGCTTTTCGCACAGTATCCGCAGCTTGATCAAGAGCGCGTGGGAATCTGGGGATGGTCGAATGGCGGGTCGATGACGCTTTATGCGATGACGCATTCCGAGCGCTTTCGGGCAGGGGTTGCGGTGGCTCCGGTGACCGACCAGATCAATTACGACACCATTTATACGGAGCGCTACATGGGCCAGCTGAAGGATGATGCGGCGGGCTATCGAGAATCCGATGTAACCAGCGCGGCAGCGAACCTGCATGGGGCGTTATTAATCGCGCACGGCACGGGCGACGATAACGTGCACTTCCAGAACAGCGTGCAGATGATTAATGCGCTGATCACCGCAGGCAAACAATTCGAGCTGATGATCTATCCCAATAAAACCCACAGCATCGCGGGAAGCGACGCGCGGGACCATCTGTACCACATGATTGAGGATCACTTCGAACGGGAGTTGAAGTAGGAAGGGGCGCGGGGCGAGGAAAAATTCGCCGGGCGGTCTATCTTTTCTTGTCAGGTTTCCGCGACGAACTTACCCGGTTGGAAGTCGTCTTTCTGGAGTCTTCTTTCGAAGAGCTGTCCTTGGCTGACGTTTCCTTGGCGGAACTCTCCTTGGAAGAATCGGACTTCGAGGAATCGTCCGACTTGGACTTCTCTTCCTTCTTGCCGTCAGAACTTCCGCCATCGGACGCAGGAGCGTGGGACTTGTTAGCGTAGTCGGTGACGTACCAGCCGGATCCCTTGAACTGCACGGCGGGCGCGGAAATCATCTGCTCCACCCGGCCGCCGCACTCCGGGCATTTCTTGATCATTTTGTCGGAAAATTTCTGTATTTTTTCGAAGCGGTGACCGCACTTCTCGCACTGATATTCGTAAAGTGGCATGGGCTCTAAGACGGTTGCGAGGAAATAATTCTCTTCTTGATTCTAGGGGCGCAGGTCGGATTGCGTCAATTCTGGCCGGGGGTAGTCTATAGCGACGGCAAAAGTGCTACACCCCGGGCCGGACCTGGGCAACGTGGCGGGAGGAGTCCCCGACATACATCCCCCCGGTGTCGAGGTGAACGAGTGTAATCGCCCGGTCGCACCACGCCTACAGATGGCCGTACTTGTGTGTGGGAAGAGGAGAAACCGCCCGGCAATTGGGGCGGTTCCATCCCGTCGTAGCTTTCGTCGTTTCGTACTGCTTATTGCAGCGTGACAAGCACTTGAATGACCCCGGTGCCTTGCGGCATGGATTCCAGCGCCTTCCCGACAACCGCACCAAGCATCCGACTCCTGTCGGTTCCTTTCATCGCGTGACCAGGAGTTGAAGAAGTGACCAACAGATCACCCACGTGGATCGGACCGTTTTCTGTTGTGACCTTGCAAGGCACGATGCCAACCACACCAAGTGGTACCTCGTCCCTCGGCGCAGCTTCATCCACTTTGCGCGTGGAGCCTAGCATCCCCGGCTTGGTGGAATAAATGCCAGCGACAAGTGTGGAGTAAGGCTGCTGTGACAGATTTAAGCGGCGGTTGGCGGTTGGGTCGATTACCAGTAAGTCCCCCGCCTCGTACTTGCTGCGGTCTCCGGCAACCGCCATAGACTCTGCGAAGTCTGCCCCATTCGGTTGGAACCCGCCATCGGCATAAACTCTGCCTGTGCCATCCACGCGGAAGACGTTAACCGCGGGTTGGCCAATTCCGCCCACAATAATGTTTCCTGCCGCGACATTGGAAAATAGCGCTGCCGCCCCATCTGGACTCGATGCCAGACCGAACACGGCTACACCGTTTCCGGTGGTGCCGACGGCGAGGCCCTGCACACCAACAGCAAAGCCACTCGTAGAATAGGCAACACCGGTCACACCTGTGCCTCCCGCTGAAGCATTGTCCTGGAAAAAACCGCCGCCGCCATCAGGACTGTTGGACTGGCCGAAGACGCCATTGGTTGGCCCGGTCGTGCCGAGCGCGTCGCCCCGAGCACCATATGAGAACCCGGTAGTGGCATTGGTCGTGCCTATTACCCCGCCGCCTCCATTCACCGCAGTGAGGGGCTGAATCCCGTACACGCCGTTACCCCCAGGACTGTAGGTGACCCCCAGCACGCCGATGTTGCCGCCGCTCCCGGCGCTAGCCAAGCCTTCTATGCCGACGACGGAGTATGAACTCGTAGCACCTGCCCCTTCTACGTAAAGTGCGACCGGGGAGCTTTGCCCGGTCGGAGGGAGAATACTGTTGCTGAAGACATTCAGAGGGAAAATCGGGTCGATGGTCCCAATCCCGATGTCGCCACTAGGTGCTTGAAACACTTTGGAATCCCCGATTCTTTGTGGCCCAGCGAATCCCGCAAGAAACCCAGCCTTTCCAGTCCCAACGATCTCTGCGTTCCCGCTCTGACTCGAGCTCTGAGCCGAAGCCGTCATGGCGATAGACAGGAAGATCAAAGACGCGGTGCTCTTGTATTTCATAGAAACCTCCCGAGTTTCAAAACCTGAAGCCTGATCGAACGGGTAAAAAGCCGACAGCACTATCTTGATGCCAGGTCCGTACGTGCGAGGAGTGCAAGAGCCCTGGGGTTCTTGGGTCGCTAGGTGATCCAGCCTTACCTAATTAAACGCCAATATGAAGATTAAGATTCCCCGCGACCGAGACAACGGAGATGTGACGCAAAACTTGCGGCACATTATGCTCGGCAGTTGCAGGACTGTCAACCTGCAAGTTATTGCAGTCGTAACACGGGTATTCGCCGACGGCTCAAAGGGATTAGTTGATGAAATATCTCTATTACATACATTGAGGGCCCTTGTAGGCTTGAATTGCCCTTAGCACGTGTTCGAGCGTCTTGCGTTTTACAACTTCAGCGCGAAGCAGCTTTTCAACAGTGTGCTGGCTCAATTTCGTTATGCCCATCGTCTTTCGCAGGCCGATTGCGCGAATTTGATCGGCCATTCAAGACTCGGCGACTACTTTCTTTGTTCTTCCGTACTCTGTGGCTTTGAAATCACGCACGCTGATATCGTCTCCCTCCTCTCACTTACGATCAGTTTCCTTACCAACATAACGGAACTCAGACACGGGCACGTTGTAAAAGTCCGCTGGTGTCTGCCTCGCAGGGCTTACCATCGGGTGCGAGGCTCTTTGCTTCGGGGTGCTCCTGGTAGGGCAGAGATTCTAGCACCGAGCGATGCAAGTCACCCGAAGAGGAGGTGTAGCACTTTTGCCGTCGCTACACACTACCCCGTCAATTCAGGCGAGGGCGCGAGGAATCAGGTTGAGTTAAACATCCTCCGGCAGTTGTTTGGCCAGAGTTTTGGGCGCAGTATTGCGCCAGGCCGCGCGGAGTGCTTTCGCAAGCGACACTTTACGGGCGGCTTTTAGATTCACGCTGGTTGCGCCGCGGCGTCCCCAGGCGCCTTTCACGGGCACGAAAACTTCCGGCTCGTCTTTGGAAAAATAGTGTTGCTGCTCGGGATGGAGCTTGACCATGCCCCAGCCCTTGGCGGGATGGCCGAGGGTGGCGAAGATCTTTCCACGGACTCGGAAATCCGGATGGTCCATGTGGGCGCTTTCGATCGCTTCCGGTAAGGCGAGAGCTAGGCGGCGAAAATCATTGGCGGTCACTTCACAGTCTCCGTGTCGATGTTGCACGAACAGCATAACCGTTCATGGGTCACGGAAGTTACGGTGGCGCGGTGGTAGACTCCGGCCATGCAGGATGGCGGGAGAAAAGTCGACGGCCCAAACGAGGCGGAGCCGGAAATTGTTCAGGTAAGGAAGTCGTCGGTGCTCGGGCCGGGGCCAGCCCTTTACCTTGTGGCGACGCCGATCGGCAATCTGGAAGACATTACGTTGCGAGCGCTGCGCGTGCTGAAGGAAGTGGATGTGATCGCCTGCGAAGACACGCGGCAGACGCAGAAGCTGCTGAACCACTACGGCATCACCACGCGCACGGTCAGCTACCACGAGCACAACGAGATGACACGCGCGGCTGAGCTGGTGAAAGATTTGCAGGAGGGAACAAGCGTAGCGCTGGTGACTGATGCCGGCATGCCTGGAATTTCTGATCCGGGATTCCGGCTGATTTCGCTGGCCATTCGGCATCATGTTCCGGTGGTGCCGATTCCGGGAGCGTCGGCGTTCTTGGCGGCGTTGGTGGCCAGCGGGCTGCCGACCGATTCGTTTCGCTTCAGCGGATTTCTTCCTGCGAAGAGCGGAGAGCGGAGGGCAGCGCTGGAGGCAATCAAGACTTCGCCGCGGACGCAGGTTTTTTATGAAGCGCCGCACCGGATTGTGGAGGCGGTCTCAGACGTGGTCGAGGTTCTGGGAGACGCCCGACATGTGGTGATCGCACGCGAGGTGACCAAGCTGCACGAAGAGTTTTTACGCGGACGTGCGGGCGAAGTGCTGGAGACGCTGAAGTCGCGCGACGGAGTGAAGGGCGAGATTACGCTACTGATCGGGAAGGCAGAGGAGACAGAAGTGCACCCAGCGATCGAGTCGCGGGTGAACGTCCGCCAGCGGGTCGAGCAGATCATGGCGGAGGAAAAGGTCGACGAAAAGGCCGCGCTCAAAAAAGTGGCGAAGGAGCGCGGGATTTCGAAGAGCGAGGCTTACAGAGAGTTGCAGAGGTGTAAGTGAGATTTGGAGGGCAAGAAAAGGCAGTGAGGGCGGAGTCAGATTCCCACTTGATTTTGTTACTTCCTTCGCTTACCTACCTTGCGTCTTTCGTGGGTTGACCCATGCTCGTCGTATACGACCGTCACATACCCCGACCGCGCAATACTCCCCACGAACGGTGGATTAAAGGATCTAGCGAGGTCCCTCATTTCGGAAACTGCAGCCAATAGTGCTTGGGCCATCTCCGCTCCATTGAAATTACCGGATCCGAAATAAAACTCCCGCACCCGGTGGCGACGGACAGCGTCGCGTTCTATTTCGTTATAGCGATTCCTTTTGTCTTTTGTTAAGACAATCCATCCTCGCTCCGCAACGAAAAGGAGCCAAACCTCATCGGCTGTGCCGCGAGTAAAGTGGTCTCGGTGACGCCTATGCTCAATTGCATTGGCCATCAAGGCGTCGAGGATGGGTTGGCAGTTGTCTAGATTCTCATCCAAGTAGAGGATGAAATCTTCAAGCTGCAACTGCTCGGGTTTCCCAGCGGATTGCCTCTTCGATCTGCTTTTCTTCGAGGCCATATTCCCTAGCTAGGTCCGGCATTGACTCTCGCGCGTTAAACCGGGATGCGATGACGGCGGTGGATATGCCGGTGCCGGCGATCACAGGCTTGCCGAAGCCGAGGGCGGGGTCGATGACAATAAACTTGGGCTCGGCCGCGCTTCTCTGCCGCACGAAGGGGTAGAACCTGAATGCCCCTAGAGTTTTGTCATACTCAACGCGCTCCAAATGGGCCTCGACGATCTCGGGAATTGCAAGTTGCCCATCCCGAGACAGATTGATGAACTTGTCAATCTCTTTTATGAGGATGTCAATCCGATTGGTGAACAGAGGCTGCTCGATTAGCGGGTGCGTGAACCCGGAGGTCTTACTCAAATGTGCTACTGCCCGTCGAATCTTCGGAAGATGCAGGTCGTACAGAGTGCGCATCGAGGCGAGCATATGGCACTCCAACAGATTCATGAACGAAAACGCTCGCGGACGTTTTCGGGCAACCGATATCAGAGGTGCTACCCTCCCACGACCGAAGGCCCAATACTCAAGGGTCTTTATCGGAACACGCAGATACAAGGCTGCTTCCGACAGTCCATAAAGAGGAAGCTCCAGCCGCTCATCGACCGCCATGGATTTCACGGTTGCCTCCTTGGGCACTTGTTTAGCCTTAACACTACTGAACTGATATACCATATGGTGACCCGTTCTATCGCCCAGCGGACCTTCGAAGATAACTTTGGAAAGGAATTAGGTCCAGTTTGGGCTTACTTCCCTGCCAGCTCCCGCTTCACAATCTCGCTGACCATCTTTCCGTCCACGCGCATGCCGGCGCCGTTGAAGCGGGCCATGGCGTTCTTCATGACTGCGCCCATATCTTTCATGGTGGGAGAGCCCATCTCGGCGATCGTGGCTTTCACTCCGGCGACGACTTCATCCTCGCGGGCAGCTTTGGGCAGGTAGCTTTCGATGACGATAATCTCGGCGGCCTCTTTGTCGGCCATCTCCTGGCGACCGCCCTTGGTGAATTGCTCCACCGATTCCTTGCGCTGCTTGATCAGCGTGGCGAGCACAGCCTGCGACTCTTTCTCGTCGAGCGGCGCCATTTTTTCGATCTCGCGATTCTTGAGCGCCGCCTTGACCATGCGCAGAGTGGAAAGGCGCTGCTCCTCGCGCGCCTTCATGGCGACGGTGATGTCTTGCTGGATCTGTTCGATGAGGCTCATGGAGGAATTATAGACGGCAAGTGAATCTGTTTTCGTTTGTGACAGGTATCACCGCACAGATAGCCCCCTTCCAGTAAACTAATAAACTATCCTACTGATAAGGGACTTCAACTATGCTGCACAAGAATCGTCTTTTTACTCCCGGGCCGACGCCGCTGTTACCGGCAGCGCAAACGGCCATGGCGTCGTTTACGGCGCATCATCGCACCGCAGACTTCCGCGCACTATTCCAGCGCGTGCTCGCGGACATGAAAGAATTTGTTGGCACGAAGAATGACGTGCTGGTGCTGGCTTGTTCGGGTACTGGAGTGATGGAGGCGTCGGTATCGAATCTGACATCGGCGGGCGATAAAGTTCTGGTGCTCACGGCTGGAAAATTCGGCGAGCGCTGGACCGGGCTGGCCAAGGCCTTCGGCTGCAACGTGGAAGCGCTATCCGCTCCTTACGGTGAGACTTTTTCGCTGAACGATATTCGCGCGAAGCTGACTTCCGATGTCCGCGCGGTATTTGTGCAGGCGACGGAGAGTTCGACGGGTGCGCGGCACGATGTGCGTGGCATTGCGAAGATTGTGCGCGAGCAGGATGACACGTTGCTTATCGTTGATGCCATTACCGGACTGGGCACGACTCATCTCGATGTGGACGGCTGGGGCGTAGACGTAATTATTGGCGGATCGCAGAAAGCCCTGATGATGCCGCCCGGGCTGGCTTACTGCGCGGTCAGCGAGCGGGCGTGGAAGCGGATGGATGCGACGACTTCTCCGCGCTACTACTTTGATTTGCGGAAGGAGCGCAAGTCGGCGGCGAAGGGCGAATCGGCGTACACGCCGGCAACCTCGCTGTTTGCGGCCCTGGGCGCGGCTTTGGAATTCATTCGCGAAATGGGAAATGGCGACTTGGCCAAGGGACGTGAAGCGCTGGTGGATAATGCTGAGCTTTGTGCGGAGATGACACGGGCAGGGGCGCAGGCCCTAGGCCTGAAGCTGTACGCGGCTTCACCGGCCGCAGCGCTGACGGCGATCTGTTCGCCGGACGGGCTGGATTCCGGAAAGATCGTGAAAGAATTCCGCGAGTCATTCGATGCGGTGGTGGCCAACGGACAGGGCGAGATGAAGGGCCAACTGTTCCGTATCGCGCACATCGGCTACTACGATTATCTGGACACGGTTGGCATTCTGGGCGCGCTCGAACATGTTCTGGCGCGCGTGACCGGTAAGACGGTTGAGTATGGCTCGGCGTTGCGAGCAGCCCAGGAGGTGTATGCGCGCGGGCTGTCCAGAAATTCGCAACTGGTGGAAGCCTGAGGACCGCGTGAAACGGTCCTCATCCTAGTTGATAGTAAAGTTCACCGGAGCCGAAGTCTCTGCCAGCGTTCCGCCACTGCCGTAGGCGCCCATGCCAGCGATGGCCGGGTTCGTAACGGTGATAGGGACGGTTGCGGGAGTTGCGATATCTGTGGCCGCGATGGTTGCAGTCAATTGGCTGGCGCTCACGTAGGTTGTCGTTTTCGCCGTGCCATTCCAGTTGACGGTTGCATTGGACGAGAAGTCGCTGCCATTCACGGTCAGTATGAACGCCGCTCCACCGGAGTTCATCGCGTTGGGAGCGAGTTCGGAGATGGTTGGCATAGTTCCAGCTACCGCGGGAGTGGTGGACTTCGAACTGTAGCCGCCGCACGCCAGCGTGAGGCCCGCCAGCACGGCTAGCAATGCTGCTGAACATCTCTTCATGACGATCCTCCAAGGGCGGTCGCCCACATAATGAAGTCTAGGAAGGAAGCGAAGTGAGTGTGTCAGCGGTGTGTCAAATGTCTGTCAAGGTTTTGTCGTGGGATTACCAGCTTTTATTGGTCTCCGGTAAGGTCTTAAGAAAGGGATAAGTGCATTCGTGAAAATTGTCATAGCCGAAAAGATTTCCGCCTCCGCGGTGGAGCAGCTTAAGGAACCGGGATGGGTAGTGCTAACCGCGGATCAACTTGCGGGCAAACTGGAAGCGGAGCTGGAGTCGGCAGACGCGTTGATCGTGCGCTCGGCGGTACAAGCAGACGCGGCGCTGTTGTCGCATGCAAAGAAGTTGCGCGTGATTGGCCGAGCCGGCGTTGGCGTGGACAACATCGATCTGGATGCGGCCACGCGGCAGGGCATCGCGGTGATGAACACGCCGGGTGCGAATGCGGTGGCCGTGGCCGAACAGACTCTCGGCATGATGCTGGCGATGGCTCGCCATCTTTGCCGCGCCGATGCGCTGATGCATGCTGGCAAATGGGAGAAGAAATCGCTGCAAGGCACCGAATTGCGCGGCAAGACGCTGGGCATTGCAGGGCTCGGCCGGATCGGCATGGAAGTGGCACGGCGGGCGCGCGTTTTTGGAATGGAGATCGTGGGGCACGATCCGTTCGTTTCGGTGGCCGTGGCGAAGGAACAAGGCATCCGGCTGGTGAGCCTGGATGAACTTTATGCGGCGGCAGACTACATCACTCTGCACGTCGGACTCACGCCGCAGACTGCGGGCATGATCAACGAAGGCGCCATCAAGAAAATGAAAAAGGGCGTGCGGCTGGTGAACTGCGCGCGTGGAGAATTGGTGAACGAAGGTGATTTGGCGCAGGCGCTGAAACAGGGTCACGTTGCGGCTGCGGCGCTGGATGTGTTCAACGAGGAGCCTTTGAAGAATTCTCCGCTGCAGGCGGTGGAGAATCTCATTCTTACTCCGCACATTGGTGGGTCCACGTATGAGGCGCAAGAGGCCGTGGGCGTGCAGATTGCGCAGCAGGTGCGCGAGTATTTGAAGCATGGAGTGATTCAGAATGCGGTGAACGTGCCTTCGGTTTCCGCCGAAGAGTATGCCGAGATGCAACCGTACATCGTGCTGGCGGAGCGCATGGGAGCGTTTCTCGCGCGGATCTCCGAAGGGTCGATAGAAGAGATTTCGCTGCGCTATAGCGGGCACATCGCGGAGTGGAAAACAGAGTTGATTCGCAATGGGGCGATCAAGGGAATTCTCAACCAAGCGCTGGAGGAAAAGGCGAATCTGGTGAATGCGGCGTCACTGGCGGACCTTCGTGGGCTACGAGTTCATGAGTCGCACAAGGCGAAGGCCTCGACCGGTGGCGCGGGCAGCGTGCTCTCGGTGTTCCTGAAGAGCTCGACCGAAGAGCACATGGTGAAGGGTGCAGTACTGCACGGGACTGCGGCGCGGCTCCTGCACATCGATGGCATTGACGTGGAAGCGCCGCTGGAACGCAATCTGATCTACCTGCGAAATGACGATGTCCCAGGAGTGATCGGCAAGGTGGGAACAATTCTAGGCGAGAGCGAAATTAATATCGCGGATTTCTCGTTAGGAAGACGCAGTGCTGAAGTATCCTCGGAAGCGCGCGAGGCGATCGCTGTCGTTCACGTGGATGGCAGCGTACCGGATGAGGTGCTGCGGAAGCTGGAGAAAATTCCGGCCGTGCGGCAAGCGAAAGCGGTGCGGCTATTCTAGGGATTGTTTTTACGAGTTCGATTCATCCCGCCGCAGCTTGCGGCTCTCCGCCAGCAGCGCCATCGAGTGCATTAAGTTCTGCAACGTAACGATGCCCACCAGGCGCTCTTCCTCGACTACGGGAATGATGCTGAGGTTGCGCGCCGTAAGTTTGCGGAAGGCGGAAGCGAGCGATTCCTGGCGGATCGAGACCTCGAAGAGTTTGTTCATTACGGCTTGAACATAGCCGTTGCCTTCCACGCGCAGCGCTTCCAGAATACGCTGCTTGGAAATTACTCCTACCATGTCGCTGCCGCGGACAACGGGGAAATCATCCTGCAGAGAATGGACGGCCTTATCCAGGGCGTCTTCGAGCGTGTCGGCCGGAGATAAAGTTGCGAAGTCGGTAAGCATCACTTCTTCCAGGCGAACGTTATCCAATACTGATTGGAAGATGACGGCGCGTTCCTCGAGTTGCGCTGCAGAAAAGATAATGACGCCGACCATGGTCAGCCAGGTATCGCTGAACAGGCCCGCAACCATCAAGAGCATAGCCATGGCGTGGCTGATGGAAACAGCGCGGCGCGTGGCGGCAGCAGGATCGATGCTGCGAGCGAAATAGGCGCGCAGGACGCGGCCCCCATCCAAAGGATAGGCGGGCAGAAGATTGATGCCGGCCAAATAAAGGTTCGCCCAAACCAGGCTGCGCGGCAGATTTCCTGACTGGAAGAACGGCCACTTCCACAGATTTACTTCCGGAGCAGCGGCATAAACGATACCGGCCGCAAGCAGAGCGAACGCGAGATTCACCAGCGGGCCAGTGAGCGCGATGCGAACGTCGCGCTTCCATGCGGCTGCGCCGGAGACGGGCGGTTCCACATGCGATTCATCGAAAACGGTGACACCGCTGAGCGGGAGAAGGATCACCGCCTTCGGAATCATCCCGGCGCGCTGGGCTACCAGCATGTGTCCAATCTCGTGCGCGGCAACGCAGGCCAGCACTATGCCTACCAGCGCTAAATCCCGCGATCCGTTGGCGGAGCCATGCACGTTGTATTCGGTCCAGAAAACAAATAGTGGCAAGAGAAGGAAAGTGAGGTGGATGCGGACGTCAACCCCGAACAGCCGACCGACGTGGATGGAGAAACTTCTCATGAGTTTAGCTACTACAGTTATTTTACATGGTCGGATATATTGGCCACGGTACTCGAAGGTACAGCGCCATGCGCGTGATCGCCGGCAAATTCCGCGGCCGTCCTCTGCGGTCGTTAAGCGGGGCGGATATTCGGCCGACCTCGGACCGGCTGCGGGAGACGCTGTTCAATGTGCTCACGGCGGGAAATCCGGCGGCACTGGAAGGCACGGTGTGGCTGGATCTATTTGCCGGCACCGGCGCGGTGGGAATCGAGGCCCTGAGCCGAGGAGCCAAGCAGGTGTACTTCGTAGAGACCGCGCCGCGGGCGGCGAAATTGATCGAGCGGAACCTGCACAGTCTGGGAGTCGAGGAAGGATACAGAATTCTAGGCCAAGATCTGCCCGGAATTCTATGGCGACTGCAGCGGGAGCACGTCGCCGGGGACGTTGTTTTTCTTGATCCCCCGTACCGGATGCAAGAGGCATATCAACAGACTCTAACGGCGCTGGCCGATTCGCGAGTGGTGTGGGCTATGTCGCTGGTGATTGCGGAGCATGAAAAGAAGTTCGATCCAGGAGACGAATTCGGTTCGTTGCGAAGGGTACGCAAACTGGTGCAGGGGAACGCCGCACTGAGTTTCTACCGCATCGGTGGAAGTCCGGATCTGACTCAATAAATCGGGCGTCAGTTGCAGCGCGGACTACATGAGCAGCTCGTTATCCAGCCGGGCGATGGGGTGCTGCATTTCCTGCAGGTCGTTCTTCACCATGTTGAGGCCGTAAACGCAGCCTTCAAACTCGCGGGAGAGATTCGCAAACAGCGGCGCAACTTTCGCGTATTCGAAGTGCTCGAACTTCGAAACAATGTAATAGCTTTCTTTTCCGGCCTTCATCCATTCCACAAAATTCTCCAGACGATGGCGGCGGAGACGGAAGTGGTTGATGCTCTCGGGAAACATCCCGGCAAAAAACAACGCGTAGTCTCCAATGTGCTTGCGCACCTGGCGCTCGCGATCGAATGACGGCGCGGGGCCGTAGATGGGATCGGATTCCAGAAGCATCTCGCCCAAGTCAGCAAGCGGGCGATCGGCAACGTCATGAATCTTGAACAACTGATCGGCCTCGCAGAATTCGGTTAGCAGATGCGACACATAGGAGACGACCTGCGGATCGCGGATGCCGATCTCCTCAGCGTAATGGCGACCAACCAATTCCTGGAAGAGCTGACGCAGTGGATGAGATTCCGGAATCATCTGTGTTTAGGCCCCCTGAATTCCGTGTTGCACACGGGATTCCAACGTTACTGGGTAACAGTTACCGCAGCTACTCGACAAATGCAAGTGACTTTTGTTTATCGAGCGAATCATTTTTGCTAATGATTAGAGCGTTTGGTCAGCAAGAAGGTTTTTCGCGACTTTTGTTGGCACACTCGCTTCATGGCTGCCAATTGGATCTCGTTGCGCCGCGATTAAAATGACATCGACGAGAAAGGAATAACAAAAAATGGCACGAACGAATATCTCGAGTGGGACGGCGTGGGAGCCGATCGTGGGTTATTCCCGCGCGGTGAAGATAGGCCCCTCCGTGCATGTGTCGGGAACCACGGCGACCGGCGCCGACGGCAAGATTGTGGGCGTGGGAGATGTCTACGCGCAGGCGGTGCAGACGCTGAAGAATATCGAAAGCGCTCTGAAGAAAGCGGGAGCCGGCATGAAGGATGTGGTGCGAACGCGAATCTACGTCGTAAACATTGCGGAGTGGGAAAAGGTCGGCAAGGCGCATGGAGAATTCTTCGCCGACATTCGTCCCGCGACCTCGATGGTTCAGGTGAGCGCATTGATCTCACCCGAAATCCTAGTGGAGATCGAAGCCGATGCTTATATCGGATGAAGACAAACTCGAGATTGCGAGATTCAAGGAAGGTCCGACCGCCATTCCCATCTTTTTGGCCTGCGGGGGTCAGATTTTCTTAGTTTTTCCTTCAATTTCCTTGACATCGGCTGCGCCGTGAGCATAATGCATCAATCCCGAATTCTGGTTTGGATGAGCCTTTGCTTTTTTCATCCGTGCAGAGCGGGGAGGGGGTGCTTATGAGCGTGCTTGAGCTTTGTGACCGGGAAGTGGCCGCGGTCCCGCTGGAAGCCAGCGTAGCTGACGCGATCAACAAAATGCTCGACCACCATGTGGGAGCGGTAGCGGTGGTCGACTCCGAATTTCGAGTTGCGGGAATTTTTACCGAACGGGATGTCCTCCGGAAGATGTCGCTCAGCCGCACCGATCCGCAGAGCACCTCGGTCCGCGAGCTGATGACTACTCCCGTGGAAATGGCGACGCGCCGCACCGGCGCGGGCGAGGCGCTGACGACCATGCTGGAGCGTCACTTCCGCCACCTGCCCGTGGCCGACGATAACGGCAAGCTGCTGGGAATCCTTTCGATTCGCAATCTGCTGGAGTGGCGCGTCGATGACCTTAGCCGCGAACTGGAGTCGCTGGAGCAGTACGTCTCGAATGATGGGCCGGGAGGCTAGGTCAGCAGTGGCGGCGGAAGAGAAGCGGCGAGGCTTCAAGTGCGTTCCGGGCCGCTTATCCGTGAATTAAGAGGAGTTCTTCTTCCTGTTCCTGCGATTCTTCACCAACCTCTGTGGTTTTTGCTGCCGTGGGTGGTGGAATCTGTCGCGGACGCTTCGGTCTGGGATTTCGCAAAAGCAGGATAAAGGGGAGCATAGCTAGAAACAGAACTCCCATGACCCAGAACGCTTCCACGAATGACAGCATGGAAGCATGGAGTTGGACCATCCCGTAGAGCGTGGCCCAAGCCCTGCGGGACGCCACGTACCGATCCACGCCATTCGTGTGGAACCATACCTGCATGCCGCGCAGCATGGCTCCGGTTTTCAGATTGCCCGCTGTAATGTTGCCGATCAGCACGTTCTGGTGCATCTGGCTTCGGCGAGCGAGGAAGGTGGTCATGATGGCGATGCCAACGCTGCCGCCGATATTGCGCATCAGGTTGAAGATACTGGTGGCATTCCCCATCTTCTCTTTTGGAATGCCGGCCATGCTGAGCGTCATAAGTGGAATAAACAGAAAACTTAAAGCCACGCCCTGAAAAACCTGCGGCCAAAAGATGTCCCAATAGCCGGCATTCAAATTAAGACCGGAAAGACTGAACATGGTGAGCGAGCCCAGCACCAGGCCGAATAGCCAGAAGACGGCGGGGGTCCGTCTTACTGGTTAAATAGCCTGCCAGCGGAGTGGTGGCCAGCGAGCCAAGGCCACGAGGCGAAATGCGAGACCCGGCATTGTAGGCCGGATATCCCAGCAGATGTTTGCAGGTAGATGGGCAACAACACCAGGCTGGAGTAAAGAATGAAGCCTAACAGGCCCATGAGAAAAACTCCGGCACTGAATGTGCGATTGGCCAGCGCGCGCAGGTCCACGACCGGCTGCGCGGTTTTCAGCTCTCGAATTACCAGCGCCACCAGACCCGATCACGCACAGCACGGCAAAAAAGCGAATGTAGTGGGAAGAAAACCAGTCCTTCCGCTGACCGGTATCAAGCACTACCTGCAGCGTGCCCAGGCCGAGAGCGAGAAAGCCGATACCCCACAGATCTACCCCTCCTTTTGTGCGCTTGATGTAGGGCGGATCGAAAATAAACCGGTTCATCATCACCAGAGATAAGACACCGACGGGAAGATTGAGATAGAAGATCCAGCGCCAGCTGTAGTTGTCAGTAATCCAGCCGCCCAGTGTCGGCCCCAGAATTGGCGCCAGCAAAATTCCGATGCCGAAGGCGGCCATGGCCTGGCCATGTTTTTTCTCGGGAAATGTCTCCAGCAGTATGGCCTGCGCCAGAGGCTGCAATCCTCCGCCGGTCAGTCCTTGTAGCACGCGAAAGAAGATCAGCGCGGAAAGGCTGGTGGCCAATCCGCAGAACAGAGAGGTCAATGTGAACCCCGCTACACAGGTGAGAAGCAGCTTCTTTCGGCCGATGTAGTTGGCCAGCCATCCGGACATGGGCAGGATGATCGCGTTGGAGACGAGATACGACGTGACCACCCACGTGCCTTCTTCGATGGTGGCGGCGAGGTTGCCGGCGATGTGAGGGATAGAAACGTTGACGACTGTGGTGTCGAGCACTTCCATGAAGGTCGCCAGCATTACGGCAAATGTGACGACCCAGGGATTCACACGGGCATGGGCTTCTGCATCCATGGGTACCCACGTTGGCCGGCGGGAAACAAGCTTTGCGGCCTCGTGAAAGCTACCTGCGTTTATTTATAGGCGGGGAATGGAGGGGTGGCGGTGATCGAGGTCACAGGAAGACGGGAAGAGGCTGTGGCGATTGCGTGGGTCACTTAGCTTCCATTCGCTGGGCCTGCTGTGTGATCCAGTCTGTCCAGTAGGCGGAGGCTCCGCTCGAGAGCAGTGGAGCTTTGCCGAGAACGGCGTCGATAAAGTTTTCGATGATGGGGCCATGCACGTTGGCGTGATTCGGAACGTTCTCGCGGCCGCCGGGATAAACCAGTTCGGGGCCGTTCAGCGGAGTCAGATCCATTTCGCCTTCGGTACCGCGGATGCGGCATTCGTCGCGGCGGACCTGGGAGTGCCAGCGAACGTCCACGATACCGCGCACGCCGGCAGCGTAGTCGATCATCACGGTGGCATTATCTTCCACGGGGTAGTGATGAACCACATTCGAGAGATGGCCGCTGGCGCGCAATGGTTGACCGAAGAAAAAATTGAGCACATCGATGCGATGCGAGGCGATGTCGTAGAGTGGGCCACCACCGGCCTGAGCGGGATCGAGCAGCCAGCTGCGATGCCCCGGCATATCCTCGCGCCATTCGTGGCAAGTGAGTTCGGCGAGGACAGGTTTGCCGATGGCGCCGGCCTCGAGCAATTGCTTGGCGCGCAGAACTTTCGGGTAGGCGCGGCGATAGTATGCGACAGCGAAGGCGCATCCGGTTTCTTCAGCCGTCTGAACCATGGAGCGCGCTTCGGCTTCGTTCATCGCCATCGGCTTCTCGCTGAGAACGTGTTTTCCTGCGCGGAGAGACTGAATGGTCTGGGGCGCGTGCAGAAAAACTGGAGTGGCAACGTAGACGGCCTGGACTTCAGGATCGGTGAGAGCCGCGTCGAGCGTGGGCCAAACGCGGGTGTTGTAGGGCGCTGCTTTTGCGGGGTCGCCGGTGACCAGGCCGTATAAGCCGCTTCGCGGCTCGGATTGAATGGCGGGGATGACGCGGCGGGTGGAGATATCGCCGATCCCGATGACGATCCAGTTCAGCATGGGTGCGGGAATTCAATTGTTGCACAAAACGAAAGGCCGACCATGAGCCGGCCTTCGCCATCAAATTTTAAGAGACACAAGTTACTTCTTGGGAGCGATCGCGTCCTTGGCGGCCTTGGCAACGCGGAACTTCACCACAGTCTTCGCCTTGATCTGGATCGGTTCGCCGGTCTGCGGATTCCGTCCGATGCGGGCCTTGCGATGCGCTTTCACCAAACGGCCCAGGCCGGGCACAACGAACACGCCGTTCTTCTTGGTTTCTTTCACAGCGACATCAGCGAGCTGTTCCAAAAACAGCGCCGCGGTCTTGTTGGGAAGTTCAGTTTTCTCCGCCAGATGACGGACGAGTTGAGTCTTGGTCAAACCTGAAGCCATGTTGCCTCCTCGAAAAAGAATCGAAATTTAATTCCAGCGGGCTTGATGGTATACCACTGCCCTGTGGAAAACACCCTTATTCTACGCGGGTTCCATCCATATAACACACAAAAAAGCAGCATTTTTACATGCTCATTTGCAGATGCAACTGCCGGAATGGGCTAAACACGGGTGCAAAGGCAGCCGCGGGGCAGCGGATCCGGAAAGACTGCAAGCAATTGGCAATTAGCAGTTGGCTAAGTCCTCATGAACCGACTGCTAACTGCCAGCGGCTAATTGCTTACCGCTTCGGGCGCAGGGTGCCATAATGCTAGAGGAGAAAACCCGATTGAGTTGCGCCATCTGTGAAGTTCGCAAGGAGAAACGCTTCTGTCCCGCGGTCCATGGACGCATTTGCCCGCAGTGTTGCGGCGAGCAGCGCGAGGTGACGCTCGATTGTCCCGGCGATTGTCCGTATCTGCAGCAGGCGCGGGAGCACGAGAAGCCGCGTTCAGCCGACGAGTTTGATCCGACGTCGTTATTTCTGCAGGTTGAGATTTCCGATCAATTCACTTACGAGCGTGAACACCTTCTTATGGGGCTGAGCTTTTCCCTGGTCAAGGCGGCGCACGCCGACCGCAGCCTGAACGATCGCGACCTGATTGCGGCGCTCTCAGCGATGTGCACGAGTTATGAGCGGCTGGTGAACTCGGGATTGCACTACGAGCAACCGTTGACGAGCACGGCGCAGCATGCCGTCGCAGCGCAAGTGGAGGAGATGGTGAAGCAGTACCGGGAGGCCGAGCAGAAGCAGCTGGGCTACTCCAACTTGCGCGACGGAGATGTGCTGAAGGCTCTGGTATTCCTGCTTCGTCTAGCGCACGGACGAACCTCGGGGAGACCGAAATCGCGCGCCTTCATCGATTTTCTTTCCGCGCAATTTCCGGAGAAGGAGCCGGTGGTGGTGGGGCCGCAGAACGCGGGCAGCCGGATCATCGTTCCGTAAGAACAAATACGGCCACGGATTTCCGCGGATTCCACGGATAAGCCGGAACGTCAACCATAGACGGCTAGCTGCTACGGGGCGCACTTTGCTTTGGCTTGATCCGTCTCGATCCATGAAATCCGTGGCGCGTTTTCATAGCTTCCGCACCGCTTGACCTTCCGGCAGCCTGTCGAGCAATTCACGAACTGTTTTCTTCAAGGTCGGATGCAACACTTCCGGCGCAATCTCCGCCAGAGGCTCAAGGACGAAGCGGCGCTGGTGCAGGGCGGGATGCGGAATGGTGAGTTCCGAGGAATTCACAACGGCACTGTCGAAGAGGAGGATGTCGATATCGATGGTGCGAGGGCCTTTTTTTTGCAGCCGTTGCCGGCCCATTGCTTGTTCGATGCGCAGGATGGATGCCATCAATTGCTTCGGGCTCTGGTTGGTTTCGAGCGCGGCGGCACAATTCAGAAACCATGGCTGCTGAGTGAACTCCATAGGTTCGGTTTCGTAGAAAGAAGATACGGCTAGGACTCGGCCGGTTGGTTCCAGCCGCGCCAAGGCACTGCGCAGTTGAGCCGCGCGATCGCCAACATTCGATCCCAGCGAAAGATAGACCCACGAAGGCATGGTGGATGCGCTACTCCCTGCGTTCACTTCCCGGCGTTCATTCCCCCGGCGTTCATTTCGATGCGATACCTTGGTCACTTTCGCCGACTTCCGGCTCAATTCTAGAATTAGAGCATGCTGGAGTCTTTGTTGCTAAGCCGGGACGCGGAAGTCTTCCGGGTGTTGCGTCCGATGCTGGAAAAATTGTCGATCGAGGTGGAAATCTGCCAGGAGGCCAAGAAGGCCAGCGAGATTCTGATCTCCGACAAGTTCGATGCCGTGATTGTGGACTGCGACGATCTGCCGGGCGGAGTTGAGGTTCTGGAGGGTCTGCGCGGCACACCCAGCAACAAGAATTCCGTCACTTTTGCCATCGTCAACGGGAAGAAAACGACCACGCAGGAAGCTTTCGGCATGGGCGTGAATTTCGTTCTGCATAAGCCGCTGACGGCTCTGAACGCGAATCGCTGCTTCAACGCGGCGCTGAATTTCATGTTGCGCGAGCGGCGCCGCTACTTCCGCCAGGTGGCGAAAATGCCCGTCAAGATCATGCTGGGTGAAAGAGAATTACAGGCGACCAGCACTAACATTAGTGAAGGCGGTATCGCTCTGCTCTTACACCAAGCCCTGCCCAAGAATGCGATGCCGCGGTTGCAATTCACTTTGCCGGGAAGCCGGCTCTCGATGGACGTGGAAACGGAAATCGCCTGGGCCGACCTGAAAGGGTGCGTAGGGCTGCGTTTCCTCAACCTGCCCGCGAGCTCCCAAGAACTCCTGGAGAAATGGCTGAACGATCAGCTGGAGCAGGAAATTCCAGGAGCCAAGAGCAAGCTGGAAGAGCCAGGCTCGCCCGCCATTCAGTAGAGGTATTCAGTTGGTAACTTCCTGCCGGGCACTCCCGTGGCAATCTGGAGAGATACGGGAGGGCCATTCCATGCTGCCTGCTAGCTACCGGGTGAGTCGGATACAGAAAACGCTACGCTGGTTTGAAGGCGATATTCCTTTGCTGAATCTCCGGGTGAAGGATCTGTCTCCCGAGGGGCAGCAATCGGCGCGCCAGTTTGCGACAGATCTTATCAAGCAAACCCGGGCAGAATTGCAGCGCTTGCTGGAAGAACATCCGGAGCTGGCTTGCGAATCGGGCGGAGTTTCGGACGAAGTCCCTTGCGAGCCTGCCGACTAAGCTTGAAGTAAGTGGGGCCGGTTTTAGCGCGTCATACCGGACGAGGCGGCAACGGCTTGAGCGGCGTAAGGCACCGCGTCGGAAGTTGGTTCCACTGAGCGCGTAACTTCCTGCCACAAAGTCTTGTCGCGAAGGATGCGCGAGACCAGGGCGGTATGCATGGCATGGCCGGCGCGGTCGGCCACGATCCTGCCAAGGATCGGCTTCCCCAGCAGCGCGAGATCGCCTACTAAATCCAGAACCTTGTGGCGGACAAACTCGTCGGCGAAGCGGAGCGGGCCATTTTCAACTCCATCGCGGGTGAGCACGATGCAGTTGTCGCTGGAGGCGCCACGGATCAATCCCATGTTGCGCATGGCTTTCTCGTCTTCGCGCGAGCCGAAGGTGCGGGCCGCGGCGATGTTTCGGAGGTAGCTGCCGTTCGAGAGTTCCACCTGAAAAGTTTCCTTGCCGATGAGGGGATGAGGAAAATTGATGGAATAGGAAACGGAGTAGCTGTCGGCTGGGTAGACGGAGATAAATTTGTTGCCCTCACGCATCTCCACTTCGCGGAGAATCTTCATATAGCGGCGCGGCCGACGCTGTTTGCGAATGCCAGCTTTCTGGATGAGATCGACGAAAGGCTGCGCGCTGCCATCGAGGATGGGGAGTTCGAGGTTATCCAACTCGACGATGGCGTTGTCGATACCGAGGCCGATGAAGGCGGAAAGCAGATGCTCGGTGGTAGAGATCAGCACGCCTTTTTTCATTAAGCTGGTGGCGTAGCTGACGCGGGCTACGTTGCGGCTGTTGGCCTCGACCTCGAAGCCATCGAGATCGACGCGGCGAAACACGATGCCGGTGCCGGGAGGCGCCGGAAGAATGCGCATGGAGACGGGAGCGCCGCTGTGCAGTCCGATTCCACTGCACTCGACGGACGAGCGGATTGTTTGCTCTTGAATCAAATACGCTTACGTATGTTTCGGCGAATGAATAGATTACAGCCGGGGCCGGAAGGTTGACTGTGGTAAAAAAGCCACAGTCCGTGGTTTTGCACAACAGTAGTTACCTGCCCAACAATTAGCTCGATTGCCCGGACTTGCCGATTAAACTCATGAAATCACTGATTTTATCGCCAGCAGGAGGGACTTTTCTCCGCCACAATATTAACGCGGCAGTATAATAAATCTTTACGTTAATAAACTATAACGTTAATAAACTATAACGTTAATATGGGTCCGTGATCAAGAGTTTTGCGGATTCCAGGACAAAAGAGGTTTTCGAGACTGGAAAAACTCAGAATCCCCCCGCTGCCGTTGCGAAAAGAAAATTTGCGCTATTGGACAGCGCTACGAGTTTGGGCGATTTGGCGGCGACGCCTGGTAACAATTTTGAGAAGTATAAGGATCATAGGAAGGGCGAATACAGCATTGGGATAAACCAGCAATATCGGCTTTTCTTTGAATGGGTCGATGGGAATGCTTTTAACGTTCGATTAGAT
The DNA here is from genome assembly GCA_963777005.1 of uncultured Acidobacteriaceae bacterium. GTDB lineage: Bacteria > Acidobacteriota > Terriglobia > Terriglobales > Acidobacteriaceae > Sulfotelmatobacter. The sequence continues at coordinate 3,467 of CAVZPC010000010.1, read as the reverse complement.
GACGATCACTAGAGGGAAAACAGCAATGAGTCTTGAGCGCGATGTAAATCCTGATTGGAGAGTACATCCCGGCGAAATTCTGAAAGAGGAGTTTCTGGAGCCTCTGAGCATGAGTGTGTACGAGCTGGCCAAGAGAATGCGTGTCGATGCCCAACGCATCAATCCAATTGTGCTTCAGAAGCGTGCCATTACTCCCGAAACGGCTGTGCTTCTCGCCAAAGTATTCGGAACTTCGGAGCTGTTTTGGATGAATCTGCAAGCGAACTACGATCTCCAAGAAGCAAGAACCGCCAACAAAAAGAGACTCGCGGAAATCGAGCCTCTTGCGTTCGCCGCCAAATCATTATAGGTTCCTATGCCCAGCGATCGTCGTGAAGGTAAGTTTCGAGAGCTATCGCTTGTGTTTGTCTGAGACCTTATTGGGATTGTAGCCGGAGTTCGGGTCAAACATCGCCGGGTCGAGGCCTTTGTTGTAACTGGCTGAGGTGACGAAGCGTTCGGTTTGCATGTCGCCGTTGAAGTAACGAGTGAAGCCGAAGGGGGTCATCACGCCGTCGACCATGCGGTATCCGTCATAGGTTTCTTCCTCGATATTGCGTTCTTTATCCACCGGATCGCGCCAGGAATAAGTCTTCTTGATGGGGAGATGCGTGTCGATATCGAAGTAGACGCTGACGGCTTCATCTTGCTTGTTGATCAACGTGACTCGCTGGGCGGCGAGGCTGCCGGCGAGGGCAGCGCCATCGAAAAATAACGCCACGTTGGGATCGTTGACCCACGAATGCAGGATCGTTTCCAGAGAAAACTTGCGGTGGCGCAAGTAGTCGTCGAGATCCTTCTTCTCAATGGCTTTCGGGCCTTTGTAGGTGATCTCGTAACCCTTGTCTCCATTGTAAACGTACGCGACATCGCGCTGGGGAGTGAGTTCGATCCGCTCCTTGCCAGGAAATTCGAGGAATCGCCAGAAGAAAACGCCGTTACTCGAAGGACGGCCGTGATAAAAGGTGTAGGTGCGGCCCTGCTCCTGCATGTCGTGAATGTTCAGGTAGACGTTCCCACCCAAAGCTTGGATGGCCTGCTCCAGCAAGTCATGCGCCTGGCGGGCGTTCTGCTGATCGAGTGGAATTGAGGAATTCTTGGCGGCGGAATCTGACGGAGCTTGCTGGGCGGGTGATTGGGCGGCAGCTGTGGGCCAGGCACACATCGTCAGTGCAAACGCCAGCGCAACTGTAAGAAAAAAATGTTTCACGGTTAGCGGTGAACCCTGAACAGGAATTGTAGCCGCTTGCGGCAAAATTGCGGACTGCGACACGAACTTCCCCGTAGTGCTTTCGGCAATCAGTTGGATGCAGAAAAAACCGCCGGTGTCACACGCGGGCGGAATATCGCCGGAGCGGTTAGCCGACCAGCACCGCGCCGCCGTTCACGTTGAAGATCTCTCCAGTGATGAAGCCAGCGTATTTGGTGCATAGAAATAGTACCGGAGCGGCAATCTCCTCGGGCGTGCCTACGCGGCCCAGGGGAATGGTGCGGCGAATCTCTTCGCCGCTTTTCGGGTCATCCAGGGCCGACCTGGACATGTCGGTATCGACCCAGCCGGGGGCAACCGAGTTCACATAAATTCCGGCGGAGGCGAGCTCGGCGGCAAGGCTTTTCACCATGCTGATGAGAGCGCCTTTGCTGGCGGAGTAATCGCAATGAAAAGCCTCCCCGCGCTGGCCGCTGGTGGAGCTGATGAGGACAATGTGTCCAGCGACGCCGTGGCGCGGCTGGGCTTTCATCTGAGTGACCGTGTGCTTGACCAGGCCGAATACCGCGTCGAGGTTGATCGAGAGCGTAGAACGCCATTGCTCGTCAGACATTTTTTCGATGGCGACGTCTTCGGCGGGCCAAACGCCGTGATTGGCGACGAGAATATCGATGCGGCCGAAATGCCTGACTGCCTCGGCAACCAGGAGGCGCGCGGATTCCGGATCATGAAGGTTGCTGGCGATGGCATGGCAGCCAGCCTCGCCACATTCTTTGGCAAGGGCTTCCGCTTCGGAGCGGGCCTTCTTATAACTGAATACGACCTTGGCGCCGGCTTCGGCGAAAAGGCGCACCGTGGCCGCGCCAATGCCGCGGGAACCGCCGGTGATCAAGGCGACTTTGCCGGAGAGAGAAAGAGAAACGGACATGGATAGTAGTTTCCCGTTTCTGGTTTCCAGTTGCAAGTCGGTAGGTTGGGACCGGAATCTGAACCCAGTTCACGGACGAGGCCTATGGCGGGGCTCATGTGCAGGGCCCGAGCCGAACTCGGACGCCATGGTGAGCAGGACGACATCGTCGGAGTGTGTTCTGGCACTATCGACCACCGTTGCTATGTATGCCCACCTTACGTCGTTGTCCGCTTCGACATACACTGTGGTCTGGGGACGAGCCTGCAGCATATTCCTGAGCGAACCATCCAGGTCATCCCATGTCGTCGGCTTCGAGTTCACATAGATGGTAGGTTCTTCGTAAGCGTTTATTTCTGACAGTCCAATAAGAATCGGCGGGGCTGAAGAGTCGCGGCTCCTCTCCAGTTCCACTTGTTTCAGCAGGCGGACCGGCAAGCCCACCGGGCCATGAAATGACGGAAAGATCATAAACGCGGCTAAGGCGACGGCCAGGCTGGGTGCTGCCATCAAAGGAAAAGCAGGTAACTTGGAGAATTTTTCTTTCAAGGGGAATTTCGATGAGATTCGGTCGCGCAAGCCGAGTCGCTTCTCAAGCCTAGCTATAAGCCATAGGAGATAGTTGTAGGAAGCCGCAGATGAAAGCGCTACAAGCACTCCAGCTACGGTTGTGAGGAGCGATGCCGCAATGTACGTGATGGTCATTGCCATGGCGGCAGCTTTCTGCATGCCGAAGCCCCTGAATGACTCGAGGATGCCGAGGCACGTGCCTGCGAGTCCGAGATATGGGGCGGTGGACGCAACTGACTGAAGGGTCCCGGCGTCCCTGCTCAGACAGGCCATAAGATCTCTCTGCGCACGCGCTGATAATCTGCCCGCACGGGATTCAAGGCTAGCTTGGCGATAGCGGTAGGAAGCCCGGCGAACGAGGACAATGACGTAGATTAGGATCAGCGCAAGAGCGTAGACATCCAAGCGCGAAATCCAGTCTAGCGTGCTCCACAAGTATCCGATACTCCACTCCGGCCAGTACATTTGCCACGAGGCGAGATAGGCTCCGAGCATAGGGAGAATGCGACCGTGGAGAGCGTTTTGTGATCGCAGCCTTGATGAAGAAAGACACCGCGCGAACGGCTTAAGTTCCAATGCTGCCTGTTACCTATCCCGTCCCATTGATCCGGCCCGCTCGCCACACATCGAGGCGTGACTCCACTCACTGACAAGACGCGCTCATTCGTGTTGCATTAGCGTGCCCCATCCCAACGAGGAACAATTCCCACCAGTTGAGAATGCTGCCGGCGGGAGCGAAGG
>CAVZPC010000009.1:0-75694 GCA_963777005.1 uncultured Acidobacteriaceae bacterium | reverse complement strand
TATGTCCTGTTCCTCGACAGTTACGTATTGTCTCAAAGCGAGGATGCGCCCCGATCTTGTGCGCGAAGTTCTCAACAAGATTGGCCGTGACGGACTGCTTTCTACGGTGTCTGCCGTCCGCAGTCGTCTCGACCAGCCCGGCGCTCCGGGCTACAGCAGTGCCGGAGCTGTCGTGGCCGTGGGCGAAGGTGTTGTCGACCTCAACCCCGGAGACCGGGTGGCATGTGCTGGCGCCGGTCATGCGGTCCACGCCGAGTTTGCCTGTGTCCCACGGCTGTTAGTCGCGAGAATTCCTTCCGAAACAGTCACGTTTGAAGAAGCTGCCTTTACCACGCTCGGAGCCGTCGCTCTCCACGGTGTGCGAAACGCCGATGCGAAACTGGGTGATGTGGTGGCCGTGATCGGGCTCGGCTTGCTGGGACAGTTGACAGTGCAAATTCTCAAGGCCGCCGGCTGTTGTGTTCTCGGCATGGATATTTCCGCCGAGCGGACGGAGTTGGCTTTGCATTTAGGAGCCGATGCCGTCAGCACTTCCTCCTCCGACTTCCGAGACTTGTGCCTGCAGCACTCGACCGGGCAGGGTGTCGATTCGGTTCTCATTGCAGCCCAGAGCGCCAGCAATGAGCCCGTGAATCTGGCGGGGGCGGTGGCGCGGAATCGTGCCGTGGTCGTAGCCGTCGGAACGGTTGCCATGGATATACCGCGAAGACCTTTCTACGAAAAAGAGCTCGACTTCCGTGTCTCCCGCTCCTATGGTCCGGGTCGTTACGACACAGCGTATGAGCTGAAGGGAATCGATTATCCCATTGGCTACGTGCGCTGGACAGAGACACGAAATATGGAAGCGTTTCTCAAGCTTCTCGCCGATCCGAAGAAAGACCGAAAATTGAATCTGCGTCCCTTAATCACGCACCGCTTCCCGATCGCGCAGGCGCACTCCGCCTATGATCTGATCACAGGCAAAAAGAATGAGGCGTTTCTTGGCGTCCTGATCACATACCCGGATGGAGCTGATGACAGCCGTCAGATGGATTTGAGAACGTTTGACCGACCGGTCGCCAGCCATCAAGCCGTTCGGATCGGCCTTCTCGGTGCCGGCAACTTCGCGACAGGCACGCTGCTGCCCGTAATCAAACGAACTGGCGCTGAGATGGTGGTGGCCAGTGCAGCGGGGGGTTCTCACGCGCATCATGCTGCGACAAAATTTGGATTCCGGTCCTGCACTACAGATGAGCAAGAGATTTTCAAACATCCTGCCGTGAACACGGTTGTGATTGCGACTCGCCATCATCTCCACTCGGAGCAAGTCATCGCCGGGATAGCCTCGGGCAAGCATGTTTTTTGCGAGAAGCCCCTATGCCTGAATGAAACAGAATTGCGGGAGATTGTCACAGCTTGCGATGATTCGGTTTCTCCTCGCCGTCTTCTCATGGTCGGCTTTAATCGACGTTTTGCTCCGCTCGCCATTCGGATGAAGAGCTTTTTGCAGCAAGCGGGCGAACCGCTCGCGCTTCACTACCGTGTGAATGCAGGCTTCCTTCCTGCAGACCATTGGTTGAATGATCCGATGCAAGGCGGAGGCCGCATACTGGGAGAGGTTTGCCATTTTGTGGATCTCCTCTGCTTCCTGACGGGCTCGTCACCCCTGGAAGGTGAAACGCGCAGTCTGCCGAATCCCGGTCGGTACAGCAACGATAACGTGGTTTGTTCGCTGCGCTTCGCTAATGGTTCCCAGGGCACGATCAGCTATCTGGCAAACGGCGACAAATCCTTTTCCAAAGAACGGATTGAAGTTTTCGGCGGAGGCAATGTGGCCGTGCTGGAAGACTTCCGACGATTGGAACTGGTCCGTGGAGGCAAGAAGCGCCTATTTCGATCGCTTCTGCGACAGGACAAAGGACATCGCGGCGAGTGGGAGGCTTTCGTTGCGTCGATTCGAAACGGCACGGAGTCTCCCATTCCATTTCGCGAAATTGTGAGCACGATGCAGGCGACCTTCGCCCTTGAGGAGTCACGGTGCTTGGGGCGGCCCGTGGCAGTAAAGACGCTTTTCACTAGCGCCGATGCGACAGATTCTAGCGACCTCGATCAAGCTTCGTGAATGCCATCATCCTGAAATCTCGATCGGTCGCATGAAGATTCTTTACATCTCGCAGTATTTCCCCCCGGAGATGGGTGCGCCGGCTGCACGAGCAGCGGAATTGTCGCGCCACTGGGCCAGCATGGGCCATGAGGTTACCGTATTGACGGGCTTCCCCAATCACCCTACGGGAGTCGTGCCCGCTGAATATCGCGCACGATTCAGGCGACTGGTAGGGCACGAGAGAGTCGACGGGGTAAAAGTTGTCCGTACCTGGCTTCTTCCTTTTCCCAACCGCAAAGCCTACGAGCGGATGTTGAACTACAGTTCTTTTTGCATTTCAGCCGCGAGCACTGGTCTTTTCTTGTTGCGTCCAGATGTAGTGATAGCGAGCTCACCACAGTTGTTGGTCGGACTCTCCGGCTGGTGGGTAGCGCGGTGGAAGCGCGTCCCTTTCGTCTTCGAAGTACGTGATCTCTGGCCGGAGTCGCTGGCAGCCGTCGGGCTCGGCAACGCTGATTCGCCCTTGAACAAGACTCTGGCGAAGATCGCCGGTTTCTTGTACCGCTCGGCCGATCGGGTGGTGGTGGTGACAGCTGCTTTTGAAGATTACCTGGTTGAACACTGGGAAATGCCGCGCGAGAAGGTTTCTGTAATCGAAAACGGAGTCGAGACGCAACTTTTCTCACCGGACGCTGGGGCAACCCTGCGCCAGGAATTGTGCGTTCCGGGGAAGTTCGTGGTCGCTTATATCGGTACGATGGGAATGGCCCATGGACTGGAAACGGTCATTGCTGCCGCCGCGCGGTTGCAAGATACGAATCCCGAAATCATCTTTCTGGTGGTGGGAGAAGGGGCGGAGAAGGAGCGCATCGTGGAGCTGGCGCGAGAACGTGCGCTAAGTAATCTAAGATTCATCGATCAGCAGCCGCGCGAGAAAATCCCTGCATACATCTGCGCCTCGGATGTTTGCCTGGTTCCGCTCAAGAAAACGGACGTGTTTAAGACCGTCATCCCCACGAAGATGTTGGAGTTCATGTCGTGTGCCCGGCCGGTGATTCTGGGAGTGGATGGTCAGGCGCGAGCTATTCTGGAGGAAGCTAGAGCCGGCTTGGTGGTTGAGCCGGGAAACAGCGGCGCCCTCGCGAATGCGATCTGCTTCCTGAATGCGAATCGCGAAAGATCACGCGAGTTAGGGCAGAACGGAAGGGATTACATCATCCGCAAGTTTTCTCGTCGCCAAAGTGCGGAGAGATATATTCGCACCCTGCAGCGGCTCTTGAGTGAGCCGGAGCGGCACGAAGCAGACCTAGCCGCGTAAACAATTGCACGCCGTTTAGCTCAAGGGTGGACGGCTAGAATGGCCAATCCTGCTGTCGCGGATATCGCCGCGTTAAGGCCTGTCGCGGCCGCTGATCGGACTCCGCTGAGGGGCACGAACAGTATGTCGTCGGCCTGCAGGGTTACATCGGGGGCCTTGGCCTCCAGCATCTTTTTCAGCGGCACCCGCGTTTCGGTCATTCCCGCGGGACCCCTGTGGATGATGCGGATACCGCCCAGCTTCGCAGTGTGGTTCGTCCCACCCGCCAGCGCTAGTGCCTGCAACACGGTCAAAGTGCCGTTATCGACAAGCAAACCTGCTGGACGTCCAACATCACCCACCACGTAGATAATCGGCGCCCGAGGCACCGAGATCGTGTCTCCAGGTCGAATCTCGACATTGTCTTGCAAATCGTCGGCTAGATTCCTTGGGAGATTGACCGTAATTGGTCCAGAAGTACTATGTTGCCTGACGATGCTGACTTTCCGACCGGCCGCCGCAGAAAACCCTCCTGCCGCCGAGATCAAATCGTACAGCTTGCGGTCTCCAAGCACTGGATAAATTCCTGGTTTCACCACTTCTCCCAGAATTGTCACTCCCTGCGAGGCAGATTCGTCCAGAAAGATGGTGACGTGCGCGCCGCGCACAAAGCCGCCATCTTCCAGTCGCTTCTCGATCAACGCCTGCGCCTCTTCTACAGTGAGATCCGCAACGTGCACATAGTCAATTAAAGGAAGATAGACGTCCCCTGAATTGCCAACTCTCGCCTTGGTGGAGAGTTCTGGGACGTTGTAGACGCTAACCTCAAGCAGATCACCGGGTCCCAACCGGGGTAAAGAAGGCTCATCGGCGGAAGTGGCTGAGTCCGTTGAAGCGGAGCTCGCGGCAGGCTTTGGCGAATCAGTACTGCCGGACGTACTCGAAATTGCAGCTTGGGAGATCGGCTCGACAGCGGGTAACTCGGATGGGGTATTTTCCGCGGACGGGGTACTTTGCGTAGGTGAAGATGCGGGCGCTTGTTGCCCCAACACCTTAGATTCCGAACCGAACAACAAAACGACGGCAATTGCAAACAGGCTACCGCTGCGGGCAAAACTGATGAGTCTGCCGAACTCCATTACAGGCCTCTGGTGGAAGAAGGATCGCAGCAAAGTTTAGCACAATGGCCTACGATGATCCCATCCCATTTCTCGCAAGACATTCAATGCATTCCAGTTTTCCACAGGTTTATCACCGCGGGGAATTGAATCCTGGTCAGAAGGCTGCTAGATTCGCAATCAACCCTCAGCCGCAAACTGACGCAGACGGAACCCGCTAACTAACTACCAGGCAGCGATGGCTGCTGCAATACTACTGTCGGAATGAAAATGGCACGTGCCGACGCCCGTGATTGGCCGAGGGGGGACAGTTGACGGTCGTATTTTTTTCGATCTTCTTCCTGTCGCTCTTCTTCTCGTTTGTCCTGACCCGCTACGTTCGGGACGTCGCATCCCGGCGCGGATGGGTGGCCACCCCTTCGAACGATAGACATTTACATTCCACTCCTCTACCGCGTCTGGGCGGTGTGGCTATTTTCATTTCTTTTTCGTTAAGCATGATCGTCGCCATCGTCATGGGGCATTATTTACCCCACTTGCGGTCGACCTTGTCGCTGAAAACTCTGCTGACTATCCTGCTACCGGCTTCGATCGTTTTTCTTCTCGGGGTCTATGACGATCTTCACGCCGTCGGTCCCTACGCGAAGTTCGCGGTTCAGTCTCTCGCTGCCACTATGCTTTTCATGGGTGGCTTGCGCATTCTGAATATTCCGGTGTTGTTCGGAGAGCATCAACTGCCCTGGTTTGTGGGCTTACCGTTCACCATTCTCTGGGTTTTGGCTATCACCAACGCATTTAACTTGATCGATGGCCTCGACGGTCTGGCCGCGGGCTCGGCTCTGTTCTCCACGTTGGTTGCGTTCGTGGTCGCTCTGCTCTCCGGATACTCGCTCGTTACGGTGATGACGATTGCTCTGGCCGGTGCGATTTTGGGTTTTCTCCGCTACAACTTCAATCCCGCCACCATCTTCCTGGGAGATTCTGGGAGTCTTTTCATCGGCTTCCTGCTCAGCGCGCTAGCCTTAGCCGGAGCACAAAAAGCGCCAACGATCGTCGCGGTTGCCATTCCGGTCGTATCGTTCGGCTTGCCGATTCTGGAAACGTCGCTTTCCATCTTGCGACGCTTGATCGGTGGCCGTCCCGTATTTACCGCCGACCGTGAGCACATCCATCACAAACTTTTGCAGCACGGGCTCACTCACCGCCAAGTCGTGATCGTGCTTTACGGCGTGTCCGCCGTATTTGCCCTCCTCAGTTTGTTCCTGCTGTGGCCTACTGGAAGTTCCCTGGGCCTTGTACTCGCCGTCCTCGGTACTGGTATCTGGATCGGAGTTCAGCGCCTTGGCTATCTCGAGTTGGGCGAACTGGCCCGCGTTGCCCAGCGGACCTTCGATCAGCGCCAGATCGTGATCAATAACCTCGCGATCCGACGTGCCACGGAAGAGCTGAAAGCCGCCCGCGACTACGAACAAATTCGGCGCGTGCTGGAAGCTGCTTTCAGCTCCAACGATTTCGATGGGTTCGACGTTCGATTCAAGCTTTTTCCAGGGGAGTTTCATCCCGGCGGTGGCCTGGATACCGGAGCCCAGGCGCGCCGAGGAGAAGTTTCTTTTTACTGGGGCAAGAGCAAAGGGGCGAGATCGCTCGACGGTCTGGCGGTTTGGACTCTATCGCTCGATCTGGTGAGTTCGTCCAACCGGCATAGAGGTGCTCTGGTGGTGCGGCGACTGTACTCGCAGCGGAACCTGCAACTTGATATCAATCTGCTTACGAGAGATTTCCCCGTGGTGTTAGCAGATGCCTTAGATCGTACTCTCCAAACCGGAGTAGAAGTGATCCCGCATTCAGGGCAGGATGATCGTGGATTTGTCGCCGCCCAAGCTGGGTAAACGCTTTCCGGGAAAAAGTTCAGCCTGATGATTTCTGTGCGCCAACTCCTCGGGCGCACGCTTACCCAGAGTGGGCGAGGCGTGAAGCGAAGATAGGATTACAGGGAGGGCTGACGGTTAAAGTTTTGCGCTGGCGTACGAGTTAATCTCGCAATTCAAGCAAACTTCCTCAAAAGCGGGTGCTGTCCACTGCATTGGTTCCCCCAGGATCAAGGCATTTTCTGCCTCGACCGTTTTGTAAGTCTAAACGAGCACTCTCGCCAAATCAATACCCGCTAGGTGAAAAAGTTCGATCAAAAGGCCCGTCTTTGCTGACCAATGAGTGCAAGTTCTTGCATACGATTTCTACGAATCCAGCCCTATTTACAAAACAACCCGAACGTAATACCAGGTTTTCCACATGAGGAACCAGTTCGGCTACTTCTTCATTCCGCTCTCCCTGTTTACCTTTAGCTTCGCCGAATCTTCGTGAGGATATGCATTCATGTTTAGTAAGACGGTTTATGGCACCACGTTCAAGGACGTTCATTTCGTTCCCCTGCAGTCCGCGACGTTCTGCATTCAGTGCGAACTGATCAGCACAAATAGTCGTCCCTATTGCCTGGCCTGCGGAAATACGACGCTCCTGAGCCTCTCGCGGGTTCTGGGCGGAACCCTGCGCAATCAGCAAACGGCACATCTGATTACCGACTCCGAGCTCGACAGTCTGGTTAGAGATCTGTTGCGCACAGTACCCGACCCGCAAGTTTTGAGTGCGGTGGATCATCAGACGCGGATACCCTCGACCGTTCTACGCAGTCAGTTACGCGTCGCCAACGCCGCTCATCCGGTTTCAGGTTTTCGCGCCGTGCATGTTGGCGAGGAAGTGGAAATTCACTCTGCCGAACTGGATCTGGAGCCCGCGATCAGTGCCATCACCGAGCGCGCCCAACACCTTACCGGAGCCACAGGAGCCGCTATCGCTCTACGAGCCGGCGATGAGATCGTATGCCGAGCCCGGGCCGGCCGCACCGCCCCCGACCTTGGGGTTCGCTTGCAGACCGACGCTGGCATCTCCGCGGAAGCTGTGCGTACGGGAGAGGTCATGTTATGTCACGATGCCGAGCGCAATCCGCGCGTCGACCTTGCCAGTTGCCGCCGGCTTGGAGTCCGCTCCATCCTTGTCTCTCCGCTGCGTTACTATCGTCGCACCCTGGGAGTGTTTGAAGTACTCTCTTCATCGCCCAGCGCCTTCGATGAGCGGGATGTCGCTACCATGCAACTACTTTCCAGCATGATGGTCGCGGCAATCTCCCGCATCTCCAGCCTCCATCAATCGAGGCGTGCTGCTAAGTAGGATTTCTTTTTCTTGGGAGTGCCGGCCCTTTTAGTATGCCCAGTAAGGCGCAGTCCCGCTGGGAGCGCTCTGCCCTTCGGCAACATCACCACCCAAAGCCGCCAGCGCCGGGTGGGCAGAGGCGACTATCGCGAACAGTGCGCACACGAGCAGCACTCGGCGGGGATTTCGAGCGACTTTCTGCTCTGATCTGAGGTAAGTTTTCGACATTTTTCGGACGCCGGTTTCCGAGGTTAGATTAGGCCTGCATCCGGCCGGGTTGCCTCGAAGGGAGTGTGCAGCCCTGAGTCTTTGGCTGATTCCGACTTTGTTATCAGTAGCTTACGCGCAAGCTTGCACTAAAGACTTTCTTCCTGCTTACTTTTTCACAATTTGGAGGTTAATATGGACCGACCAGAGCCCAGGGCCCCGCCGAATGGCTACCATCGTTCAAGTATCCCGATCCGCTTCCTCGAACCGCCGAGGTCGCGTGCGCCAGAAAGTGCACGTGCCGGCGTATGCAAGTGTCGGCCACGCTTTGCCGGGTGAGTTGCAGGATCTCCACGAGATTCTCGACATGAGCGAGTGTGGGGTGGCTCTGCAATGCTCGTTGCCGCTCGCAATCGACCAAAGTGTGGAATTGTCGCTGGATCTCGCAGAAGCCACTGGACAAATCTTTACCACGGCGCGCGTGGCATGGCTCGACTCGGCCGGTCGCGTGGGTCTCGGTTTTTCTCCTCTCGCACAATCTGCCGTTCGCCGCTTGCGGGAGTGGCTCTTCCTGAACGCCCTGGCCGCGACCGCGAATGCGGAGTCTTCGGGGTCCGCATCAGATGACGGCGAAAGCTTCGTTCTGCGGCAGAACTACACCGACATTCTTACGGCGGCGTCTGCGGTCCAGAGAGAGGCTGAATCGCTTGGGTCAGATCTGAAAGCTGCTCTTGCACTGATTGCTTTTCGTGCTCGGTCGTTGCTTCGCGCCTCGGGCGCGGCAATCGCGCTGGAAGGGCAAGACGCCGGAACCATGATCTGCCGCGCCAGTGCCGGCGACGGCGCCCCTCCGTCCGGGATGAGTCTGCAAGTCGGTTCCGGTTTCTCGGGTGAATGTGTGCGCACTGGAAAACTATTGCGATGCAACGATACTGAGAGCGACGAACGCGTGGATCGTCAAAGTTGTCGGGCGCTCGGCATTCGTTCCATGCTCGCGGCGCCCGTAATCATGGGAGAAAAAGTGATTGGGTTGCTGGAAGTGTTCTCCGCGCAGCCTAACGCTTTTCGTGACAATGACAGCGCGGTGCTGCAGCGTTTTGCGGAAACCATTCTCGCAGCCGTTACTCGGGCAGTTCGAGTTCACGATCCTTCTGCCGCACCTGCGGTCACTGCGAAGCCGTTTTCCCCATCTCCCGGCAGTGTTCTGTTTGCTTATCCGCCGGACGAAAAGCCGGAGAGCGAAGATGCTTCCCGTCCGCAGGATAATGTCGGCGGAATTCGCCTGCCACGGGCGCATCTTTTCCTGCTGATCGCAGCCGCTGCCACTATTGCTCTGGCTCTCGGTTTCATTCTCGCACCGTGGATTCAGGAAAAGCTCCAGGCCCGTGCGCGAAGTGGAGAACAGACTGTCCTTGCTTCCTCGAAGCCGCCGGTGAAGTCCTCAAGTTCAGTTGTGTCCGCCGATTCTGCCAGCTTCGTCCAACTCCGCGAATTGGCGTTACGCAATGATCCAGCCGCCGAGAACGCCCTGGGCCTTCTTTACGCTCAGGGTGATGAAAAGCAGGCGGTCAGACAGGATGAGACAGAAGCTGCTCGCTGGTTTCTCAAGGCTGCGGAGCAGGGCAACGTTCCCGCTCAGTCTAAGTTGGGATCGCTTTATTTGAGCGGCCGCGGCGTGCCACAAGATTCGAACCAAGCGTACTTCTGGACCGTGCTCGCCCGCGCCAGTGGCGATGATGCCAGCAAGGTGCTCGCCCCGTTTATCGCGGCGCGTCTCACGCGGGCGCAACGTACGGCCATCGAACAACAAGCCGATCAGTGGCTGCAGCGGCACGAATCATCCACAAAAGCGGCCCGCTAGCAAAGCCTGAACCCGAAGCCGTTCCACTCGCTAAGCGTTAGAATGAAGGCAGAGGTTTCCCCCGTGCGCACCCTCCGCAGTGTTCTGGACGAGCGAGTCCGCCAAGCTGATCCGCTTCTCTACGAAAAACTTGAAAACCATCGTGTGCGCTGCTTCGCCTGCGGACATTGTTGCCCTATTCCGGAAGGCCAGTCCGGAGTGTGCAAAGTCCGCTACAACCGAGGTGGGACACTCTATGTTCCTTGGGGATACACTGCCGGAACTCAGTGCGATCCGGTCGAGAAAAAACCCTTCTTTCACGCCTATCCTGGCGCGCTGGCTTATAGCTTCGGAATGCTGGGCTGCGACTTGCACTGCGCGTATTGTCAGAACTGGGTTACGTCGCAGGCTCTGCGCGACTCTGACGCCGTCTCTCCCCCTCTACCAGCTTCGCCCGGCCTTCTCGTGCGTGATGCGATCGCGCAGGGCGCAAAGATTCTGGTCAGCACCTACAATGAGCCGCTCATCACCAGCGAATGGGCGGTGGCCGTTTTCAAGGAAGCTAAAGCCGCCGGACTCCTTACCGGGTTTGTTTCCAACGGCAACGCCACTCCGCAAGTCCTCGACTATCTAGGCCCGTGGCTCGATTTGTACAAAGTCGATCTCAAGAGCTTTGATGACCGCCACTATCACGAACTTGGTGGACGCATCGGTCCCATCCTTGAGAGCATCCGCCGCATCCATGAAATGGGCCTATGGCTTGAGGTCGTCACGCTTCTCATTCCCGGATTTAACGACTCCGCTGAAGAATTACGTCGCTTGACTGAATTTCTGTCCAGCATCTCGCCCGACATTCCCTGGCACGTTACCGCTTTTCACGGCGATTACAAGATGACCGATCCCCGTGATACGCGACCGGAAGACCTGCTGCGAGCTATCGAGATCGGCCAGCAATCAGGACTTCGCTATATGTATGCCGGCAATCTGCCGGGAGCGGTTGGCGAGTGGGAAAATACGCGCTGTCCGCAGTGTAGAGAAACCCTCATCCAACGCTACGGTTACATGATCATGGATTATCGCCTCACTCCCGACGGCCATTGCCCCCACTGCGCCGCCGTGATTCCCGGGCGCTGGTCTGCCCGTTTCGAAGGTCAGATCGCTTCCCGTCCTTTCTTGCCGCGTAGAAGTTCGCTTTTGTTTACAATCCAAAATCGGTAGTCTGAGATCCTTCGTTCGCTTATGCGAAAACTGTTCATCCTCGCTCTGAGCATTCTTGCTCTGCTCTCGCTACCATCTTGTTCGCCTCGCGACTTCCTCACTCGACGTCTCGCTGCGGATCTGATCGAACGCTCAGAAACTTTCCGCGCCCCGCAACGCTTTTTGCTGCGCACCGGCGTGATCTCCAACGATGACTACCTTTTGCCGGAATCTCTTGCGTTGCAACATCGCGGCTGGATTTCCGGGACCAAAACTCCCTGCCCTTTATCGCTAGTGCCGCCGCCGTGCTGGGAAGTTATTCTCACACCGTCAGGCGTGGACACGTTTCACACCCTGGTTGCGCCCGGTGACGCGGACAAACCGACGTTCAGCATTCCAGCCGCGAGAAGAGAACTGGTAGCTATTACGGGAATCGCCAAGCAGGCCAACCTGGCCGACGTCGAATTTATCTGGAGATGGTTTCCACTGAACGAAGTTGGCGCGGTAGTTTTTCCAAGTGATCTCCGTTACCGGTCTACCGCAAGCTTTCGCTGTTATGACGATGGCTGGCGCGTGGTGGTGCGCGCCTCCTCTCATCATGGCCAGCCACTCGACGAGGCTCTCAAGAACGCCGAACCGGCACAGTAGTACCTTGCTTCCTCAGTTTGGATGAGTGCCGGGCCATGACCCCAAGTCAAATCCGTCACTGACAGGTTGCTTATTGCAAAGCCAATCTTGTATAAACCCTCTTCCACCTACGGGCCCTATGAAAACCGCAAAATGCCTCTTATTGCTCGCTATCCTTCTCGGTTCCGCGTCACTTGGCTTCGCCGATCAAAAGCCGAAATTGACCCTCGACGAATTTTTTAACTCGGTCAGCTACACCTCGGTGGCGCTCTCGCCGGACGGCAATTCTGTCGTCATCGGTACCGAGCGCGCCGACTGGGATCAGCAGATCTTTCGCACCGACCTATGGCTCTATCGTGACGACGGCAAAGATGGATCGCTGATTCAACTCACGCAATCCGGCCACGACAGCGGTCCCAAATGGTCCCCCGATGGTCATTGGATCGCGTTTCTCTCGGAGCGCAAGACTTCTTCGGCAAAAGATTCAGAGTCCGATTCAGATTCAGACGACGACAAAGCTGACAAAGGCGATGTAAGCCAGATCTACGTGATTTCCCCCGCCGGGGGTGAGGCGATTCCACTGACTCAAGGCCAAGAGGAAGTGCACACGTTTTCGTGGTCGGCCGACTCCCGCACGCTGTACTTTGCCACTCGCAACCCGTGGACCAAGACGCAGAAGGACGATTACAGGAAGCAATGGAAGGATGTGGTGCAGTACCGCACCGCCGAACGGGGGGATACTATTTTCGCTCTCGACGTTGCCGCCGCGCTTGCCCGCCACACCAATGCTCCGGCTAAAGAAGAGAGTGATGCTGAGAAGGAATCGGATCTCACACCCAGCGCTCGTTCCATTGCGACCTTGCCTTTGCGCGTAGAGGACTTGGTTGCTTCACCCGATGGCAGCAAGCTCGCTTTCATCAGCAATTCAATCAATCAACGGCAAGAGAAGTTCGAAGACTACGAAATCTACGCCTTCGATCTGGCGAACCCCGCGCCGCGCCGTCTTACAAATAATCAGGCTCAAGAGACTAGGCTCCATTGGGCAAACGACAACCGCCACGTTTTCTTCAGCGTAGAAGTCGGAGACGTAGCCGGTCCTTATCGTGATCTCCAACCGCATCTGTACTGGGTCGATAGCGAGAGCGGCGCCGTCGAGCAGTGGAGCAAAGATTTCATCGGCCAGGTAGATAGCTACGGCACCTACGGGAACGGCGTAGTCGTAACCGCGCGCCTCGGCACCGAAGTCCAAATGTACACTGCTGCCAAGCCTTCTGGTTCTCTGCAAAAGTTCGATGGCTTGGATGGAACCTACGAACAGCTCTCGACCGGATTGCGCTCCCTGCGCGTCGCCTATGTTTATTCTTCACTCGGGCGCCCCCCGGAGGTCTACCTCGCCGAAGGTCCAAACCTTCTCCAAAGTGCCCGCCCTATCACTACCTTCAATCGTCTCTTTACCGAGCGCGAACTTCCTCAAGGCAAGCCCTATAAATGGAAGGCTGACGACGGCACCATGGTCGAAGGAATGTTGATTTATCCGCCCGGAAAATTTGAGTCGCAGAACTTGCCGATGCTCACGTTCATTCATGGTGGTCCTGCCGACGCGGATGGAAATCATTTCGAGGCCGACTGGTATCAGTGGGCAGCGCTCGCGGCCACCAATGGCTGGTTGGTGTTCGAGCCCAACTACCGGGGTTCCACAGGCTACGGAGATAAATTTCTGCAGCAGATTGTTCCTGTCATCGTCTCGCGTCCCGGCAAAGATATTCTTGAGGGCGTCGACGCGCTGGTGAAGGCCGGCATCGCCGATCCCGATCACCTCGCTGTCGGCGGCTACAGCTACGGCGGCTATATGACCAACTGGCTCATCACTCAAACCACGCGCTTCAAGGCTGCTATGACGGGCGCAGGAGCCGTCGAGCATGTTGGCAATTGGGGCAATGACGATACGACCTTCGACGACGCCTACTTCCTTGGTGGCCGTCCCTGGGAGGCCCAGCAGCGCTATCACGACGAAGCCGCAATTTTCCAAATCGACAAAGTCCGCACTCCTACCCATATGGTCGCCGGCGCCAACGACATCCGCGTCGCTGTGCTGGAAGATTATTTGCTGGAACACGCTCTGTATTCGCTGGGGATTCCGAACGCGTTGCTCATCTTTCCCGGCGAGGGGCACTCGCTGGCGAAGAATCCGTGGCACGGAAAGATCAAGGTGAGAGAAGAATTGAAGTGGTTGCAGAAGTATGGAGGCGTGCCGGCGGGGAACTAAGTTGAGTAAAGGCACGACAGCATAGGATCGAGAAGAGGTCTACTTCCCCGCGCTAGCCACCTTTACGCCGCGTGACCCGGCGGCATACCGCGCAATGCCTCTGTACAACGCTTCCGCAATCTGCTCGCGGTATCCGTCATTGCGCAATTTCTGTTCGTCGGTCGGACTGCTGACGAACGAAACTTCCGCCAGGATTCCCGGCATCGCCGTTTCAGTAAGAACCACGTAGGACGCTTCCTTTACGCCACGGTCGCGTAACCCGGGGTTTTGCACGGAGAGGGTTCCGTAGAGCGAACGTTGCACGCTGGCGGCAAGGCGCCGCGATTGTTCGATCCTCTCATGCAAGTCGGCGGAAGTGAGAGCGACCATGGTGCCTTTCTTGCTCGCGGTTGCACTCTCCCGAGTTTCCACGTCTTTGGCATTGGGTGCGGAAAAGAAGTTCGTGTAATAGGTTTCTACTCCGCGCGCGGAGGGGAGGTCGCTATAGTTGGCATGCACCGAAACGAAAAGATCGGCCTGCGCCTGATTCGCCATGGCGGCGCGCTCGTCCAGAGGAATGTAATTATCATCGTTTCGGGTGAGAATTACTTCCGCGCCCAAACGGCTCTCCAGCAGCTTAGCGAGACGCTGGGCAATCTCCAGCACCAGATCCTTTTCCAGCAATCCGCTTCGCCCCACCGTTCCTAAATCCCACCCGCCGTGACCCGCATCCACAACTATGCGCATCTTCGGCATTTTCGCGCGTAACTGCAGGTCTTCGCGCGTGGGCGGAGGAACGACGATCGCCAACTTGTCCCGCTGGTTCTGGGTCCCGGGGAACAGATTCACCTGTCCCGTGCTGCTGACGCCCGGTTTGCGAACCTGCACCACCAGGCGGTAAGGATTTGGCTCCAGGCTGACGGAAAACGTCGAGCTTGCTTTCGTCTCCAGTACAACCCGCGTCAACCCTGGAATCGGCTGCGCGATACGAACCCGCGACAACAGAGGATCGCCAATTTCGATGGCCTTTCCTTCGAGCTCAGGAGCGAGCGACGTATCGTGCAAATCAAAGTAAATTCGATCCGGCGCCGTCAAGCGATGCGCTTCGTATTGCACCTGATCTTGCAGGTCGAGCACGACCGTGCTGGAATCCGCGGAAGACCAATGGCGAATCCCGGTAATGCGCGCCAGTTTCGAAACCTCCTGCGGCGGCGCGGCGGTCCCACTGTCCCCTTCATCCGCTGCACCGCGATCCGTCGACTCGGAAATGGACGTTGAATTGTTCTGCCCATCGACGACGAGATTTGAAGGAGTAGTGGAAGATGGGGCGGCTGGAACCACAGCGGGTTGTTTCGGTGCGGCTCGGGGAGTCATGGCGCTGGTTTCGGCCGGCTGGACCAATGCCTTGCCCAGTTGCTCATTCTTCAGCTTCCACCACAGTCCCCCAGCCAACAGGGCGCAGACAACCACCAGCACCAACACCAGCAACACCCCTGGGTGGCGAGATGTGGACGGCTCAGAAGTTGCTTCGTCATCTGGTGCTTCCTCATCAACTTGAAACGGAGTCGTGCTCAGATCGGGCGCGGCCAAAGGCGCCGCCGGTTCAACAGCTGCAGCCGGGACGGTCGCAACCAAAGCCGCGGGCTCAACTTCGACCGCTGCAAAGACGGGCTCAGGAGGATGCTTCTCGGTCGCCAGAACTTCAGGCGCTGGAGCGGCGGTCGTTGGCGCTGTCGCCGGCGGAATCGGGGGCCCGACCAACTCGGCCACGGCAGCTTGCGCGGACTCCGCAAATCTTTCTTCGTCCTCGGGTTTGAGCGCTCCGAGAATCAACTCGGCAAGCAATTCCAGGCTGTCTACATCACTGTCATTGAAACCGAAGGGCTCCGCCGAAAACGCTTCGAGCAGGCCGATCACGCGCTTGCGGCCGCATAGCGGTACAGCCACCATGGACCGCGCACCCAACTTCCGGCAGGCGTTGAGGTTTACGCGATGATCGGTCTCCGTATCGTCACAGCGGATAATCTGCGCCGTACGGAAACATGCTCCCGAAAACGCGGAATCGCGCTGGATGCGCGCGCCCACATCCGGCTTGATCGCGCCCGCGGATGCGCGCAACACAATCTCGTTATTCTCGGCCAGAGCGATTCCCAGTCCATCAGCTCCCGTGATGGCGATCGCCCGTTCTGCGACTAGTTGAAGCACCTCGTCCAGAACAAATTGCTCGCCCTGCTCGAACTCGGTGGGGCGCGCAATCGTCTCAAACCCCTGGTACCGTGCCGCCAATGCTCTGCGATACCGCACCTGCTGATGCAGCGCGGAAAATGCCAGCAGAGCCTGAAGGGCATCGCGCCCGGAGGGCCGCGACGTCGGCTCTTCGCTCAAATTGGACGGCTGAAAATCATTCGGATATCCACCGCCCTGCACCGGCGACGCGGTACTGCGCGGCCAGGAGGGCACGCGCGACTCCGGAAGGCCGGCGGCAACTTCACTGATCGGTTTGGTAGGAGTCGTTGCCATTCCGTGCTGGACGGCCCTTCCGCTCGGGGAAGTGTGGCCATCTGAGTAGTTCCTGTCAATTAACCACTTGGCGTAGCCTGTCTCCGCCGCCTCCGAGATCCAATCCGATTGCGGCCAAAGCCGGGTTTTGCCGGGTTTAACAAGAACTTACCGGATTTTAACCGACTTGCGCCAATTCCCCCATGACCTATCGGCCATGGTCTTTCGTAAGACCCAGTTTCCGAGGCTTCTTGAATCAACTCAGTTACTGCCAACCTGCACCTGCCAGAAACTAAGATTAGATGAAACGGGCCCCATCCGAACCGGTTCTGGCGGATAGTATGCAGGTTGTATCATTTCCCGCGCGCCAAGCTCGCACCCGCTATCGGCATGAACTGCGCACTCTGACTTACGTTACGCTCGATACCGCCAACGGCGGAATCATCCGGAATCTAAACAATGAAGGAGTAGCCGTCCAGGCCGTTGCTCCCCTGCGCCAACACCAGCGTGTCCGCTTGCGCTTTGAATTGAGGTTTCCTCGCCTGCGCATTGAAACCTACGGACAGGTTCGCTGGTCTAGTCAGTCAGGGCAGTGCGGCATTCGCTTTGTCGATTTGCCCGCACGCACCAACCGAGGAATCAGCGAGTGGATCTTTTCCAACCTTCTCGACGGTCTGGTACGCGAACCTGGCAACCGCCCCATCTTTCAGGGCTCGCGGGGCTCGATACCTCAGGCAGAAGTTAGGCCCGAAAACGCTCCCGCGGAGAACGACGGGCTGATTCTGTCGTCGCATCCGCGCCCGTCAATCCGGCCGGAGAGCAGCAGTTCCTGGTTTGAGCGAACCATGCCCCCACAGCCTCATCAAGCGGAAAGCCTGACGGAAGCGGCCTTACAACCCGACCCCCGCGCGAATTGGCTTTCCCAGCCGATCTCTGCAAGGACACTGACATGGCTGGTGGATGCTCTCATCATGATTGCGGGTCTGCTTTTGTTTACTTTGATATTCCTAGCGATAACTCACGAACTCCCGTCGTGGCCGATAACCCTCGGGATTGCCACTGTCGCGGCTTTGTTCGTCGCCGGTGCCTACTGGGCTTTGTTCGCCTTATTTGGGGGTGCAAGTTTGGGGGCCCGACTGGCCCAAGCTGTGTCGAGCATGGACGAAGAAGTGAGTGAGGGGGACCGCTTTCGCTGACAGAGCTTTTACATCGAATCTGAGACTTAAACTACCTAGCGCGGCTCCTAGTTGGCAAAATACTGTTGCGCCAGCCAAATGCGCAGGGTGGACTGCATCGGTGCTGGAAGCTTTACGAAGCGAATGCCGACATTTCCGCGCTTGTCCGACCAAGCCACTTCCACCTCCGCTTTCACCCCGCACTTTGTGCCGGGCAGTTCGAACGACGCGCGGCGCAGATCGCTCGCATCGAAACCGTCATCGACGCGGACCTGCAGCCCGCCCTGGCTAAGGTTGATGAGCTGCGCGTCCACTCTTTTCTGATTACGCCCACTCAAGGTCACAGGCACTTCTACTCCCGCGCGGTGATAGCGCAGCCGGCCGTCGAGAATCATATTGCGTGCCGCGGACAGCGTGCGCACAGCCTGTTCCACGGAAATGGGCTTGTCGAAAGCAAACATCGCTCCAGTAGCCTGCATCTCAGGTCTGCCTTGTGCACGACCCATAATTACAAGAGGCACCGTGCTTGCGCGCGAAGCCTCCTGCTGTAGTTCGCGAAAAAATTGTCCCGTTCCGTTGAGGTCACAGTCGACGATGAGCGCGTCGATCTTGGATTTTGTGAGCCGTGCCAGAGCTCGCTGGGGTTCGCTCTCGACCGCAACATCCATGTGCAATCCGCCGAGAATGCATTCCAGAACACTGACTTCCTGCCAATCGCGTGAAACCACCATCGATGAGAGTGTCATGTGTCCACTCTATCGACCCCGGTAATCTCGACGTAGATCACTAACGTAATGCAAGCCTCGGGAGTCCGTCTGCAATTTGGGTTGGATAATCAGAGGAGAGAACTATTTTATTTTCCCGGACCCTGGCTCTTTCGAAGAATCCGGTGAAACTCTTCCCGGCTCAGGATGTGACGCTCCCCAAAGAACTCCGTCAACGCTTGCAAAGCAGCGGCCGGATTTGAAACGGGAGACACAGACTCGGATTGACCTGCCGGAGGATAAGTGGTGGGAGCCACTACTGGAGCCATAATCACCGAAGGCCGCGAGAGCGATCGCAGAAGTTCGCGTAACCGCTCGCGGTCTGGATCCGACATCGTCGTGAAGCAGATTCCCATGCCCAGGTTCGGGTAGACGATCCGCACCTCACCCTTGCTCTCGACTCGGTACCCATTCACTTCCATGGTTAACGCCAGCGGAGCTCCTACTCGAAAAGTGGACATTGCCTCGACATAGCATCCGTGCAGACTGATGTCGGTGAATGTTGCCCAGGTAGCGACGCCGGTACGAACATCGCGCAAGTGTGCGCTTCCCTGGCAACGGTATCGCGGGCTTCTTCGTCGTTCGACCTTGTTGGAACTTGCCGTATCGACTGGGGCCGCGCCGCCAATCCGATTCTCGCGCGGCGGGGCGGAATCTGGCGCGCGTGCTGGTGCCGCTCCGGCAGCCTGGGGCGCGCTCTGTTTCAAGGACGCTAGATATGCCGCTCCGGCGTTGTTTTCATCGGACATAGCCGCATTCGCCTCTCCACTTCGGGCGCCACTGAATCGTCAGTGCCGGGAGGGCGAGGCCCTGTTGAATCTATCGGTACATTCGACTTCAAGATTTAATTAGCGCGGTGTACAGACTGGAGACAGGGAAGTTTCCGTTTCGGGGATGTTCAGGATTGGAACGCCGCGGCAGGGAATTCCGCGATCGACTGCCGAATCCTATTCCAAACCTCATCTCTTCCCGACCGGTTCTTCGCAGAAAATGGAATTACAGCGGCGGTGGGGTATGCCTCGCTCAGGCTCTTCAGCGCATTGCGCAGTTGATTGTTAGAGAGGCGGTCGCTCTTGGTGGCAATCAGCACAAAATCACGACCCGACTCATTAAGAAAATCCAAGAGTTGCCGGTCTCTGTCTTGCGGCGGCACATTCACATCCACCAGCGCCAGGCACAAGGCGAGCGTGGGACGGTCGTTCAGGTAGGGCTCGATAAACTTGGGCCACTCTTGCGAGATCTCACGCGAGAGCTTGGCATATCCGTAGCCCGGCAGGTCGGCGAAGATAACCTCCGGTTGCGGCTTTCCCGGCCAGCGAACTTCGAAGAAGTTGATGCTGCGCGTGCGCCCCGGGGTGGAACTGGTGCGAGCCAATTTCGCGTCGACCAGTGTATTGATCACGCTGGACTTGCCCACGTTCGATCGGCCAAGAAACGCAACCTCGGGCAGGCTGGGGCTAGGGAAGTGGGCTACGTCTGTCGCTGCGGCCATGAATCGGGCGATGACCCTCATGTCCCAGTGTGCAATGCCGCGGCGCAGTCTTGCAAGCGAGGCCCCCGTGGGCGCTGGGCCGGTGTGAAGGTTGCTTCATCTGCAGTTGGTAATCTTCAGCTCTTAGACCGATCGCCACGCGAGAAGATCACGGCAGGACTGAAAATGGGGATGAGTGCCGGAATGACCGCACACCAAAGTTGAGGCTTCGCGGCGAGAAGAGAAGCGGCAAGGTCGATGGCCGCAACCACGCACAAGAGGATAGCCATTCTTCGTGCACATGAACCAAGTGGCAACATCTGCATGGAGATCTCTCCTTGCAAAAACCTTGCGCGGGACGCCCGCCAAACTGAGAACTATTACTGATGCGCCGCCGGACTGTCTCCGGTGCTGGAGGTGAGAGGCGCGATGGGACGCGTCGTCTCTTCTTCGCTGATCGATTGCAACGGCGATTCCAGCGCAATCTGCAGCACCTGATCCATGGTGTCCACGAAATGCATTTTCATGGCGCTGCGCAGGTTTTCGGGTACCTCGGCTAAATCCTTTTCGTTGTCCCGCGGCAGGATTACCTCAAACAATCCTGCGCGGTGAGCCGCCAGCAGCTTCTCCTTCAACCCGCCGATGGGCAACACTTTTCCGCGTAACGTGATTTCTCCGGTCATCGCCAGATCGCGCCTGACTGGAATCTTGCTGAGCGCACTCGCAATGGCGGTCGCGATGGTAATTCCAGCGGATGGTCCATCTTTCGGGATCGCGCCCTCGGGCACATGCACGTGTAAGTCGAGCGTGCGATAGAAATCGCGCGTAAGGCCAAGGCGGTGTGCTCTTGATCGAACATACGAAAGAGCTGCCTGCGCCGATTCCTGCATCACGTCACCCAGCTTGCCGGTCAGCGTCAGCTTGCCCTTGCCATCGACCACGGTGGCTTCGGTGCTGAGGATGGAACCACCCACTTCGGTCCAGGCCAAACCGGTGACCAATCCCACTTCACTCTTCTCATGCGCCAGCGTGTCGCGGAACTTGATGACGCCCAGGAAGTCGGTGACATTCTCCCCAGTCACCGCAATGTTATAGTTCTCGCCTTCCTTGACCACCTTGCGCGCGACTTTGCGGCACACGTTGCCGATTTCGCGCTCCAGATTGCGCACCCCGGCTTCCCGCGTGTAGGCGCGAATCAGTGTTGTGATAGCGTTGTCGGAGAACTTCACATTCTTCTCCGACAGTCCCGCTTGCAGCATCTGCTTCTTCACCAGAAACTGCTTGGCGATCTCCACTTTTTCCTGCTCGGTGTAGCCGTGCAGCCGCAGCACTTCCATGCGATCCTGCAGAGCCGGAGGAATGGTGTGCATCACGTTGGCCGTAGCCACAAAGAACACCTGCGACAGGTCGTATTCGACGTCGAGGTAGTGGTCGACAAACATGAAATTCTGTTCGGGATCGAGCACTTCGAGCAGAGCCGCCGACGGATCGCCGCGGAAGTCCATCGACATCTTGTCGACTTCGTCCAGCATGAAGACCGGGTTCTTCGTTCCCGCTTTCTTCATCATCTGGATAATCTGCCCGGGCAACGCTCCGATGTAGGTACGCCGGTGGCCGCGGATTTCCGCTTCGTCACGCACGCCGCCGAGCGACATGCGGACAAACTTGCGCCCAGTGGCCTTGGCGATCGACATCCCTAGCGAGGTCTTGCCCACACCGGGAGGCCCAACGAAGCACAGAATCGAGCCCTTGGGATTTTTCACCAGCTGCCGCACGGCGAGAAATTCAAGGATGCGTTCCTTGATCTTCTCCAGCCCGTAATGATCTTCGTTCAGAACTTTCTCGGCGCGCGAGATATTCCGTATTTCTTTCGAGCGCTTCTTCCACGGCACCGCCAGGAGCCAATCGAGATAGTTGCGTGAGACTGTGGACTCGGCCGACATCGGCGGCATCGCTTCCAGCTTTCTTCAGCTCCTGCAATGCCTTGTCTTTTACGTCTTTCGGCATGCCCGCGGCTTCGACCTTCTTCTTCAGTTCGTCGAACTCGCTCTTCTCGCCGCGGCCCAGTTCTTTCTGAATGGCCTTGATCTTCTCGTTGAGGTAATACTCTTTCTGCGCCTTTTCCATCTGCCGCTTCACGCGCGACTGGATGGTGCGATCCACGTTCAGCTTTTCAATCTCGACGTCGAGCACGTCGGCGATCCGGTTCAGACGCTCCGACGGATCGAAAATCTCCAGCAGTTCCTGCTTTTCTTCGATGGAGAGCTGCAGGTTAGCAGCAATGATGTCGGTGAGCTTGGCCGGATCTTCCATCCGCACGGCCGAAATCATGGTCTCGTAATTTAGTGCCTGGCAAAGCTTTACGTACTGCTCAAACAGCGTGGTCACGCGCTGCATGCCTGCTTCAATCTGGGCATTCATCTCGACGGGGTAGCGAGCCACACGAACGTTCGCCTGCATATAACCGTCGGCATCGGTGGCCTGCAACAACCTGCCCCGCTCAATGCCTTCGACCAGCACTTTAATGTTGCCGTCGGGCAGCTTCAGGCTCTGCACGATATTGACGATGGTCCCGACTTGATAGATCTCATTCGACTTGGGTTCATCGATGGAGGCATCGTGCTGGGTGGCCAGGAAAATCTTCTTGTCGGCGGCCAGAGCCTCTTCCAGGGCGCGTACGCTGGACTCGCGCCCCACAACGAACGGCGTCATCATGTACGGAAAGATGACCACGTCCCGTATGGGCATCATGGGCAGCTTCTTGCTTTCGAATTTTTCCTTGGATGTGGTCACTCAATCTCCCTGGGTTGACGCTGAATGACATTGCTCAATCACAATCGCCACGCGCCCTCTACACAGCCTACCTTCGGTAATCAGTTTACTACTCTTATAGGGGCCTTTGGCTATCCGGCCTTTTCCATCATCGAAAGGGAAGCATTCCGCTTCTCAACCATTTCCCTGGTGACTTCGAACTCCTTTAATTTCTTCTGGCTGGGCAGATTGAACATCAAATCCAGCATGAGTTCTTCGAGGATCATGCGCAGGCCGCGAGCCCCCACTTTGCGCGCCATGGCCTGGCGGGCGATCGCGCGTAACGCCTCGTCGCTGAACTTCAACCGCACATTTTCAAACTCGAACAACCGCTGATATTGCTTGACGATGGCGTTCTTCGGTCGAGTTAGAATTTCGATCAGGGCGAATTCGTCCAAATCCTCCAACATACCCATTACCGGGAGGCGTCCAACGAACTCGGGAATCAGGCCAAACTTAATCAAATCTTCGGGTTGCATCTCGCTAAGCAATTCGAAATTGCGCTTGCTGCGCGCGACCACCGCTTCTTCCTTCTCTGCCTCATCGCCGGCGCGGAAGCCCAGCGATTTCTTTCCCACTCGCCGGCCGATAATCTTTTCCAGGCCGACGAACGCCCCTCCGCAAATAAACAGAATGTTAGTTGTGTCAACCGGTGTGAATTCCTGGTGAGGATGCTTGCGTCCGCCCTGCGGCGGAACGTTGGCGATGGTTCCTTCCAAAATCTTCAGCAGCGCCTGCTGCACGCCTTCTCCGGAAACATCGCGAGTGATCGAGGGATTTTCGTCCTTACGCCCAATCTTGTCGATTTCGTCGATGTAAATGATGCCAGTCTGGGCGCGGCTGACATCGCCCTCGGCCGCCTGCAAAAGTTTGAGGATGATGTTCTCTACATCCTCGCCCACATAGCCGGCTTCGGTGAGTGTGGTGGCATCGACAATGGCGAACGGTACGTCCAGCATGCGGGCCAGAGTTTGCGCCAGAAGCGTCTTGCCAGTTCCAGTAGGACCGATCAGCAAGATGTTCGATTTACTGAGTTCGATTCCGTCTCCCGCCGTCTTCTGGCGGTTCATGAAGATACGTTTGTAGTGGTTGTAAACCGCTACCGCCAACTTTTTCTTGGTCTGTTCCTGCCCGATGACGTACTCATCGAGGAAGGTTTTTACTTCCTGCGGCTTAGGCAGTTGATTGGGAGCGGCGGCCTGCGGAGTCGCAGTGCGATCATCTTCCAGGATCGAATTGCACACCGCTACACACTCATCGCAAATATAGGCGCGAGGATAATCGCTGGGCGACGAGATCAGCTTGGCCACGGCGTCCTGCGACTTGTGGCAGAACGAACAGCGCAGAATCTCGTCGGAGCCTGACTTAGTTTTCACTCGGCTCTACTCCTTCAATCTTCGTTCGGTATGACTTTGGGCCCCGCCTGTTTCGACCCTTCCACTGCCGCTTTCGCGCGAACTCCCGGTGTGCCTGGGTCAAGCGCGAAGGCCGATCATACCGCTTTTGCGGTCTTATAGATGATATCGTCTATGATTCCGTATTCCTTAGCCTGCTGCGCGTTCATGATGAAGTCGCGCTCCACGTCCTTTTCCACTTTGTCGAGTTTCTGGCCGCTGTGCTTGGAGAGTAACTGGTTTGTAATCTCGCGCATACGGAGAATTTCGCGGGCGTGAATATCGATGTCCGTGGCTTGCCCCGACAACCCTCCCATCGACGGTTGGTGAATCAGGATTCGGGAATTCGGCAGAGCCAGCCTCTTTTTGGGTTCGCCGGCGGCCAGCAGTAATGCCGCCATGGAGGCTGCCTGCCCCACGCACAGAGTCATGACATCGTTCTTCACATACTGCATGGTGTCATAAATCGCCATGCCCGCCGTGATCGAGCCGCCGGGAGAATTCACGTACAGCTGGATATCTTTCTCCGGATCCTCCTGCGCCAAGAACAACATTTGCGCGATCACCAGGTTGGCGATGTTGTCGTCAATCGGCGTCCCTATAAAAATAATGTTATCCCGCAGCAGACGGGAATAAATATCGTAGGCGCGTTCGCCACGCCCAGTCTGCTCAATCACCATCGGTACCAGCATCATTTGCGGATCATTTGGTTTCATTGTCTACCGGACCTGTCACCGGAACTGCCACACTCCGCCCCGAAAAAACGTTTTCTTCGTTCGGGGAGGGTCGAAAGTGTCCGCGCCGTTTGCTAGCTACGCGGACTGGTGATAAAGAAAATCGAGGGTCTTTTCGCTGCGGATTCTCATCCGGATTCTATCGAGGCCCCCATCCTCTGTCAAACGAACTCGCACCGCTTCTGAAGTTTGTTTCGACTGCTTTGCCAAAGCTTCGAGCTCCCGATTCACTTCCTCGTCGCTGACCTGAATATTTTCCAGCTCAGCAATTCGTTCGAGCAGCAACGAAGACTTCACATCGTGGATTGCCTGATCCCGCTGCCCCGCCCGCAGCCGGGGCAGGTCCATCTTCTTCAGGTCTTCCATCTTCATGCCCTGCGCGGCCAGTGCTCGCAGACCGCGCTCCAGGCGCAGATCAATCTGGCGGTCCACCAAAGACTCCGGCACTTCAAAATCATTGCGCTTCACCAGATCGGCGACGAGCTTATCTTTCGCGGTGTGTTCCGCCGTATGGCGCTTTTCCGCTTCCATGTTCTCGCGGATCTGCTTGCGCACTTGGTCCAGACTGGAGAACTCGCCCAGTTCTTTAGCGAAATCATCATTCAGTTCAGGCAAGCTTTTCTGTTTGATCCCGTTTACTTTCACCGTATAAACAAAGGTCTTCCCCGCCAGGCGTTTGTCGGAAATGTCCTCCGCATAGCTCACGTCGAAGGTGCGTTCTTCTCCAGCGGATGCCCCGGTGAGATTTTGCGAAAACTCCGGCACCGTATTCTTGCCGCCGATTTCGATCAGCACGTCATCCATGTGGACCGGATTGGCGCTGGCCGCTTCCGCGTCGGTCGCGTTCTTGGGTTTCCCATCCATGGAAGCTTGCGCGAAGTCGCCCTCAGCCAGAGCGCGGCCCTCCACCGTCGTGTAAGTCGCATGTTGCTCGCGCACGTTGTTAAGGGCGTGCTCGACTTCCTCGTCGGTGACCGCAATCTCAGGTTTGTCGGCCCGCAACTCCTTATAACCTTCAACCTGAATCTCAGGCAGCACCTCGAAACTGGCCTTGAAGCGCAGCGGCTCGCCATCATGCATGTGCAGATCGGTGACGCGAGGCTGCGAAACTGGAATCAGCCCCTGTTTTTCAGCTTCCCGGCGGAAGTATTTCGGAACCAGCGCCTCGATCACATCATTCTTCAGGCCATCGCCGAAGCGTTGGCGGATGATGGAGGCGGGCACATGCCCGGCGCGAAAGCCGGGCAACCTTGCACTCTTCTGGTAGCGCTGAATCTGCGACTCGGTCTCGCGCGCAACTTCCGCGGCCGGGATCTCGACCGAGATCTCCCGCTTGATATCTTTCTGGTTCGGTTCGGTTTTGGCCGCGTCCGTCGTTTCTGTGGGGCTCACGTTTCGCCTTTCACAACCGCTGCATCCGGATGTTTCGTCGAGCCAGGTCCTGTCGAATTAGAACCCGAACCGAATTCACGCGGCGTTCACTTGAGTGTAAAGACAGAAGGAGAGGACCGTCAAACGCACGCATACAATTCGCCTTGCATCCGAATTGTGTTTTCCCGTCCCGGCGGTGACCAGGATTCGAGATCAGGCGATAATCTGTCGCAAAGCTGTGGAAAGATGGTCGGAAAGTCGATCGCTCTTGGAAACGACATCTGTCACGCCAGCTTCGAGAGCAGCTTTCAGCAGTTCACTGGATGTATGCATCGTGAACATCAGCATCGCCGTCCGGGGAGCTACATCCCTTATGCAGCGCGCGGCCTCAAGCCCGTTCATCACAGGCATTCGAAAATCCAGGATGACGAGGTCGGGGTGAAGTGCTTCCACTCTGTCCACCGCTTCTCTTCCGTTTTCAGCCTCGCCGCACACTTCCCAGTCCAAACTCCCTGCGATCCACAAACGCAAGGAGCGGCGGATCAAAGGGCTGTCATCGACAATGAGAATCGTGTGTTTCATCTGCCGGGTCAAATCGCCCTTGGCGGGCTGCTGGCCGGGCCACGTCGTACAGCGCGACGGACGGCTACGAGGAAGGGTGATCCAACCCTAGTCCGCAGGAGCACAAAGCGCCATACCCTTGATACTGTACGCTACCGCACATATAGGTGGCCGATTTGTGCATGGCCTAACTTACGTTGTGCGAAATCCTCTTCTTTTCCGGTTGTCTACATCTGCGATAAGCTGCAACCACCCGCATGACGACGAAACACTCTACAGCGAAGCCTCGCTGGCTCGTGGTCCTACACGACGAAGTCATCGCCTGCACCCGCTGCCCTCGGTTGGTAGCGTATCGCGAACAAGTAGCCCGGGAGAAGCGCCGAGCTTACCGCGATTGCGAATACTGGGGCAAACCTGTGCCCGGCTTCGGCGACCCCAATGCTCGGGTGCTCATTCTTGGTCTGGCCCCCGGTGCTCACGGCTCCAACCGCACTGGGCGCCCCTTCACCGGTGATGCATCCGGAAAGTTCATGTTCCCCGTTTTGTATGAAACCGGATTCGCCAGCCAACCCAATGCTACTGATCGCAACGACGGGCTCATGCTGAAGGATCTCTATATCACCGCTGCAGTCCGCTGCGCTCCGCCCGCCAACAAGCCGACGCCGCAGGAACTTGCCAACTGCTCACAGTTTCTTGACCGGGAGATCGCAGGATTACTGAAGGTAAAGGTTGTGGTCGCACTGGGCAAGGTCGGCTTCGACGCTTACTTGAACTATCTGAAACGCCGGAGCCTACTTCCAAGCCGAAAGCACTATCTCTTCAAACACGGCGCCAGTTACCGGTTACCCGACGGTAAGGTGTTACTGGCGTCCTATCATCCATCGAATCAAAATACGCAGACTGGCAAGCTTACGCGAACGATGTTTGTGGAGATTTTTAAAGAGGCGGCAAGACTTGCCGATGATTAAGGTGAGGCGCCGTCGGGGCCGGACCGCTGCACCCACCCCATTTGGGGTCACAGTTCACAAAACGGGGTCGCGAACCGGGGCGGTGCCTTTACTTACTTGACTCGAGTTTCCTAGCGATCGGGCCGCTTGCATCACTCAAGCGAAGTCAGAAGCCCACCAGTACGGGTTCCGCTTCCAAGTGAACGCCCCAGATTTCTTCGACGCGGTGCTGAATCTGATCTTTCAAAGCTAGAACTTCGGCAGCGGTAGCCCCGCCGCGATTCACGATGGCCAGCGCGTGTTTGCTCGAGATGCCCGCGCGGCCCATGCCGTAGCCTTTCGCGAAGCCGGAATGCTCCACCAGCCACGCCGCAGAAACTTTCTTGTGGGTCTCAAGGGCGGGATAGCTGGGCACGCTCAATCCTCGCTCAGCTGCCCTTAATGTTAGTTCTTCATGCTGGGCTGCAGACAGCACAGGATTTTTAAAGAACGAGCCCGCACTCAAGCAATCCGGATCACCTTCCACAAGTAGCATCCCTTTTAGTGCACGAATGTGGCGTACCGCTTCGCGGGTTTCGTTGAGGTTGGGGCTGGTTTCGCGTCCTGCAAAGTGCCGCTTCAGGTCGGCGTAGCTGATGCGCGGTTTACCCTCCGGTTTTAGTGCGTAGCGCACGCGCAGAACCATGAACCTTCCGCGTTCACTCGTGTTGAAGATGCTCGCCCGGTAACTGAACCCACAAGCCTCCTTGCAGAGTTCGCGCACCTGGCCATCTCTCAAATCGAGCACCTGCACCGATGCAATTGTTTCGGAGACGTCCTGTCCGTACGCTCCGACATTCTGTACAGGGGTTCCGCCCACGCTACCGGGAATGCCGCTCAAACACTCGACTCCGGCGCAGTGTGCCATCACGGATCGAGAAACGAACCGATCCCAGGATTCGCCCGCCCCTACGTCGAAAACAACTTTGCCAGCTTCATCTGGAGCCGAAGATCGATCAATTCCTTGAATCGCAATTTTCAGCACCAGCCCCGGCCAGCCGGCATCCGCTACCACCACATTGCTACCGCCGCCAAGAACGAACAATGGCAGATCCCGCGAGCGCGCCAGGACAACCGCTTCCTGCACTTCCCCAATATCGCTGGCCTCGACGAAGTACTTCGCCGGCCCCCCAATCCTGATGGTGGTCAGCGGCGCGAGCGAAATGTTTTCCTGCAACTGCACAATCAATTTTCATCTTACACATGGGTTGAGGCGAGCGCTCACGCCCGGAGATAACGTTGGGTCGTGTCCGCTGAGCCAGCGAGCAAACAGAATTCTTCAGTTCGTGGGCCTGAGAAGCGTTGGCAGGCATCCAGCCAGTTCGCACTAAGGCCTGCACACGAAGTCAGGAGACTTGATACGGGCAAGAGTCTGTGAGGGACGCGTCGGGTGGTAAGGAGCTTGAAAATATGGTGGAGGCGGCGGGAGTCGAACCCGCCAGCGAACGGAATTTCAAGAACTTACCGGGCACTGGCAGGCACGGAAAATGCGGCTGGGAACGGACAGGAACGCCTAATGTTCCCTATTTGTTCCCTCAATTAAGGCGTCGGCAGTTCAAAATTCAACGGCGGACGGGTTGGCAACCGACGTTTACCCAGAACGCGTAAAGAGCCAAGCTACATACGCAACATGCGTATACAGCTTAGTGGAAAGAGCACCGATCAAAAGCCGGAGTACGCAAAATGCGTAAACATTCAGTAGCGAAGTCGAAAGTCGCAGTTCTTGATGCTTTGTTTCCCTCCGTACGGCAGCATATCCTCGGGACGATCCTCGCCGAGCCGGCCAGATGGTGGTATCTCTCGGAATTGGCGCATCATCTCGCGACTACTCCATCCAGCCTGCAAAGAGAACTTCCGTTGCTCGTGAATGCCGGCATTCTTGAGGAACGTCGGAACGGAATTCGAACGCACTTTCGCGCTCAGCAAGCCTCGCCGACGTACCGCAATCTGCGCGGCATTTTCGCGAAGACTCAGGAAGACCGTAAGAAACATCGGTCACCTGTGCCGCAGAGACTTTCGGGTCTGCCGCCGGTCTCCCGCGAACTGATCTCCCCGTACAATCGCGACGAACTCTACAAGGAAGTGTGGTCCCAGCCGATTCAGAAGCTGGCCGCAGCTTATGGGCTTTCAGACGTCGGACTCGGGAAGGTTTGTAGAAAACTCAGGATTCCGATCCCTGGGCGGGGCTACTGGAATAAGAGGAATGCTGGAAAACCAGTTGGAAGACGTCCGCCCCTGCCATTCGTAGCGAAGGTTGACTCAGCCTTGGACACACCGCGACCTCTGCCTAAAGCCTTGCCCCGCAGTCGAGTGGTAAGCGGCGACTGCACTCCCTCGAAGCCCGGGAAGGCAATGAAATTGATGTGCTATCCCCGGCCAAAGCTCAAAGCGCTTATGGTCGAAGCGTCGCGCAAGGTTGGGCTATCCCTTTCTTCCTACATCATTCGTTCGGCATTAAAGCGCACGGCAGCGATGATGAAGTGTGACGTGACTGATCTGGTATCAGCCGACGAATTGGCTCAATACGTCTGAGAGAATATGGCGGCGACGATTGGCACGTGGCTTTTGTGTGGCCCCAATAGGAAACGGCGGAGTCTCATTCATCGGACCCTGCCTTTTCCGCGACACATCGCGCTCAGCGACGCCGCCCCTCGGCGTTGGAAACAACGCCTTCGAGATGACGTTCACGTCAATCGTGCGGGGTGCCAATCTGAGCCGCAGTGTTCTTGCGTCGCAGCCACTCAAAAACGGTCCAAGTTGCCGAGAGGTCTTCCTCGTTGTACTTCAGGATTTCGCCCATCCGTCGATTGCGCTCACCTTCATCCTCGGTCTCGGTTGCCAAAATGAACTGCGCCATCGCCCAGCTTCCGCCGTACTCGTCCTGCGTGCGCTTGAATCCGACGTATTCTTCGACGACCTTCAGGCTGTAGCTCGGCAAAGGCAGCGCAATCGCGTTCTTGGTGATCGGCAAGAGGTCCAGAACGTTGGCGAGAACGCGAGCAGCGATGCCGTCGCGGTCACCGAAGCGATCCACGTACTGTTCAATATGAACCCTCTCGTAGTGGTGCCAGTGAACGAAGGGGACGTCGCCGTACTCGTCAAAAACTTTCTTCGCGGCTGTGAGAAAACCCTCCCATCCTTCCCGGTCGCCGTCCATCCCGAATCCAGCGGTTACGCCCATGAACCCGCTCGGCTGCTTGCCGTAGACCTGCATGCCCCAGAGGTAGATTTTTTCAAGCTCATCAAGATGAGGGGGCATTCCCTCAAGATCGAACATCACGTAATTGTCATGGACTGGCATCGCAGGCGTGACCAGCGTGCGCTCTTTTCCGCTGCACAGCACATCGGCATACATCAAAATCTTCTCAGCTTTCTTGCCGACTCTCTGCTCCCCCTTGCCCCACGGGCGCTTAAGGTCGCTCAGCCCTTTCGCGTCGAATTTCGCGAGTAGCTGCTGGGCAGATGTGATGCCAATACCATTCAGAGCGCGTGCAAGCCCTTGGTCCACGTCCATTACAAGGGACACGTCTTGGCGCTCCTCGGCTTGTTGCCAGCAGCGGTCGTAGTAGCCGCAGCCACCGCTGCATTTCGTCCAGCCCAACGGCTCGTAAGGCTCGGCTCCAAGGCACTTCATCTTCAAGATGTGGGCAAGCTCGGTAAGCGCGGCGGTTCCCTCATCGTATGGCACTTCGAGGATGTTGCCGCCTCCTGCATGTACTTGCAATCGTTTCGCTGGCTTGCCGACCGTTTGCTCGAAAAGCCAACCATAGAGTTGGAGTTGCAGTGCGACCTCAACATGGTGCTTGTCGTCAACCTTGCGAGACAGCTTTGAGTCGCGGATCAGATAAGCTTCGCCGTCGAGGATCAAGAAATCTGGACGCCCAGCGATGTTGACATGGGTGCTGCCGAGAATCGTGTCGCAGGTCAGCTCGCCCTGATAAATAACAGGCACGCGATTTCGGACTGCCTTCAGCGTCTGCTGAGCACGTTGGTCTTGCGAAACTGCTCTCAAGTCTTCGTAGGCACCGAGCGTAGAGAGATGGCCCTGCTCGTGGCGTTGACCGAGAGTCTGAAGAATTTTTTCAAACGTGCCCGGTTCGGCTTCCGGGATGCGCTGCTCGCGCAAGTAGACGCGGA
Organism: uncultured Acidobacteriaceae bacterium; assembly: GCA_963777005.1. Taxonomy (GTDB): domain Bacteria; phylum Acidobacteriota; class Terriglobia; order Terriglobales; family Acidobacteriaceae; genus Sulfotelmatobacter. Next base: position 43,970 of record CAVZPC010000009.1, on the reverse strand, counting down.
CCGAACACAACGTAGGTCGGTAAACGCTGAAGATGTCCGAGGCGGTCAGTCGCACAAATGGGGTCTGAGCATCCGGACGTTTTGGTTGCCAACAAGGAGCCAATTTGTTTTCCACCCCCTATTTTTCACGGAGATATTGGCGCAGCTCTGTCTGAGGTATCAAATCTGCGACGTTGCAACCCTGAAGTGCTGCCGCCGCTTTCAAAGACGCCATGATCATGAACGAACTGAGTGGCCGGCTGACATCGCGTGCTGCTTGGACCAGAGCGGCTTTAGTTTCCTTTCTGGGGTAAACCATCACCTGTAGCGCTTTTCCGCGCGGTAGTCTTTTGCCGGTTTTTCTTGCCCGAATCCCTGGAGCCTTCATAATTTCCTCCTTGTAATAATCCCGTGCTTTGATCAACAGATCGAGAAGACGACCCTGAACCCAGATCGGTATGGCTTGGCATCATAAGGAGCCTGCCGAGTGGCTTTGATCGCCTGGGCTCCGCGGCAATCGCCGCGTTCCCCGATGAAGATTGAACCGCGTTCCTTGCCGACTTTTCGCTGAGGGCTCGCGAAAATCTGGCGATTCGAGAAATGTATTCTTGAAAATCGTCAGCACTCCTTCTCCAGAAATCCAATGTTTGTGCGTCGGGTCTCCTAAGCACGAAAACATCTCGAAGAGTCCCGGCGCGGTCGATAATCTGGGCAGGCGTAGAGCCAGCCTCGCGGCGGCGCGGACCATTCGGGTCGATGCGGACACCCTGTTCTCGGCCCTTGCTAGGCTTCACTAGGCGCCCCCAATAAGGCGGCGTGCGATCTGCTGCAGCGGCTCCCCCCGCGGTGCGTTGCAGCGCAGCCAAATTGTAATGTCGGACGTCCTCATTGCCTTCGCCGTCGAGTCCGGAAGCCCAAACCTAATCGCCATCCGCTTCAGCCGCTCGCGTCTTTCCAGTTTTCCTTTCGGCATCATGCGTAGCTCGCCCATCGCGTTCTCCCAACCAGTTCACAGTTTCTGTTCTCCATAATGACACTTATAGCATGACCACTTATAGTCGTCAACGCTAAAAGGGTGCTCCGTCAGTTCCATGTTTGTGACTTCTTCGCCGACACCAAAAAGGCACATTGTGCGCGGGCACCGCTAGGATGGAAAGTGACGGCTCGGAGCCTTTGTAGGAATAGGAGAAGGCGCCTGAAATACTTTGTTTGGTTCATCCACTCATCGTCTGTAGACGCATAGGCATCTAAGGGCTATTGTCTGCGTGTGACCCGTACAAGGGAGAGTGACCCTCGATTGGCATTTGGGCGAGCTGTTCGCCGATTGCGCGAGACTAAGGGTTTCTCACAAGAAAAGCTGGCGGAACTTGCCGGAATACATAGAACTTATATCGGAGATACAGAGCGCGGAACGCGCAATATCGCGCTGGTGAACATGACCAGGATCGCCAAAGCGCTGGGGACATCCCTGAGCCGTCTCATGGCGGAGATGGAGAAAGAAACCTGAGAGGCCGTTAAAGCATGTGTTGGCGAGACATTCAAGGTCTTCCCGCTCATAGACTGCACCTGGTCGACGTCGACCGAATCGCCACGATGCGACACCGTACATCCGCCGAAGAATCTGATGACCAAAACTAAGAACAAGCTCAGGACCTCGAAAAAACGTGGGCCAGCGACCGGAAGTCCCAGGGACTTGGCCGTTGTGATGGCGGCGCCGCCACCGGCACTCGGCGTCAGTCAGTACCAGTCCCTCGCCCGCGCCACTGACCGCACAGTACGAAGAGGAACCGCGCGTCTCGATTTCCCCTTGCTCGGGCTTTTCGGCGAGATCGGGAGCTTGCTAAGCGAGCTGAAGAAAAAGCAGCGCGACACTGTTTCCTATATTGGTTATGAGGAGTCAGTTGTCGAGGAACTCGGCGACGTACTGTGGTATTTTTCGATTTTGGCAACTCGCGCCGGAATAACACTCTCCGAGATGGCTCTGCATATTCACGGCGATTCCGATGACAGCAGTAGGCCGGGCAATCGACTGCATGACATTAGATTTGCCGCCCTCCAACCAGCCTTGAAGGCAACTGGGCCCGGTGATCAAGATGCGTTTGAAGCCACGCTGATGCGTTTGGCGGGCGAAGCCGGCACGTTGGTCGCTGATTTCTCTGCCGGACGCATCAATCGCAACCCAGACCTCCTTTCAGCTCACATGTCGTCGATCTTCCGTGCGCTCATTGATGCCGCGACCGGGGCGAATGTCAGTCTTGCTGACGCGGCCCACAGAAATTTGCAGAAGATTTTTGATCGCTGGCCCGACGAACGCACATACCCGGTCCTATTCGACGCGGACGAAGATCCGGCCGAGCAAATTCCACGGCGCATAGAAATGCAGATATTTGAGAGGACGGTGAACAACCAGACCTATGTTTTCTTGCGGCGCAACGGTGTAAACATAGGTGATCGCCTCACGGACAACAAGCTCGAAAAGGACGACTACCGGTTCCATGACGTTTTCCATTTGGCTAACGCGGCTATTCTCGGATGGTCCCCGGTGCTGCGCGCGTTGTTCCGCGTGAAACGAAAGAGCCGCCCCGAACTCGACGAGGCCGAAGACGGCGCACGCGCGATTCTCATCGAGGAGGGCATCTCAACCTGGGTTTTCAACCATGCAACCAAGCTTAATGACTTTGAACAGCTGAAGAGCCTCGACTACGGCTTGCTCAAGGCCGTGCGTGGGCTCGTCTCGGGATACGAGGCGGAACGCTGCCCTCTCTGGCTGTGGGAAGAAGCAATCCTGAGAGGCTACGAAGTATTTCGCGCGCTGCGGAAGCATCGCGGCGGCACCATCGTCGCTGACCTGAACAAACGAACCCTAACCTTCAAGAAAATGAAAGCATGAAACCAGCCACCTTTGTTGACGCTCTGACCGCTATCCACCTAGACGATGTTTTTAATCCGTACAGCGACCGTTGCGTGCTGCATGACCGCGCAGATGCTCCTCAAAGACGACGCGCCAATCTCCTTGCCGTTGTTGAAGCAGCCGCCGAAGATGGCATCGACTCCGTGTGGATAGCGCGCGATCTGGGCTACCGGGGAGGCAGGCGGACTGGCCTTCCGCTCACTGATGAAATTCACCTTCAGACGTTCAGCGAGATATACGGCGGCCTGCCACTATCACGCGCCACAAAAGGCCCTCCCGTAGCAGAGCGTACCGCTGCCATCATCTGGAAGGTTCTGACGCAAATTGATAAGCCGGTGTTTCTGTGGAACATCTTCCCCTTGCATCCGTTTGAACCCGGAGACCCGTTATCAAACCGCTGTCACACACGGGCCGAGCGGGAGGTATTCCGAGACTTGCTGTTCACGCTCCTGGAGATGCTGCGTCCCAAGAGTGTGATCGCTATTGGCCGGGATGCCCATCAGTCTCTCCTCGAACTTGCCATCGACTGCCGTGCAGTCAGACACCCGAGTTATGGCGGTCAGACGGAATTCATCAACGGAATGACCAAACTGTACGACCTTCGTCCTCAGCTTCAGCATTAGTTCTATTTACGCAGCCGCACTGGCTTTGTAAGCATCCCCGCATTCCGAAAGAAGGTCGTTGATGCCCTTGCGCCCGCCGCCCTTGGGGGCGTCGATCACCGCATGCGTTGAGACTACCGTGAGGGGACCGACCGGCACACCTGCTTCCTTGCCGACGAACGCCATCAGCCGCGCGAGGCCGACCAGATTCCCGAGCAGACGCTCCACGTAATAATGGTTCCGGTAGACGGCTGTCAGCATCAACCGGTTGTCATGATCGAGCTTGAAGCTCAGGAAGCTCAGACACTGGCGGTTCATTACTGGCCCCGCGTCGCGTTCGGGGTCGTAGATTGGAATATCGAGGGTGGGGTCTGAAATTGTCAGTTCGTAGATATTCCGAAATGTCTTGCCGTCACCGTGCACATGCTTTTTCATTTTTGCGACCATGTCCCCTATGGGATTGACGACCTTGCCGGTAGAGGTTGTCCGTCGAATCATGCGCTCGAAATATCTGCCCCAGTCGCCTTGCTTCTTGATGTGCTCATAAACACTTTCGTAAACATCGTAGAGTTTGGGCACGCCGTGCCGCCTGTAAAGATCTTGTGGGAATATAGTGTTGGCCACCGCCTGAAGAGGCATAGCCTCCTTTGACCGCAGATAACTATCAACCAGTTGGACGACACGACGGTCCGGTGCGGATTCGCTCAATGGGTCCGTCACGTCGATGATGACGTTATGCGCTTCGTGGTCGGCCGCGGCATTAACCGCATTGGCAGCTTTAAGCCACGCTGCCGCGCACGTTTGTGCCGGGGTGATGGGCAGATACATTTGATAGGTCCTCTCTCATGTCCGCGAATCCATAAAGCCGCGGCGCTAGATAATCCTCAGTCAGCCATGCGTAACCGCCGATGCCCCACAATGGCCCCCAGCTGTTTCGAATCAGAATCAGTCTCAGAATGCCATTCTTACCATGCCCGACAGCCACAACCGCGTGCCGGCGTTTTGGGTCTGGCGGTTCCGTGGACGTAATTACCCCATCGGCATTCGGCCGGTAGAACGCATCTGACAACTTCATTGTCAGAATCACCGGCGCACTCTTGTCAAGACGTTGCACAACTTCAACAACGGAAGTGCTACCCCGCGCACTTGCCCGCCGGTAACGGGGTTCGGCCTTCGCAGGCGGCTTCCACAACGCAATGTCAGTGGGCACGTTGGCCAAATACGGCCAGACCGGCTCAGGCGGCTGACCGTCCTCCTTGATTGCCACCAGCATTCCTCCAAGCGTAGCCCCGCCGCTGGGTGTCCCGCCGTCGCGCTTGAGAGCATGGAAGTAGGCAAACTCGCAGGACAGAGGCTCCCAACCGGGCCGGACTCCGGCATGGGCGTCACTCGCGGCAAATGCCATGCACGTGGGCCGTATTCCCTGATCTCTCACCGGTCCGAACATGGAACGTAAATCACAGTCAATCGTCACCGCCATCACGCCGCCTCCAGCAGGAGGCGCCGTTCCGCATGCGACAGTCCCTCGTCTTCTGGGCCGGTGAGATCGTAGTGAACACAGAACGCCCCGAGTGGTGCACCTTCCGGTATCCACGGCCGCCGTTCGGCAAGAACCATGCGGCCAAGTTGCTGTCCTTCGGAACGGGTCGTGATTGATCGCGTGACGTGTCCGCCGACGGTCTCGCCATCCTCGCCCTCCCGTTCGTCGCGCACGACGGCGAAGCCGTTCTGGTTCAGCTCATCAAACGTCCACACATATCCAGCCCCGCTGTGCTCCGTCAGCTTGAGTACGAACAGGTCCGAGCGACTCCCTTCGATGACCGTATTTTCGTCCTTGGCTGTCAGCAGCCAGACGTCGCGGATAAAATCGGGCGGCTCGTACCCGCCCAGAATTTCCTTCTTGATCGCGCGTGGTTGCACTTCCAGCAGGTGGTCAAGCGTTCGCCTCTTGATAACCTCGACCCCTTTACGCATCAGTGACCGGCAAGTCGCCTCGTAGCTGGCGCCGACTCGCAGGGAGAGCTGATAAGCCACCATGGAGTCAGCCATCATCGCCGGCACCCACCCCTGCCGTTGAAAGTGCGCTGCAAAGAGCCACGGCGGCAGCATGAACTCCGTCGCAAAAGCATCCGCTTCGAGTTCCTGCTGCTTGACGTCCGGTCCGGCGTTAAGCGGCATACGCCGCAGTATCGATTCATCATCGAGACTTGGGCTGTGACCAAGGCGGCAGTGCCCCAATTCATGTGCGCCTGTGAAGCGCTGCACGCTCAGGCCGCGCTTCGTGGTCACCATGACGCCCGGCATCGGGGCATCGATGAAAACCCCGAGAAGCCCATCAAGGGGCTTGAAAAGAAGGGGCACACCGCTTTTAACAATCGTCCCAAATACATCGATCCGGCCGCCGTCCTGCTCGATGCGTTCACGCATGCCAAATTCGCGATGGAGCCGCGCGGCTTCTCGCTTGCCTTTCAGAATTGCGTGCCGCGTGTCAGTCATTCGAGGACCCCTCGCTCGCCGCCCGAGCGCGGAGGTATTCGGCGAACCGGCTTAATTCCCGGCGGTCGCCCTCCGACAGGCCTGCTGCGGCGCGTGCAAGATGGGCGACGTCTTCGGGCATACCCGCCTCCGGTTGACTCTCCCCGGTGAAATAGACACCGGGCCGCTTGTAGAGCTGCGCCATCTTCTTGAGTTCCAGCGCGTCGACGCCCCGCTGGCCGCTTTCGATATGCGACAGTGCTGTGCGCGGTATGCCTAGATACTTCGCCACTTCATCCTGCGAAAGACCCAGGTACTCGCGCGCTTCGCGAAGCCGGGCCCCAAGCCTCTGCCGATCAGCGGTTTCCTCCTTAGCAGACTTGGTCTTTCCCTTTTCTGGCATCAGGTCTTCTCCTTGTGATGTTCACTCCATCGCTTCTGTAATTTCGGCATGAGGTTCTGGACGACCTCATCCACGCTGTCGTATCCGCCAGCCTGCACCAGACTCTCCGGCAGCTCAAAAGGAACCTGCGTTTCAAGCTCAAGCAAAACTTCGACGACCACCAGCGAATCGATCGACGGCTGCGGACCGATCCCGGCGGGGGCGCCCGCCGCGCCGCCATGCAGCACCGCCTGCATCGCGCCTTCCTGGGCAAGAAATCCACGGATGGAAGCCTCTATCGTTTGGGCGGGGAAAGCCACTGCTGTTGCGGGCTTTGCTGTCGTAGTTGTGGTCATACACTCACCTACGTCTGATTTATGAACATAGTACCATGATAATGTCCGAAAATCAAACATTCTCTTTAGACACCAAAAAGGCCTTACGTAGAGCTTGCTCTGGTCACCGAAAAGCGGTATCGCAGAGAAACCGGACCGTGGCTGATAGGCGGGAGGTACAGATCCAGCAAGAACGCCCAAGACGAGATCGCCAAGCCGCCGTTCATACCTGCGTTCGAGCAGTTGGGCGAAACACTAGATCGGTAGGAGGGAATATGAACACTAAGGCTGCCCGGTGTTGCAGCAAGAAAGACGGGCAAGGGTGCCAGCCGACCTCAACTCAATCAGATCCGTTCCTCGCCATGCGTAGTGCCTCTTCCAGCGATGCCGCCTCCGTCTGCTGAAGGCTTACGCTACTCCTGACCCTCGACAGCGTGTCGGCGCGAGGATGACAGATGAGCGAAAACCCGGTTACCAAAGCTTTTATCGAGTTTCTGAACACTGGAAGCACTCATTGGGCTGCGAATGCTTGCCCTGACTGCGGATCAAAATTGGAATATCGAAATTGCACATTCTTTTTTGAAGGGCAGACTTGGGAAATCCCACTTCCCCTGTGCGTGAAGTGCCATCCCATTTCACACGTCGTCCCACCCTATGAAGCCTAACAACCCCGAAACAAATCAACGTAATCTGTCGGCTCATTTTAGTGATGTGAATCAGAGCCATTGGCCTAGGGTTTTAGACGTGCCGAAGCGCATCGTTGAGTTTTGGCCGTACGTTCTGATTTTCGTTTCGCTGGCAGGATTTGTGTACCTGTTCGTTGGTGCTCGTTAGGGTCTGTACGAAAAGAGAATCGTTCGTCATCGAACAGTCTGCGAAGCCTAAATTTCTGTAGTATCTTTTACTGCTGCGCAAACCAAGTGCGGGAGTGTCTGACTCTGACGGGAAAAGGATTGCAGGAACCCCGCTGTCCCTACTGTGTGTTAGGGAAGGGATTCAGGGCGATGAAAGTTCTTCAAAATGGGCGGCAGATTTGTGAAAACTGCGGCCACATCGTTTTCCCGAACGACCGCGCATTCACGCTTCGCGCCATTCATTGCTTCGCGAGCGGCGCTCTCGATCATGGGCGTTGCATATAGCGGGTTATGGACGAGGCGAAATCCGGACGACGCGTCTTTAGAATCTCTTTCAGTCCGCAGCCAAGCATCCATGGGCGCAATTGTCTCACCATCGTCAAGCCTATCCTGGTAGGAGGACCCGGGATACCTCTTGCCAATTCATCCGTGCGGCACTATAGTCCTGGACGCCAAGTTAGACGCGGGTCTCGGATAGTCTCTTTGGAGTAAGAGAAATCCGGGACCCTTTGCAAATGATCAATATTGGACAGACCGGTTTGTTTCGCACGGGTATTGTCTGGCTAGGTCGAGCTTTCATGAACGGACGTGCCCTCGCGTATTACACCAGAAGAACATTGGGTAAGACGTCTCATCGGAAGTCGCCATTCAGAACAAGCCACTGTACCGTCGCCACCGAAAACGGCAGCGCATTCGACTGAATGTCACCGAATATAAACGTTCGAATCGTTTCCTGCCGACTAGTTTGTAGAAGGCGGCAAGAAAGAGCTGTACAAACGGGCATTGGCTTTTGGAGGAAACCCACATGAAGCCAGTAATCATTGGAATGTTGTTACTTCTTTTCGGGGTCACCGTTCCCGCCTTAGCGCAGGAAGAGCACCACGAAGATAGCGCTAAGCCAGCCCAGCATGAGGAACAGGCTAAGCCTGCTGCAAAGCAGGAACAAGCTAAACCTCAGAAAGAGGAACAGCAAGCAAAGCCTGCAAAGCAGGAGCAGGCGAAACCGGAGAAGCAGCACCAAGCTAAGCCACAGAAGCAAGAGCAACAGGCCAAGAGCCAAGAACAGAACCAGCAGAAACAGGCACAGCAACAAGCCAAGGGTCAGCAAGAGCAAGAAAAGAAACAACAGCAGACCAAGACCCAGCAGAACCAGCAAAAGAGTCAGCAGCAGCACCAACAGCAAGTCACTGGCCATGGGCAACAATCACAAGCCCAATACGCACGAAGTGGTCAGAAAGATAGGTACGGACACGAATACAACGAAAGTCATTTTGGTCCCAACCATCATGCCCGCTTTGAGGCAAATGGTGGGCGCGACTATAACGGACGCCGGGAATACTCTTATGGCGGCTATTGGTTCTATGCAGGAGCATATCCGCCGTGGTTTTACCAGCAGGACGTGTACTTCATTATGGGAGCGGATGGGCTATGGTATGCAGTTGCATACGGTGACCCTTCTCTAACCTTCCAAGTCGATATAGAGTAGCGTGATAAGTGGTCGTCGGGCGGGAACGGAGAGCCACAAAGCGACCGAGCTTCACCTCCTCAGCCTCAAAACAAGGAAGGTGGAGCGGCAGACTGACGCAGGCTTCATTGATTCAGGCCTTGGAGTGGGGTTTTCGCTTGTTCTTCAGTATGCCAGCGGCGCTATTGCTCCGGTTCACTGCCCCGCCCGATAAAGCTTGGCCTCGGACCTCAGGCCGCCGAGCACGTCCACGAACTGCCTTGCTACCTCGCCCTCAAGTATGATTGTGTGTTCGGGCTCAAAGTAGATGGTGACCCGGCCCGTCACTGTCTCATGGTTTACTTGGCGAACCTGGTCCAAGTTGATCGCCTGTTCTCCTCCGCTACCGCCGGTGAAGAAGAAGTTTGCCATCGTCTGGCGCTCCTAAAGTGGTGAGTGTGACCTTGGGTTGGTTGAGAATAAACCCATGATTCGAGACAAATCATCTGGACGCGCACGTTGCACGTCCAGAGGGCTCATAGAGCGCGGATGATTACCACGATTACTGCGATCACGACAATCGTTCCCAACAAACCGTAACCTAGCATAATCCCTCCACTGGGAGAATCTGCACCAAGTATGCTGGAAGATGACGAGGCTTGCTGCTCAGTTTTGCTCACCATGTCAAAGTTCTTCCGGTGGCCCAGTAGAGGACCTCACAATTTGCTGTTTCTGGCGATTATGACCAACGCTCTGCACACTCGCCGCGCGCTTCCCGAGCCGAAGTATTGAGAATTGTTTGAAGGTGAACCACGCCCACGGCAGCTTACTCACGTTTCAGGCCGAACTCACATGGGTTCGGCCTTTCTTGCATGCAATTGTGAGCATTACAGACCAGCCTTGGCTTATCTCTTCCTGCATAATTGACAGTGGCGACATCTCCAGTCAGGACGGCCATTGACAAAGCAAATCACACCCGCCAAGAAAGTACTCGATTTCAATCCCCGCACCTTTCTTTCAACTATCGGGAAGGGCAGGAATATGCTGTCGTTTGCAAAAAGGAACGCAATCTTCGCTCAGGGGGATTTGACGGACGGACTGTTTTTTATCCAAGAGGGGAAGGTGCAGCTCAGCGTTGTATCGGAGGCCGGCAAAGAAGCGACTCTTGGCATTTTGAGCGAAGGCGATTTCTTTGGAGAAGGCGGTCTTGCCGGCCAGGTCATCCGGATGTCATCTGCAACTGCAATGACAGACTGCGTCCTGCTTCATGTCGAGAAGAAGGCGATGATGCTTGCAATGAGTCGGGAACCAAAATTGTCGGCCATGTTTGTCAAGTATTTGCTGAAGCGGAATATCCGATATCAGGACGATTTGGTCGATCAACTGTTCAATTCCAGCGAAAAGCGGCTGGCGCGAGTTCTGCTGTTGATGGCACAATTCGGCAAAGAAGGGGTGTCAGAAATGTTGGTCCCGAGACTGAGTCAAGAGACTCTGGCAGAGATGGTCGGGACGACCCGCTCGCGGGTCAGCTTCTTCATGAACCGATTCAGAAAGCACGGGTTTATCAACTACGACGTTGGCGACAATTTACGCGTCCACAGTTCACTCCTTAACGTTGTTCTTCAGGATGACGACGGAATAACTGTAGCTCCGGGAGCCAAGAGCCCAACTGCCCGTACTAGCAAAAGTCCAGAACCGCCTCCAGAGCGCGGCGGACTGCCAGACAAAGAGCGTGCGAAGAGGCCCCGCCTCCCCGGCGTTGCAACGCGCCTGGCCTGAACCCATCGCAGCCCGAAATGTCCAAACGCCAACAATCCCGAACCATCACAGTCTGTATTTTGGTGTGGCGTGGAGCCTCAAGAAGGACGAGCTTCAAGAAGAAATGTCCGCGCTTCATGTATCGTCCGCGTGGAACAGCCAACCTTTCAGCATTCAAAGAGATGGTCGAGCGACGCGCGGAACCATCTGGCGATGCCATGTTCAATTTTGACCAGACGAGTATCGTGCCCGAACGGAACAATGCGCTTGGGTGGTGCGCCGCGCAGACCGCTGAGCATGAATACTCTTCTTTTATGTCCGGAATGGCCCGACACCCACTGGAGTTTCAGACAACTATGACAGTGCCGGACCAGCGAAACTGATCAATCTTGCTCGGTGTGAGTTGAGGACAGGGCATTGAACGAATCCATTCTCGCTATTACGCAGCCGCGCTTGAATAACGCGACATCTTAAACAGCGATGAAGACGTACGAGAAGTTCCAACAAACATTGCCCCCAGGTGGCATCGAAACTTAAGCTGCACCAGGCATGGACGTGTGGAAGGCTCCTCTCAGAGATTCTTATGACAATCGACGCACAGGGAGCATGACTTGCATAGCTTCATGGCCGGATCGGGCGGCGTTTTCGGAAGCAGGTTCGCGTAGTTAGAAGCGTGCGGCTTGTGGCAGGAAAGGCAGGAAATTGGCGGCGCGCCCGGCCCCACCGCGGTATTTGGCCCGGATACTGGGTGCCCCTCCACAGGGTGATTGGCGGTAAGCGTCGAGTTCAGCCCCAGGTACAGCAAGCCTTTCATCTGGTCTAGCGTTAAGGTGACGCCCCAAGGCACTGTCGCAGTGCCTTTCTTCCGATTCACCTTGAGCCGGGCAGCGGCGTGACACCCAACGCAAATGTCCTGGGCTGAAACCCACGTGTGGTTCAGATAATCGCTGGCGTGAGGCGAGTGACAGACGACGCAATCGCCGGACTTATACGGACCATGAAGGATTTTCTCGGATGCGAGGGCATGGCATGTAATGCAAAGTTGAGTGACCGGAGAAACCAGCACGATTTGAGTGGTGCCATTCTGGTTATCTACCTGGTGACAAGTGGTGCAGCCCATTGCCATGGCGGAGTGAACATACTTGCCTTTGCCGATGTCGCTGTGACATTCGGAGCACTTCGAGGCGTCAACGTTCGATGGAAGCGAAACCGGATGCTTACCTCCGCTCGCCCAAACGTCGCGCTGCGCGACAGCTTGCAAATCCCCAACGGCGAGAGCCAGGAACATCAGAACAAAGCAGCAGCCAGCCACGCGACGCACGGTGGTTTGGTATAGTTTATTCCCCTCCGAGAACGGCTTGCCGGTGCTCAAGAGTTGCGGGCCCCATATTGCGATAGACCCCTTGAGCTCGATTTGCACTTTTCTTCCTCACTAACTAATTACAAGCCCACGAACTCCGGACGATAATCCTTCCAAATCCCCGTCGCCGGCGAGATCACACGAACAGGCACATCTTCAGCGTGTTTCGCGGTCCTCGCCCATTGCCAGGCGTGCTGCATTTCGGAGGATTCGAAGTAACGCGTCTCTGAACAGCAGACTCAGCAGTTGCAGCAGAGAATGCAGCCAGCGAACCGGGAGCCGGAAGAAGTTTTTCCTCAGCTTTGCCGGAATCCACGGCAACAAGAAAGCAGGCATCCAGCAGCTCCAGACTGCCGCCGATCACGGCCACTACCTGCGACCGTTCGCGAAGATTCTACTAGCGCTGGCCGCCCTGCGCGAGAAAAACACGGAAGTGGCTCGGGCACAGCTTAAGGACCTCGTTGCGGAGTTCCCCGAAAACCACCTTTTTGCGAATGAGCTGGCCAAGCTCAAGGTATCTCCTGCCACGGCTGTCCCCCTCCGGTAGTGAAGTTTCCGTGTGCTAGCTGTGTGCATTTTTGCTCAGACCGTTTTAATCCTGATTTGCTAAGGTCGAATTGACCTGGTACGCCCGCATTTCTAAACGGATTGTGCGCGACTGTATACACGGCACGAAGCCGGTGATGCGGCGCAAAGGTAAGAAACGGAGGTTGTCCATGAAAAAAGTAATGTTCGTACTTGCGATGTTGAGTCTCGGCACGCTGTGCTGGGCGGGGTCGGCGCGGGAAGATGCCACCGATCGGCTGGACAACGCCACCAGCGTGATGCACGAAATTATGGGGATGCCTGACAAGGGAATCCCGGAAGAAGTGTTGCAGCACGCGAAGTGCATAGCGGTTATACCGCACATGGTCAAAGGTGGCTTTGTCTTCGGAGCTGAAGAAGGCAAAGGCGTAGCCACCTGCCGCACGGCGAAGGGTTGGAGCGCGCCAGCATTCATCACGATTTCGGGTGGAAGCTGGGGGCTGCAGATCGGGGTGGAAGCGGTGGACGTGGTATTGATCATTCAGAATAGAAAAGGGATGCAAAGGCTGCTCTCCAGTAATTTCCAAGTTGGAGGGGAAGCTTCCGCGGCAGCGGGTCCCGTGGGACGGCATGCTCAGGCCGGTACGGATTGGAAGTTGGATACAGAGATCCTGACCTACTCCCGTGCCAAGGGTGTGTTCGCTGGGCTCACGGTGGAAGGTGCGTCGCTTCGTCAAGACAATGATTCCCGGCACGCGATTTACGGACCCACGGTTACAACTCGGGCTTTGCTGTTGGGCAAAGTGCGAGTTCCAGCCGTAGCCCGGCCGTTCCTTGCGGAAATTCGCGGAGCAAAAGCTCAGGCTAAAACCGACAAAGGGTAGGGCTTCCGGACTCGATGTCCGCTGTTGTTTGTAAACAGCCGGCAGCAGTGTACTCAATCTCGCAGAGTCCACCCTTTGTTGTTCTATCGGTTCGCGCGAAACAGTTTTCTTGCGAGACCTTTGGATAGGACTCACTTTCAGGTGCTTGCGAATGAGCACAGGAGGTTGACATGCTTTGGACCATTTTCGTTGTACTTGTGATTTTGTGGCTCTTAGGTTTCAGTCTGCATTTCGGCGGAGCCCTGATCCACCTGCTGCTTGTTGTGACGTTGGCGGTTCTGATCATTAACCTGGTGAGCGGACGGCGAACTGTTGGTTAATCTTAGGTGGTTACAGACCCAGGCGCCGGGGAGCGCGGTGTAGGTTGGCGGGCCGTTTCTCCGCATCCGATCGGTTTCCAGCACCTCTTTCTGATTAAGGAAAAACCATATGTCAAAAACTTGGGAGCATTACCACCACGCCGCTCGTCATCATGAGAAGGCGGCTTACCATTACAACGAGGCAGAGAAATACGACCAGGCCGAGGAGCACGAAAAGGCGGCGCACTACGCGTACCTGGCTCATGGTCATAGTCAACATGCCATTCATCATGAGGCCGAGGCAGCGAAGCTGCACGCCGAACAATGCGCCAGCCTGGCGACGCTAGCCTCCGAGCAAGTAGGCCCAAAAGAGAGCGCCGCCTAAAAGACAACTATGATCGGCGCGGGTTCACTTCCCCGACTCGCGCTGTTTTTCTTGCGCGCACCAGCAGTGCGGTCTCGGAAATCGACTTAGCAGCTTTAATCGCGGCTTTCCCGAAAAACCGAGCCATATTGCACAGATTTTGGCAGTGCATTCATGGAATCCTTGCAGATGACGCGAGGCCTCTCAATCCACGCAGCCCGCAGCAGCAAGGTTTAACCGGGTAATCGAAGGATGATCTGGCAAGGTGAATAAAAATGTGCACCTCCCGTTTTCTGTTGCTAGCAGTTCTGATGATGGCCATACCGGCTAGTTTGTTCGCGCAGTTCGGCGTGTCGATCATGATCGCTCCGCCCGCGCTGCCTGTTTACGAGCAGCCCATGCTCCCCGCTGCCGGTTATTTGTGGACTCCGGGCTATTGGTCTTACGGGGATGAAGGCTATTTCTGGGTGCCCGGCACATGGGTCGAGCCGCCTACCGTTGGGTTTCTCTGGACGCCCGGTTATTGGGGTTGGGGCGGCAACGGCTTTGCCTGGAATGAAGGCTACTGGGGCCAAAGTGTTGGCTTCTACGGTGGCGTCAACTACGGCTTCGGCTACGGTGGTGTCGGTTATGAGGGCGGATATTGGAACAACGGAGGCTTCTACTACAACCGCTCGGTGAATAACGTAAACGTCACAAACATCACCAATGTCTACAGCAAGACCGTAATCAACGAAACCACGGTGAACCATCTCAGCTATAACGGCGGCGAGGGTGGAATTACCGCTCGACCGACCGCTGTGGAAGAGACTGCGATGCACGGGCAACACACGCCACCAACGGCGATGCAAACCCAGCATGTGCACGCTGCCAGCACCAATCACGCCCTTCTGGCATCCGTGAACCAGGGTCGGCCGGCGATCGCTGCAACGGCGAAGCCTGGGGAGTTTAGCTCTGGGGTGGTGGCGGCCAAAGAGGCCGGAGCACCTTACAAGGCTCCTGCCACCGAGAACAAGGCAGCCGAGAGCAAAGCCGCCGAAGGTAAGGCGAACGAGAACAAAGCTGCCGAGAATAAGGCAGGCGCAACCCGCTCTAGTGAGAACAAGGCAGCTGAGAATAAAGCGGCGGCAACTCGCACGAACGAGAACAAGGCAGCTGAGAACAAAGCAGCCGCAACCCGCACGAACGAGAACAAGGCAGCTGAGAACAAAGCAGCCGCAACCCGCACGAACGAGAACAAGGCAGCTGAGAACAAAGCAGCCGCAACCCGCACGAACGAGAACAAGGCAGCTGAGAACAAAGCAGCCGCAACCCGCACGAACGAGAGCAAGGCAGCTGAGAACAAAGCAGCCGCAACCCGCACGAACGAGAGCAAGGCAGCTGAGAACAAAGCAGCCGCAACCCGCACGAACGAGAACAAGGCAGCTGAGAACAAAGCAGCCGCAACCCGCACGAACGAGAACAAGGCAGCTGAGAACAAAGCAGCCGCAACCCGCACGAACGAGAGCAAGGCAGCTGAGAACAAAGCAGCCGCAACCCGCTCGAATGAGAATAAAGCCGCGAAGCCTAAGGAGACGCGTCCGCCGACTGAATCCAGCAAGCCGACTACAGCTCATGCGCAGCCTGCCCCTCGTCAACAAGCTGCACCCCACGCTGAAACCGCACCCCATGCGGAGCCTGCTTCGCATCCGACAACAACAGCTCATGCGCAGCCTGCCCCGCATCCTGCGAAAGAAGCGCCCAAAGCCGAAGAGCGCCCTCGGCAGTAGCGAATTGACTGCCACGTATTGCGTCACGCGCTCGGAGGCATAGAGAAATCGACTGAACTCTTTGGTGCGAGTACACTTCCTTGGACTCGCACCGTTTCTTTTCTGGCTGCCTTCAGCGATCCAAGTGATGTCCGCGTGGTAGAGATGCTCCACGCTGTCATCGCCCGCTTCTCCGCGAGGGAATTGACCCATCATTTCGACCATTTCTTTCTTCACTGAGCAGTTTTGACCATTAAGAAACCGGCGGAACGCCTATAAACAAAGCTGACTCGCAAGGGGAAAGGAGCCAAATATGCTTGGAACTATATTGATCGTGATTCTAGTTTTAGCGCTGATTGGTGCGCTGCCCCGCTGGTCGCACAGCCGGGAGTGGGGTTATGCCCCGAGCGGAGGCTTAGGCTTAGTTCTAGTCGTCATCGTCATTCTGCTGGTTATCGGCCGGATTTGAGCCATGCGCAACGCGCTAACATCGTCAGGCGCCATGGGTTGTTCTGTCCGCGCTGTGGCGCTTCTTCTCGTTGTGCTGGTGTGCAGCGGTGCTTTGTCCGCGTACTCCGTTCTGACGCACGAGGAAATTGTCGACCTGCTCTGGAGCGACGAAATCCAGCCTCTGCTACTCAAACGATATCCGGGACTCTCGGAAGACCAGCTCAAGCAGGCGCACGCCTATGCCTATGGAGGCGCGGTCATCCAGGATCTGGGCTACTACCCATTCGGTAGTAAAGAATTCAGCAACCTGGTGCACTACGTACGCAGCGGAGACTTCGTTCGCGAGCTGCTGCTCGAAAGCCAGGACGTCAACGAGTACGCCTTCGCGCTGGGAGCACTATCGCACTATGCGGCAGATATCGCCGGCCACCCAGCGGTCAACGAGGCCGTCGCAATCGAATATCCGAAACTGCGAGCGAAGTTTGGCAAGTCCGTCCGGTATGCCCAGGACAAGACAGCGCATTTGAAGACTGAGTTTGGGTTCGACACGGTTCAGGTTGCGAAGAATCGTTATGCGTCGCAGCAGTACCACGACTTCATCGGATTCCAGGTGTCCAAATCTCTGCTGGAACGCGTCTTTCCCGTGATCTACGGAGTGGAGTTGAAAGACGTGCTTACTCACGAGGATCTGGCGGTGGGTTCGTATCGTTTCGCAGTCAGCCGGATGATCCCGGAGATGACCCAGGTCGCGCTGCAAACCCACAAGAAGGACCTGATGCGCGAGACTCCGGATTTCTCGAAACGGAAGTTCCTGTACCGTCTTTCGCGCTCTGATTACGAACGGCAGTGGGGTAAGGACTACGTGAAGCCCGGCGTGGGCACACGGATTTTGTCAACGCTCCTGCGCTACATGCCGAAAATCGGTCCTTTCAAAGGCCTGGCGTTCAATAATCCCACTCCCCAAACTGAGGACCTGTACTTCAAGAGCATTAACACGACCGTAGATCGATACCGAGCCTTTCTGGAAGCAGTACGCAGCGACACATTAGTTCTTCCTAATTGTGATTTGGATAGCGGCAACGTAACCAAAGCAGCGGAATATTCGCTGACCGACGACACCTACGCAACGTTGCTGGCTCAGTTATCAGGGCGGAAATTCGATCGGACGTCTCCAGGGTTGCGAGATAATATCCTGCAGTTTTATTCCGACCTCTCGGTACCGATCGAAACGAAAAAGGACCAGCCTCGCTGGCAAGATGTGCTGACTGCACTGGACCAGTTGAAGACCGCGCCCATGACGACTGTCGTGGGCGCCCCCGCCGAGTGATCACCCGTGCGATTACTCCACTTCAAGAACGCTGCAGTCCGAGTGGTTCGCGACATGGAAAAGGGTCACACCATGGCGTTTGCTGCGGCACTTGCGTACTACTTCGTTCTTGCTCTGTTCCCTTTCCTGATCTTTCTTTCCGCAGTCGCTGCCCATCTACCACTTCCCGACTTCTTTAGCCAAGTCATGGGGCTGATTGCGCGAGTGGTCCCGGCCGCCAACATGGGCCCACTCAGGAATCTGATGAAGGCGACGATTTTGTCTACTCACACTGGTCTCCTGACCTTCGGCATTCTGTTCACCGTGTGGTCGGCATCAAGCGGATTTACGGCTCTGATCGACGCGCTCAACACTGCCTATGATGTGTCTGAGAGCAGGCGCTACGCTAGTCCTGACCCTCCAAAGGAGGCGTCGTTTATGGATAGCCGCTACTTTCCAGAAATATCCTGCGTTCTTTGCAGTCGTCCCGTAGATTTACGAACCGATCTGTACGCCGATGAAAACGGCAAATCGGTTCACGAGGATTGCTACGTCAAGCACATTACGAGCAATCGGGACCACTCGAAGTCAGTCGGGGAACATGTCAAATGAGAGAAGATCTGGTTTCCAAAGCATTCGTTGAATTTCTAAACATCGTCAGCGTTTCTTCGGAGAGCAAGTCTTGCCCTGACTGCGGAATAGAATTGCACTATCTAAATTCGACGTTTTTCTTCGAAGAGCGGTCTTGCCAAATCCCTATACCCATCTGTCTCAAGTGTCATCCCACTGAACAGGCCGCTCCGCGCTATGACGCCTAACACCTCCGAACCAAACCAACGTAATCTGTTCGGCTGATCTTAGTGATGTGATTGAGGGTTATTGGCCTAGGATTTTAGGTGTGCGGAAGCGCATCATTCATCTGTGGCCGTATGTTTTGATTTTCATTTCGCTGGCAGGATTCGTGTACCTCTTTGTTCGCGCTCGTTAGGTCTACGAAAAAAGAATGGTTCGCTATCGAACAGTCTGCGAAGCCTCGATTTCTGTGGTCTTTCCAACTGCTGGACAAACCGAGTATAGGAGTATCTGGCTCTGACGGGAAAAGGATCGCAGGAACCCCGTTGTCCCTATTGTGTGTTAGGGAAGGGATTCAGGGTGATGAAAGTTCTTCAAAATGGGCGGCAGATTTGTGAAAACTGCGGCCACATCGTTTTCCCGAATGACCGCGCTTTCAGGTGCCCATGCCCGAAGTGTCTCGAAGTTAATTTCTCCCCCAGAATTCGCCGCCTGCGGCGGAGCTAAGTCATCCTCGATGCATTCTGCCGAAACGTGGAAAATGGACAACCTTTAAGTCTCCTGTCAATCCCTCTGCGCATCCATGGCCCATAAGCGCTATTGACATGGCACGGACGAGGGATACTCTCCTGCTGGAAGCAGTTCTTGGGGGAGGGCTGCTCCGGGCGTCCCGACAGAAGATTGAGGACCAGTGCAAGGAGTCGGGACGCCTTCTTTTACACTCGAATTTGCTCTCGTCAAGAGACAAGGCGACCATCGAAGCTGAGCTTGAAAGGTTGCAAAAAGCCCAGAGGGAATGCACTGATGGCGGCATCCGAAAAAAGATCGAGGAGTGGATCGAGGCAGAGAAAAAGAAGCTGCACTCCGAGCCCGAAACAAAAAAGACCTGACCAACTGGTGAAACATCCCGATAGCACTCATCGACCCCAGCCGGGGGTTTTGAGCGCTAACGCCTGTTATCGACAGTTATCGGCACAGTAAACGGCCAACTTTCTACTTGCTGATCGTTTGCTTCTCAGCCGCCAGTTCAACGCCGCTGCCAGTTTTCGTCGGGCCATTACGGTCAATCAGCGCGGCGAAGTCCTGCGCCTTGAATGGATACTCGCGAGCCGACTCTTGCCCGGTTGGCTTCAAGGCGATGTCCACTCGGCGGTTGTAGGCGAACACGATGGTCTGTATTTTCTGCAGAGTCTTCTGCCGATCTTCTGCGCTCAGGCTGGGGTCCTGTTCCACCTGTTGCTTGACTTGATCGACACTCAGGTTCTGCTCCTTGCCAAATGCCTGCGTGTCAATCTCGGCTTCGGGAATCCCCTGCTCCACCAGAAACTTCTTGGCCAGCGCGGTACGCCTCTCGGAGAGCGGCTGGTTGTAGGCTTGGGGTCCGCGCTTATCAGCGTGTCCCGAAAGAAGTAGGCGAGCATCCGGCTGGTGCGCAAGATATTGATGGAAAGCATCCGCAAGGGACTTCAGTGTCTCCTTCTCGCTGTCGAGGAGAGCGGCATCTGACTTGGTCGATCGCGGTCGGTCGGTCGGGAAGTAAACGCTGCGCGTGAGTTTCATCTCGGGCGACTCAATCGAGCCCACGATGTGCAAGGTAGCGGTCTTGGTTTCAGCTCCGCCGCAACCGTTGGTGGCATTGAGTGTGTAGGTCACGGTTTCATCGATTGTGCCAGGGTCGTTCTTCTTGGGGGCGACCTGTAGATTACGGCTGCCGCTTGGACTGACTGTGCCCAAAGGATCAATCGAAACCGCCGAAGCGTTCGCGGCTGTCCAGTTCAACTCCGTGCTGTCGTCGACCACGACCGTATCCCCGACTCGCCTGTAGTGCACTTCCGGTGACGAGAGCCCCAGGTTGGCCTGAATGGCGTTGTTCACATTGACGGTGACGCTGGAGGTCGCGGTGCCTCCCGGCCCAACCGCGGTCAGGTCATAGGTGGTGGTCTGCGTCGGTTGGACGGATTGTTGACCCGAGTTGGCGACCGGCCCAACCGGAGTGATCTCCACCTTAGCTGCGTCGGAGGATGTCCAACTAATTTGCGACGAATCTCCGCAGTTGACCTGCGCCGCAGTTGCAGATAACTGCGCGGTAGGCTTCGCAACCGCGACCGTTGCGCTGGCCGTGCCTACGGCAAAGCGTGGTATGGCGCTGAGTTTATCTCCACGTGGCCAGGCAACCGTCTTGCGAACGCCCTTCGGAATATCGATAACGATGCGTTGGTTCGCAGGGACATCGACCGAGCCTGTCCAAACCTCCTTGTCGCCGGACAGGACCGAGACCTGGTACGAACCGGGTGGAACCACGAGTTCTTGCTTCCACCACCAGTCATGATCGAACTCGTCGCCGTGGCCCACGAAGAAGTCGGGCGTCTTCCCGTTCAGAAGAATTGCATCCCGGTCCGCTCCCTCAATCGTCATGGCGCCGAAGGGCCCCGAGACGGTTCCTGTGACCGGTGTCAGCGTGACATCAAGGTTGGTAGTTTTGCCCGCAGTGATGGTGACGGTTTGGGTTGACGGAGTATAGCCGTAGTTGGCCAGCTCAATCTTGTGGTCGCCAGCACTGAGGCTCAGGGAGTGGTGTTTGCTCGCTTCGCTGATGGCACGACCGTCTGCGAAGACGTAGGCTTGTTTGGGCGTGACGTGAATGACGAGTTTGCCGTCCTGGGCAACGCTTGAGATTCCACAGACCAAAACTAGTGGAGCGATGAACAGAAAGAAACGGGATATCTGGGTCTGAACTTTCATAGCGAACTCCTTATCTTGGGGACGGACAGCCTGTACCGGCTTGAGGGTTGGCTTCTTTCCTTCACGGTTCTTCATGATGCAGCAATCCGTAGCCTGAAAAATGGTCAATTTTGCACAAGAACTCGGATAGTTGGCGAGAAATCGCCATTACACTCAAAACTCAAAATGAGGGTAACGGCTGACTGGCTTCGGGATTGCCCCCGTTAATCGCCGGCTCACTTCAAAACAAGCGGGCGTCGCTCAACTAAAATACGCGGATGAGCAGTGAGCTGATTATCCGGCGACCGCAAGTCAGCGAATACGGCTCAGTACGGGCTCTGATAGAGACAGTGGCGAATGAAACATTTAAGGATCTTTTCGCTCCGAATCCGGTTCCCCTGAAGTTCGAAGACGAGGATTGGCCGCTTGCATGGGTGGCAGTTTCTGATGGAAAGATTGTGGGCGTGATCATAACGAATCAGGAATGGGTTAACGACCTATGGGTATTTCGCGAGCATCGCAGACAAGGTGTTGGAAGCAGATTGCTCGCGCAGGGTGAAGCTGAGATAGCTGCCCGATGTCACTAGACCTGCCGCCTTCGGGTCGTTCGGTCGAATGCGGTTGCTGTGCAGTTCTATCTCAGTCAGGGGTGGCAGATTGCGCGTGAGTTTGCACACGAAAAGTATAAGCATCCCATGCTGGAGATGGCTAAATCCTTGCCATGAGCAGCTCCAGTAGCTTTCTGAACTGATTAGCGACAATTCGGAAGCAAAGCACCCGGTCGTGGTTGGCGAAAAATCGCGTCTCTAACAATGTCGGCGGTGTCAAGCACTTTCGCGCACACTACAGCATGCACTCGGAGAAGAGCGCCATTTCGCTCTCGTTGAAAATGTGCCGATCCAACCAAGGCTCGCTCGCAATCAAGTTTCAGGTCAGGAACTCAGTCCGACCCATGCATCTCTTCGGTCCGCAACCTCGATCATGATTACTACTTCGAACTCCTCGGTGAAGAGGAGCGGGATGCCCAATCAAATACTCGGTGTTGGCCTGCACACCATCGCGATTTCCTGGCTGGCCCGCGTGCGAACCGAACTTTCTAACTTGCTCGTAATCCCATCCCTTGCGCCACATCCAGAACATCTGAACCGCTAACCTGCGGGCCATGGCGACCTTGGCAATCTTCCGTCCTCGCCGCATCGCCAGGTGGAAGTACTTATGGCGCCACTCCGGGAGGCTGCGTGCCGAAACTTGCGCCGCTTCCACCAACAGGAAACGCAGCAGCGCGTTGCCCTGTTTTGTAATGTGTCCCAGCCGTCGTCGATTCCCGCTCGACTCCTCCAAAGGCACCAGACCCAGATAGCTTGCGATCTGCTTGCCACACTGAAACCGCTCCGCTGTCCCGATGATCAGCACGAAGGCCAGTGCGGTCAGTGGACCCACCCCGGGTTGCGTCATCAAGCGCTGCGCCTCGGGACATTTCTCCACTTCCTGCTCGATAATTTGCGTCAGATGCGTGATCGTGGGATTCAGCCGATCCAGCAACTCCAGCAGATCGCCTCGTCTCCGGCTCGCCCAAGGGGCTAACCGGAACGCCTCCAGTTGCTCTCGTCCCGCCTCTCGCCACAACCGCTTCTTGCACCGTAGCACATTGGCGACAGGCAGGCGGATTCAGCTACGCGCCGTGTGCTGAATGAATTGTTCTGAGGCTGTTGTGCAAACGCGCTGTGCTGTGATACCGTCTCGGATTCCCCCAACGCTGCAATACGTAAAAAGGCCCCTAGGTTCTTCCTAGGGGCTTCGCCATTTGTCTGTCGATTTCCGTTCTATATTTTCCAAGCGGAATTGCGGGAGAGATTACACCCAGGTATTGCTCGGGGTCAAGCGTATAGAAGGGATGTAGACATCGCATTTGAGACTATGTCTGTGCGGTGGAGCCCCTTCCACGTCGCCTAAAACGTCGCAATGTCGCCTAAAACTGTTCGGATGTCGCCATGTCGCACACCGGACAGCCATGCATAACCTTTTTGACAGGAGCGAATCAGACGTTTTTTAAAAGTCGCACGCGTCGGGAATTAGCGTTTTTTAAAAGGGCGAGGGAAGAAATGAGGGCCGTAGTAGACCGCTAAGAGCCCTTCCAGTCGAGCGGAAGGATGCACGACAAGGGTAAGTACATAAGGAGATTGACATGCTTTGGACGATTGTCGTTGTACTTCTGATTCTGTGGCTACTGGGCTTCAGCTTGCATGTAGCCGGAGGTTTGATTCACTTGCTGCTGGTCGTGGCGCTAGTGATGATAGTCATCAACTTGATTAGCGGCCGCCGAGGCACGGTCTGAAGGATCGCCGAAGAGAGTGGGAGATTGAACGCACAGGAGCTCTAGCGAGCGCTTACGTCGAGACCCTGCCCATCGGGGTCAGAATTTGACACTCCCGTCCAAGACCTCTTTCCACACGCTCGACGAGAAAGGTGCATGCTTCTCGTCTCTTGCCGGTTGGCCAAGATTTGCGCGGGATTGGTCCGACCCTCTCCGAAAGCCGCCGGAACCTCGATGACGTACCGGCGCCGGCGCCCGCGCCCGCAGCGTCGCTTCATGGCGTAGGGTGGGCTTCACATTCAAGACGAAATGGACGGTAGCCCAGAGAAAGTGAGCGCCGTCGGACTTGGTGACCAGAGCATCAACGGATTTGAGCGCTCCCTCCGGCAATTCCAAATGGTCGGCCAGCATGACGATGGGGAGTTGTGGCTTGACTTTCTTGATTTCAGCTGCGACAACTGCACTATCCAGCAGGCCCAAATGGTACTCAAGCACAATTGCATCCACGGGCCGCGACATCAGAAGCCTAAGACCCTCCGAACCGTTGGCCGCGGTGACCAGTTCATATCCGTTTTCTTGCAACACGGTCAATTGAGCCGGGTCGCGGTGTATGCAAAGCAGGGTGCTGTTGGGAGCCATGCTGGATAGATATACACGCGGGTTTCCCACAATTCTGCCCAAAATTGCTCACCGGCGGTCGACGTGCAAACCCGAGCAATACTGACCAGAAGTCCGCATCCAGAAAGCCTACCGTTTAATGACGTATCTTTATTTCGCCGTGAGACAGTCTATGAAAAAACAATACCTTCACCTCTCGGTTTACCTTTGTGACATATGCGCCGGCCCGGTCGTCTCCGGCTCGACTGCGGTTCGCGAGAATGAAATATCGAAAGAGACGGACATCCGGCCAGTGGGAGCCATCTGCCTGTCCTGCAGCCACCGCCAGGACAAAGCAACCGAACCGGCGCATGCGCGTCATCTGCTGCCGATCGTGTGGGAGCCTGTGGGGGCGATCAACGCCCGTATGCTGGCCACTTCTTTCGTGGAGGCACTCAATCGTGCAGAACGACATTGAGTAGCGAGCTGTGGACCTGCAGAGCGCCTTCCGTCCCGCCGGCGTAGTGAATGAAGCCCAGCTTCCTGAAGCGGTTCATGAAGAAGCTGACACGGGAACGAGTGGTCCCAACCATCTCAGCCAGCGTCTCTTGACTGATCTTGGGGACGACAGTTTCAGGGATGCCTTCCTTGCCAAAATGAGCAAGCAGTAAAAGCACGCGTGCCAGGCGTTTCTCGCTTGAGTTGAAAAGTTGGTCAACAAGATCCTCTTCGTAACGGATATTCCGCCCGAGCAAATAGGCTACGAACATCTCCGAAAGCGCAGGTTCGCGGTGTAGCGCTTCCATCATCGTTTTCTTTTCCACCCGGAGAATCTCGCAATCTGTCATGGCAGCGGCTGAGCCCATGCGCAGAAGCTGACCTGCCAACGAACCTTCCCCGAAGAAATTCCCCTCGCTCACAATAGCGATCGTCGCTTCCTTGCCGATCTTGGATACGACGGTGAGACGCACCTTGCCTTTTTGGACGTAGAAGACAGCATCTGCGCCGTCCCCTTGCACAAAAATTACTTGCTTCTTTGGAACAGACAGAATCTTCCGGCCGTCGCCGATAGTGGCGAGGAAGCTGTTGGGATCGAATCTGCCGTTTTTCTTGACTGCTAGTGCGGCGCTCATCTTCGCCAAGTATAGTCCGCAGGATGCCGTGCAAACCGCAGAAATCGTGACTATCGAATAATCTGCAAAGTGAGCTTTTCTGCACAGTATGTCGGAGAGAGATCGATGAAACTAGAAGATTGGTTAGGGGATAACCTGTTGCCGCAGCTCCTTTTCCGGAGGACTTAATGCCACCAACCGTTCAAGCCGGCACGATTCTGATGAAAGATTGGCCTGCGATGACGCAGCTTCTTGGCATCGAGAGTGAACCATGTTCTGGTGAATGGAGCCTGCTCAAAGTTCTCGATGGCTTCGCTCTCGATCGCAAGATCCATGCCGCCGGATGGAATTTCTTTTTCATGGCAGCAGAAGTCCGGGTGATGTTCTTTGGCTCGCTTGGAGCAGCGAAGATTCAGAATTCGTTGAAGCGGATTTTAGAGAAGGTTAAGCAGCAACAGTTCAATGGGTTGGAAATAACCCAAATTGTTGCCAGACGTTTCCTGGGCGTACCCTACGTAACCGTTTCTGCGCACTCGCGCCATATGCAACAGAGCTGCTATCTTGACAGCGCCGTGGCCCGGCAGACCTTCCATCGCAATGCGGAATGGGCCAGAGGTTAGGCGCAGCTAGGAAAGCCGAAGGGAGAATTTATGTCACGTGACGAAAATCAGAGTCTTGAGCAAATTCTTGAATCTGCCGTTGTCGTGTCGTGGGCAGACCTGATGCACGGAACCGATGCTGGCTTGATTCATGTTGAATACGGTTTCGCTCCGGGGGGCACCTTGGACTATCTGAAAGTCTGGTCGTCCCTAACCCGTGGCCATTGGCTTCTGGCTTGTGAGTACTGGATGTCGCCTTCTACGTTTCACGGCACCGGCATCACCTTCGATAATGGATACCAGTCGGAGGGCTTGGCTCACGTTCTAGGGTTTGTCATGCAGCACCAGGACGCGTTCTTACTGCCGCAGAACCTTGGCCGTCAAGGATTGCTCCAAATATCCACGCCCACGCTAGAGGAGAGCACGGTGGCCACCGTGTCGGTGAACCACGCCTTCGATCGTCTCGGCTCGGCTCTCGCCGAACCAGCGGTGGCCTGAGTCTACAGGACCTTCACTTTTCCGAGCCCGCCAAACGCCGATCCCGATGTGGTTCGGTGCGCGGTAGGCCGGTACTAAGCTCACACTTCTCACCCGGCTTCGCGCCACACGTGGGGCAACGAACCGACAGGGCCAGCTTCTGTTTGGCTTTCATGGCTACACAATGCACCTTTGCTCACCAGCAAGATGGTCAATAGTGACCAGTCCGCGAGTCCACATTTAGTGAATACTGACACGAGGAAAATTTCAAACCCAGCGCTGTGATTCTCTCGAGTCAATCTGACGATTGGCCTCTTGCAGCCCGGTTTTCGTTGAAGTCATGGACACAATGTCGCTACCAAACATAGTGCTACCAAACGCTCCTTTAGAAGTAGTCGGCCCCCGCCCCGGCATGCGGGACGAGGCCGCAGCGGCGTGGAGACGACTGAAAGTGAAGCCATCCCTGCCGAGTCGAATCGCGGTGATCGGGAATTATCTTCCCCGACATTGTGGGATTGCCACATTCACCACCGACCTGTGCAGCGCCATGGCCGCTGAGTACGGGACAACTCAGTTGCTGGCGCTCCCAGTCAACGATACCGAAGAAGGCTATGACTATCCTTCGCGCGTGCGATGGTCGCTTGCCCAGGACGACGTGAAGTCCTATCAGGAGGCCGCTGAATTTCTGAACTTCAACAATATCGACATGGTGTGCCTGCAACATGAGTATGGAATCTTCGGCGGCCCGGCCGGGAGTCACATTCTGCATCTGCTGCGTGGCCTGAAGATGCCCGTGGTGACAACGCTACATACAGTTCTGCGTGAGCCAGATCCCAACCAGCTGATGGTCATGGAAGAAATCGCAGAGCTTTCCGACCGCCTGATTGTCATGAGCCAACTATCGTCCCAGTTCCTGCAGGAAATCTTCAAGGTACCGGGCAGCAAGATCGACATGGTGCCGCATGGAGTTCCCGACCTGCCATTTCTGGATCCGAATTTCTATAAAGATCGCTTTGGCGTGGAGGGGAAAGCGGTACTGCTCACTTTCGGCCTGCTGTCGCCCAACAAGGGAATCGAAAACGTGATTCAGGCGCTGCCGCAGATTCTGTCCAAACACAAGAATGTCGCTTACATAGTCGCGGGCGCAACCCATCCTCACATCCTGCGTCGGGAGGGAGACAAGTATCGGGCCAGTCTGCAGGCTTTGGCGAAAGAAATAGGAGTGGAATCGCAGGTGATCTTCCACAACCGCTTCGTGAGTCCCGAGGAAATGGTCGAATTCATCGGCGCCGCGGACATCTACATCACGCCTTACCGGCATGAAGCGCAGGTGGTTTCCGGCACGCTTGCCTATGCGCTGGGCGCGGGCAAGGCGATCATCTCGACTCCCTATTGGCACGCGATCGAGTTGTTGGACGACCGCAGAGGCGCGCTGGTCCCATTCCAGAATCCCGATGCGATCGCGCAGAAAACAATTGAACTGCTGGACACACCCGCGACTCGTCACGCGATGCGGAAGCGCGCTTATCTATTCGCGCGCGAGATGGTCTGGAAAAGAGTCGCGCAAGGTTACATGGAAAGTTTTGCGCGAGTGCGCAGCGACCGCATGGAAAGTCCAAAAGTGCAGTTCTCGGCACGGATGACGCACAAATCGCTGGATCAATTGCCGGAGTTGAAGCTGAATCATTTGAACCAGATGACCGATGACACCGGAATGCTGCAGCACGCCATCTTCACGATCCCGAACCGCAGAGAGGGATATACCACGGACGACAATGCTCGCGCCCTCATACTTGCGGTGATGCTGGAGCAGTCGGACAAATATCAACTTGCATCCGCAATTTCCTCGAGCCTGTATCTCTCATTTCTGGAGCATGCCTTTAATCCCGCGAAAGGCAGATTCAAGAACTTTCTCCGCTATGATCGCCGGTGGAACGAACCGGTAGGCTCCGAAGACTGCCATGGGCGGGCATTGTGGGCGCTTGGAACAGTTCTAGGCCGATCCCAGGATCAGGGATTGCAGGGGCGCTGCCGGGCGTTTGTTCGAGTTCTCTCTTCCCGCGGTGCTGGAATTCAACAGTCCGCGGGCCTGGGCCTACAGCGCTGCTCGGCATTCAGGAATATCTCACTTCGTATCCCGGAGATCGCGATGCGCAGAAAGTACGATCCGCCCTAAGCCGACGACTGCTCGACATGTATGAATCAATTCGAAGGCCAGATTGGAAATGGTTTGAGAACGTTCTAGCGTACGGAAATGCGAGATTGCCCCAGTCTTTGCTATTAGTAGGCGCAGCTTGCTCGGATGATCGCATGATTTCCGCCGGCCTCGAATCGCTCGATTGGCTGTCGACAGCGCAACGCTGCGAAATTAACCGCCATTTTGTTCCGATCGGTTCGCAAGGCTTCTATCGCCAGGATGGCGAGAAGGCTCGTTTCGATCAGCAGCCGCTTGAGGCCGCTGGCGCGGTGTCCGCTTGTCTGCAGGCGTATCGCGTTACCGGATGACAGCCCGCTGGCGCAACGAAGCCTGGTCGGCTTTCAATTGGTTCCTCGGCGACAACGATCTTCAACTGCCTCTTTATGATTCCGTCACCGGCGGTTGCCGCGACGGCCTGCATCCCGACCGCGCCAATGAAAACCAGGGAGCAGAATCGACGCTATCGTTCTTGATGGCGCTCCTCGAAATGCGATCTCTGCAAGCGCCAGAACAAAAGGAAATCCTTTCATGACCGTACCCGCAGAAAAGCCAGTGAGCCTGTTGAGCACTCGCTTCGAGCCGCTGCTTCTTCGTCATCCCTCGAACCCGATCCTGACCAAGCAAAGACTGGCCATATCCTATCAATAGTGTCTTCAATGCAGGCGCAACGCTACTGGCGGATGGCACGACCCTGCTGCTTTGCCGCGTGGAAGATCGCCGCGGGCTGTCGCATCTTTGCGCCGCGCGCTCTCGCAACGGCGTCGATGGATGGCAGATCGATAGCGAGCCCACATTGATGCCCGATCCGAAGAACTATCCGGAAGAGATCTGGGGCATTGAAGATCCTCGCATCACATTCGTCCCCGAACTGCAGCAATACGTAGTCACTTACACCTCTTATTCGCGCGGCGGTCCCGGCGTGTCGCTGGCTCTGACCAAAGATTTTCGCACTTTCGAGAGATTCGGCGTAATCATGCCACCCGATGACAAAGACTCCGCCCTTCTGCCTCGGAGAATCGACGGATGCTGGGCGCTGATTCATCGCCCCATGACGACCCTCGGATCGCACATGTGGATTTCCTACTCTCCCGACCTGCGCTATTGGGGCAGGCACCGGCTCATGTTGGAAGCGCGCCGCGGCGCCTGGTGGGATGCAAACAAGATTGGTTTGTCGCCGCCGCCCATCGAGACCTCCAGAGGATGGCTCGTCTTCTACCACGGAGTGCGGCACACGCCTTCCGGCTGCCTGTATCGATTGGGCTTGGCCCTCTTCGCTCTCGAAAATCCAGAGAAATGCCTGCTTCGCGGAGACTCGTGGATCTTCGGGCCAGAGGCGCGATTACGAGCGCCACGGCGACGTTGACGATGTCGTGTTTCCCTGTGGATACACCTTGGATGCCGATGGCGACACACTCAATATTTATTACGGAGCCGCAGACTGCGCAATTGCCCTCGCTCGGGCCAGCGTTCACTCTCTGCTGGATTGGCTGGACGCCAACGGAAGTTGCGAGCGTCGCCAGCGAGCGCAGGATTTGTGAAACTGCTGGCGGTTTTTCAGTTCATCTTTGGCTGCCGGCCGCATCTGAACCGTGATTTTCACTTGTGAGCTATCTTGCTCAGACGCACAACGCCGCACCTGTCATTCTTCTACTGACTGTGTGTAGGAGCGGCGAGCTCTGATTCGCAGCTCTCATTCGTAGGCCGCGGTCGGGCCAATCAGCATTCTTCATCCGTGTGCATGCCGCCAAACCTTGCGGCGAAACACGATTCGACCCTAAGAGTTCTCGAAAATCGAAATCGGGCAACCCCTCCAGGCGGATGAGGAGGCGTTAGCCCGCAAGATAAAAAGGAAGGCAACACATCATGCCTTTAATTCAACTTCTGGAAGTTCTGATCGTAGTGGGTGTTCTGCTATGGCTGGTGAATCGCTTCATCCCCATGCAGTCATCCATCAAGTCCATCTTGAACGGCGTTGTGGTCATTGCCGTGGTTTTGTGGCTGCTGAATGTTTTTGGACTGTTTCACAACCTTACCAATATTCACGTCGGCAAAGGATGAGGCGCAAGCCACATAGAAGAAGGCCAGTTCACGAAACGCAACACTCTAGAGAGATGAAGCATCACGGCAGCATTCTGCCCTAAGGAGATAGTGTGAAGACAAAATTGTTGTTCGCCGCCGCAATCGCCCTGAGTTTGCCCGCAGTAGCTCAGACCAATTCTCAAGTAACCCTGGCCGTCGAGCCCATGAGCCCGACGCCTACGTTCCGAGTTATCGTGATCAGCCGCAGCGTACAAGCGGTCAACTACGAGCATCGCAGCGGGTCTTCGAAGCTGGATTTCGCGGGTACCGACTTGATGCCTGCGGCAAATGGCGTAGCTGAGGTAAACAGCAAGCGGGGATCGATTGAGATCGATGCCGAGTTTGGAAATCTGCAGAAGCCGACGACGTTCGGCAATGAATACTTGACCTATGTGTTGTGGGCGATATCGCCCGAAGGCCGGGCCGTGAACCTGGGAGAAGTGCTAGTCGGCGACAATCACCGCAGCAAGCTTCGCGTGACCACGGACCTTCAGGCCTTCGCTCTGGTTGTCACCGCCGAACCTTACTACGCCGTGCGTCAGCCCAGCAATGCCGTAGTGCTCGAGAACGTGGTTCGCGAGGAGACCAAGGGAACTACAGAAGCGGTAAACGCAAAATATGAGTTGATGGAGCGCGGTGGTTACATCCCCACCGGCTACAAGTTTGATCCCGTCATCTTGAATGCCAAGTTGCCGCTCGAATTTTTTGAGGCGCGGAATGCAGTGCGCATCGCTCAATCCGAGGGAGCCGAGCAGTATGCCAGTGACAGCTATCAGCACGCCGTCAAGCTGATGAACAGTGCCGATGGCTATGCTACAGACAAGCACATCGACAAGAAGCCGTTGATAGCAGTATCCCGCGAAGCAGTGCAAACCGCAGAAGATGCGCGCGCGATCGCCGTCAAGAAAATGGACGACGTCCGACTGGCCAATGAACGCCAGGATTCAGCCGACGCTCAGGCGCAGTCGCAGCAGCAAGCGGAGGATGCTCGCCGACAGAAGGAGCAAGCTGACGCCGATGCCGCCAGAGCCCGCAGAGACACATCAGATGCACAAGCTGCAACCGCGAAGGCTCAATCCGATATGGCAGATAGTCGAGCGGCCTCCGCAACCGCACTCTCCGCGGCGCAGGCGGATGCCGAACAATCCCGCTTGGCGGCGCAGCAGGCACAGTTGAACGCGCAACAGGCGGAAACAGACAAGGCAGCCATGCGAGCAAAGTTATCCGAGCAGCTGAATTCGATTCTTCAGACTCGCGACAGCGCGCGCGGACTCATCGTCAGCATGTCCGATGTTTTGTTTGACACCGGAAAGTATTCGTTGAAGCCGGGAGCACGCGAGAAACTGGCAAAGGTGGCCGGCATTCTGCTCGCCTATCCAGGACTCAATATTGAGGTCGGCGGATACACGGATAACGTTGGCGGCGATGCCATGAACCAAACGCTATCGGAGAATCGTGCCGGATCAGTACGCGATTACCTGGTTCAGCAGGGCGTGGCCACGAATTCGGTTTCGGCCAGAGGTTTCGGCAACACGTTGCCAGTAGCCTCCAACGACAACTCGGCCGGACGGCAGCAAAACCGCAGAGTGGAACTTCTCGTCTCGGGTGACGCCATCGGTAGCCCGGTCAATGCAACCACAGGAAGCTTGCAGTAAGGCAAGAACAACGGCGATTCGATAATGGAGGCAACACTTATGAAACTCGTTGGAGCTATCAGCACAGCAGTTCTCTCTTTGTCCCTCGGAATCGGTATTCCGGCGTACGCACAACAAGAGCAGCACGACCAGCAGGGAGAAAACAAAGACAAGCCTGCGCAGGAAAAAGAGAACAAGGCAAAACCGGAAAAATCCGCCAAGCCAGAAGAGAAAAGCGCGCAGCAAGAGAAGAACGCCAAGCCAGAAGAGAAGAATGCGCAGGAAGAGAAGAACAACAGGCCGGAAGAGAAAAACGCGCAGCAGGGCAAGGCCGGACAGAACGAACAGCACGCCAGCGGTGGGCGCATTCCCGCCGACCGCTACAAGGCCAACTTCGGACGCGGGCACACGTTTCGCGTGAGTCAGGGTGAGTACAGCAGTGGACGCTTCCAGTATGGCGGCTATTGGTTCGGATTCGGTGGTGCGTGGCCGAGCAACTGGCTCTACACGCAGGACGTTTACGTGGTCGAAATCAACGGCGTGTACTATCTGTGCAATGCGAGCTATCCGGGTGTGAACCTCATGCTCAATGTCACGCTGTAGCGCCATCCACGGTTAACGAAATGGCACGGGCCGTGGGCCCGCGCTTTTCCCCTCATCGCAAGGGAAAAGGAGAAAAACATGCTTGGAACCATACTGATCGTGATTCTGATTTTGGCACTTCTCGGAGCGCTTCCACGATGGTCGCACAGTCGAGATTGGGGCTATTACCCTATCGGCGGTGCCGGGCTGATCCTTTTCGTGGTCGTCATTCTATTAGTTCTCGGGCGCATTTGAGCGTTCGCAACGCTCTAATATCAGCCCCCGTGATTTGCACAGAATCCGGGGCGCATACACTGCCCTTACTGCAACCGCTCCTCGTTCGAGAACGATCTTACCTCTTTTCCGGCTCCCGGTTCGCCGGCTGCATTCTCTGCTGCAACTGCTGAGTCTGCTGTTGGTGTTTTTGCTGCAATTGCTGCGTCTGTTGCTGGTGCTTCTGCTCTACCTGCTGCTTTTGCGCGTCATTCGCTTTCTGTTTATCCAGCTTCACGTGCTCCTGGTCCTGCTTCTGCTGGAGTTTGTCTCGTTCCTGTTGCTGCTTCGCAACTTGCTTTTCCTGCTGCTGCTGATACTTCCTGTCCAGCTTCGGATTGCCCGTGTTTGGAGTGCTCCGTGCCAAGGGCGCGAGGTCGTGAGGATGAACAGCCGTGCTGGGTCGAACAGCGTTGTTCTCTGAACGTCCCTGATTTCCTCCGCGATTGGCTGGGGTATAAGATCCGCCTGCCTCTTTGGCCGGTACGGCGCCACGGTCATTAAAATCTCCGGGCCGGGGTGTCGCGGCAACTCCTGGCTTGCCCATGTTCGCCGCAGCCCGTTGCTGCGGGTTCGCTCGGGCTGCCTGCGCATGCTGAGTTTGAACCGCGACCGGCGGAATGTGTCTGTCACGCGCCGCGGACTCCTCCTCAGGTCTCGGACGCGCGTTGATTCCACCATTGCCGCCGTTGTAACTGACGCGGCTTTCGTTGTTGATCCTCACGGTGGTGTTGTAAACATTGTGAA
This sequence comes from uncultured Acidobacteriaceae bacterium, assembly GCA_963777005.1. Classification (GTDB taxonomy): domain Bacteria; phylum Acidobacteriota; class Terriglobia; order Terriglobales; family Acidobacteriaceae; genus Sulfotelmatobacter. The sequence goes on along the minus strand of CAVZPC010000009.1, from coordinate 10,170 downwards.
TGTTGGTGATGTCCACGTTGCTCACGGAACGGTTGTAGAAGAAGTGTCCGCCGTCCCAACGCCCGCCTTCAAAACCCACACCGAAATAGCCGAAGCCGTAATTGATCCCGCCGTAGAAGCCTACGTGCGGACCCCAGTAGCCGTCATAGAAAACAAATCCGTCGCCGCCCCAACCCCAATAGGCTGGAGTCCACAGGAAACCCACTTCCGGCGACATCACCCATGTGCCCGGCACCCAGTAGTAATCGCTGACATCGTAATCGTAGGCCCAGTAGCCAGGTGTCCAGAGATAACCGTCCCCAGGACAAAGCGGCTGCTCATAGACAGGCAGCGGGGGCGGGCCGATCGTAATGGCCACGCCAATTTGCGCAAACGATGCTGCCGAAATGCACAGCACTACGAGCACGAACAGTAACCTACGAATGAAGCGGATATTCATTGTGATTCCTTTGGCCCATCATCCCTCGTTTTCCCGGTGCTGCTCTGCTGCTGCGAGCTACGTGGATGAACAGGCAGGTTTTCCGAACGAGAGGTAATCACGACTCCGTCTCGCTCGCAATTAGTTCTCCTTGAGACTCTCATCGCAGAGATGTCGAAGTCTGATCAAAAAAGCTCAGGTCGAGCGGTCGAGCATGTTTTCCAGCAGATCGATCGTGTGCGAAAAAAGGCCGGGCTCGTTTGAGTCCGGCCTGAAAAACGTGCCCAGTAGTTTCTCATTTGCGCGTCGTGAGGGTCCGAATGGTCGATGTTTTGCCGCTAACCCATGACTGCGCTTTGACTATTACAACCGGTTGGACGGAGCGTGTTTTGGATAAGGCACCAGCCTGCGGTTGCTTGTCAGGCGGAATTTCGGTTCCGGCCGGATAGATGAGAATCTGCACCGTACCCCAGCCGGTATCCGAATTCGTGTCCGCCTGCTTGCCCATTCCCAGAGTTCTTGAGCTGGCTATCGTCGAATCCGAAGTTCTCGACCAGATACTCGCGCACAACCATGGCCCGGGCTTCCGTTAGCACCAGGTCCTTCTGGGTATCGCCTTCCATGCCGGCGGACGCCACGACCACCGCAAACCCGAACTGGTTATTGGCCAGGAACTCGCCGCCAGCGTTTAGAGATTTCTGGTTCTTCAGCTTGGCCGAATCCTGCTTATCGAAGAGCTGTTTCGCTGAGTAGGTAAACTCCTTCATCGGCGGGCCTTGCGGCAGCCGTTCGATCTCATTCTTGTGCCAGTTCGGCGGAATCTTCGTAGCCGCGGTTCTTGAAATACCCGCGCAAGAAGAAGTTGTGCTTCAGGGCTTCCATATTCTCCTGGAAGTCGGTGACCCCCGCTTGCGCCTGGACCATCGTGTCGCGCATGGCGCTGTCGTCTGTTCGAGGTTGGTATAGAGCTGCTTTGTCATTGACCAGCGCTCCTACCGTTCCCTGACCGCTATCGATCTTGGCGCTGATCGAGTCTAGATTCGCCGTCGCCCGAGTGGCGTTCTGGATGGCTTGCTGGCTGCTATCCAGAATGCCGCTCGTCTTCTTGAGCAGGTCTGCCATTTCGAGCGGCGGCTGGCTGGCAATGGTATCGCCATCCCGCACGTTGGGCTGCCAGCAGATCCAAACGAGATCGCCAGATACTGGTTGCCCAACAATCCCTCGGTTTCGATCGAGGCCACGGAGTCTTGCTTGATGATCTCGTGCGTCGACTTGCCGAGATCCATGATGACCGTGACCTTTTCGCCCGGCTTGTGAGGCAACACGATGTTGCGCACAGTTCCGCTGTGAACTCCGCCCACCCGCACATCGCCTCCAGCATCCAGGCCCACCACATTGTCGAATTGCGCTTTCAATTGGTACGTGGAGCTGAAAAGATACTGCTTGCTCTCCGATGATGAAGATACCGAGCACCAGAATTGCCAGTGTCGCAACGATGAAAGCTCCCAAGCGCGCCGCTCTCGACATATGCTCCTCCTACGAATGCTTTAGAAATTCCCTGACAAACTCGATGTCACTTTCTTGAAGTTCTTCAAAGCTGCCCTCGATCACCACATCTTCCCTCATTAAGCAGAGCCAGACGGTCCGCAATCGTCTTCGCGCTGTGCAGATCGTGAGTCACCACGATGGATGCCATGTGATGTTCCTCCTGGAGTTTGAGAACCAAATCGTCAATCTCCGCGGAGCTGATGGGATCGAGACCAGCGGTGGGCTCGTCGAGCAGCAGAATGTCCGGCTCCAAAGCCAGCGCACGCGCCAGCCCAACTCGTTTCTGCATGCCGCCGGAGATATCCGAAGGCATCTTTTCAAGATCGCCTTCCATGCCCACTTCCGCCAGTAACTGCCTTGACCCGGTCGTGCTGCTCAGATTTCGACATCTCCTTCCAGTGGTGTTGCAGCGGAAACGCCACGTTCTGCTCGACGGTCAGCGAATCGTAAAGCGCGGCATGCTGAAACAGAGAATCCCATCTTCTTCCTGATCTCGCCGAGCTGGTCGAGAGCCAGGCCTGTCGATGTCTTGACCGTGGATGCGAACCGATCCCGAGTCAGGCTTCTCCAGGCCGATGATGAGCCTCAGCAATACGCTCTTGCCGGTACCACTGCGCCCCAGCACCGCCAGGGTCTCGCCGCGGCTCACGGTCAGGCTGATCCCGTTCAAAACCTTTTGACTTCCGAAGGACTTGTGCAAGTCCTCGACGGCGACAACCGGCGCGCTGCCGTCTTTCTCGGCTTCTTCTCGCTTCATCGCAACTTGATCGATGGTGTGCCATATTTGTTTCGCGAGCTTCTTATCGATGTCATCAAGCTTACGGGAAAAATATGATGATGAGTTTCACCAGCACGACATCGGCCAGGATCACGAACAACGAGGACAAGACCACCGAACTTGTCGCCGCCCGGCCCACGCCCGCAGCGCCTCCCTGTGTGCGCATTCCCTGAAAACAAGCAATCAGCCCGATGATCAGGCCAAACACTGCGGTCTTAAACGTGGGTGGCAGGAAATCGTTGAAATCTGGCGCCCTTGAAGCCGGCTATTGATGAACTGGTGGAACGAGAGCGGCTCAACCAGGGCCTGCGCAACCCAGCCCATGACCAAGCCGCAAAAATCGGCAGCGAGAGTCAGCAGAGGCAGCATCAGGATGCAAGCCAGAATGCGGGTCGCCGCCAGCAGCCTATAAGGATTTACCGCGGATGCCTCGATGGCATCGATCTGCTCGGTCACTTTCATCGACGCCAACTCCGCGCCAATGCCCGCGCCCACTCGGCCACTCACCACCAGGCCGGTGATGATCGGACCGGTCTCGTGAATAACGGAGAACACGATGGCGGCGGGAAGCAGCGATTTGGCCCCGAATCGAGTCAGGCTGTAACGGGCTTCCAAAGAGAGCACAACCCCGGTGGCGGCGCCGGCCAAAGCGACCAGAGGCAGGGACTTTGACCCGATCTCGTCGAGTTGTCGAAACAGTTCGCGGAATTCAAATGGCGGCGTGACCGCCGCCCGCACAACCTGCCAGAAAAAGATGCCCAGATCGCCGAACCACTCGAGAAACTCGCTGATCAGGCTCTTGGAGGAATTCAACGCGGGGAACGGAGATAAGGCCCGATGCCCCGTACTGGGAGAGCGAAGGTCTCCGACGCCGTTGAATTCGCGTCGATCACTGGTTTGACTCAGGTTGGACTCGGATCTGGTGCTCCGTGCCCATTGTTCAGATGCATGCGATGAAGCAAGAGAGTGAGGCCCGCTGTAGAGGAACTCCAAGGCGATGTTTCCGCCCACATATCCCAGCAGGCTGTAGTTGCCCATCCGGAGCGCGTCCTTGGCGCCGTAGCGGCCGGGATACCAGGCGTACACGGCGTCATCGAGCCGGCATACGGCGCGACGAGGGCAGGAAAGGAAAAAACACGATGGCCATCTTCGCCACGGCGCGCCGTAAGGTCGAAATCACGGCATGGCGCAGCCGCGGAAATACGCCTTTGCACTCACAGCGGTAGTACAACGTGTCTTCCTTGAACGCTTCCGCCAGCGCATAGCGCGTCGTTGTGCTGACCGCCGCGATGCCGAGGTCGGAGCCAAATCGCTTGCCATACCCCTCGGCGCCTGCTTCCACTCAGGAGGAGTGTTGTACGCTTGATCAATGCCAGCCGCGAGCGCCGCACCCGCGATGGGATACGGGCCGAACGTGTCGAAAGCGTAGTTGCGGAACTTCGTCTTCTGCGTCGGACGCGTGTAGATCAGATCGGGTGGGGTCGTGGTTGGGTTTACAACGATCCCAGAGGAATCTCCTGCATTGACCAGTGCTTGCGCCCCTGCGAGCAACGACATTGCTGGCAGGGCCAGCAGCAAGATCATTTTTCGGCGCGATTTCATTTCTAGATCCTCCCTGGGAATTCCAATGCGGAGCCTCTGTTCTTAGGCGGTCAGTGGACAAGCCCCGTGGTCGCACTGGCAGGCAATCTCGACTTCGCCGGATCCCGCTTCCTTACAGGCTTGACCGCAGTATTGATCGCCAGGTTGCGCTAAGCACCGGCATGGAAGGTGTGCACATTTAGTCTGTTCAGTGGTCGTCATCGTGGTTCTCCTTTTCTGTGATTATTAAATGATTGTGGTCGCCACTACCGGTGTCGTTACCGCACCGATGGCAATAGGGGTGTGCGGCAACGCAACCAGACTATGAGGTGATTCGCCGATCAAGCCTGGCTGCTTTAGGAATCGATCTGCTCGCCCTACGAGAATTGCTATCGGAAGCCGCAGCGTGCGGACCACTGGATCGTTTCCGCTTGTCGCGCGGACTGCTATGCAATCCCCTTCATCAAAGGGATCGGAAACAATCTCAAAGCGCTCGCCATACATTTTTATGTGGATAAACGCTTTGAAACCGAAATCCCTAATCTTTGCGCAGCTCTCGGAGCAAGTTCGCATTGTGATCAGCCTCCACTCCAGCACGGTTTGTGCCGTCGTCCGTTTGACCGAAGCCAGGGTACTTATTTATGCGCCGACGGCTTTTTCGGCACGACCGATCCAGTTTTGAACTTTGCCGGCTTTCTTTTCCGCATTCCCTGCCACTTCCAGGTCGGGGTCGTTCGTCGACTTTCCAACCTCCTCTTTGATCGCCCCTTTTACTTCGTGGAGTTTGCCCTCGGTCCGGTCTTGGGTACTTGGTTTCATCATTTTTTCCTTTCTTCAGATCAACCGCTACGCGACTTGTTTTGTTTCTGCAACCGTTGGCACCTGCACCAGTTCCTCAAACAGAGAGCGATAGTGAATCATCGCTGTTCTGAGATCTTCGGTGGTTGCTCCTTCTTTTCCAGCGCGGAGCGCAATCTCGTGGGCCGACCGGTAGTTTTCCACGACACGAGGATGGTCGACAGAAATATCAGCGGCACGTTGATCGAAATCGGCTACGGGATAGCCCCGAACCTTCATTACAGAAGACACCAAGTCGTCCGCTTCCGCGATGGCACCCTTCGGGGAATCGACAAAGCGGGACTGCACGGCCTGCCACTGCTTTGAATAGCGCTCATGTTCCATCGCATCAAGATCGCGGATGTTGAGCTTTTCAACTCGCTTCTCGCGATCGGCTAATTTCGCTTCTGCTTTTGACCCGTGCACCAACACCGCACGGTCGTACTCGGGGCCAAACTTCTGCCGCAAGTCCGCCGTCGTTCCCCTGCGTTTTCGCACGTACAACCAGGCACCCACTGCGACGATCACAATTACGGCAACGGCGAGAGCAATGACCCTCGGATCCATCAGATTGAAGTTCATCGAAATCTCCTCTAAAACCAAGTTTGTTCACCACATTTGCTTTATCGTGAAACCCGGTGGAGTGATCAGTATCAGACTTCCGGCTTCGGAATACTGAGCACAATTGACCGCCTTGCGAGTGAAGAGTGCGGGGGCGAACGGATAATGTCGCAGCAGTGCGGAGAATAGAGGTCATCCAGAGTTCGCTGCCGCAGAACGTTTCCCATTAAAGTGAGCGATACTGCACAGCACTGCCAAAGCAAATGAGTGACTCTAGGGTTCTCTCGGACTTCACCTAGCTCCGATCTAAAGGAAAATTATGAAAACGACTAAGTTGCTCGTCGCCTTGCTCAGGCGTGGGGATTCTGTCAGGGGTGAAGGCGACGCGCCAGAAAGATCCCTCGAAATAGAACTAGAGGGGGAGGGACCGCCAATATTATGGGACTCGCCACGTGCTATGATGAAGTTGAGGTGGTTATCACCTTCTCCTCTTTCAGGTCCCTGAACTAAGTCAGCCCATCTGAAGTTCTCTCTCCTTAGGCTTTGGGAAAGCCTGGTGCAACATGCCTCCAAGTGCGATACTGCACGAAGCTAAACAACTCTATGAAGTGAGTGACCGTCTTGACTCGCTGGCGGATCAACATCCCATCGTCTCAGACGCACTCGCTGCCATCTCGGGAAGCGTTCGTAACACAGCAACTCTGTTGGAAGTCCTGGTCGCGACAAGAATGGGACCGTTCTCCGGACCAGCTGCAGCAAATGCCTGATTTGCGTATCGCCGTCTGGAGGCTTTGCTCTTCAGATTGCGGGTTGTTTCGGGCGTAGCGCAGCTCGCGGTCTCTCCTCGGTGCTTTGGTGGAATCGGGTTTAGCTATTTGTCCTGCGGAAAAGCCCCATCCGAATCTGTGGCAATTGGGCTGGTTTGAATTATTCAGAGTTTAGTACTCTCGGTTCTTGGGTGATCGCCGCAAAAATGCGACGTAAACTCTTTGTCGCGCTGCGACTCGAAGTTGCGCATCATTTCATCGAAGGTTCCGCCGGTTGCCGTTCCCGAAGGTTTGAACCGCCAGCCACATTCGGAGCAGCCAAAACCTCGAAAACACTGTTGCTCAATCCATACCAGCTTCCGGCTCATGGCAGCGCATCTTACAGGCGCTGATTTGGATAGTCTGTCGGGCATCCTACATACCGGAACAATCTCCCATCGTGGGCAAGCCCGACTTGGGGCTGATTTGGAGCGGAATCGATTGAGTAGTTCAGGTTTCGTGCGTTTTGGAGGGGGTCAGTATTGCTCAGTATTAGGGTCGCATCCAGCGTAGCTTTTCATAGGTCCGAGAATTCCGCCCTGTTCGCACAGCATAGTAGGCGAGTTCGTCTCCGCATCTGCGAGACTTTTCGGCTTGATCTAGCCGCTTAGAAAGGATGTTTTGTGGAAAGTAAACCCCTCCAAGTCGTTCAGTCTGGCGAGCGGACGAATACCGAAGGGAAACCAGTCAGCAACCTGATACTTCTGTCGATTTCAGAAAGCGACTACGGCTCACTGCGTCCTCATCTCGAATACGTCAGCTTGCCGAACCATTTAATCCTGCACGAGGGGGGCGGAAAGCTCGAATTTGCGTATTTTCCGAATCGAGGTTTGATTTCTCTTGTAGTCGTAATGAAAAATGGAAAGACCGCCGAGGCCGGCATCGTTGGCAATGAGGGCTTTACGGGAACTCCGGCGGCTGTAGGCCTGAGCAGGAGCCCTCTTCAAGCGGTGGTGCAGATCACGGGCGATGGGTTTCGGGTAGAGGTCGCCGCTTTGCAAGACACTTTGGCAATCCACTCCACACCTGCAATTGATGTTGAGTCGCTATGCAGTAGTTCAGGGAATGCAGGTTGCACAAACGGCCGGGTGCAATCGGTTGCACGATATTAAGCAGCGCCTTGCACGGTGGTTGCTAATGACTCAGGACAGAGTGGATTCAGAGTCGCTGCCCATCACCCATGATTTTCTCGCAACGATGCTAGGGACGGACAGGCCCAGCGTGAGCATGGCGGCTGGTGTTTTGCAGAAAAAGAAACTCATCAAGTACACCCGTGGCGCAGTGAAGATCGTGAATCGCAAGAAACTCGAAGACTCCGCCTGTGAGTGCTACGGGATTACACAACAGTACAATGGTGAGCTGGGACTGAAATGAGTTCGCAGGCAGGACGCTAATCGTGGAGAACGATGTTCAGAAGCGAACTATGAACTTGCAGACCGCTCTCGCCGTAGTCAAGGAAGCCTAACTTTCTGAACCGGTTCATGAAAAAACTGACCCGCGACCGGGTGGTCCCTATCATCTCCGCCAGGGTCTCCTGGCTAATCTTGGGGATTACAGTCTCCGGCGCCCCCTCCTTGCCGAAGTGCGCAAGCAGCAGAAGCAGGCGCGCGAGCCTCTTTTCGCTGGAGTTGAAGAGTTGATCGACCAAGTCCTCTTCATATCGGATGTTTCGTGCCAGCAGGTAGGCTACGAATAGGTCAGACAGAGTCTGTTCCCGATGGAGCGCAAGCATCATCGCCTTTTTATCAATGTGCAGAAGTTCGCAGTCCGTTATAGCAGTTGCAGACCCCATTCGTAAAGACTGTCCAGCCAGGGAGCCTTCTCCGAAAAACTCCCCCTCGTTCAATATGCCCAGCGTGGCTTCCCTGCCTATCTTTGAGACAACCGTGAGCCGAACCTTGCCCTTATGGATGTAGAAGACGGCGTCCGCCGCTTCTCCCTGCGTGAAGATGGCTTGTTTCTTGGGAACAACCACAACTTTCCTACCCTCGCCGATGGTGGCAAGGAACTTCTTCGGATCGAAATCGCGATCGTTCTTCGGCAATGTGGCTCGTGCCGCCAAGGCTCTTCTTCCGGAGTAGGTACACCTACAAGCAATTATCCCAGAACGGCAATTACGGAAGATGTGCTATTTTGCTCACAATTAGGATAAAAGTCTGGCGGCACCAAAACGAAGCCCGCCTTTGGCCTAAATGATCTCGAGAATGAGCAATATTGGGCATTCTCCCGGCTGCGGAAGTTGCATCATATTGGCGGTGAAGACCAAAGAACTCACTTCCGAACAGATATTATCCGTGCCTTGTACTACTTGTGGCGCAGCGATCGGGGAAGTTTGTGAACTGCATACGGGCGCTCCGCGCACCGATGCACACCGCGACCGGAAACTTTCCGCCACCGAGGCCGTGGAGACGAAAGTCCAGCGAAAGGATTGCTAGCTGATGAGGCGGTGACAGGGGCTGAGATCTGTGTTGAGGCCCATGTCAAACGTGCCAACCGTAGCGCTAGCTCTTTGACCCGGTCACCAATTTCTATCCAAAGGATGGTGCAATTCTATGGACGTAGAAAAAATGAGTAAAGACCAATTGATAGATTTAGCTAACGAATCTGGGCAGAACCTTAAAAACGACAAGAGCCAAATCGCATCGCTCGAAGCGGATCAGCGGAAGCTCGTTTCTTTGCTCCTCAGTTTAACCAAGATAACGGGCAGCCTGCGGAATCGGCTCTACGAACTCTCTCGCGATAACAAAGCTTTGTCCGAATCACTTGAGAAGCGCGCTCCCGATATCCATGCGCTATTCTCGGATCTGCGCAGTAATTCCAAAGATGACCCATCCTCGAGGGATTTTCCGAGCATTCAGGAGTTAGAGGAATCCATTGAAGCGATTCTCGGACCGGTTCATCAGCCGCTTTTCAAGGCTTCCTGAATTTGCTGACAACGCTGCGTCCATCTCATTAGGACGAATCTATCGATCCAAGAGCACTCCCATCTCGCCGGATTCGCCCCAAGCTTTGACGTATTGTGCTTTCCCGATTGTTCCTGGGCCGTTTGGTCCCATCTCATAATAGATCTTCGCATCTGGCGGGAACTTTTCCAGGGCTTCTATCAGTTCTTTCACTGTCCACTCTAGGTCTGCCATACTTCCTCCTCTTACGCGGCCAAGTTGGGAGGCGCACTTTGTTTTGCTTCAGACACGGGTCTCCCCCTAGGTTCCTGCAGCAGCTCAGCATTGAATTGCGCACCGATCAAGACTACGAAGCCGGTCCAGTAGAGCCAGATGCTAAATGCGAGCGCCACTCCCAGGCTGCCGTAACCCTTGCTGTACGCGGAAAAATCCTGAAAATAGATTCCGAGCAGGTAGGATAATCCGATCCAGCCGCCTACAGCGATTAACGCTCCGGGCAACGTGCTCTCAAATCTTTGCTTTACGTTCGGCGCAACGAAGTAGAGAAGCTCAACCGCCAGAACCGTACAGGCAATCGCGACCATCCATCGAACATACGGCCAGAGAGTGCCCAACCCGAATACTCCGGTCAACCTCGCGCTTAGGCTAGGGCCGACAAGCAGCAAACCGAGGGCAACGACGAGCAGACATCCGACCGAAAACGTTAGAACGATGGCGAGCCCCCGCGTCTTCCAATAG